>NZ_BOPB01000001.1 GCF_016863535.1 Micromonospora lutea
GGTCGAGAACCCGACCTACCGAGGATGAAAAACGCTCAGTGGTGGACCCTCCGCGCCGAGACCGAGATCGCGGCCATTCCCATGCTCGGACGATTCCGGGAACTGGTGCACCTACGAGTCTCCAACGCCGATGACAAATGGCACCGCAACGATCTCAACGACACCCTCTTCCTATCCACGGCCAGCGCCTACGCCGACATCGTCGTCGGCGAGAAGAAGATGACCAGCTACCTGATGAGAGCGCAGGCAAAAGTGCCGGACGGTGCCCGACTGTTTCGACGGATGGAGGATGCTTTACCCGCCATCGAGACGGCAGCAGCCTGAGTCGCACCCAGCTGAACGAGCATCAGACCGTGCTACCGCTTGGCGCCGGAAGCACCGAACCGGCCCGCGAGTTGTCCAGCTGATCGCGATGCCGGTCGTAACGCGCGTGGTCCGCGTGTCGGCGTGACCGGCGAAGTCCTCGGCCCGGCACAGGTCACCACCGCTGATAGCGAGGAACTCGGTGATCGCGGTGCGCCGCAGCGAGTGCGGGCTCAGCGCGTTCGCCGGGGCGAACCCGGCCCGGCGCGCCAGCCGCTTGATCAGCCGCATGCCGATTTGTCGATTGTGAAGGCTTGGAGCGTTGCCACCCTTCATCGGCTATGCTGTAGATAGTTACAGCACTAATGCTCGGAGGGTTGAGGTTTGGCGCTGTCGTACCAGTACGTGGCGGTGGGGAACGGGTTGCGAACGGATCACCCGATTCCTGACCTGCCGTTCGTCGATGACTCCCACCTGCCGATACACGACCCGGGCGCGATCGAGGCGAGCGGCCGTAAGCCCGGCGGTGGGACGTGGGGTCGCACGGATCCGTGTAAGGACGGTGGTTGGGTCGCGTTCACCACCGACGCGTTGCGGCCGGACCTGGGCTGGGTGGTGCGGTGGCACCCCGAGCACGGCAGGTCGGTGGTGTTGTACCGCGACGAGGATGTCGCCAGCGCGTACATGTCGTACGAGGGCCAGGCGCTGCTGTTTCGTGCCGGCGGCTATTGGTGGGACGGTGCGACGTGGTACCGGCCATCGCAGGTGTTTGACCAAGCTCGGGAGGTCTACGTCAACCGGCCGGTCCCGGCTGCGTTGACCATCAGCGCCGCCGACCAACCGCAGGGCGACCCGGGAAAGGGCGTCCTGTGGGCGATCGCCGATCTCGACCTGGACACTTTGCGGCCGGCCGGGTCGCGCCACTGGCGTGATGACTTCGCACTCTGGGCGGCCCGGCACAGCGACGGCCGGCACCTGGCCGGCTGCGTGGTGCACCTGACCGCCCCGGAACTCGCCGCGGACCAACTGCTCGGCGTGGCCGAGCTGGCCGAGGTCGCTGGAATCGGCGCCAGCACCCTGCGCGCCTATCAGGCCCGCGGCGAGAGCGAGGTACCACTACCGCAGGCCATCGTCGGCGGGCGGAGCATGTGGTCGCGCCCGGTCGCCGAGGACTGGGCCGAAACCCGCCGCCGCTCCCGCGACGGCGTCGCCCGCACCATGGCCGACCGTGACCATGACAACCTGTCGGTCGGCGTGGCCCGGCTGTGGGACTACTTCACCAACGCCTTCTCCATCGACCTGTGGGACCGCGACAGCAACCGCAAGCGGTTCGCGCTGCGCTGGCGCACCAAGGCCGCTGTGCGCGAGGTCGCCCACGACGTCGCCTGGACGGCAGCCGCCAGCCTCGACCGGATCGTCCCCCTGAACGACCTTGGCGCGACGATCCGCGCCGCTGTGCTGTTCGAGCTCGCCGACTGGCAACGCACAGAGGGCAACGAGGAGGTCAGCTACCCGATCAATCACGCGATCACCCGGACGCTCGACTGGCTCATCCAGCACAAGCCGGAGCAGGCCCGAGCCGTCGTCGCAGAGATCGTCGGCGAGGCCGACCGTGCCCTGAACATACCGCCGGCGGTCACCGGCTTCTCCCTGCGCCAAGCACTCGCCCTCGACGGCAAGCTGGCCGACGAGAACGCCTACGCCGAGTTCCTGGACCTAGTCCTGCCACCGGACCACTGACCGGGCCGACCCCGGCGAGTCGAGTTTCAGCGACTTCCACTCAGTGGCACCGTCCGCTACACATAGCGTGTGGAGCACCTGTACTGGAACCTCGGCGCTTGCGCGGGCGGAGGCATGTTCGAGGTGGAGATTCGCGGCTCGACCGCCCGGGTCTGCCTCATGGACGCCGACTCGTTTCAGGCGTATCTCGACGGCGACGAGTACGAGTACGTCGGTGGCTTCTACGACATTAGCCCCGTCGACCTGGAGGTGCCCTACGACGACTACTGGTACCTCGTCGTCGACAGCTACCCCCGGCGTATCACCGTCAAGGTGACTCAGATCTTCGACTGACCATCGCCGGAAGCACCCGAACGGGAGGCAGGGATGCCTTGCACCTCGGCGAGGCACCCGTGCCGCCTGTCGTCCTTTCGGTCGGCTACAGGCTTCCCGCCACCGCCCCATAGGCCAGCCCATACGCCGCCGACGCCGCCTCAACGGGGTGATCAACGAGTACAGCCGGGCAACCTGAACTGATCGTCGATACACCAGTTCAACACCGCTGAGCGAGTTCTGGTATGGCACAGAACCGGTGATCCAGCACAGGGCGGCAGGCTGGAAGATCGGGTTGTTGGGTCGGCCGAGGACACAGAGGCGGCCCAACGAGACCTAGATCTGGCATGATCTCGTCGTGCCTGGTCTGGATCTGCTCCTCGCGCAGAAGGTGGGAACTGCAGCCGCGACGAAGGCTGTTCTGGGCCTCACCCGGAGGACGTTCCGGGACGGGGTAGAAGTCTGATCAGGGCGGCGAGCAGCGCTCGGTCTGTCCAGTCCAGTCGTGGCTTCGAATTCTGCCGGAGCAAGATCCCGTTCTGTCATAAGACGAGGATCTCCACATCCTTGGCCGCGCTCTCCTGGTCGGCGCCGCCCGAGCCTCAATCTCGCCGAGGCGGTGAGGACGACTGTCGGCGCCGACCAGAAGATCGGCTGACTTGGCGAACTCCTCGTCGAGGTCGACGCGACGACGGAGAAAGCCTCTAACATCTCGATTCAAGCGGATCCAGGCGCCGCTGTAGGCCGGACGGAGGGACAGAGGTGACCGATGTCGAGGATGTGTCCTTCGACCGTCCCGCTGCCCTTGGCGAGCGGAGTGCGCTGGCCGGTTATGTGCCTCAGTACGAGATCGCGGCTGGTCTGGTGGTCAAGGCGCTGTCCGATGAGACGCTCGAGTGGCTGGCGATTCTTGATCCTACTGCCGGGCGGCTGGACGACTTTCAACTGGCTAGCTTGCGGCGGCTCGACGCCTATCAGTTCAAGTGGTCGCAGGCTGGTGGCCAGATCGCGTGGGCGAGCTGAGAGATTACCTCGTCGATCTAGTCAGTGATCGTCGGACGATGGCAGCGTCGCATCCTGATCGGTCGGTGTTCGCCCACCTGTACAGCAACCTTGTGGGATCGCGTGCGGCGATGCAGGGCGGACCGGAGAGTGTGAGCCCTGCGGCGGCCGTTGGTGAGCTGCTGACGCCGGCCACCGACGGGGCCTTCGGGACACCTGACGACATTCCGTCGCGATGGCGTTGGCTGTGGACCGAGCTGTCCGAGGCGTGCGGCGTTGACGAGGTCACTCTACTGGCGGAGTTTCGTCTGGTTCGCGTTGAGCTTGGCGAGCGTATACCAAGCGAGACCGATATTCCCGGCCGTGACGGCGCCGCGTACAGACGTGATCTTCGTGATGTCATGGGGTGTCTGCTGCGTCTCGCGACCGACCCCCGCCGCCTGACGAAGATCGACAAGGAGGTCCTTGTCGATCACCTCGGTGGCGCGTGGCGGCAGCGCCTCGATCTGCGCTCGATGCAGGAGTTTCCGCTGCCCCAACACTATGAGCCAGTCGAGACGACGGTGGCCGCCCTCGGGGCCGCGCTCGATGAGTTCACCACTGGTTATATCGCGGTGGTGGGAAGCGCTGGATCCGGGAAATCGACGCTGCTGTCACGGACGCTCGCCGGGCGTGAGGACGTGGTGGCCCGCTACTACGCCTACGTACCCGGCCGGTTAGACATCGGCGGGACAAGCCTTGAAGCGAGCACATTTCTCCACGATCTGGTGCTGAATCTGGAACGTGCGGGTCTGCCCCGTGGACCGGTGCCGGTCGACTTCGACGTGCCGTCATTGACCGCACGGCTGGAGGCCAAGCTCCTACAGTTGGGCGAGCGTTTCCAGGAGTCCGGCGACCATGCAGTGATCGTCATTGACGGCCTCGACCACGTCGAGCGTGAGCGTGGCGTCGACGGGTCGCTGCTGCGGTATCTGCCCCGTCCGGAGGCGCTGCCCGACGGTGTGACGATCGTGGTGGGTGGTCAGTCCGTGTCGATGCTGCACGCGGACATACGCACACAGCTTGCCGACGTAGGCCGGGTGATCAGCATGGCCGGTCTTAGCCGCGTGTCGGTGGGCCGGCTCGCAGAGGCGTGGGAGCTCCAAGTCGATGCGGATCGGCTCTGGCGGGTCACCCATGGGCATCCGTTGATCCTCACCTATCTGCTCCAGGAACTGCGCGATCTACCCGATGATCAGCGGGCCGTCTGGTTGGCAGCCGCGCACGAGGTTGGCGGCGATGTGGCGGTGCTGTACGGCCGGCTGTGGGCGGCCCTGGAGAACGATCATGACGTTGTCGGACTCGCGGCCTTGGCCTGCCGCGTGCGTACGGCCATCGACTTCCGATGGCTGCAACAGCACGGTCAGCGGCCGGATGTGATACGCAGGCTGCGAGAACGCGCCGCACACCTGTTCCGTCGGGAGGGTGAGCGCTGGTACTTCTTCCACGAGTCCTTCCGGCTGTTTCTCGCCGACCGAACCGCGCGCATCGCCGGACAGTTCGAGCCGGACGAGGATCGCCGCTTTCACCGTGAACTCGCGGCAATGTGTCGGACCACAGATGGGCCGAGGCCCCAGGCGTGGGAACTGCTGTATCACCTGGCCGCGGCCCAGGACCATCAGGGCGTCCTAGAGGCCGGGACGCCGGAGTTCTTCAGGGTGCAGTACCAGCACCTACGGCCGGTGGAGGCGGTCGGCGAGGACATTCGCCTCGCCGCGAGATCCCTCGCCGAGCACAACGATTCAATGGCGTTGGTGCGGCTGGTGATCGCGGCGGCGGAGCAGAACCAGCGTGACATCCTGATGCCCGAGCGGGAGCCGTTTCTCAGGCTGCTGGTCCTGACCAACCAGGTGCAGACCGCCATCGAGTACATGGAAACCGCAGCACCGCAGTACGGCATCGATGACGACCGCACCACGCGACTACGGATCGCCCGGCTGCTGTACCGCCGTGGGCACTTCACCGACGCGGCGAGGGTGTTCGAGGCCAACGAGCCGCTCGAGCTGCTCCACCGCCCCGCCGAGCTGGCGACGGCACGCAACCCTTACCAGTTGCTGTATGCGTGGACGCGCGCGGCGGTGCTGATCCGCGGCCCGTACAGTGTCGTCAACGCGGTCGGCGCGCTACGACTGTCGCAGTCCTCGTCGGCCGACGAGACAGACCCGACAGCAGCGGCGCGACGCGGGATGCTCGGCTGCGCCATCGATGAACTCGACCGGGCAGGCCGCGAGGCAGAGGCCGACGACCTGCTTGGGCATTTCGACGTGTCAGATCCCGACGACCGGGCCATGTGGATCAGGGCCCTCTCATGGCGGTGGGCACACCAGCGCGACCGCGCGGCCGCGACGGTCACCCGGATTACCGAGCGGTTCCAGCCCACCGATCTTGATGACGAACACCGAGTCCTCGTCGGCGAAGGCCTGTGGAAGGCCGGTCTGCGCGATCTCGCACGGAACTGGATCGCCGGCCTCGGCCAGCCGCCCCTACCCACGGACCCACGAGAACTGTGGCGTGACCAGGAACAGCTCTACCGCTTCAACCGGCTTTTGGCCGCGCGCGGACAGACACCAGATCCTGAAGACCTGATCATCACTACCATCGCCCACGAGTGGGGCTACGTCCACGTCGCCAGGCTGGTGGTCGCTGTTGCCCAACTCGAAGGGGCGGCATGGGCGGGCGGGAGGCTCGCCGGGCACCAGTTCATCGCCAGAGTGCGACCGATCCTGCAACGTATCCAGACCCTCAGCCGCACTGACCACCACACCCGATACAAGATCGGTCAGGTGCGCAGCCACCTGCTGGTCCAGCTGGTCGGGGCAGCCAGCGCCTACGGCAGAGACCACGTCCGTGCCCTCTGGGATCTGTACACGCAGCGTTGGCAGGACCATAGGGACCTGCTGCGATACGAGTTCGTCGAGGTCGTGCCGGCCCTGGCCAAGACCGGGTTCGTGACCGACGCCGAGATCGGCCACCTGCTGGACCGCGTCGACCGGATGCTTGCCGACTCGCCCGACGACGCTGACCAGGCGACGATGCTCGTGCGTCTCGCTGCACTCATGCACAACCTCGGACGAGACAACGACACGATCCGACTGCTCCGCCGAGCCGTCGGCGAAGGTCTCACGGTCTACCACAGCAAGGACCTCCAGCTGTCGGCCTGGATCAAACTTCTCGGCCCCCGCCTCGACGGGCCGGACGGCGAACACCTGAGCCGATGGCTTGCCGGTACCTTGCCCGACCTGCGTGAGCGAACCGAGGGTGCTCATGACGCGGCGTCACACCTGCTTGTCGAAGATGGCCGACGCCGTCCCGGCCACGCCTGGTCAGTCGGCCGCTGGCTTGAACACCACGATGTGATCGACTTCGGAACCCGGGTCGAGTGCCTGCTCCAAGCACACGCCGAAGAGGCCACCGGCGTGATCTGGTGGATCACCCTCGCCGAACAGGCTATCCCTATCCTCAGCCGGCCTCCCGTCAACCTCGTGACGGCGGCGGCGAATATCGCCGTAACCGTCAACGGCGCAGCCTGGCTTTCCCACCGCCTGGCCGCCCTGAGCGAGCGAACCCAGACAGCGTGTTCGACCGCCCTTCGTCCGGCATGGCAGCACATGATCGCCGACATCGCTGCGCACAACGCGATCCCGATGACCGCCGTGGGCCTGCCGGACCAGCTCCATCCCGAGTTCCGCCCACCCCGGTCACGCCGGCGCGGAACGGGCGAGGAGGAAGCCGACCAGTTTCTGGCCAGCCACCGCACCGTACAATCGATCATTGAGGCCGCCCGCCAGGGCAGTGCGGGCGAGGCATGGAATACCCCGTGGGACGAGGCTGTGGACCTGGTTGCGCAGCGGCTGTCGATCGACGACATCCGCCAGCTCGACCAACTCTTCCCCGCGAGAAGCTCTACCCTGTCAGTTCGGCGACGGCTCGCCCGACGCGCCGCCGACCTCGGCGCCGCAGACGTTGCGCACCGGATCGCCGAGAGCATCATCCAGGCGAGCGAGCCAATGAGTTGGCCCGTCCACTGGGACGGCGGCTCACTACTGGCCGCCTTCCAGACGCTGTACGAGATGGATCCCCAGCCGACCCGCGCGCTGGCCTACCGGCGACTCGCTGCCGACGCCGCCTCAAGCAGGCACATCCTGCCGCAGATGATCTTCGACCTGAACCGCTACCTCGACCTGTTCGGCATCGACGACCGCGACCAGCTCGGATCCTACGTCGAGCAATACCTCAAGGTCCTGCTCCGCGAACCCGCACAGCAGCCCGCCGTCAACCCCCGTGACGCTAGCCTTGATGCGCCCGCCACAATCGCCGCAGCGGCTGGCGACCTGCTCGCCTCACCACACCGCCTCGCCGTCGACGCCGCACAGCAAACACTCCTGGCCGCGCTACGGACCGGCGATGCCCACGCCTCTACAGTCCTCGCTGGGATCCTTGACGCAGCGGACGAGGAGCTCACCTTCAGAGCGCTGTCCGTCATCGACGCGGCCGCCACGTCAGGCACCACCGTGGACCAGTCCGTTCTGCAAAATCTCACCGGACTGCTCGCACACGACAACCTTGCACTCCGACTGGCTGCCCGCGACCTTTACCAACGTCACGTAGGGCCGCTGGAGGAGCGTACCGAACGCGAACTACCGGCGGTTTACCGCCTCGCCCTACCCCCACCGCCCACGCTGGCGAATGCCGGAGGCAGTCAGCCCGTCGGCCGAGACGACCTCGACATTTTGCTCGCCAAAGGCGAAACCCAACTGGCTGGCCTCGCCCGGGCCGCCGGTGTCGACCTGGCAGTCATTAACGCGCGGGTGGCGGTGATCGCACGCTCCCTGGCCGGCAACCAGCAAGTGAGCGACAAGAGCGACACCGCGCCCTATTCACGCCTCGGGTGGAGCTTCCAGAAGCCCTCCATCCGGCTATGGGAACAGGCAGTGGCCCGAGTTGCCGCCGAACTCGCCGACGCGCGCCTGCTGCCGGCGGACCTGGCTGTGTTCCTGTCCACCGGACCGGGATACGACCCCACGGTCATCGCCGCACATCCCCAACCGCAACCCCCGCAGGTCCGGCCCGTGCCCGAGGACTCCGACGCCTGGACGAAGCCGGAAGACTGGATCGCCGGCGTACGGGACGTCGGCCATCGGCTCGCGAGCAACTTCCCGGACGGGTGGAAAGTGATTGGCGAACACACCGAGATTCGGCGAACAGAAGACAAGTACCCCCGAGAAGTGCGCATCCAAGGCCTGGGGCGCCGAGACCGGCTTTCACGCGACGATCTCCCGTCCTGGTATCACCGGCGGCAGCTGCGCACCCTGGCCGACACGACGATGCCGCCAGATCCGGTCATTCTGATTCAACATCAGGACTGGAGCTACCGTGGACCCAACGAATGGCTCGGCCTGCATCCCCACATAGGCAGACTCTGCGGCTGGCACACCGGCACCCAATGGCCCCTCGACTGGTACGACGCTGGCAGCCAACCGGTTGTGAAGACCGTTTGGTGGCGATCCGGCTGGCGAGACTCCACCGGCTACACCGGACGGCAAGACGTGGCAGAAGGCTGGCTCCTCCTCGCGAACCAACCAGCGCTACAACGCCTCACCGAGATACTCGGCGGAGAACTGGCCATCGCCTGGCGCGCGACACGTGACCTCCTCGCAGCCCAGGATCTGCGGAATGCAGTCGACGGCATCAGAGATCTTTGATCATCCAATCCACAGAAACCGGCTGCGGCGAAACGCCGACGCTGCGGGCACGCCCTTAACGCCCTGCGTGCCGATGCTGCTCGTCCTCGGTCCGCCCGGCGCGATCGACGTCGAGTCGCCCCTGATGCGACCGCCGTAACCCCGCGAACACTCCCGCCGCGAAATCCTCTAACCGCCCCCGCATCCGCGCGAGTTCCCGCTCATCCACAGCCGCAGCCAAGACACCGCCACCACGCTCACACAAGCGACACACCGCGGCGACTTAACAATGCACTGCTAGCGGCACCGATTCCCTCGGGCCAGCCCGCAGTTTCGCTTAGCCCCTCGTTCGATCTGGCACCGCCTGAAGGCCGGCACGGTCACGAGCTGAGGTTCCCCGGTTTGCCGGGTCGACGCCGCGGACGGCGAGGTTTCCGATGCTGCGTTTGAGGTGGGACCAGACCTGCTCGGTGGGGTTGAGGTCGGGGCGTAGGCGGGCAGGCGGATCACGGTCAGCCAGTCTCGGGCGGAGATCATCTGCCGTATGGCGGGGCTGATGTGGGTGTTGAGGCTGCCCCAGACGAGCACGATCGGCCCGCGCAGCTGCTGGTGGGCGTCGAGCAGGCTGATGTAGTCACGTTCGCCGAAGCTGCGTCGTTCGTTCTTGCAGCCGCGGTGGGTGATGGTGCGGTAGATCAGCCGGGGACGCTGGCCGGGTTTGTAGCAGGCCAAGCCGGCGGTCGAGACTCGTCCGGATCCCTTGCCCGCCACCGGGATCCGTGGAGTGTGGCCGCGTCGGCCCCAGGTGTGGGCCTTCGGTGGGCGCAGCGTCTGACCGGCCTCGTCCTCGAAGCAGATCCACGCGTCGCGCTGCGCCGCTACCGTTTTCCCGCCGGCCACACCTCCCGCCGCCACGTCGCGACCGCGGCCTCGTCGCGTTCGACGGGCCGATGCGACGGGACCTGCACCGACCAGCCGATGCGGTGCAGCAGGTACGACGTGCCGCGCAGCGTGTAGCGGGTACGGAACATCCGGACGATCAGATCCGACACCCGAACCAGGGTTCTGATCATCGCCGAAGCCGTGCGCCGCCGGCCCCCTCATCCAACGCGTCAGCCAGCCGCCGCAGCCGAGCCTCATCCAGCCGGCAGCGAGATCCACCAGGCACTTTCGACGCGAGGGCGTCTTCGCCACCGGCCCGCCACCGCATACGCCACCCGTACACCGCAGTCTGCGACACCCGCAGCCTGGCCGCGACCTCCGGCACCGACACCCCCGCAGCGAACCGCCCCGCCGCCTGCCGCCGCACCGCCTCACGCTTGGCCCGCCCTCGCGCGGACAACCCACCTCCGTCGGAATACCTCATCACCCCGGCCTACAAAGATCAACGGCGAAGATCACGCCGAATCGCCGAGCCACAGTGGACGAACCTGGCGGCCCGGCCGGCCGTCGGCGACCGGCGCCTTTCAAGATCTGTAACCGTGCCTCATGGTCCGGGGCCGTTGCTGTCAGTGTTGCTGTCAATCAGCTCGGCCGTATCGCCAAGTAGAAGGCCTTACCCGCCCTGACGGCCAATAGCAACTGGCCGTCCCACGCGGAGACTGAGACCCTTTCTCCGTGACCAACCCCCACCGCCCACACGAGCTCGACACCTGGATCGAGCAAACCACTAGCGAGATGGCGAGCGAGTACGAACGCATCCGGCAACGCGCCACGGAGGATCCAGGGACGGCCGGTGACGAGGGAGAGGAGAACTGGGCTCGGTTGCTGCGCGAATGGCTGCCGAGCAGCTACCAGGTACGCACGAAGGGTCGCATACTCGCTCATGATGGAGCCGCGAGCAGGCAGGTGGACGTGGTCGTACTCCGTCCGGGCTATCCCAGCAAGCTGCTCGACAAGAAGCTGTACGTGACCTCCGGCGTAGCGGCAGCCTTCGAATGCAAGCTCACCTTGACGGCTGCACATATCAAGGAAGCAACCCAGACGGCAGCAGAGATCGCACGTATGGCGGCTCCGCGTCAAGGAAGCCTTACAAAGAGCTTGTCAGCCCGATCGTATACGGCGTACTGGCGCACGCTCACGGATGGTCCAGTGACCACGTCGCCGTCGAGAAAATCAATGAATATGTGGTGACGGGCACCCGGCAGCACGCCTTGCACGCGCGAGAGTTCCTCGACCTAGTTTGCGTCGCCAACACATGCGTAGCATTGAAGTCGACGCGCCTTACACGTATGGCAGCGGCAATTTGGCAGAAGCTGGGTGGCGAACTTAGTGAAGTGCCTGAACCATTGCATTGTTTCGTCGGATCTTTCTTCCCTGACACCAGCAGGCCGGCGGTTGGATCGCTGCTCGCCTACCTCCTGATCAGGCTCGGATGGGAGGATCCTCAGGTTCGGCCGTTCGCTGATTACTTCCGTCTGGCGAAAATCTTCTCCCGCGAGTTCGGTGGGGAGGCCCCAGTACGTCCAACCGGCCTCACCCCGGAGACTGAGGCGGTAGTCCTCTCGGCGCCAGTCAACGAAGATTCCGATGCACCGTGGCCATGGTCGTGGGATGAATGGGGCTTCTCGCTGGAGTGATCGGAGCTTGCAGCGAATCTCCTTGTCGAGCATTCGCAGGCCGTCCAGCCTTCCCCGGACGGGGAAAAAGTGGAGCGGTCGACTGAACGAGTCGCAGCGGCGGTGTCAGGCAGAGCCACACTCTGCTGTGCGGCGATCGAGTCAGTTACGGGGTGGCGAGCAGGCGCGGAAACCGGGCCTGACTAAAGTTACCGCAGGCGCCGGCAGATGAGTCCAGATGGCAGACGTTCCATCGTCCGCGGCGGACATTCCGCGATCCGCGCCCTCCCGCTCACGTGGAGAGTTGTGCGGCGGCGAGGCCTCGGCGCCACTCGGCATCGTGCCGTTGTCCGTTCAGTGTTCGGCCCAGGCGTCTGTGGCGGCGGGCGCGGTGATCACCTCGGCGGTGACCTGAGGGTGCGTGTTCAGCTTGGTGATGAATTCGCGACAGGTTTCGAAACAGTGGGCAAGGGAGGTCGCGGTGATAACGACCATGCCGTCGCGTACTGGCACGCCGATGACGCGCATCTTGCGGGGAGTCTCTCTCTCGAGCTGCTTTGCTGTGAAGCGTCCGAGACCATGAGCGACTGCATTGCGGACGAGAAAGCATGCCTCGAGGCTTTCCCATGCTGAGAGGTCAGCCACGTCGATGTTGTGCCGCCGCCGCAGGAGACCGATGACGTCGCTCCAGCCGCCGGGTGCTCGGCCAGGAGCCTCACCGGCGAGATGTGTCAGGAGAGCCTCGGTGTAGATCTCGACGATGCTGACCATCCGGAGCCAGCAGGCAGCACGGTCGGCTGACGCAGCGTCACTATCGAGGTTGACGCGATGGCGGGGCCGGTCACGTGAACGGCCGGCTGCTGTGGCGGTGTGTCGTGCGTAGGTGGTGATCAGCTCTTCGAGAGCGTCTTCGGTGACCTTGAGTGTTACGGGCTCTGGTGTCATGACCGCGCCAGGATTGTCGCATATAGGCCGCTCTCATCCCGCACGGCATCGTTGGTTTCCTGCGATACAGCCCCGTGGTGGTGCAGGCGTCGTAGCGCAACCAGGTACCAAGTTGCCAATGACGACGGCTCCTCGTCGAGGGCGCGGACGACCTCCTGCGGCTCGATCTTGTTCGCGTCTGCGAGGGCAAGTGCGGCCTCGGCGCGTACGACAGGCTCGTACCGTTGCGCACGGTTGGCCATTATCCAAGCGGTGAAAGGTTCGACGTCCATCAGGCCGAGTTCGCGGATAGCGCGGAGCAGGTAGAGCCGCTGCCAGTCGCTGAGGCTGACCTCCGTAGCGATCGCCGTAACTGTGCGGGTCACTGCAGGACGGTCGAGGTTAGCCATGGCCTTCAGATAGCGGAGTACATACGGCGTCGTGGACGCGGCGAAGGCGACGACATTCATCACTTTCGGCATCACGTCGACGGCCCGTCGTTCTGCGGGATCCGACAGCCTGATCAGGGCACCCCGGATGGCGCGGATCGCGGCACGGTCGGCCTCGTGCAGGTTGATCTGGTGGTCAGCAATCGTGCTCGTTGGCAGGTCGCGAGGGGTCACGGTCGAGTTGAGCGTGTCGAGCGCCCACTGCGGGTCGCTGTCGTCGTCATCATCGGCGTACTCGGGTACCTCATTCTCCTCCCAGTAGGCGCGGAACGACGGTGTGCGGGTCTTGGATTCGTTGAGCGTCAGCCCGTTGTCGCGGGCCGCTGCTGCCAGATCGTCAAGCGCTCGTTTGGCGTCCTCGAACGTGTCGGTTGCGATTCGGAAGTCGTCGTTGAACCGCCACGCAGCCCACTGCTTACGACGCAGCGCGCGCAGCACCCGGCTCGCGTACAGGTCGGAGAGCCGATCCGAGGGCTCGAGCAGCTGAGGAAGTCCGTAGCGCCTACGCTGGACTTCGAGCAGGAGTTCGAGCAGACACTCGATCGTGGCGTGGTCCCCGGTACGGAGGAGTAGTTCGCGGGCGAGGATGTCATGGTCGACGTAGTCGTAGAACGACGCGAGGTCGGCTTTCACTACGTACTGGACGACCGCGTTATCCGGCCAGGACAACTCGCTATGGCTGTTGGCGTCTACACGGTTGCCCCGAGTTTCGGCGTACGTCAACGGCGCGTAGGCGAACGTCCGGTATCCCTCGTTGGAGCGGTCCACCTCGTGTTTGGCCTCGGCCATGAGCAGATCGGTTAACGCCCGGTAGGTCACTCGCTCGGCGAAACCCCAGAGCGCGACCGGCCTGCTGCCGGTCTCGGGTTTGGCGACCGCGACGACCAGACCGCGGCAAGGCGTCAGTCCGGCTTGGAGTTGGCCGGCGAGCCACGACGCGAACGCTGGAGCGCGCTCGTTCAGTTCGGCAGCGCCCGGTGACGACGGTATCAACGGTTCATCGGCACTGGCCTCTCGGCGTGTGGCTCCTTGCAGATCGAGTCGGGAGAGGACGTCAGGTGGCACCGACTGCATGGCTTATGAAAGCACGCGGTGGGCCCAAACGGGGGCAGCGAACCTGGGCGCGATGGAGCAGGGCCTCACTTCCTGACCTCACGCTCAGCTGGTGCGTGAGCTTCCGCAGGCTGGAGAGCAGGCGGCCGTCTGGGTTGCGGACTTCGTAGCCGAGTCGCTTGAGCGTCGCGACCGCGGTGGCCGGGTTGGATCGGACCACTGCGGCGATCTGACGGATGCGGTATTCACGCCGGGTGGCATCGAGGACGTCCTTCCATCCGGGCTTGGGGTCGGGGATCCGCTCGACAAAATATGATGGGGTGGTCTGATCTGGCTCCAGGGCACTGGCCGTCGGTGCTTGGCAGGCTGAGCACCTCCTGCGGAGTGAGGAGGTGTCCAGCCCGTCCGCCTGCGTTCTGAGGGGGTCTTCAGAGCTCGAAGTCGAAGGTGAGCTGTACATCGCCTTCGGGTTCGGGTTGATCATCAATGTTGTCGCCGTCGTCTTCGAGCGTGTCGTCGGCGGGTAGGGCGTATTGGTTGGTGAGTCGTGCGATGTGCATGATCAAGGGCCTGCTGAGGGCGGCCCGGTAGTCGTCAAAGCAGTGGCGTTGCTGGTGCAGAAACCCGGCCCAGTCTGCGGGGTCTTCACCCTCGGGGTGAGCGGCGACGACGAACTCGAGCAGTTCCGCGTTCCAGGCGTTTTTAGAAGGGTCGAGATAGTTCCTCGCACCCTCTAACTTTCCATCGGGAGAACGGCCGCCTGAGGGATCGGGAGCATCGGCCTTTGCTGGGTTCTCCTTGTAATGAGGCGTAAGTTTGGCCAAGTCGATGACGATGGAGCTGTGGGTAGCCGGCTTGTCGACCGTGCTGTAGTAGGCGCGCGTCTGCTCGGTGTTTCCGGTTCCGTCGTCGTGTCGCCACAGCCCGTCAGAGATGCCGACGCTGTCGCCCTCGAAAGCCCATGAGTCAGGGGTTTCGAGGCGATCGTTGCCGCAGATCCGTACCAGCCTCATTTTCTTACCGAAGAGGCTGATTTTCTGAGGTCGCAATTCGCCGAGCTGGAGGTGGTCGGGCAGCATGTGAGCGTTCTGTACCGTAGTGAGTCGATACCGGATGTTGTGGGCTTCGGTCACGATGAGGGTCTGCGTGTTTCGGAACCGGGTTAGGGTACCCCGGATGAAGGCAGCGAGCCGCTCCTTCTGTTCGTCTTCCTTAGTAGGGCTAGCGCGGTAGTTCGTGCCTGCCAGGGTCTTGAGCAGGGTCGGGTAGGGCACCCAGTCGGCCATACCTTCGGCTTTGCCCATGATGTGCTTCTGACCGGGCCGAATCAGGACGGCGATCGGGACGAAGATCTGGTGAGTATTGGTGTCGTCGTTGCGCCTTTTGACGACCCAAAAGGCGAGCTGCTCGAGGTCGTCGGGGATGGCGCTCTTGAGGCGATGTTGCGGGACGAATCGGATGCCGAGTTGACGTAGGCAGTCGTCCCAGGCGGCTTCGGCCCTGTGTTGGTTGCTTGCTTCTTCTTTGTCGAGATCTTTGCCAGGAAACTCGTCGGGGCGGATGAACTGGCTGACCATGCCGGCGTCGGCGCAGCCCATGCGGATAGCGAATTTCGGGTCGGTGGTGCGTGCGTTGAAGGATTTCGCGCCGTCGAGCTCGATGAGGGCTAGTTGCAGGGTGTCACCGAATTCCTCGGCCAAATCTTTCATCGCGGAGGCGACGAGTTTCCGGTGCGTGTCGACGGCTTCGTCGTGCTTCCGGCCGCGCCTGGGAACGGAGCCCTCGCCGAGCGCTGCGCCGAGCCTGCCGAGGGGGCGGGCGTAGATCGTGAGGTTGAGGTCTCCGACCTTCCATTTCCAGGTGTCGTTGCTGGTGGGTTGCTGATGGGGCATGTCGAGTAGTCGTTCGACGGTAGCGAGCAGGCGGTCCCGCATTCCCTTGCCATCGCCCTGATAAAGCAACACAACGGAGAGCCGGCCGTCGACCGCGGCGGCCAGTTGCTGGCGTCGGATGAGCGCGTTCGCCTTCGAGATTTCCGCGTTGGCGGCGTGGGCGGCTTCCTGCCTTTCAACGAGCTGGATGCGTTCCTCGTCGGTCTGGTCCTTCTTGTCCTTGGGGACGCTTTCGAGCTTGCTGAGGCTTCGGCTCGCCTTGCCACCGATGAGCACGCGGGTCAGGGGCTGGTCGAGGTCGAAGTCGGGCTGCAGGCACTGGCCGATCCAGCGGATGAGGCGGCTGCGTTCGGCTGGCATGATGCCCATGCCGACCTGGTGGTCGGCGCCGCGCATGGTGGTGTGGTAGGTGACGGCGGCAGTGACGCCATCTCGGCCGAAGATCCAGGCGTCTGACTTACCGGCGAGCTGCTCGGCAGCTGGAAGATTTTCCACGGCGCCGATCCGGTTGAGGATCTGTTCGGTGCCGCCGTTGCGCCAACCCATTTCTCGGGTGTCTCGGTCCCAGATCAGGTGAGCGACCGCGAATCTCTGCGATGTCGGTGCGTCGGCTACGAAGGGGCTGGTCGACTGTAGGAGGGTAGAAGCTCCCCAGCGGCCCTTGGTGTGCAGCTCGCCGCTGGTCCAGCGGCGGATGCCGGTGTCGACGTGTAGCCGCAGGGTGGGGTCGAACGCCTTTGTACGCAGTGCGATCTTGATCGTGGCGCTGTAGTACCAGGTCCGGGTGTTGCTGCCTTTGCCGGTGTGGTGTTCCAGCGGCGGCCAGGAGACGAGTTCGGCGTAGCCGTTGGCAGGATTGGCCGCGACCTGCCTGAACCGTATGGATCTGCTGCCGTGCTGGTAGGGCTGGCCGGCGATTTTAGCTGCGGCGTAGTCAGGCAGCAGGCTGAATAGATGAGGCTCCGGCACGGCGGTGTTGCCATCGGATAGCTCGTGGGCGAGCAGGTCGACGATCTTCTGCGTCCATTGCAAGGGGCCGGAGCCGAGTTTGGTGATTGTCGGAAGGACGAGCGCTTTGCCGTCGTCGGTGGTGGGCAGGTCGTAAAGCCAGGCGTTGATGAAAGTCCGCATGATCGCCGGCGGGAACGGCTTCGCCGCGAACAACCAGGGGTTCCCCTCGTCGAGGTTGGCCCGGGTCGCGGTGGATACCAGATCGGGGGCGACGGTGCGCATCAGCGCGTTGAGGCGCCCGATCGGCACCTGCTGGGCACGCGCGCGTGATTCCGCGCGCCAACCGGCGGTGTACAGATCGAGGATGGGGCGGCGCCAGGAGACGGGGAAGGTAAGCGTGTGCAGCGGGATTTTGAGATCGCCTGCTGCCACGAAGGCTGCGGTCTGGGTGCGGTCGTAGCGCATCGAGGGCCTTTCTGAACCGGTCCGAGCGTGGGCGGTCAGTTCATGTCGCGCAGGGCGCGGTAGAGCGGGTCGTAGAGGGCTTGCACCAGCGATCGGTCGATCGCCGTCTGCGCCGACTCGGGATCGAAATAGGGCGCGAGTTCGTGCAGCATGCTGGCGAGCAGGCTGGTCGCTGGGGTGTCGTCTCCGGTGAAGCCGGCCTCGCGGGGTGAGAAGGCTCCGTCGACGAAGTAGACGCGGGCGGCGACACCTCCGCGCACCAGTCGTCCAATGACCTGCCAGATGACCACGAGCTGATCCCAGGTAAAGGCCGACTTCTCATCGGGGGGCAGGCTGGTCCAGGACAGGCGGCGGGTGAGGAAGCGGTGCCATTTGCGGGCGGCCTCGGCCCGAAAGCGCAGTCCGGCGTCGTCCGGGCTTCCGGCGGCCAGAGCGGTCTGAGTGAAGCGACGGCCTGGGCCGCGGACTTGGCGGACCGCCCAGTCGTTGATCGCCTGAGTGGCCAGGGAGATGTCGTCAGGACGATGATGCGGGCGGGCGAGGAAGTACACGCTGCCGATGGCGGCTTTACCGCCGGGAACCACGATGTTGTGCCCGCGCTCGACGGCCAGCAGCGGCGCGATCAGCAACTGCCCGCCGACGTCGGGGAACTTGGCCAGCTCGCCGCGGCGAAGGTGAAGCTGGCGGGTGTCGGCGGGCAGGTTGCTCCAGGAATGGTCGAGGTCGGTGTCGTCGGATACCAGGACCGTGACGTTGCCAGTCCATTCCGGCAGGGTGTTGAGGTAGTGCCCGGCACGGTGCGCCTCGGCGTAGCTGCCGACCAGCAACAGAATCCGGCGGCGTTGTGGGTCGTCGATATCGTCCAGTTCCTGCTGCAGCAGCGAGGTCGCGCCGGTCAGGCTGCGGTCAGGTACGGCCAGTTGGTGCAGCATCTGCTCGAGCTGAGCGGGACGCTGCCGAGGGTCGGTGCCCGACAGCCGCAGGGCGGTGGTGACGCCGGGCGGGTAGAGGAAGAGCTTGCGGAAGGTGCTCTTCTTGATGGCGGCGACCTCGTGTTCGTGGGGCCGCAGCACGGCGTCGACCTGGGCGTGCAGGTGGTAGCGGCTGGAGGTGCCGGCCCAGCTGGTGGCCGACATCAACAGCACATGCGGACCGGGTCGGTTGTCCACGGCAGGGATGTCGGTTAGCTCCAGCAGCAGCTCGCGGCCGACACCGTTGCAGCGAAAGAACCGCAGCTCACCGCTCTGATCGCCGTCCTCGTTGCGGTCGTCGGCCTGGAACTGAAAGCCCAGCACGTTACCCATGGGGGATTCGGGAACCACCGGCATGTAGTCCTTGGGCGGCCGGCGCGACAGCACATTGGAGGTCGAGTCCAGGTTGAGCGCAGCTTCGACGCGCGGCCACAGAATGGTCATGCGGTCAAGACGATCGTGCAGGACCGCCAGCACGAGGGTAAATTCGAAGCGGTGCAGGTTGGCGTCAAGGTCACCGGCGACGGAGGCATTGTTCGGGACCAGCTGGCGCAGCAACTTCTTCAGCCGCTCACGGCTGAACTCGCGAACGAATACCCCGCGGGGGGCGTGCAGCAACTCCGTCGCCATCGCCACGAGCGCGTTGACCAGGTCCGTGGTGGTGTCCTCGGGACCACGCCCGCGCAACGGGGTCAGCGGCGAGTCGCGGAAACTGCCGAGAACGGTGTCGACACGCTGGAGCTCGGCACGCTGAGAGGCAAGTTTGTCCCCGTCGGGAGCCACGGCATTCTCGTTATCGGCGCGGTTGCGCCTACGCAGCTTGGGAAACCACTCATTGATCAGCCACTGGTGCAAGGTCATCGCGCTGAAGTAGTCCTGCGTGATCCATCGCCGCAGCGGCTCGTCATTGATCAGCATCGAGTAGATCCGGTCGGTGGCCGTGATGACCGTGTTGAGCGCGTTGTTCCAATCGTCGATCTCGTCACTCGACAACTGCAGCCGGCCCTGCGCGGCCAGCTCGGTGAGCTTGTGCTTGCCGACCTCGTCGAGCCACGACTCCGCACCACGGGCCACCAGCGTCGCCGCTGGCGCGAACGCGGTGTCGAGCTGCATCTGTACCCGATCGGCCTCGTCGACGATGATCAGGTCGCTGCGGCGGCAGGCCAGCTCCAGGTAGCGCATATTCTCGTCGTTCAGATGGTCGGGCACACGACTGTGCACCAGCGATGCCGGCGTAGCGACCCAGATCTCCGCGTCGACCAGGTCACGAGCTGCACTATGCCGCGGGCACGCAGTCCACACCGGGCATCCGTGACGTTTCGGCCTGGCTGGCCTACGGCGGCGACGCAGGAACCCCGTGCTGGCGGAGTCGGGATCGTCGTGCTCGAGCTCGGCCTTCTCGACATCGTCAGCGTTGTACAAACCGGTGCATGGTGCGGCGGCGATCGCCAGCGCCCGACGTGCCTCGAACCCCCGTAAGGCGTCGAGCGGGCAGGCGCTCGACAGGTGCGCGAAACCCGGGTTGTCATGATTCAGCATGCTCTGTGTGGCAGACTCGCTGCGCCGATGCAACCGCTGAATATTGCGTTCGAGGGTGGACTTTCCCAGGATCGGCGCGGCGTGCACACCGAGGCGACGAAACTGCTCGGCGATGGTCAGCACTTCGGCGACGTCACCCACGACGATCGTGGTCCGGCGTCGGTCAGCCGGGCGCTCGCGGGTGGCGAGCTGGAAGGCCAGAATGTCGCGAATCGTGGACTTGCCGGCGCCGACCATGCCAACCAGGTTCATCAGCCTGTCGATGCGCAGCCGGGGATGGGTCTGGAACGCCCCGGCGGCTTCGTCGCGCAGCAGCAACTCGACCCGCCGTAGACGCTTCTTCCAATCGTTGAGCTTGCGAGGCGTGCGGTTCTCCGCCAGATCCGCGGCGTTGGCGGCGACCTCCAGGGCGTCCATAGCATCAGCTGCGGCTTCCAGTTCGGTCATGGTGACGGTGATCGGCTGGCCGTTGCCTGGCGGCGCCGCCCTGATGTCATGCCCGATCCAGGGCTTGAGGCCGATCAGCTCGACGGGGATGTTCACGGAGTGGCGCTGATCGCGGACGTAGAACAGCTGGTCTCCGGCGCCGGCGATGGGCAGCTCGCGCCGCTCCAGAGGAGGCGGCTGGGTCAGCAACCGCTCATAGACCTCCCTGCGGTCGTGCGCGCGGGTGGGCTCGAGCGCCTTGGCCAGATCGTCGATGGTCTCGAACGTGTAGCCGCGCAGCGTGATGTCGACGTCGAGATACATGTGTAGCGAGTTGTGCCAGGTGTAGCGGCGGCTGCGGTCCCACAGGAAATGCCGAGCGCGCCGGATCATCAGCCGTGCTTCGTTGGTACGTACGTCGCCGAACGCTTTTTCATACGGATAGCCGCTGAGCAGGGTCCAGATGTCGCGCACCGGCCGGGTCGGCATGACCTGCGTGCCGAGGTAGATCGCCAGCTCAACGTCGAGCAGGTCACCGATGCCGAACCCGGCAGGTGCCTTCCACGCGCCACGGAATTCGCCGGCGAGGTCGCCGTGCCAGCTACTGCGATCACGCATCGTCGCCTCCCGCAAAGCCGTTCCTACGCAGCCGGGTCAAGGTAGTTGTCAACATGCGGAGAAACGCCTTGTCGCTGAGCAGGGTCACCTGCTCCTTGACCTCCGGCGGGCAGAAATGCTCAAAGACGATCTTGTAGTCCTCGCGGTCGTCGAACCGGTACTGCGGCACCACCAGGAAGGCCCGGTTGTACGGCGGTTCCGGCCGGAACCGGGTGGCGCTGTGTCCGAGCAGGGCAGGGTTCGCGCGGTCTTTCACGTCGATGGCCCACACCTGCTGGTTCGGTAGAGTGATTCTCAGGTCGTAGGCGTCGCAGCCCGGCCACATCTCCGGGACGAGGCCCTTGCCGATGAGCTTCCGTTCCAGCTCGACCTCGGCCAACCCCGGGCCGGTGATGAACATGCGCAGCGGCGCTCGCAGCAAATGCAGCCCGCCGGTCGAGCGATCGTCGATGAAGTCTTTCGGGGTGGCGTGAGCTTCGCGGCGGCAGCGGTCCAGCTCGCACCGCCAGGACCGACCATCGGGTTTGAGCAGACAGTGGCAACGTGCGCACGTAGCGAAGCGTCCGTCGGTGCCTCGGTAGGCGGCCGGGGCCGGCTCGTAGCACCGGTTCACCGTCTCCAAAACGGTGCCCAGCTCGGGATGCTCACCGATCAGCGTCGCCTTGTCGATACCGGTCAGCACCGGCTTGTCAATCAAAAGACGCCGGAACGCGGTGTAGGACTGCGGCGATCGTGCCGCCTCGCACTGCGCGAAGACCGTACGGATGATCTCGTTTTCGAAGAGCTCGGCGGCGGCATCGGGTCCTGAGACCTCCCACTCATAGCATCGCTGGGTGGGGACCCCGGTTTGCGCGTCGACCAGGAACTCGTCCAAGCTCTCGGCTTCCGCCGGCAGGTCAAACGGCCATTGTCCGATCGGCCTGGTAGCCGCCCAGCGCGCCATGCCTGCGACGCTCGCCGGCGGCTCCATCTCGCGCAGCAGGCATTGCAGGACCAGGTGGTTGTAGGCCTTCTGCACCTTGTCCGAGTAGATCGGATCCGGAGACCTGTCGTGACGCGACAGGTCGACCAGAGCCGTCGCGACCATGCGCAGCAGCGTCACCCCGGCGAAGGTGGACAGATCAGGCGGGCTGTTCACGGTCAGCACCACGAGCGGTCTCCTGAGAGAACGGCGGCGGGTCTGTTTCCGCCGCGCTGGGACACCACCTACTTACCGGACAGGTACGACAGTTCTCGCCAGGTGCTGCGGCGAAGGTGTTGTCCTCGCGCCACGGCTGCGCCCTCCTCCGCAGGACTGCGTACGCCTTATCGAGCTCCTGCGGATCTGACGGGTCGACCATGATGAGATCCGCTCCGGCCGGCCGGAGAATTTCCAGCTCCACTCGGGAACCGTCGACGGGTCCGCCGAGCAGGCCTCGCCCGAGGATGGCCGTCGCGAGTGCAACCTGCGGGAACTCTGTGACGACATCCTCGCCACCACGCTGGCGGCGCCGGGTGGTCTTGATCTCGCGCCACACCCAGGCGCCGTCGTCGCGGTAGACGAGGTCGGGCTTGGCGATCACCAGAGTCTGCGCAGCTGTGTCATGAAAGGCGAAAGTCTCTTCGATCCTGAGGTCTGAGGTGCTCTCTTCAAGAGGGCACACGGACGGATGATGCGCGAGCATCCGCATGCCCGCCTCGGCTGCATCAGCGTCGAGCTCCCAGCGCGGGTCGGCCCATCTGATGTCACCTGGCATGTCCGCGTGCTGGCACGGTCCCCTTGCTTTCGCGTGCAGCATCTCCAAATAGCAGTGAACTGCCTGACCGATCCGGGCCGGAGTGGCGTACTCGTTGACCTTCGGCAGGCGCAACGTCTGCAGGTAATGCTGGGCCGGGCAACTGGCGTAATAACGTAAGTCGGTGATCGACACCTGACGCAGCTTCGTTCGCCGGTCCGACCGCAGCCCCAGCAGTCCCGGAGCTCGCATCACCTCGTCACAGGCCAGCACGAGACGGCATTTGAGACAATCGCCGCCTGGGCGGCGCTTCTGGCCATGAAGGACCTGACCGGCAGCGCGGCGTCCATGCCTCTCGTAAAGAGCGGCGGCATCCTCGATGGTTCCGTCGAACAGGACCCTTCTCAAGCCTTCGGTGAGGTCGATGTCGGCGACCACGACGCGAGAGACCTCTTCGCGTGCCCGGACAAAGAACTTCTTCTCCCACTCATCCGGCCACGGCGCGGGACGGCCGTACGCGGCCGTGTAGGCCGCGACCGCCACCTCGGCCTCGCTGCGCTGGCGCTCTAGCATGTTCGCGAGGCGAATCAGCCGCAGTTCACGCACCGCACCGTCGGCCGAACGGTAGCGTCGGCCCCAAGCCCACAGCTCGCGAACACCTTGATCGACATGCTGGACCACCCACCAGTGGGCGACTGGCAGCATTGATGGCTCTGGCTCACGGATCGACAGGTAGCTGCGTGCGGCATGCTTAATGAAGGTTGCGAGACCGTCGTGAAGCGGCTGCTTTGCCAGTACAGACCTCAGTGCCTCATCAACCGGTCGGCGGTCGAACTCGACAGCGTCGCATACGTCCATGACCAGCCGCACCGGCACCGGCGGCTTGTCACGACTCGGCCAAGCGGCAGGCTTAAGCCCCGGTCTCGACTTAACCGCAAGGTGCATCGCGCACCTCTGTTCTCCCCCAGTCAAGACGCTCAAGGCCACCCGCATGGGCGATGTGCTGCCAGCGAGTTCAGGCGGCGCGGTCCAGGACCTTGTAGGCGGTGTGTCCTCGCGTGTTCTCTGATCGGGAACGAGGGGTAGGGCGCCGCGTTGTTCCAGGGGTAACGGCTTCCTGTCTGACATCGCGCTCCCATGGCGGTGGTGTCTGCGCGGCTCGGCACCCTTAGGCGTGATCGCAAAGTGTGAGCGATTGATGACGGGGCGTAGGAACGCTAGCAGACCCCGTTATGCGAGTAGCCGCCGACGTGGTGCGTCCGTGTGTCGTGATCAGGTGCACCCGAACTCGGCACAGGCTGACACGGAGCGGTGCGTCCATGATGGATGAATCTTGTCTTAGGTTTTCCCTGATCGCCCACCGTCTTACAGCAATACGCATCACCCTGTCTATCTCGTGAGCCCGATGCCAGCCAGAAGGTTGTCAAAAATCTGACCTGCCGCTTTATGGACGCTTGACTACATTTAGCTTGCCGTAGTCGAAAGTAGGTGCCCGATCGATCTGATGCCCAAATCGCGAGCTGTGGCGATCGTGGTTGCTCGGTGGCTGCTCGGGCGTCAGGGGACTGACGCGGACGAGCCGCTACCCGCGCGGACCAGACCAGAGACGCGGCACCCACCTTGTCATCGACGAGTGCGAATTGCTGGCGTCGCCACCACGTAGACCTGTATGAACGCAACCGGATCGGGGCGGACGGTCGGGCTTGCGGTCGTACGAGTTGGGTCGAGTGTTGGTCGTAGAGGATATGCGCTCATGGCTTTGCACTACGGATCAGATGCTTCACAAGGTCGATCCGGGTGCTTCGCTCGCGTCGCTCCGGTGGTCCCGGCGTAGCGCTTCAACCCGCCCTGCTCGCGACCGCGTCGCGGGTGGCGAGGTTTCAACGAGGATCCCGATCAGGCGTGGGGTGCGAGGTGAGGGTCCGGCGACAAGTCCTTACCGATCTTGCTGATGTGTACGCCGTGTGCTCTCCAGCCGAGGTCGCCGCGTGCCAATCCGTGCTACTTCAGGTCAATCGGGGTTAACGATCATGGTGGCTAGGCCTGCCTGGTGTGGTCGGCGTGTGGTCGTCGGTCGGGGCGGCTGGCTGGGTCAACGCAGGTCAACGTGGGTCACTCCCTGCCAACGCGGGTCGACCCGCAGGTCGTTACACTGGCCACTCGCGCCCTCGTAGCTCAGGGGATAGAGCATCGGTTTCCTAAACCGTGTGTCGCAGGTTCGAATCCTGCCGGGGGCACCAGGTCACAGCCTTGATCACCAATCACTGATCCGCCTTTCGGGGCTTACGTGCCCGCTGCGTGCCCGATCGCCTTGCGATCTTCAACCGGCTCGCGTCCTCAGCGACCTCAACGTCTCGCCAGTCCACCGCACGGACGTAGTGACGAGTCGTGACACTGCGTTGGAATTCCGAGCCGGCGAGGCGCCACCAGGACCCAGACGGGATGGCAGCAGAAACTGGCTCATGTGCCTGACCGAGCACGCCGTAGCCCTTCTATTCAGGTCGTAGGCACCCGAGAATTCTTCGGGCCTCGTCGCGCACCCCGGCGTCTTCATCCATTACTAGGTCCCCCCGAAGGTGCTTGGTCAGGCGGTCTGCGCCCGCGGGCGTCACCAGTCAGGGTTGCAGTCCAGAGCAGCCTGGATCTCGTCGGCGGTGGCTTCGTCGGCGGCATAGCTACCGGCTAACAACACAAGGCGTAGACCCATGGCGTCTTGGCGTTCCAGCATCGCCTTGGCCGTTTCCCAAGTCACCGCAGTGTCTTGGGGATCCAAGAGAAGACGGCAAGAGAGTGCCGGCTACCTCGTCGATTTCGCGAGATCTCGCAAGATGCCGCCCGGCTTCAGCGCGAACTGACCAGGTAGGCGAGTCGGCATTCCTGATCGCTTTGCCCAGTTCTTGATCGTCGGAGAACACCATGCCCCCAGACTGCCAGGGGTGCTGCCACTGGCGCTGACCAGCGACCTGCAAGGCAGTGGCCGGCCATCTGACCATCCCGTGCCAGCGAGCAGTCCGCATCCAGTCCGCAAGAGGTCGGCGGACGGTGGGGGAGTTGTGAGAGACGCCGAGAGGTGTTTCCGCTGCTAGACGCCCATCAATCCAGGTCGGCGGGGCAGGCATCTTGATCTCATACCGGTTTCAACCAGTCCTTGCAATACCACTGTCCTGCGTGGACTGTGGACGATGACAGGTCGTTGAGGGTTCGCCCGGCGTTCTCCACCCGAGTGCTTTGCGTGGCCGGCTGTTCAATGTTGCCGCCACCGCGGCGAGTTCGCCGGTGTTCCAGCGGGCCAGGTCCGGCCGGCCCCAAACAGCCGAGCACGAAGGGCTATGGATCAGCGCCCGACGTCAGAGACGTGAGCAGACGCGTCCGAAGAAGCGCCAGGACTTACAGGCGAGTAGTCATCGGGCCGGACTTTCCCGGCTCCGAACGGATTGACGCAGGCCAAGTCGAGGCCGTCCAGACCGATGCCACTGCCGAAACGTTCTCGATAGGATCAAGGCACCGCGCAAGCGCGGTGCAACGCCGCCCCACCCGGCCTGCTGACAGCCTGTGGCCGGCATCGGCCGCCGGGGGAGGGCTCTTCGGCTTACCCGCGTTGCTGTGATGCTCGCCGACGATCCGCGTCCTCGATGGCGTGGCGCACAGCCATCCGGATCACGAAGTACAGGACGGCCTGCCCAGCCAGCCACAAGGCCAGCGCGAAGAACATCTGTGGGAATGGGAAAACATCCAAATGCATGGGCGGCACGATAGTTCGGAGCGGCCGTCCCCACTGTCCCCAAGCCGTCCCTGACCCCGGCCCACTTGCATCGCTTCGCCCTCCAGGCTGTCGATGTCTTGGCCAGGGACGAACGCGCGATGGTCGTCCACCGCCGAGGTCGGGGCGATCGGCTGCCGCGCCGCTGCGCGGCTTGCCACCGGGTAGTGGGTTCGGCTGGCTGCTGGCCACCAGGACCAGTCACCGCCGTTCGGTCACGGCGGGCGCCGAGGCGGTGAAGCTACGAGACGTCGAACAGACGTAGGCCGTCGTATTCGGCGAAGTCGGCGTAGTCCTTGCCGTTGAAGGTCGCCAGCGGGAGCCGGTCGACCAGGCAGCAGGCCGCAATCCAGGAGTCGTTCGTCGGACGGGGACGCCCCCGATGCTGCGCCCGCGCCTGGAGTTGACCCCAGGTCGTCGCCACCGCCTCGTCGAATGGCAGCAGGACCACGCCCGATCGCCACTGCGCGAGGTCAGCCAGCTTGCGTGGCCCCCAGCTCCGCAGTGCAGTCCACTTGGCCAACTCTCCGAGCGTGACGAACGTGATGCACAGGGTCTTACCGGCCAGTCGGGCACGAAGCCTGTTGTGTAGGCGGCCCCTCAGGATCGCCGACGCGACGTCGGTGTCCAGGACGACCAGACTCACGCGGCGCTGGCCCGCCGAGAGGCGTACAGGTCGGCGAGGAAGTCGTCCAACTCGTCGTCGGACTCGAACAGGCCCGGCCGGGCCAGATCATCGACGGAGGCGACCGGCCGTACACCCTGACGACGGGCCAACTCCTCCGCCGGCACATGCTCAGCGGTCGGCCACTCGGGCATCCGCTCAGCGCTGCTCGACATCACGACCCACCTCCTCCATCACACACCGCCACTCATTGTCGCACGATCAGCACCGGCACCACCGTCACTCGGCTGCGCGGAAAGCCGGCGGCACGGCAAGCCGCCACCGGGCCCGAAGGCCGGGGGCGGTGAGCCGCACGCCACCGGACAGCCGCGCCGTTGTGCCGGCCACGTGCCAGTAGCCGGTGTCCCAAGCGGCTAACAGCGGCCATGATCGGGCACCCACCACAACCTCGCCGACCATGCAATCCGGACGGATCATGCCAGCCGGGAACGATCTTCCGAACTGACGGTGCAGTATTGCGGTCGACACCTACCAGCTTTCGACCATCATGTTGACCATGGAAGAGCCCTTCGAGCTGCGATCGCTCGGAACGAGCTGCAGTTGGGTACTGCACCCTCCAACCGACCCGTACGGCGACGGCTACATCTGGGCTGTGCGGTCAAAGATCTCTGACGAGGGCATGACGGCGGAGACCAGCGCCACGCTGGCGGGTCGCTGGGCACCCGAGAACGAGACTCTTGGGTGGTTCTTTCAGTCTCTGGCAAACGACTGGCAGGGATGGGAAGGCGGACGAGAGTGGAGCTCGCTTGAAGGTGAGATGGAGATCGATGCGCGCCACGACGGGCGAGGCCACGTAGCCATCGGCGTGACGTTGAAGCGTGCCCGGCAGGCGTATGCCGACGATGCTTGGTCGGCCCGGACGGTCTTCGTGGTGGAGGCCGGCGAGGAGATGACCAGACTGGCGGCCGACCTCCGTGATCTCCTAGGTGTATAGGCCCTCCGGCTGTACAGCCATCCGTACAGCCAAGCCCGCCGACGGACACGGTCCGGCGTCGACGGTAGTCGACCCGGCGAGCAGGTCAGCGGCAGTCACCGACGTCGACCGACAGAAGTCTTGATCTCTGCAAGGCAGGGGTAGCGCGCTTGCGGCCCGCCCTGCGGGCGGCCTCCGGCCGTCCTCGGGCGTCCGCAGCGCCGTGCAGAATGCTTGGGTCGCAGCCCGACAAGAATCCCGGACGTGCAGGTGGCGGCCGCAGTGGGTGGCTTGCCTCAGTCGCCTTCCTAAACCGTGTGTCGCAGGTTCGAATCCTGCCGGGGGCGCCAGCGCGAGGCCCCGACCAGTAACAAGCTGGCCACGGTGCAAAATGTCCATCTATGTGGATTGGCCCTGCTAGATGCCGGCAACTGTCCGTGTGTCTATCCGGATCGGCGGCCGCCAGTTCATCGCTACGCGTTCCACGGATCAGGAGGGTCGGGCAGCTCACCGAAACCCAGTCTTTCCAGTGGTCACCGCTGAGTGCCTTCTGGGAGGCCACCGTGTCGTCGATGTCGAATGAGAAGCCCCAGCCGTCGTTGGACTGGCGAAAGGAACATTCCAGGTAGGGTGCCGCCGCGCCCAGGGCGGCGGCCAGCGCATCGCGGGTTGGCGCGTGGCGGGGGAGGCTGGTCGTGAACGACCAGTCAACGTCTACGACCGCGCCGGCATCCTCGACGATGAGCGCGGTGACCCGGTCGGGGTGCCGCCCGGCGTACTGGTAGGCGTTCACTCCGCCGAGCGAGTGGCCCAGCACCGCCGCAGGGCCGACTTCCAGTCGCTGGTGGAACGCGGCGACGTCGGATACGTAGTCGTCACGCTCGTAGCTCTCGGCGCGGTCCGACGCTCCGTGCCCGCGCTGATCGAGTGCGATCACCCGCCAGTGGGGTGCCAACGCCTCGGCCAGCGGTGCGAATGCCGACGCTTCGTTGTAGTGCCCGTGAAGAGCCAGGAGCGGCGCGCCCGATCCACCGAAGTCCAGGTAGGAAAGCTGTCGACCCTCGACCGCGAAGAACCTACGCATGACCTGGGATGCTAGCCCCGGTCGTTGTCGGCGGTCGGGCAGCGCTGAGGTGAGCGAGGGTCAGAGGTGACGGCAATCACAGTGTGTCTGGACCCGATCGGGCGGGGCCGGTCGTCTTACCGGGTGTGAGGACAGGCATGGACACCGCCGACGAGGGAGAACTCGTACGTCGAGTCGCCCGTGGAGATCGGCCGGCGTTCGACGAGCTTTACCGGCGTACGGCGCCGTGGCTGGAGGTGCGGCTGCGTCGGCGGTGCGCCGATCCGGACATGGTCGCCGAAGTGTTGCAGGACACGTACCTGACGGTGTGGCGGGCTGCGGGCAGTTTCGCCGGTGTCCCGGCGGCGAGCAGGGGTGGGGCGCAGGGGAGCGCGGTCGGCTGGTTGTGGACCATCGCCGCACACCGTCTGGTGGACGCCTTCCGTCGCCGGGCGCGCCGGGACCGGGTGCCGCAGGTGCAGCTCATGCCGAGCATGGCCCCGGCGGCCGAGGACGAGGTGATGGCCGCGCGGGTCGGCCAGGAGTTGGAGCAGGCGCTGCTGGTCCTACCGCCCGAGGTCCGTGCCGCGCTGCGGGCCACGGTCCTCGACGGGCTCAGCATGCGGGAGGCGTCGGTGTTGCTGGGCGTACCGGAGAACACCGTCAAGTCCCGTGTCCGCCGCGCCCGGATCGCCCTGCGGGAGGCACTGTCATGACGACCACCCATCCGACCATGGCGCAGATTGAACGGTATGCCGCAGGGGACCCCGGCCTCGACGAGCCCAGCGTCTGGGCGATCGAGGTGCACCTGGAGGACTGCAACGACTGTCGTGCCCGGCTGGCCGGTGGCACCACTGTCGAAACTCGGGCCCTGATCGAACGGGTCGCGATGAATCTGGACCGGGAAATCGCCGCTGTGCCGGTTTCCGCCGGCCACAGCCGGTCCTGGTCTCTGCTGCGGCATCGCTGGTTCGTCGGCACGCTGTTGCCGTGGCTGGCCATGACCGCCGCAGTGCTCGCTTCCGCGGCGCTGCTGGGTGAACTGTGGGATGGGCAGCAGTGGCTGGTGCTGCTGGTCGCACCGTTGGCACCGCTGCCGGGCGTGGCGGTTTCCTGGCACCGCCGTGCCGATCCGGCCTGGGAACTGATCGCCGCCACTCCCGCCGCCGGCCTGACGACGCTGCTGCGGCGTACCGCGGCGGTGCTGGCCTTCGTCATTCCCGCGCTCGCCCTGACGGGGGCCCGCAGCGGGGCGTCGTTGGCCCTGATGCTGCTGCCGTGCCTGGCCTTCACCGCCGCCACGCTGTTGCTGGGGACTCTGGTCGGCGTACGCCGGGCCGCGATCGGACTGATCGCGATCTGGTCGCTCGTCGTGATCGCTCCCAGCGTCGCAGCAGCCCGGGTGCCGGTGGTCCTGGAAACGGAAACTGCTGGCGTCTGGGCGCTGGCCACGGTGCTGCTGACCGTCATGGCCGTTTTCCGGGTCGACGGATTCCGGCGAATCTCCCAGTACGACTAGGGCTTGGGCAACGTCCGCCGCTGAACTCGCGATACGACGCCTGTGCCGCGTCGCCCGAATTGTCGAAGGAGACGATGACTATGCGTGCCGTGAGCGCGGCCGAGACGGCCGCCACCACCCATCCCTGGGCGGTCCACGCGGAAGGCTTGCAGGTCCGGGCCGGGCGTCACCTGGCCGTCAACGGTCTTGATCTGACCCTGCCCACCGGTGTGCACGGGTTGCTCGGCCCGAACGGTGCCGGGAAGACCACCCTGATGCGGTCGCTGGCGACCGTCCTGACTCCCGCCGGTGGGCGGTTGACGTTGCTCGGACGTTCGGTCGACAACCGATCCGACCTGCGACCGGTACGGCGCACCCTGGGTTACCTGCCGCAGCAGTTCGGCTTCTACCCGCGGTTCACGGTCCGCGAGTTCGTCGGATACATGGCCTGGCTCAAGGAGATGCCGAAGGCCGGTATCCCGGCGGCGGTGCAACGGTCCATCGACCGGGTCGGGCTGACCGCCAAGGCCGACGCCCGGCTGAAGACCCTCTCCGGCGGCATGCTGCGCCGGGCCGGCATCGCGCAGGCCATCGTCAACGATCCGCAGCTCCTGCTGCTCGACGAGCCGACCGTGGGCCTGGACCCGGAACAGCGACTCGACTTCCGCGAGCTGCTGCGTGACCTGGGCACCGACAGTTGTGTGCTGGTCTCCACCCACCTGGTGGAGGACGTGGTGGCGGCCTGCACCGACGTGATCGTGCTGGATGAGGGGCGACTGGTGTGGCAGGGCACGCCCGAGGGCCTGACCACGCAGGGTGACCAGGGCGACGCCGGTGACAGCCCGGCCGAGCGCGGTTATTCCGCCGTCCTCCGTCGGCACCGGGCGGGGGTTGCCCGATGAACATCCTGGGGATCGAACTGCGCCGCTCCGCCGCGCTCGGTGCCGGCCTGATCACCGTGGCGGTCGGGGCCGGAGCGCTCTATGTGGCGACCGGTCGGTGGGCGAGTGGCTGGATGCCGTTGGCGATGACCATCCGGGAGTACCTGCTCCTGTTGTGGCCGTTGGCCCTGGCCGCCGGTGCCTGGCAGGGCCGCCGGGAACACCGGGCGAAGGTGGGTGAGTTGTTCGCCACCACCGCCCGGCCGCGCGCGCAGCGGATGCTGCCGGTGCTCGGCGCGATGGCCGTCACGCTCGCGGTCGCCTATCTGCTGGTGACCGTGGCGGGCCTCGGCTGGATCGTCACCACCGCGCAGCACGTGCCGGCGCTGAACTTCACCGTCGTCACCATTGTCGGTGCGTTGTCCCTGATCGGCGCGGTGTGGCTCGGACTGGGCATCGGCCGCATGCTCCCCGCGCTGGTGACCGCCCCGGTGCTGGCGGTGGCCGGCGTCCTGCTGGTCTTCCTCAGCATCGTGCGTACCCCGGACTGGCTGGCGGCGGCGATCTCACCGGTCCACGGCACGGCTCCCTTCCACGACTTCCAGACCATCGACAACCGGGTCAGCGGTGCGCTCGCGATCTCGATGGTCGCGCTCGCTGCCACCGGTCTGCTGCTGTTCGTGGCCGGCGGCTGGCGCGCCCGTACGGCCGCGCTGGTGCCGGTGCTGCTCGGGTTCACCGTGGCTGTTGCGGTCGTTCCCCGGGACGAGGACGTGCTCAACTGGCCGGTCGATCCGGTCGCGCGGGAACTGGTGTGCACCGACGACACGCCGACGGTGTGCGTCAGCCGGCTGCACGCCAACGTGCTTGAGGCGCTGACGCCGCTGGCTCGGGAGGGCCTGACGGCGTTGGCGAAACTGCCGGACGCGCCGACCGCCGTGCACGAGGACACCCGTGGGTTCATGCTCGACGAGGACAGCTCGCCTGGGGACGGCATCGTCAGGATCCCGGTTCGGATCGACAAACGGGGCGGGCTCGCCCACCCGGCCACCGTCGTTCCCGAGGTGGTCCGAGGGCTGGGTGTCCCGTACGACGAGCGGTGCCAGCACCGCAACGAGGTGGTCGAACGTGCGGCGGCCTACTGGCTCCTGAACCGTGAGCCGCAGTCAGATGTCGCCGTGGTGCCCGAGGTCTTCTACGAGGAGCCGGTGATCAACGCTGAGGCGGTCACTCTGTGGCAGGGACTGCGCGAACTGTCCGACGACGAGGCGCTGGCCCGGGTCACGGCGGTCCGAGATGCCCTGCTGACCTGCGCGGACGTCACCGGCATCCTGTCGGAGAGTGCCCGGTGACCTGGGCGCTGCTGTATCTGCGTTCGCGGCGCGTACCGCTGGCCCTGGCCGCAGCCGGCGGCGGCGCGGGTGTGGTGTGGGCGCTGTGCCTGGCCTTCGCCGAGGAACGCGACGTCACGGCGATGGTGGTCGTCATGACCGTCCTGTTGATGGTCGCGGTGCTGTCACTCACCCTCGCCGGCCCCGACGAGAACCTGGAACGGACGGCGTCGATGCGCTGGCCCTGGCGGCGGGCGGTGCACCTGCTCGTCGCACTGGTGGTGGTTCTCGCGGTGCTGCTCGCCACCCGGCACACCGATGCCCGGTTCGGGCCGGTCGCGCTGGTGGTCCGCGACGCCGCCGGTCTGCTGGGGCTCACCGCCCTGTGCGCGACAGTGGTGGGTGCCGCCAGATCATGGTTTCTCCCGCTGGGCTGGACCACCGTCGCGGCGATGTATCCCCAGGAGGGTGTCTGGGGCGCGGTGGCGACGTGGCAGGGTCAGCCAGCCGAGAGCGATGCCGCCATGCTGATGGCGGCGGCCTTCGCCCTCGTCGGGTTGATCGGCTACTCGATCGCCGGTCCGGCGCGCAGCGAGGCGTCCGAGTAGATCCGGTGATCATTCACTACCGGGTGACGCCGGCAGCGGGATCAGCGGGCGGGCAGTTGGGTGGCGGCGGTGACGACCTGGTCGATCAGGCCGTAGTCACGGGCTTCCTCGGCGGTGAACCAGCGGTCCCGGTCCCAGTCACGCTGGATCTCGCCCAGGGTCCGCCCGCTGTGCTCGGCGATCAACTCCTGCATCGTCCGCTTCACGTGCAGCATGTTCTCGGCCTGGATGGTGATGTCGGACGCGGTGCCGCCCATGCCGCCGGAGGGCTGGTGCATCAGGATGCGGGTGTGTGGCAGGGCGTACCGCTTGCCAGCCGTGCCGGCGCAGAGGAGGAACTGACCCATCGAGCCGGCGAGCCCCATGGCCAGGGTCGCCACGTCGTTGCGTACGAAGCGCATCGTGTCGTAGACCGCCATGCCCGCGCTCACCGAGCCGCCGGGTGAGTTGATGTAGAGGGTGATCTCCCGCTCCGGGTCCTCGGCGGCGAGCAGCAGAATCTGGGCGCAGATCCGGTTGGCGATCTCGTCGTCCACCTCGCTGCCGAGGAAGACGATCCGTTCCCGCAGCAGCCGCTCGAACACCTGGTCGCCAAAGGTCCGCTGGCCGTCGTCGAGCATCGTGATCATGGTTGACCTCCACCTGCCGGCGGCGACGTCGAGCGCTCGGAAACCGGCTCCTTGAGCCTGCGGGACGTGAGCGGTCTGTGGCTATCCGTTCTGCCCCGGGCAGATCCGCCCACGGCAGAACGGCGGCGACACCGCACTAGTCCGGGCGACTGCCGACGGCGGCGTGCATGGTGGAGGTCCGCCGGGTTGGTCTTCTCCGTGCGCTGGTCCGGAGCGGCGCGGCGGCGGGCGATCGGCCGGGCATCGTGCGGCGCAGGATCGGCCGCCGAGCGACGACGTGGACCGGACCGGTCGGATCGGCGAAGGCGATGATTCTGATTCCGCCGGTCACGGTGCTCTGCGTCCCGATGGTGTCGAGCCGCCCGACCGGGCGGGCCCAGCCGCCGTGGAATGCACCGTCGACCACGCCGTTGCCGCCGAGCACTGCGGTCAGGTCGGAGCCGAAGCCGAGGGTGTTGAGGCGGGCGACGGGCTGGGTGGATCCGTCCGTGCCGCGGCCGACGACGGCGGTCGTGGGGTCGCCGGGTCGGGTGGTGGGAACCCGGCCGGCCGGGCCGGTGGCGGGCAGCCGACGTTCGACCCGTCGAAGCTCGTCGCGGACCTCCTCCAGCAGATCCGAGAGGTGCAGGCCGAGCGCCCGGCAGATCGCCGCGAGCACCTCGGAGGAGGCCTCCTTGCGGCCACGCTCCACCTCGGACAGGTACGGCACGGAGACCCCGGCGGCCAGGGCGACCTCCCGCAGCGTGCGGCCCTGGTGCTGGCGCTTGCGGCGCAGCACCGCGCCGATCACCCGTCTCAGCAACGACATACGGGCCTCACTTTCACCGCTTCTGCGCTGACCGTCCCATCATGCCCGTCCGTCGCCTCGTTCGCCGTACCGTATCCATGGAACGCGACCCCGCCGTGCGGTTCCCGGATCAGCGGCTATGTTGTGGACGTGCAGGCGACCGAGGTGGGGCGGGTCCCCCGGTGATCCACTTTCCCGCGCAGCGGCGAGGCCCGCTCAGCGCGCTGAGCATCCGGTTGGCCGCCGCCGTCGGGCTGGTGCTCGCCGTGGTGGCGGTGGTCTACCTCGAACGGGAGCAGTACCGCGACAACAACGGTGACGGTCTGACGCTGCTGGACTGTTTCTACTACGCGGTGGTTTCCCTCTCGACCACCGGCTACGGCGACATCGTGCCGGTGACCCAGGAAGCCCGGCTGGTCAACGTCCTGTTCATCACCCCGGCCCGGGTGCTGTTCCTGATCATCCTGGTCGGCACCACCCTTGAGGTCCTGACCGAGCAGTACCGGACCGGCCGTCGCCTGCACCGGTGGGAGAGAAAAGTGAAGGACCACGTCATCATCTGCGGCTACGGCACCAAGGGGCGTAGCGCGATCTCGGCGTTGCTGGAGAACGGGCTGGACAAGTCCCGGATCGTGGTGGTGGAGCGGGCCGGCCCGGCGCTGCGTCAGGCCACGTCGAACGGGTTGGTCGCCATCGAGGGTTCGGCGACCCGATCCTCGGTGCTCAATCAGGCCCACGTACGGACCGCCAAGGCGGTGATCATCGCGACCGACAGCGACGACGCGTCGGTGCTGGTGGCGTTGACCGTACGCCAGCTCACCGCCGGCCAGGTCAGGATCATCGCCGCGGCGCGGGAGGCGGAGAACGCGCCGCTGCTCAAGCAGAGCGGCGCGCACCACGTGATCGTCTCCTCGGCGACCGCGGGCCGGCTGCTGGGCCTGTCGACGTCGGCGCCACCGCTGATCGACGTGGTGGAGGACCTGCTCACCCCGGGTCAGGGCATGGCGCTGGCGATGCGCTCCGCGGAACGCAGCGAGGTCGGCAGGTCACCCCGCGAGTTGGACACGTTGGTGATCGCGTTGGTCCGGCGGGGCAAGGTGGTCACCCTGGCGGACCGGGCCGGTGCGGTGATCGAGACCGGGGACATGCTGGTGCACGTCCGCGACGACCGGCCCACCGCGAACACGCTGCCCTGAGGGCTGCCGGCAACCGCCGAGTCCGAAAGATCGGCGGGGCCGCCCCCGAGGGGACGGCCCCGCCGTCGCGACGTCACGGCACGGGTCAGCCAGCGATGGTCCAGGTGTCGCCGCTGCCCAACAGCCCGGCCAACTGCTGCTCCGGGGTCTCGCTGACGGCGGCCTTGGCCTCGGCCAACTGCCCCTGCACCACGCTGTCGTACGACGGCCGGTGCACTGAGCGGAACACGCCGATCGGGGTGTTCCGCAGGTCGAAGCCGGGCAGCCGGGACAACGCGAACGCGTACGCCGGGTCGGCGACCGTGGCGTCGTGCACGACGATCTCATCCGCCGGGGTCGACGCGGTCTCGCGTACCTCCAGGCCGAAGCCGGCGGGTGGGTGAACGACGCAGAACTGCCCGTCCTTGCCGAACGTGATCGGCTGGCCGTGTTCCAGCCGGATCAGGTGGTCGTCGCGGATGCCCGGCTCCTTGAGCTGCTCGAACGCCCCGTCGTTGAAGATGTTGCAGTTCTGGTAGATCTCCACGAAGGCGGAGCCGGAGTGCTCGGCGGCGGCGCGCAGCACCGACTGCAGGTGCTTGCGGTCGGAGTCGATGGTCCGGCCGACGAAGGTCGCCTCCGCGCCGAGCGCCAACGAGAGCGGGTTGAACGGCGCGTCGGCCGAACCGACCGGCGTCGACTTGGTGATCTTGCCGACCTCTGAGGTGGGCGAGTACTGCCCCTTGGTCAGCCCGTAGATCCGGTTGTTGAACAGCAGGATCTTGAGGTTGACGTTGCGGCGCAGAGCGTGGATCAGGTGGTTGCCGCCGATGGAGAGGGCGTCGCCGTCACCGGTGACCACCCAGACCGACAGGTCCGGCCGGGAGACCGACAGGCCGGTGGCGATCGCTGGGGCCCGCCCGTGGATCGAGTGCATCCCGTAGGTGTTCATGTAGTACGGGAAGCGTGACGAGCAGCCGATCCCGGAGACGAAGACGATGTTCTCCCGGGGAATGTTCAGCTCCGGCATGAACTGTTGGACGGCGGCGAGGATCGCGTAGTCGCCGCAGCCGGGGCACCAGCGCACCTCCTGGTCGGACTTGAAGTCCTTGGCGGTGAGCTTGAGGGCGACGGGCTCAGACATTCTTCAGGACCTCTTCCAGCATCGTCTCCAGCTCGGTGGCGGTGAACGGCAGGCCGCGGACCTGGTTGTAGCCGATGGCGTCGACCAGATAACGGGCCCGGATCACGTGCGCGAGCTGGCCGAGGTTCATCTCGGGGATGATCACCCGGTCGTAGGAGCGCAGCACCGCACCGAGGTTGGCCGGCATCGGGGCCAGGTGCCGCAGGTGTGCCTGCGCGACCGGTAGGCCGCGCTGGCGTAGGGCGCGGCAGGCGGCACCGATCGGGCCGTACGTCGAGCCCCAGCCGAGCACCAGCACCCGGGCGTCGCCGTCCGGATCCTCCACCTCGACATCCGGCACCGGGATGGTCTCGATCCGGGCCGCCCGGGTACGGACCATGTAGTCGTGGTTCGCCGGGTCGTACGAGATGTCACCGGTCTTGTCGGCCTTCTCCAGACCGCCGATGCGGTGTTCGAGACCGGGGGTGCCCGGCACCGCCCACGGCCGGGCCAGGGTCTGCGGATCGCGCAGGTACGGCAGGAAGGTGCTGCCGTCCTCGCTGTTGGGTGCGGTGGCGAACTCGACCCGCAGGTCCGGCAGAGACGCCACGTCCGGCAGCAGCCACGGCTCGGAGCCGTTGGCGACGTAGTTGTCGGACAGCAGGATGACCGGGGTGCGGTAGGTGAGCGCGATCCGGGCCGCCTCCAGTGCCGCGTGGAAGCAGTCGGACGGGGACTTCGGCGCGATCACCGCCACCGGCGCTTCGCCGTGCCGGCCGAACAGCGCGATGTTCAGGTCGGCCTGCTCGGTCTTGGTCGGCATGCCGGTGGACGGCCCGGCCCGCTGCACGTCCACGATCACCAGCGGCAGTTCCAGCGCCACCGCGAGGGAGATGGTCTCGCTCTTGAGGGCCACACCCGGGCCACTGGTGGTGGTCACGCCGAGCGCGCCGCCGTACGAGGCGCCCAGTGCCGCACCGACCGCGGCGATCTCGTCCTCGGCCTGCATGGTGGTGACACCGAGCCGCTTGTGCTTGCTCAACTCGTGCAGGATGTCCGACGCTGGCGTGATCGGGTAGGCGCCGAGGAAGACCGGGAGACCGGAGCGGACACCCGCGGCGACGATGCCGAGTGACAGCGCGGCGTTGCCGGTGATGTTGCGGTAGGTGCCCGGCGGCATCTTGGCCGGCTTCACCTCGTAGCGGACGGCGAAGTCCTCGGTGGTCTCGCCGAAGTTCCAACCGGCCTTGAACGCCGCGATGTTCGCCGCGACCAGCTCGGGCCGCTTGGCGAACTTGCGCTCCAGAAACCGCAGGGTCGACTCGTACGGCCGAGAGTACATCCAGCTCAGCAGGCCGAGGGCGAACATGTTCTTGGCCCGTTCGGCGTCTTTCTTGGACACGTCCAGCTCGGCCAGCGCGCCGATCGTCATCGAGGTCAGCGCGACGGGGTGCACCGCGTACCCGGCGAGCGTGTCGTCGTCGAGCGGGCTGCTCGCGTAGCCGACCTTCGCCAGGTTGCGCTTGGTGAACTCGTCGGTGTTGACGATGATGTCGGCGCCCCGGGGCAGGTCGACAAGATTCGCCTTGAGCGCCGCCGGGTTCATCGCGACCAGCACGTTCGGCGCGTCGCCGGGGGTGAGGATGTCGTAGTCGGCGAAGTGCACCTGGAAGCTCGACACGCCCGGCAGGGTGCCGGCGGGCGCCCGGATCTCGGCGGGGAAGTTGGGCAGGGTGGAGATGTCGTTGCCCAGCTGCGCGGTCTCGGAGGTGAATCGGTCTCCGGTCAGCTGCATGCCGTCACCGGAGTCGCCGGCGAACCGGATGACCACCCGTTCCAACTGGCGGATCTGCTTGCTCACGGCCGCACCTCGCTTCGTTGCGCGCCGTGGCGCGGCCGGCTGAATTGGATGGTGACCTCGCCTTGCCCGGCCACGAGACCTCCTTGACGCGCCGCTGCACCGGCCGTCCGTGAACGTCCGGCCCGCCTGTCTTCCCTCACCGTGAGCCTACGTCGGATTGGGGGCCCGCCCGGCCCGGAGGTCCGCCGACTGGGATCGAAACGTGGGGGATTATGTGGTCACTTGCGGCGTTTCGTCGGGGCCGCCGTAATCCAAATCACCGTACGTCCCAGCCCGGCCGGTCATGGTTCCGGGCCGGCCGCCGGGCGCGGAACCAGATCCCGCCATCCGGTTCCGGCGAACCGCCGAGCCGGTCCTCCGCCCCGATCCGGTTCGTCGCCTCGGCCGTCTCCTCGCCCCCGGTCCTCGACGAGGCGGCCCGACGCCGCAGCGACACCGTGACCAGTCCCACGATGAGCAGCAACACCAGCACCGAAAGCGTGATCGGCAGCAGCGCCGTGGATTGTCCCGACGTCGACCCCTCGGTGCCGCCGGTCGCCGCCCCGGCCGGGAGCAGGCTCGACGACGGCACCGGTGCCACGGCGGGCACCTCCGGTGCCGTCGCGGTGATCCGGAAGCTGACCTGCATCCGCCGGTCGGCGCCGTGGCGCGGGTCGAGCCGGCCGACCACCGCCCCGGAGAGCGGCGCGGCACGCAGCGCCTGCGGGGTCGCTGTCACCGGCAAGCGCACTTCCTCGGTACGCCCCGACCGGACCGTCCCAAGGTCGCAGCGGGCCCGCGTCGCCGCCACGGCTATGCAGCCGGCCGGTGGTGCCGCCACCGTCACTCCTTCCGGCAGCAGCACGTCGATCCGGCCGGTTGCGTCGGCCCGACCGGTGTTGCCGAGCCGGACGAGGAGGCTCTCGCTGGCGCCGTCGGCGTCGAAGGTGACCTCACCGGCAGACATGGTGATCCCGGGGGCCGGCGGGCCGGGTGGGAAGAGCACGGCGAAGCCCTCGTCGTCGCGTGCGGTACCGGCCGCGCCGGTGGCCGTCACCCGTACCGAGCCGGCCAGCGGCATCCGGCGCCAGGCGTCGCCGTCGACCCGGATCCGCAGTCGGGTGCTGAACCGCGCTCCGGGTGCCGTGGTCCACTCTCCGCAGCGGTACTCCCGGCTCCCGGCGGTGACGCAGCCGTCCGTGCCGGCGTCGGTGAGCCCGGCCGGCAGGGTGTAGGCGAGGCGGACACCGGCGCTCGCGGTGCCGGTGTTGGTGACGGTCACGCTCAGCGTGGTCACCGTGCTGGCGGTGTTCCAGTAGCCGGCCGGCAGGGTGATGTCGCCGGTGGTGACCGTCACTCCGGCCGAGACGGGCGGTGCGATGGTGGGAGCGGTGGGCCGGGGCGGTGGCGAGTACGTGGGCCGGGGCGGTGCGCCGGTCGCGGCCGGCGGACCGCTGCTCGGCACCGGTGCGTCGGTGGTGACAGCCGGTGTGGGCGTCGTCGACGGTGACGTGGGGGCGGTCGTCTCGACCGGCGGCTCCATCGTGGGCGGGGGAGAGGTGGGCTCGGGCTCATCGGTCGGCTCGGCTGACGGACTGTGGGACCCCGGCTCGGCGGCCCGGTTCGCCGCTGGCGCGGCCGTCACCACCCCGGGTGTCACGGCGGCTCCGGCGGCCACCAGCAGACCGAGGACGCAGGCGAACGCGAAGGTACGACGCCAGGCGCGTCGTCCGGGCAGGTGGCCCATTGGTCCTCCGGTGCTGGTGGTGTCCCCACGGCGAGTCAGAAGTTGTCCTGGGACACTAGTCCCAGATGAAAGAAGTTCGCGACGCGGCGTGGTCCGTCGCGGGGCGGTAGGCTGACCGACCGTGACCGGTTACCTGGGCTCGTACGCGACGCTCGGGCTGCTGCTGCTCGCTGGCGTGCTCTTCCTCGTCGTCGCGTTCACCGCCAACCGGGTGCTGCGGCCCGCCCGCCCGGCCGATCCGCCCGGCAAGCGCGCAAGCTACGAATGCGGCCTCGACCCGGTGGGCGGCGACTGGGCGCAGATGCAGATCCGCTACTTCGTCTACGCCTATCTCTACGTGCTGTTCGCGGTCGAGGCGGTGTTCCTCTTCCCCTGGGCGGTGGTCTTCGACCGGCCCGGGTTCGGGCTGGTCACCGTGGTGGAGATGGCGATCTTCGTGGGTGTCCTCGCGCTCGGCCTCTTCTACGCCTGGCGGCGCAACATCCTCCGCTGGACCTGACCCCGGCGGGGCCGACCACCGCTCAGGCCAGGCCGCGGCGGCTGACCGCCGGTGAGCGGTCGCCCCGGACGGCCGCGACCATGTCCAGCAGCCGGCGGGTCGGACGGACCTGGTGGGCCCGGAAGACCCGGGCACCCAACCACGCGGAGACCGCTGTCGCGGCGAGCGTTCCCTCCAGCCGTTCGGTGACCGGCAGATCCAGCGTCTCGCCGACGAAGTCCTTGTTCGACAGGGCGACCAGCACCGGCCAACCGGTCGCGACCAACTCGCCCAACCGCCTGGTGATCTCCAACGAATGGCGGGTGTTCTTGCCGAAGTCGTGTGCCGGGTCGATGAGGATCCCGTCGGGGCGTACGCCCAGGGCCACCGCGCGCTCGGCGAGCCCGGTCACCGTCGTGACCACGTCCGCCACCACGTCGTCGAAGGCCGCACGGTGCGGCCTGGTGCGCGGGCTGAGCCCTCCCGCGTGCGAGCAGACCAGCCCGACCCCGGCCCGCGCCGCCACCTGGGCCAGTGCCGGATCCGCTCCCGACCAGGTGTCGTTGAGCAGGTCCGCGCCGGCCGCCACCGCCTCCACGGCGACCTCGGCGCGCCAGGTGTCGATCGAGATGACGACCTCCGGGAAGGCGGCCCGTACGGCGGCGATGGTGCCCACCGTGCGACGGATCTCCTCGGCCACGTCGACCTCGGTGCCCGGTCCGGCCTTCACCCCGCCGATGTCGACGATGTCCGCGCCCTCGTCCACCGCCCGTTCCACCGCCCGCAGCGCGCTGTCGGCCTGGAAGGTCGCGCCCCGGTCGAAGAACGAGTCCGGGGTGCGGTTGACGATCGCCATCACCACCAGCTCGTCGGGGCCGAACCGTCGAGCCCCGAGCCGCAGCACCCCGGTCACGCCACCTCCCACATCGCCGTACGCCGCCGGGTGATCACGCCGGCGTCACGGTGACGCTATCCGGTCGCTGCTGCGGTGCCTTGTCCGGTACGCCGCGCCGGGTGGGGTCGCCCCGTTCCCTTCGGCGTGCCACGATCAGTGCATGGATCAGCTTCTGCTCCTGCTGGTCGTGGCGGTCACCGTCGCGGCGGTCGTGTTCGGCGTGACGGCGCTGGTGAACGGTCGGGATCCCGGCCTGACCCCGGTCGAGGCGGACGGGCGGGCGGTGCCGCTGCCCGGTGACCGTCCGCTGCGCGAGTCGGACGTGGGTGAGGTGCGCTTCGACACCGCCCTGCGTGGGTATCGGATGACCCAGGTGGATCAGGCGATGCGCCGGGCGGCCTACGACATCGGCTACAAGGCCGAGCTGATCGGCGTTCTGGAGGCGGAGGTGGCGGCGTTGCGGGACGGACGAACCGCCGACGCGGACGCGCTCCGCCGGGCCCGCGAGCAGGCGGCCAACCGACCCGAGGCGGCTGCTTCGCCGTCGGACGCCCCGGTGGTCGACGGATCGGTGATCGATCTTTCGGTGACTCCGGTGACGGTCGAGGCCGACGACGCACCCGCCCCGGCGACGGAGGCCACCGCGGCCACCGAGCCGGAGACCGCGTCCCCCGCTGCCGCCGACCCGGCCAAAGGCGGGGAGCCGGTCGCTGCCGCCGACCCGGCCATCGGCGAGGAGCCGGTCGACGGTAAGGCGCCGGCATCCGAGGTGCGCGATTCGGTGGTCCGGTCGGAGTCGACGTGACCGAGGCGGACGGCGCTGACGATCTTCGTGAGGTGGCTCAACCCGGTGCCGGTGAGGTCACTGCCACCGTGATCGTCAACGCTCCCGCCGAGAAGGTCTTCGCCGCCCTGCTGGCCTGGGAACGACAGTCCGAGTGGATTCCCTTCACCACCGTCCGGGTGGTGGAGGGCGACGGCGGTGAGGGGAGCCTGGTCGAGGCGGTCACCTCGCTCGGCCCGGCGGTGCTCCGGGACAGGATGCGGGTGGTCCGGGTGGACGCGCCGTACGAGATCGGCGTGGTGCACTGCGGCACCCTGCTGCGTGGCCCCGGGGCGCTGCGTTGCACCCCACTGGAGAGCGGGCGCACCCAGGTGGTCTGGCACGAGTGGTTCCACCTGCCGGGTGGTCCGGCCGGGCGGGTGGCCTGGCCGGTGCTCTGGCCCGGTTCCAAGTTCAGCCTCACCCAGGCGCTGCGCCGCTTCGCCCGCCAGGTCGAGCAGGGACGCCTGCCCTGACGTTCCTGAACGCCGCACTAACCTTGACGCCGTGACGGAACTGGTGATCGGTGCCGACGGGTTGGCCCGGTGCGGGTGGGGAGCCAGCACCCCCGACTACGCGGACTACCACGACACCGAGTGGGGGCGTCCGTTGCGCGGTGACGACGCCCTCTACGAGCGGATGACGCTGGAGGCGTTCCAGTCCGGCTTGTCCTGGCTGACCATCCTGCGCAAACGGCCGGCCTTCCGGGCGGCCTTCGACGGTTTCCGGATCGACACGGTGGCCGGCTACGGCGAGGCCGACGTGGCCAGGCTGCTCGCCGACGCCGGCATCGTCCGAAACCGGGCCAAGATCGAAGCTGCGATCGCGAACGCCCGCGCCGCGCAGGAGCTTCCCGAGGGCCTGTCGGAGCTGCTGTGGTCCTTCGCCCCGCCGCCCGGCCGGGCCCGACCGGGCTCCGCTGCCGACGTGCCCGCGCTGACCGACGCCTCCACCGCCATGGCCAAGACGCTCAAGAAACGTGGCTTCCGGTTCGTCGGCCCGACCACGGCGTACGCGCTGATGCAGGCGACCGGGATGGTGGACGACCACGTAGCGGGCTGCCATGTCGTGACATCCCGGACCGGCGTGATGGGATGAGGGCATGACGACCGACACCGCACACCGGGTGAACGGGACGAGCCAGGCGGACGGCACGGGCACCTGGGCCGTGCTTCTGCCCGCCGGACGGTACGACGCCGAACGGCTCGTCCACCACGACACACTCGAATTGACGGGGCTGGACGAGACCACCCGGCCACGCCTCGGTGACCAGGTCGCGGTGCTGACCGACGAGCCGCCGCGGCTGGTCGCGGTGGGCCGGGTCGCCGGCCCGGCCGCCCGACGTCCGGAGGACCCGGACGACCCGCAGTCCGACCACGCGCCGAACGCGCTGGTCGTCGCGTACACCCGGCGAGCCTTCGACGAGCCGGTACCGGCCGACGCGCTCACCCTCAGCGGACCGGTCACCGCGCTCGCTCCGGCCACGTTCCGCGAACTGGTCGACCGGCTCGGCCCGGCGCCGCAGCGCCGCACCTGGCTGGTCAGCCTGGACCTGCCCATCGAGGCCGACTCGCCGGCTGAGGCGGTCCGGCTGTTCTGGGCGTACGTGCAGGAACTCGGTCCTCGGGAGCTGCCCGCCTTCGTCTCACCCTCCGGCGACGAGCTGGCCATGCAGGCGTTCGTGCTCGGCGCGGAGGCGAACCAGGACCCGGAAGAGGACGACTGACCGGCCCTGCTCAGCCGCAGGCGGACCGGGGGCGGCTCACCGGCCCTCGAAGACCGGCTGCTGCTTGTTGACGAAAGCCATGGTGGCCGCGCGGTGGTCCGTCGTCGCGCCACAGATCGCCTGCGCCTGCGCCTCGGCGGCCAGCGCGTCGGCCAGGGTGCCGGCGTCGGCGACGGAGAGCTGACGCTTGATCGCCCCGTAGGCCACGGTCGGTCCGGCGGCGAGCCGGGCGGCCAGTTCCCGCGCGGCGGGCAGCACCTGCTCGTCGTCGTCCGTCATCCGGTTGAGCAGCCCCAGCCGGCAGGCTTCCTCGGCGCGTACCGGTTCGGCCAGCATCAGCAGCTCGACGGCCTTGGCGTGGCCGACGAGCCGGGGCAGCGTCCACGAGGCGCCGGTGTCGGCGGCCAACCCGACCTTGGCGAACGCCATCAGGAAGCTGGTGGACGGGCCACCGATGCGGATGTCGGCGAGGAAGGCCAGGGAGGCGCCCGCCCCGGCGGCCATGCCCCGGACCGCGGCCACCACCGGCTTCGGCAGGCTGGCCAGCCGGGCGGCGATCGGGTTGTAGTGCGCCTGGACGGTGTCCAGTGGGTTGCCGTCGCCCGCCTGGAGGGTGCTGACGTGCTCGCGTAGGTCCTGGCCGGCGCAGAACGACCCGCCGGCCCCGGCCAGCACCACCGCCCGGCAGCCACGGTCGGACTCCAACTCGGCGAGGGTGTCCCGCAGTGCCTCCTTGAGCGCCACGTCGAGCGAGTTCATCGCCTTCGGGCGGTTCAGGGTGAGGGTGACGACCCCGTCGGTGCGGTCGACGAGCAGCGGCTCGGTCACGTCTGGCGGCCCTTCTGTCGGACTATCCGGTGTCCACCGTCGAGGCACTGCTCGACGTACCGGTCGGCGGCCGGCCGGAGCCGGGCCGCGTGGCGGTCGAAGAAACTGGCCGCGGAGATGCCGGGCCAGCGTTCGGGCAGCAGCGCCGGTGGCAGCTGCGGGTCCCGGAAGAGGAACGTACGCCACGCGTGCACCAGCCGGAACCTGGCCGCGTACGCCTCCTCGTCGCCGCTGCGGGCCGTGACGCCGGTCAGCAGCGTTCGCTGCTCGGCCACGAACTGCTCGTACGCCCGACCGATCTCGGCCAGGTCCCAGGCCCGGCGGACCAGACCCATCGAGCCCGGCGTGCCCGCGGTGTGCGCGGCGCTGAACCGTTCGAAGCGTACGCCTGCCTCGCTGAGCAGCAGGTCGACGTCCTCGGCCGGGCGGGTGGCCACCCAGGTCTGCTCGTCCAACGTGCCGTAGCCGAGGTAGCGCAGATTGGCGGCGAGTCGCTGGCGGTCCCGCCGGGCGTTCGGCGCGTCCAGCACCAGCAGATCGAAGCGTCCGTCCCAGGTGACCCGGCTGGTGCGGTAGATCCGGGAAGCGGCCTCGTCCAGTCGGCGGGCCGCCTTCGGTGTGATCGAATATCCCGGACCGGACGTCAGTCTGACCGGTTCGAGCCAGCCCTGGCGGACCATCCGGGATACCGCCGTACGCACGGCGGGTGGCGCTATCCCGAGCGGTGCCAGCAGCTTGACCAGCGCGGCAACGGGTGCGCGCCCACCCCGCGGCCGGAGGTGGTCGCCGTACAGGTCGAATAGTGCCGACCGTGCCTGCATGACCGCACATTGTGACAGGCCATCTAACGATAAGCTAGATGCTGTTACATCAATGCTGCTTCGGTTTGGGTCCGGCGGTGTTCATCAGGGAAAATCGTCGGTCGACACCCACGTGCACGTTGCGGGTGGTCATGGCGAAGTGGCTGTGGGGCAACCCACCGACCCTGGTGTAGGTCTGAGGGGAGACAACATGGCGGCGATGAAGCCGCGGACGGGCGACGGTCCGCTGGAAGTCACCAAGGAGGGCCGGGGCATCGTCATGCGGGTCCCGCTGGAGGGCGGTGGCCGGCTCGTCGTCGAGATGACTCCCGACGAGGCAACTGCTCTCGGTGACGCGTTGAAGGCGGCCGTCGGCTAGGAGCGACGGTTCGTCGGCGACGCTCGCCGCCGCGGACGGTTCGTCTGGTCCCTGGCTCTGAGCCACCGGTGACACCGGTGGCTCAGAGCCGTCACACCCTCGCGCGACCGATCCACCGCGCGTCCGTCTCCTGGAGGTATGGCTCCGCGTGCTCGCCATCCGTCTGACCGCCGAGCCGGAACGGCTCGACACCCTGGTCCTGCCCGTGCGGCCCGCCGCCGACGACGCGCCGGCCGAGCCGGTGCCGACCGGAGTGACCGCACCCGACGGGGTCGCCGACGAGGCGACCGCACTGATTCCGGTGGCGCGGTTCACGGGTCGAGCCGGCGACGTGCACACGCAACTGCGCCCCGGAGGCACCCCCCAACGCCTGGTGCTGCTGGGCATCGGTGAGGCGGACGAGGCGGCCTGGCGGACGGCTGGCGCGGCGCTGACCCGCGCCGTCAAAAATGAGACTCATGTCACACTAGCCCTTCCCGAGGGCGTCTCGGCGGAGGCGGTGCGAGGTCTGGTCGAAGGGTTGCTGCTGGGGTCGTACCGGTTCCGGCTGGGCGCGGACGCCGACGCCCCCGCGCTGACCGACGTCGACCTGGCGGTCACCGACCCCGAGGCGTACGAGCAGGCTGTCTCGGTGGCGCGGACCACCGCCCGGATGACCCGACTGGCGCGCGACCTCACCAACATGCCCTCCTCCGTGAAGAACCCGCAGTGGTTCGCCGAGCAGGTCGCCGAGGCCGTGGCCGATCTGCCCGGCCTCACGTTGCGGGTCCGCGAGCCGGAGCAACTGACCGCCGAGGGCTTCGGCGGCATCCTCGCGGTGGGTGGGGGATCGGCAAGCGGTCCACGGCTGGTCGAGCTGGACTGGCATCCCTCGGAGGCCCGCACCCACGTGGTCCTGGTGGGCAAGGGCATCACCTTCGACACCGGGGGCATCTCGATCAAGCCCGTGCCGGCGATGAAGCTGATGCGCAAGGACATGGCCGGTGCCGCCGCCGTTGTGGCAGCCACCCTCGGGGCCGCGGCCCTGCGGCTGCCGGTCCGGGTGACCACGCTTGCGCCGCTCGCCGAGAACATGGTCAGCGGAGCCGCGTTCCGGCCCGGCGACATCGTCCGACACTACGGCGGGATGACCAGCGAGACGACGAACTCCGACGCCGAGGGACGGCTGGTCCTCGCCGACGCGCTGGCGTACGCCGTGCAGGAGCTCAAGCCGGACCTGCTGGTCGACCTGGCCACCCTGACCGGTGCCAACGCGGTGGCGCTCGGCACCCGCACGGGTGCCCTCTACAGCGACAACGATCAGCTCGCCGAGGATCTGCTCGCGGCGATCAGGGCGGCCGGTGAGTCAGCCTGGCGGATGCCGCTGCCCAGCGACTACGTCGAGCACCTCGGCAGCGACCTGGCCGACCTGCACAGCGCGCCGACACAGGGCGGCGGTTCGGTGCTGGCCGCTCTCTACCTGCGGGAGTTCACCGGCGAGCTGCGCGACCGTTGGCTGCACATCGACATGTCCGCGCCGTCCTGGTGCGAACGCGCCGACGCGGAGCTGACCCGGGGCGCGACCGGTTGGGGCGTACGCGGGCTGCTGCGCTGGTTGGCGACGCTGAACTGACGGTGCGCATGGCGGGGCCGGTTCAGCAGCGCACCGCGGCCAGCAGCCCGTGGCCGACCGGCAGCAGTGCCGGGATCCAGTGCTCCGACTCGCGGATGGCCTTCACCGTCTCGCGTACCGTCACCGTCTCCGGGTCGCGGGCGGCCGGGTCGCCGATCCGGCCGCCGGCCAGCGCACCGTTGAGCACCAGCACTCCGCCCGGGCGCAGCAGCCGCAGCGCGGCGTCCACGTAGGCGGTGAAGCCGGTCACCTCGGCGTCGACGAAGACCAGGTCGTACGCGCCGTCGGCGAGCCGGGGCAGCACGTCGAGCGCCCGACCGGTGATGATCCGGGTGCGGCCGGACACGAAGCCGGCCTCGGCGAAGATGCGTCGGGCGATCCGCTGATGCTCCACCTCGACGTCGATGGTGGTGAGTACCCCGTCGGCCCGCATGCCGCGCAGCAGCCACACCCCGCTGACGCCGGTGCCGGTGCCGATCTCGACGACCGCGCGGGCGTTGCCGGCGGCGGCGAGCAGGCGCAACGCGGCACCCGCGCCGGGTGTGACCGCGGCTAGGCCAACCTCATGGGCGAGGCTGCGGGCGGTCCGCAGGACGAGGTCCTCGGTGACGTACGACTCGGCGAACTGCAGGGCCGGGTTCGTCGAACTGCCGGAACCGGCGACCGTGGCGATGGGGCACCTCCGGGCGACGAGCATGATGCGCAGGGCGGATGGGCACTGTGACTCTAGAGCCGACCCGCTCCGAGCGCAGCGGGGCATCCACCCGCAGTGACAACCGCTGACCCCGTACCGCGCATCCGTGCAATCCTGGAAGCGGTATCCGTCGCACGCACCCGGCGCGTCGGACGCGGATGCGTGGATACCGGGGGACGGGAGTGGGAGGCACCGAGTGACCGACGGCTGGGACTGGCGCCAGCCCGGCGTGAGCGGAGCACCGGCCGGGCAGCCGGCGGCCGGACCTCCGCCAGCCGGTGTGCCGGCGACACCACAGGGCGGCGGTCATCCGACGTCGCCGTGGTGGTCCGACGCGCTCGCCGATCCGTGGCGGGATCCGTACGCACCGGCGGCGGTGGTGCTGCCCGCGGCTCCGGTGGCCGGCAGCGAGCCGGAGCCGGTCACCGATCCCGATGCGCCCGGCCGACCGAGGCTTAAGCAACTCCTGCTCATTCCGCTGGTGACCGCCCTGCTCGCCGGCACGCTCGGCGGTGCACTCGGCTACGCGTTCGCGCTCCGTGGCGGTGCCGGTGCGGCGGTGCTCGGGGCGGTCCCCGGTGCGGCGCCCACACTCGCCCAACGTCCGCCGGAGTCGCTGGCTGGCGTCGCCGAACGCGTGCTGCCGAGCGTGGTCACCGTCCGGGTCGCCGGCCTGGGCGGCACCAGCGAGGGCTCGGGTTTCATCGCCAGTGCCGACGGGCATGTGATCACGAACGATCACGTGGTGGCCGGCGGCACCGGAAAGGCGTCGGTCATCTTCAACGACGGCAGCTCGGCCTCCGCGACGGTGGTGGGGCAGGACGCGGAGTCCGACATCGCCGTGATCAAGGTCTCTCGCACCGGGCTGCGTCCGGTCGAGTTCGGCGACTCCGACTCCCTGGCGGTGGGTGACCCGGTGCTGGCGATGGGCTCCCCGCTGTCGCTGGCGAACACGGTGACCGCGGGCATTGTCAGTGCCCTGGACCGGACGATGCACGCCGGCGAGCCCGGCGGGCCGACCCGCTACTACGCCGCGATCCAGACCGACGCCGCGGTGAACCACGGCAACTCCGGTGGACCGCTGGTGGACGCGGCCGGACGGGTCATCGGCGTCAACTCCACGATCAAGTCCCTGGTCGCGGATGGCCAGGAGGCCGGCAACATCGGCCTCGCCTTCGCCATTCCGATCAACCAGGCGAAACGGATCACCCAGGACATCATCGGCACCGGAAAGGCCCGCCGTACGGTCATCGGTGCCCAGGTCGGTGGGCCCGGCTCGGGCACCAACGGCAACGGGGTCCGCCTCGCGACGGTCGAGCCGTCCGGTCCGGCCGCCGGTGCGGGACTGCGCGCCGGTGACGTGATCCTGAAGCTCAACGGCCGTCCGATGACCGAGCCGACGGATCTGATCGCTCTGGTCCGCAAGTACGCGCCCGGATCGGTGGTCACCGTCGAGTACCGCCGGGGTTCGAGCCGGCAGAACGCCTCGGTCACCCTCGCGGCGGACGCGAAGTGACGTCGCACCCTCTTCTGGCGACGGCACCGACCTGCGTACGCTGGCTGCGGTAGCCGGGGGAAGGGGGCCGAGGTGTTCGAGAACCTGAACGTGTGGGAGGTCGGCGCGCTGCTGCTGCTGGCGCTGCTGATCTTCGGCGACCGGCTGCCGGTGGTGATCAGTGACGGGCTGCGCATGGTGCGCAACCTGCGCACCATGGCGCGTAGCGCCACCAGCGACCTGAGCAAGGAACTGGGCACCGACATCCAGTTGGAGGACCTGCACCCCAAGGCGTTCATCCGCAAGCACCTGCTCAGCGAGGAGGACGAGCAGGCGATCCGGAAACCGCTGCAGGGCGTCTACGACGGCCTTCGAGCCGACATCAGCGGCGTGCACGACGAACTCAAGGACGTCGCGAACGCGGCGGACCCCCGCCGGCCAGATCCGGCCCCGGCGAGCACCTCAGCACCGGCTCCCCGCGCGGTCAGCTACGACGACGTCACCTGACGCCGTCCGCCGGACGTCAGCGCCCGGACGGCTTGAGGCCCAGCGGCTTACCGAGCAGTGACTCACGGCGCAGCGCGAGCCGATCGGCCACCTGGCCCAGCGCCTTGGCCGCCGGGGAGTCCGGCGCGGCGAGCACGATCGGGTTGCCCTCGTCGCCCGACTCCCGGACCCGGGTGTCCAGCGGCACCTGACCCAGCAGCGGCACCTGCGCGCCGATGGTCTGCGTCAGCGAATCCGCCACCGTCTGACCACCACCGGCCCCGAAGATCTCCATCCGGGAGCCGTCGGGCAGCTCCAGCCACGACATGTTCTCGATCACGCCAACCACCCGCTGGTGGGTCTGCAGGGCGATCGCGCCGGCCCGCTCGGCCACCTCGGCGGCGGCGGCCTGAGGGGTGGTGACCACCAGGATCTCGGCGTTCGGCAGCAGCTGGGCCAGGGAGATCGCCACGTCGCCGGTGCCCGGGGGCAGGTCGAGCAGGAGGACGTCGAGGTCGCCCCAGTAGACGTCGGCGAGGAACTGCTGCAACGCGCGGTGCAGCATCGGACCGCGCCACACCACGGCGGCGTTGCCGGCGGTGAACATCCCGATCGAGATGACCTTCACTCCGTGCGCCTGTGGCGGCATGATCATGTCTTCGACCCGGGTCGGCAGGCCGTCCGCACCGAGCATCCGAGGCACGGAGTGTCCGTAGATGTCCGCGTCCACCACGCCGACGGACAGGCCCCGGGCGGCCAGTGCGGCAGCCAGGTTGACCGTCACGCTGGACTTGCCGACGCCGCCCTTGCCGCTGGCCACCGCGTACACCCGGGTGCGGGAGCCGGGCTGGGCGAACGGGATCACCGGCTCTGCCGTCGCACCGCCACCGCGCAGCTTCGCCTGGAGCTGCTGGCGCTGCTCGGTGCTCATCACACCGAACTCGATCTCGACGCCACTCACCCCGCTCACCGCGGCCACGGCCGCGGTGATGTCCGAACGCAGCTTGTCCTTCAGCGGGCACCCGGCGACGGTCAGCAGCAACTCGACCCGGACCACACCGTCCTCGCCGATCTCGGCGGAGCGCACCATGCCGAGTTCGGTGATCGGCCGGCGGATCTCCGGGTCGTTGACGGTGGCCAGGGCGGCCATGACGGCGTCGTTGACGGTGCTGACGGGAGCTGACATGCCCGCAATGCTACGTCGGCAGGGTGCCGCAACCGGTGTCGGTCGCGGCGGTGTGAGCCAGTCGATCAGCTCTCCGGGCGGCGGGCGGGCATGGTGTCGTGACGACCGTCACCCGGCGGGTCGCCGTCCAGCTCGTCGCGGGGCTCGTCCAACCCGTCACCGCCGGTCCGGACGGCCGGGTCGTCCCGGTGCCGGCGTTCCAGCCGCTGTCGCCGCTGCGCCGACTCGTCCAGCTCCTCGGCCAGCCGGGACAGCTCCGAGCGGACGAAGTCGCGGGTGGCCACCTCGCCCAACGCGATCCGCAACGCCGCGATCTCCCGGGCCAGGTACTCCGTGTCGGCCTTCTGCATGGTCGCCCGCCGTCGGTCCTCGTCGAACGCCACCCGGTCGCGGTCGGCCTGGCGGTTCTGCGCCAGCAGGATCAGTGGCGCGGCGTAGGACGCCTGGATGGAGAGCACCAGGGTGAGGAACGTGAAGGTGTACGGGTCGAAGCGCATCCCGGCCGGAGCGAGGGTGTTCCAGAGGAACCAGGCGGTGATCACCAACGTCATGTAGACGATGAAGTTCGCCGTACCCATCCCACGCGCGATGCCCTCGGCCCAGCGGCCGAACGTTTCCTGATCCACCCGGGGCAGCTTCAGCCCTCGGGGCTCCCGCGGCAGGTCCAGCCGCTCCGCGCGTCGTTGCTCAGTCATGGTCACCGTCCATCGCCGAGTCCGGAACGGCCGATGTCGTCGCCCCGTTCTGCTGGCCACTCGTCATCGCGTTCCGGTCCCGCCAGTCCCGTGGCAGCAGGTGATCCAGCACGTCGTCGACGGTGACCGCGCCCACCAGCCGGTTGTTCCGGTCGATCACCGGCATGGCCACCAGATCGTAGGTGGCCATGCGCCGGGTGATCTCCGGCAGCCGGGTGGTCGGGCGCAGCGGATCGATGTCGTTCACCACCACCCCGCCCAGCAGATCGGCCGGAGGCTCGCGGAGCAGCCGCTGGAAGTGCACCATGCCCAGGTAGCGGCCGGTGGGCGTGGCCATCGGTGCCCGGGCCACGAACACCTGCGCGGCCACCGCCGGGGAGAGCTGGGGCTCCCGGATCCGGGCCAGCGCCTCCGCCACGGTCGCGTCCGGGGGCAGGATGACCGGTTCGGAGGTCATCACGCTGCCCGCGGTGCCCGGGGTGTACTTCAGCAGTTGCCGCACCGAATCGGCCTCGTCCGGCTCCATCAGGTCGAGCAGCACGTCCTGTTCCGGCGGCGGCAGCTCGCCGAGCAGGTCGGCGGCGTCGTCCGGCTCCATCTCCTCCAGGACGTCGGCGGCCCGCTCGCGGCCCAGCGCAGCGAGGATCTCCACCTGGTCGTGCTCGGGCAGCTCGCTGAGCACGTCGGCCAGCCGCTCGTCGTCGAGGGCCGCCGCGACCTCGTTGCGCCGGGCGTCGGGCAGGTCCTGGAGCGCGTTGGCCAGGTCGGCGGGGCGCATCTCCTCGAGGACGGCCAGCAGGTTGGCGGTGCCCCGGGTCTCCGCCACGCCACTGAGCCCGCGTACCTGGTTCCACTCGACCTGGTGCAGATGGCCCCGGCGCGCCAACCGGCTGGTCTGTTCACGAACCGCCACCCGGGTCAACGACCACTCGCCACCTCGACTGCACTCCATCGCCACGTCGACCACCGACGCGGCCCGGCCCTCCGGGGCGACCTGCACCCGACGGTCCAGCAGTTCTTGGAGGACGAGCAACTCGTTCGGGCGCTTCTCGAACCGGCGCAGGTTCAACGTTCCGCTGCCCAGCACGATGGCGTCGGCGTCGATCGAGGTGACCCGGTTGATGGAGAGAAAGATCCGTCGGCGCATCGGCATCTCGGCCACCAGCCCCACGACCTCGGGCGGCCGTTGGCTCGCGCGCAGCCGGGCCACCGCGTCGCGTACCCGGCCGACCTGGTCGCCGTTCGGGTCGAAGACGGCGACTCCGGCGAGGCGGGCGATGTAGACCCGGGTCGGCGTGCTCACGGGCACCAGCCTAGGGGGTAGGTCGACGCGCCGGCCCGAGTCGTGGCGAGGCCCCGGGGACGGCTGGGTGAAGCGGGGACCGTCGTCACCTCGTCCGCGTCGACCGGCAACCCGACCCGCCATGGTCCAGGTGCGGCACTGTCGGGCAGTGACCCCGGCACCCGCCCTGAGGGCCTAGTGTCTATCAACATGTCGACCTTGGCTTACGAGATCGTGGACGTCTTCACCGACCGTCCGTACGCCGGGAACCCGCTCGCGGTGGTCTTCGGCGCCGAAGGGCTGGCGACCGACCAGATGCAGGCGCTGGCGAGCGAGTTCAACCTCTCGGAGACGATCTTCGTGCTGCCCGCCACCCAGGCCGGCGCCACCTACCGGGCCCGGATCTTCACGCCGGTCGACGAATTGCCGTTCGCCGGTCACCCCAGCGTCGGCGCTGCGGTCACCGCCGCTCGTCGGGGCCTGTTCCCGATGGGGCAGGTCACTCAGGAGTGCGGTGCCGGGGTGCTGCCGATCGAGGTCAGCGACGGTGCCGCCACCCTCACCGGCGGCAGCCCCACCCTCGGGCCCGAACTGGAGCCGGAACCGCTGCTGGAAATGGTGGGGCTCGGCGCTGAGGACCACCTCGGCCCAGCACCCCGGGTCGCCGGCTGCGGGCTGGAGTTCCCGTTCCTGCCGGTACGCCCCGACGCCCTCGCCCGGGCCCAGGTGAACCCGGTGGCGGCCGGGCGGTACGGCATTGAGCATGTCAGCGTCTTCTCCTGGAACGCCGAAACCCAAACCGCGCACGCCCGGGTCTTCGTCCCCGGTCTCGGCGTACCCGAGGACCCGGCGACCGGCTCGGCCGCGCTCGGCCTCGGGGTGTGGCTGGTCGCCAGCGGTCTGCTGCCGAACGAGGGACGATCGTCGTACCTCGTCCGGCAGGGCGTCGAGATGGGCCGACCGTCCTCGCTGGCCTGCACCGTGACCGCCGCCGGTGGCGTGGCGGTGGGCACGAGCGTCGCAGGCCAGGTGATGCCGGTGGCACGGGGGGAGATCCTCGTCCCGCCATTCGTCGGCTGACCGACGGCGCGGACTGGCCCCGGATGCGAGAGGATGCCGCGGTGACCGACGAGCGCGAGAACCACCCTCTGGTCGACGAGGCGATGAAGAAGGCCTCGGTGGCCTGGGTAGCGGTGGCCGGCGGACCGCCGCTGGCGCTGTGGTGCGTGCCTCTGGAAGCGGCGCTGTTCGTGGTCAGCGGCCCCGGCGAGCAGTCCGCGCCCGGCCTGGCCGAGGCCGACGAGGCCCAGGTGACACTGCGCGGCGACCACGGTGGTCGGATCATCACCTGGCCGGCGCGGGTCAGCCGGGTGTCACCCGGCACGGAGCAGTGGGACACACTCGCCCCGTTGGTGGGGGCCAAACGGCTGAACGCACCCGGACCGACCACGGAACTCGTCGCCCGCTGGGCCACCGACGGTTGTGCCCTGCTACGGCTCGCTCCGGCCGGCGAGCCGGTGCACGGCGCCGAACTGCCGGCCGGTTCGCTGGCCGAGACGCCCCGACCGACGCCGGCCGTCCGCGCCACCCGCCGGCCGTTCCGGCTGCACCGCGTCCGACGCCGCTGACCGCCCTCACCTGGACCAGCGCGTGGTTACACCGGCGCGCCGACCGGGCTGGCTGCCGAGTCGACCAGGTCGACCACCTCGCAGAGGGACTCCAGCGTCCGGCCGGCCCAGTCGGCGTCGGGGTTGAACACCAGGTGGTCGACGAGGTCGGGCGAGGCCAACCGGGCGGCGCTCATGCCGGCGCGCTGCGCGCCGGTCAGCTCCTGGCTGCCGCCGTCACCCACGTAGAGGCAGTCCTGTGGCGACAGGCCCAGTCGCGCACAGGCGGCCAGGTAGAGGGCCGCGTCCGGCTTGCACCGCCCCGCCTGGACGGAGAACACCCGGACGTCGAGCAGCGGGGCGATCGCCAACTCCGGCAGGAACGTGGGCAACTCGTGGGTGCAGTCACTGATCACGCCGGTCCGTACGCCTCGTCGCCGCAGCGCCCGCAGGGTCGGCACGGCCTCGTCCCGTAACCGGGTGTCGGCGCGTACGGCCTGGTGTCGGGCGGTGGCAGCAGCTCGTATCGCCTCCGTCGAAGGGTGTACGCCAGCCTGTTCGCACACCCAGCGCAGGGTCGCCTCGACGCTGCCGAAGCGTCCGCTGGCACGTTCGTAGAAGCTGCTGTCGAGCACCTCCAGGAAGGTGTCCGGTGGACAACCGAGCAGCTCGGCGGTGCTGAGGTGACCCTTGCCACGCCGGACCGGACAGGTCAACGTGCCGAAGAAGTCGAACAGCACCGCTCGGAACCTGGGCATGGGAACTGCCTCCGGGCGGATGAGGGGAGCCCTGATGAGGACGCGCATGATCGTAACCGAACGCTGACGGAAAGTGGCGTCTGTGTGACGTGTGAAGATTGCACCTCGTGGTCCCCGAACCTCATCGTCCGCCGCTTGACCTGATGACGGGCGCGGCGCTGGCCGTGGCCGTCTTCGCCGTCTCGTCATCCGCGCCACTGATCGCTTTCGCCGCCGCGCCGGCCCTGGCGATCGCGTTCTGGCGCAACGTGCTGGCGGTGGCCGTGCTGAGTCCGTTCGCGCTGGTCCGCAGACGGTCCGAGTTCCGTTCCCTGACCACCGGCGTCGGCCGCCGCGAAGGCATGTTCTGCGTCCTTTCCGGGGTGGCGCTGGCGGCGCACTTCGCCGCCTGGATGCCGAGTGCGAAGCTCACCTCCGTGGCGGCGGCAACGGCGCTGGTGGCCACCCAGCCGGTCTGGCAGGGGCTGATCGCCCGGGGCCAGGGCCGCCGGCTACCGACGGGTGTCTGGATCGGCATCGGGGTGGCGGTGGCCGGGGCGGTGCTGGCGACCGGGGCCGACTTCACGGTCTCCGGCCAGGCCTTCACCGGCGACCTGCTGGCGCTGGCCGGTGGCCTCTTCGCGGCGGTGTACACCGCGTTGGGAGAGCGCGCCCGGGTCACCGTCAGCAACGCCACCTACACCACCATCTGCTACGGCGTGTGCGGGCTGATCCTGCTGGTGGTCTGCCTGGCCGGCGGGGTGCCGCTGAGCGGCTTCGACACCGGTACCTGGCTGGCCGTGCTCGCCCTGGTCGGCGGGGCGCAGCTCCTTGGCCACTCGATGTTCAGCTACGCCCTGCGGCGGGTCTCGGCCACCACGGTCAGCGTGCTGATCCTGCTGGAGGCACCCGGCGCGGCGCTGATCGGCTGGGCGTGGCTGGGCCAGCTACCCGACCCGGTGACCCTGCCCGGCCTGTCGCTGCTGCTGGTCGGCGTCGCCGTGGTGGTGTTGTCCAGCACCCGCACGGCCCGGCGTACGACACGGGTCAGCACTGCGGTACCGGCGGACGCGGCACCGGTCCGCGACTGACGCCGCCTGCGGCGGTCACACCTCGTGCACTTCCAGCACCCGGGTCTGCGGCGCGGCCTCGCCGAGGCTGGCACGCAGCGCGGTCCGCTCCGGGTCGGTCAGGAACCCCTCGTATCCCGCCCGGGTGTCGAACCGGATGACGTGCACCTCGGTACGCCCGTCGTCGGTACGCAGCCGCCGTTCCAGGTGACCACCGTGGCGTGGCAGCAGGGCGAGCACGGTGTCCTCGTACCGTTGCCCAGCCTCCACCGCAGCGTCGGGCAACTCCACCAACGCGACCAGGCACACCGCGGCGGCGGTCTCGGTGACCAGTTCCTCGTCCTTGCCGAGCACCCGGGGGGTGGTGCCTTCGTGCATGGTCATGGCGCGCAGTATCGCAATGTTCTGCCCAGCGTGGCGCCCGTTCGCTGTCAGCCCGGGACGCCGACAGCGGCGGCGCTGGCCGTCCAGAGTCGTGCCGCGAGTCGCGGGTCTGCCGCCTTCGGCCACGGGCGGCGCGGCCGGCAGTCGAAGTAGTAACCACCGGGTCTCAACCGGGACTGGTCCTGGTTGGCGAGCCACACCAACGTCTGGGCCCCCTTGGCCGCGCTGCGGAACGGCAGCACCCGCATGCCCAGAGAGACCAGTCGACTGTCGTTGCCGAAGCGGGTGCGCACCACCCCGGGATGGAAACAGTACGACTCGACCTGCGGCCACCTCCGTGCCGCCTCAACGGTGAACAGGATGTTCGCCTGCTTGCTGGTGCCGTACGCGGACAGCGGACGGTAGCGGTGCAGGGGCGCGTTGAGGTTCTCCGGATCGAGCGAGCCGCTGCGGTGCGCGCCGGAGGCGGTCACCACCATCCGCCGCACCCGGTCGGCCAGCAGGTTGGCGAGCAGGAAGGGCGCCAGGTGGTTGGCCTGGATGGACAACTCGAAACCGTCAACCGTGGTGATCGGCTGGAGCGCGATCGCACCGGCGTTGTTGGCCAGCACGTCGATCCGGTCGTACGCGGCGCGTACGCGCTCGGCCATCTGCCGGACATCGTCGAGAACGGCGAAGTCGGCACGGAACACCTCGGGCCGCTCCCCGGAAGCCTCGCGTACCTCGTCGGCGGCGGCCCGCAGCCGGGCCGGATCCCGGCCGACCAGGACGACCTGGTCTCCCCGGCGGGCCAGGCTGGTGGCGGCGGCCAGTCCGATGCCGGAACTCGCTCCGGTGATCACGACCAGTCGACGGTCAGTGACATCTTCCACAGGTCCATTCACCGGGGTCACGGAACGAGGTTACCGTGGCGTCACAAGCACCTTGTCGCTCTAAGTCAGGGACGGCGGACGACCGTACCCGGAAGGAGTTCCGTCGATGGCCGTTGTCGGGCGTCCCCGTCGGTCCTGCCTGGCCGTCCCCGGTTCGAGCGTCAAGATGCTCGGCAAGGCTCAGGGTCTCCCAGCCGATCAGGTTTTCCTCGATCTGGAGGACGCGGTCGCCCCGCTGGCCAAGCCGGACGCTCGCAAGAACATCGTGGCGGCGCTCAACGAGGGCGACTGGGCGGGTAAGACGCGAGTCGTCCGAGTCAACGACCTCACCACCCCGTGGACCTATCGGGACGTCATCGACGTGGTGGAGGGCGCGGGCGCCAACCTCGACTGCGTGATGCTGCCGAAGGTGCAGAACGCGGCGCAGGTGCAGTGGCTGGACATGACCCTCACCCAGGTGGAGAAGACCCTCGGCCTGGGGGTGGGCCGCATCGGCATCGAGGCGCAGATCGAGAACGCCGCCGGGCTGGTCAACGTCGACGCCATCGCCGCCGCATCGCCACGCGTCGAGACGATCATCTTCGGCCCGGCTGACTTCATGGCCTCGATCAACATGAAGTCACTGGTGGTCGGCGCTCTCATCCCCGACTACCCGGGCGATCCGTACCACTACATCCTGATGCGCATCCTGATGGCCGCTCGGATGCACGACAAGCAGGCCATCGACGGCCCGTTCCTGCAGATCCGGGACACCGACGGCTTCCGTGAGGTGGCGAAGCGCTCGGCGGCGCTCGGCTTCGACGGCAAGTGGGTGCTGCATCCCGGGCAGATCGAGGCCGCGAACGAGGTCTACTCGCCGGCCCAGTCCGACTACGACCACGCCGAACTGATCCTGGACGCGTACCAGCACTACACCTCGGAGGCAGGTGGCCGGCTGGGCGCGGTCATGCTCGGCGACGAGATGATCGACGAGGCGTCCCGCAAGATGGCGCTCGTGATCGCCGCCAAGGGGCGAGCAGCGGGCATGACGCGTAGCTCGACCTTCACCCCGCCGGCCGGGTAGCCGTAACCGCCGCACGCGCCCGCCCCGACCTCGGCCGGGGCGGGCGTCGCAGGTCAGGTGTTGGACGACGAGATGGCGAGGGCGATCGCGACGGCGTACGCGATGAGCACCAGCGCGAGCAGGCCGGTGAGGATCCAGCCGACGATGATGGCGGCCTTGGCCATCCCCTCGCCGCCCTCGCCGGTCTCCCGGATCTGGCGCATGGCCACGTGTCCCATGATGGCGCCGATCGGGGCGGTGATGCACGAGCCGACCCCGAGCAGGGAGAGGACCAGTGCGGCGATCGCCAGGGCGTTCGTCTTCTGCTGCGGATAGCCGTAGCCGGGTGGCACGGGCGGGTAGCCGTAGGGCTGGGCCGGCGGGTAACCGACGGGCGGATACGGCGCCGCGGCCGGGTCCGACTTCATGCCGGCGTACGGGTCGGCAGCCGGCTGGTACGGGTCGTACCCGGACGGCTGCGGTGGGATCGATGGCTGCGGGTTGGCCGGCATGGTCGGGTCGGCGGGCGGGCCGGACGGCTGGCCGGTCGATGCGGGGTCGGGCCAGCCCGCCGGCGGGGGTTGCGTCATCGGGCTTCTCTTCCGTCGTGAGGTTGTGGCGCAGTCAGGGTAGTCACGCCACGCACTTCGCGACGCGCCCGGCACCGGGTGCGCGTTGCCCGACAGCGACGGTAAGGGCAGGATCTCGGCATGGGGATTGACGCGCGGGCGGCGGACCGTTCCGGCAGCAGACCACGACGGGACGTCAGTCGACCGGGCATGGGGCGACGTCCACGCTCCGCCGTGACACCGGAGCCCGACGAGCAGGACGCACCGGCGTCACTGCCGGAACCGGTGACGATGCGGTTGGACGGCAAGGTGGCGCTGGTGACGGGAGCGGGCAGCCCGGACGGCATCGGGTACGCCACCGCTCGCCGGCTCTCCGACCTGGGAGCCCGGGTGGCGATCGTGTCGACGACCCGGCGCATCCACGAACGGGCCGGCGAACTCGGCGTGACCGGTTTCGTCGCCGACCTCACCGACGAGTCGGAGGTGGGGGCGCTGGCCGATGCCGTCACCGAGCAGCTCGGCGATGTCGAGGTGCTGGTCAACAACGCCGGTCTGGCCAGCCGGGCCAGCCCGGAGGTGCTGCGGCCGGTCGCGCAGCTCAGCTACGACGAGTGGCAGGGCGAGATCGACCGGAACCTGACCACTGCCTTCCTGTGCAGCCGGGCCTTCATCGGCGGCATGGCCGAGCGCGGTTGGGGTCGGATCGTCAACCTGGCTGCCACCGCCGGTCCGGTCAACGCGCTGCCCACCGAGGCGGCGTACGCGGCAGCCAAGGCTGGCGTGGTGGGCCTGACCAGGGCGCTGGCCATGGAGATGATCGCCGACGGGGTGACGGTCAACGCGGTGGCCCCGGGCACCATCTACACCGCCGCGTCGACAATGGCCGAGATCAAGCAGGGTCTGGGTACGCCGGTGGGGCGTCCCGGCACACCGGACGAGGTCGCCGCGGCGATCACGTTCCTCTGCTCGCCGGCCGCGTCGTACATCACCGGGCAGATGCTGGTGGTCGACGGCGGCAACAGTGTCCGGGAGGCACAGTTCCGCTGAGCGGCGCTGCGCATCAGCGACCGCCTCGACGACGCCCTCAGGTGTTGGTGCCGTCGGAACCGGCCCAGATCACCAAGGCCAACCAGCCGCAGCAGGCCAGCAGGAACAGGCCGGTGAAGATGTAGCTGAGGATCAGGCCCCAGCGGGCGAGTTGCTCGCCGTCCTCGCCGCTGGTGCGCAGCTGCCGCTTGGCCAGGTGCCCGAGGGCGATGCCGGCGGGGGCGAAGACGAAGGCGAAGACGAGCGACAGGATGGCCAGTACGTTCGTGCCGCGTCCGCTGCCCGGACCGCCCGGCGGCCCGTACTGCCCGTAGGGCACCTGCGGGGCGTACGGTGGTTGCTGGCCCCACTGCTGGCCGTGTGGCGGCTGGCCCGGATGTTCGTACGCCGGCTGCCCGTACGCCGGCTGTTCGTACTGCTCGCCCGGCTGCTGTCCGTACGGTTGGCCGTACTGTGGCTGCTGTCCGTACGGTTGGCCGTACTGTGGCTCCTGGCCGCCCGGCGGTGGCTCGTAGGGCGATGGGGGCTGGTCCGGCTCCGGTGGTTGGCCCACGCTCTCCTCCTCCGTCCCGGCCGTACGGTCCTGGGCCGTCCGCCGTGCTGGCGCAGGACCCTCATTGCGGGACGCTACCCGCCGTGGTGAAGCTTTTCACAGCGCTTGTGTGGACTGGCCACCTTGGCCGCTCCGGTTCGGCCGACCGATACTTATCGAGCGTTTAGTTACCAATGAGTAATGTGTCGATTCCCCGGAGGCTGAGATGGCTCGACTCGCCCAGACGCCCGGCCTGACCGACGAGCAGCGGTCGATCCTGGAAACCGTCCGGGAGTTCGTGGACAAGGAAATCATCCCGCACGCGCAGCGCCTGGAACACGCCGACGAGTACCCGACCGACATCCTCGACGGGATGAAGGAGATGGGCCTGTTCGGCCTCACCATCGCCGAGGAACACGGCGGCCTCGGCGAGTCCCTGCTGACCTACGCGCTGGTGGTGGAGGAACTCTCCCGGGGCTGGATGTCGATCTCCGGCATCGTCAACACCCACTTCATCGTGGCGTACCTCATCTCCCAGCACGGCTCCGCCGAACAGCGGGCGCGGCTGCTGCCGAAGATGGCCACCGGCGAGGTACGCGGCGCCTTCTCGATGTCCGAACCGGAATGCGGCTCCGACGTTTCGGCGATCAAGTCGAAGGCGGTCCGCGACGGCGACCGCTTCGTCATCAACGGCCAGAAGATGTGGCTGACCAACGGCGCGTACTCGTCGGTGGTGGCCACCCTGGTCCGGACCGAGACCGGCGCCGACTCGGTCTACGGCAACATGAGCACCTTCCTGCTGGAGAAGGAGCCCGGCTTCGGCGAGACCGCCCCGGGCCTGACCATCCCCGGCAAGATCGACAAGATGGGCTACAAGGGCGTCGAGACCACCGAGATGGTGCTCGACGGGGTCACCGTCGCCGACAGCGCCGTCCTCGGCGGTGCCGACCAGGTGGGCCGGGGCTTCTACCAGATGATGGACGGCATCGAGGTCGGCCGGGTCAACGTCGCCGCCCGTGCCTGCGGCATCTCCATCCGGGCCTTCGAGTTGGCCGTCGCGTACGCCCAGCAGCGCCGGACCTTCGGCCAGCCGCTCGCGAAGCACCAGGCCATCGCCTTCAAGCTGGCCGAGATGGGTACGAAGATCGAAGCCGCGCACGCCCTGATGGTCAACGCGGCCCGGCTCAAGGACGCCGGCCAGCGCAACGACGTCGAGGCGGGGATGGCGAAACTGCTCGCCTCGGAGTACTGCGCCGAGGTCGTCCAGGAGGCGTTCCGCATCCACGGCGGCTACGGCTACTCCAAGGAGTACGAGATCGAGCGGCTGATGCGGGAGGCCCCGTTCCTGCTCATCGGGGAGGGCACCTCGGAGATCCAGAAAACCATCATCTCCCGGGGCCTGCTCCGCGACTACAAGCTCAGACGGTGAAAGGAAGGGCACCCTGTTAACGCCTCAGGTATAGCAAGGGCCCCTTCCTAACGCTGAGGGCCGGTGCCGGCGGCCTGCGCTGCCGGTGCTCAGCTCCGGCGGGTCAGGCCGGCGGCGGCGCGCTCCACGACCAGGCAGCGGTCCTCCACGTAGTCGATGCCGGCCTCCTCGGCGATCCGCCTTGCCTCCGGCGAGACGATGCCGAGCTGCAGCCACACCGCCGGGGCACCGATCGCCACCGCCTGCCGAACCACCTCCACGGCATCGTCGGCCGGCCGGAACACGTCGACCAGGTCGACCGGGTGCGGGATGTCGGCCAGGGACCGGTACACCGGCTCGCCGAAGAGCTCGTCGGCGACCGGGTTGACCGGGATGATGCGCCAGCCGTGCCGCTGCATCTCCAGCGGCACCCGGTGAGCGGCCTTGAACGGATCGCGGGACGCGCCCACGACGGCGATCACGCCGGCGTCGGCGAGGATCTGCTTGGCGGTACGCATCCGACGACTGTAACCGTGTCGCCCCTGATCGGCTGTTCGGCAGACCTGCCGGCGGCTGCGGCACGCTCAGCCTCGCTTGAACCCGTTCAGAGCAGACTCAGCTGCTCCGACGCTGGTGCGGGCTGCGGCGCGTCACGGTGCTCGCCGGCCCCGGAACGGATCAGTCCATGACGGCGGGCGGCGATGCGGACCCGCGCGGTCAGCTCCCGCTGGTAGGACTGCGGTGCGTACGCGCCGGCCCGGAACAGCTCCCGGTAGCCTGGAACCAGCCGGGGATGCTCCCGCCCGAGCCACTGCGCGTACCACTCGCGGGCGCCGGGGCGCAGGTGCAGCGCGAGCGGCGTCACGCTGGCGGCACCCGCGGCGGCGATCGCCGCCACGGTGGCGTCGATGGACTCGTCGGAGTCGGAGAGGCCGGGCAGGATCGGCGCCATCAGTACGCCCACCTCGAAACCGGCGTCGGCGAACCGGCGTACCGCGTCGAGCCGCCGGCGCGGGCTCGGCGTGCCCGGCTCGACCGAGCGCCACAGCCCCTCGTCGACGAAGCCGACCGAGAAGGAGACGCTCACCCGGGTTACCTCGGCCGCCTGCCGCAGCAGCGGCAGGTCACGCTGGATCAGCGTGCCCTTGGTCAGGATCGAGAACGGGTTGGCGAAGTCGCGCAGCGCCTCGATGATCGGCGGCATGAGCCGGTAACGTCCTTCGGCCCGCTGATAGCAGTCGACGTTGGTGCCCATCGCCACGTGCGCGCCGCGCCAGCGCGGCGCGGCCAACTCACGACGCAGCAACTCACCCGCGTTGACCTTGACGATCACCCGGCTGTCGAAGTCCGCCCCCGCGTCGAAGTCGAGGTAGGTGTGGGTGTTGCGGGCGAAGCAGTTGTGGCTCACCACCCCGTCGGCGACGAAGTCGCCGGTGCCCGTAGTGATGTCCCACAGGGGAAGGTCCAGTCCAAGAGATTCGATCGCGGTGACCCGGAGCCTCGCCTGACACTTCACCGCAGCTCCCTCGATCGACCGTTTGCGGCTGACGGCGGGGTCGGTCAGGTGGAAGAACCGCAGACGTTCAGCGAGGCCACCCGTCACCCGCACGGTGCGGACACGGTTGGCCAGCCCACGGTCCTCGAGGACGGCGGACAGGCCGAGGTGGCGCAACGCGTCAGCTGTCCAGGTCAGGATGGCGTCGTTGGCATTCGAGATCCGCAGGATCCCCCTGCTGCAACTTCCTTCGGCGTCGAAGATGCCGGCGAGGAAACCTCGGTACCAGTCGTCGTCGGGCTGACCGGGCCATGTGATGAGCTTTCGGATGGCGTCGACATCCGCTGCCTTGGAACAGCGGATCGCTTCCATCGCTCTGCGATGTGAACTCGCAGGTGTAAAGGAGAACCGGGTGGTCTCCACGCCGAACGTGCACAGATAACGCCGGGTGCGGTGCAGCGCCTCCTCATCGGCCAATGCGAGGCGAAACCTGTGCACGACGCCGTACGGGTAAACGTAGGTGCCCAGGTTGCCATCGCCGCGGATCATGCCGCAGAGGTAGCCCCGTCGGTAGGCATCGTTCTCCTTCGGCCCGGCCGCGAATCGCCCGGTGCCGATCAGACGATTGTTCGTGGTCAGGTAGGGACGCTGACCGCCGCCGCTCATGGCGCCCATGACGTGCTTCCAGCCCCGTTCGGTCAGGAAGCGGTGGTCGCCGCTCGCGACGAGTGTCGTTCCGTCCTCAAGCGTGAGCCGGTAGGCCGGCTTCATCGTTGACCACTTGGCCAGAACGGTGGTCACCACGTAGCGGCGGTAGGCACCTCGCCGTTCGGTCCCGTAAATGCGGTCGCCCACCTCCAGATCGCGTATTGCACTGACGCCTCCATCGGCCATCAAGATCGGAGTGTCGCCCGACAGGCAGTAGACGCAGGCATGGCTGCACCCGCGGTACGGGTTGACGGTCCATTCGAACGGGACCCGGGAGGTGCCCGGGACCTTGTTCAGGATCGACTTGGCGTGCACCTCGTAGAAGGTCATGCCGGCGAAGTCGGGGGTGTCGAAGGTGCGGACGACCGCATCGGGCAGCGCCAGCGGCAGGGGTGGTGTCGCTGGCGCTGCCCGACCGGGAACTCCCTCGACCGGGGGAGCGGTGAGGTTTTCCCAGCGCATGACCAGTATTCGAACACACGTTCTACTTGCGGGCAAGTGACTCGCCGGACACCCCGGTGTGGACCGGCCGGCGTGGGGGGAGGATGAAGGCATGTCGACCTTCGTCTACGACGGGGACTGCGCCTTCTGCACCCGCTGCGCGGAGTTCATCGAGCGCCGCATCCCGACCGACGCCCGCGTGGTGCCCTGGCAGTTCGCCGACCTCGACCAGCTCGGCCTGACCGAGGCGCAGTGCGAGGAAGCGGTGCAGTGGGTCGGCTCCGACGGCAGCCGGGCCTCGGGTCCGGACGCCATCGCCGCACTGCTGGCCAGCAGCGGCCCGGTGTGGCGGATCGCCGGCGTCGGGCTACGGATCCCGCCGGTACGCGCCGTCGCCTGGCCCGCGTACCGCTGGGTGGCCCGCAACCGGCACCGGATGCCCGGCGGTACGGCCGCCTGCTCGCTGCCCCAGGAGACCCGGGACCGCCTCTACGGCCCCTCCGGCGGCTGACGACCCCGCCGATCACGCCGGCAGGTCAGGTCGCTGCCGGACCGGGCACCGGCTCGGCTCCCGGTGGCCCGGCTTCCACCGGCGACACCGGGCCGAGGTCGCCCCGGGCCGGCACGGACCTGCGAGCCAGCAGGTGTCGCAGCGCCACCACCGGACGGACCTTTTCCAGCGGCAGGAAGCTGGTCATGGCGACCAGGTGTGGTGCGAAGGAGATGGTGATGGTCGCGATCGTCACCAGGTGGAACGAGTAGAAGAAGCCGACCGTGGCGAGCCGCCAGCGTTCGGGCAGCACGAAGACCAGGGGACTGAGCAACTCGAAGGCGAGGATGCCGAACTGGGCGACGAGCAGCAGGTGGGGCACCTGCGCGATCAGGTCGGCCAGGTCGGTGCCGCGTCGGATGATCGCTTTGGCGAGCACCGAGCCGGTCGCCCAGTCCAGGCCGCCGAAGCGGAACTTAGCCCAGGCCGCCAGGAAGTAGGTGCAGATCACCGAGATCTGGGTGACCCGCAGCGCCCAGCCGCCGGCCTCCGTCCGGGTCTGGTCACCGTGCCGGGCTCGGCCCGCGGTGGGCAGCACGGCCAGCGCGACGAGCAGGGCGAACCGGTCGTGGTCGACCTTGCCGTAGCTCATCGCGATGATCATCCACTGCAGGTAGAGCGCGAAGACCGTCCAGCCGAGCAGCCGGTGGGCCCGTCCGCTCGCGGCGAGCAGGGCCAACAGCAGCAGGGCCCAGAAGATCACGCTCACCAGCGTCGCGGTGGGGGTGGGCAGCGGCAGTACGCGCCCGATGAAGAGCGGTTGGTAGAGGTTGCCGGGCACGTCGACGCGGTCGCGCACCCAGGGGGTGAAGATGACCAGGTCGGCGGCGACGAAGAGGTAGACCAGCGTCCGGAACGCGGCGATCCGAGCCCGTGGCACCGCCTCGGTGAGCCAGCGGCTCATCGGGTGACCTGCCAACGGACGACGGTCTCGTCGACCCATCCACCGGTGGGCCGACGGTCGGTGATGTCGTGCCACCGGATCACGATCCGGACCTCGGTCAGCTCCGGTGCGTCGGGCTGACGTCGGCCGTACGCCTCGGCGATCTCGCTCAACCGGCTGGGGTCGGCGACGTACCGGCTCTGCTGGCCTTCGATCTCGGCCCGGCGGATGCCGGTTGCTCCCTCACCAAGGTCGACAAGGTTGCCACTGCGGTCGACCCCTTCCACCCGGGTGTCCGGAGCGTCCGCGTCGGCGGGATCGGAGGTGGAGTACATCCGGAAGGGACCGAACGGGAAGTGATCGTCCGCGCCCCAGACCGTGCCGGACAGCAGGACGGCGAGGCCGACTGCCGTCACCACCACCCGGGCCCTGCGGCCGCGACTCGTCAACACATCCATCGCGTGCCGAAGATACGGCACCGTCGCTCGTCGGCGTGGTCCGACCGGCGGGCCGTGTCCCAGCTGTGACGAGTCCGGTCGTCGCGGTGGCAGCGCAGACCACGATGGCCGGGCCCGAACCGGGCCCGGCCATCGTGTCGGTCAGTGTGGTCAGTGCTTGTGCTCGGCGAGCTTCTTGCGTACGTCTTCCATGTCGAGCGCCTGAACCTGCTCGATGAGGTTCTCCAGGGCCGACTCGGGCAACGCGCCGGGCTGGGCGAAGACGATCACGCCATCGCGGATAGCCATGATCGTCGGGATGGACCGGATGTCGAACTTGGCAGCGAGTTCCTGCTGCGCCTCCGTGTCCACCTTGCCAAAGGTGATGTCCGCGTGCTTCTCGGACGATCGCTCGTAGACCGGAGCGAACCGCTTACAGGGACCGCACCAGTCAGCCCAGAAGTCGACCAGCACGATGCCGTTGGCCTCGGTCACCTGGTCGAAGTTGGCCGTGGTCAGCTCGACGGTTGCCATGTGAGTCTCTCCGATCACGCGGAACAGCTACGTCTGATGTAACCCGGGAGCACCCCTTCGCATTCCCGCCGTGGTGCCACCGTAACCCTGGTCGCAGCTCGGGTGGGGCCTTCGCCCGCATCGATCGTCATCGGTCTCCAGGGGCACCCGCAGATCGCACTTGCATGTCGCATTTGCTTAACTGCCCGTAATGGGAGCGTTTCCAATGAGATCAACGCCCTGACCCGGCGCAACGCAGCAAATTTGGTGCTGACTAGCACTGATTCGACCTGCAGAGATCGCTTAGGGGCCGATGATCAGTTACTCAGAGTGATGTAACAAAAAGATAAATGTGACCTCGGTCTCTGTGCGACCGGACGGTCGTACGGCAGAATCTTGAGGCATCAGAGCGTGGGCGGCGGGTGCCGGGGAGGGCCCCGCCGCTCATTGCGTCCGGCCTCGGTCGACCCCGCCGATCGCCCGCTCGAACGCCGATCATCCGGCCTTCAGGTGCCGGTCCGGTGCGACATTCCGGCGTCTGCCGCGCCCCTCGGTTCTCCTTAACCCTCGATAAGGCATGCTGTGCCGAACTCCGTCGCCGCCCGTCGAAGGGGACCAGGATGCAGTTTGGCCGCTACTACGAGGAGTTCGAGGTCGGCGCGGTCTACCGGCACTGGCCGGGCAAGACCGTCACCGAGTACGACGACCACCTGTTCTGCCTGCTCACCATGAACCACCATCCGTTGCACCTGGATGCGCACTACGCCGGGACGGCAAGCCAGTTCACGCGCAACGTCGTTGTCGGCAACTACATCTACTCGCTACTGCTCGGGATGTCGGTGCCGGACGTCAGCGGCAAGGCCATCGCGAACCTGGAGATCGAATCGCTGCGGCACGTCGCACCCACCTTCCACGGCGACACGATCTACGGCGAGACCACGGTGCTGGACAAGCGGGAGTCCACCTCCAAGCCGGATCGGGGGGTGGTCGCCGTGGAGACCCGCGGCTACAACCAGGACGGCACGCTGGTCTGCGTCTTCCGGCGCAAGGTGATGGTCCCCAAGCGGGAGTACGCCGCGGCAGCCGTGCCGGACGGCGTCGACCCCGAGCGGCCCAGCTTTCCCGAACCCCGCTGACCCGTACGCGGGTCCGATCGACCATCGTCGCGCGGTCACCGGGGCGCGCCGTGGCGGGTTCCCACCGGAGGGGTTCGGTCCCGGGTCCGGGCGCATATGCTGGCGCCGGAGGTCCCGCCATGAGCGAGCGAATCACCACCGCCACCGCCTATTCCGCCACGGAGTGGGACCTGCTCACGAGTCTGCCCGGGCGGGTGATCGTGGCGGCTGCCCAACCCGGCCTTGGGCGTCCGCACCGGAGCGTGGCGGCGGGCCTGGCCGGCCTGGACGCAGTGGCGGCCGGGCGAGCCTTCGACAGTGATCTGGTCCGAGCCGTGGTGTCCGCGATCTACGCCCGAGATGACGGCGCAGCCCCGCCCGCGGTCCAGCTCACCGACCTGGTGGACGTGCTCGCCGCCTGCCGGGCCGTCGTGCGGGTACTCGATCGCCATGCCGACCCCGCCGACTCGGCGGCATACCGCCAGTGGGTGCAGTCGGTGGCCGCCCGCGTCTGTCGTACCGCATCATCGACAGCGTTGGCTCCCGTCGACCGCCGTCTTCTCGACCGCCTCGGCGACGCGCTCGCGCTGCGCTGACCGGAGCGGCCGGGGTGCTCGTGCTCGCTGTCCGTCGCTGGCCGGACGCCGGGTGGCGGGCGATGGGGCGTGGCCTGGGCGGCGAGGCGTAACCTGCGTGATCGTGACCGGTGAGCAGCTCGATGTCGGCGTGGGGCCCTGGCCCGGAGATCTGCCGGAGGATCCCCGCTACGACCCGGAGTTGCTCGCCGCGGGAGACAGGCGCAACGTGGTCGACCGCTATCGCTACTGGCGGCGCGAGGCGGTCGTCGCCGACCTGGACCGGCGGCGGCACGACTTTCACGTGGCGATCGAGAACTGGCAGCACGACCTCAACATCGGCACCGTGGTACGCAACGCCAACGCGTTCCTCGCGGCCGAGGTGCACATCGTGGGCCGGCGACGCTGGAACCGGCGCGGCGCCATGGTCACCGACCGCTACCAGCACGTACGCCATCACGAGACAATCGACCAGTTGGTCGCCTGGACGGCGGAGAACGACCTGCCGCTGGTCGGGATCGACAACCTGCCCGGCTGCCGACCGCTGGAAACCAGCACGCTGCCGCGACGGTGTGTCCTGCTGTTCGGGCAGGAGGGCCCAGGGCTGTCCGAGGCCGCGCATGCCGCGTGCGACCAGATCTTCTCCATCGCCCAGTACGGCTCGACCCGCTCGATCAACGCGGGCGTGGCGAGCGGAATCGCCATGCACGCCTGGATCCGCACCCACGCCGGCCCGCCCCCCACCTGATTCAGCCCCCGAAATCCCGCTGATCATGAAGGTGTTGCCGCGACACGCCGGACGGACGTGCAACAACTTCATGATCGGCCAGGATTGATCGGGGTTTTGGGGCGGCAGGGCCATGGATGAGGCGGCTCGGCTTGACGAGAGGCGGCCACGGGGCGACGGTGGAGTGGTGACGGTTGCGGTGAGTTGTCCCAGATGCGGTGGGTCGGTCCGGCCGCCGGACCTCATGCACGCCGAGTCCCGGTGCCCCGACTGCGGGCCCATCGCCCCACTGCACGTGCCCGAGAACATCGGAGCGGAGATCGTGGCCAGCGTGGTTGGTCTGATCCAGGCCGCCGCCCAACCGCAGCGGCCGACGGTTCCGCTGTGGTGTCCGTGGCCGTTGCCTCCGGGCTGGACCACGACCGGTGTGGCGTGGGCCGGTGACGATCGGCTCGGCGTACGCGCCACGGCGGTCGCCTGCGCCGGACCCGCACCACTGGGTGGTGGCCCGGCTGATCTGATTTTCGTGGCCGAGGAACCCGGCGTGGGCCTGGGCGCGCGCTACGCCGGGGTGCCCGGCCCGGATGCCGGACCGGAGCTGGCCGAGGCGTTGACCGACCCCGGCCCGGGGCACGCCGGCCATATCGGACGCGCCGGGATCAGGGCGGCCGGCCACCCGACTCCACTGTGGTTGGTCAACTCGCTGCCGGATCGAAGCGCGTACGCCGGCGAGGCTCGGGGAATGTGGCTCTATGCGATAGCCTGGCCGGCGAGTGCGGGGCATCTGCTCGCGGAGGACGTGCTGCTGCACGACCTGGTCGAGCGGACGCCGCCAGAGCTCGTGTACGGCGCCCCATCTCCGTATCTGCACGGGAAGGCTTGACAAGCCTCCTGGAATGTCGGAGAACGGACGCAGATATTCACGGTAAGAGACCACGCTGATACTCTGGGTGCCGCTGCGGTAATGGGACCCGGCGCCGCGCGAGAGGATGGCCCGCCATGGTCAAGAAGGTCCTCACCTGGGCCGGAATCGCATTCTTGATCTTCTTCGTCGCCTACAGGCCAAATTCCGCGGCGGATGTGTTCAAGTCGCTGGGCGGCGGCATCATGGACATCGCCCAGGGGTTCGGCGACTTCTTCACCTCACTGGTCGCCTAGCCTCCGATGGGAAGCCCCTCCGGCCCCCCCTTCGATCCTGACGACCCCGACCGGGCCCGCCGGGAACGCGATACAGAGCCGATTCCCCGAATCGACCCCGACGACGGCCCGGGCTACGGCACCGGCGCTCGCCTGTCCGACGGCCCGGCCTTCTCTGACGATGCCGGCTACGGTGACGGTCCGGCGTACGCCGGCGAGGGTCGGTCCGGTCGGGCCTGGGTGCGGGATCCGGAGGCCGGTTATCTCCCCCCGGAGATCTCCGAGGAGGAGTTGGCCGGTCTGCGCGCCGACGCCAGCGGTGCCACCCCCCGCCGGGTGCTGCCGCTGGAGGACGAACCCAGCTCGCTGGTCGCCCGATACCTCTTCCCAACCGAACGGTACCGGGGCGAGTGGAAGCGGCACTGGATCCACCTCGTCACCCCGATCATCATCGGGGTCGCCGCCACCTTCGTGCTCGGCTACCTCTCCGGCTTCCTCGCCGGTCAGGACGTCGGCGCGCTCACCACGATCGCGGTGCTGCTCTGGTTCGCGGTGATGGGCTGGGTGGCGTGGCGGGTCGCCGACTGGTGGTACGACCGGTTCATCCTGACCAACAAACGGGTCATGGTGGTCAACGGCATCATCACCCGGCGAGTGGCGATGATGCCGCTGGTCCGGGTCACCGACATGAAGTACGAGCAGACGCCGGCGGGTCGGGCGCTCAACTACGGCACCTTCGTGCTGGAGTCTGCCGGCCAGGAGCAGGCGCTCCGCGAGGTCAAGAACCTGCCCAACCCCAACGAGCTCTACCTACGCGTCGTCGAGGAGATGTACGAGCCGCAGGCGGTCGAGGCCCGGTTGGGCAAGGAGCAGGACGAGGCCAAGGCCGACGACGGCGCCTGAAGGTTTCTGACCGAACATCGGAGATATCGCGCACCTTTCGTCCTCGACCCGCTGGTCACGCTGTGGCAGGCTGCGGCGAGTACAGGCACGGAGGTGGTGTGTGGCCAGCAGCGATCCGCTGGAAGAGGAGTTCCGCGACTTCGTCGCGGCCCGCTCCGGCACCCTGCTGCGGACCGCCTACCTGCTCACCGGAGACTGGGGCACCGCGGAGGATCTCCTCCAGACCGCGCTGACCAAGACGTACCTGGCGTGGAAGCGATTGGGTGGGATCGAGGCGATCGAACCCTACGCTCGGCGTGTCATGGTCAACACCTCGACGAGTTGGTGGCGACGTCGCTGGCACGGTGAGCGGCCGACCGAGGTGCTGCCCGAACAGGCCGCCACCGACGAGATCGAACGTCAGCTGGACCGGGACGTGCTCTGGCGGCACCTGCGGGCGCTGCCCGCCCGGCAGCGAGCCGTGCTGGTGCTGCGTTTCTACGAGGACATGTCGGAGGCGCAGACCGCCGCCATGCTGGAGATCTCGCCGGGCACGGTGAAGAGTCAGACGTCCCGTGCGTTGGCCACGCTACGTCGACGGATCGGTGCGGACGACGCCTTCGGCCTGCGCGCCGAAGGTTCGGAGCCGGCCGCGCAGTCGGCCGATCGGAGCAGGCGCGCACAGCCGCAACCGGAGGGTGCCGCCCGGCCCGGCAGGGTGACTCGGCAGCGGCCGGCCGCAACGCCCTCAGGTGGGATCGTCCCGGCCGGAACCGGTCCCGGTCGGGTGACGGCCTCCCCGGACGTGGTCTCCTCGCCCGGCGCGCCGGACTCGACGGGAACGGGCGGGCATGGCGACCCGGCGTCGGTACCCGAGTCGGCGGCGCAGCCGGGCAGCGCGCTGGTCGGAGAGCGACGGTGAAGCGGAAACCCACAGCTCATGACAACCAGAGCTGGTTCCCGGATCGTTCATTGGACGTGCCGCCCAGCGACTTGGAAGGTGCCCTACGGGAGATGTTGTCCCGGCGGGCGGCCGTACCACGTCCGGTCACGGCTGACCCGGCCGGTGCAGCGATCCGACGGGCCAACCGCATCCAGCGTCGCCGAACGCTGACCGGCATGGGACTGGCCGTGGCGACGATCGTGGCGGTCGGCGCGGGCAATCTGCACCTGCGCGACGACCGGCCACCGACCGGCGGCACGGTGGTGATCGGCGACCCGGATCTGCCACCGCTGGTCAAGAGCACCATCCCGCCACCCGGGCCGGACACCGCGCCTCCGATCGCCGAGGTGGATCTGCTCATTGGCGGATCGATCGCCACCGCGCAGGGCCGACGGGTGCCGCTGCACGGCACCGGCACCGTGGAACGGGCCCATCGACTCACCGACGGCCGTGGCTGGTTGGCCATCAGCGCACCGACCTTGGCCGGACGCTTCCTGTGGGCGATCGCCGCGGACGGCACCGCGCAGGTGCTGCTGGCCGGTGCCGACGAGATCGCCCTGGACGAAGACGGCCGGCAGGTCGCCTGGAAGCAGGGCACGGTGCTGGCCGCCGCCGGGATCGTGAACGGCGAACTCGCCGCCATCGTGCGGGCCGAGGCACCTGTCGAGGCGGTACCGCTGCGGTTCGTCAACGGTGCCGTGCTGGTCCGGCTGGTGCCCGACGATCCCGGGCACGTGCTGTGGTCACCACGACCCGGGCCCCTGGACCCGGGCGGCGATCGGGCCAGCAGCCACATCTTCGGTGCGCTGCCCGACGGACGCCTGGTCGGTGGAGTCACCCCGGGTGCCGGGCTCCCCGCCTGCCTGACGCTGCTCGACCCGGCTCGGGACCTCACACCCGTGCGGCCGGAATGCGGGCCGGAGTTGCTCGGCGACGGCCGGGGCGCGGTGTCACCGGACGGGCGCTGGCTGCTGGTCAACGGAAGGTCGGCGGGTGAGGACTCGGCGCTGCTGGTGGACCTGGCGAAGCTCGACACCTCAGGGGTACGCCCGGCCGGGCCGGCGATGACCGGCACTGTGGTCTGGAGTGCCCCCGACACCGCCTACTACGCCGCCGCCAACGGCGGTCTGGTGCGGGTGGCCGTCGACCAGGTGGCCGCGGGCCGGCGTGCCGCGCCGACCGTCCTGCCCGACCTTCCGGCCGGTGAACTGCCAGTGGTGGTGAGCGGTGGCTGACCGGGCACCCGGTGACGACGGGCGATGAGCATCCGGATCGACCTGCACACACATTCCACGGCCAGCGACGGAACTCTCGACCCGGCCGAGCTGGTCCGTGCCGCCGCCGCTGCGGGACTGGACGTGGTCGCGATCACGGACCACGACACCACCGACGGTTGGGGGCCGGCGCTGCGTGCCCTGCCACCCGGGCTGCGGCTGGTCCGTGGCGCGGAACTCTCCTGCCGGTGGGACGGCGAGCAACCCCCGGTGTCGCTGCACCTGCTGGCGTACCTCTTCGATCCGGAGCATCCGGAACTGGTCGCCGAGCTGGCCCGGGTGCGGGCAGCGCGGTTGGCGCGGGGGGAACGGATGGTGGACCTGCTACGTGCCGACGGCATCGGCGTGGACTGGCCACAGATCCTGGCCCTGGCCGGCGGCGGAACGGTGGGCCGGCCACACATCGCCCAGGCGCTCATCCGGGCCGGTCTGGTCACCACCACCGCCGAGGCGTTCGGCCCGGACTGGCTGGGGGAGCGGTACCGGCTGCCCAAGGAGGACATCGACGTGTTCCGGGCCGTGCGGTTGGTCCGGGCGGCCGGCGGCGTACCGGTCTTCGCTCATCCCAGGGCCAGTCGTCGCGGCCGAATCGTGCCGGACGAGCTGATCGCCGAGCTGGCCGCAGCCGGGCTGGTCGGCCTGGAAGCCGACCACGAGGACCATTCGCCCGCCGAACGCGCCCACGTACGCGGTCTCGCCGCCGAGCTGGGCCTGCTGGTGACCGGGTCGTCGGACTTCCACGGCAGCCACAAAACGGTCCAGCTCGGTGCCTTCACCACCGGCCTTGACGCGTACGAGCGGATCGTCGCCGCCTCCTCCGGGGTGACCGAGGTCGCTTAGGGGTGACCTGGGTTCCGACGCCGACGGCCACGGCTACGGTGACCGGGTGGATCTCAAGCTCTTCGGTGAGGTCTTCGTGACCCTGCTGGTGATCGTCGACCCGCCCGGCATGATGCCGATCTTCCTGGCGTTGACCGGCCCGCTGTCCGCGCGGGAGCGTCACCGGGCCGCCTGGCAGGCCGTCGCGCTGGCGCTGGGTGTCATCGTGATCTTCGCGGTGGCGGGCCAGACACTCCTCGCCTACCTGCACGTGGACCTGCCGGCGTTACAGGCGGCCGGTGGACTGCTGCTGATCCTGGTCGCCCTGGAACTGCTCACCGGCAAGACCGACGACCCGACCAAACAGGCCACCGCCAACATCGCCCTGGTGCCGCTGGGCACCCCGCTGCTGGCTGGACCCGGCGCGATCGTGGCGACGATGCTCTTCGTCCAGCGCGCAGACGGGCCAACCGACTTTTCCGCGATCGCCGCCGCCATCGTCGCGGTGATGCTCACCGTCTGGATCGTGCTGCGGTTCTCCGGAGGCATCGTCAAGGTCCTGCGTCCGGGCGGGATCGAGGTGCTCACCCGGATCGCCGGCCTGCTGCTGGCGGCGATCGCCGTGCAGCTCATCGCGGATGCGATCGCGGCGTTCGTGGCTCAGTACAACGGCGTCGGCTGACCGGCTGCCAGCTCTGTCGGGGGTGGATGACAGGATCTGAACGTGCGACGAGCCTCCCCAGCCGGACGACCCGCCGCCGGTGGCCGCCCGCCCCGGCCCCGCGACACGCAGCCCGAGCAGCTCGGCTTCGAAGGCATGCCGGAGCGCCTGTTCGTCTGCACACCGAGCCGGCTCGGCGCCTACGCCGACTGTCCTCGGCGCTACCGCTACTCCTACGTCGACCGTCCGGCACCGCCGAAGGGCCCACCCTGGGCGCACAACTCCCTCGGCGCCAGCGTGCACACCGCCCTGAAGAACTGGTATGCGCTGCCCGCCGACCGACGCCGCCCGGAGACGCTGCCCACCCTGCTCAAGGGCACCTGGGTACGCGAGGGCTACCGCGACGACGAGCAGGAGCGCGACGCCTACCGGCGGGCCCTCGGCTGGCTGGAGGCGTACGTGGGCGGGTTGGATCCGGCCGACGAGCCGATCGGGGTGGAACGGGTGGTCGCGGTGAAGACCTCGGTGCTGGCCTTCAACGGCCGCGCCGACCGGATCGACTCCCGGCCCGGCCCGCAAGGGCCCGAGCTGGTCATCGTCGACTACAAGACCGGCCGGACCGGGCTCGACAGCGACGACGCACGCGGTTCGCAGGCGTTGGCGCTCTATGCGTACGCGGCCGAGCGGGTGTTCCGCCGGCCGTGCCGGCGGGTCGAGTTGCATCACCTGCCGAGTGGCACCGTTGCCGCACACGAGCACAGTGTCGAGTCGTTGGCGCGGCAGGTGACCCGCGCCGAGGAGACCGCCCGCGACATCATGGCCGCCGAACGTTCGGTCGCCGACGGGGCCGATCCGGACGACGCCTTCCCGACCGCTCCGGGGCCGCGCTGCGCCTGGTGTGACTATCGGCGCGACTGCCCGACGGGATCCGCGATGCCGGGCAAGGAACCGTGGGCCGCAGTGGAGCGCTTCGCCGAGCCATCCGCGGAGCAGGACTGACCGGGCACGTCACCGCGGAACGACCGCCGCCGTCAGCCGGTGGTGCCGGCGGTAGCGGTCAGCTGAGCCGCCCGTTCCTTGGCGGCGCGCTGCATGGGGCCTTCCCGCCAGTCGCGTGGCAGGGCGGTGAGGGCGAGCCGCAGCGCGCGTACCGTCACATCGGCCGAGAGCGCGGTGGTTGGCAGACCCAACCCGCCGTAGAGCCGTCGCGCCCAGGACGGCAGCAGGGCGAGAGCGGTACCGGCGATGCCCAGGTACGCCCACCGTGGCGGGCCGAGGTTCAGCCCGATCCGCGCCGGCAGGCTGAGCTTCCACGGCAGGGGCGGGGCGGTCAGGAAAAGGGCGGTCTCGGCGGCCTCCCGGGTCATCCGCAGCTCGGGTCGGATCCGCTGGTAGTAGTCGGTCACCTCGGCGGCGGTGCCGGGAACTGTCTCCGGGGCCAGCCCGACGAGGGCGGCGGTACGCCGCTGCTCCGTGTAGTAGCGATCGACCTCGTCGGCGTCCAGCGGCACGCCGGCCCGACGCGCGGTGTCGAGGAACGACTCCACCTCGGTGACGTGGACCCAGCGAAGCAGATCCGGCTCGTCGATCCGGAACCGCTCGCCGGTGGCCGGGTCGATCGCGGTCATCCGGGCGTGCAGCCGACGTAGCCGTCGTCCAGCCCGCTCCGCCTCGTCGGTGGTGCCGTAGACGGTGGTACCCACGTACTCGGCCGTGCGCAGCAGACGCCCCCAGGCGTCCTGACGGTAGTTGCTGTTCTGCGCCACCCCGGCCATTGCCCGGGGATGCAACGCCTGGAGGTAGAGCGAACGCAGCCCGGCGACGAACAGGATGGGCTCCTGGTGCAACTTCCAGGTGACCGAACCGGGACCAAACAGGCCGACGTCGACGGTATCCACCAGTCAAGAGTGCCACGCCGGTCTACTTGAACCCTCGGGGTCGGTGCTGCGTGTGGAGCAACAGGGCGTTGGGCGGATCAGGCATGCCCCCGTACGCTGACATCCACGATCACCCTCGGAGGTGCCGATGTTCGAGAAGGCGCTGGGACTGCCCCTACACGTGCTGGTCGTGCACGCGGTCGTTGTCTTCGTACCGCTGCTGGTGCTGCTCGCCCTCGCGTACATCGTGCTGCCCCGGTTCCGCGCCCGGTTGGACTGGGCGGTGGCGGTCCTGGCGGTGGTCGCCCCGATCACCGCATGGGTCGCCGCGAGGTCCGGCGAGGCGCTGCAGGCCCGGCAGATCGAGCGGGGGTTCTCCGGCGAGATCCTCGACAAGATCAACGAACATGCGGCGCACGGCGAGATACTGTTCCGCGTCACGTTGGCGCTCGGCCTGGTGGTCATCCTGCTGCTGGTCATCACCAGCAATCACCCCCGGGTGCCGAAGCTGCCCGGCTGGGTGTCCGCGGTGCTGTCGGTCGTGGTGCTGGGGCTGGGTGTCGCCGCCCTGGTCTACGTCTGGTTCAGCGGGCACTCCGGTGCCGAGATGGTCTGGGGCAACACCTACGAATAGGCCGCCCACGGCTGGCCCGGACCGCCGCCCACCGGTGAACCAGCCAGTACCATCCCGATCCTGGCTGGCCCGGGTGCGACCTCAGAACAGCAACCGGGTGCAGAGTAGGCAGGTCAGTACCACCAGGACGGCGCCGGCGACCGCACCGACGATCCAGGTGACCCGCTGTGCCCGCTGTTCCTGCGCGTCCAAGCCGGTCATGTCCTGGGCCGGCAGGTGACGGGGCGGCGCCGGTTGCAGGTGCACCGGAGGCCGCCAACCAGGCGGTGGCGCGGTGGTGGGTGGCGGGCCGCCGTAACTGCCCGCCCCACCTGACGCGGCGCGGCCCGGGATCTGGTCAGGGACGCCGCCCTGGCTTGAGGATCCGTCGCCGGAGTCGGGCCGGCGCCACGGATCGTCTGGATCCAGACCGGATGGGGGGACCGTCACGCCGTCCGACGCTACCAACCACCTCGTCGCCGCACCGTCAGGCCGCGCCCGGACGCGTCATGATCCGGACAACGTCGGGGATGGTGCTGCCGACCGCCTATCCGACCCAGCACGATCCCCGACGCCGCTCGGATCGTCGGTGACGCACGCTGCGTTAGTCTTGCCGCTCGTGAGCACTCGCGAACCACATGGCCGGGGGGATGACGATCGCACGGTCGAGCTGACCGACGACTTCGTGGTGCTGCCGGAGCAGACCGCCGACGACACCGACCACGGTTGGGGTGAGCGGGCCGGCGGCAACGACGACTGGCTGCTCGCCGAGCGCCCACCGCACTGGGAGTAAGCGTCTCCGCCCGTTCGTCCCGGGCCCTGTGGCTCCGGTACCGGATCCGTCAGGAGGGGCTGGCCGTGGCCGACGCCTTGCTCGCGCCGCCGGAGGACCCGGACGATCCGCCGGACGACCCGCTGCCGGAGCCGGACGAGGTGGAGCCGGACGAAGCGGAGCCGGACGAGCTGGAACTGGTCGCCGAGGAGTTCGACCCGTTCGAGCTGGAGGTCGAGGACTCCGACTTGCCGTTCGACCCGTTGGACGTGCTGTCCGATCCGGAGGAGCGGGAGTCGGTGCGGTAGAAGCCCGAGCCCTTGAAGACGATGCCGACCGAGTTGAACAGCTTACGCAGTCGCCCCTCGCACGCCGGGCAGTCGGTCAGTGGGTCGTCAGAGAAGGACTGCACTGCCTCAAGCTGGTGACCGCACGCGGTGCAGGCGTACTGGTACGTGGGCACGTTCTCCTCCGGGTCTGACACGGCCAGTTGGCACTCGACGTATTCGAGTGCCAATGGTGCGTCATCGCCCCCCGGTTCGTCCAGCGGAAGTGTGGGGCACGACACCCGAGGGGACCATCAACCCGGAAGTCGGCGTGATCACCGCTCGTACCGGCTGGTCGTGCGGGTCGGTGGGCAACTCGTCCAGCAGCTCACCGTCGTACAGCGGTGTCACCGTGAGGACGGTCGCCGGCACCCGTGCCAGGGCCCGATCGTACGACCCACCGCCACGCCCCAGGCGGATGCCCCGGCGGTCCACCGCCAGTGCCGGCACCACCACCAGATCGGCGGTGGCGACCGCGGCGACCCCCAGTCGAGGCCCGGCCGGCTCGCGGATCCCCCGCCCGGCAGCGACCATGGCCTGCGGCCCGTCCCAGGCGGCCCAGTCCAGGTCGAGGTCGTCGCAGAGCACCGGCAGCAGCAGGTCCGCACCCGGGGGCAGCGCGTCGGCGAGCACCGTCGGCAGGTCCGGGCCACCTGGTTCCCGACCGACCGGGGCGTACGCGGCGACCCGGCCGGGCCGCAGCCGACCGACCAGTGAGATCAGCTCGGCTTGGATGCGTGCCGCAGCCGTGGCGCGGTCAGCTTCGGTACGGGCGCGGCGGCGCGCGAGCAGGCTGATCCGGGCGGCCTGCTTCGCGTCATGCGTCACTTCCGCTTCTTCCGCAAATTCCGGCACGCAACACTCCTCACGCAACGCTTGCCCAGCCGTCGCTCTGTGTCAGCATCGCAGGCGACGGTCGCGCAACTTCCGGGGGGAAGGGGAAGCGTTGACGCTACGCGGGCGGTTGACCGCAGCCTTCCTGGCGGTGGCGTTCGGCCCGGTCCTGCTCGGTGCCGTCTTCGTCGCCTCCACCGTCGCGACGGTTGACCGCAGCCGGGCCACCGAGCGGTTGGCGGTGGCCGCCGCGGCCGTACGCACCTCGATCGACGCCCTCTGCCAGCAGCTACGCGCCGCAGCCGACGCGGTCGCCGTCACCGCTGACCGTGCGGGGACCGCCGCGCAGGTGGTCCGCCGAGGGCTGGCCACCGCGGTGCTCGTCACCGACGAGACCGGTCGGGTCAGCTACGCCACCCCGGACCCACCCCCGGCGCCCTGGCGGGAATGCGCCATGGCGGAACCATCCGGCGGATCGGTCAGCGCCCTCGTGGTACGGGTGCAACTGCGCGATGCCGCCGGCTCGGCACTGGGTACGGTCGCCGCCGCCCAGCCGGTCGACCCCGCCTTCGTCGCGCGACTCGCCTCGGTGACCGGGGTCGCGGTGACCCTGCTCGACGGGGGTCCGTCCGTCCAGGTGGCGCACAGCACCGAGTCCGGCAACGGTCGTGACGCGGTGCTGGCCGCCGCCGCCTCGCTGCACGGCGAGCGCGTCACCGGCACCACCGACGGTCGGTACGTGCGTCGCGCCGGCCCGGCCATCGGACAGCCGTTGCCCCTGGTGCTCTCGGTACCGAGTGACCAACCGCCGGGCCTGCACGCGGTGCTGGTCGGCGTGGTGCTGCTGGCCGCCCTGCTGGGCGTGGCCGTCGCATGGCGGCTGGCCCGGGTGAGCACCCGGCCACTTGTGGAACTGGCCGGTGCGGCCGACCGGGTCGCCACCGGCGATCTCACCGTCCGGGTACCGGTACGCAGCAGCGACGAGCTCGGCCGGCTGGCCGTCGCCTTCAATCGGATGACTCGTGAGACGGGCGGCTACCTGGCGGCGCTGACCAGCAGCCGGGACCAGTTGCGCGGACACCTTGCCGTGCTCGGCGACACGCTGGCCAGCACCCATGACCTGCCCCGGATCCTGCGGGTGATCCTGCACAGCGCGCTGGCCGCGACCGGGGCCCGAGCGGGGGCGGTGCTGCTCACCGAGGAGGGTGGGCAACTCGTCGCCCGATGCAGCGCGGGGCTCGACGACCGCTGGTCCGGCGTCGCACCACTGCGGGTAGCGCTGGGCAGCGGGGTGGTCGGTGCGGTCGCGGCGACAGGCCAGCCGCGCCGAGGTCGGGTGGAACCGACGATCGTCTCCCCGGACGAGCCGCGCTGCCGGACGTACATCGCGGTGCCGTTCACCGCGCCCGACGCGACCGGTGGCGACGCGCCGGGAGCGGCACCGGCGGCCGTCGGATCGGGCCGACCGGCGGAGGCCGTGCTGGGCGTGCTGGCCCTCTACGACCGCCTCGGCGGGGAGGAGTTCGACGACGACGATCTGGCCACCCTGCGCACCTTCGCCCGGCACGCCGCGGTCGCCGTGGACAACGTGCGCGTACACGAGGAGGCGCAACGGCTGTCGCTCACCGACCCGCTGACCGGGCTGTGGAACTACCGGTACCTGCGCGAGTCGCTGCGTCGGGAGGTGGAACGGGCCAGCCGGTTCGGTCGGATGGTCAGCGTCCTCGCCCTCGACCTGGACCGCTTCAAGCAGGTCAACGACACGTACGGGCACGCGGCCGGGGACACCGTGCTGGCCGAGTTCGCCCGCCGGGTACGCGGCGAGATCCGGGAGGTGGACCTGGCCTTCCGCCGGGGCGGGGAGGAGTTCGTGGTGCTGCTGCCGGAGACCGATGCCCGTGGCGCGGCCATCGTCGCCGAGCGGCTCGGCGCGGCCGTCCGGGCCACTCCGGTGACGGCGCTGGGGCACGCCGGTGTCCGGGAGCTGATCCCGGTGTCCGTCTCCATCGGCATCGCCGTTTTTCCGGACCACGCCGACACCGGACCGCAGGTGTTGGCAGCGGCGGACGAGGCGCTCTACGCCGCGAAGACCGCCAGCCGGGACACCTGGCGACTGGCGCCCACCCGCCAGGCGTCGCCGACCCGTGAGGTACCGGTGCCGGCGGTCGCCCGTAGCCCCGCCGACGGACTGCCCCGGGCCGGACCCGACATGCCGGCCATCGGCGGCACGTCGGCTGGCCGGGACGTCGGTCCGAGCGTGCCGGCCCCCGCCGAGGTGCCTGCCGGATCCGGTGCCGTCGGCACCGGCAGAACCGGTCCGGTGGGCGGCGCGTCTTCTGGTCCTCACCCGCCGAGGCACGCCGATGGCCGATAGTCTCGCGGCATGTCGGAGCACTCAGCGAACCCCTCAGCGGCCACCGCCACCGGCCGTCCCCGTGCCGTCAAAGCCGTCATCCCAGCCGCCGGCCTGGCCACCCGGTTCCTGCCGGCCACCAAGGCCGTTCCCAAGGAACTGCTGCCGGTCGTCGACCGGCCGGTGTTGCAGTACATCGTCGAGGAAGCCGCCCAGGCCGGCATCGGCGACGTGCTGCTGATCACCGGTCGGGGCAAGACGTCGATGGTGGACCACTTCGACCGTCGCCCCGACCTGGAGGAACGGCTCGCGGAGAAGCCTGATCTGCTCGCGGCCGTCAAGCGGACCGAGGAACTGGCGTCCATCTACACCTGTCGCCAGCCGGAGCAGCTCGGCCTCGGGCACGCCGTCGGGTACGCGGAGTCCCACGTCGGCGACGAGCCCTTCGCGGTGCTGCTCGGCGACGAGTTCGTCAACCTCAGCGAGCCGCTGCTGCCGGCCATGCTGGAGCTTCAGAAGCGTACGGGTGGGGTGGTGCTCGCCTTCTTCGAGGTCGACCCGGCAGAGACAAAGCGGTACGGGATCGCCTCCGTCGAGCCGGCCGAGTCCGAGCTGACTGACATCGGCGAGGTCGTGAAGGTGACCGGCATGGTGGAGAAGCCGAAGCCGGAGGACGCGCCGAGCAACCTCGCCGTGCTCGGCCGCTACGTGCTGCCCGGCAAGATCTTCGACGCCATTCGTCGGACGAAGCCCGGCAGCGGCGGGGAGATCCAGCTGACCGACGCGATGGAGATCCTGCGTACCGAGGGCACACCGGTGCACGCGATCGTCTATCGAGGCATCCGCTACGACACCGGCATGCCCCTGGGCTACCTGCAGACCGTGGTCCAGATCGCCGCCGACCGCGAGGACCTGGGTAGCGAGTTCCGCAAGTGGCTGGCCGAGTTCGTCAACTCGGACGCGTCGGGCGGTCCGAATACATGACCACGACGGCCGACGCCGAGGCGGCCGAAAACGGGTTGACGCCGCTCGCCGACTACCTGAGCAGCGTGCTGCGCAGGTTGCGCGCGCTGCCTCCGCTCGACCTCGACCTCACCCAGGCGTACGGCAACGTTCTCGCCGAGGACGTCGTCGCCCCGCACTCGTTCCCGGCCTTCGACCAGGCGGCTGTGGACGGGTACGCGGCGCGCTGGGAGGACATCGCGGGTGGTGGCCGGGGCGTGGGATACGTCCCGGCCCAGTCCAGTCGGCCGGGCGGTCGCACCGTACGACTCAACGTCGTCGGTGATCTGGGCGCGGCGAGCTGGCGACCGGTGCGGCTCACCCCGGGCTCGTGTTTCTCCGTGGCAGCCGGCGCGCCACTGCCGATCGGCGCGGACGTGGTCGTCCCGGTGGAGTGGACCGACCAGGGCATGGCGGCAGTGGAGATCTTCCGGGTTCCGAAACGGGGGTACGGGGTCCGCCGGACGGGCGAGGAGGTGGCGGCCGGCGAACTGCTCGCCCGCTCCGGCACCTACGTCTCGCCGGCGTTGGTGGCGGTGCTCGCCGCGACCGGCATCGGTCACGTGGTGGTGCGCCCGAGCCCTCGGGTGGTGATCGTGGCCACCGGCGACGAACTGGTCGACGTCGGCCGGGGCAGTCAGCCGGGGCAGGTCGTCGACGCCAACTCGCACGCCCTGACGGCTGCGGCGGCCGAGGTGGGAGCGCTGGCCTACCGGGTGGGTATCTGTGACGACGACCCGGAAGGGCTGCGTGGGCTGCTGGAGGACCAGACCCTGCGCGCCGACCTGATCATCACGACCGGCGGCACCGGCACCGGGCCGGGTGACATGGTCCGCCGGATCCTGTCGCGCCGGGAGGGCAGCCGCGCCGGTCCGGTCACCTTCACCGACGTGGCGCTCTATCCGGGTACCGCCCTCGGCTTCGGTACCGTCGGCGCCGAGGAGGTGCCGGTGGTCTGCCTGCCCGGCGACCCGGGGGCGGCGATGATCGGCTTCGAGGTGCTGGCTCGGCCCGCGATCAACCTGCTGGCCGGCGCGGAGCCGGTGTTTCGTCCCAGCGTACGGGCACATCTGCTGGAGACCGTCTCCTCCCCGGCCGGGCTGCGCGAGTTCCGTCCCGCACACGTCGCTGAACGCCGTGGCGGGGGTTACACTGTTCAACCGCTCAACGGCGGTCCGTTCACGCTTTCCGGCCTGGCAGAGGCGAACGGGCTTCTCGTTCTCGGTGAGCGGGTGACTGCCGCTGCCGCCGGCTCCACTGTCGACGTGTTGCTGCTGGACCGCCGCCGGTGATCCACCGGTGATGCTCCGGAGTGGAGGTTCGGTGTTCCGACGCGCGCCTGGCTGGCCGGCGGTGCTCTCCGACGGTTCGGTGCTGCTGCGGCCGTACCGGCGGTCGGACGCGGCGGCCTGGTCGCAGGTGCGCCGGGCCAACCGGGAGTGGCTGGCCCCCTGGGAGTCGTCGGTGCCCGGTGACTGGGACGAGGTGAACTCCCCGGCGACGTTCCGCTGGGTCTATCGCGACCAGCGACACTCGGCACGTACCGGTGAGGGGATGCCGTTCGCGGTCTGCCTGCACGAGGACGGGGTGCAGCGGCTGGTCGGTCACATCAACGTGGGCAACATCGTGCGCCGCGCCTTCTGCTCCGGGTACGTCGGTTACTGGGTCGACCGGCGGGTCGCCGGCCGAGGCGTCATCCCCACCGCGCTGGCGCTGGCGGTCGACCACGCCTTCGGCTCCGGCGGGTTGCACCGGATCGAGGTCAACATCCGTCCCGAAAACCGGCCGTCGCGTCGGGTGGTGGAGAAGCTGGGCTTCCGCGAGGAGGCGTACCACGCGCGCTACATGCACATCGACGGTGCTTGGCGTGATCACATCGGCTACGCGATGACCAGCGAGGAGATCGCCGCCGAGGGTGGCCTGCTGGCCCGTTGGCATCGGCTGCGTGCTCGTACCCCGTGAGCCGTCCCACGTGCGGGATCGGCGCGGCGCGGCGGTTCCGGCGACGGTGACCCGTAACCTCAGGTAACTGCAAGCTGCGGCAGGCGTTGCCCGCTCCGCATGATTCACGTCGCCGATGCCGATCGGTGGAAGATCCTGCGGCGGTCGGCGCTTGCTCCGAATTTGGTGACGGGAGGGGTGAGGGTGCCGACCTCGGTGCTCCTCGCCGTCCTCGCCGCCGCCGGTCTGCTCGCCCTCGCTCCGGCGCTGGTTCGCCGGTACGACGCCGCCGAGCGGCTGGTGGCGGAGCGGGCGCAGTCGACGGCGCGGGTGCTTCAGCGCCGCCGACGCCGTCGCACTGTCCCCGGTCGACGACCGGTCAACCCCTCCCGTGCCCTGGTGATCACTCTCAGTGAGGATCGCGGCTCGGGGGAGCTCGCCAGTCCGGTCTCCGGTCCGCCCGCTCTACGTCGCTCGGTTCCTCCCGCGCCTCGTCGCTCAGGTGACGGTGGCGAGTTGCCGTCAGGTCCCGCTGAGGGGAGCGGTGGCTCTTCCCGCAGCGCGGCTGGCGAACGCCCGGTGCCGCGCCGATCCGGTCGGCCGAGCCGGTTGCGCGCCGTACCGGTGGGTGGAGGCCGAACCCGCCGTCGCCCGGACCGGCACCGTCACCACACCCCCGCCATCTACCGCCGCCGCCGGGTGCTCGCCGCGCTGGTGCTGCTCAACGCCGTCGAGCTGATCGGCGTGCTGGTCGTCGGCCCCGGATTCTGGATCAGCTTCGCGGTCACCGCCACCCTGCTGATCGTGTACGTCGTACACCTGCGCGCCCGTGCGGTGGCTGACCGCCGACGACGTCGGGCCCTGGCTCGCGAGGCCGCGTGGCTGGCGGCTCGTCAGGCCGAGGTACGCCGTGAGCAGGCCCGCCGGGCAGCGGCCCGTCGTGAGGCGCAGCGTCGCCTGGCAGCCCAGCGGGAATCCGTCCGACGCAACGCGATGGGCCTGGACCGTCCGGCCGACCTGCCGCAGGCCGCCAGCGGCGGCTCGGTCTCCTACCGCCGAGCCGGCGGCCTGCGGGGCCGCCCCTACGAAACCGGCCCCGGCTCCCACTCCGCCTGACCCCGCCCCTGCCCTCGCCCTCGCCCCTGCCCTCGCCCCTGCCCTCGCCTTCGCCTTCGCCGAGGCGCTCGCCCTCGCCCCTGGGCGCCGTGCGAGGCGACAAGTTCGGGGATAGTGCTGCCTCGGATCGGCTGAAGGCAGCAATATCGGGGAAACTGCGAGGATCTTGGGAGGCTCAGTGGGCGGGGTGGTTCGCGGCGGGGGCGCTGAACCTGTTAGCCTTGTCGCCGGCCCGCCCGGTGAAAGCCGGGTGGGACCGACGCCGGTAGACCGGCGGAGGGGCTGTGGCGCAGACCGGTAGCGCACCTCGTTCGCATCGAGGGGGTCAGGGGTTCAAATCCCCTCAGCTCCACCCACACCATTAATGGCCAGCGGAAACGCTGGCCATTGGTCATTTGGCACAGATCCGGCACAACTCAGCCCGGAAGCGCCGCCCCCGAGCGGTTCCCCGCAGCCTCCCGAAGCGCCGTGCTGACGATGTTGCGGCGACGATTCTTCTTCGGTCACCAATGCATCTACGTTTCCAACGTTGGCAAGGCCGCCACCTGCTCGGCATCCGGGCCCCGAACGGATATGACGCAGGCGCGGAGTGGTTCAGCGTGCCGGCGGCCGGTAGCGGCGGAGCCAGAGCCAGATCGTCCACCCGGTGAGGTAGCCGAGATATCCGATCAGCAGGATCGGGGCCGCCCCGGACAACCGGTGGTCGACGCTGGTCGACGCCTGGACGGCCAGGATGAGGACGCCGGCGAGAAAGAAAATCGTGACCGCTCCGAGGTGGTACATGTCCTCGGCGGAGCGGCGGCGCAGCTCGGCCACGTGCTCCGGTTGTTTCCAGTACGACGGATGCGGGACGTTGAGGAGGTCGAGCGGGATCCGGCTGACCAGGGCCGCACAACCGACGAACGCCGCCGCCATGCAAACACCGAGCGCCACGGCGACCAGGATCGCCGTACCGCGTGAGCCGTACCAGTCGGCGTGCAGATCGGCCCCGAAGTGCAGCGCCACCCGCTCCGGCCAGACGAGTGCACCGTAACCGACCACTGCGGCGTAGCACAGAGTAGCTACTACGAAAACCTTTCGTTGCATGGTCGGCGAGGCTACCCGGCGTCCCAGCGTCACCGTTGCCGACCGGGTGGGTGCTCACGTAAGGGTGATCGACGACCCGACGGGCGGCTGTCCTGAGTGAACTGTCAGGATTGCCGGCATGACGGTCCAACTTGCCGGCAGGGTTGCACTGGTCACGGGCGGAAGTCGGGGTATCGGTGCCGCCGTCGCCCGCCGGCTCGCCGAGGATGGCGTGGACGTCGCGTTCACCTACCGCAGCGCCGGGGACCGCGCGAAGTCCGTCCTGGCCGACATCGAGGCGTACAGAGGCGCGGGTCTGGCGATCTGTGCGGACAGCGCGGACCCGGCGGCGGTTGTCGGTGCCGTGGAGCGGACCGTCGCCGAGATGGGGCGACTGGACATTCTGGTCAACAACGCCGGGGTGTTCGCGGGTGGGCCGATCGAGGCGGTCAGCTTCGAGGACCTCGACCGGGCGGTCGCGGTCAACGTGCGCGGGGTGTACCTGGCCACCCAGGCAGCGGTACGTCACATGGGTGACGGTGGCCGGATCGTCAACATCGGCAGCAGCTTCGCCAGCCGTGTCCCGGCCCCGGGGGTGAGCGCGTACGCGATGACCAAGAGCGCGGTCAACGGGCTGACCCGGGCGCTGGCCAGGGAGCTTGGGCCTCGCGGGATCACCGTCAATCTGATCCTGCCGGGCTCGACCGACACCGACATGAACCCGGCCGACAGCGCCGGTGCCGACGCCCAGCGGTCGCACATCGCCCTCGGCCGGTACGCGGCACCGGCCGACGTGGCGGCCACGGTCAGTCACCTGGTGGGCGACGGCGGCCGGCACATCAACGGCGCGTCGATCGCCGTCGACGGCGGCGCGACCGCCTGACTGCCCGACCGCCTGACTGCCCGACCGCCTGACTGCCCGACCGCCTGACTGCCCGACCAGTCAGGCCGTTGAAGGATTCGGCCGCACAACCGTCGTAGTGCGTGCGTTCGACGATGTCCACAATCCGACTGGACCAGGCCGGAAGCGATTCAACCGGTGATCATGATTGCGCCCGTATCTTGCACCTGTAACGAGGTGGCGATTCCGCTTCGGTGAAGGTCCGCTCCCATTGATCTCATGGTGCGGTGAGGGGTTGAAAGTGGTCTTCCGCAGAAAACACGTGAGGGGCGGCGGTGCGGGTCAGGGCCCAAGCCCTGGTCAAGGTCGCCGAAGACGTCATGTCCGGGCCAGTAGGCCCGCGAACAGGATTCGGTCGCGAAAGCCGGCGGGTCCAGCGTGGACGCAGACCCAGGATTTCCCGCGTGTGGAAATCAAGCCTGATCCCTGGCATCGCCTGATCGCCATAGGAAGCATCGTGTCGGTCTTAGTGGTCGCGGTCGGACTCTACCTCAGTAATGAGGCCGACCGTGCGCAGCTTGATGTGACGCTCAAAGGACAGGCCAGTGACAGGTACAACGACGCGGTGCGGCAACTCAACGAGCCTGGGCGCGAGAAACTCCTACTGCGGGTGGGTGCCATCTATGCCCTTGAGCAGTTGATGCGGAACTCGCCGCCCGACCAGCCGGCGACGATCGAGATCATTGCCGGCTTCGTGCGGCTGAATTCTCCGCTGCCGGATGCCCCTGAAGCCGATGCTCCGCAGGAGTCGGCCAGCCGGCCTGAACACCGATCGGACCGCCGTGCCCGGCTGCCGATGGACGTTCAGGCTGCCTTGACCGTACTCGCCAGACGAAATTCGGAAGAAGATGACCGGGCGGTCCTGACACCGGAAGGAATTGCCAACAACCAGCGCAGTGGGGACGGATTGGAACTTCCGAACACCTATCTCCGAGGGGCCCGGATCGATGGTATTTCCCTCAATGGGGCTGACCTGCGGGGTGCAGATCTACGCGAGGTGCGGATGTCGAGCGCCCGTCTGCGGAGCACCCAACTGGAGCTGGCCAAACTTGACAACGCCAACCTGGCCCATTCTCTTCTCCATGGCGCCGATCTCAAGGGAGCGAGCCTGCGCAACGCGACTCTCTTCGGAACGTCGTTCTGGCGAGCCGATCTTTCGGGTGCCGACTTGCGCGGCGTGACAGACCTTTCATCCAGCCAGTTGCGCTGCGCCGTCACCGATGCTGAAACGAAACTCCCGGCAGGCGTCGAGCCGCCGCCCGTTGGCGCATCGCTTCATCAGGAGTGTTTGAGTTTGACCTGGACGGATTAGAGCGACCCGTCGCGGTGTGACCGGCCCGGGGCCTGGAGGATCGGGCGACCCTGCTCGCCTGTCCGGGTCGGCCCGTACCTGTGGGACTCCTGCGGGCGTGCGGATCCGGGATGCCTGCGCTGGGCGGTTGATGTGTTGCGGCCAGACGTCTAATAGATGTCCGTCTCTTGACGGCGGGTGATTGTTAACGCTATCAATGAGGCGGGCACGGCGGGCACGGTCGGACGGGGACTGTGCCCGCCCCGGACGGTCGGCTCGCAGTCGGCGGAAGGGCGAAGGCGATGACACGGCCTCAGCTCACGTACCGCAGGTGGGCAGCGGCGTGCGCCGCCCTGATGATCGCGGTGACCAGCACGCTGGTGGGGCCGGCCGCCCCAGCGCGGGCCGCCGCCGTCACATTCACCAATCCGCTGGCCGAACAGCGCGCCGACCCGCACATCTACCGGCACACCGACGGCTACTACTACTTCACCGCGACCGTCCCGGAGTACGACCGCATCGTGCTGCGCCGCGCCACCACTCTGCAGGGGCTCGCCACCGCCAGCGAGCGGGTGATCTGGCGGCGGCACAGCAGCGGCGAGATGGGCGCGCACATCTGGGCCCCGGAGATCCACTTCATCGACGGCCGGTGGTACGTCTACTTCGCCGCCGGCCGCACCGACGACATCTGGGCCATCCGGCCGTACGTGCTGGAGAGCAGCGCCGCGAACCCGCTCGACGGCCCGTGGGTCGAGCGTGGTCAACTCCAGCCGGCACGCAGCAGCTTCTCGCTCGACGCGACGACCTTCGTGCACAACGGCCAGCGCTACCTGGCCTGGGCGGAGTACGCCGGCAGCAATTCGAACATCTACCTCGCGCGAGCCGTCAACCCCTGGACGTACGCCGGCACCCCGAGCCTGATCGCCACCCCGACCCACGCCTGGGAGACCCGGGGTTACCGGGTGAACGAGGGCCCGGCGGTGCTGATCCGCAACGGCCGGGTCTTCATGACCTACTCGGCGAGCGCCACCGACGCCAGTTACGCGGTCGGCCTGCTCACCGCCCAGGCCAACAGCGACCTGCTCAACCCGGCCTCGTGGACCAAGCGCGCCACACCGGTGCTGACCAGCGACAGCCGGACCGGTCAGTACGGCCCGGGCCACAACTCGTTCACCGTGGCCGAGGACGGCAGCGACGTGATCGTCTACCACTCCCGCAACTACGAGCGGTACCTCGGCAACGGTTACGACCCGCTGAGCGACCCGAACCGGCGTACCCGCGTCCAGCGGGTCTACTGGAACGCCGACGGCACCCCGAACTTCGGCGTACCGGTGCCGGACGGCCTGACGCCGGTCCGGCTGCGCGCCCACGACCTGCCCGACCGCTACCTGCGGCACTGGGAGTTCCGGGTCCGGCTGGAATCGAACGTCACCAACCTGGCCGACTCGCAGTTCCGGATCGTCGCCGGCCTGTCGAACTCCTCGGCGGTCTCGCTGGAATCGACCAACTATCCCGGCTACTTCCTGCGGCACCGCAACCACCAGATCTGGGTGGAACGCAACGACGGCTCGAACCTCTTCCGACAGGACGCCACCTTCACCCGAAGGGCCGGGCTCGCCGACGCGGCGAAGGTGTCGCTGGAGTCGGTGAACTTCCCCGGGCAGTACGTCCGCCACCGCGACGGACTGCTCTACCTGGAGGCGGTACCGGATGCAGCCGGACGCGCCTCGGCCACCTTCGCCCTGGACTAGTGCGGTGGCCAGCATCGGGACTGGTGGGGCTGCGCCCCGCCGCCACCGCCCTGTTCCCGCTGGCTCGGCGTGGGGACCGCCGGCAGGTCGCAGCGGGCACCTCAATGCGACCTGCCGGCGGGGCTCACCTGGTGGAGGGGCGTCGGGTGAGGGCGAAGCCGATCACGCCCGCGACCGCGGCCAGCATCCCGCCGGCGGTGGTCCAGATCCAGCGGGACCCGGCCTCGGGCAGCCAGCCGGTGAGGCTCAGGTTCCAGCCGTCGTCCTCATCGCCCTCCGCTGCGACCGTCGGTTCGGCGTCGAAGACAGTGCCGGCGTTGGTCGGTGGCACCAGCGCCGCCTCCAACCTGCCGTCGTCAGCGGAGGTGCCGGCGTCGTCGACGGTCGAGACCAGCAGGTCCACGTCGATCGGCAGACCGAGGTCGGGCTCGGGGACGTCGACCACGGCCAGCCGCACGTAGTAGGTGCCGGGTAGTGGGTCGCCGGACCACGGCTCGGCCCATGGGCGCACCCGCCGCAGCGTGCAGCCGATGCCGACGGTACGCGCCGAAGCGTCGGCGGTCGGTGTCTGCGCGCCGGCCGTGCACGCCTGCCGGCGTCGCAGCCCGTCGAAGACCTCCACCGTCCAGGTGGATCGGCCGCCGCGGTTCTGCGCGAGGGTGACCGTCGCGGTGATCTCGTGGACCTCGCCCGCCGTGGCCGGGAACGACCAGTAGAGGTATTCACCGGTCGAGGCGGCGACGCGGACGGGCTGGCCGGCGGCGACGGGGGTGGCGCTCAGGTACGAGGTGCCCGCCTTCGTGACGGTGACCGCACCGGGGGAAGGGGTGGGCGTAGGCGCGGCGAGTGCGGTGCCGGGGGCCAGGGCGACACCGACGGCGAGCAGGGCAGCGGCGGTTGCCGATCGGGTGAGCATCACTCAGTTCCTCCAGGTGGCTACCCACCAGCGGGTGAGCAGGCCGGTGACGAGCCCGGTGAGCAGGCCGGCGAGGGTCAGCAGGAGCAGCAGCATCCAGCCACGGCCCAGGTCCGGCCCGTCCGGGGCGGACGAAGCGGCGACCACGTCGACGGTCAGCTCGACGGGCATACCCGGATCCGCCGCGGTGCCCGCCCGTGGCGAGAACATGTTGCTGACCACCAGGCAGACGGTGGTGACGGCGGGGCGCGAACTGGCTGCCGGAGTCGGGTCGGTCTCCTCGGCGCGCTCGGCGTCCTCTCCGGCCGACCAGCGCAGGCCAGTGGAGATCACGTCGGTACGTCCGCTGCCGGCGTCCACCCCGCGAACGAGTTCCCGACCGTCCGTCGCAGTGGCCCGCAGCAGCACGCCGTAGTCGGGGTTGATCGGGCGGTCGAGCGCCACGCTGACCGAGGCCCGCAGTTCCTGCCCTTGCCGCACCGGTACCCGGTACCAACGGTGCTCAAAGAAGGTTTCCCGGTCGGTGTAGACGCCGGCGGAGAGCAGGGGCGCCCCCTGGCAGGTGTCCGTCCCGTCGACCTTCGCCGGAGTGGTGGCGTACGTGTCGCGGGCCCGGTCCACCAGTTGCTTCAGTCGGTCGGTCAGATCCTCGGCGCTCTGTGCGGCGGTGTAGGTACCACCGGTGGCGGCGGCGATGCAGAGCAACTGCCGGCGTACCTTCTCGTCCGGTGCGAGGCCGAGGGTGTCCACCACCAGCGTGGTGCCCTTGGCGGCCAGCTCACGGGCCACCTGGCAGGGGTCCGGCGGGGCACAGGTGTCCTCGCCATCGGTGATCAGCACGATTCGTCGGGCGGTGGTGCCGGTACCGAGGTCCTTGGCGGCTTCGCGCAGGGCGAGCCCGACCGGCGTGAAACCGGTCGGTCGTAGGGTTGCCACGGCGGCCTTGGCCTGCGCCCGGTCGACCGGACCGACCGGCACGATCTGCTGGGTGTCCAGGCAGCCCTGCTGCTTGTCCTTGCCCTTGTAGGTGGCGCCCAGCACCCGGATGCCCAGCTGTGTCTCGTCGGGCAGCGCGTCCACCACCTCGCCGAACGCCTGCTGAGCCACGGAGATCCGGCTACGTCCGTCGATGTCGGTGGCTCGCATCGAGCCACTCACATCAAGTACGAGTTGGACCCGTGGTGGTTCGGCTGGGGGTTCCGCCCGGTCGTCGGCAAGCGCCGGCACCGGGCCGGCCAGCGTGGTCGCCGCCAGCAGCCCGAGCAGGGCGGCTGACGACCATCTCTTGTTGATCACCGGGCGGAGTGTAGACAAGTCCATTCAGGACAGGACATCCGGTCGCCGGTCGCGGTGCAGCTCGGCGGTGCTCGCTAGCGGATGGTGAGCACGGCGGCGGTGCGCACCAGGTCGGCCTCCACCGCGAAGCGGCCGGTGATCAGCGCGGGCGGGTCGTCGACCGACGCGTCGGTGACCCGAGCGGGTGAGATTCGCGCGGTGAACGTCCCGGTATCGGGATCGAGGCGTACCAGAGCGTCGTGAAAGTCGAGCCAACTGCCGACGACCGGATGCCACACCTTGTACACGGTCTCCTTCGCGCTGAAGATCACCGCCGGCCAGGAAACGCCCGTTGGCAGCCGCGCGATCTGCTCGTGCTCGTCGGGTAGGCAGATCAGGCGGCGTACTCCCGCACTGAGTTCCCGGTGCTGCTCGGCGTCCATGCCGACCGCCCGGATCTCGTCACTGCGGGCGACGGCTGCGGCGCAGTAGCCGTGGGTGTGGGTGATGGTGCCGACCGTGCCCGCCGGCCAGACTGGGGAGCGGTCGGGCGCGGCTGGTACGGCGACCGGTGGGAGACCGAGCGCCGCCATGGCGCGCCGGGCGCAGACCCGGCCGGCGGTGAAGTCACGGCGGCGGCTGTCCACCGCTCGGTCTCCGATACAGGCGGCCTCAGCCGCGTGCAACGGCCCGGACCAGTCGTCCGGACCGGCCACGGCCACCGCGACGGCGGGCGGCAGAAGATCACGCACCTGCGGCTCCGGGGGAGTGCTTTCGGTCAATGGTGCCGGTACGGGGGACCGGCGATGATGGGTGCCTCTGGTGGATGCGGTGCCTACGGCAGGTCGCGGCGGCCATGGTTGGTCAACGTACCGCAACGGTGTAACGCCTCAGCGTCCCCGGACGCTGAAGGTGCGCACGGGCATTCTCGACCCGGCGGCGGGCCCGCATGCCCGCCGTCCCCGGTGGAGGCGGAAGGGAGCGCGATGACGGGTGTTACGGATCGCTCGGGTGTCACGGTGGCGGAGACGGACGGAATCGCGCCATCCCGCGTGGGCGGGCACGCCCCGGTGACCCCCGAATGGACGTGTGGCACCTGTGACGCCGAGTGGCCCTGTGAGCCCAAACGAGAGCAGTTGCTGACCGAGTACGGCACGGATCGGGCGATGCTGAGTGTGTACCTGGGCGCCTGTCTCGCCGCCGCTGCCGAGGATCTGCACATCAGCGGTGCGACGTCATTGCAGGACCGATTCTTCGGCTGGTTGCCGCGCCGTCCGAAACAGCACTGAGGCCGCCCCTCGATCGACCGTCCAGGTGGGACGACGCTTCGCTGTCGGACGGTGTCACGCCGAAGCTGCGTCGCTGGACGGATCGGTTCAGCCGAGCGGCGGTCGGCGACTCGTCGGCGGCGCAGAGTCCGCGCGGAGTCACGCAGCGGCAACCATCGCCGGAATTTCGTGTCGCATTCAGCATTCGTCGGAAATCTGACCCGCGTCGCCCCGTTGTGCCTCCGGTCGCGGGTGGTTAAGCTGCTGGTGCGCGCCCCAATCGCCCGCTTCCCCCGTGGCAGGCGATCGGGGCGCGTCCTATTTGTCGACGATGGGCCCGTACGCCGAGGCGTACGGGCCCATCGTGGTGTCAGATCCAGCGGCCGTCCAACCACATTCGCGCCGACCAGTCCTCGTACGGCAACGTCCAGCCCACGAAGATCGGGTAGAAGTACGCGAAGCAGAGGACGACCAACGCCACGTACGCCCCGGCGATCACACCGCCGACCAACCGGCGTTCCCGGCTCGCCTCCTCGTCGGGGCCGGTCACGGCTCGGCTGCCGCTCAACCCCGCGGGCGAGGCGATGGCACCCAGCACGTAGACCACGGCGAGCACCAGGAACGGCACCACGGGCGCGGCGTAGAAGGAGAACATCGTCCGGCCGTCGAGGGCGAACCAGAACCAGGGCAGCAGCCCGGCCGCCACGGCGAGCAGAATCGCCCCGGCCCGCCAGTCCCGCCGGGCCAGCCCGAGCCAGACCAGTGCCACCAGCGCGGGCAGGAACGACCACCACAACAGCGGGGTGCCCAGCAGCAGCACCTCCTCGGCGCAGCTCGCCGCGCCACAGGGGCCGTCGCCGGTCCAGTGGAACGCCACCGGCCGGCCCAGTAGCAACCACTGCCACGGCCACGACTGGTACTTGTGCGGATCGTCGAGCTGGTTGTGGAAGCCGAGCGCGGCCTGGTGGTACTGCACCAGGTTCCACAGCGGGCCGATGATCGGCGTGTCGCTGAGGCCGGCGTCCGGGTACCGCTCGGCGAGCCGGTAGTAGCCCTCCTGGCTGTACAGCCAACCGGACCACGTCGTGACGTAGGTGACGGCCATCAGCAGGCCGGCGAGCACCATCCACGGCACGCCGTCGAGCAGTGTGTCGCGCCAGGGCCGGCGTACCCCGGCCGACCGTCGGGCGCCGACGTCCCAGAGGAACATCAGCAGCGCGAAGACGGGTACGAAGAACAGCGCGCTCCACTTCACCGCGAAAGCGCAGCCGAGCAGCACCCCGGTCGCCAGGCGCCACCAGGGCCAGTTCCGCCAGCCGCCGGGCGGACGGCCGGCCCGCCCGCGGGCGTTCGGATCCAGCCCGGCCTCCAGGGCCCGGGCCCAGCGGCGGCGGGTGGCGTCCCGGTCCAGCACCAGCGCACCGAAGGCGGCCAGGACGAAGAAGAGCAGGAAGATGTCGAGCAGCGCGGTACGGGAGAGCACCAGGTGGAACCCGTCGACCGCGAGCAGCAGGCCGGCGGCGCAGCCGAGCACCGTGGAGCGGAACATCCGGCGGCCGATGCGGACCAGCAGCAGCACCGACAGGGTGCCCAGCAGGGCCGCCGAGAAGCGCCAGCCGAACTCCGGCGCGGTGGTGAACAGGTGGCCGGGTACCGAGATGCCGTGCTCGGCGTCGTGGTAGCCGAACGCCCACTCGCCGAGACCGATCAACCACTTGCCCAGCGGCGGGTGGACCACGTACGACGGGGCGTTGTTGAGGTAGTTCCACTCCACGCCCTTGTCGATCAGCCCCCAGGCGTCCCGGGCGTAGTAGACCTCATCGAAGATCTTGCCCGGCGGATGGCTGAGATTCGCGAACCGGAGAACCCCCGCGATCACCACCACGACCGCCGTGGCCAACCACGATCGGTCGTTCAGCCCGGCCTCGACGGTGGCCAGCCGCCGGCGGATCGCCGCCGGTACGCCGCCCTCCGTCGGATCGGTGGCTGTCGTCGCTGCCGGCTCCGAGGGCTGGTCGGGGCTCGCGCTCTGTGCTGTCGACGCACTCGTCACCCGGCGATCGTAGGCTGCGAAGGGTGCCGGTGGTGCCTGTCGTCCCCATATCCGGTACGCCTGTCGATGAAGGAGTACGCCGCTGTGGGTGAAATGTCCGAAACGGGCCGCCTTATTCTGCTCGGCGCGCCGCTCGGCAACCCCGCCGACGCCTCCGCCCGGTTGCGGGATGTGCTCGCCGCCGCCGACGTGGTTGCCGCCGAGGACACCCGCCGACTGAACCGGCTCGCCCGCGATCTCGGCGTGACCATCGCCGGCCGGATCGTCTCGTACTTCGAGGGCAACGAGGAGCGGCGGACCCCGGAACTGGTCGACGTGCTCACCGAGGGGTACGTCGTCGCACTGGTCACCGACGGCGGAATGCCCAGCGTCTCCGACCCCGGCTACCGCCTGGTCCGCGCCGCCCTGGACGCCGGGGTGTCGGTCACCGCCGCGCCCGGCCCCAGCGCCGTCACCACCGCTCTCGCCCTGTCCGGGCTGCCCTGCGACCGGTTCTGCTTCGAAGGGTTCCTGCCCCGTGCCGCCGGCGCCCGGCGCGCCCGGTTGCGGGCACTGGCCGACGAGGAACGGACGCTGGTCCTCTTCGAAGCGCCGCACCGGATCGCCGCCGCGCTGGCCGACCTGGCCGACGCGTTCGGTGCCGACCGGCCCGCCGCGGTATGCCGCGAGCTGACCAAGACGTACGAGGAGGTGCTGCGTCGCCCGCTCGGTGAACTGGCCCGGTGGGCTGCCGACGGCGACCCGCGCGGCGAGATCACACTCGTGGTGGCCGGGGCTCCGGCCACACCCGCGGTGCGCCCCGACGACGACACCCTGCGCGCGGCGGTGACCGAGCGGGAGGCGGCCGGTCGGAGCCGCCGGGACGCGATCACGGACGTGGCGACCGAGTACGGGTTGCGCCGCCGCGACGTCTACGCGCTCGTACACCAGTGAACCGGTGCGTCCGTCGGACGCCGCCGGCTACCAGGCGGCGACCATGAAGCCGAAGGCGGTCAGCAGTGGACCGGCCAGCGAGGCGGCGATCGCCCAACGCCGCTCGGTCGGGTCGGGCAGCCGGGCCGCACCGGTCCAGCGGACGATGCCCACCGCGCAGCCGAGCACTCCGAGCAGCCCGAGCAGCCAACGCAGCTGAGCCCCCACCCCACGGTCGGCGTACGCGACGTGCCCGTCCGGTCCGGTCACCCGGGCGGGCAGGGCCGAACCGGGCACCGCCAGGTCCCGAGGCACCCCACTGACCCGTACGCCGTGGGTCCGGAACTCCTCGTCCCCCGCCGTGAAGATGCCCCGGCACCGCTGGGCCAGGCCGTCCCCGGTGCACCGGGTGACCGTCACCGTGCCGGAGGTGGCGTGCCCGACGGCGAGCCAGAGCGGGCCGGCGCTCACCCAGGCGAAGAAGGCCGCCGCGAGGCTCAACCCGATCAACGCGGCCAACCCCGCCAGGGGGTCCGGCGGGTGGCTGCTCCGCTCCCGGTGCCGGCGGACCGGCCGGAACCGCCGCCACCACGGATCGCCCTCGCCCGCTGCGTCCTGCCGCACCGGGGTGCCGTCCCAGTGCACCTCCTCGATCGGTGCCCAGAAGGTGTCCTCGTCCGGCGTACCGTCGTCGAGGGGCCGGTGCCGGCGACCCCGACGCCCGGTCGCGCGGATCGGGACCCGACGCGGCAGCGTGTCCACCGGCGCGCCGGTCGTCGGCTCCACCTCGACTCCGTGCGGTAACTCGACGGTGGCGGGTTCGGCCTGGTCCGGTTCGGTGCCGCCGGTTCCGCTCTCGGGTGCCGCCGAGGGCACCGCGCGGGGGTGCGGCGCCACCACCTGGGTACGCGGCGGCGCGCTGGTTTCCGGCCCGGCGTCGGGAAAAGGGCCGTCGGAGTGGTCTCGGGCGGCTCGGCTGCCAGTCACGCGTTTCATTGGACACCGGTGAGGGTGGCTGATCGGGCAGCTCAGGCAGCGTGTCGGCGACAATTCGGACGAACTGCTGACCTGGTCCGGACCACCACACCGACCGCAGAGCCCTATTGGTTCGCGGTCGCCACACGGGGGTCACTAGGCTTTCTGTCCATGAGTCACGTTCTCGCGGCAGTGGCCTGGCCGTACGCCAACGGGCCACGCCACATCGGCCACGTCTCCGGTTTCGGCGTTCCCTCCGACGTCTTCGCCCGGTACATGCGGATGGCCGGCCACGACGTGCTCATGGTGTCCGGCACCGACGAGCACGGCACGCCGATCCAGGTGCAGGCCGACGCCGAGGGTCTGAAGCCACGGGAACTGGCCGACCGGTACAACCGGGTGATCGTCGAGGACCTGCACGGCCTCGGTCTCTCCTACGACCTGTTCACCCGCACCACCACCGGCAACCACTACGCCGTGGTGCAGGAGCTGTTCGAGGGGATGTACCGCAACGGTTACATCGTGCCGAAGACCACCATGGGGGCCATCTCGCCGTCCACCGGCCGGACCCTGCCCGACCGGTACATCGAGGGCACCTGCCCGATCTGCGGCTACGACAGCGCCCGGGGCGACCAGTGCGACAACTGCGGCAACCAGCTCGACCCGATCGACCTGATCAACCCGCGCTCGAAGATCAACGGGGAGACGCCGGAGTTCGTCGAGACCGAGCACTTCTTCCTCGACCTGCCCGCCCTGGCCGACGTGCTGCGGCAGTGGCTGGACACCCGGGAAGGCTGGCGCCCGAACGTGCTCCGCTTCTCCAGGAACCTCCTGGACGACCTGCACCCCCGGGCCATCACCCGGGACCTGGAGTGGGGCGTGCCGATCCCACTCGACGGCTGGCGCGAGCGCACCGACAAGCGGATCTACGTGTGGTTCGACGCCGTCATCGGCTACCTCTCCGCGTCGATCGAGTGGGCCCGCCGCACCGGCGACCCCGAAGCGTGGCGGAGGTACTGGAATGTCACCGACGGCGCGGGCGGCGCCGCCTCGGCCAGCGACGCCGACGGTGACGCCCAGGCCTACTACTTCATGGGCAAGGACAACATCGTCTTCCACTCGGTGATCTGGCCCGCCCTGCTCGCCGGCTACTCCGGCGAGGGCAGCCGGGATGGCGAACCGGGCCAGCTCGGACGGCTCAACCTGCCCACCGAGGTGGTCTCCAGCGAGTTCCTGACCATGGAGGGACGCAAGTTCTCCTCCTCGCGCCGGGTCGTCATCTACGTCCGGGACTTCCTCCAGCGGTACGACGCCGACGCGTTGCGCTACTTCATCGCGGTGGCCGGGCCGGAGAACAACGACACCGACTTCACCTGGGCCGAGTTCCTGCGCCGCAACAACGACGAACTGGTCGCCGGCTGGGGCAACCTGGTCAACCGGTCCATCTCCATGGCGGCGAAGAACTTCGGCGAGATCCCGCCGATCGGCCCGGACGGGCTCACCGAGGCCGACCAGGCGTTGCTGGCCGTGGCCCGCGCCGGCTTCGACACGGTCGGCGACCTGATCGCCCGGCACCGGCAGAAGCAGGCCATCGGCGAGGCGATGAAGGTGGTCGCCGAGGCCAACAAGTACCTCTCCGAGCAGGCGCCGTGGAAACTCAAGGACGCGGCGGACAAGCCCCGGATGGGCACCATCCTGCACGTCGCCCTCCAGGTGGTCAGCGACGCCAACACGCTGCTCACCCCGTTCCTGCCGCACTCCGCGCAGAAGATCCACGAGCTGCTCGGCGGCACCGGGGTGCACGCCCCGATGCCGGTGATCGAGGAGGTCACCGACCTCGACGTCGGGCCGGCGTACCCGGTGCTGACCGGTGACTACACCCAGGGCACGCGATGGGAGTCCGTACCGCTCGCGGTGGGCCGGGCGCTCGCGGCCCCCAAGCCGGTCTTCCGCAAGCTCGACCCCTCGATCGTGGACGAGGAACTGGCCCGGCTCGAAAGTTGACCGTCGCCGCGATGGGCGCGGCCCGTTCGGGGTGCGCGCCCATCGCGGCCGTGCGTGAACCCGTGCCCCGGGCGCGGTGCGCGCCGGCCGTCGGATCAGGCGTGGGCCATGGTCGGCGAGCCGATGAACTCCATGATCGCCTGGTTCACCTCGGTGGCGTTGGTCCACGGGGTGCCGTGCGGTGCGCCCTTGAGGGTGACCAGCCGGCTGTCGGCCAGCATCGGCTGCAACCGCTGGCCGGTCTTCGGGTACGGCAACACGTTGTCCTTGTCGCCCTGCACGATCAGCACCGGCACGTCGATCCGGGACACGTCGGCCCGGAAGTCGGTACCCCACGCGTCCACGGAGTGGTACGTGGCCAGTGCCGAGGCCCGCGCGCCGATCTCCCAGTGCGCCCGGTGCGCCTCCTCGCTCACCAGCTTGCCCTTGTTCTCGCTGTAGTTGAAGAAGGCCTCGCAGAACTGGGTGAGGTAGGCGAACCGGTCCTGCAGGATCGCCTGTTTGAACCCCTCGAAGAGGCTGGCCTCGACACCCTCGGGGTTGTCCGGCGCCTGCCGCAGGTACGGTGCCAGCGGTGCCAACAGCACCGCCCGGTCCACCCGCTCCGAACCGTACGCGCCGAGGTAGCGGGTCACCTCGCCGGTGCCCATCGAGTGGCCGATGAGGATCGTGTTGCGCAGATCCAACTCGGTCATCAGCACGTCGAGGTCGGCGGCGAAGGTGTCGTAGTCGTACCCGAACGCCGGCTGGGCGGAGTTGCCGAAGCCGCGACGGTCGTACGTGATCACCCGGTATCCGGCGTCGAGCAGCGGTCCGGAGACCTTCTCCCAGGTCGCTCCGTTGAACGGAAAACCATGGATCAGCACGATCGGCTGACCCGACCCATGGTCCTCGTAATACAGGTCGATGGGCGCGGAGTTCTCCGTGCCGACGGTGATGAACGGCATCTCGTCCTCCTGTTCAGGCGGGAAACCGAGCCTTCCCCGGCGGACGTCCGGTATTCCTGCGCCACCCGAGCCTCAGGGGCAGGTCACAGGAGGTACGGGTGATCCACCACCTGATCGTCGGTGACTTCACCGCCCGGGGCCCATGTCTCGTAGACACCCCGTTCGTGACACTGTGCCCCGGTGGCGGCGACGGCGTCCGGATCGGGCCGTCGCAGCCGTAACCGCAGCCAGCCCGACTCCTCGCGCAGCACCAGACACGGCACCCCCCGCCAGGCGGCCAGGCGCAGCCGTCGGCTCGCCCCGTCGACCGGGTACCGGGCGGCCCGGGTCAGCGCCAGGACCCGGAAGCCGCCGGGCAGGTCGGCGACCGCCTCGTACTCGCCGCCCGCGTGCGTACCCACGAGCCGGGTCGAGCGCGGCGCCTCCCCGGTCGGCACATATTCCTGGTCCGGTGACAGACCCGGCACCTCGGCGAGCAGGTGCCGCCACTGTGGCCCGACCATCCGTAGCCAGCCCCGCTGCTCCGCCTGGTAGGCGTAGAGCACCACCTCCACACCCTCCGCCGGATAGGCCAGCAGGGTGGCGTTCGCCGGCATCGGCAGGTCGGCGAAGTCCCGGGTGACGAACTCCGGAATCAGATGATGGCTGCTCGGCGTGAAGCCGGTACCGAGCACCGCCGGACCCAACCGGTCCCGGGCACCCAGCGCCGCCAGGCCGCGGTACGCCGCACCCGCCGGCACGTCGTAGTCACCCTGGTCGGCGGCCCGCCAGCGCAGCGCGTACGTCACGTCCGCGCTGTCCCGGCCATCGCCGCCGTCGGTACGCAGCACACTCGTCGTCGTCGGGGTACGCAGGTGCGCCACGTCGTGTTCCCGGTAGCAGAACCCGTGCGGTAACCAGCCCCGGACGTAGCCGGCGAGTTGCCGGGCGGAGAGGATCTTCATCATCCGGGTGCCCCGCCGGACACCGGCGGAGGCGCGTACCGCAGTGATCAGCGGATCGTCAGCGGCGGCCGGCTGCTGCGCGAGCCGGTGCACCTCCGACCAGCCCCGCTCCCGGTGCAGCGGCACCAGCAACGGCGTCTCCGGCTCCTCGGCCTGCTCGGTCGCCCCATGCACTGCGGTGACCTCGGTGACGTGCACGAACCGTCGCCAGGGCAGCGCCGAGTTCGGCCGGGGCGCCCACTCGAAACCTGTCGCCTCGTCGGCGCTCAACAACTCGTACGCCGCGCCCCGTGCGATCTCCTCCGCCGGATAGACCGCACCGCCGAACGCCACCCGCAGACCGGTCCGCTCCGGCACCGTACCGCCGGCCCGGGAAAGCTCGCTTCGCGCGTCCACTCCGCGACGGTAGGGGTGCGGGGCGTAGCCGAGGTGAACTCCGGGTGGCGTGCCGATGGACTCGGTCGGTGTGTGATGCTGTCGACGAGATGAGCGAGCCGACCGAGTCCCGTAGCCAGCGCGCCGCCCGCCGTGCCGGAGAGTTTCCACCCGCACCCGAGCCGTTGCCCCTGCCGGTCCTGGACAGCCACACCCACCTCGACATCACCGTCAGCGAGGCCGGGGTACCGGGTGGTGGTGACGCCGCCGATCCGGTCGCGGCGGCCATCAAGGTCGCCGCCGCCGTCGGAGTGGACCGGCTGGTGCAGGTCGGGGTGGACGTCGCCTCCTCCCGCTGGGGTGTCGAGGTGGCCGGCGAATACCCGGCGGTGGTGGCCACGGTCGCGCTGCACCCCAACGAAGCCCCCCGGCTGACCGACCTCGACGAAGCCCTGCGCGAGATCGAGACACTGGCAGGCCAGGACCGGGTCCGCGGCATCGGTGAGACGGGCATGGACCGCTACCGCACCGGAGACGAGGGCCGCGCCGCGCAGGAGGAGAGCTTCCGGGCACACATCGCCATCGCCAAGCGGTACCACCGGACGCTGGTGATCCACGACCGGGACGCGCACGCCGACGTGCTGCGCATCCTCGACGACGAGGGCGCACCGGACACGGTGGTGATGCACTGTTTCTCCGGCGACGCCGAGTTCGCCGCCGAGTGCGTCCGCCGGGGCTATCTGCTCAGCTTCGCCGGCACCGTGACCTTCGCCAGCGCCGGGGCGCTGCGCGAGGCGGCAGCGTTGACCCCGCTCGACCAGATCCTGGTGGAGACCGACGCGCCGTACCTCACCCCCGTCCCGCACCGCGGCCGGCCCAACGCCTCCTACCTGATTCCGCTGACCGTCCGGGCGCTGGCCACCGTCACCGGCGCCGACCTCGACGAACTCTGTGCCGCCATCTCGACCACCGGCGACCGCGCCTTCGGCCCCTGGCGCTGAACCCGCCCCCGGCGGCTCGCTCGCGGCCCAACCGTTAGGAAGGGACCCTTCCTCTACACGAGGCGTTAATAAGGTGCCCTTCCTTACGCCGTACGCTGTCGGGCTATGGCCGCAGACCTGCTCGGCCCGGCGGAGATCCGGGACCTCGCCGCCCGCCTCGGCGTCGCGCCCACCAAGAAGCTCGGCCAGAACTTCGTGCACGACCCCAACACGGTCCGCCGGATCGTCGCCACCGCCGGGCTCGCCCCCGACGACGTGGCGCTGGAGGTCGGCCCCGGGTTGGGCTCGCTCACCCTCGCCCTGCTGCCCGCCGCCGCCCACGTGCACGCCGTCGAGATCGACGCCACGCTGGCCGGTGCGCTCGCCGGCACCGCCGCCCGGCATGCCGGCCCGGCCGCCGACCGGCTCAGCGTGCACCACGCGGACGCGCTGCGGATCACCGCCGCCGACCTGGCCGACCCGGCACCCACCGCGTTGGTGGCGAACCTGCCGTACAACGTCGCGGTACCCGTGGTGCTGCACCTGCTGGCCGAGTTGCCCAGCCTCCGGCACGGGCTGGTGATGGTGCAGAAGGAGGTCGCCGACCGGCTCGTGGCGGGTCCCGGTTCCAAGGTGTACGGCATACCGTCGGTCAAGCTCGCCTGGTACGCCCACGCCCGCGCCGCCGGGAAGGTGCCGCCGAACGTGTTCTGGCCGGTGCCCAACGTCGACTCCGGCCTGGTCGCCTTCACCCGCCGCGAACCGCCCCGCGCCGACGTCCCCCGAAACCAGGTCTTCGCCGTGGTGGACGCCGCCTTCGCGCAGCGGCGCAAGACCCTGCGCGCCGCCCTGGCCGGCTGGGCCGGCGGCGCCGACCGGGCCGCCGCCGCGCTCACCGCCGCCGGGATCGACCCCGGCGCACGCGGCGAGTCACTCACCGTCGAGCAGTTCGCCGCCGTGGCCGCGTCGGCCCCGAGTCGTACGCCGGGAGCACAGTAGGCTGAGGCAGTGCCCGCCGAGGAGGTGTACCAGTGACCGCGCAGCCGATCGACCCCGACGGGTCCGGCATGTGGGGCCCGGACCCGGTCCGGCAACGCCTGGCCAACCACACCATCGAGGACGTGCTGGCCCTCCCCGACGACGCCCCCCGCGTCGAGCTGCGTGACGGAGTCCTGGTCTTGGTCCCTTCCCCCACCATCGGTCACCAGAACATCGCCAACCGGCTCTGGATGTGGCTGTTCCACAACGCGCCCGACGATGTCGCGCCCGCCACCGCGGTCGGGGTGGCGATCAACCATCGCAACACCTTCGAGCCCGACGTGGTGCTGATCAAGCGCCCGGTCGTCGCCGACAACCACTACGTCGACGCCGAGCAGGTGGTGCTCGCCGTCGAGGTCGTCTCATCCGGCACCCGACGTCGGGATCGACTGGAGAAGCCTGCCGACTACGCCGACGCCGGCATCCCGCACTACTGGCGGATCGAGCAGAATCCCGTGCACGTGTACGCGTACGACCTCGTCGACGGCCGGTACGAGCTGGCTGCCGACTCCGCCGAGGAGCTGATCGTGACTAAGCCGTTCGACGTGCGGTTGTCAGTGCGGGACATCACCCCGTGACCGAGGCCTGGCGTCCGGAGGACGATGAGCCGCGCGGGGCGAGCGGTCCGGTCCGGGTACGGGTGCCCGCCAAGGTCAACCTGCACCTGGGGGTCGGTCCGCTGCGTCGGGACGGCTACCACGAGCTGAACACGGTCTACCACGCGATCTCGATCTACGACGAGCTGACCGCGCGTCGTGGCGACACGCTGACCCTCACCATGGAGGGCGAGGGCACCGGGGAACTCGCCCTCGACGACTCCAACCTGATCATCCGGGCGGCGCACGCCCTCGCCGGGTACGCCGGCGTGATGCCGCACGCCCGACTGCACCTGCGCAAGCAGATCCCGCTGGCCGGTGGGCTCGCCGGCGGCAGCGCGGACGCGGCAGCCGCGCTGGTCGCCTGCGACGCGTTGTGGGGCACCGGTCTGTCCCGTGACGAGTTGGCGAGCATCGCCGCCGACCTCGGCTCGGACGTGCCCTTCCTGATTCACGGCGGGACCGCGCTGGGCACCGGCCGAGGTGAGACGGTCAGCCCGGTGCTGGCCCGGCCCACCTCCTGGCACTGGGTGGTCGCCATCGCCGACGGCGGTCTGTCCACCCCGGAGGCGTACCGGGAACTCGACCGGCTCCGCGAGGCTGGTGCCGCCGGGCCGCCCCTGGGCAGCACCGACGGCCTGCTCGCCGCGCTGCGGCAGCGCGACCCCCGGGTGCTCGCCCCGAGCCTCGGCAACGACCTCCAGGACGCAGCCCTGGCCATGCGGCCGTCGCTGGCGACCACTCTGAAGGCCGGCGAGGCGGCCGGGGCGCTGGCCGGCATCGTCTCCGGCTCCGGACCCACCTGCGCGTTCCTCGTCGCCGACGCCGCCGACGCCGAACGCGTCGCCGCCGAGCTGGAGGCCGCCGGGGTGTGCCGGCAGGCCCGCACCGCCCACGGCCCGGTGCACGGCGCCCGGATCACCTGACGCCCCCGCCTGGCGCCGACGGGGTCCGCAGGTAGGGGCGGGTCCGGTCGGGCGGACGCCGAGGGCGAGGTTGCTCCACGTACCCTGGAACGACAGGCGTCCCCAGGTGCCCGCCGGCACCGGGACGCCTTGATCATGAAAGGTGGGTATGTGGCCAACATCGTCAACCTGGACCGGGTGTCCAAGGGCTACGGCGCGGCCGGGCCACTGCTCACCGATGTCTCGCTCGGCCTGGATGACGCCGACCGGATCGGCGTCGTCGGGCTCAACGGCGCCGGCAAGTCCACCCTGCTACGACTGCTGACCCGGACCGAACAGCCCGACGACGGCCGGGTCACCCACCGCCGCGACCTGCGGGTCGCCTGGCTGCCACAGAATCTCACCCTCAGCCCCGAGGCCACCGTCCGCGACGTCGTCCTGGGCACCGAGTGGCTCGCCGAGAGCATGGGCGCGGAGCACGAATGGGCCGGCGACGCCGGCGTACGCGCCATCCTCGACGGGCTCGGCATGCCCCACCTGGGCCTGGACGCCCCGGTCGGGCCGATGTCCGGCGGTGAGCGCCGCCGGGTGGCGCTAGCCGCCCTGCTGGTCCGCGACGCCGACCTGCTCATCCTCGACGAGCCCACCAACCACCTCGACGTCAGCGGCGTCGACTGGCTGGCCCGGCACCTGCTCAGCCGCAAGGGTGCCCTGGTCGTGGTCACCCACGACCGCTGGTTCCTCGACGCCGTATGCACCACCACCTGGGAAGTCGTCGATCAGACCGTACGGGCCTACGAGGGTGGCTACGCGGCCTGGATCCTGGCCCGAGCCGAACGGGAACGAATCGCCGCCGCCACCGAGGCACGCCGGCAGAACCTGCTCCGCAAGGAGATCGCCTGGCTTCGTCGTGGCCCCCCGGCCCGCACCTCGAAGCCAAAGTTCCGCATCGACGCCGCCAACGCCCTCATCGCCGACGTGCCGCCGCCGCGCGACACCATGTCGCTGCAACGGTTGGCCACCGCCCGGCTCGGCAAGCAGGTGTACGACCTGGAAGACATCCGGTTGCACGCCGGCCCCAAGACCATCCTCGACGGCGTCACCTGGCAGGTCGGCCCCGGGGACCGGGTCGCCATCCTCGGTGCCAACGGCGCGGGCAAGACCACCCTGCTGCGGATGCTCGCCGGCGTCACCCACCCCGACCGTGGACGGTTGATCACCGGTAGCACCGTACGACCCGCCTTCCTCTCCCAGGAACTCGCCGAGCTGCCCAGCGAGCTGCGCGTACTCGAAGCGGTCGAGGAGGTCGCCCGGCGGGTCCGCCTCGGCGATCGGGAGATCTCCGCCGCCCAACTCGCCGAGGTGTTCGGCTTCGACGACCGGCGGCTCTGGACCCCGGTCGGTGACCTCTCCGGCGGCGAGCGGCGTCGGCTGCAGATGCTGCGACTGCTTGCCGGCGAACCGAACGTGCTGCTGCTCGACGAGCCCACCAACGATCTCGACACGGACACCCTGGCCGCGTTGGAGGACCTGCTCGACTCCTGGCCCGGCACCATCGTGGTGGCCAGCCACGACCGCTACCTCATCGAGCGGGTGACCGACTCGGCGTACGGCATGTTCGGCGACGGTCGGCTGGTGCACCTGCCCGGCGGTGTCGACGAGTACCTCGCCCGCACCAACGATCGACCGGGACCGGGGCGTACCCCGGCATCCGTGACTCCGACCACCGGCCCGGCCGACGCCGGTGGAATGAGCGCCGCGGAGGCCCGGCAGGCCCGCAAGGAACTGGCCCGCCTCGAACGGCAGGTCGGGAAGCTGGAGCAGAAGGAAGCCGCGCTGCTGGACCAGCTCGCTGCGAACGCCACCGACTACACCAGAGTGGCTGAGCTGGACGCCCAGCTCACCCAGGTACGCAGCGAACGGGAGGAAGTCGAGCAGGCGTGGCTCACCCTGGCCGACGAGATTCCGGCGAGCTGACCCGCCGACCGGCCGCTGCCTGCGCCTTCGGTACCCCGTGTGCGGCGTCACACCATCGGATGCGGGAGAATCGTCGTCGACCCTCACCCAACGGCGTTGGAGACACTGACATGGCCCACACCCCCGTCAACCACCCCGCGCGGCCGATCTTCCGGGCGATCGGCGGGCTGATCGGTCTGTACCTGGTGGTCTTCGGAGTGATCGGCTTCCTCGCCAGCACCGGCGAGCCCTTCTTCGGCCGCAGCGACACCCAGGCCCTGGGTCAGGGCACGAACCTCGGTTTCTCGCTGTTCAGCATCGTGGTCGGCGCGATCGTGCTGGCCGGCACCGCCATCGGGCGCAACCTCGACGTGCTGATCAACCAGTGGTCGGCGTACCTGATCATGGTGGTCAGCCTGGCCGGTCTCGCCTTCATCCGGACCGAGGCCAACATCTTCAACCTGAGCGTCGCCACGGTCATCGTGTACATGGTGCTCAGCCTGGCGCTGCTGATGGCCGGCATGTACAGCAAGGTCGGTACCGACGAGGAGCACGAGGCGTGGCAGAAGGCTCGGCTCGTGCTCTGAGGTCTTCTCTGTTCCGGTTGTGGTTGTCGCCGGAGCCCGACCCGCTCCGGGCGGTCAGGCTTGATCCCTGCGCGGGTCGGGCTCCGGCGAAAACCTGTCGGGGTTGCGCATCCGCCCGCATCGGCTGCCCGACTGGGGAACAATGTCGTTGTTGTTCCCTTTTGGTGTGGAGGCGTCGATGCCGCACTTTCCGATCAACCATCCGGCGCGGCCGTTCTACCGGGTGCTCTCCGGCCTGATCGGGCTCTACATCCTGATCTTCGGCGTCTGGGGCACCGCGCTCACCTGGGGCCAACCGCTCTTCGGTCGCAACGGCGACTGGGCTCTCGGCCTCCGCACCAACCTGGCGTTCTCGTTGGTCTCCATCGTCTTCGGGGCCGTACTCATCGTCGGCGCGTCCCGGCGCGGCAACCTCGGCCACTACATGAACCTCACCGCCGGGGTCGTCTTCCTGGTCACCAGCATTCTGCTGATGTCGGTGCTGCAGACCGACGCCAACTTCCTGAACTTCTCCATGTCGACGGTGGTCGTCTCGATGATCTTCGGGCTGGTCCTGCTCGGCACCGGCCTCTACGACAAGGTCGGCCCGCACGAGGACGCCGAGGCCGAGCGAAATCGTCGCTACCACCCCGTCGCCGAGATTCACCGACGCCGCTGAGGGTCAACGCCCGCCCACGGTGATCAGACCGGGCTTCGCCTCCAGATGCGACAGCCCGTTCCAGGAAATATTCACCAGGTGCGCGGCGACCGTCTCCTTACGCGGCTTACGCACCTCCAGCCACCAGCGGCCGGTCAGGGCGACCATGCCCACCAGCGCCTGCGCGTACAACTCGGCCAGCTTCGGGTCGTACCCCCGACTGGAGAACTCCGCGCCGAGAATGTGCTCCACCTGGTGCGCGACGTCGTTCATCACGCTGCTGAAGTTGCCGCTCGCCGAGAGCACCGGCGACTCCCGCACCAGCACCCGGAAGCCGTTGGTCTCCTCCTCGATGTAGCCGAGCAGGGCCAGCGCGGCCTGCTCCAGCAACTCTCTCGGATGACCCGCGGTCAGCGCCGTGGTGATCCGGTCCAGCAGGGACCGGACCTCCCGATCCACCACCACCGCGTAGAGCCCCTCCTTGCCACCGAAGTGCTCGTAGACCACCGGCTTGGAGACCTTCGCGCGCGACGCCACCTCCTCGATGGAGGTGGCGTCGAAGCCGCGTTCGGCGAAGATCTGCCGACCAATCGAGATCAACTGCTCCCGACGTTGCGCGGCGGACATGCGTACCCGGGGCGTCGGTTTGGCCGCCGCGGGCACCGCTCGCCGCCGCTTGCCGCCCTCGTTGGGAGCCTCGACCATCTCGTCACCTCGCTGGCGCTCGGCGACGCCCTGTCGTGGGATGCTGCCTGCTTGCCGCCCGTTCACCCGAACATACTGCCAGGTAACTTGCGGGGTGGGTGTCCGGTACGGCTGCTAGGCCGCCGGCTTCGCCAGCTTCGCCGCGATCCGTTCGGGCTTCGGCCAACGCACGTCCCACGCCGCGCCCATCTTCTCGAACAGCCAGATCACCCGGGCTGAGATGTCGATCTGCCCCCGCAGGACACCGTGCCGGGCGCTCGTCGGATCGGCATGGTGCAGGTTGTGCCAACTCTCCCCGAAGGAGACCAGCGCCAGCGGCCAGAAGTTCGCCGCCCGGTCACCCTGGCGCATCATGAACGGCCGTTCTCCGTACACGTGGCACACCGAGTTGATCGACCAGGTGACGTGGTGCAGCAGCGAGATGCGGACCAGACCAGCCCAGAACAACGCGGTCAACGCCCCCTGCCAGGACCACGTGAACAGCCAGCCCATCGCCGCCGGCCCGAGCACCGAGACGATCACCAGCACCGGGAAGAACCGGTCCATCCGTCGGATGTCGCGGTCGGCCAACAGGTCCGGCGCGAAACGCTCCCGGTTGGACAACTCCCGGCCGAACAACCACCCGATGTGCGCGTGGAACAGCCCCTTCACCAGTCCGCGCAGATTCTCGCCGAACCGCCACGGCGAGTGCGGGTCCCCCTCCAGGTCGGAGAAGGCGTGGTGCCGCCGGTGGTCGGCCACCCACTGAATGATCTCCCCCTGCACAGCGAGCGAGCCCGAGGCGGCCATCGCGATGCGTAGCCACCGCTTCGCCTTGAAGGAGCCGTGGGTGAAGTAGCGGTGGTAGCCGACCGTGATACCCAGACCCGACACCACGTACCAGAAGGCGGCGATGCCCACGTCGACCCAGCTGAGCCAGCCACCCCAGGCCACCGGTACGGCGGCGATCAGCGCCGCGAACGGGATCACCACGAACGACCACAGCGCGATCAGGATGCCGCGTGACTGGGTGCCTTGGGTGAGGGGCTTGGGGCCGGTCGAGTGAGGGTCGAGAAGGGCGTTGGACATGGCACCTCACAGAAACGTCGAATCGCTAATCTACGCCTACGTCACCGTAACTTAAGGCTGCGGTAGATCACATCACGCAGCGATGCGAATGAATGCCCGAGGTGTCGTACCTCCGCCCTAACCTGCACCGCATGACTGGTTTCGATGCTGCCGAGGTGCGCCGGCTGCGCACCGAGGAGCAGCTGTCGGTCCGTGAGATCCGCGCCCGCACGGGCCTTGGCCGCAACCGGATCCCCGAGCTGCTGCGGGGCGTTCCCGCGCCGGCGCGGACAAGGCGTCCCAGGGCAAAGGACGACCTGCGCGCCGAGGCGGTCGCGCTTCGGTCGACGGGGCAATCGGTCCCGGAGATCGCCCGACGGCTGGAGGTGAGCCGGTCGACGGCGTACCTCTGGGTCCGGCACCTCCCGCTCACCCGGAACCGCGAGGAGGAGCTGGAGCGCCGGCGAGCACACTCGAAGGTCATGACCGACGCTCGGTGGGCGGCCCACCGTGCGGCACGGGACAGGGCCCAAGCGGAGACGCACGCGCTCGCCGCGCGGGTGGTCGGCCAGCTCGATGAGCGTGATCTGCTCCTGCTCGGAGCGGCGATCTACTGGTGTGAGGGCACCAAATCGAAGCCATGGCGTCGTGATGACCATGTTCAGTTCGTCAACAGCGATCCGGGGTTGCTCTCGCTCTTCCTGCGCTTCCTCGAAGCCTGCGGCGTCGACCGCGCCGTACCGACCTACCGGGTGAGTATCCACGAGACTGCTGACCCGGACGCGGCGGCTGAGTGGTGGTCGACCGAGTTGGGCGTGCCACTTGAGCGTTTCCGCCGGGCGAGCCTGAAGAAGCACAACCCCACAACCGCCCGCTTGAATACCGGTGACGGGTACCGAGGCTGTCTTGTGATCAACGTGCCGCGTAGCCGCGAGCTCTACTGGCGAATAGAGGGTATGATCGCCGAGCTGTTCCGGTCGGCTGCACACACTTTCGTCGGTGGATGCGGTCCGTCGGCTTGACATGTCAATGGGGTGTGGGGTAACGGCAACCCGCAGGCCTTTGGAGCCTTGAGCTCCTGGTTCGAATCCAGGCACCCCAGCAGATGCTCGCCACTGCCGATCATCGCGCCTCTGCCGACCAGGCCGGATTGTCTGGTTAGCATGGCCGCGAGACTGTCCGCGTTCCGACGGGAGCCACGTCGTGTCCGAGCCCCAGCCCCGTACCGTCGTCGTGCTTGCCGCCGGTGAGGGCAAGCGGATGAAGTCGTCGCTGCCCAAGGTGCTGCATCCGCTGCTCGGCCGGACCCTGGTGGGTCATGTGCTCAACGCGGCCGATCCGCTGGAGGCGGCGCGCACCCTGGTGGTGGTCGGGCACGGTGCGGACCAGGTCCGTGCCCATCTCGCCGAGATCGCACCGGAGGCCATCGCGGTCCACCAAGCGGAACAGCTCGGTACCGGTCATGCGGTGCGGATCGCGCTGGAGGCCGCCCCGGAGGTCACCGGCACCGTGGTGGTCCTCAACGGTGATGTGCCGTTGCTACGACCTGAGACGGTCGTGGAGCTGGTGGCGACGCACGAGGGCGAGGGGGCGGCAGCGACCGTGCTCGCCGCGGAGGTGCCGGACCCGACCGGGCTCGGACGCATCGTGCGGGACGCAGCGGGTCGGTTGGAACAGATCGTCGAGCAGCGTGACGCGACCCCGACCCAGCTGGCCGTTCGGGAGATCAACGCGGGCATCTACGCGTTCGACGCGGCTCGGCTGCGGGACGTGCTCGGCAAGCTGTCGACCGACAACGACCAGGGCGAGGAGTACCTCACCGACGTCTTCAAGATGCTGGTCTCCGCGGGCGAGCCGGTGGGAGTGCATCTGGCGGCCGACCACACCGAGACGCTCGGCTGCAACGATCGGGTGGAGTTGGCGGCGCTGCGTCGACTGCTGCGCGACCGGGTCAACGAGCGTTGGATGCGTGCCGGTGTCAGTCTGCTCGACCCCGAGACCACCTGGATCGACGTGACGGTGGCCCTGGACCGCGACGCGGTGGTGGATCAGAACACCCAGCTCCGTGGTGGTTCGGTGGTCGGCAGTGGCGCGGTGGTCGGGCCGGACGTGACGTTGATCGACACGGTGGTGGGGCCGGGCGCGACGGTGCTGCGCAGCCACGCGGTCGGCGCCGAGGTGGGGTCGGGCGCCAGCGTGGGACCGTACGCGTACCTGCGGCCGGACGCGCGGCTGGCGGAGCGGTCCAAGGTCGGCACGTTCGTCGAGGTGAAGAATTCCGAGGTGGGTGCCGGTGCCAAGGTGCCCCATCTGTCGTACGTGGGCGATGCGACGATCGGGGCGCGGGCGAACATCGGCGCGGCGACGATCTTCGTGAACTACGACGGCGTGAACAAGCATCGCACCGTGGTCGGCGAGGCGGCTTTCGTGGGCTGCGACACGAGCCTCATCGCGCCGGTCGAGGTGGGTGCCGGGGCGTACGTGGCGGCGGGGAGCGCGATCAGCAAGGACGTTCCTCCGGGCGCGTTGGGGGTCAGCCGGGCGGAACAGCGCAGCCTGGAGGGGTGGGTGACGCGCAAGCGTCCGGGCTCGGCCTCCGCCGAGGCGGCCGAGCGTGCCCTGCGGGGTGCGCAGGGTGCTCCGGTCGGGCCGTCCTCCGCAAGTCAAGGTGAGGCAATCCACGGCACCGCCGAGTCAGTGGGCGGTGCGGCCGGGGCGGGAGATACTGCAACCGAATAGTCCCCGGCCGACCACCACCGCAGGCCGGGTACCGCCTACCGAATACGGGAGCAGACGGGCCCATGGGCAGCATCGTCGCCGAAAACCGCAAGAGCCTGATGCTCTTTTCCGGACGTGGCTTTCCGGAGCTGGCCAAGGAGATCGGTGAGGTGCTCGGCGTCGCGCCGACGCCGGCCGACGCCTACGAATTCGCCAACGGCGAGATCTTCGTACGGTTCAAGGACTCGGTACGTGGTTCGGACGCCTTCGTGGTGCAGTCGGTCACGCACGGGGTGAACACCTGGATCATGGAGACTTTGATCATGGTCGACGCGTTGAAGCGTGGGTCGGCCAAGCGGATCACGGTCGTCCTGCCGTTCTATCCGTACTCGCGGCAGGACAAGAAGCACCGTGGTCGGGAGCCGATCTCGGCACGGTTGATCGCTGATCTGCTGAAGACGGCCGGGGCGAACCGGATTCTCACCGTCGACCTGCACACCGCGCAGATCCAGGGCTTCTTCGACGGTCCGGTGGACCACCTCTTCGCGATGGACATCCTGGCCGAGTACGTGCAGCGCAGGTACGCGGGCCGACCGATGACGGTGGTCGCGCCGGACTCGGGCCGGGTGCGGGTGGCCGAGCGGTGGACGGACCGGCTGGGTGGTTGCCCGCTGGCGTTCATCCACAAGACCCGGGACCCGATGAAGCCGAACCAGGTGGTGGCGAATCGGGTGGTCGGCGAGGTCGAGGACCGGGTCTGTCTGATCGTCGACGACATGATCGACACGGGCGGCACGATCTGTAAGGCGGCGGACATCCTGCGGGAGTCGGGGGCGGCGGACGTGATCGTGGCCTCCACCCACGCGTTGCTCTCCGACCCGGCGACGGAGCGGTTGAAGAACAGCCCGGTCAGCGAGGTCGTGGTGACCAACACGCTGCCGTTGCCGCCGGAGAAGCAGCTCGACAAGCTCACCGTGTTGTCGATCGCGCCGCTGCTGGCCCGGGCGATCCGCGAGGTCTTCGATGATGGGTCGGTGACCACCCTTTTCGGTGGGCTGAGCTGAGCGCGGCTCACGGCTGAGCCGTCTGGCCGGTGCCGGGCGGGGATGTGCGGGGCGGGTACGGGGACTGCCGGAAAGCTTGGAAACCGCTCGGGTAGACTAGTGCGGTTGCCACGGCGAGGGTGCCCTGCGGGCCGCTGAGAAGCGCCGCACGGAGGCACCGTGATCGACGCGGTGCTCCGGGCAGTCTTCTGACGCATGAGCCCCTGCGAGCCCCCCGCCCAGCACCGCCAGACGACAAGCTGCCGCAGCGAAGCATCAGGAGTTTCCCCGTGTCCGAGGTAAAGATCAGCGCCGAGCCCCGCACCGAGTTCGGCAAGGGTGGTGCCCGCCGTACCCGCCGGGCCGGCAAGGTGCCCGCCGTGCTGTACGGCCATGGCGAGAAGCCCAAGCACATCGCGCTCCCGGCTCGCGAGTTCGCGGCCGCGATTCGTAAGGGTGGCGCGAACCAGCTCTTCGCCATCGACGTCAGCGACGGCACCCAGGCGCTGGCGCTGCCGAAGGCGATTCAGCGTGACCCGATCAGGGACACGTTCGAGCACGTCGACCTGCTGCTGGTGCGTCGCGGCGAGAAGGTCACCGTGGATGTGCCGGTGCAGCTCACCGGTGAGGCCGCGCGCGACACCCTGATCGTGCACGATTCGGACACCCTCTCGGTGACCGCCGACGCGACCAAGGTGCCGGATCACCTGGAGGCCTCAGTCGAGGGTGCCGAGGCGGGTTCCCAGGTCACCGCCGCCGACGTGACGCTGCCGGCGGGTGTGGAGCTGGCGGCCGACCCGGAGCTGGCGATCGCGACGATCACCGCCGCGCCGACCGCCGAGCAGCTGGAGGCGACGCTGCCCGAGGTCGAGGAGGCCACCGAGGAGGCCGAGGCCGAGGTCGGCGAGGTCACCGAGGGCGCTGCCGAGGAGCCGGCCGCCGAGGGCGAGGCGGGCACCGAGGGTCGTACCGAGGCCTGATCGTCTCGCGGGTTCAGTTTGCGGCAGGCGTCCCCGGTTCTCGGGGGCGCCTGCCGGCGTATCGGGTGTTCGGCTGCGCGGCGGGTGGTTGACCGCTGGTGTGAGCGGGAGGGGCGGGCGGTGACGGACGAGACTGGGCCGTGGCTGGTGGTCGGCCTGGGTAACCCGGGCCGGGAGTACGCGGGTAATCGGCACAATGTCGGGTTCATGGTGGCGGATCTGCTGGCTGACCGGCTGGGTGGAAAGTTCGGCCGGCATCGGCGGGCGATGGCGGAGGTCGCCGAGGGGCGGCTGGGGTTGGGTGGGCCGAAACTGGTGCTGGCCAAGCCGCTGACCTACATGAATCTGTCCGGTGGGCCGGTGGCCAGTCTGGCGCAGTTCTACAAGGTGCCGCCGGGGCGAGTCGTCGCGGTGCATGACGAGCTCGACATCGGTTATGGCCAGGTTCGGGTCAAGTGCGGCGGTGGCGAGGGCGGGCACAACGGCCTCCGGTCGATGTCGAAGTCGTTGGGCACGAAGGATTACGTGCGGGTGCGGTTCGGCATCGGTCGTCCGCCGGGGCGGCAGGATCCGGCGGACTACGTGCTGTCGGATTTCGGCACGGTGGAGCGCAAGGAGTTGGACTTCCTGGTGGACCGGGCTGCGGACGTGGTGGAATCCGTGGTCAACCGGGGTGTGGAGCCTACTCAGAACCTGTACCACGGGGGCTAGCGCGGCTGCCGAGCTTCCTGTGCCGGCTCGACGAGGGACGTCGGCCCGGTGCCAAGGAGCGGACTGTCGGGGTCGGATTCGTCGATGGCCCGGTAGTGTGCGGGTTCGGCGGTCGGCCGGGCCGGCCGCTCGGCGTACGCGGTTCGTGGCGACGGGAGCGGAAGCATGGGCGGTCCACCGATGAGCGACGGGGCTTTCGCGCGGTGGTTGGCGGATCGTGCCGGGCAGGCGTTGCTGGGTCTGCGGGCGGAGATGGGTTTCGCCGATGCCGGTGCGTTGAAGTCGGCGGGGGACAAGGTCTCGCACGACCTGATCCGTACCGAGCTGGCGAGGTGGCGTCCGGCTGACGCGGTGCTCTCCGAGGAGGACGAGGGCTCCCGGCTGGCGTGGGCGGCCGAGGTGAGCGCCGATGCGGTGTCGCGGTTGACCGCTGACCGGGTCTGGATCATTGACCCGTTGGACGGCACGCGGGAGTTCAGCGAGGAGGGGCGCGCGGACTGGGCGGTGCACGTGGCGCTCTGGGCCCGTGACGCGACGACGTCGCATGGTCTGATCGCCGGTGCGGTCGGGCTGCCGGCGCAGCACCGGGTGCTGGGTACGGATCTTCCGCCGGCCGCTCCGTCGATGAGGCCGGAGACGGCCGGTGGCGCGCAGCGGGTGCGGTTGGCGGCGAGTCGAAGCCGACCGCCGGTCTTCCTCACCGATCTCGCGGCGGAGGTCGGGGCGCAGTTGGTGCCGATGGGTTCGGCCGGGGCGAAGATCGCTGCTGTGGTCACCGGTGAGGTGGATGCGTACATCCATGCCGGCGGACAGTACGAGTGGGACTCGGCGGCGCCGGTTGCTGTGGCGACGGCCACCGGACTGCACGCTTCCCGTATCGATGGTTCTGCGCTGAAATACAACGAGGCGGACCCGCGCCTGCCGGACCTGTTGGTGTGCCGCAAGGATCTCGCCAGCCGGTTACTTGCGGCGCTGCAGCGGCATTGCGGGTAGCCTGTCGCTTGTTCCTGACATCCCCGACCGGAAAGGTCTGGAAAGCGGATGACTGAGCGAATCGAGCCGGTGTCATGACCAGCGCTGCGTACCAGGTCACCCATCTCGACGCGCTGGAGGCGGAGAGCATCTTCGTGATGCGTGAGGTGGTCGCCGAGATGGAGCGGCCGGTGATGCTCTTCTCCGGTGGCAAGGACTCGATCGTCATGCTCCGGTTGGCGCAGAAGGCGTTCGCGCCGGGCCACATTCCGTTTCCGGTGATGCACGTCGACACCGGGCACAACTTTCCCGAGGTGCTGGATTACCGGGACCGGCGGGTCGCCGAGCTGAGCCTGCAACTGGTCGTGGCCAGCGTGCCGGAGGCCCTGGCCAGTGGCCTGGTCCGTGAGGCCGCCGACGGGACGCGCAACCGGATCCAGACGCCGGTGCTGCTGGAGGCGGTGGAGAAGCACCGCTTCAACGCGCTGTTCGGCGGGGCCCGGCGGGACGAGGAGAAGGCCCGGGCGAAGGAACGGATGTTCAGCTTCCGTGACGAGTTCGGCCAGTGGGATCCGAAGAACCAGCGTCCGGAGCTGTGGTCGCTCTACAACGGCCGGCATCATCCGGGCGAGTCGATCCGGGTCTTCCCGCTGTCCAACTGGACCGAGTTGGACGTGTGGCACTACATCGCCCGGGAGCGGATCGAGCTGCCGTCGATCTACTACGCGCACGAGCGCGAGGTGGTCGAGCGTGACGGGATGCTCTACGCGGTGAACGAGTTCCTGTCGGCGCGGGTCGGCGAGGAGCGCTTCAAGGCTCGGGTGCGGTACCGCACGGTGGGCGACGCCTCCTGCACGGCGGCGGTCCGCTCGGATGCGGACACGGTCGAGAAGGTCATCGAGGAGGTCGCCGCGACCCGGATCACCGAGCGTGGTGCGACCCGGGGGGACGACCGGGTCAGCGAGGCCGCGATGGAGGACCGCAAGCGGGAGGGCTACTTCTGATGACCACCGAGACCCTCGGGGCGGCCCACGCCGAGTCGCCGGGCCGACCGATGGACCTGTTGCGCTTCGCCACCGCGGGGAGCGTGGACGACGGCAAGTCGACCCTGATCGGTCGGCTGCTCTACGACACGAAGTCGCTGTTCACCGACCAGTTGGCGGCGGTGGAGGCGGTCAGCGCGGCTCGCGGTGACGAGTACACGGACCTTTCGCTGCTCACCGACGGATTGCGGGCGGAGCGGGAGCAGGGCATCACGATCGACGTGGCCTACCGCTACTTCGCCACGCCCCGGCGCAAGTTCATCATCGCCGACACTCCCGGGCACATCCAGTACACCCGCAACATGGTCACCGGTGCCTCCACCGCAGACCTGGCGCTGATCCTGGTGGACGCCCGCAAGGGCCTGGTCGAGCAGTCCCGCCGGCACGCCTTCCTCTGCTCGCTGTTGCGGGTGCCGCACCTGGTGCTCTGCGTGAACAAGATGGACCTGGTCGACTTCTCGCAGGAGGTCTTCGAACGGATCGCCGACGAGTTCACCGCGTTCGCCGCGAAGCTGGACGTGCCGGACCTGACGGTCGTGCCGATCTCCGCGTTGCGGGGCGACAACATCGTCAGCCGTTCGGAGAACATGCCCTGGTATGAAGGCCCGGCGTTGCTGCACCATCTGGAGCGGGTACACATCGCCAGCGACCGCAACCTGGTCGACGTCCGTTTCCCGGTGCAGTACGTGATCCGACCTCAGTCGACCAGGGTCACCGACTACCGGGGGTACGCCGGTCAGGTGGCCTCGGGGGTCCTCAAGCCGGGCGACGAGGTGATGGTGTTGCCCTCGGGGTTCACCAGCCGGATCGCCGCGGTGGAGACCGCTGACGGGCCGGTCGCGGAGGCGTTCCCGCCGATGTCGGTGACGGTACGCCTGGAGAACGAGATCGACATCTCCCGTGGCGACATGATCTGCCGGCCGAACAACGCACCGGCGGTGGCACAGGACATCGAGGCGATGGTCTGCTGGATGGACGAGACCCGTCCGTTGCAGGTCGGCGGCAAGTACGCGATCAAGCACACGACCCGTGCGGCGCGGGCGATCGTCCGGGGCTTGCACTACCGTCTCGACATCAACTCGCTGCACCGTGACGAGTCGGCGAACGAGCTGCGGCTCAACGAGATCGGTCGGGTCCGGCTGCGGACCACGGTTCCGCTGCTGGCCGACGAGTACCGCCGTAACCGCACCACCGGTGGCTTCATCGTCATCGACGAGGCCACCAACCGCACCGTCGGTGCCGGCATGATCGTCGAAACCCCCTGACCCGTCCCGGAATCCAGGGCTGACCAGCAGCTGCTGGTCGGGATCGCGCTGTTCCCGACCAGCGGCTGCGGACCGACGGAGCCGGGTCAGTCCAGCCGGGTGGCGCCTGCGGCGGGGGTGGCGGTGCAGAGGGTGGGGGTGGTGAAGCCCCGGGCGGCGTACGCGGCGGTCACGGCCGCGCCCACCCGGTCGGACTGGTCCGCCTCGACCAGAGCCAGCACGCAGCCGCCGAAGCCGCCGCCGGTCATCCGGGCACCCAGCGCCCCAGCGGCCAGCGCGGCCTCGACAGCGGTGTCCACCTCGGGGACGGTGATGGCGAAGTCGTCCCGCATGGAGGCGTGCGAGGCGGTGAGCAGCGGCCCGATCTGCCGGACCTGTCCGTCCCGAAGCAGCGCGACGGTGTCGAGTACCCGCTGGTCCTCGGTGACCACGTGGCGGACCCGGCGGCGGATCTCGTCATCGGGCAGCCGGGCCAACGCGTCGTCGAGTCCGGCCGCCGGCACGTCCCGCAGGGCGGGCACGTCAAGCAGGGCGGCGGCCTTCTCGCAGCTGGCGCGGCGGGCCGCGTACTCGCCGTCGGCGTGCCGGTGCGGGGCTCGACTGTCGATCACCAGGATCGCGAGACCGGCACCGTCGAGATCGAAGGGGATGTGTTCGACCTGTTCGGTGCGGCAGTCGAGGAAGAGGGCGTGTCCGGTGCGGCAGCGGATCGCCGCGGACTGGTCCATGATGCCGGTGGGTGCGCCGACGTAGTGGTTCTCGGCGCGCTGAGCCAGTCGGGGTTGTTGTTCGGCGGTCAGCGCCAGCCCGCCCAGGTCGACCAGGGCGGCGAGAACCGCGGCCTCCAGCGCGGCGGAGGAGGAGAGACCGGCACCGAGCGGCACGTCGCTGGCGATGGCCAGCCGGGCACCGGGCACCGGGTGACCCGCCTCCCGCAACGCCCACACCACCCCGGCGACGTAGGCCGCCCACCCGGTGACCCGGCCGGGCCGGGTCACCTCGTCGACACCGAAGCCGACCGTTTCGCCGGTCAGCTCGGAGCAGACCGTCCAGCTTCCGGTCTGCTGGGGCGTGGCCGCGACGACGGTACGCAACGGCAGCGCGAACGGCAGCACGAATCCGTCGTTGTAGTCGGTGTGCTCGCCGATCAGGTTGACCCGGCCGGGAGCCGCCCAGCGGCCGACGGGTGGCTGGCCGTACGCGTGTCGGAAACAGATGGTGGCGCGGTCGGCCACGGTGTCGGGGCGGGCGGTCACCGGCGGTCCAGGACCTGAGCGCGGTAGAAGGCCCAGGCGTCGGTGACCATGTCGTGCAGGGTGGACTTGCGGGGCTCCCAGCCCAGCTCGGCGCGGGCCAGGGCGGCGGAGGCGACCAACTCGGCCGGATCACCCTCGCGGCGTGGCGCCACCTCGACCGGCACCGGCTGCCCGGTGACCTCGCGGACGACCTCGACCACCTGCCGGTTGGTGAAACCGTTGCCGTTGCCGAGGTTGTAGATGCGGTGCTGTCCGCCGGTGGCCGCGTCGAGGGCCAGCAGGTGCGCCCGAGCCAGGTCGGAGACGTGGATGTAGTCCCGGACACAGGTGCCGTCGACGGTGGGGTAGTCGTCGCCGAAGAGTTGCAGCTTGTCCCGCCGACCGGCGGCCACCTCCAGCGCGATCGGGATGAGGTGGGTTTCCGGGTCGTGTCGCTCGCCGAGGGCGATGTCACCGTCGAGGTGGGCACCGGCGACGTTGAAGTAGCGCAGTGAGACGGCGGCCAGACCGTGCCCGATCGACTCCGAGGTGAGCGCCATGTCGACGGCGAGCTTCGTCGCCCCGTACGTGTTGGTGGGTGCCTTGACGGCGGTCTCCGGGATGGGCAGCTCGGTGGGGTTGCCGTAGACGGCGGCGGTGGAGGAGAAGATCAGTCGCGGTACGCCGGCGGCCCGAACCGCGTCGATCAGCGCCAGTGTGCCGACGGTGTTGTTGTGCCAGTACCGCTCGGGGGCGACCATCGACTCGCCGGCGGCGATCAGAGCGGCGAAATGCAGCACGCCGTCGAAGCCCGCCTGCGGGGTGAGCACCTCGGCCGCGTCCTGGATGCCGGCTTCGACGTGGGTGGCGTCGGGGGCCAGTGCGGCCCGGTGGCCGGTGCGCAGATCGTCCAGCACGACCACCTCGTGCCCGGCGTCCAGCAGCATCCGGGTCACCACGCTGCCGATGAACCCGGCCCCGCCGGTGACGAGCAGTTTCACGTCGCTTCCTCCCGCCTGGCCGCAATCGCGGCCTCGTGATGGTCACCCTACGGTGCGTCGCTCGCTACCATCACTGCATGCGGGCCTCGCGTCGGCGCATGACCCGACGGCGTGGCCACGACCTGCACCGCCGCCAGCCGGGGCCGTTGGCCCGAGCGGTCGCCCGGGTCGTGGTCCGGGCCGCCGACGGCGCCCTGCGGCTCGTCACCGACCTGCTCGGCGCCGGCCCGGCCGCCGGCCGGGAACGGATCAGCGAGGTGGAACTGCGGGATCTGGTCGCTGCCAACACCGTCCTCGACCCGGTGGGGCAGCGCATCATCGACGACGTGCTGGTGGCCGGGGAGAGTCTGGTGCGCGAGGTGATGATGCCCCGCACCGAGGTGGTCTTCCTCTCCGCGGCGCTGACCATCGTCGAGGCGGAACCGCTGGTGCGGGCCGGTCCACACACCCGCTATCCGGTGGTCGACGGCACCCACGACGACGTGGTCGGTGTCGTGCACCTGCGTGACCTGCTGCTCGGTCCGGACCGGGAGCCCGGCACCACGGTCGGGCAGTTGGCCCGGGAGGTCAAGCGGCTGCCGGCCAGCAAACGGGTGCTGGCCGCGTTGACCGAGATGCGACGGGAGGGGCATCACCTGGCGGTGGTGGTCGACGAGTACGGCGGCACCGCCGGCATCGTCACCTGTGAGGACCTCATCGAGGAACTGGTCGGCGAGATCCATGACGAGTACGCGGGCGCCCCCGAACCTGCGTACACCGGGCTTCCGGCGGTGGTGGACGGTCGGCTCAACCTCGCCGACTTCACCGAACGCACCGGCGTGCCCCTGCCGACCGGACCGTACGAGACGGTGGGTGGGTTCGTGATGGCCGCGCTGGGGCGGCTGCCGGCGCCGGGCGACGAGATACCGGTCTGCGCCGAACCGGCGGGGGTACCGGTCGGTGGCTGGCTGCTGCGGGTGCTGACCCTGGAGGGCCGGCGGGTGGCCCGTCTCGCGGTCACCGTCGCGCGGCTGCCCGAACAGCGACGTGAGGTGGTTTCGGCGCCGACCGGATCCGACCCACCGGCCCGTCATGACGTACGCCGGGCGTAGCTGACAGAATTGTCGGCATGTCCGACGTTCCCGTCCGCCCGCGCGTCTTCTCCGGTATCCAGCCGACGGCCGACTCGTTCCATCTCGGCAACTATCTCGGCGCGGTGCGGCACTGGGTGGCGTTGCAGGAGTCGCACGACGCCTTCTACTGCGTGGTCGACCTGCACGCCATCACTGCCGGGCACGATCCGAAGGTGCTGTTGCAGCGTTCCCGGGTGGCCGCCGCGCAACTGCTCGCGGTCGGGCTGGACCCGGAGCACTGCACCCTGTTCGTGCAGTCCCAGGTGCCGGAGCACACCCAACTGGCGTGGGTGCTGGGGTGCCTGACCGGGTTCGGCGAGGCCAGCCGGATGACCCAGTTCAAGGACAAGTCGCAGAAGCAGGGCAACGAGCGGTCCAGCGTCGGCCTGTTCACCTACCCGGTCCTGCAGGCGGCTGACATCCTGCTCTACCAGGCCAATGCGGTGCCGGTCGGTGAGGACCAGCGTCAGCATTTGGAGCTCTCCCGCGACCTGGCGCAGCGGTTCAACTCGCTGTTCGGCCGGACCTTCACCGTTCCGGCGCCACACATCGTCAAGGCCACCGCGAAGATCACCGATCTGCAGGATCCGACCGCGAAGATGTCGAAGTCGTCCTCGTCGCCGGGCGGCATCGTCGATCTGCTCGACGACCCGGCGCGTTCGGCGAAGAAGATCAGGTCGGCGGTGACCGACACCGGCCGGGAGATCGTCTTCGACGAGACGACCAAGCCCGGGATCTCCAACCTCCTCACCATCTACTCGGCGCTGAGCGGGCGGGGCATCGACGACCTGGTCTCGGCGTACGTCGGTAAGGGTTACGGCGATCTGAAGAAGGACCTCGCCGAGGTGGTCCGGGAGTTCGTCACCCCCATCCAGCAGCGGACCCGTTCCTACCTCGACGATCCGGCCCAGTTGGACAAGCTCCTCGCCGCTGGCGCGGAGAAGGCCCGCGCGGTGGCGGCGCCGACGCTGCGTACCGCGTACGAGCGGGTGGGCTTCTTCCCGCCGGTACGCGGTGAGTGACGGCCCGGTCGAGGGCGGCGGTGCGGGTAGGGGTCGATGGCCGAAGGGGTGGCGCGGAGCGTGGATCAGGGGCCCGGAGCGCCGGTGACCGGCGACAGTGTCCAGATCGGCATCGCGGTCGACATCCCGGAACCGTGGGGCAGTCTGCTGACCCGACGCCGGTTGGAGGCCGGTGACCACAACACCGTGCCGGCCCACGTCACCCTGCTCGGGCCGACCGAGATTCCGGTGACGGCGTTGCCGGGGGTGGAACGGCACCTCGCCCGGGTCGCCGCCGCGCACCTTCCGTTCACGCTGCACCTGCGGGGCACCGGCACCTTCCGGCCGGTGACCCAGGTGGTCTTCGTCGCGGTCGCCGCCGGCATCAGCGAATGTGAACTGCTCGCCGCTGCCATCAACGCCGCCCCTCAGCTACGTCGGGAGCTTCGGTTCCCTTACCATCCGCACGTGACGGTGGCCCAGGACGTCGCGCCGGAGGCACTGGACCGGGTGTACGAGGACCTGGCGGACTTCTCCGCCATGTTCGAGGTGGACCACTTCACGCTCTTCTCGCACAGCGGAGAGACGCGGTGGCAGCCACGCCGGGACTTCCGACTGGGCGGCTGACCGTCCCAGCCGGCACGTCGGGTACCTCTGACGCGGCGACGATGGATCGGCGAGGATGACGACGTGAACGTTCTGGGTCGGGTCGAGGCGGCCGTCGACCGTCGGCTGACAGCCGCGCGTCGCCGCTCCCCGGCCTTCGGTCACCTGTGGCGTGCCGGGGTGCTCTACACCGATCTGCAGGGCGGTCGGCTGGCCGCTGCCATCGCCTACTACGGCTTCTTCGCGGTCTTCGCGCTGGCTCTGGTCGCGTACGCGATCTTCGGTGCGATCCTGGAGGACAACGACGAGGTGAGCGCGGCGGCGGAGGAGTTCCTCGGCGAGAACCTGCCGTTCCTCGATCCGACCCAGATCGCCGACAGCAGCGGCACCGCCGGGCTGGTCGGTCTGTTGATCCTGGTGCTGACCGGGATCGGGTGGGTGGAGGCGATCCGTTCCTCGCAGCGGCTGATCCACGGGCTCAACCAGCATCCGGGCAACCTGGTCGTGCGCCGCCTGGTCGACCTGGGCGTGTTGGTGATCGTCTTCGTGCTGCTCGGCCTCTCGGTGGCGGCCGTGGACGCGTTGGAGTCGTTGCTGCGTTTCCTGCTCCGCAGCACCGGTTCGTTCGCGCTCACCACAGTCAGCGCGCTGCTCAGCGTGCTGGTCAACGCGGTTCTCGCCACGTTGCTGCTGGTAGCGGTGCCCCGGTTACGAATGAGTCGTTCCCGGCTGCGACCGGTGGTGCTGATCGTCGCGGTCGGCATCACCCTGCTCAACACCGTCGGCCGCTTCTGGGTGGGTCGGGTCGAACACAATCCTGCGTACACGGTGGTGGCCACCGCTGTCGGCCTGCTGGTCTATCTCTACCTGCTCAACCAGCTGGTGCTCTTCGGGGCCGCGCTGGTCGCGACCAGCCGCCGCGGGCGGGTGGTCGATCTGGCGGTCCGCCCCCGACCGACCGACATCGACGTGGACACCGATCCGGGTGCTCCGGGCGGGGCCGGCTGAACCGGTGGAAGGAGCAGAGGTGCAGATCGCGATCGACCCGGGTTCGCCGGTGCCACCGTACGAGCAGGTGCGCTTGCAGCTCGCGCAGTTGGTGGGGGAGGGCCGGCTGCCGGTCGGGGCGAAGCTGCCCACCGTCCGGCGGCTCGCCGCCGATCTTGGGCTGGCGGCGAACACGGTGGCCCGGGCGTACCGCGAGTTGGAGGCGGCGGGCCTGCTGGAGACCCGTGGTCGGCACGGCACCTTCGTCGCACCCGGACGCGACGACGCGGTGGACCGGTTGCAGCGGCTGGCCGCCGGGTACGCCGCCGAGGCAGCCCGGCTGGGAGTTCCATCGGATCGGGCGTTGTCCCTGGTCCGGGCGGCTCTGGACGTCGCCCGGCCCGGCTGAGGCGGCATGGCGCGGGCTGAGTCTCGCCGTCACCTGCCCGACCACGCCCACCGGTCGTCACCGTCAATGTCACCTCGACCGGTGGGATGCGTCGAACTCGCGTCCGACCTGCCTGAACGACCACCATGATGAGCGGGTGGGGGCACTCGTGACGCTGGACCTGCCGGACGATTCGCCGATGCTGGACCTGCCGTGGATCATCACGTTCGGGCCGCTCGGCGACGTCGACGAGTGGGAGGCGGTGGTCTGCGGCCCGTACGAGCGACCGCACGCGCTGGCGCTGGCCGAGGCGGTGGTGGCGCAGGAGCAGCTCATGGCGGTGGTGGAGCCGCTGGTGCCGGCGGTCTCGGTGGAGCAGATCCGCAGCGAGATCGCCGCCGCTCAGGTGGCTGCCGCCGACGACGCGGCCCGGACCGACCAGGCCGACCTGTACGGCGACTTCGAAGACCTCGTCGCCGAGGAGCTGACCGAACCCGACCACCCGGCGGAGCCGCTACCCGCGCCGAGCGAGGCAGAGCTACGCGCCGGCTTCCGCCGAGTCGCCGCCCGCCTGCCGGGCGCGACCGGGTGAGGGACCCATCTCGACACGTTGCGTACCCGGGCAGTGGGTGGGCGGCTCGCCCAGCACGAACCGGGCTGACCATCGGTCGTCGCCGTGACCGTACGCCGGACGACACACGGCGGCCGGTGCCCGGGGGATCGCCCCGGGCACCGGCCTCCGTCGCACCCCCCACCACAAGGGGTCGTGCCCGGCCGCCCGGCGGCGCGCAGCACGCCGAACGGCCGAGTCGATGGCGGGCTTACCCGTTCAGCACCGCTCGAACCACACCGCCGCGTCCACCGGCAGCAGGTGTCCACCGTCGCGTTCGGTGAGCGTCGCGCTGGCGACGAGCGGGGTGCCGTACCCGTCGATCGTCACCGGTGCGCCGCTGAGGTTCACCACGCAGGTCAGCACGGTCTCGCGGGCACGTCGCTCGAAGGCGAGCACTCCCGGGCCGGTCTCCAGCCAGGTGATGCCGCCGAGGCCGGCCAACGCCGGGTGGCGGTGACGGATCCGCAAAGCCGAGCGGTACAGCTCCAGCGTGGAGTCGGGCGCACCGGTCTGTGCGGCCACCGACAGCTCACGCCAGGTCGTCGGGGCCGGCAGCCAGCTCAGCTCGCTGCCGGCGGGCCCGAAGCCGTACGGTGCCAGCTCGCCGTTCCACGGGATCGGCACCCGGCAGCCGTCCCGGCTCTCGCCGGTGCGCAGGAAGGCCGGATCCTGACGTAGCTCGTCGGGGAGGTCGAGCACCTCGGGCAGGCCCAGTTCCTCGCCCTGGTAGAGGTAGGCGCAGCCGGGCAGCGCGAGCATCAGCAGCGCGGCGGCCCGGGCCCGACGCAGCCCGATCTCGCCATCGCCGTAGCGGGTGACGTGCCGTTGCCGGTCGTGGTTCGACAGCACCCAGGTGGTCGGTGCGCCGACGATTGTCGACTCGGCGAGCGCCGCGTCGATCACCTTTCGGAACGAGTCCGCCGACCAGGTGGCGTCGAGGAAGTCGAAACTGAAAGCCTGGTGCAGTTCGTCCGGGCCGATGTAGCGGGCGAGCCGCTGAGGGGTCTCGGCCCAGGCCTCGGCGACGGCCATCCGACCGCCCGGGTAGCTGTCCAGGATGGGCCGCCAGGCGCGGTAGATCTCGTGTACCTCGTCCTGGTCGAAGTAGGGCAGCCGACCCTTGCCGAGCAGCTCGGACTGGCGCCGGCCGGTGCTCATCGAGCTGAAGCCGACGTCCGGCAGCCCTTCGGCCTTGATCATGCCGTGGGCCACGTCGATCCGGAATCCGTCGACGCCACGGTCCAACCAGAAGCGGAGGATGTCCTCGAACTCGGCGCGTACCTCGGGGTGCCGCCAGTTCAGGTCGGGCTGGGCGGGGTCGAACAGGTGCAGGTACCACTGACCGTCGGGAACCCGGGTCCAGGCGGGGCCACCGAAGATGCTCTCCCAGTCGTTTGGGGGCTGCTCGCCGTCGTCGCCCTTGCCGTCGGCGAAGAGGTAGCGCGCACGTTCCGGGGAGCCGGGAGCGGCAGCCAGCGCCGCGGTGAACCAGGGGTGCTTGTCGGAGGTGTGGTTCGGCACGATGTCGACGATGATCCGCAGGCCGAGCGCGTGAGCGTCGGTGATCATCGCCTCGAAGTCGGCGAGGTTGCCGAACATCGGGTCCACGTCGCGGTAGTCGGCGACGTCGTAGCCACCGTCGACCATGGGTGAGGTGTAGAACGGGGTCAGCCAGAGCGCGTCGACACCCAGGTCACGCAGGTAGGGCAGACGTTGCCGGATGCCCTGGAGGTCGCCGATGCCGTCGCCGTCGGAGTCGGCGAAGCTACGGACGTAGACCTGGTAGACGACGGCGGATCGCCACCAGTCGGCGTCGGAGGTCAGCGGCGAGGGGATGCTGACGGTCATCGGGTGTTCCCCGTTCTGTGGCGCGGGACAGCGGCAACCCGGCGTTGGCAAGGTGGGGACGCACGGGTGTCTGAGAAGGATGCCGCGCCGGCTCTGCAAGAGTCAAGCATTTCTTGCGCAAGAGGGGTTGCTGATGCTCCTGGTGCGGGCTAGGTCACGCCGGGACCACGAGCGCTGGCGACGCCGGCCGTTGCCGGCCCGGGCCGTTCGGACCGCCGGCGTCCTGTCGTGCCACGGCCGTCGACCCACGGACCACCAGCTCCGGTCGGAACAGGTACTCCGAGTGCGGTGCGCCGTGTCCGTTGATCTCGTCGACCAGCGCCCGCACCGCGGCGACCGCCATGGCGGCCACCGGCTGACGCATGGTGGTCAGCGGCGGGTCGGTGAAGGCCATCAGTGGCGAGTCGTCGTAGCCGACCACCGAGAGGTCCTCCGGCACGGACATGCCCCGCTGTCGGGCGGCCCGGATGGCACCGAGCGCCATCAGGTCGGAGCCGCAGACGATGCCGGTGGCGCCGCGCTCGATCAACCGGGCGGCGGCGGCCTCCCCGCCTTCGACGCCGAACAGCGACAGCTCGGTCAGCTCGGCCAGCTCGTGCTCGTCGACGCCGGCGAGCCGCTCCATCGCCGACTTGTATCCGCTGACCTTGCGCTGTACCGGCACGAAGCGGTCGGGGCCGGTGATCAGGCCGATCTGCCGGTGGCCCAGGGCCACCAGGTGGGCCACGGCCAGCTCGGCGGCCTCCCGGTCGTCGCAGGAGACGAAGGGCGCGGGAATGCCCGGCGCGTAGCCATTGATCATCACGATCGGCAGCGGGCGGGCGAGCAGGGTGCGGTAGCGGTCATGGTCGGCGGCGGTGTCGGCGTGCAGGCCGGAGACGAAGACGATCCCGGACACCTGTCGGTCCAGCAGCATCTCGACGTACTCGTCCTCGCGTACCCCACCGGGGGTCTGGGTGCAGAGCACCGGGGTGTAGCCGGTGGGGGCCAGGGCCGACTCGATGATCTGCGCGAACGCCGGGAAGATCGGGTTGTCCAACTCCGGGACCACCAGACCCACCAGCCCGGCGCTGCGCTTGCGCAGCCGGGCGGGGCGCTCGTAACCGAGCACGTCGAGGGCGGTCAGGACGGCCTGCCGAGTCTCGGGTGCCACGCCGGGGCGGTCGTTGAGCACCCGCGACACCGTGGCCTCACTGACGTCGGCCTGCTGGGCGATGTCGGACAGACGAGCGCGCATGGCGGCACTGTAGCTCACCATCCAGTTCTTGCGCAGTGGCCAGCAAAAACTTGCAGGATCGAGCAGCGTGTGTCGGGATCGTGCCCACGAAGGACGTGGCAGCGATGCCGTCCGGATGCTTTAAGTGATTACAGGGTGCACGGAGAGTGGCAGGTGTTGATGGTCCGGCGGTTGCGTCCGGGGACGAAATGCCCAGACAGCGGCACTTGTCGGTCACTTACGTTGCGGATGGGGCACGGTGTTTGCAGGCAGGCCGCAAGGGGTTTCTAGTTTCGAAACTTCTTGCTAATGTCCCGGCCGTTACCCGGCAGGCAACTTAGGAGCGAACATGCGCCGCACAGCCAGGGGAATCGCCGTACTCGCCTCTGCCACTCTCGCCCTTTCCGTCGCCGCGTGCGGCGGGGAGGAGAAGGCGGCCGAGGAGCAGCCGGCGGTCGACCCCGCCTCCCTCACCGCAGAACTGACCTGGTGGGACACCTCGGATCCGAAGAACGAGGGTCCGGCGTTCCAGGAGCTGATCGCCAAGTTCAACCAGACCTACCCGAACGTCAAGATTAACCATCAGTCGGTCCCGTTCGGCGAGGCGCAGAACAAGTTCAAGACCGCCGCGCAGGCCAAGACCGGCGCCCCGGACATCCTGCGGGCCGAGGTCGCCTGGGTGCCCGAGTTCGCCTCGCTGGGCCACCTGTACGCGCTGGACGGCTCCGAGTTGCTGGCCGACGAGTCCGACTTCCTGGAGACCCCGCTCGCCTCCAACAAGTACGACGGCAAGACCTACGGCGTTCCCCAGGTCACCGACAGCCTCGCGCTGATGTACAACAAGGAGCTGCTGAGCCAGGCCGGCATCAGCGCGCCGCCGAAGACCTGGGCCGAGCTGAAGACGGCGGCGCAGACCATCAAGGAGAAGACCGACGCCGAGGGTGTGTACCTCAACCCGGCCGGCTACTTCCTGCTGCCCTTCATGTACGGCGAGGGTGGCGACCTGGTCGACGCCGCGAACAAGAAGATCGTCATCAACTCGGAGCAGAACGCGGCCGGACTGGCGATCGCCAAGGACCTGATCGACAGCGGAGCTGCCGCCAAGCCGTCCGCCAACGACGCCTACGGCACCATGATGACCCTCTTCAAGGAGAAGAAGGTCGCCATGATCATCAATGGGCCGTGGGAGGTCAACAACGTCAAGCAGGCGCCGGACTTCGGCGGCCTGGAGAACCTGGGCATCGCACCGGTGCCGGGTGGCTCGGTCAAGGCCGGTGGCCCGGTCGGTGGCCACAACTACGTGATCTGGTCCGGGATGCCGCAGGAGAAGGTCGACGCCGCCGTCGCGTTCGTCAAGTTCATGAGCTCCGCCGAGTCGCAGGCGTTCCTGTCCGAGAAGCTCGGCCTGCTGCCGACCCGCACCTCGGCGTACGACCTTGACGCGGTGAAGAACAACGCCACCGTCGCCGCGTTCCAGCCGGTGGTCGAGGCCGGCGTCGGTCGCCCGTGGATCCCGGAGGCCGGTCAGTTCTTCGGCCCGCTCGACCAGATGGCCACCGAGGTCCTGATCCAGAACAAGGACCCGAAGGCCGCGCTGGACACCGTCGCGAAGAAGTACAAGGCCGAGGTCGTCCCCTCCTACGAGAACTGACCTCACCGCCGGCTCTCTCGCCGGTGACCTCTCGGCACCCGGCAGGGTCACGTGGCCGTCGTCGGCCGCGGGCCCTGCCGGACCTCCCCGCATGGAGCGCAGCTGATGACCACCGTGACAGCCGATCCGGCGCCCCCCACGCCGCCGTCCGGCCGATCCGCTCGTCCCTCCCGGCTGCGCCGCAGCTGGGAGAAACACTGGTACGCCTGGGCGATGGTGCTGCCCGTCGTCATCGTCCTGGCAGTTCTGATCTTCTACCCGCTGGTACGGGGGATCTGGATCTCCCTCACCAACCTCACCGAGGCCAACCAGGCCGCAGAGATCTGCACCAGGTCGATCACCGGTGGCGAGGTCTGTGCCGAGAACCCCAACAAGTGGGAGTTCATCGGTCTCGACAACTACGTGAACGTGCTCAGCGGCAACGTCGGGGACTTCTGGCAGTGGACCGCGATCACGCTGATCTGGACCCTCGGCTGCGTCGTGTTCCACTACGGCCTGGGCCTCGGCCTGGCCGTGATGCTCAACCGCCCGATGTGGGGCCGTGGCCTCTACCGGGTGCTGCTGGTCCTGCCCTGGGCGGTGCCCGCCTTCGTCAGCGCCTTCGCCTGGAAGTTCATCTTCAACGAGCGCTTCGGCCTGGCGAACTCGCTGCTCACCTCGCTCGGCATCGACCCGGTCGACTGGTTCGCCAACCAGTGGACGTCGCTGTTCACCGCGATCGTCACCAACATCTGGCTCGGAGTCCCGTTCATGATGGTGGCCCTGTTGGGCGGGATGCAGACCATCCCCGGCGAGTTGTACGAGGCCGCGGAGATCGACGGTGCCTCCGCGTGGCAGCGGTTCCGCAACATCACCCTGCCGGGACTGCGCCCGGTCAGCATGACGGTGATCCTGCTCGGCACGATCTGGACGTTCAACATGTTCCCGATCATCTTCCTGGTGACCGAGGGCCAGCCGGCGGGGGAGACCGAGATTCTGGTGACCGGTGCCTTCCGGGCGGCGTTCGAGGGCATCCGCAACTACTCGCTCGCGTCCACGTACGGCGTGTTGATCCTGTCGATCCTGCTGGTGTTCTCGATGTTCTACCGGCGGGCGCTGCGCAAGCAAGGCGAGGTGTGGTGACATGAGCCAACTGACCACTCCGGCGGCGGCAACGCCGGCGGCGGCTGTTCCGGTCGCCTCGGCGAGGACCGTCAAGCGGCCCGGCCGCAGCCGGCGGAGCCCGGCGAAGTCCCTGCTGCTGCACGGCACGCTGATCCTCGCCTCGCTGATCGCGCTCGGCCCGATCGTCTGGGTGCTGCTGTCCTCGTTCAAGCCCGGGTACGCGGTGCAGAGCAGCGACATGTCGCTGGTCAAGGATCCGACCCTGGCCAACTACAGCTACGTGCTGTTCGACACGAACTTCCCGAAGTGGCTGCTGAACTCGGTGATCGTCGCGGCGTTCACGATGCTGATCGGCATCTTCTTCTCGGCGACCACCGGGTACGCGGTGTCCCGGTTCAACTTCCCGGGGCGTCGCCCGTTGATGATGACCTTCCTGATCACCCAGATGTTCCCGGCGGCCATCCTGATCGTGCCGATCTACACGATCATGGCGCGGTTCGGCCTGATCAACACGCTGCCGGCACTGATCATCGCGTACCTGACCATCGCGGTGCCGTTCTGCGCCTGGATGCTCAAGGGTTACTTCGACTCCATCCCCACCTCGCTGGACGAGGCGGCGGCGCTGGACGGCTGCGGCCCGTTCGCGATCTTCTGGCGGGTGGTGCTGCCGCTGGCCCGGCCGGCCATCGCGGTCACCGCCTTCTACACCTTCCTCACCGCCTGGGGTGAGGTGATGTACGCGTCGGCGTTCATCCAGACCGACAACAAGTTCACCCTGGCGTACGGGCTCCAGCAGTTCGTGCCGCAGTTCAACCCGCAGTGGGAGTACCTGACGGCGGCGGCGGTCCTGGTGACCGTGCCGGCCGGCGTGGTGTTCATGATCGCGCAGCGGCACCTGGTCTCCGGGTTGACCGCCGGCGGCACGAAGGGCTGACCGGCCGGCTACGTCGTGCTGGTGCTGGTGGGCGTGCCGGCTCGGCCGGGGATGCCTCTACTACAAACCGTCGTTGGTAGGGCAGGATGGGTCGGGTGGAAGCACTTCGACTCATCCTCCTCTACGTCCATCTGATCGGGTTCGCGCTGCTGCTCGGTGGTGCGATCGCCCAATACCTCACCGGCACGTTCCGGATCAACGCCGCCATGCTCTGGGGTGCCGTGATCCAACTGTTGACCGGCATCGGCCTGAGCGCGCCGCTGCGCGACGGCGATGAGCCAGCTCCGGCGAAGCTTGTGACGAAGCTGGTGATCGCTCTGCTGATCTTCGTCATGGTTTTCTTCTCCCGCAAGCGCGCCGACGTCAACCGGGGGCACTTCCTTGCCATCGTGGGATTGACCCTGGTCAACGCGGCCGTGGCGGTCTTCTGGCGGTAGCCCGCCGGACGCCCGGCCAACGGAGAAAACGGCTTTCCTGACACGCGCGCGCCCGCCTGCCGGCACCCTGAGTGATGTGGCCCACCCGAGCATTACGTACGGGTAACAGGCCTCCAACAGTCCTGCACGATTGTCGGTCGGCAGGTGGGCGCGGGCGTACGCTCTGCTCCCGTAACGTGGGACGCCGGCGGCAAGGCGCAGGCCGGTTCAAGGGCTGCCACCGCGTACCCCGCGGTGTGCAATGGGAAGGAGTCGTCTTGCGCTCGGTGCGTGGGATGCGGATCGCCTCGATCATCGCGGCAGGTGGGCTCGTACTGAGCGCCGCCGCCTGTGGCGAGGCCCCGGATGAGGACAACAACGCCGGTTCGGGCGGCGAGCAGTACACCGCCTGTATGGTCACCGACGTCGGCGGCATCGACGACAAGTCGTTCAACGCCTCCGCCTGGAAGGGCCTGGAAGAGGCGAAGGCGCAGAACGACAACGTCAACATCAAGTACGTCGCGTCCAAGGCTGAGGCGGACTACGAGCCGAACCTCACCCAGTACGTCAACCAGGACTGCGACTTCATCCTGGCCGTCGGCGGCCTGATGAGCGACGCCACCAAGAAGATCGCCGAGGCGAACCCGGACCAGCAGTTCGGCATCGTCGACGCCAACCCGGGCGTGGCCAACGTCTACCCGATGGAGTTCGACACCGCCCAGGCCGGCTTCCTGGCCGGGTACGTCGCCGCCGGGATGAGCGAGAGCGGCAAGGTGGGCACCTACGGCGGCATGAAGATCCCGCCGGTGACCATCTTCATGGACGGCTTCGTCGACGGTGTGGCCCACTACAACCAGGCCAAGAGCGCCAACGTCCAGGCCCTCGGTTGGAACAAGGAGACCCAGAACGGCTCCTTCACCAACGACTTCATCAAGCAGGACGAGGGCAAGAAGGTCAGCGACGCGCTGGTCGCCCAGGGTGCGGACATCATCATGCCGGTGGCCGGTGGCGCCGGCCTCGGCACCACGGGTGCGGCCAAGGCCTCCGGTGGCAAGTACAACACCATCTGGGTGGACGTCGACGGCTGCGAGAGCACGCCGGACTGCTCGGCGATCATCACCACCGTGGTGAAGAACATTCCGGGTGCGGTCAAGGATGCCGTGCTCAAGGCTGCCGGTGGCGAGAAGCTCAACGCCGAGGAGGGCTTCGTCGGCACCCTGGCCAACGACGGCGTCTCGCTCGCCCCGTACCACGAGTTCGACAGCAAGGTCCCGGCCGAGCTGAAGGCCGAGGTCGACAAGCTGAAGGCGGACATCGCCGCCGGCACCGTCACGGTCACCTCGGCCGCCCAGCCGAAGTGACCCGTCGCCGGCCGTCCCCGGTGAGACGATCACCGGGGGCGGCCGGCGAGCAAGAGCCACACCTGATCCGGCCGCTGGGGCGCGGGGTGAGCCCGCCATGCCGCAGCGGCCGATCCGCGCCACCGGTCCGGCCGACGCCGTGCCCGCTCGCCAGCAGCTACGCTGCACCATCGCTTCGCACTCCAGGAGGTTGCGCTGAGACTCGAACTGCGCGGCATCACCAAGCGGTTCGGTGATCTGGTCGCCAACGACCACATCGACCTCACGGTGGAGCCTGGAGAGATCCATGCCCTGCTCGGCGAGAACGGCGCCGGCAAGTCGACCCTGATGAACGTGCTCTACGGGCTCTACCAGCCCGACGAGGGCGAGATTCTGATCGACGGCAAGCCGCTGAAGCTGCGCGGCCCCTCCGACGCGATCGCGGCCGGCATCGGCATGGTGCATCAGCACTTCATGCTGGTGCCCGTCTTCACTGTCACCGAGAACATCATGCTCGGCGCCGAGCAGGTGCGCGGCGGCATCGCCGGGTTCCTGGACCGGCGTCGCGCCCGGCGCGAGGTCGCCGAGGTCTCCGAGCGGTACAACCTGCAGGTCGACCCGGACGCGGTGATCGAGGACCTGCCGGTCGGTGTCCAGCAGCGGGTGGAGATCGTCAAGGCGCTCACCCGCGACGTCGACCTGCTCATCCTGGACGAGCCCACCGCGGTGCTCACCCCGCAGGAGACCGAGGAACTGCTCGCCGTGATGCGGTCGCTCAAGGCCGCCGGCAAGTCGATCGTCTTCATCACCCACAAGCTCGGCGAGGTCAAGGCCATCGCCGACCGGATCACCGTCATCCGGCGCGGGAAGACCGTCGGCACCGCCTCACCGGAGGCGAGCCGCGACGAGTTGGCCGCGCTGATGGTCGGTCGCACCGTCCGGCTCACCGTGGACAAGACCCCGGCCACCCCGGGCCAGCCCGTCCTGGAGGTGTCCGGCCTGGTCGTCGACGACGACCGTCAGGTCCGCGCGGTGGACGGCGTCGACCTGACCGTACGCGCGGGTGAGGTGCTCGGCGTCGCCGGCGTGCAGGGTAACGGGCAGACCGAGCTGATCGAATCGATCATGGGGCTTCGTCCGGTGCTCGCCGGCACGGTCGCCCTCGACGGGCAGCGGATCGACGGCTGGTCGACCAAGAAGGTGCTCCGGGCGGGCGTCGGCTACGTGCCGGAGGACCGCAGCGTCGACGGCCTGGTCAAGGAGTTCACCGTCGCGGAGAACCTGGTGCTGGACATTTACGACCGGCCGCCGTTCGGCCGGGGCCTGTCATTGCGGCCGGACGAGATCGACAGGTCGGCGGCGGAGCGGATCGAGCAGTTCGACGTCCGGACCTCGTCGGCCGATGCGCCGGTCGGCACCCTCTCCGGCGGCAACCAGCAGAAGGTGATCGTGGCTCGGGAGCTGTCCCGGCCACTGAAGCTCTTCATCGCCGCCCAACCGACCCGGGGGGTGGATGTCGGCTCGATCGAGTTCATCCACAGCCGGGTCATCCACGAGCGCGACATCGGCACCGCCGTGCTGGTGGTCTCCAGTGAACTCGACGAGGTGATCGGGCTGGCCGACCGGATCGCGGTGATGTATCGCGGGCGGATCATCGGCGTGGTCGGCCCGGACACGCCCCGCGAGGAGATCGGCCTGCTGATGGCGGGCATCATCCCGGACGCCCCGGGCGGCTCGCCGGACGACGGGACCGCACCGACGGCGACCACCGACCCGGACGTGGCGGCCACCACCGACGCGGACGTCGCGTCCGACGCCGGCACCCCGGCGACCACCGCCCGGAACGTCACGGCCACCACCGACGGCGTGGTGTCGGCCGACAGGCCGGGCAGCGAAGACGAGAAGGATCGATGAGCGAGCGAACCATCAGGCACGGCGGCCCTGCGGCGGCACGGAGCGGAGCGGAGTTGCCGGCATGAGTGACCTCAACGCCCAGCCGGGTTCCCCGGACAAGGAACCGGCGAGTGAGGACCAGGCCGCCCGGACCGCGCTCGGCAACACCGAACGGGCCGAGGCAGCCACCACACCAGGCGAGTCTGGGCCGCGCCCCACGTTGGGACGGCTCTTCCTGGAGAACCTGTGGGCCGCCAACACCTTCACGGTGACCCTGCTCTCGCTGGTGCTCGCGATGATCGTCGGTGCCATCCTGATGATCATCTCCGACCGGGAGGTGCTGGCCACCTACAGCTACATCACCGCCCGCCCGTCGGATGCGCTCAACGCGAGTTGGACGCTGGTCAGCGAGGCGTACGCGAACCTGTTCAAGGGCTCGATCTTCGACCCGGCCGCGACCAACGCCGACGCGGCACTCAGCCCGATCTCGGAGACCCTCACCTACACCGCGCCGCTGGTCTTCACCGGCCTGTCGGTGGCGCTGGCCTTCCGTGGCGGCCTGTTCAACATCGGCGCGCAGGGGCAGGCGACGATGGGCGTCATCCTGGCCGCGCTGGCCGGCTTCCTGTTGCCGCTGCCGCCCGGACTGCACCTGCTGGTCGCCGTCCTGGCCGGTGCGCTCGGCGGGGCCATCTGGGGCTTCATCCCGGGCATCCTCAAGGCGCGCACCGGCGCCCACGAGGTGATCAACACGATCATGCTCAACTACATCGCGGTCTACTTCCTCACCTGGCTGATCGTGCAGAACGGGGTGCAGGACCCGAACCGCACCGACGCGATCAGCCGGGCCGTGGACAGCTCCGCTCAATTTCCTCGGGTCTTCGGTGAGCCGCTGCGGGCGCACACCGGCATCGTCCTGGCCGTCCTGGCCACCTGGGCGGTCGCCTGGCTGCTCAACCGCTCCACGGTCGGCTTCGAGCTGCGGGCGGTGGGCGCCAACCCGGACGCCGCCCGCACCGCCGGCATGAGCGTCACCCGCACGTACGTGTTGATCATGGTTATCGCCGGGGCGCTGGCCGGTCTCGGTGGCTCGCAGATGGTGCTCGGCACCACCGCCGCCGCGCTGACCCCCTTGGTGGTGGCCCAGATCGGCTTCGACGGCATCCTGGTCGCCCTGCTCGGCCGGGTAAAACCGTGGGGCGTGGCGCTGGCCGCACTGCTGTTCGGTGCCCTGCAGGCCGGCGGCAACCGGATGCAGTCGTACTCGGGGATCTCGCTGGAGCTGGTCACCGTGCTCCAGGCCCTGATCGTCATCTTCATCGCCGCGCCGGCACTGGTGAAGGCGATCTTCCAGCTCCGGGCCGCGCGGGCCGCCCGGTTGCAGACGAGCCTCGCGAAGGGCTGGTGAGGCATGTCCACCACGGCTGTTCCCGACGTCGCGGTCGCGGCGGTCAACGAGGGCTTCTGGACCCGTACCCGCAAGGTTGGCCTGGTGCTGGTGGCGCTCGGGTTGCTGGCCACCGTGCTGTTCGGCGCGTTGGCCACCGGCGAGCAGGCGCGCTTCACGCTCAGTGAGGACGCCGCCGGCGCCGCGTTGGAGGTCAACGGCACTGTCGGAGCGATCGTCTTCGGCCTGATCACGCTCGCCGCCGGTGCGGCGATGCTCGCCGGCCTGCCGAAACGTTGGTTCATTCCGGTGCTCGCCGTCGGCCTGGTCGCCTTCGTGTTCTCCTTCCTGTGCTGGCAGGTCTCCGCCGCGCCGACCGGGCAGAACTTCATGCCGTTGGTCAACATCGTGCGGGGCACCTTCCTGCTCGCCCTGCCGCTGATCTTCGGCTCGCTCGCCGGCGTGCTCTGTGAGCGGTCGGGCGTGGTGAACGTCGCCATCGAGGGACAGCTGCTGATGGGCGCGTTCAGCGGCGCGTTGTTCGGCAGCATCTCCGGCAGCGTCTGGGTCGGACTGATCGCCGCCGCCATCGGCGGGTCGTTCATCTCGCTGCTGCTGGCCGTGTTCAGCATCCGCTACCTGGTCGACCAGGTGGTCATGGGCATCGTGCTGAACCTGCTGGCGGTCGGCATCACCGGCTTCCTCTACGAGCGGTTGATGCAGACCGACGCCGCCCGCTACAACAGCGCCCCGCGCTTCAGCAACTGGGAGATCCCGCTGCTGTCGGAGATCCCGGTGCTCGGGCCGGCGCTGTTCCGGGGCAACATCTTTCTCTACCTCGCCCTGCTGCTGGTGCTCGTGATCCACATCGCGCTGTTCCGTACCCGGTGGGGGCTGCGGACCCGGTCGGTCGGTGAGCACCCGACGGCGGCGGACACCCTGGGTGTGAAGGTGCTCGGCCTGCGCTACCGCAACGTGATCATGGCCGGTGCCGTGGCTGGCATCGGTGGCGCCTCCTACACGCTGGCGCTCTTCTCCTTCACCAAGAACATGATCGGTGGCAAGGGCTTCATCGCCCTGGCCGCACTGATCTTCGGCCGGTGGAGCCCGACCGGCGCGCTGCTCGCCGCGCTCTTCTTCGGCTTCGCCGACCAGCTGGCCACCTACCTGGGCGCGATCAACAGTGTGATCCCCGGCCAGTTCCTGGCCATGCTGCCGTACCTGGCGACGATCCTGGCGGTGGCCGGGCTGGTCGGTCGGGTGCGGGCACCGGCCGCCGACGGCAAGCCGTACATCAAGGGCTGACCGGCGCACCGTCGGTCGGTAAACCGTCCGATGTCGTCTGTCGCGCCCACCGCGGGCCGGTGACGTCGCGTCTCCGGCCCGCCGGGAGCGATGGGCCGCCGATGGCTCGACAGTGATAATGACCTCGACGCTTCACGCAATCGACCGCTTCCGCGTGAGGTGTATCAATGAAACGGACCCTGGCCCCCGTGGCGGTGCTGCTGTGCGCCGCCACACTCATCTCAGCGCCGGCGGCGCACGCGAGACCTCCCGGTCCCGGCACCACGGCAGAGCACGCCGACCAGCAACCGTCCGAGACGGCCAAGTCCCGCCCGGCGGCAAAGCCGGACCGGGTGCTGAATCCCGACTCCCGCCTGGGCCGAGCCTGGCGTCAGTCGTCCGATCGCGCGGTGACGACCTCTGGCGATGCCACGGGTTTGCACCTGCTCGTCGCCGACGAGGCACAGGCATACGCCTGGCGGACGGTTGCGACGCTGGCGGAACCCGGGTTCGAGACCGACCAATGGATCGGGCAGGCCTGCGTCACCGGGTCCGGTCGCCGCGCCGTGGTGGTGTACGCCCCACGGGCCTTCTCCAACCGCGACGTTCTGATGCAGCGGGGCGGTTTCGCGGCTGTCGTTGACCTGAGGACCGGTTCGGTGACGAAGCTGGCGGAGCGCGTCTCGCTCGCTTATCACAACCCAGGCTGTGGGGCGGGAGAGGAGGCGGTGCTCTCCCGGTTGGAGATGCCGGTTCGCGCCGGGGACGTGGCGCGTACCTGGGTGGGCACGGTGGACACCCGCCGCCCGGGTGCCGTCCGCGTCGTGCGTGCGCCCGGTCAGGTTAGCTCGCTGCTGCCAGTCGGTAGGCGGCTGATCGGTGTGAAGGGGCGCAGCCTGGTGCAGGTTGAGGCCAGGGGCGGAGTTGCCCCGCTGGCGTCCGCCAGTGGCACGCCGTTCCGGCTGCTGGCTGACGGCAGTGACGGCGTGGCCTTTCAGGTCGTGCGGGGCGGCCGAACCGAGTTCAAGCGTTTCGCCGACGGCAAGGTCACGGCGCACGGTTCGGTCCCGGTCGGCGAGGTGAAGCTGCGGCCGGGCGCAAGCGGCCGGGTCTTCGCCGTCGGCGGAAAGGCCGAAGCCCGGGTCGGCAGCCGTCTACCGCGTACCTGGCGGGCGATTGACGGGCTTCCCGACAGCGATGTCTCCACCACCGGGGCGCTGGTCGTGCTCCGGGCGACCACCGGCCGGGAGGCGGCCGGGCGGCTCACGGACCGGCCGAACAACGGTCGGCCGGAACGGGTGGAGATCGTGGCCAGCCGGACGGCGGACGAGAGTCGCTTCGACTTCTCGGTCGAGCCGCAGGTCAAGGGGGCCGGCCGGGCCATCTCGCCGACGCTGGCTGGTACGACCGGCGCGGCTGGCGAGTCAGCCGGCGCCCGCACCGCCGCCTCGACCGGGGATCCGAGCGTGTCCGACGACCCGGACCGCAGCTGCGCGGTGTCGCGCAACGATCCGACCATCCAGGTCTATCAACCGACGGTGGCGCAGATGGAGTGGGCGGCGGATCTAGCCGTGCGGGGCCAGCTCACCTTCCAACGCGCTGCCAACTGGAACAACAACGGCATGTCGGCGTACTCCCCGCAAGGGATGTTCCCATCGATGGCTCTTTCCGGTGGTGGCTACGTACCCGCCCAGGTCTACCTCGGCATTCTCGCCCAAGAGTCGAATCTGTGGCAGGCGAGCTATCACGCCGTCGATGCTTCGGTAGGTAACCCGTTGACCAGCCTCGGCTACTACGGCCTGGATCTGGGAAATCCCAACTTTGACAAGATCAACTGGGCGCACACCGACTGCGGATACGGCGCGGGGCAGGTCACCTCCGGAATGAAGCGCTCCGACACCAACCAGGTAATTGCCGGCGTAACCTGGGACTACACCAAACAGAAGGCGGTGGCACTGGACTACGCGACGAACGTCGCCGCCGGGCTGCGGATCCTTCAGGATAAGTGGAACATCACCCGCAATGCCGGCCTGATCGCGAATAACGGCGACCCGCAGTACATCGAGAACTGGTGGTTCGCCATCTGGGCGTACAACACTGGCTTCTATCCGCGCAACGCGCAGAACCCATCTGCGCCGTGGGGAGTCGGCTGGGCCAACAACCCGGCGAACACCGACTACCCGGCCGACCGGAAGCGGTTCCTGACCGCACCGCTTGATGTGCCGGACGCCAACCCGCCGATAGACGACCAGATCGGCTACGACAATGCCAAGCACCCGAACCACTGGTCGTACCCGGAGCGGGTGACGGGCTTCGCCTACACCTCGCTGATCCGCTACAACTACAAGGCCCAGGCATGGACGCCGACGTACGCGACGGCGCAGGCACGTCAGCCGGACATCGCGCAGGCCGGGCGGTACACCTTCTGCGCGCCGAACGTCAATCAGTGCGACCAGACGCTGCCGCCCAAAATTCCCGCCGACTACCCCGCGACAAAGGCCGGCGCGTGCCAACGCGACGACCTGAAGTGCTGGTGGAACGGGCCTGTCACCTGGACCGACTGCTCCATTCATTGTGGACTCGAAGCGCGGCGGTACACGACCGTCGAGCCCAGGCCCTACACGCAGCCCGGTGACAATATCCACCCAACCCCCGTCAACTCCGACGGGTCTTGCAAGGTGTCCGGGCTGCCCGCCGGCGCACAGATCATCGATGACATCTCCACTGCGGTGGCGCTGGGCGCGGAGGGTTGCACGCCGATGTTCAGCAAGGGAGGCAGGTTCGCGCTGAACTTTGCCACTGTCACCCAGCCGGGCGGTGATGTCGTGACACCGGGCAAGGTGGATCTACATCAAATCGGCGCAGGGTTCGGCGGGCACTTCTGGTTCGGTCACACCTATAAGCAGGAGCAGCGACAGTCCTATCGGATCACCGGCACCTGGAACATCAATCCTACCAACGCGTGGACCCGGGTGTGGGTACACCTACCTGATCACGGCGCCCATACCCGGCAGGCGAAGTACATCATTCGCCGGCCAAATGGCGCCACCGAGGAGCGAATCATCCCAACCCAGTGGGAGTCGAACCGCTGGGTGAACCTTGGCGTCTTCGATTTCACCGGCACGGGCACACCGAAGGTGGAATTAAGCAACTTCACCCTGGATGGCACCGGCGTGCAGGACATCGCGTGGGACGCCCTCGCGTTCCAGCCGCTGCCCCGCAAGCCGCGGCACTTTGTAGTGGCGCTCGGCGACTCGTTCTCCTCCGGCGAAGGCACCGGCGACTACACCCGGGTCAGCGACCAGTACGGCGACGAGGGTGCCACTACCAGGAACTCCTGCCGGCGAAGTTCGCACGCGTGGTCGCAGCGAGCTGTCATTCCCGGCGCATCGAGCAACATCGCCACGCTTTCCGAGCAGCACCACCCGGATATCGACGCGCAGTTCGTGGCCTGCAGCGGCGCCCGTACGCACAATGTCATGAGTCCGAGTATGGTGAGCAACGGGCAGTGGAAAGGCCGGACGGCGGAAGGACAGTACGGAGAGATCAGCCAGATCGACCAGGGTTCGCTGACCCCGAACACCACCGCTGTGATGCTCTCCATCGGCGGCAACGATGCCCGGTTCACCAAGGTGGCCACCTCCTGCGCGACCGGCATCGACTGCAGCGCGCCTGACTACCGCATGGAAGGGGACAGCAAGCCTTTGAGGCAGGCTCAGGAGGAACTCATTCAGGGCGAAGTCAAACAGGGAATTCAGGAGGTGGTGCGGCAGATCCGGGTACGCGCGCCGAACGCGCGGATCTTCGTGATGGGGTATCCGCACCTGTTTGAGACAAACTGCGAGTATGGAGCCGTCCTGCCGGGAATCACCGTCGGCTTCTCGTGGGATGAGACGATCTTCCTCAATCAGATGTCGGACTGGCTGGTCACTCAGGCGTTACCATCCGACGCGGCGAACCGGATCCACGGCATGGATGCCCGTAGCACGTTCGCGGGCCACGCGATCTGCGGCAGGGACTTCTACCTGAACGGCGTCGTAGCCGGTGACCTGTTTGCCGACGACGACGGTGACCCGAAGCAGTTGCTGAGCATGGAGTCCTTCCACCCGAACAGACCCGGCAATCTGGCCTACGCGAGCATCCTCAACGACTACATGGCCCTGTACAACTATCACTGGTGAGTACGATTCGGGGGCTTGGTCGGACTGCCGGCCAAGCCCCCGGCCCCTGGGAGCCGTCGATGAATGTGCTGGCCCGCATGACTGCAGCGGCGGTGCCCGGCGCCGTGGGATCTGGTGCTCTCGCCGCCCTATGGCAGCAGCAGGCGCGTTCGGTGGCCGACTGCGAGTCGGACACGATCGGCGGCTGCCTCGATCTTGGCTTCCCGACACTGTTGGTCGGCCCGTTGGTCGTGATGGTGGCGGTGTGGCTGACGCTGCGGACCTTCGGTGTCGAGCCGGCCCGTTGGGCTACGTTGGTCGGTGCCCTGGCAAGTGGTGGTTTGATCCTGCTCGAGCAGGCGCGCCATCCCCGATGGACGCTGCCGCCGGTGTGGCTGGTGGTGGTGCTGGCAATGATCGGTTTTGCGGTCGGCGTATTTGTCGTGACTGCCACCCTGCCACCCGTTGTCCGCGTGGCGCTGGTACTCGTACTGTTGGCCCCGTTGGCCGCGTTTCCGACCCTGCGGCAGCAGGCCCGGCGTGTGGATGATCGGGAGGCCTTTGCCGGGCTCGGGTTACCGCTGCTGGTGCCGCGGGTTCCGGGGTACGAACTCGGGCCGGCGCTTGCGTACCCGGCTGATCGAGTGCTGCTCATGACGCTGGTGCGGGAACGTGGCTGGATATCGGTGTACGTCACCGACGTTCCGGACGACTTCGCCCCGCCTCGCCAGTGTGGTCCGGTCGTGAGCGACATCCTGCCGAGTGGCCCGGGTGGACCAGCATCCACTGCGTCCGGTTGTCGGCGAGTAGATGGTGACCATTGGATCCGTACCGAGTCGGGGCGGGAGGTTCACGTGGTACGACGCGACGGAGCGCTCGTGACTATCAGTCCCGGACCCGACGTGCGGTCCGGGGAGTTGGCGACGGCGGCGACGACACTCACAGCTGTGACTCCGCGTCGCCTCGCCGAACTCAGCAATCCGTAGAGGTTGTCCTGCCCTTCGGGCCGTCGGACCGTGGCGGAACGCTGTGACGCGAGCCGGACAAGTACTGCATTCGTTGCCGCGAATGGCTCTCTGTGATTGCTCTCCCAGCTACCGCTCGTGGTCGCTGGCCTTCCGGAACCTGCTGGTGCGGACTGCGGTCTTGACGCGACATCGGCGCTCGCGCAGGATGGTGACGAGGTCTCGCTCACGGGGGAGTGTATGGATTTCAAAATCTTGGGACCAGTGTCTGTGCGCTCCAACGGCAGATTCCGTTCGATCTCCGCACATCGCCAGCGAAAAATACTGGCGGCCATGCTGGTCGATCCCAACCGTCCTGTTTCCACCTCGCAACTCGTGGAAGTGCTCTGGGGGGAAGAACCGCCATTAACTGCTGTTCAGCAGGTGCAGAACTGCGTAGGAGCGCTCCGTAGATATTTGTCAGAGACGGCGGTCGAAGCGGAGCTGACCCGGATTTCCTCAAGCTACTTCCTGGAGCTGTCCGTCGAACAGATCGACGCGGTGCGGTTCAGGCAGCTGTGCACGGACGTCCGAGCGTGCGCCCGACGAGGGGATCTGAAAGAGGCATCGCAGACGGCGAGGCGAGCGCTTGATCTGTGGTCCGGGGAGGCACTGGAGGACGTCGGATCGGACGCCCTTGCGCCTGCGGTGACACGCCTTGAGGAACTGCGGATTGGGCTGGTCGAGGAATACAGCCAAATCGAGCTCGCTCGTGGCAATAATGCAGGCGTGGTGGTGGAGCTTTCCGGATGGGTCACGCGACATCCGTACCATGAAATTCTGCACGGCCAGCTCGCCCTCGCGATGCATCACATGGGTCGCACTGCGGAGGCCCTGGATGTATTGCAGGGCCTCCAGTCGCGGCTTCGCACGGAGCTGGGCATTGAGACGGGTGCGTTCGTGAAGAAGGTGCATCGTGGATTGCTCGACTCCCATGAGGGCGTCGGCTCGCATTCGGGCGAGCTGATCGTAGCCGCCGAGGCGCTGAACTTGCTGCTCTCCGCGCTTGAACAACTGAGGTTCGTCGCCGAGCTGCTCACCTCGCCGGGGAGCCTGCACCGGCTCGGCGGTCCACCCGTCGGCGCAATCGTCGCGCCTCGACCGATGGTCGGCGAACTCTCGACGGTGGCGGGCCGCGCCACGCGGGTGGCCGGCGGCACAGCTGAGCGAGCGGTGTGATGCGGCGCCCCTGATAGCTGTGCCGAGGATCCGGGTTGTAGTTGTGACGCCGCGTCTGAGCTGGTGAGCAGGCTACGGCAGAATGTCGGAGTGAGCGAGATTGACTGGGAGCGGCTGCGAGCCGCCGCCACCGAAGTGATGCGGCACGCGTACGTGCCGTACTCGAAGTTCCCGGTGGGTGCGGCGGCGCTGGTCGACGACGGCCGGGTCGTGGTCGGCTGCAACGTCGAGAACGCCGCGTACGGTGTGGTGCTCTGCGCCGAGTGCGGGGTGGTCTCCTCGTTGCACGCCACCGGCGGCGGCCGGATCGTGGCGCTCTCCTGCGTCGACGCCACGGGTGAGCCGCTGATGCCCTGCGGGCGCTGCCGGCAGTTGCTCTGGGAGCAGGGCGGGCCGGACTGCCTCATCGAAGCCAAGGGCGGCCCGCTGCGGATGGCCGAACTGCTGCCACACGCCTTCGACGTTGCCGACCTCGAAGCGGTCACCGGTGAGCAGCCGGTACCGGTGGTGCCCGGTCGGCTCGCCGCCTGGCGTGGGCGAGGCACCGTCTTCGTGCATCCCGACCTGTCGGCGGGACAGCAGGTCTGGACGGCCTACTGGGAACGCTCGGCCGGTGACGACGCTGGTGCCGAGACCGGGGTACTGGAGGAGGGGCCGAGCTGGGGCGACCCGGCGGAGGCGATCGCCTGGGGGTTGGCCCGTACGCCCCGGGTGGTGGTGGTCGACGAGTCCGGCACGATCTTCTGGGCCGGTGAGGGGGAGCCGCCGGCGGAGATCCCGGTTCGCTGGGGTTGAGCTGGGGAATGGGCCGGCCATCCCGGGTTGCGGTGGGGCCGGGGGCCTGCCGTACCCGGCTCCGGGCGGTCAGGCTTGATCCCTCCGCCGGGCACGGCAGGCCCCCGGCCCGTCGTGGTCGCCGGCCGCCCGATGGTCACGACACGCGTTGTCTCCCGGTGTGGCGCGGTGCGCGAACCGGTATCGCCAAACGACGAGGGAAGATCTGACTGATGAGTGGGTTTGCGGCGGTTGATGTCATCCGGACCAAGCGGGACGGGGGGGTGTTGTCGGACCGGCAGATCGACTGGGTGGTGGATGCGTACACCCGGGGGGTGGTGGCCGACGAACAGATGTCGGCGCTGGCCATGGCGATCCTGCTGAACGGCATGACCGGGCCGGAGATCGCCCGCTGGACGGCCGCGATGATCGCCAGCGGCGAGCGGCTCGACCTGTCTGCCGTGACCCGGCCGACCGTCGACAAGCACTCCACCGGCGGGGTCGGTGACAAGATCACCCTGCCGCTCACCCCGCTCGTCGCGGCCTGCGGGGGCGCGGTTCCGCAACTGTCCGGGCGCGGGCTCGGGCACACCGGCGGCACGCTGGACAAGCTGGAGTCCATCCCGGGCTGGCGGGCGGCGCTGAGCAACGAGGAGTTCACTGCCCAACTGCGCGACGTCGGCGCGGTCATCTGCGCCGCCGGCTCAGGGCTAGCCCCGGCCGACCGCAAGCTGTACGCGCTGCGTGACGTCACCGGCACCGTCGAGGCCATCCCGCTGATCGCCAGCTCCATCATGAGCAAGAAGATCGCCGAGGGGACCGGCGCGCTGGTGCTGGACGTGAAGGTGGGCTCCGGCGCGTTCATGAAGTCCGTCGACGACGCCCGGGAACTGGCCCGGACCATGGTGGAGTTGGGTGGCGCGCACGGCGTGAAGACCGTCGCCCTGCTCACCGACATGTCCACCCCGCTCGGCCGGGCCATCGGCAACGGCATCGAGGTGACCGAGTCGGTGGAGGTGCTCGCCGGTGGCGGGCCGGCCGACGTGGTGGAACTGACCCTGGCGCTGGCCCGGGAGATGCTCGACGCGGCCGGGCTGCCCGACGCCGATCCCGCCGCCGCGCTGCGTGACGGGCGCGCGATGGACGTCTGGCGGTCGATGATCCGGGCGCAGGGTGGCGACCCGGACGCGCCGATGCCCGAGGCAGCGGAAATCGAGGTGGTCCGTGCCGACGCGGACGGTCACGTCGCGGCGGTCGACGCGTACGCCATGGGCGTGGCGGCGTGGCGGCTCGGCGCGGGACGGGCGCGCAAGGAGGATCCGGTCAGCGTGCCGGCCGGCGTGCTGCTGCACAAGCGTCCCGGTGACCCGGTGCGCGCCGGGGAGCCTCTCTACGAGCTGCGGGCCGAGCGTGCGGAGCTGATCCCGGCGGCGTTGGCGGAGGCGGCTCGCGCGGTGACCATCGCCGCACGACCCCCGGCCGTGGCACCGCTGGTGATCGAACGCGTCGAGTGACGAATACCCGGGTCCAGCCATGGTGTCGGAGCGTGAGGGCCGCTATTCTCGCAGGCCAGGGGGGACCGTCGGCGCCGAGACATCATGATCGGACAGGATGTTGCCGTGATCGTGCCTGCCCCTGACCCCCGCGAGGTGCGTGAGGCGAGCCTGGAAGAGCTGGCCCGGTTGCGGCTGCCGTTGCCACCGCCGCAGTTTCCGCTGGTCTGGGAGCCGGGCGACGACATCGAGCTGCGCCCGACGGCGGAGATCGAGGCGCGGATCGCGGTGCTGCACCTGATCCTGGCCCGATGCTTCGGCATGCCGCCCCAGGCCGCGATGAGCTGGCTGCTCGCCTCGCACCTGGTGGAGATGGTCACCCCGCCGGAGTTCCAGTTCGTCACCGGAGCCAAGGGCGACCACCGCTCCTTCGTGCTGCACCACGATGCGCTGTTTTCGCTGGCCTGGGTGCTCGGCCTGACCAAGCAACTGGACCCCACCATGCCGACCGACGACCGGCTGGTCGAGCGGCTGCCGCACATCCCCGAGGGGGAGACCTTCCGGCAGTGGCGGTCCCGGATCCTGGCCGCGCCGCAACACCCGGCGGACGCGGCCGCCCTGCTCGACCTGCACTACTGCCTGGACTGGTCGTATCTGGCGGTGAGTCGCGCCGGCCGAACCCTGCCGGGCCTGGTGGACGCCAACGCGATCGGTCAGCGGCGGTGGGCGTTGGAGTGGGCGGTGATCCTGCGCGGGCCGTACCATGACGAACCCCCTGGCTGGGAAGAGGTCGACCTCTCCACCTAGGGACGCGGGCCCTGGGGTCGGTAGATCCCGAGCCGCACCGCCACGGTCACCCGGACCGGCTCGCCGAGGGCGTCGATCCGGGCGGCCAATCCCGCCGGGTCGGTGTGCCAGGCACTCGGGCCCATGCCGACCAGGGTGGCTACCTCCGCGCCGGACAGCGTCAGCTCCTGCCGGTGCACGGTCGTCGCATCCTCGGTGAAGTGGCCGGCCAGGCTGGCCGACACCCGGTCCTGCTTGGCCGGGTCGACCCGGAGCAAGCCGAGTGCGGCGACCAGTTCGGCGAGGTGCTCCGGGGCCGGGGTCACCACCACCAGCCGCCCGGTCGGGGCGAGAACCCGGCGGAACTCGACGCCGTTCCGGGGCGCGAAGACGTTCAGCACCAGCGTCGCCGAGGCGTCCGCCAGCGGTAGTCGCTGCCAGGTGTCGGCCAGCGCGGCGGTGACCCGCGGGTGGGCGCGAGCGGCCCGACGGAGCGCGGGTTTGGAGATGTCCAGCGCGAGACCGACGGCCGCGGGCACCTCCGCCAGCACCGCGGCGAGGTGCTGGCCGGTGCCGGCCCCCGCGTCCACCACCAGGTGGTACGCGCCAGGCGTGCCGGGGCTGTCCCCGAGGGCGGCGTCGGCGGCGGCGGCCAGGGCGCGGGAGATGACGTGGTAGTGACCGGCGGACAGGAAATCCGCCCGGGCGGCGACCATCTCGGCGGTGTCCCCGCTGTGCGGGGCACGGCCGCTGAGCAGGTTGACGTAGCCCTGCCGGGCGATGTCGAAGCTGTGCCGGCGTGGGCACCGCAACGCCCGGGAACCACCGGAGACGACCTCGGCGAGCGGCGCGTGGCAGACGGGGCAGCGCAGCCGGGCCACGACGCAGGAATCCATCACGGCCGCCTCACGGGTCGAGTCTAGGGCGTGTGTCGGAGCCGGCTGACCGGTGGAGGGCTTCGACACACGCCCTGCGTGGGTGCCCGGACGCAGGAGCGGACTAGGGTCGGGAGCATGGGTTGTGAGCGGGGCGAGCGGCGATGAGCACTGATATCGGGTACGAGGACATCGTCAGGGCGCCGAAGGCGTTGTTGCACGATCACCTGGACGGCGGCCTGCGCCCCGCGACGATCGTCGACCTGGCGGCGGAGGTCGGTCACGAACTGCCCACCACTGACCCGGCGGAGTTGGGGCGCTGGTTCGTGGCGGCGGCCGACTCGGGTTCCCTGGAGCGCTACCTGGAGACCTTCGCGCACACCGTGGCCGTGATGCAGACCGGTTCCGCGTTGCGCCGGGTGGCCCGGGAATGTGCCCTCGACCTGGCCGCCGACGGGGTGGTCTACGCCGAGGTGCGGTTCGCCCCGGAACAGCACCTGGAGAAGAACCTCACTCTCGACGAGGTGGTCGAGGCGGTGCTGGCCGGCTTCGTCGAGGGCAGCACGCTCGCGGCCGAGGCCGGTACGCCGATCCGGGTAGGCACGCTGCTGACCGCGATGCGGCACGCGGCTCGTTCGCAGGAGATCGCCGAGCTGTCCGTACGCCACCGCGACCATGGCGTGGTGGGCTTCGACATCGCCGGTGCGGAGGCGGGTTTCCCGCCCACCCGCCACCTGGACGCCTTCGAGTACCTCCAGCGGGAGAACTTCCACTTCACCATCCACGCGGGTGAGGCGTTCGGGCTGCCCTCCATCTGGCAGGCGATTCAGTGGTGCGGGGCCGACCGTCTCGGTCACGGCGTCCGCATCGTCGACGACATCACCCCCGGCCCGCAGCCGCAGCTCGGCCGGCTGGCCGCGTACGTGCGGGACAAGCGGATCCCGCTTGAGCTGTGCCCGTCCTCGAACGTGCAGACCGGGGCCGCCCCGTCCATCGCGGAGCATCCGATCGGGCTGCTGCGGGACCTGCGCTTCCGGGTGACCGTCAACACCGACAACCGGTTGATGAGCGGCACCTCGATGTCCCGCGAGATGGCCCTGCTGGTCGACGCCTTCGGCTACGGCTGGCGGGAACTCCAGTGGTTCACGATCAACGCGATGAAGTCCGCCTTCATCCCGTTCGACGAGCGGCTGAGGATCATCGACGAGGTCATCAAGCCGGCGTACGCGAAGCTGCTGGGCTGAGCGACGCGCGGCCGGCGGTCAACCGGTCCTCGGCGGATGGCCGGCGGCGAGCAGACCGGCCACCCGGCGCAGCACGTCCCGACCACGGGCGGCCTCCGCGCCGAGCCCGGTCTGCCGACGCAGCACGGCCGGCTCGGCGCGCAGCAGTGCCATGCTCCGTCGCAGCAGCACCCGTGGAGCCTTGCGTTGCTCGGCGAGGTCCCGGACCAGCCGGCGGAGGAAGGTGGCACTACGCGGCCGACGCAGGGCGTACGCCCCGGCGAGGAGCCCCCGACGCCGGCACTCCTCGACGATCTCGGCGGCAAAGATCCCTTCGGCCACGAAGAGTGGCGAACTGGCCAGCTCGAAGCGCCGAGTGGCTACCCGTCGATCCTTGTTGATGGCATACACCGGCACCTCCGCCCGGCCGTGTCTGACCAATTGGTCAATCACCTCCACCGCTGCCTCGGCGTCCCACGAATCGGGCGACTCCCAATCGATCTGACCGTTCCGTCTCGGTAACGTTGGGTCATCGCCGTCCTTATAGAAATCGTCCAAACAGAGCACTGGCAGCCCGGTTTGCCGCGCTATGTACGACTTTCCGGAGCCGGAGGGGCCGGCCAAGAGGACGACTCGGTGCGGGGGAATCATTACTTCGAGTAACTCCGAACAGACGGACCGCGATCAAATTGCATCAACATCTCATCACACCTCCGGCTGGGGCCAACCTGGGCTTTCTCTTTCCGTGGCGGCGTGATGGAATCTCGGATGGTCCGACCCGCCGGGTCGGCTGCTGGGCGTTGTCCGGGGGCAACGCAGACCCTGCAATCACGAGGGCGGTGACGTGAGCAAACGGCCGAAGACGGCGGGTTCCTTCCTGTCGCGTCTACGCCGGCCGGCAGGTCGGCTCCGCGACATGCCGATCTGGTCCAAGCTCGGTCTCATCATGATCGTGCCGACCATCGCCACGGTCGTCGTGGGTACCAGCGGTCTGGTCGACCACCTGGACGAGCTCAACGACGCCAACCGGGCCGGCGACCTCGCGGAACTCATTGGTCACTCCGGTGCGCTGGTCGATGGGCTTCAGGACGAGCGGACCGCCGCCGTGCTGCTGCTCGGTCTGGATCCGCAGCGGAGCAGCGCCGAGCAGAAGGAAACCGCCTCCACCCGCTACAACGAGGTCTCGTCCGGCGTCGACCAGGCCAAGGCCCCTTACTCGCGGCAACGGTCGGACCTCACCGACCTGCCCGTCAGCCTGCAGAGCCTGCTCGCCCAGATCGACGAGCGCCTCGCCGACCTGCCGGGTGCCCGCAGTCAGGTGCTCAACGGAAAGTTCCGGATCACCGACGCGCTCCAGTCCTACGACGAGCTGATCAACCAGCTCCTCACCATCCGGGACTCGGCCAGCCAGCTGGCCGGTGACAACGATCTGAGCGACCGCATGCGGGCCGCCGCCGCAGTGGCCCGGGAGAAGGAATGGCTCTCCGTCCGCCGGGTGGTCGTGCACCGGGCGTTGATCTCGGGCGGCATGAGCTCGACTCTGCGGACCGACTACATCTCCAGCGAGACCGGTCAGCAACAGGCGCAGCAGAGCTTCGACGCGGTGGCGACCGAGGCGGAGGCGGAGTTCCACGCCCAGACCATCGGCGGCGGTGACCGTCGGCAGGCGACGATCTACATCAGTCAGGTCAACGCCGACAACTCCCAGAACCTCGCCGGCATCTCGTTCACCCCGCAACAGTGGGACGACGCGCTGGTCGCCAACGGCAAGCTGATCCGCTCGGTCGAGACGAAGTTCGACTCCGACGTGGCGGACCAGGCCGGCGAACTCCGCTCCGAGGTGCAGCGCACGGTGTTCCTGGAGACCGGCCTGCTGCTCACCATGCTGCTGCTGGCCATCCTGCTGGCGTTCCTGGTGGCCCGTTCGATGGCCCGCTCGCTGCGTGAGCTGCGTCAGGGTGCGCTCTCCATCGCCCAGTACGGGCTGCCCCAGGCCGTGGCTCGACTGCGTGACCCGCAGGTCACCGGGCAGCTCTCGCCGGTGCAACTCGCCAACCAGATCGCCGAGCCACTGCCGGTACGCAGCAAGGACGAGTTCGGTCAGGTGACCGAGGCGTTCAACGCGGTCCACCTGGAAGCGGTCCGCACCGCTGCCGAGCAGGCCGCGCTGCGGTCGTCGGTCGCGACGATGTTCGTCAACCTGGCCCGCCGGTCCCAGATCCTGGTCGACCGGTTGATCGGCCACCTGGACCGGCTGGAGCGAGGCGAGGAGGACCCGGACCGGCTGGCGGAGCTGTTCCAGCTGGACCACCTCGCCACCCGGATGCGCCGCAACGACGAAAACCTGCTGGTTCTCGCCGGTGCCGACTCGACCCGCGTGCAGCGCGAGCCGGCCGCACTCATCGACGTGCTGCGGGCCGCCCAGTCCGAGGTCGAGCACTACACCCGGATCGAGTTCGGGGTGATCGACCGGGACATCGAGGTCGCCGCGCACGCGGTCAACGACCTCGTCCACCTCGTCGCCGAGCTGTTCGACAACGCGACCGCCTTCTCGCCGCCGGACTCGCAGGTGCTGGTCGAAGCCCGCCGGGTCGGCGATCGTGCCTCGCTGTACGTGGAGGACCGCGGCATCGGCATCAGCGGTGAGCAACTGGCCGAGCTGAACGAGCGGCTTGCCACGCCACCGCAGGTGGACGTCGCCGTCTCCCGGATGATGGGTCTCGTCGTGGTCGCCCGCCTGGCCTCCCGGCACGCCGTCAAGGTCGAGCTGCGGCCCGGCAGCGATCGGGGCACCGTCGCCGAGGTCACGTTGCCGCCCACCGTGCTGGTGCCTCGGGCGCTCTCCGGTCGCGGGCAGCAGCCCGCCGCACTGCCGCCGGCAGCCAACCCTCCGTCCGGGCCGACCCCGGCGTTCGGTGCGCTGGCCGCGCTCGGCAACGGCGCACACCCGCCGGCCCATCCCGCCGCGCACACCCCGGGCGGTTCGGGCAACCAGGTGACCCTTGGCGGTCGGCCCTTCGACCCGGCCAGCCGCAACGGTGCCGGCACGCCGTCCACCGTGGGCAGCGGAGGTAACCTGCCCGCCTGGTCGGACCTGACCGGTGCCAGCGGCGCCACCGGTGGTAACGGCAATGGCAACGGCTTCGCGCCGCTCACCTCGAACGGTCACCCGATCGACCCGCTGCCGCACCGCCGCTCCACCGACGAGTCGGGCGGCCAGCCGCCGGCCATCCCGCGTCAGCTGCCGAGCAGCCCCGAGGCCGGGCCGTACGCCCCGCCGGCAGTGTCGGCTCCGCCGGTGCCTCCGGTGTCGTCGCCCCCGGTCTCCGGTACGCCGTACTCGGCTCCGCCGGTCTCGGCGGCCCCGGTCTCCGGTCACCCCGTGTCGGCCTCGCCCGTCTCGACGCCGCCCGGCGGACCGCTGCCGCAGCGGCCCGTCTCGGCGGCACCCAGTGCCGCCGCGGCCTCGGCACCTCCGGCATGGCCGCCGGTGGCCGGGGAGCCCGCAGCCCCGCCCGTGCCCGAGCGGCTGGCCGCCGCCCTGGACATGACCACCGAACTGCCTCGGGTGCAGCACCAGACCCCGGCCGCCAGGCCGGCACCGGCGCAGCGACAGCCGGCTGCACCCACGACGCCGCAGGCCCAGAACCGGCAGCGGTACGCCGATGAGACGATGGAGCTGCCGATCTTCCGGGAGCTGGAGTCGGCGTGGTTCCGTACCCGTCGTCCTGGCCCGGAGGAGTCGGCCGGTGCGCGTCAGCCGGCTACGGCCGCTGCGACGACCCAGCAGCTCTCCACGGTCGACGTCGGTGAGCGGCAGGCCCAGCAGACCCCGACCGGGACGACAGGTAACGCACCAATGGCACAGACTCCGACGGGGGCGGGCGCGTCCGGCGGGAACGGCGCGGCAGCGAGCGGCGGGCCCCGTCCCGGCGCTGCCGACAGCGCGCCCACGCACCGCCCGACACCACAGGAGAGCATCTGGCGGACTGCGGCCGACGACGGTTGGCGGGCGGCCAGCGCCGCCAGCCAGGCGCCGGCGGCGGGCACCACCGAGACCGGGCTGCCGAAGCGTACGCCGATGGCACAGCTCGTGCCGGGGGCGGTGGAGAAGCCCACCACCTCCGTGCAGCGCCGAAACCCGGAATCGGTACGCGGTCTGCTCTCCGCCTACCACCGGGGTGTCCAGCGGGGACGTAGTCACCCCTCGGACAGCAACCCGACCGGCTCGGAGGGAACTCCGGGCGGGCAGCAATCCTCGCAGTCTGGCTCTGGCCCGGTGGCCGGGAGCGGGCAGAAGGAGCAAGAAGGATGACTAGTACGCAGGATCTCGGTTGGCTGCTGGCCAACTTCGCCGATCGGGTACCCGGTGTCGCACACGCGGTCGCCGTCTCCGCGGACGGCCTGCTCCTGGCGTCGTCACGAGACCTTCCGCGGGACCGGGCGGACCAGCTGGCGGCGATCGCCTCCGGCCTGGTCAGCCTGACCCAGGGCGCGGCCCGTTGCTTCGAAGGAGGCGCCGTGCTGCAAACCGTGGTCGAGATGGACAATGGCTTCCTGTTCCTGATGTCGATTTCCGACGGCTCGTCGTTCGCGGTACTCGCCGCACGTAGTTGCGACGTGGGACAGGTCGGTTACGAAATGGCCCTGCTCGTTGACCGGGTGGGCGATGCCCTTACCCCACAGCCGCGCACGGCTGTGGGGATGATGGGCTGATCGTCGCGCCAGCCGGTGGGGGCAGGCGGGACGGCAACATTGCATACGACGGGTAATGCCGGTGCGAGCCGGTGTTGGGTGCGAAGGAGGTGAGCGGCAATATGGTTGATCGTGACGAGCCGACCGGTGCGCTGGTACGTCCATACGCCGTGACCCGCGGTCGTACCCGTCCCCGCCTCGACATCGCCCTTGAGGCGCTCGTCGAGACGACGGTGCGCGGTCGGGCCGCTGCCACTGGCAATGGTGGTCAAGGCCGTGAGCACCAGTACATCGCCGCGCTGTGTGACGGACGCGTGCAGTCGCTCGCGGAGATCGCGGCGCGGATGCAGCTTCCGCTCGGCGTGGCCCGGGTGCTCATCGCCGACATGGCGACGGACGGCCTGGTCGCGGTCCACGAGCCGACCATCCTGGACGACTCGGACGACGCGGTGGGCACTGAACTGCTGGAGAGGGTGCTGAGTGGACTTCGCAGGCTCTGACATGTCGCACCGGCCGCCGGCCCCGAGCGGGCGCGTGACGTCGGCGAAGATCGTTATCGCCGGTGGATTCGGCGTCGGCAAGACGACGCTGGTCGGCTCGGTCTCGGAGATCACGCCGCTGACCACCGAGGCCATCATGACCTCCGCCGGAGTCGGCGTCGACGACACCCGGCAGGTGCCGGGCAAGACGACGACCACGGTGGCCATGGACTTCGGCCGTATCTCGATAGATCGCGACCTGATCCTGTACCTGTTCGGTACGCCGGGTCAGACCCGTTTCTGGTTCATGTGGGATGAGCTGGTGCGGGGCGCGATCGGCGCGGTCGTGCTGGTGGATACCCGCCGGCTGGCCGACTGCTTCGCGGCGATCGACTTCTTCGAGCACCGGCGGCTGCCGTACCTGGTTGCCATCAACTGCTTCGACGGGATGCAGTACCACGACCCGCAGGACGTTCGGGAGGCGCTCGCGATTTCCAGCGACGTGCCGGTGGTGGCCTGCGACGCCCGGAACCGGGAGTCGACGAAGCACGTGCTGATCTCGCTGGTCGAGTACGTGCTCACGATGCGTCGCTCCCGGGCCGTCGCACCCGCCTGACGATCGGCACCAGCGCCCGGTGGCGGCCACCGCCGTCACCGGGCGCTGGTTGGTGCCCTGAGCAGACCTGGTGGGCGGTGCCGGGCGTCCACCGCCGTCAGCTGAGCCGGTTCCAGGCACCGCCGTCGACCCGGTACACCCCGAGGGAGTGGCGGTCCATCCCGCTGTGCCGGATGGGCGTGAACGAGTACATCCCGGCCAGCCCATCGGTGACCTGGTTCTGCAGGTACGCCCGAAGCCGTCCGCGGTCCACACTGTCGGCCAACCGGGCCGCCGTGCTGATCAGCAGCAGCGCGTCCGAGGCGTACGGGGCGAAGCCACGGTAGGTGCCGTGCGCGCGAATGTACGCCGAGACGAGGTCGCGGTAGGCACGGCCGGCGGCGCTGCTGTTGGCGATCGTGGAGCCGCCCAGTGAGGACGGGTGGACCGCGAAGGAACCCTCGACGGCGGGGAGGTTGCGGCCGTCGAGGGTCTCGTCGGCCACCGCTCCGGCGTCGAAGAACAACTCACCGTCATGTCCGGCAGCGCGTAGCGCCCGCGCAGCGGCACCGGAGTTGGGTGCGGTGGCCCAGACCACCACACCGTCCGCGCGGGCCGCGACGGCCTGTTCAGCGGCGCGGGAGACGCCAGCCTTGTCGGCGGGTAGCCGTAGGGTGCGGGCCAGACCCACGTCCGCGGTGCGCAACGCGCCCCGCATGGCCCGTACGCCCGAGTCGCCGTGCAGCCCGTCTTCGGCCAGCAGCACCACCCGGCGCAGCCCTTCGCCTCTGATCAGCTGGGCGAGCCGCCGGGCCACGTCTCCAGCGTCCGGGGTGACCTTGTAGATGAAGGCCCGCTGGGCCAGCGGCACGGCGATGGGGTCACCGAACGCCAGCGACACGAACGGCACCCGAAGCTTCTGCGCCACCCCGATGACCGACATCGAGGTTTCCGCCAGGGTGGCCCCGAGCAGGGCGTGCACGTCGTCCCGCTGGCCCAGTTCGGTCGCCTGCCGGGCGGCCAGCCGGGGATCGCTGCGGTTGTCCAGCACCTCCACCCGTACCGTGCGGCGCAGGTTGCCGACCGCCACGCCCTTCTCGTTGAGGGCGGCCACGCTGATGGCCAGCGCCCGCTCCTGGAGCACTCCCAGTGCCGCGCCGGGGCCACTCAGCTCCAGCGTGGCACCGACGACCAGCTCGTGACCGGGGGTGGGTCGGGCGACGGCGTTCTCCCGCTCGCGGTCACGCCCGCAGGCGCTCAGCAGAAGCGAGCCCGCCGCTGCGGCCAGTACGCCGCGTCGAGTGATCACGGATGGGCCGGTTACCGGTGTCGCCATGAGTCGCCTTCCCGCCCGGCGACCTGCCGCCGGATGTTCCGCGGGTATGCTCCCGGCCCTGCCGACCCGGCGTCAAATTATCCGGGTGTGGGCAGAAACACGCAGGTGAAAGGCCCGATGAGACCGTCGGCAAGGTCGCTCTGCCGACGGTGCCTCTCAGGTCAGGAGCGGTAGCCGGCGGAGCGGTACTCGTACTCCCGATCGTCGTCGCGGTCGCCGGTGTCGCGGGTGAAGTCCCAGCCTCCGGCGGACTCCCGTCCGGGCCGCCCGCCGACCGCGAAACCGCCGATCTCCTGCCCGCGACGCCAGCCGCGGAAGTAACCGGTGGTGTTCTCGGCCAGGCTGGCCGCGTCTCGCACGATCCGCAGCGGGCGCTCCTCGCGCAACGGCGAACCAGGCACCAGGTTGGCCTGCGGTACGCGCTTGGGTAGCCCGGCGTTGGTTTCGTCGCCCACCGCGGGACGGGCCGCCTGCTCGGCGGCCTGCCATCCGCTGTCGGCCGTGGTGGACCAGTCCAGGTCAGCCTCTTCGCCGTGTCCCACGAACCAGGCGGAGCGGGCCTGCGCGAAGATCAGCAGATCGCCGTCGCCCTCGTCGGAGACCGGCGGTGGCCGGTGCTCGATCGGCGGCTCGGGTGCACGGCGGGCCGGCGAAAGCTCCAAGCGCTCGGATCCCCGGTTACCGCGTTCCGGGCTGTCCCGATCGACGAGCCGTAGCGGCGGTGTCTCCGGTGGCGGCGCAGCCCCGTGGCGTAGCGCCCGGTCGGCCAGCGGTGGCGGCTCGACCAGCCGCAGCACGGGCGGCTCCGGCGGCAGATCGTCAGCGAGCCACGGCGGGGTGACCCGGCGTTCGGCGCTGTGGTCGGTGGGCGTCTCGGGTGCGCTGCGCCGACCCCGGTCGTCGTACGAGCCGACGACGGGATTACGGGCCGAGCTGTCCGCCGGGTTCTCCGGGTTGTTGACCAACGGCCAGTTCGAGCGGGAGCCCGGGGGAGCGGTCTTCTCATCCTCGGGGCGGGAGGCCGGTACCGGGACGCTGAGGTCGGTGGCGCTGAAACCGCCGGTCGGCGCCGATGGTCCACCGTTGGTTTTCGGCCGGGGCGGGATGACGGTGCGTTGGCGCTCCGCTCGCGCGTTGTTGATCGCCGCGGTGGTCAGGGTCGGCCGGAACGGCTCACCGGCCTCGGCGGGCGGGATGTTCCCGCGCTGCGTCGGTGCGATCGGGGTGATCCCGGGCGGCGGCGGTGGCGGCGAGGAGATCGGTCGGTTGCTCGGACCCTCCCCACGGGAGGGTGACCCGGTCCGGGACGGCAGGGCGGGTGGGCCGGCAACGGCGGCCGGAGTCACCGGCGCGGGCGCGACCGGCGGCGGAGCGACCGGCGCGGGCGCCACCGGTGGTGGCCCGAGCGGGCGCGGCGAAGGCGGCTGGGCAGTGCCCGGCACCGGCTCCGGCCGGCTGCGGCGGCCACCCCCGGCCGGCTCGGGTCCGTTGGGGCGCACCGACCGCAGGCCGGATGCGGTGTTGGGGGTGCTCGCCGACAGTTCGCCGACCTGTTCGCCGCGTCGTGCGGCGGCTCGCCGACCGGTCGCCTGCACCGGCCCGGCGGTGCGGGCACGCAGGGCGCCGACGAGCGCGTCGCAGCCGGCGTCACAGGCTCGCACCGAGGCCACCGCCTGCCGGATGGTCTCCGCGGCGGCGGAGGTGAGGGCCCGGTTGACCGTGGCCCGCCGGGGTGTCTCGGAGATGGCCACGCGCAGCGCGGTGACCGCCTCGTCGATCGCCTCAGCGTCACCGGCCCCCTCGGCGGCGAGTTGGGCGGTCACGGCGTCGGCGGTGACTGCGGCGTCGCGGGCACGGCTGGCCGCGTCGGTCAGCATGCCCGGCTCGGGAAGTGCGTCCAGCACGGCCAGCGGGATCGGCTCGGCGGGGTCGGGATAGGCGCGCAACGCGGCCGGGTAGAGCTCCCGGAGCACCTCGCGCAGCGCGACCGCGGCGGAATGCCGGCCGCTGGCCAGCGCGGCGTGTGCGGCGAGAATCTGCTTGTAACCGGCGAGGTCACGGGGGGCGGGCAGGGTCACCGCCGACAGGGCGCCGGCCTGCAGCGACCGGGCCAGACCGATCGCGCGCCGCACAGCCGGCGGTGACTGCATCTCCTCCAGCGAGTCGTCGTCAGCGAACCGTTCGGCGAAGTCGTCAACCGAGTCGTCGTCGGCGATCGCCAGCGGACGACCGGCGGCGCTGAGCAGGGAGGTGATGGTGTGGTCGTCGCTGTCGGCGGCTATCGCCGCACCGCTCGGCCCGCCTGAGCGTTCCACGAGCAGCGTGACCAGCCGGGCGTAGCCCGTCGGATCGTCGCCGATCTCGCAGACATGCAGCAGACGGCCTGCGTCGTCGACCACAGCGGACGTCAGCGCCGATCCGGCCGAGACCGGTCGGTCGGCCGGGTCCGCCGAGGTCAGACCGCAGTACACGCGCACGAGCGCCACGGCGTCGTCCTCCTCCCGGGACACAGGGCTTTCTCTGCCAGAGACTGATGCTCCCTGGTGCGGGTCAGTCGCGCCAGTCCACGACCGCAGAGATCTTCCCGACAATGGTCCGCCAACCCAGACTTGCGGTTTGTGCCCCAATTTTCTTCAGCCTACGCCGTCCCATGAAGGCGCCGATGCCGCCGCCGATCGACGCACGGAGCGCCTCGTCAAGGTCGTCGAGACTGGAGCCTGCGGAGAGCATGTGCAGCACCGCCGGCAACCGCAGGGCGTACGCCAGGTCGCGGGCCACCTCGCCGGCCTCGATGAGCAGCGTCGGGTCCCAGGTGTCATGCCCGCCGCGGAGGTTCTCCACGACGAGGTCGAGCTCGTAGACGTCATCCTCCAGCGGCGCGATGTCGGCGGGTTCCACCCGTTCGGACAGTGCATTCCAACTGTCCAGCTGAGACAGGTCGTTGGGCGCCCCGGAACGGACGAAGCTGACCAGGGACTCCGGCGTCTTGAACAGCAGCAGTCGCCCCCGGTGGGTCAGGAAGATCGGCACCTCCTCGTCGCCCGCCTCGTCGACGGCGGGCTCCTCGGCCTCGTCCTTCCCGTCCTCGGTGGCGTCCCCGTCCCCGGTGGCGTCGCCGCGCTGAGCCCGCTTTTCCTCGTCCTCGCTCTCGGCGAACTCCCGGGCGACGTCCTCGTCGAGGATGACCACGTCGTCCTCGTCGTCGTCGCCGTCCCCGACCGTGTCGGCCTGCCGGCGGGCGAGGAAGGGGTCGTCCGCGTCGCGCTCGGCCACGTCGGTCGGGGTCAGTTCCCGGGCCGGCCGGTACGCCCGCAGGGTGAAGCCGGTGCCGGACGGCAGCGCGATTTCCACCGGGTCGATCCGCAGCTTGTCCCAGAGCTCGCGGTTCGCGGTCTCCACCGCGGCGACGTCGGGCGCGGAGTCGGCCGGCTCGGCGACGTCCGGCTCGCTGGTGCCGGTCGTGTCATCGAGCTCGGGCTCGTCGGCGTCCGGCCGTTGGGGCGACTGGCGGGCCACGGTGACCTCCGTGTGCGTCGGGCTACCACCCACGGCGCTGATGCCGGTGAGTGACTCTGGGCACATACCCTAGTTGGCTGCGCTGGGTAACCGCTGGCCGCACCCCGGTGGCCCACCACGCGGATAACCAGTAGCGTGTCTACGCATGAACGCCCAGGCGCTGCACGGACACCTCGACGCCCTGCTCCTGGCGGTGCTGGAGCGGGGGGCCCTGCACGGCTACGCCATCATCGAGGCCCTGCGGGTACGCAGCGACGGTCGCCTCGACCTACCCACCGGAACCGTCTATCCGGCGCTGCGGCGACTGGAGCGGGCCGGCCACGTGGTCAGCGCGTGGAGCACCGTCAACGGGCGGGAGCGGCGGACCTACGAGCTCACCGACGCCGGTCGGCGGGCGCTGGCCGACCAGCGGTCGGGGTGGCGTGAGTTCAGGTCGACGGTCGGCCGCTTCCTGGATCCGGGCACCACGACCGTCACGGCGGGCTGACCGTCATCGGGTGGCCAGCAGCCAGGTGCGGGCGGCGCTGCCGAGCCAGACATGGGCGGTGGCGCCGACGACCATCCCGATGATCATCGGCGGCCAGGTCAGGGCCGCGTCCCACAGCAGGATCGACCAGGAGAACAATCCGACCCCGGCCACCGCGCCCAGCAGGGCGGTCCCGGTCAGCGCGACACCAACGCCACGCGCCAGGGTGGTCAGGGTGGGGTACGCCGAGCGGGCGGTGGCCGTGACCAGCACGAGGCCGGCCAGGCCGAGCAGGAACGCCCCGACCCAGAGCCACTCCACCGACTGGGACAGCAGCAGGTAGCCGGAGGGCGGTCGCGGGCCGGTGCTCCAGCTCGAACCGTGCCAGGTCAGGTCACCGGCGATCGCGGCGATCGTGGCGAAGGCGACCACCCGCAGGGACAGCCCGCGCAGCGCGGCCACCGCGAGTTCGGCCTGGTAGGCCGGGGCCAGCTCATCCGGCGTACCGAATTCGGCGACCGCCTGCCGCGACGCCTCACCCGACGACAGGCCACTGTCCCGGTACGCCTCGACAGCGTCGAGCAGCCCGTGCCGCGCCTCGGTCATCAGATCGTCCCGCAGCCGGCGCGGCCCACGGAGTCGATCGGCGAGCTGCCGCAGGTGCTCCTCGACCAACACGTCGTCCCTGACCGGCATGGCCCCAACCCTGCCATGCCGGCTCGGTTCCCGGCCTCCGGGGCATCCCGGAGACGCCCCCGAGGCTTCAGCCCGACACCGCCAGGTAGCCGTGCTCGGCGGCCTGCTGCACCATCCACTGATCCCGGTACCAGCCGGGCGTCGCCACGAGCGCCGCGTGCCCGCCCCGCTGCACGACCCGGCCGGCGTCCAACACCACGATCTCGTCGACTTCGGCAAGGCCGTTGAGCCGGTGGGTGATCAGCAGCACCGAGTGCCCGGCCCGGGTCGCGGCCAGCGCGCTGGTCAGTACCTGGTCGGCGGCGACCGGGTCGAGACCCTCGGTGGGCTCGTCGAGCACCAGTACGCCCGGCGCGGCCAGCAGGGCGCGGGCCAGAGCGAGTCGCTGCCGTTGACCGCCGGAGAGCTGTCCGCCCTCCTCGCCGACGACCGTGTCCCAGCCGTCCGGCTGAGCCCGGACCCAGTCGGCCAACCCGGCTGCGGTGGCGGCGGTGAACAGCGCGTCCTCGTCCGCCCCCGGACGGCCGAGCAGCATGTTGTCCCGGACGGTGGCGTGGAAGACGTACGCCTCGGCGAGCAGCCCGCCGACCAGCCGGGGCAGTTCCTGGGGCGGGTACGCCGACACGTCCCGCCCGTCCAGGGTGACCCGGCCGGCGGTGGGCGCCACCGCGCCGGTCAGGACGGCGGCCAAGGAGCTCTTGCCCGCGCCGCTCGGGCCGACGACGGCGACCCGACGTCCGGGCGGCAGCTCAAGGTCGAACCCGTCGAGCGCGGCGGGCACACCGATCCGGTACCGAACGGTCACCCCCTCGAACCGGACCGTCGGTGCCGTCCCGGTCGGGCCGGCGGTGTCAGCGTCGGCGGCGGCCCGGGCGGTCTCGGAGCCGACGTCGTCGGGTGCCAGGAGCTGGGCGACCCGCGTCAGGCCGGACCGCAGACCGGTCCATTGCCGGGCGGCCCCCACCAGCGCGAGCGCGATCTCCACGGCGGCCAGTGTGCCGACGGCCAGGACACCGATCAGCACCCCGTCCACCCCGGCGCGGAGGGCCACGAACACCACCGTGCCGGCGGTGAGGCCGGCCACCAGCACTCCGGCCGCGTCCACCGCGAAGCCGAGTGCCGCGAGTCGCCGCTCCAGCCGGGCCAGCCGGCGGGCCCGCCGACCGGCGGCGGCCAGCGCGTCCGAGGCGGCACCGAAGGCGGTCAGGTCGGCCGCGCCATGAGTGAGATCGATCGCGTCGGCGGCGAACGCACCGCGCAGTGGTGCCACCTCCGCGCCGGCCCGTCGGGTCAGCGCGATCGCCAGCGCCGGCAGGGCCACGGCGGCCACCAGCAGCCCGACGGCGAGCGCGAGCGCGGCCGGCAGCGAGACCAGCACGGTCAGCCCGACGGCAAGTACGCTGACCAGCCCGGCCGCTGCCGCCGGCACGACCACCCGCAGCAGCAGATCCTGTACCGCCTCCACATCGGAGACCAGTCGGCTCAGCGCGTCCCCGCTGCGTGGCGGGTTGCCGCGTCGAGCCGCCAGGGTGTCGAAGACCCGGGCCCGAACGTCGGTGACCAGGCGCAGCACGGCGTCGTGCCCGGCCAGGCGTTCGGTGTAACGCAGCACGCCCCGGCCCACCGCCAACGCCCGTACCGCCACGATCGCCACGGTGAGCCGGTCCAGCGGGGGCTGACCGGCGGCGGTCATCAGCAGCCAGGTCGCGGTCGCCATCAGGGCCAGCCCGGCGAACTCGGTGGCCGAGGCGAGCAGACCGGCACCGATCAGGCGGGTCAGGTACGGCCGAGCCAACCGCAACACGACCAACTCGGGTGCCCTCATCGGCGCTCCCCGACGGGTACCGGAGCCAGTTCGGTGACCCGCCCGTCCTCGACCCGCAGGATGCGGTCGACGTCGGCCAGCAGTGCGGGCCGGTGCGCCACCAGCAGCGCGGTACGGTCGGCGACCAGTTGCCGGGTGGCCGACAGCACCGCCGCCTCGGCGGCGGCGTCGAGACGCGCGGTCGGCTCGTCGAGCAGGACCACCGGCGCGTCCCGCAGGAACGCCCGGGCCAGCGCCACTCGCTGCCGTTGCCCGCTGGACAGGCCGTGCCCCCGCTCGCCGAGCAGAGTGTCCAGGCCGTCGGGCAGGGCGTCGACCACCTCGTCCAGCGCGGCGGCGTGGACGGCGGCAGCGAGAGCGGGAGGTGGGGTGTCGGGAGCGCCGAGCCGGATGTTGTCGGCCAGCGACGCGGCGAACAGGTGGGCCCGCTGTGGCACCCACGCCACCTGACGTCGCCAGGATTCCAGGTCGGCGTCGGCCAGGTCGACACCGCCGACGGTGACCCGGCCCTCGGTCGGGCTCACGAGGCCGAGGAGCAGGTTGAGCAGGGTGCTCTTCCCGGCGCCACTGGGCCCGATGATGGCGATGCGTTCGCCGGGTCGGATGGTCAGCGACACGTCCCGCAGCGCGGTGGTGCGCTCGTACTCAACCGTCACCGACTCGAAGCGGATCTCAGCGCGCCCGTCCGGTCGCGCGCCCGCATGACCCGTCGGTGCCGGGGGTGCCGAGCCGGAGAGGGTGAGCGCCTCGTCCAGCGCGGTGAGTCCTTCCATGCTGGCGTGGAACCGGCTGCCGGCCGCCCGCAACGGCAGGTACGCCTCCGGCGTCAGCAACAGCACCAGCAGCGCGGTCTGCAACGCCAGCCCGCCGTCGAGCAGCCGGATGCCGACCGGGACGGCGACCAGCGCGACCGACAGGGTGGCGACGAGTTCCAGCACCAGCGCGGAGAGGAAGGCGATCCGCAGCGTCTTCATGGTGGCGATCCGGTGACCGTCGGCCATCCGTCGTACCGCGTCGGTCTGCGCCCGGGCCCGACCGAACGCGCGCAGCGTGGGCAGGCCGGCAACCATGTCCAGGAAATGCCCGCCGAGGAGGGACAAGCGCCGCCACTGGCGTTCGGTGGCGGCCTGGGCCTGCCAACCGAGCAGCGCCCCGAAGATCGGGATGAGCGGCAGCGTCAACGCGATGATCACCGCCGAACTCCAGTCGGCGAAGAGGACCCGACCCAGCACCGCGACCGGCACGGTGATGCTGAGCACGAGCTGCGGCAGGTATCCGGTGAAGTACGCGTCGAGCGCGTCCAGACCCCGACCGGCGAGCGTGGCCAACTGCCCGGCCCGCTGGCCGGCGACCCAGCCGGGCCCGTGCCGGGCGACCGCACCCAGCAGGTCGGCCCGCAGCGCCGCCTTGACCGTGGCGGCCAACCGCGCGGACACCGCGCCCTGTGCCCAGACCACCAGCGAGCGAGCCGCGACGGCGACCAGCAGGCCGGTCAACGCGGCCCGGTCCAGCCGCCCGGTGAAGGCCGTGGCCAGCAGCCCGGCCAAGGCGGTGGCCTGCGCCACGACCAGCCCGGCGGCGAGCACCCCGAGCAGCGTGAGCAGGACGAGGTCGCGTCGGGCCGCAGGAACCCGACGCACCAGCCGCGGGTCGAAGGGGCGGCGGTTCACCAGTACACCGGTGCCCTGCCGTCGGTCCGTCCCCGAAAAATCCACCAACACATCGCCTGGAAGCCTAGTAGGGCCGGCAGTAGCGGCACCGCCAGCCAGCCCAGCAGACGCAGGGTCGGCCCGCTCGCGGCCGCGTCGGTCACCGTCAGCGACGCGTTCGGTTCCAGGGTCGACACCAGCACGTACGGCCAGAGGGTCGCACCGACCAGCAGCACCGGCAGTGCGAGTGCCGTCGCGGTGGCGACGAAGGCGACACCTGGTCGTCGACGCCCGAGCGCCACCCGTGCCGCCAGCAGGGCCGCCACCAGCAACACCGCTAGTAGCACGCCGACCGCAGGACGCTGTGCGGTGGCGCGTACCCGGTCGGCGGACAGCCCGACGACGGCGGCTGCGCTGACCGCGACGGCCGCGGTGACGAGCAGGCGGCGAGCCAAGGGCCGGAGCTGGTCACTCTCGGCGACGGGCATCCGGAGCGTGAGAAAGGTCGCACCGTGTGCCACGGTGAGTGCCAGCACGGCCAGCCCGGTGGCGGCGGCGAACGGGGTGAACAGGTGCGTCACCCCGGCGACGTGTCCGTCGGCTCGCAGCGGTACGCCCTGGAGCAGCCCGGCGAGCATCACGCCCCAGCCGAGCGCGGCGAGCAGGCTGCCGATGACGATCACCCGGTCCCATGCGCCACGGGCCCGTTCGCCCTCCGGGCGACTGCGTAGCTGCACGCCGGCGGTCACCAGGATCACCCCGACAAGCGCGGCGAGCACCGCCGGGTAGCTGCCGGCGAGCAGTTCCCCCTCCAGCACCGGGAACGCGCCGAACAGGATGCCGACGGCAGCCACCAGCCACACCTCGTTGCCGAGGAAGAACGGCCCGACCGCGTTGAGGGCGGCGCGTCGGCGCGACGCGTCGACACCCCGGGCGAGCAGCAGGCCGACGCCGTAGTCGTAACCGCCGAGCACCAGGTAGCCGGCGAAGAAGAGGCCGAGCAGGGCGTACCAGGCGAGTTCCATCTCCGGCTCCTCAGGCGAAAGCGGGTTCGGGGCGTGGGTCGTCGGCCGGCGGTTGGGCCGGCGGCCGACCGAGGGCGGGGTCGGCGGCACCTCGGGCGGCGTGCCGGGCGAGCAGCACCCAGTTGGTGACGGCGAGCGCGCCGAGCAGCAGGGTGAATCCGACCAGCGAGGTCCCCATCAACCAGGGGCTGATCGGCGAAACCGCCTGATCCACCGGCAGTAGCCCGTACGCGACCCAGGGCTGGCGGCCGACCTCGCGAGCGATCCAGCCGAGGATCAGCGCCACGAAGGGCAGCGGCAGGGCGAGGATCAGCAGCCAGAGCGGAAACCGGAGGCGGATGATCCAGTCCCGCCAGAGCAGCGGGACGAACAGCCAGAGCAGGCCGAGGGTGAAGCCGATGAGGATCATGAAGCCGAGGCCGACGCTGGACAGCGTGGGCGGCAGGTAGTCGCCGGGACCGAAGCGGGCGGTCCAGTCGGCGATCAACGCCTCGGCCTGCGGACTGGTGCCGCCGAACTTGGTGGGTTGCGCGCCGCCCACCGGCCCGAACTGGGCGAAGCCGAACCCTTGCACGAGGCTGATCGCCACTGCGGCGGTGACCACACCGATCCGCAGCGAGCTGCGGAACAGCGCGAAGTCAGGGGTACGGCGGCTGAGGTGCCAGGCACTGATCGCCGCCATCAGCAGGCCACCGGTGAGCAGGGCGGCCGACACCACGTGCCCGAGCGCGGTCCACAGGGCCGGGTTGGTCAGCAGCGCCGAGAAGTCGGTCAGGTGGGCGACGCCGTCGCGTACCTCGTAGCCGACCGGGTTCTGCAACCAGGAGTTGGCCACCATGATCCAGAAGGCCGAGGCGTACGCGGTGATCGCGACTCCGTAGAGCAGGGCGAGGTGCACGCCTCGGCGCAGCCGGTGCCAGCCGAAGATCCACATGCCGAGGAAGGTCGACTCCAGGAAGAAGGCGACCAGGGTCTCGATCGCCAGTGGGGCCCCGAAGACGTTGCCGACGTAGCGCGACAACCCGCTCCAGTTCAGCCCGAACTGGAACTCCATCACGATGCCGGTCGCGATGCCGAGCACGTAGTTGATCACGTAGAGCTGGCCCCAGAAGCGGGTCGACCGCTCCCAGCGCTGGTTGCCGGTGACCACCCAGGCGGTCTGCATCCCGACGAGCAGTGTGACCAGGCCGAGCGTGACGGCCACGAAGAGGAAGTGCACCGAGGCGGTCGTGGCGAACTGCAGACGAGCGAGGAGCAGGGTGTCCATGGTGGCTCTCCCGGTATGACGGTCGATGCAGATAGGGAGCCTACACGTAGCGACGCTACCTATAAGGCCGCCAGTGCGGCCGGGACCGACATGATCAGGGTTAACTCGGGGTCGTCAGCTGAGGAAGAGCGAGATGGGCAGGGCGGCCACGGTCACCGTCACGGTCAGAGCGGCGGCGCCGAGCAATCGGGGAGGGCGCTCGGAGACCAGCAACCGCTGCACCCGTACGTCCAGGTCCCGGTCGCCGATGCCGAGCGCGCCGGCAGGTGTGATCCGGTTCCCGGCGGCGGCGAACCGGCGCAACGCACCGGCCAGCGGGGCCTCGGCGTGCAGCTCGCGGGCCTTGTCGTCGGCGCGCATCTCGACCAGCAGGGAAACCCGCTCGTGTGCCTCGCGCACCCAACGAAGCCACGGCAGCGCTCGGCGGAGCGCGGTGAACGGCAGCAGCACCAGGTCGTGCCGCTCCTGCGCGTGCGCCCGCTCGTGAGTCAGCACCGCCTCCAACTCCGCCCGGTCGAGCAGGCTGAGCGTGCCGGCGCTGACCACCACCCGGGGCCTCACCCCCGGAAGGCAGTACGCGGCCGCACCCGGGTGGTCGAGCACCAGTGCGCCGGGCAGATCCGGATCGTGTCGGGCGACCAGGGTGAGCAAGTCCCGGTGCCGGCGCTGGGCGCGTACCGCGCTGTGGATGCTGCGTACCGTCGTGGCCGACAAGACCGCTCCGATGCCCAGACCGACACCGACCAGCCCCAGATGCACGGGGCCGAGGCCAGCGGGCAGGGTGTCGTGCCAGAGGTCGTCAGCCAGCGCCAACAGGGCGCTCCCGGTGCCGCGCTGGTACGGGGCGAGGCCCAGCGCGATCGGTATGCCCATCGCGGAGAGGCCGACCCCCAGGCCGATCGCCTGCCAGCAGAGGATCGCCACCCGAGGGCTGCGCCACGGCCAGGTGGATCGGGCCAGCACCTGGGCGATCAGCCAGCACGCCACCATCGAGCCGGCGAAATGCAGGGTGTGCGCCACGGCGTCGGCCCTACCGCTCCGCGGCCTCGTCGGCCAGGGCGGCTCGCAGCACGTCGGCCTCGGTGCCGGTGACCGAGCGGGCGAACCGGACCAGCGCCGCGTCCCGGCTACCGCCCAGGTCGAGCGCATCGAGCATGAGTTGGGCGATGTACGCCTCACGGCTTGCCGCAGCGCGGTAACGCCACGCCCGGCCCTCCCGCTGGCGCTGCACCATGCCCTTGCCGGCCAGCCGGTCCAGCACGGTCATCACCGTCGTGTACGCCAACTCCCGCCCGTTCAGGGCATCGGCCACCTCGCGCACGGTGACCCCATCCGACGTGGCGGGAACCGTGTCCCACAGCACGTCCATCACCGCACGCTCAAGATCCCCCAGCCGAGTCACCCCTGAATCCTACCCCCCGTAGTAGACCCACCCCCACCCCCCCGGGCTGCGCCAGCAACCTCGGGGATGTTGGCGTCGGAAGCCATGCCGTCGACCGGGGAGCCCACGCTGGGCAGCAACCCGCAAGTCGTGACCCACCGACGGTCCGTGCGCACGTCAGGGTTTCCGGGGAGCCCCGCCCGCGCAGGGATCAAGCCTGACCGCCCGGAGCGGGCAGGGCTCCCCGGAAACCCCCAGGAGCAACGAGAGTCAAACCCCCTTGGGATGCCAGACCGTCTTCGTCTCCAGCAGAGCCGTCATCCGGCCAAGCCCAGGATCGGCCAACCAGTCGTGATCTACCGGAACCGGGCGGAGCACCCGCTTGAGGTTCTCCGCCGCCCTGACCTCAAGGTCGGCGGCGAGTTCCGGGTCGGTCACCCCGGTCAGGTCGATGGCGTTGACGTCCATGTGCGCGGCCAGCGTCGGCACGGTCTCCGACAGGCGACCGGTGAGGATGTTGACCACCCCACCCGGCACGTCCGAGGTGGCCAGCACCTCGGCCAGGGTCACCGCGGCCAGTGGTGCCGTCGGGGAGGCGGCCACCACCACCGTGTTACCGGTGACGATCGCCGGGGCGATCACGCTGACCAGCCCGAGCAGCGCCGGTGTCTCGGGGGCCACCACCGCCACCACGCCGGTCGGCTCGGGTGCCGACAGGTTGAAGTACGGCCCGGCGACCGGGTTCGAGCCCCCGTACACCTGCGGGAGCTTGTCCGACCAGCCGGCGTACCAGACCCAACGGTCGGTCGCCGCGTCCACCTCGTCAGCCGGCACGCCGAGCGCGACGAACTGCTCGCGCCGGCCTTCCAGCATTTCGGCGACCCGGTAGAGGATCTGCCCGCGGTTGTACGCGGTCGCCCCGGCCCAGCCCTTCACGGCCGCACGGGCGGCCAGCACGGCGTCTCGCGCGTCCTTGCGTGAGGCCAGCGACACGTTGGAGTCCTGCACGAGATACGACCGTCCCGACTCGCTACGCGGGAACTTCCCGCCGACGAAGAGCTTGTACGTCTTGCGTACCGCGACCCGTTCAGACATTGAGGTACGCCTCCAGCCCGTGCCGGCCGCCCTCGCGACCGTAGCCCGACTCCTTGTAACCGCCGAACGGCGAGGTCGGGTCGAACTTGTTGAACGTGTTGGCCCAGACCACACCGGCGCGCAGCCGGTCGGCCATCCACAGGATCCGGGAACCCTTCTCGGTCCAGATCCCGGCCGACAGCCCGTACGGCGTGTTGTTGGCCTTCTCGACGGCCTCGGCCGGGGTGCGGAAGGTCAGCACGGACAGCACCGGGCCGAAGATCTCCTCGCGGGCGATCCGGTGTGCCTGGGTGACCCCGGTGAAGATGGTCGGCGCGAACCAGAAGCCCCGTTCGGGCAGCTCGCAGGGGGGTGACCAACGCTCGGCGCCCTCGGCCGAGCCGGCGTCGGACAGCTCCTTGATCCGCGCCAGCTGGGCCGCCGAGTTGATCGCACCGATGTCGGTGTTCTTGTCCAGCGGATCGCCGATCCGCAGCTGGGCCATCCGTCGCTTGAGCGACTCCAGCACCCGGTCGGCGACGGACTCCTGGATCAGCAGCCGGGAACCGGCGCAGCAGACATGCCCCTGGTTGAAGAAGATGCCGTTGACGATGCCCTCGACCGCCTGGTCGACCGGGGCGTCGTCGAACACGATGTTGGCGGCCTTGCCGCCGAGTTCCAGGGTGAGCTTCTTGCGGCTGCCGGCGACGGCGCGGGCGATGGCCCGGCCGACGTCGGTCGAGCCGGTGAAGGCGACCTTGTCCACGCCGTCATGCTCGACCAGCGCCCGGCCGGTCTCGCCGGCACCGGTGACGATGTTGACCACACCAGGCGGCAGGTCGGCCTGCTGGCAGATCTCGGCGAAGAGCAGGGCGGTCAGCGGGGTGGTCTCGGCCGGCTTCAACACCACCGTGTTACCGGCGGCCAACGCCGGGGCGATCTTCCACGACAGCATCAGCAGTGGGAAGTTCCACGGGATGACCTGCGCCGCCACGCCGAGCGGCTGCGGGTTGGGACCGCTGTGCTGGCTCGTCGGCCTCCGGCTGAACCCGGCGTGCTCCAGCTTGTCGGCCCAGCCGGCGTAGTAGAAGAAGTGGGCGGCGACCAATGGCAGGTCGACGTCGCGGGACTCCTTGATCGGCTTGCCGTTGTCGAGTGACTCCAGCACGGCGAGTTCCCGCGAGCGTTCCTGAATGATCCGGGCGATGCGGAACAGGTACTTGGCCCGGTCCCGGCCCGGCATCGGGCCCCAGACCTTCTCGTACGCCTCGCGGGCCGCCCGGACGGCGCGGTCCACGTCCTGCGCGCCGCCCTCGGCGATCTCGGCGAGCACCTCCTCAGAGGCCGGGTTGATCGACTTGAAGCTGCCACCGTCGGCCGGGTCGACGAACTTCCCGTCGATGAAGAGCCCGTACGAGGACTTGAGGTCTACCACCGAGCGTGACTCGGGGGCGGGTGCGTATTCGAACATCGCGGTCAGTCCAGGGTGAAGTAGTCGGGGCCGGCGTAGACGCCGGTCGTCAGCTTGGTGCGCTGCATCAGCAGGTCGTTGAGGAGGCTGGAGGCGCCGAAGCGGAACCAGTCCGGGTGCAGCCAGTCCGGGCCGACGGTCTCGTTCACCATGACCAGGTACTTGATCGCGTCCTTGGTGGTCCTGATGCCGCCGGCCGGCTTCACGCCGACCTGCCGACCGGTGGCGGCCCGGAAGTCGCGTACCGCCTCCAGCATCACCAGGGTCACCGGCAGCGTGGCGGCGACCGGGACCTTGCCGGTGGAGGTCTTGATGAAGTCACCGCCGGCGAGCATCGCCAGCCAGGAGGCGCGGCGCACGTTGTCGTAGGTGGCCAGCTCGCCGGTCTCCAGGATCACCTTGAGGTGGGCGTCCCGGCAGGCCTGCTTGGTGGCGACGATCTCGTCGTACACCTCGGAGTAGCGACCGGCCAGAAAGGCACCCCGGTTGATGACCATGTCGATCTCGTCGGCGCCCGCCTCGACGGCGGCCCGGGTGTCGGCGAGCTTGATCTCCAGCGGTGCCTGGCCCGACGGAAACGACGTGGCCACGCTGGCCAGGTGTACGGCGCTGCCGCGCAACACCTCGGCCACGTGCGGGACCATCGAGGGGTAGACGCAGACCGCGCCGACATGCGGGCAGGACGGGTCGGCCGGGTCGGGTCGCAGTGCCTTGGCGGCGAGCGCCCGCACCTTGCCCGGCGTGTCCGCGCCCTCCAACGTCGTCAGGTCGACCATGCCGATGGCGAGGTCGATCGCCTGGGCCTTGGCGGTGGTCTTGATGGATCGGGTGCCGAGTTGGGCTGCCCGCTGCTCCGCGCCGACCTGGTCCACGCCCGGTAGGCCGTGCAGGAAGGTCCGCAGAGCGGTCTCGGATCGTCCCAGCTCGGAGAGGTCCGAGCGGGCCGACGTCGCTGTCGCCGTCATGCCTCGAAGTCTACGCAGGTTCACGTCGCGTGATCTTGGTCACCGTGGCGTCGGAGCGCTCACGGGTGAGCGACATCGCTGGTCGCGCCGGGACCCGCGCGTCGGTGTCCGGGGCAGGTAGGTTGACCGATCGTGGACGTACTCGTCATTGACCACCCGCTCGCCCAGTCCCGGCTGACCGCCATGCGGGACGAACGCACCGATTCCTCCTCGTTCCGGGCGGCGCTGCACGAACTCACCACCATGCTGGTGTACGAGGCTGCCCGCTCCTTCCCGGTGGAGACGTACCCGGTGCAGACGCCGGTGACCGCCACCGACGGCACCCGGCTGGCCAACCCTCCGCTGCTCGTGCCGGTGCTGCGGGCGGGCCTCGGCATGGCCGACGCCGCGCTGGGTCTGCTGCCCGAGTCCTCGATGGGCTTCGTCGGGTTGGCGCGCGACGAGGAGACGTTCGAGCCGCGTGCCTACATGGAGTCGCTGCCCCGGGACCTCGCCGGCCTGCCGGTACTGGTCCTCGATCCGATGCTGGCCACCGGCGGCTCGCTTGAGCACTGCTGTCGGCTGCTGGCCGAGCGTGGCTGCACCGACATCACCGTGCTCTGCGTGCTCGCCGCGCCGGCCGGCATCGAGCGGTTGGAGCGTTCCGGGCTGCCGCTGCGCCTGGTCACCGCCGCCATCGACGACGGCCTCAACGAGAGCATGTTCATCGTGCCGGGCCTCGGAGACGCCGGAGACCGACAGTTCGGTGGCATGCCCCGCTTCTGAGCGCGGTTTGTGCTGCGGGCGGTGGCGTCCAGCGGCTAGCGTCTCGGGCCATGACTGGTGTTCCGCTCGCCGAGGAACTGCTCCTGCTCGCGTACGACGACGAGACCGGTAAGGCGACCCTGCCGCGGATCAGCCTCGACCTGGGGATGGCCGCCGCCGTCCTCATCGAGCTGGCCCTGGCTGGGCGGATCGCGTACTCCGACGGGGCCCTGACAGCGGTGGACCCGACGCCCACGGGAGAGCCGGTCATCGATGATGTGCTGACCAGGATCGTGGCGGACACGCCGCACAGCCCGTCTTCCTGGGTGCAGCGGCTGCGGCACGGCCTGCGCGAGAGGATCCTCGGCGACCTCTGCGAGCAGGGGGTCATCGAGAGCGTCGACGAGACGGAGTTGGGGTTCATCCGGGTGCACCGCTACCCGGTGGTGGACCCGTCGGTCGAGGAGGAGACCCGACAGCGGCTCGCCGTGGTGCTCACCGGCGCGGCCCCGGACGAGCGGACCGCCGCACTCGCGACCCTGGTCGCCGTGCTCCGGATGGAATCCGCACTCGGCATCACCGGCGAGGACGCCGACGCCGCCCGCAACCGGCTGGAGGAGATCGCCAGCGGTGCGGGCTTCTCCGGTGAGGTCAGCCTGGACGACTCCGTGGTCCGTCCCTCGGTCGCCCTGGTGGTGGCCGCCCTGGGCCGCGCCGTGGAACAAGCCCTGGGCCCCCGCCCCTGACCCACACCCACCCCCTTTCCTCCGTTGATCATGAGGTTGGCGGCGAAGTTAATCTCTAAAACTGCCGCTGACCTCATGACCGACGAGGGGAGTCGGGCATGCCGAGGGCGGCGGCGGTTTCGGTGCGGAGTGCCGAAACCGCCGCCGTCGCGCGGGTCCGGGCCGCGGCGATGTCGCCGTCGGTGACCGGTTCCACCACTTCGAGGTACGCCTTGAGCTTCGGCTCGGTGCCGGAGGGGCGGATCACCACCCGGGCCGCCCCGGTGCGCAGGATCACCACGTCGGCGTCGGGGAGCAGATCCTGCGCCTCGGTGACCGGCTGGCCGAGCAGGCTGGTCGGGGTGGCCGCGCGGATCCGGGCCATCGCGTCGGTGATCAGGCGTAGGTCGTCGACGCGTACCGAGAGCTGGTCGGTGTGGTGCACGCCGAACTCGGCGGCCAACTCGTCCAGCCGGTCGGAGAGTGTGCGGCCCTGCGCCTTGAGGCCGGCCGCCAGCTCGGCCACGGTCAGCGCCGCGGTGATGCCGTCCTTGTCGCGTACGTGGTCCGGGGCGACGCAGTAGCCGAGCGCCTCCTCGTAGCCGAACACGAGCGACGTGGACCCGTTCCCGGCCCGGACGATCCACTTGAACCCGGTCAGCGTCTCCCCGTATGGCAGCCCGCGCGCGGCGCAGATCGCCCGCAGCAGTGACGACGAGACGATGGTGGTGGCGTAGAGGCCGCTCACGCCGCGTCGCATCAGATGATCGGCGAGCAGCACCCCCACCTCGTCCCCGCGTAGCATCCGCCAACCCGAACCCTCGCGGACCGCGACGGCGCAACGGTCGGCGTCCGGGTCGTTGGCGATGGCCAGGTCCGCGTCGGTGCGTTCGGCGAGCGCGACCAGCCGATCCACCGCGCCCGGTTCCTCCGGGTTGGGGAAGCTGACCGTCGGGAAGTCCGGATCCGGCTCCGCCTGGTCGGGCACCACGCCGGGCACCGGGAAACCGGCGGCGGCGAAGGCGGCGGTGAGCACCGCCGCCCCGACGCCGTGCAGTGGGGTGTACGCCACGGACAGGTCCCGGGGACCGCCCGGCGCGACGACCTCGACTGCCCGCGCCACGTACGCGGCGACCAGGTCGTCGCCGAGCACCTGTCCGGCCGGGCCGAGGGGCACCTGCGCCAACGGGCCGACCGCGCGGATGGCGGCCTCGATACCGGCATCGGCCGGCGGCACGATCTGCGCCCCGGCACCCAGCTCCCCACCCAGCTCGGCACCGAGGTACACCTTGTAGCCGTTGTCCTGCGGCGGGTTGTGGCTGGCCGTCACCATCACCCCGGCCACCGCTGACAGGTGCCGCACCGCGTAGGCGAGCACCGGGGTGGGCAGCGGGCGGGGCAGCAGCAGTGCGGCACGTCCCGCCCCGGTGGCCACCTGCGCGGTGCGCTCGGCGAACTCGCGGGAGCCGCGCCGGGCGTCGTACCCGATCACCAGTGGGCCGGTGCCGCCCTGGGCGGCGAGCCAGGCGACCAGCCCGGCGGCGGCCTGGGTGACCACCGCGAGGTTCATCCCGTTGGGGCCGGCGCGCAGCGGCCCGCGCAGCCCGGCGGTGCCGAACGTCAGCGGCCCGGAGAACCGGTCCGCCAGCTCCGGCGCGCTCGCCGGCAGCCGGTCGAGCACCGCCCGCAGTTCCGCCCGGCTGGTCGGGTCGGGGTCGTCGGCGAGCCAGCGTTCGGCCCGCTCGCGGATGGTGTCGAGGTCAGTGTTCTCCGCCGCCATGGCCTCTTGATAGCACGGCGACGGATCTCCACGGGCGTGCGCCCCGACTCAGCCGGCCGCCGTGAGCTGGAACGACTTGAGCATCTCCGCGTAGATCGGCTTGCTCTCCTCGAAGCGGGCGTCGTTCGAGGTCAGGTAGAACGAGTAGAGCCGCCCGTCGTGCGCGACTCCGTGCCAGATGCCGTGCCGCATGGCGTCGCCCTCGCCGCAGGTGTACTCGAACTCGGCCGAGGGCTTGCCGGCCAGCTCCTTTTCCGCCATCGCGAGCTGGGTGTACGGCTTGGCGCAGGAGGTCGACTTGGTCTTGAGCTGGTTTTCGGCGACCTCGGCCCAGCGGGCCGAGGTGCCGCCCCACTTTTCGTTCAGGATGCGCACCCGACGGCCGCTGTCATCCGGGTCGGTGTAGTCGATGTAGACGCCGCCAGTCGCGCGCTTCCAGCCCTTGGGCACCAGCATCTGGACCCCGCGCGCGGAGTGCTCCTGCATCTCGATGCCGGGCCCCTCGTCCGCCGAGGTGGACGGCTCGGCGACCGGGGTGGTGGGCGTCTCGTCGCCGCCGTTGGCGAAGGCCACGATGCCGATCAGCAGGAGCACCGCGAGGCCGCCGGCCGCCGCCAGCTGCATCCTGCGTGGCCAGCCCTTCACGGTGTCGACCACCCGGGTGCCGGCGGCCTTCGCCCGGTCGGCCGGGCTGCTACCGCCGCCCGGAGCGGGGGCCGGCGTGCCGTACGGCTGGTTCGGCGCGGCCGGCCACTGGGCGCCGCCGTAGCCACCGATCCGCTGCGTCGCGTCGGGCTGGGTACCGTACCCGCCGAGCTGCTGGGTGGCGTCGGGCCCGGCGCCGTAGCCGCCTACCCGCTGGGTCGCGTCGGGCGGCGCGCCGTAGCCGAACACCTCAGGTCCGACCCGCTGGGTGGCGTCCGCGCCGATGCGCTGGGTCGCCTCGGCACCACCGTAGGTGCGGCCGGCGGGCGGGGACGCCGCAGCGCCCCGTTGCCCCGGTCGGGCCAGGGCGTCGGCGCTGGTGTCCTCCATCGCGGCGGCGCTGGCCGCCACCGCCTGGCCGGGACGCTCGCCCCGGCGCAGCGCGGCCAGCCGGTCGGTCAGCGACTCACCGGGGTCGAGCATCGCCCGGCCGCCGATCTGCCCGGACGGGGCTGGCGTCGCCGGAGCAGCCGGTGCGCTGATCGGCGCGGGCTGCGGCACCGGCATCACGGAGTACTGGTCGGTCATCGAGTTGACCCCGGCGGCGCTGCTGCTCAGCGGGCCGGCCAGCAGCTCGCGGAGCATCGCGCGGGCGGTGTGCACGTCGAGCCGGCGGGCCGGGTCCTTCTCCAGCAGACCCATCAGCACCCGGGTCAACGGACCGCTGCGCTGCGGTGGGGCGGGCGGATCCTCGACCACGGCATGCATGGTCTCGATCGGGTCGCCGCGGTCGAAGGGCGGCCGACCTTCCACTGCCGTGTACAGCGTGACGCCGAGGGAGAACAGGTCGCTGGGCGGCCCGAACTCCTGCCCCATGGCCCGCTCGGGGGAGATGAAGTGCGGTGAGCCCAGCACCATGCCCGGCGTGGTGAGCTGCACGTCGGTGGGCATCCGGGCCACGCCGAAGTCGGTCAGCACGCAGCGGCCGTCCGAGCAGATCAGCACGTTGGCCGGCTTGACGTCGCGGTGCAGCACGCCGATCGCGTGTGCCACCTCGAGCGCGCCGAGCAGCGCGATGCCGATCTTGGCGACCACGCGCTGGGCGATCGGCCCGTCCTCGATGACCATGTCGGCGAGGCTGCGGGCGTCCAGCAGCTCCATCACGATCCACGGTCGACCGGCCTCGGTGACCACGTCGTACACCTGAACCACCGCCGGGTGGGCGATGGCGGCGGCGGCGCGGGCCTCCCGCAGGGTGCGTTCGTACATCGCGTCGCGGTCGCTCGGTGCCAGGCCGGGCGGGAGGATGACCTCCTTGACCGCCACGTCGCGGCGCAGCAGTGTGTCGGTGGCCCGCCAGACCGTGCCCATGCCACCGTTGCCTACCGCGGAGCGCAGTGAGTACCGGTCACCGATGACGGTGCCGGGTGTCGCGCGTCCGTTGGTGGGAGTGCTGACTGGTCCGCCGCTCCACGTCGGGATCTGAGTCACAGAAAAGCCACCGGGGGAAGTCGAGAGGGCTGGGACACAACCCCCCTATCTTGCTGGTTCAGACGCCCGATGCGAAAGCCGGCGCGGCGGACGTTTCCACTACTCGACGGTACGTGTGCGGGTCCTCACCTGCTGTCGTCGCAGGCGAGGTGGTGTGCGGTATCCCTCACCCGACGACCTGCCCGCGCGTCCTACCATCCGGTGATGAGCGAACGGCGGTCAAGTGAGTCCGGTTTCCCGATCAAGGGCGTCTACACGTCCGATGATCTTCCTGGTGACCTGGACTCCCGGCTCGGCGCGCCGGGCGAGTTCCCGTACGCCCGTGGGGTCTATCCCACCATGTACACCTCCCGTCCGTGGACCATGCGCCAGTACGCCGGCTTCGGCACCGCCACCGAGTCCAACGCGCGCTACCACCAGTTGTTGCGGGCCGGCACGATGGGCCTGTCGGTCGCCTTCGATCTGCCCACCCAGATGGGGTACGACTCCGACGACCCGATCGCCCACGGCGAGGTGGGCAAGGTCGGCGTGGCCATCGACTCGATCGAGGACATGCGGCTGCTGTTCGACGGCATCCCGCTGGACAAGGTCTCCACCTCGATGACGATCAACGCACCCGGTTCGGTGCTGCTGTTGCTCTACCAACTCGTCGCCGAGGAGAACGGGGTGCCGGGTTCGGCGCTCAACGGCACCATCCAGAACGACATCCTCAAGGAGTACATCGCCCGGGGGACGTACATCTTCCCGCCGAAGCCCTCGCTGCGGCTGGTCGCGGACACCTTCGGCTACTGCCGTACCGAGGTGCCGAAGTGGAACACCATCTCCATCTCCGGCTACCACATGGCCGAGGCCGGTGCCTCGCCTGTGCAGGAGATCGCGTTCACGCTGGCCAACGGCGTGGAGTACGTCCGGGCCGCGATCGCCGCCGGGCTGGCGGTGGACGACTTCGCCCCCCGGCTGTCGTTCTTCTTCGTCGCCCGCACCACCCTGCTGGAGGAGGTGGCGAAGTTCCGGGCGGCCCGCCGGATCTGGGCCCGCCTGATGCGCGACGAGTTCGGGGCGAAGAACCCGAAGTCGATGATGTTGCGCTTCCACACCCAGACCGCGGGCGTGCAGTTGACCGCCCAGCAGCCCGAGGTGAACCTGGTCCGGGTCGCGGTGCAGGGGCTCGGCGCGGTGCTCGGCGGCACCCAGTCGCTGCACACCAACAGCTTCGACGAGGCGATCGCGCTGCCCACCGAGAAGGCGGCCCGGCTGGCGCTGCGTACCCAGCAGGTGCTGGCGTACGAGACGGATCTCACCACCACTGTCGACCCGTTCGCCGGCTCGTACGTGGTGGAGGCGATGACCGCGGAGATCGAGACCGCGGCGGACGCGCTGATGGCCCGGGTCTTCGAGCACGGCTCGGCGGTGGACGCGATCGAGGTCGGCTTCCAGAAGCGGGAGATCGAGCAGTCCGCGTACCGGATCGCACAAGAGATCGACTCGGGTGAACGGGTGGTGGTCGGGCTCAACCGGTTCGCCATCGACACGGACGAGCCGTACGAGCCGCTGCGGGTCGATCCGACAATCGAGGCGGCGCAGGCGGAGCGGCTGGCGAAGCTGCGAGCCGAGCGGGACTCGGCAGCGGTGGAGCGGTCCCTGACCGAGTTGCGGGAGACCGCCTCGGGCACCGGTAACGTGCTCCACCCGATGAAGGCGGCGCTGCGCGAGCGGGCCACCGTCGGTGAGGTGTGTGGGGCGCTGCGCGAGGTCTGGGGTCGGTACCAGCCCACCGACCGGTTCTGAGGACGGGTACCGCCCGTCGCGGAGCGTGTCGAACGTCCCGTCTCCGGGTACTCCGCTTTGGGTGATCACTCGGACGCACACGGTGTGCGGTCGGGGAGCCTCCGTGCATGTGAACGTCGTCGGGTGCCTGTTGCCGAGAGTGGTCGGGTAATTGTCGTACCGTCAGTTCATTGGCACGACTAATGCGACAATTCGGAACGACAACGATGGTGCCGAGAAAGATTCTCGGCCCCTTGGGCGCGATTACGCGTTGTAGGAGGTGAGGAGTGGATGACGGCGTTCGACCGCGATCTACCTGCTGTCCCGCTCACCTGTGGACGCTCTCAGCAGGGCATACGTGACGCTGTGCGGTCTGATCATCACTGGAACGAGGTTGCGCAGAGTTACCGTCGTGGGTCTACGCTGTCTGCTGTTCCCGATGATCCATCCATTTCTAGTGATCGAAGAGAATTCGACGTGACGAGTGCGTTGACCATGCCGTCCGGTCACCAAACGGCGCCGTCCTGGCCGGAGCTGCCGACCGGAACCCAGCCCCTGCCCTTCGAGCTGGATCACCTGCTCGCCCTCCGGGTACCGGGCTTGATCGCCACGCGCCGTCACCTTCACTCGCACCCCGAACTGTCCGGCGCGGAGTTCGAGACCGCCGCCCTGGTCGCCCGGGAACTCTCCCTGGCCGGGTTGCAGCCCCGACTGCTGCCCAAGGGCAACGGGGTGATCTGCGACATCAACGGCCGCCCGGACGGTCCCGTGATCGCGCTGCGTGCCGACATCGACGCGCTGCCGCTGACCGACGTCAAGGACGTGCCGTACCGCTCCACGGTCGACGGGGTCTGCCACGCCTGTGGTCACGACGTGCACACCACGATCATGTTGGGCGTCGGCATGCTGCTCGCGCAGCTGGCCGACCTGGGCGAGCTGCCCGGCCGGGTCCGGCTGATCTTTCAGCCCGCCGAGGAGATCCTGCCCTGCGGCTCGCTTGAGGTGATCGAGGCCGGCGGCCTCGACGACGTGGTGCAGATCTTCGCGCTGCACTGCGACCCGAACCTGCCCGTCGGTCAGGTGGGCCTGCGGGTCGGTCCGATCACCGCCGCCGCCGACAACGTCACCGTCCGGCTCACCGGGCCGGGCGGTCACACCGCCCGCCCGCACCTGACCGTGGACCTGGTCGACGCGCTCGGCCGGCTGATCACCGAGGTTCCGACCATGGTCAGCCGTCGGGTGCCGGCGAGCAGTGGACTGCTGCTGGTCTTCGGGCACGCCTCGGCGGGCACCCGGTACAACGTCATCCCGTCCGAGGCGTCCGCCTCCGGCACCCTGCGGGTGATGGACCGTGACGCCTGGGAACTGGCCCCGAAGATCGTGTCGCAGGTGGTCCGGGATGTCATCGCACCGACTGGAGCCACCGTCGACCTGGAATACCTGCGCGGTCGTCCGCCGGTCTGCAACGACGCGCGGGCCATCGGGGTGTTGAACGCGGCCACCGCCGCCGCGCTCGGCCCGGAGGGTGTGGCGGAGACCCCGCAGAGCATGGGAGGCGAGGACTTCTCCTGGTATCTGGAGTACGTCCCCGGTGCCCTCGCCCGGCTCGGGGTCGGCCGCTCCGGGCCGAACGTCGACCTGCACCGGGCGTCGTTCGATGTGGACGAACGAGCCATCCCGGTGGGCGTACGACTCATGGTGCAGACCGCGCTCCAGGCACTGGCGGCGGCACGCTGACACCCGGCGGTGGCGGCGCGCCGACCGGCGTGGTCAGGGCCGGCACCGTCGGTCGGTTCCGGCGGCGCCGGCGGACCAGCCACCACAGCGCACCCGCCGGTACGCCGAAGACCAGCAGCCACGGCAGGATCGCCCCGAGCACGGTGAGCAGGACGGTCATCGAGGCCAGGAAGACCTTCCAGCCGCCCTTGAGCCCCACCAGGAAACCGATCTGGTTCTCCTCGTCGGCGATGGTGACTCCCGGTCCCACCAGGGTGACCGTGATGGTGGACAACGCGGTCAGGTCGGCCAGCCGCCGCTTCTTCGCCTCCAGCGAGGCGAGGTCGGCCTCCCGCCGGGCCAGTTCGTTCTCGATGCTCACCAGATCACTGATCGAGTCGGCCTGGGCGAGCAGCCGCCGCGCACTCTCCACCCGGGCCCGCTGGCTGGCGATCCGGGCGTCGAGGTCGATGGTCTCCTCGGTGACGTCCTGCGTGCCGATCTCCCGCCGTTCCTGGCGACCGAGGCCGGCAAGCTCCTCCACGACCGCGTAGAACCGCTGCGCCGGCACCCGCAGTTCGAGATCGGCCACCGCGTCGGCGTCGGAACTGCGGCGTTGGTCCCCGCCGACGAAGCCGCCGGCCCGGGTGGCCGCGGCGGCGGCGTCCCGGGCCGCGAGGTCCACATCGTCCACCTGTACCCGGATCGATCCGGTGTAGATGATGGCCCGCTGGTCTACCCGGGTGTCCGCAGCCGCGCCGGTCCCGCCCTGCGCGTCGCCGCCCTGCTGCGCGTCGGCCCGGGCGTTGCCGCCTTCCGGGGCCATCGCGGGTGCCTCTGCCGCGGTGTCGGCGGACCCGCCGTCGCTGCCGCCGCTGCCGCAGCCGGCGAGGATCAGCAACGCGGCCAGTGCCGCCACCGCCGTGGTTCCGTGACGGCGGACTCTCCCCATTTCCATCCCCGTTCCCCTTCCTCCTGCCCCGAGCGGGCAATGGCTCGGACGCCACACACCACCGCACAGGTTCCGGCAGACTGCGCTCAGGACGTCACGAATCGATATGGGAGGCATCACGATGCGGCTCACCAAGTACGCCCACTCGTGCCTGCGGGTCGAGCACGACGGGGGAGTGCTGGTCATCGACCCAGGGATGTTCAGTGATCCGGCGGTGGCGCTGGACGGGGCCGATGCCGTGCTGATCACCCACGAACACCCGGATCATCTCGACCTGGCGGCGGTGAACCGGCAGTTGGCGCGACGTCCGTTCGTCATCCACGGTCCCGCGTCGCTGGCCGGCGCACTCGGCGACGCGGCCGACGCGCTGCGTCCGGTGACCCCCGGGGAGTCGTTCACCGCCGCTGGGATCCCGGTACGCGCCCACGGCGGCCGACACGCGGTGATCCATCCCGACATCCCGGTGATCGACAACCTCGGCTACGTGATCAACGAGGTCGTCTACCATCCCGGTGACGCCCTGTTCGTGCCGGAGGACGTCCAGGTCGACACCCTCTTCGCGCCGATACACGCCCCCTGGTCGAAGTTCTCCGAGGTGGTCGACTTCATTCGGGCGGTGGCACCACGTCGGGTCTTCGCGCTGCACGACGCCCTGCTGAACGACAACGGCTACGCGGTGCTCGACCGGCAGTACACGGCGCTGTCCGGCAGCGAGTACCAGCGGTTGGAGCCAGGCACGCGGATTGACGGCTGAGCCGATGTCCGACCCGCCGACCGACCTCGTCGAGCAGCTCTACCGCACGCCGCCGGACCGGTTCGTCGCCGCCCGGGACAAAGCCGCCGCGCAGGCCCGCCGGGCGGGTGATCCACGTACCGCCCGGGAGATCGCCCGGCTGCGTCGGCCCACCGTGGCGGCCTGGCTGGTCAACCTGCTCGCGCTGGAGAAACCAGAGCTGGTGTCCGAGCTGGCGCAGCTGGCCGAGGCGTTGCGGGAGGCTCAGCGCGAGCTGCGCGGCCCGCGACTGCGGGAACTGTCCGCGCAGCGACGGGCGGTGGTCGGCGCGCTGGTCGCCGAGGTACGCCGGCTCGCCACCAGCGTCGAGGGCGCCCCGTCGGGCGGGAAGTTGCCGCTGGCCGAGGTCGAGGCGACCCTCAATGCCGCGCTCTCCGACGTCGCGGTGGCCGAGCAGGTGCGGTCCGGTCGACTGCTGAGGCCAGCCCACTACGCGGGGTTCGGCGAGGTGCCCCGGCCGCAGTTGCGTCTGGTGACCGGCGGGGAGGAACCGCCGCCCGCCGCGCCGGTCCGGCAGCGTCCAGCGGACCGGAGCGCGTTGCGGGCCGAACAGGCGCAGCGGGCCGCCCGCGCCGAACGGACCCGCCGTCGTAGGGCGTTGGAGAAGGAACTGGAGCGGGCACGTACCGACCAGGAACGGGCCGAGGTGGATCTGGCCGGCGCGGTGGAGGTCGAACGCGACGGTACCGCCACGCTGGACGCCGTCGAGGCGGAGCTGGCCGAACTGGAACGCCGCCGCGCCGTGGCCGAGCAGGAACTCAGCCGATCCCGGCTGGCCCGCCGGGCCGCCGAACGGGCGCTGACCAGCGCCCGGCGACGAGCCGGCGAAGTCGAGGCCGCCATGGAGGCGTTGGACGCCGAGGAGGGGGATGTCGACGCCGATGATTGACCGGCAAACTGGTCCCTCATGGACGGACCTTCGGGTGGGGCGGGATGACGCCGGAGCAGATCGCGACGGCGAGCAAACCGGCTGTGCTCGCCCTCGGCGAGGCGTACACGCGGTGTCCCACCACGCTGCGTCGGGCGCGGCTGCTCGGCATCTCCGGGTGGGCCTTCTACGTGAGCAGCCGAGCCGGCGCGCTGGGTGACGTACGGGCCGAGACCGTGACCGCGGCGCTCGGCTTCATCGCCCCCGACGCCGTGGCCGACGGCTGGGACGCCGCCGCCCGCGTGGTCCGGCCGTGCGAGGTGGCCGCCGCAAGCCTCGCGGAGTGCTGCCGGTGGGGCGAGGAAACGCTGGGTGACCTGCCCCGTGTCGACCAGCTCGCGGCGCTGGTGGAACGGGCAGTGGCAGCGGCCGACGCCAGCGCCATGCCACTGTTCGCGGCATGGCGGGCCATGCCGGTGGACGCGTCGACTTCGGGTGCCCGGGTCGCCGCCGGCCTACGCGTGCTACGGGAACACTTCACCGGTGCGCACCTGGTGGCCGTACGCGCCAGTGGAATGACGCCACTGGAGGCGGTGCTGGCCGGGCCCGAGGGAGCCAGCGGCGCGATGGCCTGCGGCTGGCCGCCACCGTATCCGCCGGTCGGACCCCTGGTGCGGCGGCGACTGTGGGCCGAGGCGCTGACCGACCGGCTCGTCGCGCCCGCCTTCACGGCGCTGGGTCCGGTCGACGGTGCGGAACTGGTCGAGCTGCTGACCGTGGCACGGAACCACGCACAGCGCTGAGAACCAGCCCATCCTGGGACGATCCTCCCCGGAGCCCGGGGGCGGCGCTCGACGCCACGATGACCGGTAGCAGACTGGAGCGGTGGGTGACGCGCTACGCCGAAGCGGTGCCGGTGGGCCGGGACCGCAGCTCGATGACGTAGTCGTCCGGCGCGCCGGCCTTCTCGGCGGCGTTCGCGATCTCCGAGAGGTACCAGGATGTGGGCAGCCCGCCCTCGTAGCCGTCGAAGACGTAGACCCAGGCCGTCACGTCCCCGTCCAGCGTCGAGACGCGGACGGTCAGCTTCCGGTATGTGCCGGAGGTGACGCCCTCGATCTCGTCCAACTGGGCGGCGTCGTACGGATGGATGTCGTAGAGCGCCACGAAGACCCGGTCGCCGGGCGACTCGACCACCGTGCTGACCGCGCCTTCCCAGCCGATGACGTCCTCACCGGCGAAGGTCAGGCGCCAGCCCTCCAGCCAGCCGATGCCCACCATCGGCGAATGCGGGCAGTAGGCGCGCATCCGAGCAGGGTCCAGGTTCGAGCCGTAGGCGGCGTAATGACGCACGGCGATGACGATAGCCCGGCCGGCGCGTGGGGGAGAATACGACAGTGCGTGTCGGACGCGTCGGGGAGAAGAAAGTCACTGAGAGCATGGAGGAAAGGCGGTCGTGGTGAGCCGGATCGTGATCATCGGCGGGGGGCCGGCGGGCTACGAGGCGGCACTGGTGGCGGCGCAACTGGACGCCGACGTCACGGTCGTGGAGGCCGAGGGCGCGGGGGGTGCCTGCGTGCTGTCCGACTGCGTGCCGTCGAAGACGTTCATCGCCAGCTCGGAGGTGGTGACCGGCTACCGGGACACCGAGGTGTTCGGGGTGCACTCCGACGGGCTGGACGCGGTCACCGTCGACGCGCGGGGGGTCAACGACCGGGTCAAGCGGCTCGCCCTGGCGCAGTCCGGCGACATCCACTCGAAGCTGGTCAAGGCCGGCGTCACCTTCGTGTCCGGGCGCGCCCGGCTTGGCGAGGACACCCTCGGTCACACCCACCGGGTGATCGTCACGCCGGACGGTGAGGAGGCCGCGTACGCCATCGACGCCTCGACGGTGTTGATCGCCACCGGTGCCACGCCCCGCCAGCTGCCCACCGCGCTGCCCGATGGCGAGCGCATTCTGACCTGGCGACAGGTCTACGACCTGCCCGAGCTGCCGGAGCACCTGATCGTGGTCGGTTCCGGCGTGACCGGTGCCGAGTTCGCCAGCGCCTACCTCGCGATGGGCGTCGAGGTGACCCTGGTCTCCAGCCGCGACCGGGTGATGCCGCACGAGGACGCTGACGCCGCCCAGGCGATCGAGCGGGTCTTCCGGACCCGCGGCATGAGCATTCTGAACAACTCCCGTGCCGAGAGCGTCCGCCGTACCGGCGACGGCGTCGAGGTCGAGCTCTCCGACGGTCGTACGGTGGCCGGGTCCCACGCCCTGATCGCCGTCGGTTCGATCCCCAACACCGCCGAGCTGGGCCTGGCCGAGTACGGCGTCGCACTTGCCCGGGGCGGCTACGTGACGGTGGACCGGGTCTCGCGGACCAACGTCCCCGGCATCTACGCGGCCGGTGACTGCACCGGCGTGCTGCCGCTGGCCAGTGTCGCCGCGATGCAGGGGCGGATCGCCATGTGGCACGCGCTCGGTGAGGCGGTTCGGCCGCTGCGGCTGCGTACCGTCTCCGCGAACGTCTTCACCGACCCGGAACTGGCCACGGTCGGGGTGTCGCAGGACGAGGTGGACGCCGGCAAGGTGCCGGCGCGTCAGGTGATGCTGCCGCTGGGCGGCAACGCCCGCGCGAAGATGGTCGAGATAGCGGACGGTTTCGTCAAGCTGTTCTGCCGGCCGGCCAGCGGCCAGGTGATCGGTGGAGTGGTGGTGGCGCCGAAGGCCAGCGAACTGATCCTGCCGATCACGATGGCGGTGGAGAACAACCTCACCGTCAACGAACTGGCCCAGACCATCACCATCTACCCCAGTCTCTCCGGCTCGGTCACCGAGGCGGCCCGCCAGCTGATGCTCCACGAGTTGGAGTAGGCGGCGACGACGGTGAGCAGGGCCACCTCGGCGAGGATGAGGGCCCGTTCGATCAGTCCGTAGTAGGCGCGGTCACCGGGGTAGGCGGACCAGGCCATGGTGACGGCCAACAGCAGGCTGGCCACGGTCAGGGCGCGCAACCAGAGCCCGGTACGGGCACCGGCGGGAAGCCGGCCGGCGAGCAACCAGCCAGCGATCGGCAGCGCCAGGAAGGCGACCACCGAGGCGTACCGGTGCACGTAGGCGGCCGTACCCATGTCGGTGCCGGGCGGGTTGGTCGGCACCAGGCCCGAGACCAGCAGCCCGCCTGCCCAGACCGCCAACAGCCACTGGGCTGCCCGACCACCACGCCCGGACAGGGCGGGCCTGCCTGCGGGGTGACCCCGCTGAAGGTGGTCCAGCCGACCGAGTGCCGGGATGAGCACGGCGGAGGCGGCGGCGAGCAGCAGCATCGCCACGTGGATGACCTCACCGGAGTCGGAGACGGCGTAGTCGCTGACGGTCAGGCTGACCGGGTCGAGGTCGCTGACACCGGCATGACCGATGATGGTGAGCACCGCCGCGAGGACGATCCCACCGAGGGCCAGTGCACCGTTGTTCCGGATTCCAGGCATGCCTCAGCCTGCCGTCGCGGGCACCTCAGGCGGATCCGGGACGAGCACCGAAATCCGACCCGGGGACCACCCCGACAGGCACTCCGGCATTTCCCCCGGGTTGCCCGACCCAGGGGTTCGATGATCAGTCGCCGGGAACCTCGGCCGGTGCCGGGTTCAGGCGTGCGGTGACGGACGCCAACGCCCACCCGGTGAGCGCGAAAGCGGCGGCGGCCGTCGCCGCGACGATCACCATCCGCCAGGTGGACCCGGTCAACGCCGCGCCGCCCAGGTGCCCCAGCAGCCCGCCGTACGATGCCCAGCCGGCAGCCGCGATGCCGGCACACGGCAGGAAGAGCCGGACCGGGTACCGGCTGCGGCCGGCGGCGAAACAGGCGGCCATCCGGCCGCCGGGCACGAACCGGCAGAGCAGGATCATCATCGGTCCGGGACGGCGCAGGCCCCGGGTGAGGCGGGCGGCCATCCGCCGGGCGCGTCCCGTGCCCACCGGCTGCGGTGGCCGGCGTCCCGACGCGCACCGGCCGAGCAGGTAACAGGCCAGATCCCCGACGAGTACGCCGAGCGCGCCGACAGCGACGATCGTCGGCAGGTTCAGCGCGCCGTACACGGTGAGTGCGCCGCCGGTGAGCATCAGCAGTTGAGTGGGCACCACGGGTACGAAGGCGTCCACGGCCAGCAGGGTGAAGAGCGCGAGGTATGCCAGGTCGGGCGATGCCAGTTGGGTGAGTAGGTCAGGCACCGGGCCACCTCGCGGAAATTTCCGAACGGAACGTACCGAGCCTGACGCGGTGTCCGGCGTCACACGCGACCGACCCTGGCCTACCGTGACCAGTGACACCTCGTCCGTGCGGCGGTGCCGCACCGGAGTTTGCCGGTTGACCGCATCATATCGACGTGGATTGACGGCGGGACACGGTCGCCGAAAAGTCCTCCGGCGGCGTACCGTTGTCGACGCGCGGCCCGACGAGCGTCGGGTCCCCCGTTCCTGATGCCCGGGCCGCCGCCGGGCCGCTGGCAGGTCCCGTGCCAGCGGCCCGGTCCAAATCCACGTGCGGTGCTGCGCCAGGCGGGCGTACCCTTCGCGTATGTGCAGTGCGGTGCTGACGACGACGCCGGGGAAGCCTGGCGCGCCGCACTGACGTCTTCGTCTACCGAGTGCCCTGGGCGATCCGCCCGGGGCACTTGCGCATCCTGGGTCCGGTCGTGTCGGGGCGTGCCGCCAAGGAGCCTGACATGATCGATCACCGCCGGCTGGGCCGGGACCTGGACCTGTTCGCCACCGATCCGCTCTCCGGTGCCGGCCTGCCGATCTGGCTGCCGGCCGGTGCCGCCGCCCGGCACGCCGTCGAGGAGTACCTGCGTGACCTGGAACGCCGGGCCGGCTACCAGCAGGTGTACACCCCACCGATGGGGCGACGGGAGCTGTTCGAGGTCTCCGGGCATCTCGGCTACTTCGCCGCGGAGATGTTCCCGCCGATGCGGCTGGGTGAGGGCGACGACGAACTGATGCTGCGTCCGGCGCTCTGCCCACACCACGCCCTGGTCTACCGCTCCCGGGGGCGCTCCTACCGGGAGTTGCCGCTGCGGATCTCGGAGATCGGGGGGATGTACCGGGCGGAACGCTCGGGGGTGGTCGGCGGACTTTCCCGGGTCCGCGCCATCACCCTCAACGACGCGCACAACTTCTGCACCCTGGAACAGGTCGGCCAGGAGGTGGCGGAGATCCTGCGGCTGATCCGGGCCGCGCACGCGGCGCTGGGCGTGCGACCGGCGGGCGTACGGCTGTCGCTGCGCGGGCCGGGGGAGAAGTACGTCGGCGACGACGCGCAGTGGGCGCGGGCCGAGGATCTGCTCCGCGCCGCCCTCGACGGGGTGCCGTACCGCGAGGCGCCGGGTGAGGCGGCCTTCTACGGCCCGAAGATCGATGTTCAGGTGCGGGACGCGGCCGAACGCGAGTACACCCTCTCCACCGTCCAGCTCGATTTCGACAAGCCGGAGCGGTTCGATCTGTCGTACACCGACGCCGACGGGGAGCGACGTCGTCCGGTGATGGTGCACCGCAGCCTGGCCGGCAGCATGGAACGACTCTTCGCGTACCTGATCGAGGTGCACGGAGGTGCCTTCCCGCCCTGGTACGCCCCCGTGCACCTGGTCGTCCTGCCGGTCGGCGACGACCAGGCCGACGCGGCGGTCGACCTGGCCCGCCGGGCCGCCGAGGCAGGCCTGCGGGTCGAGGTCGACCACGCCGGCTCGCTCGGTGCCCGGGTCCGGGACGCGGCCCGCCGCCGGATCCCGTACGCCGCCGTGGTGGGTGCTCGGGAGGCGGCCGACGGTCGGGTGGCGTTGCGGCTGCGGGACGGGAGGTCGCTGGAGCCGCAGCCGGCCGCCGAGGCGATCGGGCTGGTCAGTGCGGTGGTGGCCACCCGCTCCGGGAGCCTGCTGCCGGCTGGTTGACGCGGTGTCGTGGCGCGGTCGGACCTGATCCGGGATGGGTCATGGTCCGACCGCGACCGCGACGGCGGCGGCGACAAACACCAGTTGCAGCACGGTACGGATGCCGAGTGGGGTCACCGGTCGTCCGGCCAGCGTGAGCCTGCGGCGGGCGGCGGAGACGTTCGCCGGGAACATGGCCAGCATCAGCAGGACCAGCCCGGCGGCGGCCCAGCGGGCGGTGGCCGGCACGAGCAGACCGACCGCGCCCACGAGTTCCAGCACCCCGGTCACCGTGACCAGCAGATCCGGCCGGGGCAGCCGGGGCGGGACCATGGCGATCAGGTCCCGTCGACGAACGCCGACGAAGTGCACGATCCCGGTGATGACGAACATGAGCGCCAGCCCGACGCGCAGTGCCGGATGCCATCCGTCCAGCGCGGAGAGCCCGGCCAGGCCGACGAGCCGGGCCAGCGCGGTGCCGGTGATCAGGGCGATCAGCGGAGCCATCGATACCTCCCTCGAATCGCAGATCTTGTCGCTGCCAAGATTGCCGCCGAGCGTGCATCTTGTCAATGACAAGATAGGATTGGGTGATGAGCGACACCCGCGGCTATCACCACGGCGACCTGCGCCGAGCCCTGCTCAGCGCCGCTGTGCAGGCGATCGAGGAGTCAGGGCCGGCGGCGCTGAGCCTGCGCGATCTGGCCCGCCGGGCCGGTGTCTCGCACGCCGCGCCGGCACACCACTTCGGCGACCGCGCCGGCCTGTTCACCGCGATCGCGGCACAGGGCTTCGACACCCTCGCCGAAGCACTCACCGACGCCGGCGACGAGATGCTGGAGCTCGGCATGGCGTACGTCGACTTCGCCGTCCGGCACCGCGCGCACTTCGAGGTGATGTTCCACCCCGAGCTTTACCGGGCCGACGACGCCGAGGTGCGGGCCGCCCGGGAACGCTCCGGAGCCGTCCTGCGCGCCGGGCTGGCGCACCCGTCCACCCGCACCAGACCAGCCGCCGACGGGCGGGCCGGGGACGACGACCTCGCCGAGCAGCAGGCAGAGGTGCTGGCCGCCTGGTCGATCGTCCACGGCTTCGCGACTCTCTGGCTGGCCGGCGCACTCCCCGCCGGGCTGGGCGACGACCCGGCCGTGGTCGCCCGGTCGGTGATCCGGCACCTCTACACCTGAACCGCGATGACCCGACGTCGAAGAGCGTTTCACCAGCTGGTCGGCAGGGGCATTCCCTCGGTGTAGCCGGCGGTGCTCTGCACGCCCACCAGCACCCGCTCGTGGAACTCGGCCAGGGTGCGGGCACCGGCGTAGGTGAACGCGCTACGCACCCCCGAGATGATCTCGTCGATCAGGTCCTCCACGCCGGGCCGGGTCGGATCCAGATACATCCGGGCCGTCGAGATGCCCTCCTCGAAGATCGCCTTGCGGGCGCGGTCGTAGGGGCTGTCGTCACCGGTACGCGCGCTGACCGCCCGCGCCGAGGCCATGCCGAAGCTCTCCTTGTAACGCCGACCGTCCTCGTCGGTGTAGAGGTCACCGGGGGACTCGTAGGTGCCGGCGAACCAGGAGCCGATCATCACGTTCGACGCCCCGGCCGCCAACGCCAGCGCCACGTCCCGAGGGTGTCGCACCCCGCCGTCCGCCCAGACGTGGCGACCCAGGTCCCGGGCGGCCGTCGCGCAGTCCAGCACCGCCGAGAACTGCGGCCGACCGACCCCGGTCATCATCCGGGTGGTGCACATCGCGCCCGGACCGACCCCGACCTTGACGATGTCGGCACCCGCGTCGACCAGATCGCGTACCCCGTCGGCGGTGACCACGTTGCCGGCCGCCACCGGCACCGCCGGGTCGAGGCCGCGTACCGTCCGCAGGGCCGAGATCATCCGCTCCTGGTGGCCGTGCGCGGTATCCACGACCAGGGTGTCCACCCCGGCCTCCAGCAGCGCCTTCGCCTTGCCCGCCACGTCACCGTTGATGCCCACCGCCGCCGCGATCCGCAGTCGACCGTGGTCGTCCACCGCCGGCTTGTAGAGCGTCGCCCGCAGCGCCCCGGGACGGGTGAGCACACCGACCAGCCGGCCCGCGTCGTCGACCACCGGCGCAAGTCGCCGCCGGCCGGCCGACAACCGGTCGAAGCCGGTACGCGGATCCGCGTCGACGGGCACGGTGTGCAACTCCGTCGACATCACGTGCCGTAACTGGGTGAAACGGTCCACGCTGACCGTGTCCGCCTCGGTCACCACGCCCATCGGCCGGCCATCGTCGTCGATCACGATCACCGCACCGTACGCCCGCTTGGGCAACAGGTGGATCGCGTCACCGACGGTGTCGTTGGGGCCCAGCGCGATCGCCGTGTCGTGCACCAGGTGCCGCTGCTTGACCCAGGCGACCACCTCCGCCACCACGTCGATCGGGATGTCCTGCGGGATCACCGCGATCCCGCCGCGTCGGGCCACCGTCTCGGCCATCCGCCGGCCGGCGACCGCGGTCATGTTCGCCACCACCAGGGGGATGGTGGTGCCGGTGCCATCGCCGGTGGCCAGATCCACGTCGAGCCGCGAACCCACCTCCGAGCGCACCGGGGCCATGAAGACGTCGTTGTAGGTCAGGTCGTATCCGGGAGTCGCGCCATCGAGGAACCGCACCCGGCCATCATGACTTAGAGCGACCGGCAATAGGGCTGGCGGGGCTGCGGCACGCCCTGGCGCTTCGGCTGGCGGCGTTGTCGTCGTCGGCCATGCAACACCGGCATGGCCTCCTCCTCCGCCTTGCCACCCTCGGCCAGGACCCGCCTCGCCTCCACCGCCCTATTACCGGTCGCTCTCAGCCCAGCACCAGGGCCACGGCCACTGCGACCATCACCACCGCGATCACGCCGTCGAGCACCTGCCAGACCCGCCGACGCGCGAGCAGAGGAGCGAGCTGGTACGCGCCCGCACCGAGCGCGGTGAACCACAGCACGCTGGCCGCCGCCGCGCCGACACCGAACAGCCAACGGTGCGGGTGCTGCTGGGCGATGCCGCCGAGCAGCAGCACCGTGTCGAGGTAGACGTGCGGATTGAGGTAGGTGAAGGCGAGGCAGGCCAGCAACGTCGGGCCGAGCCGGGCCGGCGGTCGGTCGGCCGGCGTGAGCGCGGCGGGACGGAACGCACGGCGGGCGGCGAGGGCCGCGTACCCGAGGAGGAACGCCGCCCCGCCCCAGCGGATCGCGGTGAGCAGGACCGGTCGTCCCGCCACCACCGAACCCACCCCGGCGATGCCCACGCCGATCAGCAGCGCGTCGGAGAGTGCGCAGATCAGCACCACCGGCACCACGTGTTCCCGGCGCAGACCCTGGCGCAGTACGAAGGCGTTCTGGGCGCCGATGGCGACGATGAGTGCGATAGCCAGGGAGAAGCCGGCAAAGACAGAGGTGAGCACGTACCGACGGTAGGAGCGCCTGCGCGGATGAGTCCAGCTAAAGATTCTTGGTCTGGTTAAGCTCATCTGCATGAGCGGCCTCGACTCGACTCAGCTTCGTACGCTCGCGGCCGTCGTCACGGAGGGCAGCTTCGAATCGGCGGCCCGGGTGCTGCACGTGACCCCGTCGGCGGTGAGCCAACGGATCAAGGCTCTGGAGGAGTCCGTCGGGCAGGTGCTCGTGCGACGCCACCGGCCGTGTGACGCCACCGAGGCCGGCCGTCCGCTGCTGCGCCTGGCCGGTCAGCTCACGCTGCTTGAGCGGGAGGCACTGGCCGACGCCCGCGGGCCGCTCGGCGGCGACCGGGGCCGCACCCGGGTCGCGATCGTGGCCAACGCCGACTCGCTCGCCACCTGGTTCCCGGCCGCCCTGGCCCGCCTGCCCGAGCAGCCGGAACTCTCCTTCGACATCCGGCAGGACGACCAGGACCACACCGCCGAGCTGCTACGCGCCGGCACCGTGACAGCCGCAGTGACCGCCCAACGCGAGGCGGTGCAGGGCTGCCGGGTACGCCGACTCGGCGCGATGCGCTACCGGGCACTGGCCGCGCCCGCGCTGATGGACCGGTGGTTCCCCGAGGGGCTGACCCGGCAGACGGCCGCCCTCGCACCGGTGGTGGTTTTCGACCGCAAGGACCGCATCCAGCACCGCTTCCTGCGTACGGTCACCGGGCGGAGCCTCGACCCGCCCGTGCACTACGTGCCGTCGGTGCCCGCCTTCAACGAATCGATCCGACTGGGGCTCGGGTGGGGGCTGGTGGCGGAGTCGATCGCCGACGCCGACGTGGCCGCCGGTCGCTGCGTGGACATCGCCCCCGGCCGGGTGCTGGATGTCCCGCTGTACTGGCAGCACTGGCGGCTCGAATCACAGGTGCTGACCGCGCTGACCGCAGCCGTCTGCGCCGTCGCCGCCGAAACCCTCCGCTGAGGTGCAAGGAAGGGCACCCTTGTTAACGCCTCGTGTATTAAAAGGTGCCCTTGTTAACCCCTCAGGCGATGGTGCAGATCACCGCCCCAGCGGTGATGACCGCGCCCACCTCGGCCGCGAGGCTGCTGACCGTGCCGGCCTTGTGGGCGTGCAGCGGCTGCTCCATCTTCATCGCCTCCAGCACCACGACCAGGTCGCCCTCGGCGACCGTGTCCCCGTCGGCGACCGCGATCTTCACGATGGTGCCCTGCATGGGCGAGGTGAGCGAGTCCCCGCTCGCCGCCGCGCCCGCCGTGGCCCCACCACCCCGGCGGGTCGGCTTCCGTGCGGCGGGTGCGGAGCCGACCGTACCGGCGCCGAGACCGGCGGGCAGGCTGACCTCCAGCCGCTTGCCGCCCACCTCGACCACGACGGTCTCGCGCTCGGACGGGCCCGCGACGGCTCCGCCGGCGGCGGTGAACGGCGGCACGGTGTTGTCGAACTCGGTCTCGATCCACCGGGTGTGCACGATGAACGGCTCGGCGGTGAACGCCGGATCACGAACCACCAGGCGGTGGAAGGGCAGCGCGGTGGCCATCCCCTCGACCACCATCTCGTCCAGCGCCCGGCGGGCCCGCTCCAACGCCTCGGCCCGGGTCTCGCCGGTGATGATGACCTTGGCCAGGAGGGAGTCGAAGTTGCCGCCGATCACGTCGCCGGCCGAGATGCCGGTGTCGACCCGTACCCCGGGACCGGTGGGCAACCGCAACGCGGTGACCGTGCCGGGGGCGGGCAGGAAGTTACGGCCCGGGTCCTCGCCGTTGATCCGGAACTCGATCGAGTGTCCGCGCGGCGTCGGGTCCTCGGTGAAGCGCAGCTTCTCACCGTCGGCGATGCGGAACTGCTCGCGGACCAGGTCGATGCCGGCGGTCTCCTCGGTCACCGGGTGCTCCACCTGAAGCCGGGTGTTGACCTCCAGGAAGGAGATGGTGCCGTCGTTGCCGACCAGGTACTCGACGGTGCCGGCACCGTGGTAGCCGGCCTCCCGGCAGATCGCCTTCGCGCTGTCGTGGATCTGGGCCCGCTGCGCGGCGGTGAGGAACGGGGCCGGTGCCTCTTCGACCAGCTTCTGGTGGCGGCGCTGCAACGAGCAGTCCCGGGTGCCCACCACGATCACGTTGCCGTGCTGGTCGGCCAGGACCTGCGCCTCCACATGGCGGGGCCGGTCGAGGTACCGCTCGACGAAGCACTCGCCCCGGCCGAACGCGGCGACCGCCTCCCGGGTGGCCGACTCGAACAGCTGCGGGATCTCCTCCATGGTGCGGGCCACCTTCAGCCCGCGCCCGCCGCCGCCGAAGGCCGCCTTGATCGCCACCGGCAGGCCGTGGTCGACCGCGAAGGCCAGCACCTCGTCGGCGCTGCCGACCGGGTCAGCGGTGCCGGGGACCAGCGGAGCGCCGGCCCGCTGGGCGATGTGCCGGGCGGTCACCTTGTCACCCAGGTCGCGGATCGCCTGCGGGGTAGGACCGATCCAGGTCAGACCGGCGTCCATGACCGCCTGGGCGAAGTCGGCGTTCTCGGAGAGGAAGCCGTACCCGGGATGCACCGCGTCCGCCCCGGAACGGCCGGCGATGTCGATCAGCTTGTCGATGCGCAGGTACGAATCCGCAGCGGTGTCACCACCCAGGGCGTACGCCTCGTCGGCCAGCGTGGCGTGCAAGGCGTCCCGGTCAGCGTCCGCGTACACCGCGACGCTGCCAAGGCCCGCGTCCCGGCAGGCGCGGACGACCCGGACGGCGATCTCGCCCCGGTTGGCGATGAGTACCTTGCGCACCTGGTGGCTCCTCCCGGGCAGGCTGTTGACCGGGAGTTTAACGGCCACGTCAGCAGCCCTAACGATGACTCAGTGTGGGATGGCGCACTGTCCGGGCGCGGTAATTGAGCGGCGTGGTGTCGTACGGATGTGGTCGAGTGCCGGTGACGATGATGGCCGACACAGGCCACGAGCGGGGAGCAGACATGATCGAGACCAGAGGGCTGCGGAAGTCGTTCCGTAGCCGGGCCGGTCGGGAGACGAAAACCGTCGAAGCGGTACGCGGCGTCGACCTGAACGTCCCGGCCGGTGAGATCTTCGGGTTTCTGGGCCCGAACGGAGCCGGCAAGACCACCACGCTGCGGATGCTGGCGACGCTGATCGAACCGGACGGCGGCCAGGCGACCATCGCCGGCGCGGACCTGCTCACGAACCCGGGCGAGGTGCGTCGCAGGATCGGCTACGTCGCCCAGGGCGGCAGCACCTGGGACGAATCCACCGGCCGCGAGGAACTGGTGCTCCAGGCCCGGATGTACGGCATCAGCAAGGCCGAGGCGCAACGGCGGGCCACCCGGGCGCTGGAGGCGTTCCAGCTGAGCGAGTTCGCCGATCGCAAGTGCAAGACGTACTCCGGTGGCCAGCGGCGTCGGGTCGAGATCGCGCTCGGCATCATCCACGAGCCGAAAATCGTCTTTCTGGACGAGCCCACCACCGGGCTCGACCCGCAGAGCCGCGCCCACATGTGGGACGAGATTCGTCGGTTGCGCGCCGACGGGATGACCGTCTTCATCACCACGCACTATCTCGACGAGGCCGACGCGCTCTGCGACCGCATCGCGATCATGGACCATGGCGAGGTGGTCGCCGAGGGTACGCCAGCCGACCTCAAGCGGGAAATCTCCGGCGACGTCGTGCAGGTCGGTCTCGACGTCACCGCCACCGGCGAGGCCGAGAAGCTGCTCGACGGCGAGGAGTACGTGAACCGGCTGGAGTTGCTCGACGAGGGCGGGCTGCGGCTCTTCGTCGACGAGGGCGCAACCGCCATTCCGCGGATCCTGCGGCGAATCGACTCGGCAGGGCTCGACCTGAGGTCGATCGAGCTGCACCGCCCGAGTCTCGACGATGTCTTCCTCACCAAGACCGGCCGCTCGCTGCGCGAGTCCTGACCCGATCCGGAGATCTCATGAAGCTCGCCCGCGACACCTGGCTCATCTTCCAGCGGCAACTGAACCTGCTGCTGCGCAACCCCGTGTGGGTCTTCGTCGGTGTCTTTCAACCGGTGATGTACCTGCTGCTCTTCGCCCCGCTGCTCAAGCCCGCGCTGGGCGCACCCACCCAGGCCGAGGCATACAAGATCTTCGTGCCTGGTCTGCTGGTGCTGCTGGCCATCTTCGGTGGGCTGTTCCAGGGCTTCGGCCTGATCGCCGAGCTGCGGGCCGGGGTCATCGAACGCTCCCGCGTCACCCCGATCAGCCGGCTCGCCCTGCTGCTCGGCCGGTCGCTGCGCGACGTGGTGTCGCTCATCGTCCAGGCCGTCATCATCACGCTGCTCGCGCTCCTGTTCGACCTGCGCGTGTTCATCGGTGACCTGCTGCTGGCCTACCTGATGCTCGCCCTGATCGCGCTGATGACCTCGGCGGTCTCCTACGGCGTCGCGCTGAAGGTGAAGAGTGAGGACGCCCTGGCACCACTGATGAACACGGTGGCCCAACCGGTTCTGCTGCTCTCCGGCATCCTGCTGCCGCTCGCCTTTGCGCCGGGCTGGTTGCAGGGCGTCGCCAAATGGAACCCGTTCTCCTGGGCGGTCGACGGCACCCGGGCACTGTTCAACGGCGACATCGGCAACGACCGGGTCTGGCAGGGGCTGACCATCATCACGGTGCTCGCCGCCGCCGGCGTCTACTGGGCCGCCCGCCAGTTTGCCCGCAGCGTCCGCTGAACCCCAGCGCCGATCTCGGGCGGTCCCGGTTGCGGCATGTCGGGGCTTCCCGTCAGCGGGCTGCCCCGACATGCCGCTGTCGACCAGGACCCGCAGCGCGTCCCGCGTCGGAACGGCCCTGCGAGCGCGTCAGTGCACGTGAGCGAGCGTCAGTCCGTCGGCGATCGGCAACATCACGGCATCCACCCGCACGTCGGCCAGCACGTCCTCGTTGAACGCCGCGATCGCCCGGTCGTCTTCGCTCTGCGGCGCCACCACTCGGCCGTTGCGCAACACGTTGTCGACGGCGATCACTCCACCGGGCCGCATCCGTGGCACCAACTCGGCCCAGTAGACCGGGTAGCCGGTCTTGTCGGCGTCGATGAAGGCAAAATCCAGGTGGCGGTCGTGCGGCAGTTCACGCAGCGTGTCGCCGGCCGGCCCGATGCGCAGGTCGATCCGGTCGTCGACGCCGGCCCGCGACCAGTACCGGCGAGCGATGCCGGTGTACTCCTCGGAGATGTCGAAGCAGGTCAACCGGCCGCCTTCGGCCAGCCCACGAGCGATCGCCAGCGACGACAACCCGGTGAAGGTACCCACCTCGACGGCCTGCCGAGCACCGAGCAGCCGGGTCAGGAACGTCAGGAAGGCGGCCTGCTCCGGCGCGACCTGCATCGACGCGTGTTCGGGAAGCAGCTCCAGGGTTTCCCGTGCCAGATCACTGACGATCTCGTCCGGCGGAGCACCGTGCGCCACAAGGTACTGGTGCAGGTCGTCGGTGAGCGGAATTGACTTCAGCGTCATGCTCGAAACCTAACCGAGCGGTTCGACAATCTGGTTACCAGGCGCAATCTTCGTCCACAGATCGGTGATCCGCAGATCCAACTCGGAAAGCAGACTCCGCAGCAATGGCAGTGAGAGCCCGATGACCGTCCCCGGGTCCCCCTCGATCCGCTCCACGAATGGTCCGCCCAACCCGTCGATCGTGAACGCGCCAGCCACCGCGAGCGGCTCACCAGTGGCGACATAGGTGGCGATCTCGTGGTCGCTGATGTCGGCGAAGTGCACCACAGTGGAGGCGACCGCCTCGGCGCGCCGCCCGGCCACGATGTCCACGAGGCAGTGGCCGCTGTGCAGCACCCCGCTCCGCCCGCGCATCCGCTCCCATCGTTGCGTGGCGTCGGCCTCGTTGTCGGGCTTGCCAAGGATCTGTCCGTCGAAGGCGAGCACCGAGTCGCAGCCGAGCACGAGGGTGCGCTCCTCGTCGGTCGGACGCAGCCGACCCAGTACGGCCTGTGCTTTGAGCCGGGCCAACTCCAGACAAAGATCCTCTGCCCGTTCGGTCACCACGAGCGATTCATCGACCCCACTGACCAGCACATCCGGTTCGATCCCGGCAGACTGGAGAGACTTGCGGCGGGCAGGGCTCGCCGAGGCGAGCACGAGGCGGAGCGGCAGGGCGTCAGGCACCCCGCCGACGTTACCGCCTGCCGGCGTACGCCACGCCGCACACCACCCCGCTCACCCTCGCGTCCGCTCGCCCGGCCCTTCCGCTCCCGCCCGGTGCGTCAGCGAGAGATCCGCGGCGGCGGATCATCAGAGCGGCGTCGACGCCGGACGAACAGCGCCCAAGCGCCACCCGCCGCCACCAGCACCCCCAGCGTGACCAGGCCGCGTACCGTTGCCGCCCGCTCCCCACCGGCAGGGGGCCCATCAGCCGCCGCCGTGGTGGCGCCAGGCCCGTCCGGCCCGGCCGTCGACGCAGACCCGAAACCCCTCGGCGGTACGTCGGCCGTCAGCGCCGCCACCAGATCGATCACCCCGTAGCCGTACTGGTCGTCGCGCCCCGGCGGTCCTTTGTCGATCGCAGTAGCAGTCAGCCGATGAACCACCTCGTCAGCCGGCAGATACGGATACTTCGACCGAACCAGTGCCGCCGCTCCGGCGACGATAGCGGTCGAATTTGACGTGCCAGTGCTTCGGCGATAGCCGGTGTTTGAGTTAATGCTGTAAATATCCACCGCTGGCGCTACCACATCAACCTGGTGCCCTGTAACTGATACGTGCGAATGTTGCCCGTGTCGGTCAGTGCCCCCCACTGCGACGACCGTGTCGAAGGCTGCCGGATAAATTACGGCTGAGTCGGTAGGCTTATTTCCCGCTGCTGCAACCACGACTACGTTGGCTGTGTGAGCGGACTCTAGCGCGCGTGCTAGGCGGGCGCTGTATCCACCTCCGCTGGAGATGCTTATGACGTCTGCGCCTTCGCTAATGGCGTACTCGACTGCCAGCGCTAGCCGGTCGGCGTCTCCGACGTTTCCGGGCGTGGAGGACCTGATAGGTAGTATCTGCGCCATGGGGGCAATTCCCAGTGCGCCAATTCCTTCGCCTTGGCCATGTGCGCCGATGATGCCGGCCATCGCTGTCCCGTGTCCATTCGGATCCGTGCGGCCTCCGCTTTGTGTCTGCGGTAAGAGACTCTTGCCGACTAATAAATTTCGTTGAATGTCAGGATGAGGATAGACGCCTGTATCGGGCACGGCCACGATGACCCCTTCCCCCTGGCTACTGCGATGTGCCTCTGCCACCTTGAGGTGAGACAGGTGCCACTGGTCGGCGCGCACTTGGCGCGCGTCGTCGGTCGTGGGAGTAACCGCACTTAGAGGGTGAGCTGACCAAAGGCCGACGGCGGCTGCCGTGGTTAAGATAAGGGCAAGGCGTGGATAGGCGCAGACCCTCACTTGGTGAAACCGATGGCTGGACCGGGATCCATTGGCCCATGATCCTCAGGTGGTTTTAGAACCGGCTCGACGCCTTGCTTCGTCTTCCACGGATGGTCCGGATCCCACTCTGGCGGATCGTCTGCTTTGAGGTTCCGCTCGCTTCGATAGCCGGCCGCAGGAACAGTCCCAATGTTGCCAGCTGATCCGCCCGGGGTATTGTGATTTACTCCGGGGAAGCCTCGACTGGCGGGACGAGACCCGGCGCTGCCTGCCGGGGCTGTACCGGCAGCTCCACCGCCTATTATTCCGCTGATCGGGTTAATCCGGCGCGGCTGGTTGCTGACGGGATTTGGTTGAGTCGAACCGGCGCCGGGAAGGCTACTAATCAAACCATTATGAGTTTGGCCGACTTGGAGTCGACCTCGGGCGTGGTTCGTTGGCTTCGGATGTGGGTTTTTGCTGTCTTCCGGCGGGGTGAGAACGCCCGGGCCTACGCGGCGATCCACTGAACCTAATGAAGGCGTCGCGATCCCAAGCGCTGGCGGTGCGGCCTGATTTGGTACTGAAGGCGTCGTTGCTCTGGGATCCGTCCGTGCTGGGGCAGGCGTTTGCCCTGCGCTGCCAAGCACAGGGCCGGTGCGAGGAAGGCTCGGCGTCGACGCGTGCTGTGACGACAAGTTTGTCCGTGTTGACGTCTTAACGTTCGCTGGAAATAGGGACGGCGCAATAGGTGGAATAACCGGAGCCGGAACTATCGAATATGGATCCACGGGATCAAGGCTGCGATCGCCATGCCGTACGACTTGTGCAGGTGGGTGGCGGAGTAGGGTTTGGGCTTGTTGGAGTTCGGTGCTGAGGCCGTACATGATGTTGCGGGCTTGGATGTTCAGCCGTTCGAGGTCAGAGTCCGTGACGGGTGGCTGGATGGCTCGGCTGGCGGCGGCAGCCTTCGGGTCGGCGGCGGTTTGCTCCCAGGCTCGCCGCTGTTGCAGTTTGCCGGCGTACTCGGCATAGATTTTTTGTATTTCGACTCGGCTGCTGCTGAGGGCCTGGGTCGCGGCGGACAGCGTGGTCTGGTTGGTGGCGGCGGCGTCGTGCGTACGCTGCACCTGCTCGATCAGCTCGTCGAGTTTGGCGAGGTAGGCGCGGGAGGCTGCGTTCGTATCAGGTGGCCAGACCTGGGCGAGGCGTGCGCGGTAGGTCCGCAGTCGTTCCAGGTGCTGGCCGGCCAACTCTGCGACCTTGCGCCAACCGGCGACGTGACGCCAGTGGTTGTCGGTGTGGTGGCCCTGGAGGCAGGCCCACATGTCGGCGACGTTCATCAGGTGCCACTCAGTCAGGCCGCTGCGGCCGACGCCTGGTTCCCTCACGGCACCATCCCCGGGTCGGTGCCGGTGGGGTCGGCGAGCGAGGGCGATGCCACGGCGGGCGATGCCACGGAGGGCGATGCCGCGGCCGGCGATGGTGGTGTGCCGGGTTGCCCGAGTGCCTGGTGGACGTCAGCCACCCGGGCTGCGGCGAAGGCGTCGGTGTCGGCGTACTGCTCGGCCACGATTTTGGCAGCCTCGGCGAGGTGGCCAGTGGCGTCGCCGACGCCCCAGACCGCGTTGGTCGTCGCCTGTTGGGTTTCCCAGTGGGTACGCATGAACTGCACCAGCTCGATGAAGGCGTCAGCCGGATTGGGCACAGTGGTGAGCATGTCGTCGGCGATGTACCGAAGGTGCGGTGCGTAACCGATCTCCAGCTCGGCGCGGAGTTGCTCGGCGAAGTCTCGTAGCTGGCTGATGTCGGCCTCGACGCCCCCGGTACCGCGTAGCCAGGATGCTGGTCGATCCTCCTCAGGGATCATCGGCCCTCCCAATCTGTCACGGGCTCGCTCCCCTGAGTGAGGTTAGACCGTCAACGCCGCCTCCCGCAGCCCTGACAGCTCGTCGTTCAAGCTGCGCACGGCATCGACGGGGCGTACCAGATCGGTCAGCGCGGGAGGCCCGAGGCGCGCCACGCGGCGGCACCGGGCGTCAGCGTCGCACCCACCGGGCGGCCACTGCGCGCCCAGACCGACGTCGGGGTCGGCGCGGGCCGGACCGTCGGGCGGGAGCGCGCGGCGATGACGCCCACCAGCGCGGCCAGTTCCTCGGCGGTCGGCACGCCGCGCACGATCCGGAACAGCGGCTCTTCGGCAGACATGACCTCAGGGTACGCGGCGTGAGCTTGATCTTCGTCGCACAGTGGCGTGCCGGCGGTGTGACCGTGTGCGCTGCCGGGTACCGTCTCAGCGATGTCAGAAGCTTCCCCCCAACTCGTCGCCGACCGGTACCGGCTCATCTCGCCGCTCGGTCAGGGCGGCATGGGTCGGGTATGGAAGGCGCGCGACGAGGTGCTGCACCGCGATGTCGCGATCAAAGAGCTGGTTCCGCCGCCGGGTCTGACCAACGACGAGCGTCGCGAGATGCGCGAGCGCTCGCTGCGCGAGGCACGCGCCATCGCGCGGCTCAACAACATCAACGTGGTACGCATCTTCGACGTGCTCCGCACCGACGGTGACCCGTGGATCGTCATGGAGTACGTGGCGTCCAGGTCGCTACAGGACACCATCGCCGAGGACGGCCCGGTGTCACCGGCACGGGCGGTGGAGATCGGCCTGGGCGTGCTGAACGCGTTGAAGGCCGCGCACAAGGCCGGCATCATGCACCGCGACGTCAAGCCCGGCAACGTGCTGCTCGGCACCGACGGTCGGGTGGTGCTCACCGACTTCGGGCTGGCCACGATCCCCGGCGACCCGAACGTCACCCGTACCGGGATGGTGCTCGGCTCGCCCGCGTACATCGCGCCGGAGCGCGCCCGCGACGGCACCTTCGGTCCGGAGGCCGACCTGTGGTCGCTCGGCGCCACCCTGTACGCCGCCGTGGAGGGCAAGTCCCCCTACGCGCGTCCCTCCGCGATCAGCACGTTGGCCGCGCTGGCCACCGAGCCGGTGCCGCCGGCCCGCAACGCCGGACCGCTCAAGCAGGTGCTCGCCGGGCTGCTCCGCAAGGACCCGCAGGAGCGGATCACCGCCGAGTCCGCCGAGCGCATGCTGCGCCGGGCCAGCGGCCGCCGGGCCCGGGGCATCTCCCTTCTCGACGGCGTACGCCGGCCCGGGCCGAACGGGCCGCGCGAGCCGCGCCCACCGCTGGTGCCGGCGCCGCGCCCCTCCGGTGAGCGCCCGGCGAGCCCGGTCACCCCGCCCGCGCCCCGCACGCCACCCCCCTCCGGGCTGCTGGCCGGTGGCGTCGCGGCCGGCTCCACGGCGGACCGATCGACCGGCACGCAGCCCCGCACCGACGCCGACCCGACCGCCAAGATCGCCGGTCCGGCCGGGGGTGTCGACGCCGACCCGACGGCGAAGGTCTCGTCGACCAGCCCATCGGACGCCGCTGCGGCCGAGGCGGAGAGTGGACGATCCGGTGCCGCCTCACCGGCCCCGTCGGACGGGCGGGACGCTGCGGCGGGCACCGCCTCGACCGCCGCTGCCGCAGCCGGAACGCCGGAGGACGACACCGGCGCCGGCCAGGCCACGCCCGCCGACGATCAGGCTGTTGCTGGCCCGGTCACGTCCGCCGACGACTCGGCCGCTGCCGGCCGGGCCGTGACCGTCGACGACTCGGCCGCTGCCGGCCGGGCCGTGACCGTCGACGACTCGGTCGCAACGGGTACCGGCAGCGACCGGAGCGAATCAGGGCTGGCGGACCCGGGTGCCGCGACGCAGACCGGCGTACCGGCTGCCGAGGCTCACCCTGCGGACGCCGCGCCGTCCGGCCAGGCCGAGACGAACACCGACGCCACGAAACGCACCGCCACTGCGGACGAGACTGCCTCGGCGACACCGACCGAGGTGGGCAAGGCCGGCGGTGGGGCCACGACGGACGCGGCCGGATCGGGCGGCAGTACGCGGGTGGACCGGCCGGCGGGGGGTGACACGCGGAGGACTCCGCAGGCCACCTCGGTCATGCCGGCGGCGCCGGTGAGCCCGGCACCGGCACGTGGCTCGGTCTTCAAGGCCGGGCAGTTCCGCTCGGAGCGGACCCGGCGCGCCGTGCTCGTCGGTGCCGTGGTCGCGCTGCTGCTGATCGGCCTGGTGGTGGCGGTGCCGCTGCTCACCCGAGGCGACGACGAGAACGGCGGGACGCCGCCGGTCACCGATGGCACCAGCAGTGCGCCGCCTCCGGCCACCTCGGATGCGGCTGTTCCCCCGGCGAACGAGCCGACGGTCAGCCCGTCCGCTTCGCCCAGCCCGTCGGCGTCGCCCAGCCCGTCGGCAACCACGGGTGGCCTCCCGGAGGGGTGGACGCTGCGTACCGACCCGGTCGGCTTCAAGGTGCCGGTGCCCGACGGCTGGCGGCGCAGCGCCGGCGGAACGTGGGTGCTGTACAAGGAGCCGAACGGCGTCCGTGAGTTGCTCATCGACCGCACCGACCGGCCGCAGCGTGACGCGGCCGCCGCATGGCGAGCCATCGAGCCGGCACGGAAGAATCTGGTCCGCAACTACCAGTACATCGACATCGACTCCATCGACTGCAAGTGGCGCACCTGCGCGGACTGGGACTGGCGCGAAGACCGCGACGGTACCCGCATCCGGACCCGTAACCGGGGCTTCGTGACCGCCAGCAACCGGGGCTTCGCGCTGCGCTGGGAGGTCGCGGACCGGGAGTGGGACGCGCAGCTGGAGAACTTCGAGATGATCTTCCGCGAGTTCGTGCCGGACCGTCAGGACTGATCGACAGGCATGGCCCTCCGCCGTCCGGGGTATCTGATCTCCGACGACGGAAGGGAGGCCCGAGATGGGTTACCGAGGAAGGGACGCCCGGCCCCGGCTGGCACTGTGGACGCTCGTGGTGCTGGGCAACGTCGTACTGCTGGTCGCCACCGTCGGAGTCGCGGTGCTGGCCACCATGTTGAGCCTGGTGACACTCGCCGGAGCCGCGCTCGCCGGCTGGCACCTCACCCGGCGGGGCAGTGTGTCCCGGCGAGGTGGCATGACTGTGCCGGTCGCGTTGGCCGCGCGGCGGCGGGCCTGAGATTGCCGGCGAGGTCCGGCGCGACGACACGGGTCGTGAACGGCGCGACGGCAGGCTGGCGTCCGCACTGAGCGGAGGACGCCGGCCCGCCGTCGCGCGTACGTCAGGTGTTGTTGGCCAGGGCGATCAGCCGGCTACGGTCGCCGTTCCAGTAGTTGCGGTCGACGGGACCGCTGATGCCGGAGACGCGGCCGGAGTCGGTGTACTGCCAGAAGCTCCAGAACGGCGCGCCGGCCGGCAGAGCGCCGACGGAGGACGACCAGCGGGCCACCCACAACGGGTGGTTGTTCCACGGCCCGCTCCACGAGCCGGTGCACTGGTTCCAGAAGCTGGTGGTGGTGTAGATGACCGCGTAGCGGCCGGTGCGGGACCGGTAGGTGTTGAGGAAGTCCTGCACCCAGTTGCGCATGCCGGTGGTGCTCAGGCCGTAGCAGTATCCGCCGCTGTACGGGTTCGCCTCCAGGTCGAGCGCGGCCGGCAGGGTGCGGCTGTCGGCCGACCAGGCGCCGCCGTTGGAGGCCAGGAAGTTCGCCTGGACCGCGCCGGAGGAGATGTTGGGCCGGGCGAAGTGGTACGCGCCGCGGATGACCCCGGCGTGGTACGCGTTCACGTAGTTCGCGTTGAAGTTCGGGTCCTTGTAGCTCGTACCCTCGGTGGCCTTGATGAAGGCGAACTGGATGCCGGAGTTGCGGACGCTCGTCCAGTTGATGGTGCCCTGGTAGCGCGAGACGTCGATGCCCGGCACGGTGGCGGCGGCGGCCGGGGTCGCGGTGGCGACGAGCCCGGCGGCAGCGGTGGCGAGTACGGCGAGTGCGGCGGCGGTCAGCCGACGCAGCGATCTGGTCCGACCCATGGCGTCCTCCTGAGACGACTGTCGATAGACAGACATCTTTGAAGGCAACTGTTCGCCACGGCAATAGGGGTTAAGGAAACTTTCAATGTCGCCTTGTGTGGGCGGCCCACCTGGTGATCAACGCAGCGTGCCCGGATCCACCTGCCAGCGGAACGGCTCGGCGAGGGTGAGCGTCTCCCCGGCCTTGGCCACCCGGTCCTCGACATAGTGCCCGCCGTCCAGCCGGTACAGCCGCAGCGAGTGGGTGTCGCCGTCCTGCTCGACCAGCAGGTACCAGGGGATCCGGGCGATCGCGTAGAGCTGCATCTTGAGTACCCGGTCAGCGGCGGCGTTACCCGGCGACACGATCTCGCAGACGAGCGCCACTTCGGCGGCTTCAACCACGGTGCCCTCGTCGTCGGTGTCGGCCACCACGACGTCGGGGATAGCGATCCGGTCGCGGCCGAGCCGAAGATTGACCGCTTCAAAAACGGTCAGGCCGACCGGGGCAGCCGCCGCGTCGAGGCTGTTAGCCAGCCATCGCGACACCAACTGATGCCGCTTGCTCGGGGCAGGGCTCACGATCAGGCTCCCGTCGAGCAACTCGATCCGGTCACGGGTCTCGCCCATGGCGAAATACTCGGCCTCCGTCCAGAGGCCGACGTGGGGTTCCAGGGGGGCCGCGCTCACCGGCGTTCACCTCCCGATCCGATCGCCACCCGGTCAGTCTCACACGATACGACCGGTTGGCCTGGGACCGACACCGGAACGGTCCGCCGGCCCAGGGTCGACATTCGGACGGGGGCGGTAGGCTCGCGCCCCATGGTGTCGATCGAGGGCATGACCGAGTTCTGGGACCGCCTGTTCGGCGCGCAGCCCGACCCGCCCCCGCTGCTGGTGGTGCTCACCGGTCTGGTCGCGTTGCTGGTGGTCGTCACCCGGCTGCCGTGGCGGATCGCCCGCAATATGATCACCATTGCCCACGAGGGCGGTCACGCGCTCGTCGCGGTGCTCACCGGACGCAAGCTGCACGGTATCCGGCTGCACTCGGACACCTCCGGCCTGACGCTGTCCGCCGGCCGCCCCACCGGTCCGGGCATGGTGCTCACCCTGCTCGCCGGATACCTCGCCCCACCCATGGTGGGCCTGGGCGGGGCGTGGCTGCTCGCCGGTAACCGGATCACCCTGCTGCTGTGGATCGCGGTGGTCCTGCTGCTGGCCATGCTGGTCATGATCCGCAACGTCTACGGCGCGCTCTCGCTGGTCGTCACCGGCGGCGCGGTGCTCGCCGTCTCCTGGTACGCCAGCCCGCAGGTGCAGGCCGCCTTCGCCTGGACCGGTGTGTGGTTCCTGCTGCTCGGCGGCGTACGCCCGGTGGTGGAGTTGCAACGGCTGCGCGCGCGGCGCGGGATGCCGGCCTCCGACGCCGACCAGTTGGCCGGCATCACCCCGCTGCCGGCGTTCTTCTGGGTGGTTCTCTTCGGTCTGGTCAACCTCGCCGTGCTGGTGGTCGGTGGCCTGATGCTGGCCGGTCCGCTGCTGGCCGAGGCCGGCCTCACCTGATTCGTCGGCTGATCGGCAACCTTCCACACCCTCCGGTGCGTGTGCTCTGTCAGGTACGGGAGGTGCGGGTGGCGGACGTCGAGGGGTTCGACGAGTTCTACCGGGGCAGCCGGCAGCGGCTGCTCGGTTACGTCTACGTGCTGACCGGCGACCTCACCGAGGCTCAGGACGCCGTGCAGGAGGCGTTCATCCGGGCCTGGCAGCGCTGGTCCACCGTGGGCGGCTACGACGACCCGGAGGCGTGGGTACGCGTGGTGGCAGCCCGGATCGCGGTGAGCCGCTGGCGCAGCCTGCGCAGCCGGGCCCGGGCCTACCTGCGGCATGGCGCGGTCGACAGCGTGCCGGAACCGACCACCGACACCGTCGAGGTGGTTGCCGCCCTGCGCCGACTACCCGAGGAACAACGCGTCGCGATCGCGCTGTACTACCTTGCCGGACTGCCGGTCGCGGAGGTGGCGCGGCAGACCGCGGCCCCCGTCGGCACGGTCAAGGCCCGACTGTCCCGCGGGCGTGCCGCGCTCGCCGGGTTGCTCGCCGTCTCTGATCTTGAGGAGGCTCCCGGTGCGTGACGAAATGAGGCTCCTCGAGCGGGTGCAGCACGACCTACGCGAGGTTCGCTGGGCGGCACCCGCAGAGCTGCGCGAGCGGGCCGCCCGCCGCCGACGACATGCGATGGCGGGCGCGGCGATCGCCGTGTTGATGGTGGCCGCCCTCTCCGCCGTCGTCACGAAGCGACTGGCCGCACCACCACCACCACCGCTGGCTGCTCCGTTGGCCGTGCCGACCGTCGCGGTTCCCTCTGCGGAGATCCCCCGGGAAGCCTTGGTGCAACCGGGTGACCTCTCCGTGTCGACGGAACCACCGCTCGGCCGGACAGGGCTGGGAGAACCCGTACAGATCGACCAGATGTTGCTCTCCTGCCACCGAGAGCAGGGTCGGGCCGCCGACTGGGAGATGTCTCGCTACTCGCGTTCCCAGACGCTGCTGCGGTCGCGGGTCGACGGCACCGAGCCTGGCCTGGCCGAGCTGTTGTTCAGCCAGGACGTCTACCGGCTCACCCCGCAGGTGGCGGACCGGATCGTGGCCCGGATCGACGCGCTGCTCACCCCGTGCGCGAGCTGGCTGGCCAGGGGCGAGGCACTCTGGGAGGGCGATATCGCTGCGATGGAGGCCGAGCATCGGTGGGAGGTGACCGACCGCGACTTCGTCGGCGACCAGGCGTTGATGATCGAGCACAGCGTCACGGCGGTGCGCAACCTGGAGACCGGCGAGAGCCGGCGGCAGGATCATCTCGAAAGGACCGCTGTGGTGCGGGTCGGCGACCTGATCACGGTGATGGGTCTGGGCCGGGACGGTACGGCACGGGAGTTGCGTCGCCTCGCCGCCGTGGCCGCGGAACGGCTCTGCACCGCTGCAAACCCACCCTGCTGACCCCGCCCGAGTGTTAGGAAGGGCCCCTTCCTATACACCAGGCGTTAGTAAGGGTCCCTTCCTTGCACCTACAGCGGGATGTTGCCGTGCTTCTTGGGGGGGAGGGATTCGCGCTTGGTACGGAGCACGCGAAGGGCGCGGACGATCTGGGTACGGGTCTCGTGCGGCGGGATCACCGCGTCGACGTAGCCACGTTCGGCGGCCACGTACGGGTTGGCGAGGGTGTCCTCGTACTCGGCGATCTTCTCGGCGCGGACGGCGGCCGGATCCTCGGCGGCGGCCAACTCCTGCCGGTAGAGAATGTTCACCGCGCCCTGCGCGCCCATCACGGCGATCTGGGCGGTCGGCCAGGCGAAGTTGAGATCCGCCCCCAGATGCTTGGAGCCCATCACGTCGTACGCCCCGCCGTACGCCTTGCGGGTGATCACGGTTACCTTCGGCACGGTGGCCTCGGCGTACGCGTAGATGAGTTTCGCGCCCCGGCGGATGATGCCGTCCCACTCCTGGCCGGTGCCGGGCAGGAAACCGGGAACGTCCACGAAGGTCAGTACCGGGATGTTGAAGGCGTCGCAGGTGCGCACGAAGCGGGCCGCTTTCTCGCTGGCCGCGATGTCCAGGGTGCCGGCGAAGTGCATCGGCTGGTTGGCCACCACGCCGACCGGCCGGCCCTCGACCCGACCGAAGCCGACCACCATGTTCTGCGCGTAGAGCGGCTGAACCTCCAGGAACTCCCCGTCGTCGACCACGTGTTCGATCACCTGGTGCATGTCGTACGGCTGGTTGGCCGAGTCGGGGATCAGCGTGTCCAGTTCCCGATCCTCGTCGCTGACGTCCAGGTCGGCCGGGGCGTCGAAGACCGGTGGCTCGTCGAGGTTGTTCGAGGGCAGGTGGGAGAGAAGCGCCTTGACGTAGTCGACCGCGTCGTCCTCGTCGGTGGCGAGGTAGTGCGCGTTGCCGCTGCGGCTGTTGTGGGTGCGGGCCCCGCCCAGCTCCTCCATGCCGACGTCCTCGCCGGTGACGGTCTTGATGACGTCCGGGCCGGTGATGAACATGTGCGAGGTCTGGTCGACCATCACGGTGAAGTCGGTGACCGCGGGGGAGTAGACCGCGCCGCCCGCACACGGGCCCATGATGAGCGAGATCTGCGGGATCACACCGCTGGCGCGGACGTTGCGGAAGAAGATCTCGCCGTACAGCCCGAGCGAGACGACGCCCTCCTGGATCCGAGCGCCGCCGGAGTCGTTGATGCCGATGACCGGGCAGCCGATCTTCATGGCGAGGTCCATCACCTTGACGATCTTCTCGCCGAAGACCTCGCCGAGGGAGCCGCCGAAGACCGTGAAGTCCTGGGCGAACACGCAGACCTGCCGGCCGTCGATCGTGCCGTAGCCGGTGATCACGCCGTCACCGTAGGGGCGGCTCCGGTCCAGCCCGAAGTTGGTGGACCGATGCCGGGCGAACTCGTCCAACTCGACGAAGGATCCCTCGTCGAGCAGCATCTCGATGCGCTCCCGGGCGGTTTTCTTGCCCCGCGCGTGCTGCTTCTCCACGGCGCGGGTCGACCCGGCGTTCGCCGCCTCGTCGACCCGTCGTGCCAGGTCCGCCAGCTTGCCCGCGGTGCTGTGGATGTTGGTCCCGGTCTCGGTAGTCACCCTGGGAATATAACGATGGTTCAGGTCGCCGCAGCTGTGCAGTTCGCCTCACCGCACTACCCGTAGGCTGGCCGAATGCCCGGCTCGCCGTACACCGATCTGGATCGCCCGCCGCTGTCGGCGGCCCGGCTGCGTCGGGCGCTGGTCGCGCCCTACGGTCCGTGGTCCCGGCTGGAGTTGCGGACGGAGACCGGGTCCACCAATGCGGACGTCGCTGAGGCGGCACGGAACGGCGAGCCGGAGGGCCTGGTCGTGGTGGCCGAACAGCAGACCGCGGGCCGGGGACGGCGTGGGCGGGTCTGGCAGTCGCCGCCGCGCGCCGGGATCGCCACCAGCGTGCTGCTGCGGCCGGGCGAGGCGGTGCCGACCCGGGGCTGGTCGCCGGCACCCCCGGCGGGGTACGGCTGGCTGCCGTTGCTGGCCGGTGTGGCGCTGGTCGAGGCGGTGACGCTGCTGGCCGAGCTGGAGGCCACCCTGAAGTGGCCGAACGACCTGCTCATCGGCGGTGCCAAGTGCGCCGGGATCCTCGCCGAGGGGGTGCCGGGGCCGGAGTTGAGTGACCCGCCCGCAGTCGTACTCGGTATCGGGCTGAACGTGACGCTGCGCGCCGACGAGCTACCGGAGCATCCCACCGGCCTGCCCGCCACCTCGCTGCAACTGGCCGGAGCGGCGGCCACCGACCGGGATCCGCTGTTGCGGGCCCTGCTCCGCTCGGTCGCCGACTGGTACGCCCGGTGGCGTGACGCGGGTGGGGACGCGACGGCCAGCGGGCTGCGGGAGGCGTACCTGGCAACCTGCGGCACCATCGGCCGCCAGGTCCGCGCCCAACTCCCCGACGGCACCGCCGTGACCGGCACCGCCACCGCCATCGACCCAAGCGGTCAACTCCTCCTCACCACCCCCACCGGCCAGCACCCCCTAGCCGCCGCCGACATCCACCACCTCCGCTGACCCCCCTCCCCCCTCCTCCCCCTCCCGCCTCCTACCCCGTTGATCATGAGGTTGTTGTCGGCCCAGGTGCGTCCAGGCGACAACAACCTCATGATCGGCGCGTAGGGCTTGGCGGGGGCGCGCAACGAGCCGCGTGGCGGATGTGGGGCGGTGGCGGTGGGGGGTTACCGTCTGCGCGTCCGTTCCTGCGAGGAGGTTTCCGTGGCGTTCCCCGAAGACGTGCTCACCGAGGATGAGCATGTCGTGTTGCACCTGCACCCGCACTGGAAGGCGCTGATCCGACCGGTCGCGGTGCTGGTGCTGGCCATCGCGGCCGTGGTGGTCGGCGTGGTGTTCCTGCCGTCGGGTGGAAGCGGTTCCGTGACGCTCGCGGTGATCGGCGGGCTGGCCCTGCTTGCCGTGCTGGTCCTTGCGGTGTTGCCGTACGTTTCCTGGCGCACCACGCACTACCTCTTCACCAATGAACGGGTCCTGCTCCAGCACGGTGTGTTCTCCCGGGAGCGCCGGGACATCCCGTTGAGCCGGGTCAACGACCACTCGATGAGTCAGCGTTTCGCCGGGCGGCTGCTGGGCTACGGCACTCTCACCATCGAGTCGGCCGGTGAGCGCGGGCAGTCGGTCCTGCACGACGTGCCCAGCGTCGACCGGGTCCAGACGAAGCTCTACGAACTCGTGGAGGCCTTCCACGACCGGCACTCGCTCGGTGATGGTGAACTCCGCGAGATTCTCAGCGAGCGCGACAAGAGCGCCGGGGCGTAATCGCCGGGCGCCACCGCCGGCGGCCGGTCAGCGGCGGCGGAGGCGGCGGGGGGCCGGGGCTGGCTGCAACTGGGCGGCCAACTCGGCCTCCAACTCGGCGTCCAACGCCGCCGTCAGCTCGGCCTCGTCGGGCAACGACGCGGCCCTCGGCTGGAGCGGCCGGGGAGTCACACCAGGCCGGGCGGGTGGTTGCTCCTCCTCAAGTTCCGTCACGGACTCGGCCAACTCGGCCACCGGGTCCATGCCGGCCATCGTGTCCCACTCGTCGCGGGGCAGGCCGTGCCAACGCTGCGTCGACTCGGCGGGGGCGGCGGGCTGGAAGACGAAGGTTCGGTACGACCAGAAGCGGAACAGGGTCGCCAGCACCACGCCGCCGGTCTTCGCGACGTTCAGCGCCAGCAGCCCGGTCACGCCCAGCCCGTACTTGGCGGCGGCGAGCACACCGAGTTCGATGAGCAGCCCAGCCCCGTTGAATAGGAAAAACAGGGCGTATTCCCGCTGCATCGCAGATTTTGGACGATCCCGGTACGTCCAGTGTCGATTCATCAGGTACGACGTGATCGTGGCCACGATGGTCGCTACGACGGTTGCCTTCAGCTGACCGTCGACGAAGACCGTGAGTGCCAGTGCGTTGAACACGGCGTAATTGATGACCGTGTTGATGCCGCCGACCAGGCCGAATTTGAGTGCCTCGTGGATGAACTTCTGCCAACGCTCCGGCAGCAGACGGACGAGAGGCATGCGCAACACCTTAGGGCAGTGGGTCGGGGTCGGCTGGCTCCGACCGAACGAGTGGGCGGCAGGTCACGCCCGGCGGTCCTGGTTCTCTCCCGCGACGGATGGCGTTCCCGCTTCCACGAAGACGAACCGTCGGTACGACCAGAATCGGAACAGCGTGCCGAACCCGGTGCCCACCACGAAGCTGGCGACGTTGTCGGCCAGTCGGGTCTGGAAGACCGCCGGCCAGATGCTGCCGAGCCCATAGTGGCTGATAGCCAGGCAGGCCACCGCGATGCCGAGGCCGACGGCGTTGAAGAAGAAGAAGAGCGCGTACTCGCGGGCCGGGTGGGAGCGCTTGCGATGTCGCCACGTCCAGAACCGGTTGCCCACGAAGGCGAAGGTCGCGGCGATGACCGTCGCGATCGTCTTGGCGGTGACCTGCTCGACGCCCTGTGGGCCGATCAGGTAGTTGAACAGGACGAAGTCGATGAGGAAGGCGACCCCGCCGACGGTCGCGAACTTGCTCATTTCCCGGACGAGATGACCGAAGCGGTCGATCAGGGAATGAACCAGACCCGGGCGGGTCTGCCGGGAGCCTGGCTCCCCGGTCATTGTGGCGGCCACTGTGCGAGCGTACCGGTTGGCGGGCCCGGGAGCGGGTAGCAACGGGCACCGGGTGCACCGGTGCGGCGGCACGGACGGGCACGAACGGAGCGTGACGGGATCCGTGCGATCGGGTGTCGTTTTCCGTTTCGGTACGGCCGGTCGAAAAACCCCGCCGCAGTCCTTGGAAGGGTGCCGCCATCAGGAGGTCCGCCGGAGAATTTGCGTGAAACTGCGCGTGAAAGCGGGTAAAGGCTCGTGATGCCGCAGCGTGACCGCACCTTGTGCAGTTCTTCACAACCAGTCCCACTGACTGGAGAGGTTGCTCGGTTTACGCTGAGGCCAATCCCAGGTTTCCACGACGGCGACCCGCATCGCGGCGCCAAGATTCGTGCACTCCATAGACCGGTCAGCGTCGACCACAAGGAGATGTGTCATGGTTGCTCCGGCCACCGTTCGGGGTATCGATCAGGCCCCTACGTCCCACCCGAAACTCCTCGCCTGGGTCCGTGAGGTCGCTGAACTGACCACCCCTGACCAGGTCGTCTGGGTGGACGGGTCCGACCAGGAATGGCGTCGGCTCACCGACGAGCTGGTCGAAGCCGGGACGCTCATCCGGCTGAATCCCGAGAAGAGACCCAACTCCTTCTACGCGCGCACCGACCCGACGGACGTCGCCCGGGTCGAGGAACGCACCTACATCTGTTCCGTGGACGAGGCGGACGCCGGCCCCACCAACAACTGGATGGCGCCGGCCGAGATGAAGCGGACCATGACGGAGCTCTACCGCGGCTCGATGCGTGGGCGGACGATGTACGTCATCCCGTTCGTGATGGGTCCGGTCGAGGCCGAGAAGCCGATGTTCGGTGTGGAGATCACCGACAGCCCGTATGTGGTCGCCTCCATGCGGATCATGACCCGGATGGGGGCCAAGATCCTGGAGGCGATGGGCGACGACGCGGACTTCGTGCACGCCCTGCACTCGATCGGCGCGCCGCTGGCTCCCGGCCAGCAGGACGTGGCCTGGCCGTGCAACGACACCAAGTACATCTCCCACTTCCCGGAAACCCGCGAAATCTGGTCCTACGGCTCCGGGTACGGCGGTAACTCGCTGCTCGGCAAGAAGTGCTACTCCCTGCGTATCGCCAGCGTGATGGGGCGCGACGAGGGCTGGCTCGCCGAACACATGCTGATCCTGAAGATCACCTCGCCGGAGGGGCGGGTCTACCACATCGCCGGTGCCTTCCCGTCGGCCTGCGGCAAGACCAACCTGGCCATGCTGGAGCCGACCATCCCGGGTTGGAAGGTCGAGACGATCGGCGACGACATCGCCTGGATGCGGTTCGGTCCGGACGGACGGCTCTATGCGATCAACCCGGAGTACGGCCTGTTCGGCGTGGCCCCGGGAACCGACTGGAAGACCAACGCCAACGCCATGCGGACGCTGGAGCGAGGCAACTCCATCTTCACCAACGTCGCCCTCACCGACGACGGTGACATCTGGTGGGAGGGCATGGGTGAGCCGCCGGCCCACCTGATCGACTGGAAGGGCAACGACTGGACGCCGGAGAGCGAGAGCCTCTCCTCGCACGCGAACAGCCGGTTCTGCACCCCGATCACCCAGTGTCCGATCCTGGCGGAGGACTACTACAACCCGAACGGCGTACCGATCGACGCGATCCTGTTCGGTGGGCGACGTCGCGACACCGTGCCGCTGGTCACCGAGGCCCGGGACTGGGTGCACGGTGTCTACATGGGCGCCACGCTCTCCTCGGAGACCACCGCCGCCGCGTCCGGCGCGGTCGGCGTGGTCCGCCGCGACCCGATGGCGATGCTGCCGTTCATCGGCTACCACGGCGGCGACTACTTCCGGCACTGGATTGAGATGGGCAAGGGCGCCGACGGCGACGAGTCGAAGCTGCCCAAGGTCTACTACGTCAACTGGTTCCGCAAGGACCCGGAGGGCGGTTTCCTCTGGCCGGGCTTCGGCGAGAACTCGCGGGTGCTCAAGTGGATCATCGAGCGGATCGAGGGCCAGGCGGACGCCGTCGAGACCCCGATCGGCATGGTCCCGACCCTGGACTCGCTGGACGTCGAGGGCCTGGACATGACGCCGGAGGACGTCCGCATCGCGCTGAAGGTGGACCCGGACGAGTGGCGGAACGAACTACCGCTCGTCACCGAGTGGTTCGAGAAGTTCGGCGACAAGCTGCCCGGTGTCCTCTGGGCCGAGTTGGACGCCCTGCGGGCCAGACTCGACGCGGAGCAGCCGCAGCAGGGGGTGTGATCGACGCCGGATCCGGGCATCATCGGATCCCATGAGGACGGCCGCCGAGACCGAGGTCCGGCGGCCGTCCGCCGTCCGGACCCTGACCGCGCTGTTGGCCGTGACGGCCGCAGCCACCGTCGTGGTTGAGGTGCTCAACTGGTGGTACGCGCCGGAGCAGGGGTTCGGGCTCGCCGTGCGCACCGGCTGGGCGATGCTGCGCTCGTTCGGCTTCCTGCTGCTCATCGGGCATGTGCGTCGCGGCCGTACGGTGGCCCGCCCGTTCGGCCTGATCCTCGCCGTCACCACGGTCTTCGCGGTCGGTCGGCTGATCGTGCCCCGCCAGGGCGTACCGCCGTTGCCCGGTCTGCTCGGCTTCGCCCTGCTCACCGCGCTCTGCGCGACCGTGGTCTGGCTGTTGTACCGGTCGCCGGCGCTCGCCGGGCACCTGGTGCGGCACCGATCCCGGCTGGTGATCGACCGGACCGGCATCTCCTGGCGGGAAACGCCGCCCCGCCGGCCGGAAGCGAGCGCCTGGCTGTTGACCAGTCGGGTCGCGGCGTTCACGTACAGCCCGCTGATGCTGGTGCCGGCTCTGGTCGCCACCGCCTCGATCCTGGACGGGCGGTTGCTCGCCGTACCCGCCGTGCTGCTCTGGCTGGGTGCCGGCATCGCGACCAGCTACCTGGTGCTGTTCTGCACGGCGTTCCTCATGCGCGGTCGGCGCTGGGCCGGCACACTGCTCATCGTGGTCACGGTCGCCGTGCTCGCCGTCGACCTGCCACTCTGCTGGTGGCTGCTCGGCGTCGACGGCCTGGTACGCGACGGCGCGCCACTTGTCGTCGCCGCCGCACTCACCATCTACGGCATCCGCCGCGCCGCCCACCCGACCCCACCCCACCCCCCACCCCCCACCGCCCCACCTGCCTGACCCCACCCCACCTCAGCCTCACCCCATCCCCGCCAGTCCCCATCCCCGTTACCTTTTTGATCGTCCCCAGCCGGGGACTGCTCGGTCGCCCGGCTCGGTATGGCTGACTGCCCCTGTCGTATGCATGATCCGGGGGGTGTTGTCGCCGGGCCGGGTGGCGTCGGCGGACCGCTGATAGGGACCCGGCCACCCCGGTCCGGGGTAGGTCTCTCCGTAACGTGGATGCCGGCAGTCCGACGCTGTGACCAGCGGCCGAGCCAGGCCAAGCGGTGAGGAGGGCAGGCTGTGCACGACGGGTTCGGCGTCTTCATCGGACTCGACGTCGGCAAGGAAGGACACCACGCGGTCGCGTTGAACCGCGACGGCAGGCGGCTGCACGACGCGACGCTGCCCAACACCGAGGCCGGGCTGCGGAAACTGTTCGACAAGCTGGGCCGGCACGGCCGGATCCTGGCCGTGGTCGACCAGCCCGCCTCGATCGGCGCGCTACCCGTCGCGGTCGCCCGCGCCTGCGGCCACCAGGTGGCCTACCTGCCCGGTCTGGTCATGCGCCGGCTGGCCGACCTGCACCCCGGCACCGCGAAGACCGATGCCCGCGACGCGTACGTCATCGCCGACGCCGCCCGCACCCTGCCCCACACACTGCGTCGGGTCGACACCGGCGACGAGGCCCTCGCGGAGCTGGAGGTGATGGTCGGCTACGACGACGACCTCGCCGGTGAGGTCACCCGCGTGGGCAACCGCATCCGGGGCCTGCTCACCCAGATCCACCCACCCCTGGAACGCGTCCTCGGCCCGAAACTGCAGCACCCCGCCGTCCTGGAAGCCATCTCGCGGTGCGGCGGACCCACCGGACTCCGCAAGGCCGGCCGGGCGAAACTCACCGAGATCGTCAAGGCCCGTGCGCCACGCATGGGCACCCGCCTGGTTGAACAGATCTTCACCGCTCTCGACGCGCAGACCGTCGTGGTCCCCGGCACCACCGCCGCCGAGACCGTCCTTCCCCGACTCGCCGACAGCCTGCGTGACCTGCTGCGCCAACGCGACCAGGTCGCCGAACAGGTCGAGGGGATGCTTGATGCGCACCCTCTTGCCTCGGTCCTGACCTCGATGCCCGGCATCGGCGTCAGGACCGCAGCCCGCATCCTGCTCGAAGTCGGCGACGGCAGCTCGTTCCCCACCTCCGGCCACCTGGCCGCCTACGCCGGCCTGGCCCCGGTCACCCGCCGCTCCGGCACCAGCATCCGTGGCGAGCACCCACCAAAGGGCGGCAACAAGCAGCTGAAACGCGCGTTCTTCCTGTCCGCGTTCGCCGCGCTCGCCGACCCGCTCAGCCGCGCCTACTACGACCGCAAACGCGCTGAGGGCAAGAAGCACAACGCCGCCCTCATCTGCCTCGCCCGCCGCCGCGTCGACGTCCTCCACGCCATGCTGCGCACCCAACGGCCATACCAGCCCAAACCGGCGGACGAACCCCGCCTCGCCGCTTGACACAACCCATAGGGACCCCCCCCGCGCTCCGCGCCCCAAGATCCGTACAACTTCCGGGATGTTGCTGCCTCAGCCGCCCCGGAGACAGCAACATCAGGGAAGTTGTTCGGATCTTGGCCAGCCTGGGGGAGCTGGTCGACGTTTCAGGGCCGAACTCCTTGCTCTGCTTCAACGGGCGCGCTGGATCCGGGACGATCGCAGTGCGTGGGGTGAAGCAGAGCAAAGGCGGCGGAGCAGAGAGTTCCGCGCAGGCGAGGCGGGCAGGCGAGGCGGGACGGGGAGCAGCGGGACCGGCGGAGCAGCGGGACGGCGGACGGAAGGAGGGGCTGTGCGCGACGAGTTCGACGTGGTGGTGGTCGGAGCGGGGCCGGCGGGGGTGGCTGCCGCCCTGGCGGCTCGTCACGCGGGTGCCGAGGTGTTGCTGGTGGACCGGGCCGAGTTTCCCCGGGACAAGGCCTGTGGTGACGGCATCGCCGCGCACGCGTTGGACGTCCTCGCCGAACTGGGTGTGCGCGACGCGGTGGCCGGCTTCTCGCCGGTGCCGGCGCTGCGGTTGGTGGCGCCGGACGGCGGTGCCGTGGCGCGGGCGTTGCCTCGGCCCGCGTACACGGTGCCACGGCAGGTGTTCGACGCGCGGTTGGTGGCGGCGGCGGTCCGGGACGGCGTGCCGCTGTGCCGGCGGGCGGTGCGCCGGGTCGAGGTGCGCGCCGACCGGGTCGTGCTGGACGGGGAGATCTCCGCCGGGGTGGTGGTGGGTGCCGACGGCGCGGGGTCCGTGGTGCGCCGGGCGCTGGGCGAGCCGAACAACCCAGACCGGCACCTGGCCCTGGCCATCCGGGGGTACGCACCCGCGCCGCCCGGACCGCCCGCCCAGCTCATCGTCACCTCGGGGGCCCGCTGGCCCGCGTACGCCTGGTCGTTCCCGATCGGTGACGGCCGCGCGAACGTCGGGTACGGGGAGGTGCTGCGGGGCGAGTCCCTGACCCGTGCCCACCTGCTCGACCGGCTGGCCGCGCTGCTGCCGGGCACGGATCCGGCGGAGGTCAGCTCGCTGCGTGCCCATCATCTGCCACTGTCGACGTTCAGGCCGGTGTCGGGGCGGGGCCGGGTGGTGCTCGCCGGTGACGCGCTCTCGTTGATAAATCCGCTGACCGGCGAGGGAATTTTCTACGCATTGCGCTCCGGGGCGTTGGCCGGGCAGAGCGCGGTCGGTGCGCCGGAGCACGCCGCCCGACGGTACGCGGACGAGTTGCGCAGCCGGCTCGGCACCCACCTGCGGCACAGCTCGGCGGCGGCCTGGCTGGCCCGACGGCGGTGGATGGTGGACGCGGTGGTACGGGCAGCCGATCGTGACGTACGCGTCTTCGGCAGGGTGGCCGACCTGGGACTGGGCGATGGTCTGCTGGACAGCCGGACGCTCGGTCGGATCGCTCTCGGCCTGTCGGTGCGGCATCGGCCACCGGCACACTGACCCGTACGACGGCTCGCTACCCTGCTAGGTGATGACTCTGCGGAAACTTCTCTACTCCCTCTACGAGCGGCGGCTCACGGCCAAGCTCGCGGGCCGTCCGGTGCCCCGTCACGTGGGGGTGATGTGCGACGGCAACCGCAGATGGGCACGGGAGATGGGTTTCGTCGATCCGAACGACGGACACCGGATGGGTGCCGAGCGGATCAAGGAACTGCTGCGCTGGTGTGACGCCGCAGGCGTCGGACACGTGACGCTGTGGCTGCTCTCCACCGACAACCTCTCGCGCCCGGCGGCGGAGCTGGATCCGCTGCTCCAGATCATCGAGGATCTCACCACCGAGTTGGCCGCGGAGGCCAATCCCTGGCGGCTGCGGATGGTCGGCGCGCTCGACGTGTTGCCGACGCGCCTCGCGACGGCGCTCAAGGCCGCCGAGGAACGGACCCGGGACCGCGCCGGCAGCGCTCAGGTCAACATCGCTGTCGGGTACGGCGGCCGGCGGGAGATCGCCGACGCGGTGCGCTCGTTGCTGCTGGAGCACGCGGCGAACGGTGGGACCCTGGAGGAACTGGCCGGATCGCTCGACGTCGACGACATCTCCGAGCATCTGTACACCCGTGGCCTGCCTGATCCGGATCTGATCATCCGGACCAGCGGCGAGCAGCGCCTGTCCGGCTTCATGCTCTGGCAGTCGGCACACTCGGAGTTCTACTTCTGCGAGCTGAACTGGCCTGATTTCCGGCGCGTCGACTTTCTCCGCGCGCTGCGCTCCTACGCCACCCGCCAGCGCCGCTACGGAGTCTGAGACCCGACGCGGCGCCGGACGGGGGTCAGCCTCAGCCGAGGCGGTGGATGGCCTCGGTGAGGAAGTCGCCCAGGTCGGCCGGGGAGTCGATGGTGAGGTCCGCGGCCTCGGCGACGTCGTCGCCGGTCTCCGGGTTGGCGACGGCGACGCAGACGCCGAGGAAGTCCGGGTCCTCGGCGGCACGGGCCCGCAGCGCCGCGAAAGCCTTGATGTCGGAGACGTCGTCACCGAAGTACCAGGCTGCGCGTACCCCCTGCACCAGCTCGTCGATCACCATGCCCTTGTCCCGGTCGACGGGCGGCTTGATTTCCAGGACCATCCGGCCGATCTGCACCCGCAGACCGAGGCGCTCGGCCTGATCGCGACCCCACTGCTCGACGGTGGCGGCGAGTTGCGGCGTGGTACGCCAGTGCAGGGCGACCGACAGCCGCTTGTACTCCACGAGGGTGCCGGGTGGCAGTTCGGTGCGGGCGAGTTCGGCGAGTTCGGCCATCGTGGGCACCCACGGCAGGGCGGCCGGCTCGGTGACCGTGTCGCCGCCGGAGTGGCTGTGTTCCAGCCCGTAGAGACCGTACAGGTCGACGCCGGCGAGTCCGTCGAAATGCTCGCGCAGGAACTGCACCGGTCGGGCCGAGACGATGGCGATGCGCCGCACGATGGGGGCGAGTGCCTCGATGGCGGCCAGCACCTTCGGCGCGGGCTGTACCTGTGTCGGGTCGTCGGCGACCGGCGCGAGGGTGCCGTCGAAGTCGAAGAAGAGGACGGTCTCGGCGGCCCGGTCGGCGGTTGCCCGCCAGGCCTGGTCGGCGTTCAACGGGGTCTTCGGCTGCTGGTTGCCCAGATTCAACGGCGGCACGCGCGACAGCGTACCCCGGGTTCGGCCGGTCAATCCTGCCGTGGATCCGGGTGCGGGACGGGTGTGATTCAGCGTTCGGCGGCTCCACGTCCCCGGCGTCCGAACGGCACCACGGCCGCCTCTTGGCCGTGACTGAGCAGGTAGCCCTCCACGAAGCCGGAGTTCCGGTCGCCGGTGTGCGCCTCGATGTCCCGCAGCCGCTCCACCAGGAACTCGGTGAGCGCGGTGAGCCGATCGTTGAGCCGGTCGTGCAGTTCGGCGACGACGGCCAGGACGATCGCGGTGCCGGCGGTGGCGAGCGCGAAGAGGTTGACGAGCAGTGGAAGCTGCCCGCCGTTCAGGGTCAGGGTCACCGCGTTGCCGGTGACGCAGAGCGTCACCGAGACCGTCGCGACCACGACTGCCAACCATTTCAGGGTCATGGAGAGACCCCCTTCTGTCCCGCAGGGCTGGGTTCGGCCTTGTCCCGTCCCCCCGCCGACGACGAGCCCAAGCAGTACAAACACGGACGCTAGCGCGCCCGGTCCCGCCCCGTAGCGAAACGAATGAGGCTGCCCTGCCGTTCTTTCGCCATCTGAGGAACTAGCTGGCTGCTTCCCCTCGTTTCCGGACACCGAGCGGCAAGGTCGGGCGATATGCGAGGTAACGAATGGTTTCTCGGATGTGGAACTTCTCCGCGTCCGATACCGCAGGGTCGACCAGACGGCGGAGCAATGCCTCGACGTCGGGGTCCATCGGCGGTGGTGGCGGCGAGGTCCGGCGGGAGGCCGTCCGGTCCCAGCCCAGGGCCGCGAAGGCCACGGTCGGATCGAGCCCGAGACCCTCGCAGAAGGCCACCACCCGCTCTGCTTCCGGATCGCTGGCCCAGTCGCCGCGTACCCACCGGTTGATGGTCTGCCGCGAGACGCCGGTGCGCCGGGAGACCTCGGTGCCGCTCCACGCCCGGGTCGCGCGAGCCTCGTCGAGGGCGCGCCGGACGAAGGTGGCGAAGGCGATCTTCCGCGCGCTGGTCGTCTCGGTCACCTCGTGACCGTACGACCGTTGAGTCTGGGGGACGGTGCCTGCCACGCGTCTGTCACGCTTACGTGACGTCGTTGCGGTCTGGCCGGAGGGGGGTCCGGCGCTCTTCCTGAGGGGTGCCACCTGCGAAGGATAGATGTGCGTAGGTGCGGATGCAAACGAACGAAAAGCTGATACTGTCACGTTCATGGGACAACCTACGGTGTGTCACGTGCATGAGACGACCAGTGCTCACCTGCGTCACGCGCCCGGTGCGAGGGGGATGCGGTGACCGAACTCGCAACCCGTGCTCAGGCGTTCAGCCTGGTGGCCGAGGGGGTTGCCGCCGGACTGAGTGCGCCGTGGCGCCTCTATCTCGCCCGAGGCTGCCGCTACCTTTCGCTCAGCGTGGGTGACCGTGCCGAGTGGAACGCCTGGCGGACCCACCTCGGCTGCCCGGAACTGAGCGTGCGGGTCTACGACGCCGGTGGCGAGATCCGCCGCGCTTCGATGGCCGAGGTGGTGATGGACGGCTGCCGGATCAGCGTCGAACTGGTGGAGGAGATCGGCACCGACGACCTCGACCGGCTGCTGGTGGCCGACCCGACCACGATCGAACCGGAGGACCGATGATGGCCGCGCGGGCAACCGGAGCCGCCGGATGAGTCCGTTCCTGGCGATCTTCCTGGTGCTCGTGCTCGCCGCGACGAGCTACGCCGCCGGGCGGCTGCACGGGCAGCTCAGTTACCGGATCGGTTACCGCTTCGGCTACCGGCAGGGCTACTTCGACGGGGACCGTGGCGCGTGGAACCGGCGTCGCCGGGACGCCCAGGCGGCCATCGCCTCCGCACTCGCCGTCGCGGCACCGTCGTCACCTTCCACCCGAGTCTCGGCCACGGTGAACCCCCTTCAGCCACGCGGCGCGTGTGCACCACCTCCGGCACTGCGGTCCGACGGACCGCCGGGGGAGATCGAAAAGGGTTCCGTGGCCCGCCCGGGCACCACGTACACCGGATCGTCCTTCGCGGAGCCGGCCGCCCCGGTCACCGGGCGGCACCCGACCGGCACCCTCGTCCGACGGACCGGCTGAACCGGTCGACGGGCTCCGGCCCGTCCACAGGCGCGGCGCGTACGCCCGTTCCGGGCGGCGCCGCCGGGGCCACGTCAGACCGGTGGCGGTGGTCCCACCGGCCGGGATGCGCGCAGGGGGCATGCATCCCGGCCGGTTCGTCTCTCTCCAGGCCCGACTCCGCCCTGCCGGCCGCCGCCTGGGCTCGACTGACTCGACCGAGGACTTTCACACGCGCCCTAGCCGGGATGGGTACGGGGAGCTAGCGTCTAGGCATGGCGCGGGGTTGTCCCGAGCCAGCCGGCCCGCCCGGCCTGCGACCTCGCGCACGGGGCCCGCATCCGACCCCGTGTCAGCCGGGCATCCGGAGGAGGCGGACCGCGGGTGGCCGGGTGCCCATCCGCCGGAGCAGGCCTGTGACGACTCGCCGTACTGCCGCCGGTGCCGACCAGGGCCCGGCCGCGACTACCACGACCCGCCGCAGCACCCGGAGCCGCCGTACGGCGGACGCCGGTTCGGCCGATCTCAGGGAGCCCGGACCAGCGGGCCAGTCCTTCGTTCTGGACACCTCCGTGCTACTCAGCGACCCGGCGGCGTTCCACCGCTTCGCCGAGCATGAGGTGGTGCTTCCGTTGGTGGTGATTTCCGAGTTGGAGGGCAAGCGGCATCACCCGGAGCTGGGCTGGTTCGCCCGCCAGTCGCTACGCATGCTGGACGAGCTGCGGGTGCGCCACGGTCGGCTGGACCGGCCCGTGCCGGCCAACGATGTCGGCGGCACGCTGCGCGTGGAGCTGAACCACACCGATGACGGGGTACTGCCGCCGGGCTTCCGCAACGAGTCCAATGACGCCCGGATCCTCTCCGTCGCGTTGAACCTCGCCGCCGAAGGGCGGGAGGTGACGCTGGTCAGCAAGGACATGCCGTTGCGGGTCAAGGCCGCCTCCGTGGGGCTGCGCGCGGACGAATACCGGCACGGCCAGGCCAGCGACCCGACCTGGACGGGGATGGCCGAGTTGGAGCTCGTGGAGGAGGACATCGCGCGGCTCTACGCGGGAGAGGTCATCGACGTGGACGCGGCGGCGGGCCTGCCCTGCCACACCGGCTTGGTGCTGCACTCCTCCCGGGGCTCGGCGCTCGGACGGGTGCTGCCGGACAAGACGGTGCGGCTGGTCCGTGGCGACCGGGAGGCGTTCGGCGTGCACGGGCGTTCGGCCGAGCAGCGGATCGCGCTCGACCTGCTGCTCGACGAGTCGATCGGCATCGTCTCGCTCGGTGGCCGGGCCGGCACCGGCAAGTCCGCCCTGGCGTTGTGCGCGGGGTTGGAGGCGGTGATGGAACGTCGCCGGCACAAGAAGGTGATCGTCTTCCGTCCGCTGTACGCCGTCGGCGGGCAGGAACTGGGTTACCTGCCCGGCTCGGAGTCGGAAAAGATGTCGCCCTGGGCACAGGCGGTCTTCGACACGCTCGGCGCGGTGGTGCACGAGAACGTGCTGGAGGAGGTCACCTCGCGCGGTCTGCTGGAGGTGTTGCCACTGACCCACATCCGGGGTCGCAGCCTGCATGACGCGTTCGTCATCGTCGACGAGGCGCAGTCGCTGGAGCGCGGGGTGCTGCTGACCGTGCTCTCCCGGATTGGCCAGGGCTCCCGGGTGGTGCTGACCCATGACGTCGCGCAGCGGGACAATCTGCGGGTCGGACGGCACGACGGGGTCACTGCGGTGATCGAGGCGTTGAAGGGTCATCAGCTCTTCGCGCACGTGACGCTCAGCCGTTCGGAGCGTTCACCTATCGCCGCGATGGTGACTGACCTTCTGGAGGACGTCCCGACATGACAGCCGGTTTGGGCGTATCACGTTGATTTACGGCGTGACCCACGTCACAATCGAGGTTCATGGTTTCCCAAGAGCCTCACTGTGCGCGATGGTGTCCCACGGGCGCCCACGCACCCGAAGCATCATTGGTGATCGTTCGTCACTCCAGCAGAGCAACGGACGACGTCAGGATGCGACGCGGTGCGTCCACCGTGGCCGGCATGCCGGCCACGGGCGCCCGTGGCGCGCTACGACCCCGTGCGGTCGCTGCACGCCGCGTCCCTGAACCCGACGAAGGGATCACTTCGTGAGTCGGCCGTGGAGCCGGTTCGCCGCCCGCACCGCAGCTGTCGCGCTGCTCTCGGTGGGTGTAGCCGGCGGTTTCTACCTGAGCGAGGACCGCCAGTCGCAGCGTTCGAGCCCTGCCACGCAGGTGGCCGGCAACGTCAGCGACATCGACGTCAACGTCGAATACCGGCAGGAAGAGGCGGTTTCCCGCCAGGTCCGCACCGCCCGTCAGCAGGCCACCGAGGTCAGGAAGCAGGCCAAGGCCGCCGCCGAGAAGGCCCGCAAGGCCGAGGAGGCAGCTCGCAAGAAGGCCGAGGAGAAGGCCCGCAAGGAGGCTGCGGCCCGGGCCGCGAAGCCGTACGACGGCCCGATCCCGGAGTCCTGCGAGGAGTACAGCGGCAACCGGAAGGTCGGCTGCGCCCTCATGATCGACGCGGGCTTCAAGATCGATCAGTTCCCGTGCCTGGACAAGCTCTGGAACAAGGAGAGCGGCTGGAACCACAAGGCCCGCAACCCTTCCTCCGGGGCGTACGGCATCCCGCAGGCGTACCCGGGAAGCAAGATGTCCTCGGTCGGTGACGACTGGCAGACCAACCCGGTCACCCAGATCAAGTGGGGGCTGGGCTACATCAAGGGCCGCTACAGCACACCCTGCGGGGCGTGGACGCACTCGCAGAACAAGGGCTACTACTGAGCTGAGCCACGGCGGCGGGGTGCGGACACCGCACCCCGCCGCGCTGTGTCTCGTGCGGGAAAAGTGGCGGCTGCCCGCGTTTGCTGATAGCTGTTGACGGGTGACCCTGCTCCCCGGAAATGGCGACCCCTACCGGTTCGGCACCGTTGCCTTCTACGCGTCCATCGGCCGAGCCTTCGTCGCCATGTGCGCGGTGGTGCCGGTGCTCTTCCTGGTCGAGGGCCTGGACGTCTGGCTCGGTGCCGGGTTCGACGCCGCCGCCGGGATCATCCCGCAGCGCATCGACGGGCTGGACGGCGTCTTCTTCTCGCCGTTTTTGCACCATGGCTTCGACCACCTCTACAGCAACAGCATCCCACTGATCCTGCTCGGCACCTTCGTGCTGGCGGCGGGTGCCCGGCGCTTTCTCTGGTCCACCCTGGTGATCGTCCTGGTCAGCGGGCTCGGCGTGTGGTTCACCGGCTCGCCCAACACGATCGTGGTCGGTGCCAGCGGGGTGATTTTCGGCTACCTGGGCATTCTGCTCACCCGGGGCATCTTCGAGCGGAGTTGGTGGAACTTCGCCGTGTTCCTGCTGGTCGGGCTCCTCTATGGCGGCCAACTGGTCGGTGTCCTGCCGACCGACGAACGGATCTCCTGGCAGGGACACCTGTTCGGGCTGCTCGGCGGCATCGTGGCCGCGATCATCTTCCGTCGACGTCGGTCAGATCTCGACGGGCCGTACCGGTCCGAGTCTCCGATGACCATGCCCTGAGACGTCCGCCGAGCGCGGCGACCGCCACGGCGACCAGGGTCAGCATCGCACCGAGCAGAGTGGTGGCGTCGGGAGGCGCGGCCGAGGGCAGCAGCAGATCCAGCAGTACCGCACCGACCACCTGCCCGGAGACGGTGGCCAGACCGAGCAGCAACACGCCGGTGAGGCGGACCACCGCGGCGGCCACCGCGATGAAGGTGACGCCGATCGGCCCGCCGAGGTAGAGCCAGAGGTCGGTGGGCAGCCCGCCGGCAGGCAGACCCCGTATCGCGAGGTTGACGGCGAACGCGACCAGGAGCACCGCCGTACCGGTGACGAAATTGACCAACGTGGCGGTCAAGGTGCTCTCGCTGGCCACCCGGACCCAGCCGTTCACCGCCTGCTGCCAGGCCACCGCCACCCCAGCCAGTAGCGGCAGAACTGCCAGGCCGAGGGTCGCCGGCTCACGGAACCGGTCGCTGACCGCCAGCAGCACCGCGAACACGGTCAGCACCGCACCTGCCAGCCGGGCACCGGTGATCGGTCGTCGACCACCGGGGCCGACCCCCGCCCGGTCGACGAGCAGACTGCTGCCGGACTGGCCCGCCACGACCGCCACCGTGAACACCGCGACTCCCAGGGTGCCGACGGTAGCGCCCTGAGTGAACACCAGGAACGCGCCACAGGCACCGCCGAGACACTGCCAGGGGCGAAGCGTCCTCCGGGTGAGTGCGGCACGCAGCGTCGCCAGCCCGCGTCGCCCGGCACGGGTGGCCGGCACCAGCACCATCAGCAGCAGCAGGCCCGACCCGAACGAGACACCGGCGGCGGCGAGCCCGTCACCGAGGCGTACACCCAACTCGCCGTTGATCCGCGACTGCGTCGCCACGGCGACCCCGGCCACGGTCGCCAACGCCACCGCGCCGAGGCGGCGACCCGCCGCCACCGGCGGTCGGGTCGCCGTCAGGGTGTTCAAGCCTGTTCGTCCAGGGGTCGGCCGTCGAAGTCCACCGCCGAGTAGAGCGCGAGCTTCTCCAAGCGGTGGTACGAGTCGATCACCCTGATGGTGCCGCTCTTGGAGCGCATCACGATCGACTGGGTGTACGCCCCGCCGGCCCGGTACCGCACTCCGCGCAGCAGGTCGCCGGAGGTGATGCCGGTGGCCACGAAGAAGCAGTTGTCGCCGGTGACCAGGTCGTCGGTGGTGAGGACCCGGTCCAGGTCGTGGCCGGCGCCGATCGCCTTCTCGCGCTCGGCGTCGTCGCGTGGCCAGAGCTTGGCCTGCATCATGCCGCCCATGCACTTGAGAGCGCAGGCGGCAGTGATCCCCTCCGGGGTGCCGCCGATGCCCATCAGCACGTCGACGTCCGACTCACCACGTGCGGCGGCGATCGCACCGGCGATGTCGCCGTCGGAGATGAAGCGGATGCCGGCTCCGACGCGACGGATCTCGTCGACCAGGCCGTCGTGCCGGGACCGGTCGAGCACGCAGACGGTGACCTCGGAGACGCTGGTGCCCTTGGCTCTGGCGATGCGGCGCAGGTTCTCGACCGTGCCGGCCTCGATGTCCACCACGTCCGCGTAGGCCGGGCCGACGGCGAGCTTCTCCATGTAGAAGACCGCGCTCGGGTCGAACATGGCACCCCGTTCGGCCACCGCCAGCACCGCGAGGGCGTTCGGCATCCCCTTGCTCATCAGGGTGGTGCCGTCGATCGGGTCGACCGCGACGTCCACCTCGGGACCTTCGCCGTCGCCGACTTCCTCACCGTTGAAGAGCATCGGGGCGTTGTCCTTCTCGCCCTCGCCGATCACCACAACGCCCTTCATCGGGATCGAGTTGATCAGCTTACGCATGGCGTCGACGGCGGCACCGTCGCCGCCCTCCTTGTCGCCTCGACCGACCCACCGGCCAGCGGCCATCGCTGCCGCCTCGGTGACCCTCACCAGATCGAGGGCGAGGTTACGGTCGAGATTCTGTGGAATTCGCGTCCGGGTGGTGGTCATGTGGAACGGCTCCTCCTCGCGGCGTTGCGGGGCGGGCCGGCGCTGCCGGCTTCGTTGCTGATCCTCACACGATGGCGGACGCGCGGGTGGGTCGGGGCGATGATGGGGCGGATACCGCCGGTCGGGCGGCTGCCAGAATGGCTGGGTGGAAACTGCACAGCCTGCCGACCGCGCACCCGCCGACAAGCCCGTGCCACCGTCCGCCGCCGCTGACGGGCCCGTGCCGCCGCCGGCAGCCGCTGACGGGCCCGTGCCGCCGCCGGCAGCCGCCGATGGGCCCGTGCCGCCGCCCGCAGCCGCCGTGAAATCCGACCGGTCGCCTCGGGACATGGCGATCTCGCTGCTGGTGCTGTTGATCCCGATCGCCCTGCTCCTCGCCTTCTACCGGGGTTTTCTCGGCGGCGACGAGCCGAACGCGATCGACCCGACGCCCGCCTTCGAACAGGCGAAGTCGGCAGGGGCCTTTCCGGTGAGCGAGCCCGCCGACCTGAGCGACGGGTGGCGGGCCGTACGCGCGACCTACCGGACGGCGGAGGACGGGGCGATCCTGCGGGTGGGATATGTCACTCCGGAGGGGCGGGGCCTGCAGTTGGTGCAGAGCAACGTGCCGTCGGAGCGGCTGCTGCCGGCCGAGCTGACCGCCGAGGGGCGGCCGCAGGGGCAGACCGATCTCGGCGCCGGCACCTGGCAGCGGTACACGGCACGGGGCAACGAGCAGGCATTGGTGCTGCTCCAGCCGGAGCGGACGGTGATCGTCGTCGGCGACGCCCGGGACAACGAGTTGCGGGCCCTCGCCACCGCCGTGGACTGAACCTCCTCGATCCGTCGCGGGGTCGCGCCGCCGTCAGCGCGGGCCGACAGTGGGTGCCCCCTGTCTGTCGGTACTTTCCGCTACGCTCCCCGGGTTCGATGCCTCGCCGGTCCCGATCGGCCAGGCTTTACCAGCTCGAAGAGAGACAATCTGTGAAGATTCGACGGTGGAGCGTGGGCCTCATCGCCGCCACGCTGCTCGTTCCCGGCCTCACCGCCTGCAACAACTCCAGCGGGGAGTCGTCCTCGACGGCCTCCTCGTCCGGGTCGGGCACGCCGGCCGACCCGAAGGCGGCCCTGGTCGCCTCCACCGAGGGGTTGGCCGAGGGCAACTTCAAGTTCAGCATCGAGGCCGACTCGATGACGGGCAAGGGCACGGTCCACAAGCCGAGCAAGAGCGCCCAGATGACGATGACCATGGGTGACGAGGACTTCACCATGGACTTCGATCTCATCCAGATCCAGCCGGACACCTGGGTGAAGGTCGACATGGGCGACCTGTTGGCCGGCATCCCCGGGATGGAGGCGTTCAAGGACAAGTACCAGCACCTCGACGCCACCAAGGCCAAGGACGCCAAGAACCTGGACATCTTCAGGGAGGGCACCGACCCGGTCGACGCCGCAGGCATGTTCAAGGGCCTCGCCGAGGTGGAGAAGACCGGCGAGGGCACCTACCGTGGCACCTTCGACCTGACCGCGGTGGAGGATTCGGTCGCCGCCGACAAGGACATGCTCAAGGAGCTGGGCGACCAGGCCAAGTCGATCCCCTTCACCGCGAAGCTCGACGCCGAGGGCCGGTTGAGTGAGCTGGTCATGTCCATCCCGGCGGCGGGTGAGACGAAGGCGCAGGACATCACGATCACCTACAGTGACTACGGTTCGGCGACTCCGGCGCAGAAGCCCCCGGCGGACCAGGTCATCGAGGCGAACGAGCAGACCTACGAGATGTTCAAGTAGGTCGTACGGCAGCACTGACGGGGGTGGGCTCAGCCCACCCCCGTTCCGTGTTCCGGTGGCCCGACCCGCGAGATGCGGCGGAGCTCCGGTGATTGCCCGAGCGGACGACAGGGAACAGAACAGGGGAGAGCCTCCGGGGCGAGAACGCACCGGATGACCCGCTGGGAGACACCGATGACCGTTCGACGACTGAGCGCCGGCCTCGTGGCCGTCGCCATCTTCACGCCCGGAGTCGCCGCCTGCACCACCACCGGTGACGCTGGGCCGACCCCCACACCGTCCGTCACCACCAGCGGTAGCGCAGCCGCGGTCGACACCGAGGCGAAGCAGGCGCTGCTGGACTCGACCCGGGAGATCAGCAACGGCAACTTCAGGTTCAGCATGTCCGGTGCCGGCTCGGTGGCGGAGGGGCAGGTGCACCAGCCGAGCCAGAGCGCGGAGATTCGGCTGCGCCTCGGCGAGCCGACCGACGACCTGGCGATCAGCCTCGATCTCGTCCACGCGAAGCCGGACAGCTGGGTGAAGCTGGACCTCAAGGGTCAGGCGGCCACCAGTGTGCCCGGGGTGGACCGACTCAACCTCGGCAAGTACCACCACCTCGACCAGAACCGCATCCGGGGTGACCGCACCCTCGGCTTCGACTTCGATCAGGTCGATCCGGCCGGCAGTAAGGCGTTGACCGAGGCTGTCACCGACGTCCGCCGTACCGGTGACGGCGCGTACACCGGCACCCTCGACCTGTCGAAGGCAGCCGACGCGGGATCGCTCGACCCGAACCTGATCACCACTCTCGGCGCGGAGGCGAACTCCGTACCGTTCACCGCGTCGACCGATGCTCAGGGACGGCTCACGGAACTGGTCATCCGACTGCCCGAGGCAGGTCACGCCGCTGGGCAGGAGATCAAGGTGACGTACTCCGACTACGGCAACGCGACCGAGGCGACCAAGCCCTCGGCTGACCAGGTCGTTGAGGCTCCGCCGGAGCTGTACAACCTGTTCGACTGAATCCCTGGCGCGGCGACACGCGGCCGGACTTCGGCACGCATCGCTCGTCATGAACCGTACGCGTTCGCGGCGGGAGCCAACCGGCTCCCGCCGCGCCTGCGCGTCAGGCCGCCGGTTCGGGACGGGCGGCGTCGATGCGGGCACGGGCGCCATCGAGCCAGCGCTGGCAGATGACCGCCAGCGCTTCGCCGCGTTCCCACAGCGCCAGCGACTCCTCCAGCGACGTGCCGCCGGCCTCCAGCCGCTCCACCACCGACGCGAGTTCGGCGCGGGCCTGCTCGTAGCTGAGCCGTTCGTCCGGCCCGCTGGTCTTCTCGTCAGTCATCGCACCCATCTCAGCACAACCACCCGACACCCCGGATGACCGCACCACCGTCACAACCCCGGTCAACGGTCGACCGTGGCGGCCAACTCGCCGTCAGCGAGGCGTACCCGCAGCGGGTCGCCGGGAGCCACGTCGGTGGCCGCGCGTACGACATAACCGTCGCCGCGTTGCACGATGGCGTAGCCACGGTCGAGGGTGGCGGCCGGAGAGAGGGCGCGCAGCCGAGCCAGGGTGTGCCGGAGGTCGTCGCCGGCAGCGGCGAGTCGGTGATCCAGGCAGCGGCCGGCGCGCTGGCGCAGGGCGGCCACCTCGGCAGCCCGGTGCTCGATCATCACCTGCGGGCGGGCCAGCACCGGACGGGACCGTAGCGCGTCGATGCGGTGGGACTCCCGATCGACGAGGTTGTGTACGGCCCGATGCAGCCGATACCGGGCCTGCTTGATCAGGCGTACCTCCTCGGCCAGGTCGGGCACCACCCGTTTCGCCGCGTCGGTGGGGGTCGACGCGCGGACGTCGGCCACGTAGTCGACAAGTGGCGCGTCCGTTTCGTGGCCGATCGCGCTGATCACCGGTGTACGACACACGAAGACGGCTCGGCACAGCGCCTCGTCGGAGAAGGGGAGCAGATCCTCGATGCCACCGCCACCCCGGGCCAGGATGATCACGTCGATGCTCGGGTCCGCGTCCAGCACCTTGAGCGCGTCCACGATCTGGGGGACGGCGCTCGGGCCCTGCACGGCCACGTTCACCGTCCGGAACTCCACGGCCGGCCAGCGCCGGCGGGCATTGGTCAGCACGTCGCGTTCGGCAGCGCTGGCCCGACCGGTGATGAGCCCGATGCGCTGCGGCAGAAACGGTGGACGACGCTTTCGGGCCCGGTCGAACAACCCCTCGGCGGCCAGCAGCTTCTTGAGCTTCTCCAGCCGAGCGAGCAGTTCACCGAGGCCGACCTGGCGGATCTCGTCCGCGCGCAGGCTCAGCGTGCCCCGGGCGGCGTAGAACTCGGGCTTGGCGTGCAGCACCACCCGGGCACCCTCGCGCAGCTCAGGCGCACCGGAGTCGAGTACGTCGCGGTTGGTGGTGACCGTCAGGCTCAGGTCGGCGGACGGGTCACGCAGCGTCAGGAACACGGTGCTGGCACCGGGCCGTCGACTGATCTGCGCCACCTGCCCGTCGACCCACACCCACCCGAGCCGGGCCACCCATGCACCGATCTTCTGACTGACCACGCGTACCGGCCACGGCTCCTCGGAGCTGCTCTTCCCACCCGCACCCTCACCCGCACCCACCCCACCACCCTACGATCCGCCCCACCGTTGGCGTTGATCATGAGGTTATTGCGCTCCCGCCGGCGTGTCGCGGGGAACAACCTCATGATCGACGGGGCGGGGGACGGGGAGGGGCGGGGGACGGGGAGGGGGAGGGGGCGGGGGGTGGGGGCTTGGGCGCTGCCGGGGGTGGGATCGGCACGTACGATGGGCGGGTGACTGAGGTTGAGGTGACGTCCCGGACCGGCAAGCGCGTGCTCCTGGCCAAGCCCCGCGGCTACTGCGCGGGCGTGGACCGGGCGGTGCAGACCGTCGAGGAGGCGCTCAAGCTCTACGGTGCGCCCATCTACGTCCGCAAGCAGATCGTGCACAACAAGCACGTGGTGCAGACGCTGGAGGCCCAGGGCGCGATCTTCGTGGAGGAGAACGAGGAGGTGCCGGAGGGCGCCACGGTGATCTTCTCCGCGCACGGCGTGGCGCCCGAGGTCTACGAGCAGGCGAAGCAGCGGTCGCTCAAGGCGATCGACGCCACCTGTCCGCTGGTGACGAAGGTGCACCACGAGGCGAAGCGGTTCGCCGCCGAGGACTACGACATCCTGCTCATCGGTCACGAGGGGCACGAAGAGGTCATCGGCACCTCCGGGGAGGCGCCGGAGCACATCCAGCTGGTGGACGGTCCGGAGGACGCCGACCGGATCACCGTGCGGGACCCGAACAAGGTCGTCTGGCTGTCACAGACGACGCTGTCGGTGGACGAGACGATGGAGACCGTGGCCCGGCTCAAGAAGCGGCTGCCGATGCTCCAGTCGCCGCCCAGTGACGACATCTGCTACGCCACCAGCAACCGGCAGTATGTGATCAAGGAGATCGCGCCGGAATGCGACGTGGTGATCGTCGTCGGCTCACGCAACTCGTCCAACTCCATACGCCTGGTCGAGGTGGCCCTCGACGGCGGTGCCCGCGCCGGGCACCTGGTCGACTTCGCCCACGAGATCGAGGACGCCTGGCTGGCCGACGCGCGGACGGTGGGGCTGACCTCGGGTGCCAGCGTGCCGGAGGAGCTGGTGCAGGAGGTGCTGGCACACCTCGCCGAGCGCGGCTTCACCGACGTGGAGGAAGTGGTGACCGCGAACGAGCGGCTCACCTTCTCGCTGCCGCAGGAACTCAAGCGCGACATGAAGGCCGCTGCGGCGGCCCGCGACTGAGCACGCCGGGCCGGCCCGATGGAACTGTTCACCGCCCCGGTGCGTCAGAGCCTGACATGAGGACCCTTCGGATCGCCGCCACCGCGCTGATCATCTGCACGGCGCTCGCCGCCTGCGGCGGCCAGGACGCGGGGGAGGGCACCACCACCCCCACCCCGACGGGAGCATCACCCGTGACCGAGTTGCCGACCCCGGACCCGAGCCTGTCCGCACCCTCGCCCTCCGATCCGGCGGACCCGACGGCACCCACCACCCGACCGACGGTCCGGCCGAGCGCCCCTTCGAAGCCGTCGACGACCGGCGAGATCACCCTGACCGGTCGGATCGAGTCCGGCGTCGAGCCCGGCTGCCTGCTGCTCGATGGTTACCTGCTGCTCGGCGGCCCCCGCGACGTACTCACCGCAGGCACGTCGGTGACGGTGACCGGGCGACCCGACCCGACCATGATGTCCACCTGCCAGCAGGGCACCCCGTTCGTGGTGAGCTCCGCCAAGCGCGGTTGAACGAGGCTCCGAGGGCCCCTCACCGCCCGGACGACGGTGTGGATCAGTTGATGGCAGGATGCCCCGGTGCGGTACCGACCGATCCTTCCCACGGCGGCCGGGGCCCTCGCCGCCGTGCACGTCGTCGGCATCCTCACCGGTGTTCCCCTGCTGCGTCAGGCCGAGGTGGCCGCGTTGCTGCTGCTGGTGGTGTACGCCCTGACCGCCCGGCCGCGCTCCCGGCCCTGGGTGGTACCGCTGGCGCTGACCGTGCTTGTCGTCGACGCGTTCGCCACCATGCCGCCCGCCGGCACCGGTCGTCTGCAGGTCCTCCGGTCCGGTCCGGCTGACCTGACCCTGGGGTTCCTCACCGGCCTTCGCATGAGCTGGGCGGCGCTGGCCTTCGTGCTGGTGCTGCTGGTCGCCATGCGGTGGCGGGAAGCCCGCCCGAACCGGCTGGTCCTCACCGGCGCGACACTGGCGGCGGCACTGGTGGCCGGGTACGCGGTCCTCCGGCTGGTCGAGGTCCACCTCGCGGTACGGGAAGCGCAGCGGGTACACCCCGGGTACGGCGGTCCGACCGGTGTGGAGGTGACCGCCGCAGTGCTGGCGCCCCTCGTCGTCGCCTTCGGCACGATCGTCCTGGCCGTACTGCTGGCCGGTTGCCGCCGCCGGCTCGCCGCCAGCGGTGCCGCCCTGCTGGCACTTGTCGCTCTGTCGCAGCTTGACGCGGCCCTGGCTCCGCTCCCGCTGCCGTCGTACGTGGACCGTGGCGCCCTGTTCACCAGCGCGTTCCATGCCAACACGAGTGTGCCCGCGCCCGGACCGGCGGTCGCCGCCGCCATCGAGCTGGCCGCGTACCTGCTGCTCGTCGTGGGTTTGTGTGCCCACCAGCGTCCATCGCCCGGAACGGGCCGAGCTGGATAGCAGCCATCTCACCGATGATCCCGGGCGGTAGACGGACGGAAGCCCGTCTCCGAAGGATCGGAGACGGGCTTCCTGGTGGTGCGGGTGGTGTCAGTTCACCGCGCCGACCGAGACCGCGCCGCGGCCGACGACCGCGCCTTCGGTGGTCACCACGGACAGCTCACCGAAGAGCGACCGACCCGCGGACGGGGCGGACTGGGCGGTCACCGTGCCCGAGATGGTGCCGGTGGCGCCGTGCGCGAGGGTGAGGGTGCCGCCCGACGCCGCGAGGGTGCCGAGCGCCGGGGAGGAGAACGAGTCCCGGTAGTCGTACTCGGTGCTGCCACCGGCACCGTCGACCGAGTACGCCTCGACGACCACGGTGTAGGTGCCCGCCGGCGGGTTGGCGATGGTCACGAACTCCTCGGAGTCGCCGTCGGCGTTGTAGGCCACCAGGGCACCGCCCCGGTAGACGAACAGGTCGAGGTCGGCACCGGCGTTCGAGGTGTTGCCGATGCGGGCGGTGAAGCTGGTGGCCCCCGCCGGCACGTCGACGGTGAACTCCTGCTCCGCGTACTCCGCGATGGTCGCCCGCTCGGCGTGCGAGCTGGCCAGCGGACCACCCTGGCCGGTCACCGTGACCGGGCCGAAGGTGTTCGTCAGCGACCAGGTGACCGGGGTCGGGGTGCCGGCGGTGACCGACGGCAGTTCGACCACGGCCGGCTCGACGGCGACGCCCTGAACCCGTGCCTGGAGCTGGTACGGGTTGTTCAGCGACGGCGAGGTCCGCCGGGACTCGACCTCGATCTCCCAGACACCCGGCATTGGGTTCTGGTAGTCACGCTCGAAGGCGTTGCAGGCGCTGGCGAAGTTGGTGTAGCAGGTCAGGCTGGAGGTGCTCTCCACCGGCACACCCCACGGGTTGAACGCGATGAAGCGGGTCTGCGACCCGGTGGCGATGCCGGAGAGGTTCACCTGCAGCGCACCGGCACCCGGCGGCACCGTCACGAAGTACGACGTGGTGCTGTTCCGGTCCACCGAGCCCCGTGCCGAGTAGGCGAAGTTGGGCTTGCTGACGTCGTTCGAGGCCACCACCACGGCGGAGAACTCGAAGTCGATCGTGTTGGTGGCCGGGTCGTCGACGGTCACGATCGTGCTGTGTGCGCCCGCGCTCTTGGGCTTGGCGTTGATCGTGATGGTGACGGTCCGGTTCAGCGGCAGCGTGACGTTCTTCGGCGCCGAGAAGGTGCCGTTGTTGCCGCGCAGCTCGACCTTGTGCTTGACGTTGCCGGTCGGGCCGCTGGTCCGGGTCAGCTGGACCTGGTACGACTTCGACTGGTTGATCTTGTGGCCGCCGTCGGCGGAGCCGCAGCGGTTGTAGATGCCGGTGCCACGGTTCGGGGTGGCCAGCATGCCGGAGAGCACCGTGCAGACCGGTGCGTCGGCGGTGTACGAGCGGGTCTGCACACCCTTCTTGAGCAGCTTCCAGGCACCCGGCACGTCGAACATGCCGTAGCCCTGCCCGTAGGTCGGGGTGTCGGCGATCGGCTTGGCCGAGGTGTAGATCGCCCGGCGCAGCATCTCCGGGGTGATGCCCTTGTCGGTCGCCTTGGCGGCCGAGAGCAGCAGCGCGGCGGCACCGGCAGCCTGCGGGGAGGCCATCGACGTGCCGTTGAACATGCCATAGCCCGGCGGCAGTGAGTAACCGGCCTCGGCGACCGGGCTGCCGGCCTGCCAGACCGGGGTGGTGGAGATGGCCGAGCCCGGCGCGGCGATGTTCGGCTTGGCGCCACCGTCCTCACGCGGGCCGCGCGAGGAGAAGTTGAACAGGGCGTTCTTCTTCTTGACCACCGAGCCGTAGTTGGCCAGCCAGGTGTCCTTGCTGACGCTGGCGGCGACGCTGACCACGTTCGTCGACGCCGACGGGTCGCCGATGGTGTTCACGCCCGGGCCGGAGTTGCCGGCCGAGATGAACATCTGCACCCCGTAGGTGGTGATCAGGTTGTTGTAGAGGGTGGCGCGGGCGTTGTTGCCGTCGTTGAGCGCCGGCAGGCCACCGATCGACATGTTGATCACGTCGACCCCGCGGTTGATCACCAGATCGGCCATGCCGGTGGTGAGTGCGGCGGCCGTGCAGCCACCGCCCCAGGAACAGGCACGGGAGGAAACGATCTTGGCGCCGGGGGCCGCTCCGTCGAACGCGCTGTTGCCGAGCATGTCGTTGGCGGCGGTGATGCCGGCGACGTGCGTGCCGTGCGCGCTCTCGATGATGCCGATGTTGACGTAGTCGACCAGACCGGGACCGCCCAGCGGGGTGGTGTCCACGTTCTTGCGGTACTCGACGACGAACGACATCCGCTCCTGGGCCGGCGTCGCCGGGTTGTCGGTGCCGAAGTAACCGACGTCGAACTTCTCCTTGTACGGCCGCATCACGGCCTCGTCGGTGAAGTCGCCGTCCTGGTCGGTGTCGACCCAGACGTTGTTGGTGGCCGGGTCGAACAGGATGCCGAACTGGTCGGTGTTGTCGCCGTCGCGGTTGACGTCACCGGCCGGGTCGCTGTTGTTCGTGATGTTCTCGTTGAACAGGTTGAACCGGTAGGTGCCGGCCGGCGCGGTCCAGGTGCGACCGGCCAGGGTGAACGTCGGCCCGGTCACCTGGTTGATCATCGGCCGCCAGGTTGCGTCCTCGAACGGGTCGGTGGCGGTCACCCAGTCGACGATCTTGCGCTCGCCGGTGGTGGTCTTCTGCAGCGCAGGGTGTTCCAGGTCCACACCGGAGTCCATGATGCCGATGGTGACGCCGCGGCCGTCCCACTTCTTGTTCTGCTTGACGAACTTGACCGCACCGGTCTCGTTCGTCGGCATGTACGGGTTGTCGGCGGGTGTCTTGGCCCCGGGACCAGCGAGCGTGCTGCCCTGCTTGCCGGCCTTCCTGCCGTCCGGCGCGACGTCCGGCGTCGGGTCGGGGAGCTTGATCTCCTCGTCCAGGTCGATCGCGGCGACACCGGGCAGCTTGGCGGCCTTGACCGCCTTGCTGGTCGGCACCTTCGCGAGCACGTATCCGATGGTGTCGTAGCGTTCGGTGACGGCAGCGCCGAGGTCCTTGAGGTCGTCGGCGACGTCCTTCGCCTTGCCCTTGTCGGTGGCGACGATCATCGTGACGGTGGGGGCGTTCTTCGCCTCCGCCTCGGCAAGCAGCTTGGCGTCATGCTGGCTCAACGCCTCGGCGGGGGTGGCCTGCGCGGCGTCGGGTCCGGCAGGAGCGGCGCTCGCGGTGGCGGCACCGCCCGCCACGGTCACGGCGCTGGCCGCCATCACCGAGGCGAAGAGCGCGGCCGAGGTACGCCGGCTCAGGTTTCGGGGTCTACTCACGTTCTCTTTCCTCCAGAGAACTCAGGCGCCCTCAGATGCAGGGCACGCGTGAGCGAAATCCTTCGTGGTGCCGACCATCGATGTCACTACCGGCAGGTACGTTGTGACCATCTCGTGATACGCGAGACGCACATTGTCACATCGAAGATGGTAGAGGTCGATTTCACTCAGACCGAGTTCGACCATCCGAACTGGATTCTGGAAGGAGTTCCGGCGCCTGCGGCTGCCGAGGTGCCAACTCCACCTGCCCCGGCGTGGGCAGTTCCTGATCCGATACGCCCAGCTCGGCCAGTTTGCGGGCGCTGACCAGCACCCGGGCCTCCAACGAGCCCACCGCCCGGTTGTAGGCGGTGACCGCGCCGCCGAGCGAGGCACCCAGCTTGCCGACGTGGTCACCGAGCGTCGACAACCGTCCGTACAGTTCCCGCGCCAGCGTGTGCACGGCCATCGCGTTGCGGGCCAGCTGTTCCGACCGCCACGACCAGGCGACCGTACGCAGCAGCGCGACCAGAGTGGCCGGGGTGGCCAGCACCACGTTGCGGGCGAACGCATGCTCCAACAGCGTCGGATCACGTTGCAGGGCGACGTCCAGGAACGGGTCGGCCGGCACGAAGAGCACCACGAACTCCGGAGTGGACTCGAACGCGGCCCAGTACGACTTCGCGGCCAACGCGTCGACGTGCGCCCGGAGATGCTTCGCGTGCAGGTCCAGGTGGGTGTCCCGGCCCCGCTCGTCGCGCGCCTCCATCGCGGTGAGGTACGCGTCGAACGGCGCCTTGGCGTCCACCACCACGCTCCGACCGCCATGCAGGCGGACCACCAGGTCGGGGCGTACCGTCTGCTGGTCGGTGGCGGCGGTGACCTGCTCGGCGAAGTCGCAGTGCTCCAGCATGCCGGCGGCCTCGACGATGCGGCGCAACTGGTGCTCGCCCCACCGGCCGCGTACCTGTGGCGCGCGCAGCGCTGCCACCAGCTGTTTGGTCTCCGTGCGCAGCTCGCCGGAGACCACACTCATCGAGCGGACCTGCTCGCGCAGTTCGGCGTACGCGTCGACCCGCTCCCGTTCGAGGTCGGCGACCCGCTGCTCGTAGCGCCGCAACGTGTCGTGCAGCGGGGCCACCGCCCGGGCCACCGCCTCCTGCGACTGGGCCGTCGCCTCGTAACTCAACGCCCGCATCGACTGCTCCAGCCGCCCCTCACCCTCACGGGTGGCGCGCAGGGTGGCGTCCAGCCGGGCGATCTCGGCCATCGAGCGGGCCCGAGCGGCGAACCAGCCGACCGCGCCACCGGCACCGAGACAGACGACGACAACCGCGAGGGTCGAGAACTCCATTCGATGAGCTTGCCAAAGATGAGCCACCGGCACCTCGACGGATGCCCACGCCCCGCCGCGCGGAATATCGGCCGAAGATGTTTCGGGCGTCACGGCCGGCCCGGCATCGTCGGATCCCCGGCGGTCGGCAAGCCGACTCGTCCGCTGCCAACCACCGAATCCCGTTGTCTGATGCTCGCACCGTCCCAACTGCCGGTACACCCACAATGGAGGTTCGCGTGCGTTCTAGAGTCGCCCGGAGGGTCATGGCGGGTGCCCTGGCCCTCGTCGGTGCCCTGGCCGGTGCCGTCTTGGTGCCGGCCGGGCCCGCGTCGGCCACCCCGATCCGGAACAACACGCCCTGGTCGATCCTGCTGTGCCGGTTCAGCGACCGGCCCGCCACCCCGCAGCCGCCGTTGTTCTTCGCCAACTTTCTCACCCCGGCGGGTGCGGGCACCGGCGGCGTGGCCGACTACTTCACCGACCAGTCCGGCGGTCGCGTCTCGTTGGCCGGATCGGCGGTACGGGGCTGGTACACGATGTCCTGGACGCTGGACGACTACCGGGACATCAGCCGGGGGACACGGATCCAGCGGTGTATCGACACCGCGGCCGCGAACGGCTACACCGTGCCGGCCGGCCACCGCATCGCCGTGATGCTCAACGACTGGGTCGACTCGGGTGCCTCCGGTGGCCGGGTGCTGCTGGACCCCGGTGCGTGGAACGTCGGCTTCGCCGCGCACGAGATGCTGCACGGCATGGGCCTGGGCCACTCGTACTCCAACGACACCACGTACCAGAACGCGTCCTGGTCGCAGCCGGGCGAGTACGACGACCCGTGGGACGAGATGAGCGCGATGCACATCTACGCCTTCGCCACCGCGAACTACGGCACCAGCGCGGTCGGGCTCAACGGCCCGCACCGCGACGAGATCGGCTGGCTGCCGAAGAACCGGATCTTCACCATGGGCGCGGACGGGGTCGGCACCCGGACGATCTCGCTCGCCGCGCTGGAGACGCCGACGGCGAGCGGACCGCAGCTGGTCCGGATCCCGTTCAATCCCGGTGACCTGTTCAACTACTACACCGTCGAGTACCGCCGCAAGACCGGCTGGAGCGCCGGTATCCCGGCCGACACCGTCCTGTTGCACGAGGTCCGCGACGGCACCCCCTATCTGCTGCGCACCGGACCCGGAGGCGGTCCCGCGCAGTCGCTCAACGCCAACGGGGTGCAGATCAGCGTCAACGGCCGGTCCGGCAACAACGCCACCGTCACCGTCACCACCGACATCGTCAACCGCTGCCTGCAGGGGTACGTCTGGCGTGAGGCCCGGCCCAGCGACCGGGTCTGCGTGACCGGCGCGACGCGCACCCAGGTCGCGGCCGACAACGCGGCGGCGGCGTCGCGGTGGGTCAACGGGGCGTACGGGCCGCACACCTGCATTTCCGGGTACGTCTGGCGGGAGGCGTTCATCGGTGACGATGTCTGCGTCACCGGCGCCCAGCGCACCCAGGCGGCGGCCGACAACGCTGCGGCGGCGAGCCGGGTGCTCCGACCGGGAGGCTGATGTTGGGAAGGGCCCCTTCCTCTACCGTACGCGTTAGGAAGGGGCCCTTCCTTACTCCTCAGCCGGTGTTGCGCATGCCGGCGGCGATGCCGTTGACCGTGGTGAGCAGGGCCCGCTCCAGGGCGGTGCCGTCGCTGGGGGCACGCCGGCCACCCGGCGCGGTCGCCACCGATCGTCCGGCCGCCCCTGACTCGCGGTACTGCCGCAGCAGCGCCACCTGGAGGTGGTGCAACGGTTCCAGGTAGGTGTCGCGTACGGCGAGGGTGCGTTGCAGCACCGGGGAGTTCTCCAGCAGGTCGGGTGAGTCGGTGACCGCCAGCACCTCGCGCCGGGTCAGCTCGTACTCCTGCTCGATCTTGTCGAAGATCGGGTGCAGCTTCTTCGGGACCAGGGTCTCCACGTACCGGCGGGCGATGCCGAGGTCAGTCTTGCTCAGCATCATCTCCACGTTGGACAGGAACGTGCGGAAGAAGTGCCAGTTGCGGTGCATCTCGGCCAGCACGTCCGCCAGACCGGCCTCCCGCGCGGCGGCCAGGCCGGAGCCGACCCCGAACCAACCGGGCACGATCTGTCGGGTCTGGGTCCAACCGAACACCCACGGAATGGCCCGCAGCCCGGACAGCCCGGCACCGGTGTTCGGCCGCTTCGCCGGCCGGGAGCCGATGTTCAGCGCACCGAGCAACTCCGTCGGGGTGGAGGCCCAGAAGTACGCGGGCAGGTCCGGATCCTCCACCAGCGACCGGTACGACCGGAAGGCCGACTCGGACACCGCGTCCATCGTCGCGTCCCAACGTTCCAGCATCTCAGCGGGTTGCCGGGGCGCGGTGTGCAGCAGCGTCGCCTGGAGCACGGCGGCCACGCTCAGCTCCAGGTTCTCCCGGGCCAGCGCCGGCAGCGTGTACTTGTCGGAGATCACCTCGCCCTGTTCGGTCACCTTGATCTCGCCGTCGAGGGTGCCGTACGGCTGGGCCAGGATCGCGTCGTGCGTGGGGCCGCCGCCGCGCCCGACCGTGCCGCCCCGGCCGTGGAAGAGCCGCAGGTGCACTCCGTGCCGGGCGGCCACGTCGCGCAGTGCCCGCTGCGCCCGGTGGATGGACCACTGGCTGGTGGTGATGCCGGCCTCCTTGTTGGAGTCGGAGTAGCCGAGCATCACCTCCTGCACGTCTCCCCGGGCCGCCACCAGCGCCCGGTACGCCGGCAGCGACAGCAACTCGTCGAGCAGTTCGCCACCGGTGTTCAGCTCGGCCGGGGTCTCCAGCAGCGGCACGAAACCGATCCGGGCCCGGCCGCTGTGCACGTCGACCAGGCCGGCCTCGCGGGCGAGCACCACCGCGGCGAGCACGTCGTCGACGCCGAGGGTCATCGAGATGATGTACGACTCGATCACCTCGGAGCCGAACCGGTCCTGCGCCTCGCGGATGGTGCCGAACACGTCGAACGTCTTGCGGGCCGACTCGCTCAGCGGCGTGTCCGCGGTCGACAACGGCCGACGGCCGGTCAGCTCGTCGGCGAGCAGCTTGGTGCGCTCCAGCCGGCTCAGCGACGGGTAGCCGTCGACCTCGCCCACCGCCGCGTACAACTGGGTGAGGACCTCGTGGTGCTTCTCGGCGTGCTCACGGACGTCCATGGTCGCCAGGTGCAGGCCGAACGCCGAGACGGTACGGATGGTCGAGGCGAGCCGGCCGACGGCGGTCAGCTGACCGGAGTTGCGGGCCAGCGAGGCGCGCAGCAGATCCAGGTCGGCGATCAGCTCGGCCGAGCCACGGTAGTCCCGCCCCGGCACGTGCGGCGTGCCCTGACGCAGCCGGGCCCGGGTGTTGGCGAGCTTGGCGCGTACACAACGGGCCTTGAGCCGGTACGGCTCCTCCGCGTTGACCCGGCGGAACCGGGGTGCCACCTCGGGTAGCGCGTCGAGGTCGGCGGCGAGGCTGGCGGAGAGGTCGAGCGACACCCCGCGCAACCGGCGGGAGACCGACACCTCGTTGATCAGCTCCTCCATCGCCGCCTCGGTGGCGGTCAAGCCATGCTCGTGCTGAATGGCCAGCACCTCACGGGTCACCGTCGGAGTGACGAACGGGTTGCCGTCCCGGTCGCCGCCGATCCAGGTGCCGAAGGTCAGCGGCCGGGCCGTGGGGGAGGTCTCCACACCGAGGGTACGCAGCGTCTCGGCGAGGTCGTCGAGCACCTGCGGAGCCGCCTCGGCGTACAGGTCACGCAGATAGTAGATGGCGTTGCGCGCCTCGTCGGTCGGGTCCGGCCGGTCCAGGCGCAGCTCGTCGGTCTGCCACATCAGGTCGAGCAGCTCGGCCAGCCGCCGGTTCGCCGGGCCCTCGTCGCTGGCACCGTAGAGGATCGCGTTGGCCGTCTCGGCGTCCAGTTCGTCGGCGATCGCGCGCAGCTTCGACAGGATCGACCGGCGGGCCGCCTCGGTCGGGTGGGCGGTGAAGACCGGACGAACCGCCAACCGGCGGGCCACCGATGCGATCTCCTCGGCCGGCACCCCGCGTTCGGCGATCATCTTGGCCGCCTGGTCCAGCCAGCCGCCCTGGATGGCGCGGCGACGGCGCAGGTCACGGGCGCGGTGCACCTGCTCGGTGATGTTGGCCAGGTGGAAGTAGGTCGAGAAGGCCCGCGCCAGCTTGGTGCCGGTGGTCACATCGAGCCCGCCGAGCCGCCGGGCGGCGGCCGGGGCGTCGGTGCGTACCTGGGCGCGGATCTCCTCGACCAGGTCGAGCAGTGGGCGCCCCTCCTGACGGGCCAGAGTTTGTCCGAGCAACGTGCCCAGCCTGCGGATGTCGGCGCGCAGGGCGGCGTCGGGGCCGTCGTGATCATGCTGGTCGGTCACCATGCGCTCCTCACCTCAGTACGAAGGACAGCGCTGTCCGACTCCCCCGATCGTATCCACGCCACCCCTGATGCAAGGAAGGGCCCCTTGTTAACGCCTCGTGTAGAAGAAGGGTCCCTTTCTAACATCGTCGGGTGGAAACTCGCTTCCCGCGGTCTTTAACCTGCGGGTCATGGGAACACCGATATACCCGCCCAAGCCACGGCCCGGCGACCGCGTCGCGGTCGTCTCACCCTCCGCCGGCCTGCCGGGCCTGTTCCCCCACGTGTACGAGCTGGGCCTGCGTCGGCTGCGCGAGGAGTACGGCCTGGAGCCGGTGGAGTACCCAACCACCCGGATCATGGGTGCCGACCTGCGTGACCGCGCGCGGGACCTGACCGACGCCTTCGCCGACCCCACGATCACCGCCGTGCTCGCCACCGTCGGTGGCGAGGACCTGATCACCGTCACCCCGCACCTGGACGACGCTGTGCTGCGAGCCAACCCGAAGCCCTACTTCGGGTACTCGGACAACACCAACCTGCTCAACCATCTGCACCGGCTCGGCATCGTCAGCTATCACGGTGGCTCGGTGCTGGTGCACCTCGGCCGGTCCGGCGCGCTGCACCCGCTGACCGCCGACTCGCTGCGCGCGGCGCTGCTGACCTCGGGTGGGTACGACCTTGCCCCGGCGACCGAGTGGGGCGACGAACCGCGCGACTGGAACGATCCGGCGTCGCTGGCGGACGAGCCGGTGATGTCTCCCGGCACCGGCTGGAGCTGGCAGGGCCCCGCCACGGTGGTCGAGGGCCGTACCTGGGGTGGAAACCTGGAGGGTGTTGCACTGGCTGCTCGCCGCCGACCGGGTCGCGCCGGTCGACCAGCTCGCCGGCTCGGTCTTCCTGATCGAGACCTCCGAGGAACTGCCCCCGGCCACGGAGGTGTACCGGATGCTGCGCAACCTCGGCGAGCGCGGCCTGCTCGCCGCCTTCCCGGCCGCGCTGGTGGGCCGGGCCAAGGCGTGGAACTTCGACCGCCGGCTCACCCCGCAGGAGAAGACGGGGTACGCCCGGGAGCAGCGCGCCGCGATCACCCGAGCCTTCGCCGAGTACGCCCCGGCCGCGGTCCTGGTCTTCGACGTCGACCTCGGCCACACCGACCCACAGTTGATCATCCCGTACGGCGGTGACGTCCGCATCGACGCGGTTGACCGCCGCATCTCGGTGCGCTACTGACCGCTGCGGTTGCGCACGAGCCCAGAACGTCGGGCCCCGCGATCTTGGACAGTTTCCGTTAGCAGCTAACGGAAACTGTCCAAGATCGCACCGCTGCAGGGGTGTCAGGTGAGGGGGCAGCGGCCGGCGCTGAAGTGGGCGACGGCCGCCAGGATGTCGGCCTCGGACTTGTCGGCGAAGTTGAGGGTGGCGACAAGCCCGGAACCGTAGAAGGCGCTCAACAACCCGGTGTCCAGCGCGGTGTACGCGCCGAGGTTCCGCAGGGCGTCCGCGTCGCGCGGCCGGACGACCAGCATCTTCTCCAGGCTCCAGCGGCGTCGCGAGATCTGCGCGACGCCCTCCCAGGGCAGCCAGATAGCCTGGCCCCGGGTCGGCCGGGTACGGATCCAGAGACCCGCCGGGCCCAGCGCCAGCACCGGGCCGCCGGAGCCGATCAGCCACAGTTGGAGGCCCAGCGGCAGGCACACAGCGGCCAGCAGGCAACCGAACACTCCCACGACGGCGAGGAACGACTCCCTCCCGGTAGCGGCCGAACTCGCGATGCCGCCCCCGAGGCAGCAGGCGAACGGCACGATGAGCACCAGGGCGAGACCCAGGAAGACCAGGCCACGCTTGGTGACGTTGGGGCGTACGACGAAGGGCTGGTCCTCGGGGATGCGTCGCACGACGGGGCGTGGTTGACCGCCCGGCGGCGGGAAGCCAGGTGGGTACGGTCCGAGGGGGCCGCCGGGCGGTTGGGCGCCGTAGGAGGGGTCCGGCGGGAATTCGGGTGGTGGGGTGCTCACCTGTCTCGCTCTCGGTCGATGGTGGCGAAGGCCCGGACGGGAAGGGTGCCCATGCCGGCGACCCTCGGTGGGGCGGCGGTGAACCGGAAGCCGTCCGGCGGCAGCGCGGCCAGCCCGGTGAGGTGTTCCACGATCGGGATACCGGCGGCCAGCAGGGCACTGTGCGCCGGGCGCTGACCGCCCGCCGCCGGACCCATGTCGTCGATGTTGATCGAGTCGATGCCGACCAGGACCGCACCGGCCTGCACCAGCGCCTGCGCGCCGTCGCCGGTCAGGTAGGGCGCCTCCGGCGCGCCGTACCGGTCGGTGCCGAAATGCACGTCCCAGCCGGTGTGCAGCAGCACGGCCTTGCCGCTGACGTTGTACGGTGCCAGCAGCAGGCGGTCCACCGCGCGGGCCCCGGCGGGCAGCCGTACGACCAGGGCGGGCAGGTCGGCGAGGCGGTCCAACGGGGTGGCGGCCAGGTCGGCGCCGTCGGCGTACCGGTGGGCAGGCGTGTCCAGGTAGGTGCCGGTGTTGGCGATCATGTCGATCCGCGCCACGTGGAACTCGGTGCCCGGAGCGTAGTGCTGCCGGGACGCCTCCCGGGTCAGCCAGTCGGTGATTCGGGGCGCCGGCCAGCCGGGCAGGGTGATCATCCCGTCGTGGATCACGTGACTCAGCTCGACGAGCCGCCGGCCCTGGGTGGCGTCGGCCACGCCCCTGACGGCCCGTCCGCCCTTGTGGGTTTCCTCGATGACCGTCTTGTTGGTGATCTGCACGTCGGACACCATCAGCAGGCCGAGATGTCGGACGAAGAGCGCTGCCAGGTCGCCGTCGTCGATCCCGTTTCCCGGTATGTCCAGCCGGAATCCCTCGGTGCTCAGGCCCCCGCCGTTGGCGAAGGCGACCACCGCGTCGAACTGCACCCGCCACTGACCACTCACCTGCCCAGCCGATCACCCTCCGCCCGACCAGTCAAGATCCATCTTGGTCGCCACGGTTCAGGTCGAGGCGACAACTTCGGGGGAAGTGCGGCTCCTCGCGCATAGCAGGCAGCACTTTCGCCGAAGTTGCACACGCTTCGGGGCTGGTGGCGCTCCTGCGAGGCGCCGCACCAGGGAGTGGGAAGCGGGGAGACGGTCGGGGGGCAGAGCTAGGCTGGCATCCGTACACCCCCCGTCCGGTCTGGACGCGGGGTGATCGTCGTGTCCCCATCTCGGAAGTGATCATGACTGCGCTCACCGGACTGTTCGCCGCCGCCCTGGCCGACCCGGGCCTCGCCCGGGTCCGTGACCTGGCGCGCTCCGGTGCGGCCCAGGTCGACGGGCTCGACCTGACCGCTCCGCCCGCGCTGCGCCCGTTCGCGGTCGCCGCGGTCGCGGCGGATCCGGGAGACGGCCATCCGACGACCGGTGGAGCGGGGCGGGCGGTGCTTGCGGTGACCGCCACCAGCCGCGAGGCCGAGGATCTGGTCGCCGCGCTGGGCAGCCTGCTGCCACCCGAGCAGGTGGCGTTCTTCCCGAACTGGGAGACCCTGCCGCACGAGCGGCTCTCGCCCCGCTCCGACACGGTCGGCCGGCGGCTGGCCGTGCTGCGCCGGCTCGCGCATCCGGACTCGGCGGACGCGCACGGGCGTACCGGTCCGTTGCGGGTGGTGGTGGCCCCCGTCCGCTCGGTGCTGCAACCCCAGCTCAAAGGGCTCGGCGATCTGGAACCGGTCCGGCTCGCCGTCGGTGACGAGGCCGATCTGGAGCAGGTGGCCCGCCGGTTGACCGACATGGCGTACGCGCGGGTCGACCTGGTCACCAAGCGGGGCGAGTTCGCCGTGCGCGGCGGCATCCTCGACGTCTTCCCGCCCACCGACGAGCATCCGTCCCGGGTCGAGTTCTGGGGCGACGAGGTGGAGGAGATCCGCACCTTCGCCGTCGCCGACCAGCGCACCATCGAACAGGTCGCCCAACTGTGGGCGCCTCCGTGTCGCGAACTGCTGCTCACCCCGGAGGTCCAGGAACGGGCCGCCGCGTTGGCGCGGCAGCATCCCGAACTGGCGGAGATTCTCGACAAGCTCGCCGGTGGGGTGCCGGTCGAGGGGATGGAGTCCCTGGCCCCGGCGCTGATCGGCAACGACTCGATGGAGTTGCTGCTGGCCTGCATGCCGGCCGGCACCCACGTACTGCTCTGCGACCCGGAGCGGATCCGCACCCGGGCGCACGACCTGGTGCGTACCTCCGAGGAGTTCCTTCAGGCCAGCTGGGCTGCGGCCGCCGTCGGTGGCCAGGCCCCGATCGACCTGGACGCGGCCGCCTTCCACACCCTCGCCGACGTACGCGCGCACGCCGCGACCCTGCGCCAGCCGTGGTGGACACTGTCCCCCTTCGGGCTGGCCGAGGCGGGCACCGGGCAGCGACAGCCGTGGGAGGACGAGCCGGAGACGGTCGACGTCACTCCCGACGACGCCATCGCGGTGGCCCTGACCGCCCAGCCCGCCCCGCTCTACCACGGCGAGACCGCCCGGGTGGTCGACGACCTCAAGCGCTGGGCCGGTGAGGGCTGGTCCGTCGCGCTGGTCTTCGAAGGCCACGGTCCCGCCCAGCGGGCCGTCGAGGTGCTGCGCGACGGCGGCCTCGGGGCCCGGATGACCGAGCAGGTGCCGGCCGCACCCGCCCCGGGCGAGCTGCTGGTCACCTGCGGCAGCCTGACCAGTGGTTTCGTCGACGAGGCGGCCCGGTTCGTGCTGCTCACCGGCAGCGACGTGACCGGCGGTCGGGGTGCGTCGACCCGGGACATGCGCAAGATGCCGAGTCGGCGGCGCAACACCATCGACCCGCTGGAACTGCGCGCCGGCGACCACGTGGTCCACGAGCAGCACGGCATCGGCCGCTACGTCGAGCTGGTGCAGCGCACCGTCAACGGAGCGTCGAGGGAATACCTGGTCATCGAGTACGCCCCGAGCAAGCGCGGCCAGCCCGGTGACCGGCTCTTCGTCCCCACCGACCAGCTCGACCAGTTGAGCCGCTACGTCGGCGGTGAGCAGCCCACCCTGCACAAGATGGGCGGCTCGGACTGGCAGAAGTCCAAGGCCCGGGCCCGCAAGGCGGTCCGCGAGATCGCCGCCCAGCTGATCCAGCTCTACGCCGCCCGCAAGGCGTCCAAGGGGCACACCTTCGCCCCGGACACCCCGTGGCAGCGGGAGCTGGAGGACGCCTTCCCCTGGCAGGAGACGCCCGACCAGCTCGCCGCCATCGAAGAGGTGAAGCGGGACATGGAGCAGAGCGTGCCGATGGACCGGCTGATCTGCGGCGACGTCGGCTACGGCAAGACCGAGATCGCGGTACGCGCGGCGTTCAAGGCGGTGCAGGACGGCAAGCAGGTCGCGGTGCTGGTGCCCACCACGCTGCTGGTGCAGCAGCACTACAACACCTTCGCCGAGCGGATGAGCCAGTTCCCGGTGACCCTCCGGCAGCTGTCGAGGTTCCAGACGCCGAAGGAAGCCGAGCGGACCCTGGAGATGGTCGCCGACGGCACCGCCGACATCGTCATCGGCACCCACCGGCTGCTGGCAGCCGCCACCCGCTTCAAGTCGCTCGGGCTGGTCATCGTCGACGAGGAGCAGCGCTTCGGCGTCGAGCACAAGGAGCACCTCAAGTCGATGCGGGCCGCGGTCGACGTGCTGAGCATGTCGGCGACCCCGATCCCGCGCACCCTGGAGATGGCGATCACCGGCATCCGGGAGATGTCCACCATCGCCACGCCGCCGGAGGAGCGGCATCCGGTGCTCACCGCCGTCGGGGCGCAGGACGACCGGCAGGTGGCCGCCGCGATCCACCGTGAGCTGCTCCGCGACGGCCAGGTCTTCTACCTGCACAACCGGGTCGAGTCGATCGAGCGGACTGCGCGGAAACTGCGGGAGCTGGTGCCCGAGGCACGGGTCGCGGTGGCGCACGGACAGATGGGTGAGGACGCCCTGGAGAAGGTCATGGTCGGCTTCTGGGAGAAGGAGTACGACGTCCTGGTCTGCACCACGATCGTGGAGTCCGGCATCGACATCCCGAACGCCAACACGTTGATCGTGGAGCGGGCAGACCTGCTCGGCCTGGCCCAGTTGCACCAGATCCGGGGCCGGGTGGGCCGGGGCCGGGAGCGGGCGTACGCGTACTTCCTCTACCCGCCCGACAAGCCGCTCACCGAGCACGCCCACGAACGCCTGGCCACCATCGCCCAGCACACCGAGCTGGGCGCCGGCATGTACGTGGCAATGAAGGACCTGGAGATCCGGGGCGCCGGCAATCTGCTCGGCGGCGAGCAGTCCGGGCACATCGAGGGCGTCGGGTTCGACCTGTACGTCCGGATGGTCGGTGAGGCGGTGCAGGCGTTCAAGGGTGAGCGGCCCGAGGAAGAGAGCGACGTCAAGATCGACCTGCCGGTGGACGCGCACCTGCCGCACGACTACGTCGGCGTGGAGCGGCTGCGCCTGGAGATGTACCGCAAGCTCGCCGAGGCCCGCGACGAGGAGCGGTTGCGCGAGGTGGCGGCCGAGATGACCGACCGCTACGGTGAGCCGCCCGCGCCGGTGCAGAACCTGATCGCGGTGGCGCGCTTCCGGCTGCTGGCCCGCCAGTACGGCCTCACCGACGTCAGCATGCAGGGCAAACACCTCCGGTTCGGCCCGCTGCCGCTGCCGGACTCCAAGCAGCTGCGGCTCAAGCGTTACCACCCGGACTCGGTCTACAAGGCGGCCCTCGACCAGGTCAGCGTGCCTCGCCCGAGCACCCGTCGGGTCGGTGGTGAGCCGCTGCGTGACCAGGCCCTGCTGGAGTGGTGTGCCCAGCTCCTCTCCGACGTCCTCGGCACCCCCGCCGGTGTCACCGCTGGAGGAGGGGCATGAGAGAGTGACGGGCATGCGTGCACGCCGTCTTGTCGCCGTCGCCAGCGTGGCGATCGGCCTCGTCGCCCTGACCGGTTGCCGTTCCGAGCCGGGTGTCGCCGCGTACGTCGGCGATCACCGCATCACCGAGGACGCGGTCACCGAGGTCATCGACGACGCTTCGGCGAAGAACCCGCCCCCGGCCGCGGCGGACGAGGTGCCGCCCGGCCAGGAACCGCAGCTGCCCGGACGTAGCCAGGTGGTGAGCACCCTGGTACTCGCCGAGGTCTGCGAGCGGGTCTCGGCCGCCGAGGGCTACCGGCCGGAGGGACAGGTCGAACCCGCTCAGGTCGCCCAGGGTCTCGGGCTGAACCCCGAGACCGGGTACGTGCGGCAGGTCGCCGAGCTGTACACCTGTCTGTCGGCAATCCCGATCGGCGCTCCGGTGGCCCCCACCGAGCAGGAGCTGATCGACCTGGTCGCGGCCGGCAAGCGGGCCGGTGCGGTGCCGGCCGAGGTGACCGTCGAGCAGGCCGCCGCCCAGCTTGACGGCGACCAGCTGCGCCAGGCCCTGGCCAACCGCGACGCGCTGCGCGAGGCCGTCGAGGAGTACGACGTGACGGTCAACCCCCGGTACCGGCCGCTGCTGTTCCCGGTGCTGAGTTTCACCGGGCAGACCATCGCGGTGGGTGTGCCGCTGGGTGAGCCGGCCTCCGACGCGGTCAACGACATCTCCACCCCGAGGCCGCGGCCCGAGCCGTCCGTACCGACCGACGGCTGAACATGCCCCGCATCGTCCTGCTGGTGACCTCACCCCGGTTGCCGGCCGGTCTGCTGACGGCAGCCGCCTGGGACGTCGTACGCGCTGCTCCGGTGCTGGTCGCCGAGGAGAGCGAGCTGACCACGGCGCTGCGGTCGGCGGGCACCGAGGTGCGGGTGCTCGACGGGCCGCCGGTGCCGGCGCTGCTGGACGCGGTGGCGGCGCAGGACACGGTGGTCTGGCTGGCCGGCCCGACCGGGGACGAGTCGCTGGCCCGGGAGTTGGGGCTGCGACTGGCCCGTGAGCCGGGGCTGGCGGAGCTGGAGCTGATGTACGGCTCGTGGGATCCCCCCGGTGCCCGCCTGCTCGACGCGGTGGCGGTGCTCGACCGGCTGCTGTCGCCCGGCGGGGACCCGTGGAAGCGGGCGCAGACCCACCGGAGCCTGGCCGGGTTCCTGCTGGAGGAGAGCTACGAGGCGTACGACGCGATCAGCGCCGGGGACACCGACGCGCTGCGCGAGGAGTTGGGCGACGTGCTGCTCCAGGTGGTGCTGCACGCCCGGCTGGCCGAGGAGTTGCCCGAGGACGAACGCTGGACCGTCGACGACGTGGCCGGCGGCCTGGTCGACAAGATGATCCGGCGTAACCCGCACGTCTTCGCCGGTGCCGAGGCGGGCACCCTGGAGGAGATCACCGCGAACTGGGAGCGGATCAAGCAGGCCGAGAAGGCCCGCGACTCGGTGCTCGACGGCATCGCGCTGAGCCAACCGGCGCTCGCCCTCGCGGCGAAGATCCTGGATCGTGCCGCCCGAGCCGGCGTCACCGCCCCACTGCCGTCACCGGAGGCCCAACCCGACGCCGAGGCCGCCCTCGGCGCCCACCTGCTCGCCGCAGTCGCCCAGGCCCGCGAGGCAGCCCTTGACCCCGAAGCCGCCCTCCGCCGCACCGCCCTGGCCCTCGCCGACACCCTCCGCACCACCGAGCCGCCCGCCCCTCCGCGTTGATCATGAAGTTGTTGCATCCCCGATCGGCGTGTCGGGGCAACAACCTCATGATCAACGCGGCGAGTGGGGGTGGGTGGTGACTATCTTCGGGGGGTGGAACGGTTTCAGGTGGTGGGGGAGCGGGTTGTCGAGGCGTTGCTGGGGAGCCGACCGGCGCTCGCCGCGACGGCGGGGGATCATCGGGTCGACGATCGACTGCCTGACTACTCGGCCGACGCGGTCGCGGGGGACCGGGCGATGCTTGTCGATGCGGCGAGCGCCCTCGTGGAGATCGATCCCGATGACCTCGACGCCGAGGAACGCGTCGACCATGCCCTGCTCTCCGCCCTGGTCGACCAGGAACTGTTCGAGCTGACCGAGATCCGGGCGCACGAGTGGGATCCGCTCGCGCACAACCCGGGTCCGTTGCTGTACGCGCTGCTGTCCCGCCCCTATGCACCGGTGGAGGTGCGGACGACCGCCCTCGCCGGCCGGCTCGCCGCCGTACCGGACGCGTTGGCCACCGCGCGCGCGACGCTGCGCGACATGCCCCGGGTCCACGCCGAGACGGCGGTCGGGCAGTTCACCGGGGTGGCGGCACTCATCCGCGACGAGGTGCCCGCGCTGCTCGCGCAGGCGCCCGACGCCATCGGCCGGATCGAGCCGGCCGCCACCGCGGCCCTGGCCGCGCTCGACGAGTTCGTCGCCTGGCTGCGCGTCGGCCTGGCAGCGGACGCCGGGCCTGGCCGCGACCCCCGGCTGGGGCGGCGGCGCTGGGAGGCGCGACTGTGGCACACCCTCGACACCGAGCTGAGCGCCGCCGAGATCCAGCGCCGGGCCTGGGCGAACCTCGACCGGGTCACCGACGAGATCCGCGCGGCGGCGGTCGAGTTGGTCGGTGGTCCCGCCGACGACGAGACCGTACGCCGGGCACTGGACCTGCTCGCCGCCGAGCATCCCGCCGACCACACCATCGTCGACCTGGCCTCGATCACGCTGGACGAGGCGAGCGACTTCGTCCGGGCGCACGATCTGGTGAGCGTGCCGGAGGACCCGTGCGTCATCCAGGTGATGCCGCCGTTCGCCCGGGGCGTGGCGGTGGCCTACTGCGATGCGCCCGGCAATCTGGAGACAGCGGCCGTGCCGACGTTCTACTGCATCGCGCCGACCCCCGAGGAGTGGCCGGCGAGCCGGATCGAATCGTTCTACCGCGAGTACAACGACCACATGATCCGCAATCTCACCGTGCACGAGGCGATGCCCGGCCACTTCCTTCAGCTTGCCCACGCAAGACGCTTCGCCGGCTCCACCCGGGTACGGGCGTTGATCCGTTCCGGCCCCTTCGTCGAGGGGTGGGCGGTCTACGCCGAGGAGCTGATGGTCGGGCGCGGCTTCGGCGGCCTGCCGGTGCGGTTGCAGCAGTTGAAGATGCAGCTACGGATGACCCTCAACGCGCTGCTCGACCAGCTCACCCACGCCGAGGAGCTGCCCGAGGCGGAGGCGATGGCGCTGCTGACCGGACGCGGCTTCCAGGAGGAGAGCGAGGCGGCGGGCAAGTGGCGTCGCGCGCTGCTGACTTCGGCGCAGTTGTCGACGTACTTCGTCGGCTACAGCGAGATGGCCGAGATCGCCGCCGCCCGCCCACCCGACGTGCCGCTGCGGGACTGGCACGACGAGATGCTCGCCCACGGCAGCCCGCCGCCGCGCCATCTGCGTACCCTGCTGGACCGGTAGGAACGCCGCAGCGGGTCAGGGACCGGCGGGGCGTCGGTCCACCACGTCGGCGCCGGCCGGCAGGTCGAAGGCACCCCCGTCGACCTGGCCGCGGTAGCGGCTCAGCGCCAGCTCGACCGGTTGCCCGTCGAGCTGTCCGGTGAAGCTGCCCAGCGTGCCGTCGCCGGTCACGCAGGCGGTGAAGCTCTCCGCGTTCTGGCGTACGTCGACACAGGTGGCGTGGTGACCGACGACGGTGGTGCTGCGTTCGGTGATCACCGCGTCCGGGTCCAGCGCCGCCGAGGTCAGCAGGCCCATCACCATCGGCGGCGTGATCAGCCCCTGTAGCTCGGCCTCGGCGAAGACCACGACCGACGGCTTGCTGTTGGGGGCGGGCGGTGCCTCCAGGGTGCAGACGGTCCGGCTGCCGTCGGTGTCGCACCGGGTGGTCGCCTCGTCGGTGACCGTCACCTTCCCACCGGGCCAGGTGTAGCTGGACCGGGCCGGGTCCTGCGACTGGACGAACAAGGCGCGCTTCCCGCCGGCCAGCTGGTACTCCGCCGAGTAGGTCAGCTCCAGCGCCCGGTCCACCCGGGCGGCGAGGTCGTTGACGATGTCGGCTCGGCCCATGGCCCGGCCGGCGTCGTCCAGCGCCTGACAGCCGGTGACGGTGAGCAACGTGATGACCGACACAGCGAGCGTACGGAGAGTGGTCGAGGCGGCGGGCATGGCGACCAGCCTTGTCGATCGGGTCCCGCTCGTGCAAACCCGTTGCCGGTTGAGGCACGAGAATCCGGGAATGTCCGACCTGAGGATGACCGGAGCGTAGCCGTCGCCCCCGCCCGGTGGCCGCACCCGCGGGCCGGGACCGATACGCTGCGTTCAACACCTGCCTCAGCCGCACCGTCGCGGCCGATACCGGACGAGACCACACGAACGAGGAGCAACTCAGTGGCAACCATCGAGGTAATCGAGGCTCGGGAGATCCTTGACTCGCGGGGCAACCCGACGGTCGAGGTCGAGGTCGGGCTCGACGACGGGACGATCTCGCGGGCGGCGGTGCCCTCGGGCGCCTCCACCGGCGCCTTCGAGGCGATCGAGCTGCGCGACGGTGACAAGGGCCGCTACCTGGGCAAGGGAGTGGAGAAGGCGGTCGCCAACATCGAGGACCGGATCGTCGACCAGCTCATCGGCTACGAGGCCAGCGAGCAGCGGGCGATCGACCAGAAGATGCTCGACATCGACGGCACCGACAACAAGGCCGAGTTGGGTGCCAACGCGATCCTCGGGGTCTCCCTGGCCGTGGCCAAGGCCGCCGCCGGCAGTGCCGACCTGAGCCTCTTCCGCTACCTGGGCGGGCCGAACGCGCACCTGCTGCCGGTGCCGATGATGAACATCCTCAACGGCGGGGCGCACGCGGACAGCAACGTCGACATCCAGGAATTCATGATCGCCCCGATCGGCGCGCCCAGCTTCCGCGAGGCGCTGCGTTCCGGTGCCGAGGTCTACCACGCGCTCAAGTCGGTGCTGAAGAAGAAGGACCTGTCCACCGGCCTCGGCGACGAGGGTGGCTTCGCGCCGAACCTGCCGACCAACGCCGCCGCCCTGGACCTGATCGCGGAGGCGGTGGAGAAGGCCGGCTACCGGCTCGGCACCGACATCGTCTTCGCCCTCGACGTGGCCGCCACCGAGTTCTTCGCCGATGGCAGCTACACCTTCGAGGGCGTGGCCAAGAGTGCCGCGGAGATGAGCGAGTACTACACCAAGCTGGCCGACGCGTACCCGATCGTCTCCATCGAGGACCCGCTGGCCGAGGACGACTGGACCGGCTGGCAGACGCTGACCGCCGCGCTCGGCGACCGGATCCAGATCGTCGGCGACGACCTCTTCGTCACCAACCCGCAGCGCATCGCCCGGGGCATCGCCGAGAAGGCGGCCAACTCGGTGCTGGTCAAGGTCAATCAGATCGGCTCGCTCACCGAGACGCTGGACGCGGTGGACCTGGCTCACCGGGCCGGCTTCACGTGCATGATGAGCCACCGTTCCGGCGAGACCGAGGACACCACCATCGCCGACCTGGCGGTGGCCACGGGCTGCGGTCAGATCAAGACCGGTGCTCCGGCACGGTCGGACCGGGTGGCGAAGTACAACCAGCTCCTGCGCATCGAGGAGGAACTGGCCGACGCGGCGCGGTACGCCGGTGCCGGCGCCTTCCCGCGCTACCGTTCCGCCTGACGATTGCCGGACCTCGGGGGAGGGGTGTGATGCAGCAGCGCCGCACGCCGGGTGGTCAGCGTCCGGTCCGCCGTCCGGCGCGCGCCGGACGGCCCGGCACGGCCCGCGACAGTGGTGTCCGCGCCGAGTCGCGGTCCGCCGCCGGCCGTGCGCCGTCGGCCACCCGCGGTGCCGAGGGCGTACGCTCCGCCAAGCGCCCTGCCGCTGCCCGGCGTACGACGGCCGGCAGCGCGGTGACGCGGCTGTCCGCACCCCGTTCCCGAGGTCTCACCGGTCGGGCGACCGTGCTGTTCGCCGTGTTGATCGCACTGGCTCTCGCCTACACCTATCCGGTCCGGGTCTACCTCGACCAGCAGGCCGACATCGAGCGGATGGAGGCGTCGCAGGCCGCCCAGCGGAAGCTGATCGCCGAGCTGACCACGCAGGCGGAGAAGTGGCAGGACGAGGCGTACATCGAGACCCAGGCCCGGGAGCGGTTCTTCATGCGGCGGCCCGGCGAGAAGATGCTGATCCTGCTCGACGACCCGGCAGGCGCGGCCCGGGAAGCGGGCACCGGTGAGAGCCCGACGACCCCGGTCCCGCCCGACCCCTGGTACGACACGCTCTGGTCCAGCGTGCGGGCCGCTGACGCCCACCAGACCGAAGACTGAACGCCGAAGAGTGAACCACCGACGGTTCAGCACCCGACGAGAGATGGCATCGTGACTGTCGTACCCCCGCAGGAGCCGGCGGCGAATTCCGTACCCCTGCCGAAGCGGGAGCCGGCCACGCAGGCCGACCTGGCCGCGGTGGCCGCGCAGCTCGGACGCCCGCCCCGGGGCACCCGGGCGGTGGCTCACCGCTGCCCGTGCGGTCTACCGGACGTGGTCGAGACGACCCCCCGGCTGGCCGACGGCACTCCCTTCCCGACGCTGTTCTATCTGACCTGTCCGCGCGCGACCGCAGCGTGCAGCCGGTTGGAGTCGGCCGGTCTGATGAAGGACATGGCGGAGCGGCTGGCGGCCGACCCGGAGCTGGCGGCCCGGTACCGCGCGGCCCACGAGGACTACCTGACCCGCCGCGACGCCATCGCCGAAGTACCCGAGATCGCCGGTATCTCGGCCGGCGGGATGCCCGGCCGGGTCAAGTGCCTGCACGTTCATCTTGGCCACGCGCTTGCCGCCGGACCCGGGGTGAACCCGTTCGGCGACGAGACGCTCGACCTGGTGGAGCCCTGGTGGACGGCGGGACGCTGTGTCGATGTGCCGGAGGTCGGGTGAGTGACGGCGGTGTCGTGGTCCGTCGGGCCCGGACCGCCGACGTGCGGGCGATCCGACGGCTGGTCGACACGTACACCGACGACCGCCGGCTGCTCAGCAAGGCCACGGTGACCCTGTACGAGGACGTGCAGGAGTTTCGGGTCGCCTGCCGGGTCTCCGACGGCGCGGTGGTGGGCTGCGGCGCGCTGCACGTGATGTGGGAGGACCTGGCGGAGATCCGTACGGTGGCGGTCGATCCCAGTTGCCGGGGCCAGCAGATCGGGCACCGGATCGTCGCGGAGCTGATCGACGCGGCGCGGGACCTCGGGGTGGCCCGCATCTTCGTGCTGACCTTCGAGACCCGGTTCTTCGGTTCGTTCGGCTTCACCGAGATCGACGGCGCCCCGGTGCCGCACCCGGTCTACGAGCAACTGCTGCGCTCCTATGACGAGGGTGTCGCCGAGTTCCTCGACCTGGAACGGGTCAAGCCGAACACCCTCGGCAACACCCGCATGCTGCTACGCCTCTGACTCCCCCCGGCCCCTCCCCTGCCGGTGCCGGGCCGGGCGCCGCCGCCCTCTGCCGTGACCCCCGGTGACGTTCCCCGGCAGGTCGACTCACCCCCTCGCCACCTTTGCTCTGCTTAACTATGCGCACAGGTTTACCGTCAGTGATGGCTGATCCAATTTGCCGGGTAGAGAACCCCTGGTCAACAGCTTGTGCGTATGAGTAAGCAGAGCAAAGGATGCGAGAGGGGAGGGCGGGCCCTCGGCGCTCGGCTCCGGAGAGTCACCGACGCTCGCCCGCTACTGTCCGTGGTTGCGGCGGTGGGGTGGCGGGCTGGGGATGGCGGTAGGGTTTCCGTCGTGACGACACGCGTGGCGGCCATCGACTGTGGCACCAACTCGATCCGGCTGCTGGTGGCAGATCTGCCCGACCCGTCGGCCGGGCCCACCGCACCGCTTGTCGACCTGAGCCGACGGATGGAGATCGTCCGGCTCGGCCAAGGTGTGGACGCCACCGGTCGGCTCGCTCCGGAGGCGATCGAGCGGACCCGGGTCGCCCTCGCCGACTACGCCTCGGAGATAAAGCGGCTCGGGGCCGAGCGGGTGCGGATGTGCGCCACCTCGGCCAGTCGGGACGCGGAGAACGCCGCCGAATTCCGCGCCATGGTCGAGCGGACGCTCGGCGTCCCACCCGAGGTGGTCAGCGGTGACGAGGAGGCCCGGCTGTCGTTCACCGGGGCGGTGCGCGGTCTGCCCACCGACGCGCAGTCGCCGTACCTGGTGCTGGACATCGGCGGTGGCTCGACCGAGTTCGTCGTGGGCACCCGGGACGGTGGTGTCGACGCCGCCATCTCCATGGACATCGGCTGTGTGCGGATGACCGAGCGGCACCTGCACGGTGACCCGCCCGGCCTCGACGAGATCGCCGCGGCGCAGGCCGACATCGCGGTCGCGGTGGATCGGGCGCTGACGGCCGTGCCGGGACGGCAGGCGGCCACGCTGGTCGGGCTCGCCGGCTCGGTCACCACCGTGGTCGCGATCGCCGAGGGCCTCACCGGGTACGACCCGGGCCGTATCCACCACGCCCGGGTGTCGTACGAGCGGGTGGCGGAGGTCACCGCCGAACTGCTGGCCATGACGCGTGAGCAGCGGCTGGCCATCCCGGTGATGCATCCCGGTCGAGCCGACGTGATCGGTGCTGGCGCGTTGGTGCTCCGGGTGGCCATGGAACGGGCGGGCATGGCGGACGTGATCGCCTCCGAGCACGACATCCTCGACGGCATCGCCTGGAGCCTGGCAAACGCGAACAGGAGGTGAATGCCACTGTTCCGGCATCTTCCCGGCAATGGTCACCCCGTGGCAGGCTACCGGCACGTAGGACCACTGGGCGACCAGCCAACGATGACTGACCGCTAGGAGGACGGGCCGATGGGCGAGATGGTGACCTACCGTGGTGATGGCGGCACGGGTGAGGGATATCTCGCGATACCCACCACCGATGCGGCAAGCCCAGCGGTGATCGTGATTCAGGACTGGTGGGGCCTCGTGCCGCACATCAGGTCGGTGGTGGACCGCTTCGCCGAGGCGGGTTTCGTCGCCCTCGCCCCCGATTTCCGGCACGGCGAGCCAGCCGGGAAGCCGAGCGAGCCTCGGCGGTTGCTCAACGGGCCGCAGATGGACGAGACGGCACGGGAGATCGCCGCCGCCGCCGACTATCTCGCCGGTCGCGTCGAGGTCACCGGCAAGGTGGGCTGCGCCGGCTTCTGCGCCGGGGCCAGTCTGGCGTTGTGGGCGGCGAACTTCTCCGAGCGGATCGTCGCCACCGCGGCCTTCTACCCTCAGCTGCCCTGGGAGGGCATGCGTACCGAGTGGGCCGAGTACGCGGGCAAGGACGCGCTGGTGCACTGCTCCGAGGCGGACGGCACCTCGGCGGATCCGGGTGTGCAGGCGGTACGCCGAGCCATCGAAGTCTCCGGTGGCACCTGCCAGCTGCACGACTACCCGGGCACCGCGCACGCCTTCTTCAACGAGGACCGGCCCGAGAAGTTCGACCAGCGGGCAGCCACCAGTGCCTGGGCGCGCACTTTGGAACTCTTCCGGGCCAAGCTTGGCTGAGTCGCGTACCCCCGCCGAGGTCGTCGCTCGCGCCGCGCGGGCGACGGATCTGGCTGACCTGGACGCGGGCGTCGTCGACTGCTTCGCCTGCCCACGGTTGGTCGACTGGCGAGAGGAGGTCGCCCGCACGAAGCGGGCGGCCTTCCGCGATCAGGAGTACTGGGGACGGCCGGTGCCGGGCATGGGTGACCCGGCGGCCCGGATCGCCATCCTCGGTCTGGCCCCGGCCGCGCACGGTGGCAACCGCACCGGCCGGATCTTCACCGGCGACCGTTCCGGTGATGTGCTCTTCGCCGCTCTGCATCGGGCTGGCCTGGCCAATCAGCCGACCAGTGTGTCCGCCACCGACGGACTGGCGCTGCGGGCGACGAGAATCTTCTCCGCTGTACGCTGCGCGCCACCGGACAACAAGCCCACTCCGGGTGAGCGGGACACCTGCGCGCCCTGGCTGCACCGGGAGGTCGAGCTGATCCGGCCGACGCTGCGGGTGGTGGTGGCGCTGGGCGCCTTCGCCTGGGCCGCATGGTGGCCAGCGTTGCGCGCCGCGTACGGCGTCCGTCCGCCCAGCCCGCGACCGTCGTTCGGGCATGGGGCACACTGGTCCGGCACGGCCGTACCGGAACTGCTGGGTTGCTACCACGTCAGCCAGCAGAACACCTTCACCGGCCGGCTGACACCAGAGATGCTGGACGATGTGTTCGCTCGGGCGAAACAGCTGGCCGGGGTGGATTGAGGCGGCGGGGCGGTGACGATGGCGGACCGAGTGCGTGAGCTCCCGCCGTACGCCCCGATGGCCCGGAGGTAACCGATGGACGTGCTTCGCAGGTGGTGGCCGGTGACGGCGGTGGTCGCCCTGCTCGCCGCCGTCACCCTGGCGACCGCACATTCGTCGATCGGTGCGAGTCAGATACCGCCCGCGGTCAAGGATGCGCCTTTCGTGCTGGAGTACCCGAGCGGGGAGCCGCGTCCGTCGATCCCGGTCGAACCCCGCGAGGTCGCCGAGGAGACGCGTACCCACATTCCGTCCTGGCTCGGCACGGTGGCGGTGGCGATACTCGGGCTGGCGCTGCTGGGCGCCCTCAGCTATCTGCTCTGGACCGTGACGCGGGCGGTGGCGCGTCGGGTCACCCGGGCACTGCCGGCGCAGTCGACCCGGCGCAGCGCCGAGGGCACCGCCGCGGAGGTGGTGGCGGCCGTCGACGCCGGCCTGGTCGACCTGGACGACCGTGCCACCGACCCACGAGCCGCGGTGATCGCCTGCTGGGTACGCCTCGAAGAGGCCGCCGCCGCCGCCGGGGTGTCCCGGCTGACCGGCGACACCCCCACCGACCTGGTCATCCGGCTGCTGCGCGGTGACCCGGCCACCGGTGTGCCGGCGATCGTGAGCGCCGACGTGCTGGCCGAGTTCGCGAACGTCTACCGCGAGGCCCGGTACGCCACCCGGCCGGTGGACGAACGGACCAGGGACCAGGCCCGGGCGGCACTCCGTCGGCTGCGCGGCGAACTCACCGCACTGGCCGAGCGGGAGACGGTGTGAGCAGCACGAGCATCGACGACCTGCTCAGCTTCTCCGAGGAGCGGCCGGTCCACTCCGAGCCGCGCGAGGGCGGACGGCTGCGTACCGTGGTCGGTCTGCTCGGTGTCACCGCCGCCGCCACCGTCGTGGCCGTCGCCGCGCTGCGCGCGGTGGGGCTGCGGGTGTCGCTGCTGGTGCTGGTCGCCGCCGTGGTCGCGTTGCTGGTGGTACGCCGGATCGTCGCTGCGCTGGCCCCACCGCCGAAGTCCGGCCAGGGCGGCTCATCATCACGGGGCGGCGAGGAACCCGGCACCTACAACTGGGACGCCCGGGACGCGCTGCGTGCCGCGATCAACGGTTGGGCGACTCCCCTGGAGTGGTCCAAGACGCGCCCGGAACGCTTCACCACCGTGATTCTGCCCCGCCTGGCCGAGCTGGCGGACGAGCGACTGCGCCTGAAACACGGCGTCACCCGCGAGTCGGATCCGGCTCGGGCCCGTGCCCTGCTGGGCGATCGCTTGTCGACGTTCCTGGAGACCCCACCCCGCCGCACCCCTTCGCCGCGCGACCTCGCGGCGATCGTCGCCGAACTGGAGAAGATCTGATGAACGACGTCGGCCGGACGATGCCCCCCATCGAGGTAGGTCGCCTCGCCCGGGCGGTGCTGGACGCCGTGGGCCAGGTCGTGGTCGGTAAGCGGGATGCCCTGGAACTGGTGCTCGCCGGCATCCTCGCCGGCGGGCACGTGTTGCTGGAGGACCTGCCGGGGCTGGGCAAGACGCTCACCGCGCGGTCTTTCGCCCAGGCGCTGGGGCTGGACTTCCGCCGCCTCCAGTTCACTCCCGATCTGCTGCCCGCCGACGTCACCGGTTCGTTCCTCTACGACCAGCGCACCGGCGACTTCACCTTCCGGGCCGGTCCGGTCTTCACCAACCTGCTGCTCGCCGACGAAATCAACCGGACCCCGCCGAAGACCCAGTCGGCGCTGTTGGAGGCGATGCAGGAGAAGCAGGTCTCGGTGGAGGGTGTGACGTACCGGCTTGATGAGCCGTTCCATGTGCTGGCCACCGCCAACCCCATCGAGTACGAGGGCACCTATCCGCTGCCGGAAGCGCAACTGGACCGGTTCCTGCTGCGGGTGTCGTTCGGCTACCCGCCGCAGGACGAGGAGTGGGAGGTGCTGCGTCGGCGGATGGCGCGCCGTCGGGAGGAGGCCGAGATCAAACCGGTGGTCGACGCCGGCACGCTGCGCGCCATGCAGGCGGCGTTGGAGGACGTGGTGGTGGAGGACTCGGTGGGTCGGTACATCGTGGCGCTGACCGCGGCCACCCGCGAGCATCCGTCGGTGTTGGTCGGCGCGTCGCCACGCGGTTCGTTGGCGCTGTTGCTGCTGTCCCGGGTGCGGGCGGTGCTCTCCGGGCGGGACTACGTGATTCCCGAGGACGTCAAGGACGTCGCGGCTCCGGCGCTTGCGCACCGGATCACGCTGCGGCCGGAGATGTGGCTGCGTCGGGTCGATCCGTCCTTCGTGGTCGGTGAGGTTCTTGACGGCACACCGGCACCGGCGAGCGGCGCGCTGCCCAGCTACGCCGCCGGTCGGCAGGGAGACTGACCCGGCGTGACTGCACCGGATCGTCCGGCACCGCCCAACTGGACGCCCACCTGGGCGTTCGGTAGGGCGGTGCTGCTCACCGGTCTGCTCCTGGTCGCCGCGGTGCTGCTGGGGCGGGTGGACCTGATCGTGCTGGCCGTCCCGTTCGCGCTCGGTACCGCGTACGCGTTGCGGCGCCGGCCCGTCGAACTGCCCCGGGTGTGGCTCAGCACCGACGAGGATTCCCTGGTAGAGGGTGGTCGGATGGCCGGAACGGTCACGGTCGGCAACCCGGGTGAGGTCTCGTACGACGTGGCGGTGCTGCGTACCCGGATCTCACCGTGGCTGCGGGTGGAACGGGTGGGTCTCGCCGGCAGCGCCGTGGCCGGGTCCGGTCGAACCGGTGCCGGTCAACCGGCGGTGGGGGACCGTCCGTTCGTCACGTCGGTCGCCCCGGACACCGCCGTCGACCTGGAACTGGGCGGCACCGCGTTGCGTTGGGGTCGGCATCCGCTGGGCCCGGCGGGTGCCCGGGTCGCCGCCGCCCAGGGACTGCTGGTCTCGCGTGCGGTGATCGTCGAACCGGTCCGGTCCAAGGTGTACCCGAAGACCGAGCCGTTCGAGGCGGTAGAGGCGATGCCCCGGGCCGCCGGCCTGGTCGGCGCCCACCACTCGCGTCGCCCTGGAGAGGGGGGAGAACTCGCCGGGGTGCGGGTCTTCGCCCCTGGTGACCGGTTGCGTCGCATCGACTGGCGGGTGTCGCTGCGAGCTCGGCAACTGCACGTGGCGGCCACTCTCTCCGACCGGGACGCCGAGGTGGTGGTGCTGCTCGACGTGCTGGCTGAGGCGGGTCGCTCCGGTGGGGTCGCTGGTACGGCCTCGGTGTTGGACACCACGGTCCGGGCGGCTGCCGCCATCGCCGAGCACTACCTGCACCGGGGCGACCGGGTGGCGCTGCTGGAGTACGGCCCGAGTGCCCGGCGGTTGCGCCCCGCGACCGGACGCCGGCAGTACCTGACCGTGCTGGAGTGGCTGTTGGACGTCAAGGCCCAGTCCTCCCCGCACGAGCCGTACGACCAGGTGTTCGGGCCGCAACTGCTCTCCGCGGACGCGCTGGTGGTGGTGCTCACGCCGTTGCTGGAGGAGCGGTCGGCGCAGATGTTGGCCCGGTTGGCCCGGTCGGGACGCTTCGTGGTGGCCGTCGACACACTCCCGGCGGATCTGTCACCGCCGAAGGATCGGGGCTGGGCTGAAGTGGCGTACCGGCTGTGGCGGCTGGACCGGGACACGATGATCGCGCAGTTGCGCGAGCACGGTGTGCCGGTGGTGCCGTGGGCCGGTGCCGGCAGCCTCGACCAGGTGCTGCGTGACGTGGCGAGGCTGGCCACCGCCCCTCGGGTCGGTGGCCGGTGAGCGCGAGGAATGTAGCGCAGCGGAGTCCCGCAGTCGCGAACGGAAGGTCGGCTCGGTGAGCGCGATGGTGGGGTCCGTCATCGGGCGGGTGCGCGCGGTGCGGACGGCCGCGGCGCGGATCTCCCTGGCTCCCTTGCTGGTCCGGGTGGGGATCTTCCTCAGCGCACTGGTGGGGTTGCTGCTGGCGTACCCCGCGGAGGTCGTGGTCGGGAATGCTCTGGGCCCGCTGGTGGTGGTCGCGGTGCTGCCGGCCCTGATGCCGCGCCGGCTCTGGCCGACCTTCGCCGCGTTGGTCACGGTCGGCGGGTGGTTGCTCGCCACCGACGGGTACGGCCGGCCGATCGCGTTGTGGCGGCTGATGGCGGTGGCGGTGGCGCTCTACCTGACCCATACGCTCTGCGCGCTGGTGGCGGTGTTGCCGTACGACGCCGTGGTGGACCCGGACGTGATAGTGCGTTGGCTCACCCGTGCCGCCGTGGTGTTGCTCGCCACGTCGGTGCTCGGTGTGCTGCTGCTCGAACTGGCCGAGGTCCGTGCCGGTGACGGTGGCTGGCAGGCGGTCACGATCGCCGGTCTGCTGCTCGCCGTCGGGGTGGCCGCGTTGCTGGCTGGGCTGCTGCGACGCAGGTGATCGAAGTGCCGGAAGGGATTCCGGTTCAGCAGTGCCGCCGGGGAGAAAGTGGTTTCCGCAGGCCGCGTTACCGCCGTCACAGCAGGCTTGTGCTCGGTCACAGAAGCAGGCCGCGCACGGGATTACCGCTGCCAGTGCGGGAAAGATGGTAGGCGTGAATCCGAAGCGGATCCTTGTGGTGGGCGCCGGGCACGTCGGTCTCTACGCGGCGCTGCGCCTGTCGAAGAAGCTGAGTCCCCGTGAGGCCGAGGTCGTCGTCGTCGACCCCCAGCCGCACATGACGTACCAGCCGTTCCTACCCGAGGCTTCGGGAGGAAACATCTCCCCACGGCACGCCGTGGTGCCGCTGCGTCGGGAGTTGCGCCGGTGCAAGGTGATGGCCGGTGCGGTCACCCGGATCGACCACGCGAGCAGGACCGCCACGGTGCAGCCGATCATCGGCCCGCCCCGTGAGATCACCTACGACCACGTGGTGGTCGCCCCGGGCTCGGTCTCCCGGACCCTGCCGATCCCCGGGCTGCACGAGCACGGCATCGGCTTCAAGACCATCGGTGAGGCGATCTATCTGCGGAACCACGTGCTGGAACAGCTCGACGTGGCCGCTGCCACGGCCGACCCGGAGGTACGCCGTCGCGCGCTGACCTTCGTCTTCGTCGGTGGCGGTTACGCCGGTATCGAGGCGCTGGCCGAAATGGAGGACATGGCCCGCCACGCGCTGAAGTACTACCCGGAGCTGGACATCGCGGACATGCGGTGGGTACTCGTCGAGGCCACCCAGCGGGTGCTGCCGGAGGTGGACCGGGACATGGGCGCCTACACGGTGCAGCAGCTGTTGAAGCGGGACATGGACATCCGCCTCGACACCCGGCTCGAGTCCTGCGTCGACGGGGTGGTCAAGCTTTCCGACGGGGACAGTTTCAGCTCCGACACCATCGTCTGGACCGCCGGCGTGAAGCCGTCACCGATGCTGGACGCGACCGATTTTCCCCGCGAGGAACGGCGTCGGGTCACCTGCCTGCCGACCTTGCAGGTGGTCGACGGTGACCGGGTGGTCGAGGGTGCCTGGAGCGCCGGCGACTGCGCCGCCGTGCCGGACTTGACCAAGCCGCCGGGCAGCTACTGCTCGCCGAGCGCCCAGCACGCGGTACGTCAGGCCCAGCGGATGGCCGACAACATCGTCGCCGTGATCCGGGGGCGGGAGCCGGTCCCCTACAAGCACAAGCACGCCGGCAGTGTGGCCAGCCTCGGCCTGCACAAGGGGGTGGCCCAGGTCTACGGCATCAAGATGACCGGTTGGCCGGCGTGGTTCATGCACCGGACGTACCACATGAGCCGGATCCCGTCGCTGAACCGGAAGGTCCGGGTCGTGGTCGACTGGACGTTGGCGTTCGTCCTCAAGCGCGAGGTGGTCGCCCTCGGCCAGCTGCACGACCCGCGTGAGGAGTTCGCCGAGGCGTCCCAACCACCGTTGAAGGTGTGAGTGCGAGAACCCTCCTCCGCCGGGGGAGGGTTCTCGCCTGCGGGATCAGACCCGCCAGAACCAGGCGTCGCTGAGCCGGTTCGACGGGCCGTAGAGCCCCTCCAGGGTCAGGCGCAGGCTGTCGGCGTGCGCGGTGTCGGCCGCCAGCACCACGCACGAGGCACCCCAGTGTTCGGCGTCCACCGCGGCCCGGCGGCGCTGTTCGTCGCCGACGACCGGCCGGAGGCCGCTCCTGGACACCTCGGCCAGGAGCGCGGAGGTGGGTCGCGGGGCGACGCCCATCGCGGCGCTGCCGCCCCGGCCGTGCGGGCCGATGAAAAAGCCCTCCGGCATGCTGAACTCGACGTGCGCCGCGGTCGCCCACCGCATCGGCCAGGGCTCCTTGGGAGTGGCCAGTGGCACCGGCACCAGGACACCGCCGGGTTCGACACAGGTCCGCCAGTGGCCGGCGGTGATGAACTCCGGCACCGGCGGGCGTTGCGCGGTGGGCAGCGGTGCCGGGAGCAGCGGCACCAACGCCACGGCGACCGCGACCAGCGTCAGTCGGCGGGTGCGGCCCCTGGCATGTAGCGCCCGGTCGACCGCCAGCACCAGGAGCGTCGCCATCAGCGGCGGTGCGGCCAGGGCGAACCGCATCGGCAGCGCGCCGTCGACCACCGGCAGGCCGCCGAGCAGTGCGTACGGCCCGGGTAGACCGGTGTCGTCGCCGCCGAAGACCACCTCGGGGCCGAGCGACAGCGCACCCATCACCAGAAGACCGGCGGTGCAGGCCAGCACCAGCGGACGGCGTCCCAGCCAGATGGCGCAGCCAACGGTGACCACCAGCAGCGGCCAGCCCAGGAAGGTGTTGTATTCGGCGGGGCCGGTGCTCAGCTGGGCGGAACGATCGTCCCCGAGCAGGGAGAGTGGTGAGATCGCCCACCAGCTGCGCAGGTCGGTCGAGAAGTAGTGCGGGCTGAACATGCCGTCGGCGACACTGAGGGGACCGGCGAACTGGAACCACAGCGGGCGGAAGAGCACCAGCAGGGCCGTCCCGGCGGCGAGGGCCATCCCGCCGGCGAAGGCGGGCAGCGCGCGACGGGCCAGGTCACGGTCCACGACGATCATTGTGAGCGCCATCACCAGCAGGGTGAGCGCGGCGAGGAACAGCACCTCCTCACCGATGAACACCTGAGCGGAAACGGCGGCGGCGAGCCCTGCCGCGGAGGTCACGAGCCGACGCAGGTCCGGAGCGCCGACGGGTACGCCGGTAGCCGGCGCGGACCGGGCGACGGGATCGGCGGCCCGCAGCAGCCGTACCACCAGCCAGACGATGACCGGTAGCAGCCACTGCGCCGTCATGTGCAGGTGGCTGTTGCTCTGCGACACCATTCCGGGCGCGAAGCCGCACAGTGCGCCGCCCAGCGTCGCGGCGGCCCGGTGGGCCCGTAGCGTACGGCTGAAGAGGAGGTACCAGGCGGTCGCCGTACCGGCGAGGTTGACCGTGACCAGCAGGGCGAAGGTGACCGGAGCGCCGAACAGCAAGGTGACCGGGGCGAACAGCACACCGAGGGCGATCACCGACGTGTTGGCCATCAGGTTCACCCCGTCGGGGGCGTTGAGCCGGTCGGTGGACAGGCCGAAGTCACCCAGCAGCGCCCGCGCGTCGACGGCCAGAAACCACTCGTAGAGCACCTGGTCCTCGGGGTTGAGGGCGAGCACCAGTCCGCTCGGGTCGGCCCAGAGCCGATGGGTGAGCGTGCCGGCGAGCGCGGCGAAGAACAGCCCTGCCAGCAGGTCGGTGCGGTGTCGGGCGGCGGTCCGGGCCCACCGGCGCAGCCGCTGCGGGCGTACCCGGGTGGGGGTGTGATCTGCCGGCGTTGCCACATCGTCGGTGGGGGCGGTGGGTGGGCGGCTGCTCACGGCTTCGACCCTAGTGGCGGTGCCTCGACGGGGGACGCCGCAGTGGCGACGAACCCGCTACCGTGTGCACTGCACCGTGCGTGCCGGCGCTCGGTGTCACCCGCCCGGGTGGTGGAACGGCAGACACGGCCGCCTTAAAAGCGGCTGCCGCAAGGCGTGCGGGTTCGACCCCCGCCCCGGGCACTCTCAGCGATCGCTCAGCCTTCCCCTCACCATCGGGCTGTGCCGGGCGTTTACTCTTGTAGCGCGCGTTGACGTGCCACGACCCCCTTAGGGAGGCCAGACAGTGAAGACTTCGAACCCGGTGCTCGCACGGCTCGGCCAGGCGGCCGAGCGGGAGCGGGCCGCCGGGTACGCCCCGTCCGGGCCGTACGGACAGCCCGGTTATCCCCAGCAGGCCCCGCCGCAGGCCGGTTACCCCGGTGCCCCCGGCTTCCCGTCGGCGCCACCGGCGGTCACCCCCATGTCGATCGACGACGTGGTGGTCAAGACGGTCACCCTCCTGGCCATCCTCGGCGTCGCCGCCGCGGCGGCGTGGGCGTTGGTGCCCGATGAGGCGCTCGGCGTCGCCTGGATCGGCGCGGCCGTCGTCGGCCTGGTGCTCGGCCTGATCATCTCGTTCTCCCGGATGGCGAACCCGGCGCTCGTCGTCGCGTACGCCGTTGTCCAGGGTGTTCTCGTCGGCGCGCTGAGCAAGTTCTTCGAGTCGCTGTACGACGGCATCGTGATCCAGGCGGTGACCGCCACCTTCGGTGTCTTCTTCGTGATGGCCATGCTTTACAAGGCGCGGGTCATCCGGGCGACGCCGAAGTTCGTCAAGGGCATGATCGCGGTGATGGCGGGCCTGTTCGCCGTCATGCTGATCAACCTGGTGCTGGCGCTCTTCGGCGTCAACACCGGCCTGCGTGACGGCAGCCCGCTGGCCATCGGATTCAGCATCGTCTGCATCGTGGTGGCCTCGCTGAGCTTCGTGCTCAGCTTCAAGGAGGTCGAGGACGGCGTCCGGATGGGCCTGCCGCAGCGCTACTCCTGGGTGGCCGCGTTCGGCATCCTGGTCAGCCTGATCTGGCTCTACATCGAGATGCTCCGCCTGCTGAGCTACTTCCAGGGCGAAGACTAACCTCCTCCCCGCCCCCCGACCGACTGGCGCCCGCCCCCTCCCCGGGGGCGGGCGCCGTCGTCCCCCACCCCACCCCACCCCACCCCACCCCACCGCGCCGATCATGCAGTTGTGGCACCGTACAAGTCGGGCATATGCGGAGAAATCAACAACCACAACTGCATGATCGGCGGTGAGGTGGGGTGGGTGCGTAGAGTTTGGGGGGTGGAGAGGGGGGTGGGGGAAGAGGTCGCGCGGGGGGTGGAGTTGTTGGTGCGGCAGGTCAGCCACTGGCAGCAGCCCCGGTGGTCGGCCGCGGCAGCGGCCGGCAACGTGTCGCGGGCGGATCTGGTGCACCGGCTGGTGCAGGAGATCGCCAACCTGGCGGCGGATGCGGAAGGGCAGCCACGACGAGTCGTACCCCGGCTCGACAACGACCTCGCCCTGCCCGACCAGCTCCGGGTGGTCACCGCCGACCTGCTCGCTGCGGACGCGAGCGAGGAGGCGCTGACTCGGGCCGCCACCGAGGTGGCGGCGACCCGGGCCGCCCTCTAGTGCGGTGTCCAACGCCGCCGGTCGTCGGCTGGGCCCGGTGCGGCCCGGTGAACGTTTCTGGACACCGCACTAGGCTAGGTGCCCGCGCGCGGACGGTCGGACCAGGCGGTCCTGGTACCGCCGGGCGGTAGGGTCGTCAGCTCAGGCGCTCGACGATCATCGCCATGCCCTGCCCGCCGCCGACGCACATGGTCTCCAGACCGATGGTCGCGTCATGCCACTGCAGGGCGTTGAGCAGGGTGCCGGTGATCCGGGCACCACTCATTCCGAAGGGGTGACCGACGGCGATCGCACCGCCCATCACGTTCAGCTTCTCCTCCGGAATGCCGAGCTGGCGGTACGACGGGATCACCTGGGCGGCGAACGCCTCGTTGATCTCGACCAGGTCGACGTCGTCGATGGTCATGCCGGCGCGTTCGAGTGCCTGCCGGCTCGCCTCCACCGGACCGAGACCCATGATCTCCGGCGACAAGGCGGTGACACCTGTGGAAACGATCCTTGCCAGCGGAGTGACACCCAGTTCCTCGGCCCGCTGGGCACTCATCACGACCACGGCGGCGGCCCCGTCATTGAGCGGGCAGCAGTTGCCGGCGGTGATCCGGCCATCGGGGCGGAAGACCGGCTTGAGTGCCGAGACCGCCTCCAGGGTCACCCCGGCCCGGGGACCGTCGTCGGTGCTGACCACCGTGCCGTCGGGTGTGGTCACCGGGGTGATCTCACGCGCCCAGAAGCCGTCGGCGATCCCCTTCTCGGCCAGGTTCTGACTGCGTACGCCGAAGGCGTCCATCTCCGCGCGGCTCACGTCGTACACCTGGGCGAGGTTTTCAGCGGTCTGCCCCATGGCCAGGTAGACGTCGGGCAGGGCGTCCTTTTCTCGGGGGTCGGTCCAGACCGGCGCGCCGGCCTCGGTGCGGGCCCGGGACCGCTCGCGTGCCTGCGCGAAGCGGGGGTTCTCCCAGCCGCCCAGCAGGGCCTGAGCCTCGGGAGGCAGCCCGTCGGAGCTGCCGCGTGCGTACCGGGAGACCATCTCGACGCCGGCTGAGATGAAGACGTCGCCCTCGCCGGCCCGGATCGCGTGCATGGCCATCCGCGTGGTCTGCAGCGAGGAGGCGCAGTAGCGGGTGAGGGTGGCACCGGGCAGGCCGTCGAGACCCATCAGCACGGCGACCACGCGGGCCATGTTGAAGCCCTGTTCCCCACCGGGCAGACCGCATCCGAGGTAGAGATCATCGATTTGTCGTGGGTCGAGCTGCGGCACCTTGTCCAAGGCCGCCTGCACGATGGTGGCGGCCAGATCGTCCGGGCGGAGATCGCGTAGGGACCCCTTGTGGGCCCGGCCGATGGGCGAGCGGGCGGTGGCGACGATGACGGCGTCGCGGGACGACTCAATCGGCATACCGCCACGTTAACTCGCCGGTAACTTGCAGCGGAAGTTTTCCGGTGACCGGGAAATGTCACCCCGCACATCCGGACGCCCGATGAGCTGGCCCGTCAGTGACGCGGGGCGATGGCCGCCGCGGCGACGACCGCGGGCAGCAGGGCGTGGGCCCAGACCCGGTAACCGTCGGCGGAGGGGTGGTAGCCGTCGTGACAGAAGGTGCCAGCATCGGCCCGGAACACCGGACCCGTCTCGGCGGCCAGGTCGACCACCGTCCCGCCGGCGTCGAGCACCGCAGTGGTCTGTGCCCGGGCGACACGACGCCCTATCCATCCGACGACCTGCCGCAGGGGGGACGCGATCGCGCGTACCGCGCCGAGATCCGGGCAGGTGCCCACCACGACCTCCACACCGGCCTGGCGCAGCCGGTGCACGGCCGCGCCGAGGTAGGCGGCGGCCTCGGCCGGGCGGCGCAGGCTGGTGACGTCGTTGGCGCCGACCAGGATGACCGCCACGTCCGGCCGCTCACCGAGCAGAGCCCGGGCCACCTGGGTGGCCAGGTCGGTGGAGCGTGAACCGGAGACACCGACGCTGGACAGGTGCACCTGACGCCCGCCCGGCCCTTCGGCGAGCAGTTCCGCCAGTTGCCCGCCGATGGTGTCGCCGAGACGGTCGACACCGACACCGAGAGCGGAGGAGTCGCCGAGCAGCACCAGGCGCAACGGTGGAGTGCCGGCCCGACCGACGGTCGCCCGCAGTGCCAGGCCGAGTTCCGGCTGGGCATAGCGGCGGTTGCGCGCCACCACGGCCTCACCGGCGAGCACCGCAGCCCCGCCGAGCGCGCCAGCGAGCAGGGAGTAAGCGGCGGTGCGGGCGACCCGCGCGGCGACCCGAGCGCCGGAAGGGAGGCCGGTCATGGCGTCAACCTCGGGCCGGCGTCGAAGCCGTGTCGGCCCCTGATCCGCTCGGTCATGAGAATCCTTCCACTGCGGGTGTGTCGACGGTGGGGGCCGGCTGCGGCGACGGAGCGGTGCCGAAGAGCCTCCGTCGGCGCAACTGCGCCCAACGGCCGGCCGGTCCGCTCTCGCTGCCCCCGAGCTGCGTGCCGCTGACCTCCGTCCCTGGGTGCCGGGCCGCCTCCTGCGCGGCCTTCGGCAACGACCGTACGCCTTCGAGGCTGATTGGCGAAGGCCTGCGTTCGGCGCCGTGCCCCAGGGCGGAAATCACCGTCGGCAACAGCGCGGCGGCTGCCGCCGCGTATCCGTCGGCGGAGGGATGAAACCGGTCCCACGCGAACATCCGTCCCGGCTCGGCGTTGAACCGGGGACCGAGCAGGTCGCCGAGGGAGACTGTCCGACCGCCGGCCGACACCACCGCGACCGTCTGCGCCGCGGCGAGTTGCCGGCTCCACCGGCGGGCCAACCATCGCAGTGGCGGTTGGATGGGTCGGATCGCGCCCAGGTCGGGGCAGGTCCCGACGACCACCTCGGCACCGGCCGCGCGCAACGCCCGGACCCCCTCGACGAGGTAGCGCACGGCCAGGGCCGGCGGCGTACGGTTGGTGACGTCGTTGCCACCGATGAGGATGACCGCGACATCGGGGTCACACTCCAGCGCCGCCTCGACCTGGTACTTCAGGCCGGCGGAGATGGCGCCCACCACCGCGAAGCGGTGCAACCGGACGGGACGCTGGAGGCGTCGGGACAGGCCGGTGGCCAACAACGCACCCGGCGTCTCACGGCGTCGGTGAACCCCGTAACCGGCGGCCGACGAGTCGCCGAGAATGACCATGGTGATCGCGGTTCCGGGGAACTTCGCGCCGTAGACGCCGTCGCAGCGCGGTGGCGGTGCCTCGGCCATGGGGATGGTGCGCCGGGCCTGGCGGGCCTGACCGAAGAGCACGCCGGTCGTCGCCGCCGCGGCCGCTACCGTGGCGCCCGTGCCGATGGCTGCCATCCGTGCCACCCGCAGGGCACGCTGCCAGCGCGGACGATCCGGTACGACGGAACCAGCGACCCCCATACCGTGACACTAGCGCGCCCGTCCGACGTCCCGCTGTCGTCGTCACGCCGCTCCGGTGCCTGGAAAACGACGGCGGTGGGTACTTGGATGGACGGTGTTGCGGCGGGGCGTCACGCTGCACGTGGAGAGGAGCACGACGATGGCTAAGACGTTGAAGCGAGGTGCCGCGTTCGTGGCCCTGGCCCGGGCGATGACCGCCGGTGCCCGGGGCGGGCCGTCACTCGGCGCCCGGATCGGGGCGCTGCCCAGGATGATCGCGGCCACCGCCCGTGGCCAGTACGACGGCGGGCTGCGGCTGGCCATGATGACCGCGGCCACGGCGTACATCGTCTCGCCGATCGACGTGGTGCCGGAAATGTTCCTCGCGGTGTTCGGGCTGATCGACGACGCGGTGATGGTCACCTGGCTGGCCGGCGCGGTGCTGGCCGAGACCGAGCGTTTTCTGGAGTGGGAGGCCCGGCGCAGCACCGTGGTCCCTGGGCATGTGGTGCCCTGACCGACGTACCCTGGGCGGGAACTCCACCTGATTCACCCGCCCGGCCTGGCGTGCCGGTGCCGGAGCAGAAGGGCACAAAGACGTGCAGTACTACGACAACGTCGTCGAAATGATCGGCAACACGCCGCTGGTCCGGCTGCGCAACGTGGCCGAGGGCATCCAGGCGACGGTGCTGGCGAAGGTGGAGTACCTCAACCCCGGCGGGTCGGTGAAGGACCGGATCGCGCTGCGCATGGTGGAGGACGCCGAGGCGGCGGGAATTCTCCGCCCGGGCGGCACCATCGTCGAGCCGACCAGCGGTAACACCGGCGTCGGGTTGGCCCTGGTGGCCCAGCTCAAGGGCTACAAGTGCGTCTTCGTCTGCCCGGACAAGGTCAGCCAGGACAAGCAGGACGTGCTGCGGGCGTACGGCGCCGAGGTGGTGGTCTGCCCGACCGCGGTGGCACCGGAGGACCCCCGTTCCTACTACAACGTCTCCGACCGGCTGGCCCGGGAGATCCCCGGCGCGTGGAAGCCCAACCAGTACGCCAACGTGGCGAACCCGCGCTCGCACTACGAGACCACCGGTCCGGAGCTGTGGAAGCAGACCGAGGGACGGATCACGCACTTCGTGGCCGGGGTGGGCACCGGCGGCACGATCTCCGGGATCGGGCGTTACCTGAAGGAGGCGTCCGGCGGCACGGTCAAGGTCATCGGCGCCGACCCGGAGGGCTCGGTCTACTCCGGCGGCACCGGCCGGCCCTACCTGGTCGAGGGGGTCGGCGAGGACTTCTGGCCGGAGACGTACGACCGGACGGTGGCCGACGAGATCATCGAGGTCTCGGACAAGCAGTCGTTCGAGATGACCCGGCGGCTGGCCCGCGAGGAGGGGCTGCTGGTCGGTGGCTCCTGCGGGATGGCGGCCGTCGCGGCGTTGCAGGTGGCCCGCGCCGCCGGCCCGGACGACGTGATCGTGGTGCTGCTGCCGGACGGCGGCCGGGGCTACCTTTCCAAGATCTTCAATGACGACTGGATGGCCCGTTACGGTTTCCTCGACGCCGCCGGCTCCGAGCCCACCGTGTCGGAGGCGCTGGCCAGCAAGCCGGGTCGCCTGCCCGAACTGGTGCACGTGCACCCGACCGAGACGGTCCGCGACGCGGTGGACTACATGCGCGAGTACGGCGTATCGCAGCTGCCCGTGCTCAAGGCCGAACCGCCGGTGGTGACCGGTGAGGTGGCCGGCTCCATCGCGGAGAAGGACCTGCTCGACGCGCTCTTCACCGGCCAGGCGCAGCTCCACGACACGATCGAGCGCCACATGGCGCCGCCGCTGCCGATGATCGGCGGCGGTCAGCCGGTCAGCGAGGCGGTGAACCTGCTGGAGAAGTCCGATGCCGCGCTGGTGCTGATCGACGGCAAGCCCAAGGGCGTGCTCACCCGCCAGGACCTCCTAGCCCACCTCGGCGCCCGCTGAACGTGCAAGGAAGGGCACCTTTTTAACGCCTGGTGCATAGCAGGGGCCCCCTCTTAACGCCGCCCTCGAATTCGCAAGATCGAGTGTTAAGAAGGTGCCCTTCCTATACCGCAGGCGTTAAGAAGGTGCCCTTCCTTACAGACTCAGGGTGTAGCGGAGTTGAGGGACCTGGATGGTGCCGATGAATTCGTTCTGTTCGGTGCCGGTCGGCTGCCAGCCACCACGCTCGTAGAAGCGGCGGGCCGGGAGGTTGTCGCGCAGCACCCAGAGCACCGCGCGCCGCCACCCCCGCTTCCGCATGCCGGCCAGCGCGTCGCTCATCAGCTCCCGGCCGACGCCTCGACCGCGCTCGGCCGGGGCCAGGTGGATCGCGCAGAGCATCCCGGCATCCGACCCGTCCTCGTCGTCCGGGCCGAAGTAGCTGAATCCGGCCAGGGCGTCGTCCCGTACGGCCAGGGTCATCCGGTGACTGTCGCGCTCCCAGGTCCACCGCTGCGTCCAGTATTCGCCCATCGCCTCCGGCGTCGGGTCGGCCAGCGCCTCGGGCGGCAGGAAAGACGAGTAGGCGGCGACCCGGGAACGTTGGTGCAGGGCACCGACCGCCATGAGGTCATCGGAAGTCGCGGCACGTAGCGTGACGGTCACTCGTCCGAGGGTACCCGCCGGGGTGGTACCCGAACCGTGGTCAGATCCTCGGCGATCACCAGATCCCCGTCGAAGTGCCGGCGGGCCTCGTCGACGAAGCGGGCCGGATCGGCGTACCGCTGGGAGAAGTGGGTGAGCACCAGTCGGCGTACCCCCGACTCGGCCGCCACCCGCGCGGCCTGGCCGGCGGTGAGGTGCCCGTACTCGGCGGCGAGCGCGGCCTCCGACTCCAGGAACGTCGACTCGATGACCAGCAGGTCGGCGTGTTCGGCGAGGGCGTACACCGCGTCGCAGAGCGCGGTGTCCATCACGAAGGCGAACCGCTGCCCCGGCCGGCGCACGCTCACCTCCTCCCGGGTGACCCGGCGCCCGTCGAGGTCGAGGTGGCCGGTGCGGAGCAGCTCACCGACGGCCGGCCCGGCGATGCCGTACGCGGCCAGCTTCTCCGGCAGCATCCGACGCCCGTCCGGCTCCAGCAGCCGATAGCCGTACGTCTCGACGCGGTGCCGCAGCCGTCGCGCCTCCAACGTCCCGTGGCGCAGCACGATCCGCTGCCCGTCCGCCTCGATGGGTTCCACGGCCAGTTCGGCGGTCTCGTGGAAGGAACTGGCGTGTCGCAGCCGGGCGAAGTAGTCGACACCCCCCGCCGGGAAGTGCACCGCCACCGGGCGGGGCACCCGGTCCAGGGACAGGCGCTGGATCATGCCGGGCAGGCCGAGACAGTGGTCGCCGTGGAAGTGGGTGACGCAGATCCGGGTCAGGTCGGTGGCGGTGACGCTGCTGTGCAGCAACTGCCGCTGACTGCCCTCGCCGGGGTCGAAGAGGATCACCTCGTCGTCCCAGCGCAGCACGTAGCCGTTGTGGTTGCGGGCCCGGGTGGGCGTCTGGCTCGCCGTGCCGAGCACCACCAGCTCGCGCATGGACACGGGCCGCCTCCGGTGAAGATGAAGCGACCCCCGGGGCTTCCGCGCTGACGCGGGCCGGCTGGACTGGGCCGGCACCCCGGGGGTCGGGTGGCTGTCGTGGTTTCGCCGCACCGCTGCCACACGGTCTCGACGACTCTTACCGTGCCCGTCCGAGGGACGAGCGTCACTGTCGAGGACAGCGGCTAGCGGACAGCCACCTCACGAGTCCGATTGCTATACAAGTCTGGACCACCTCCTTTCCCGTGTACCGTCACGCTATCCAGCCGCCGGCCCACGGGCAACGGATTTCGATCACACTGCCGGTCGTACCCGGTGTCAGGCGTCCTGGACGATGCCGATCGGGCCCTCGCGGGGGCCGTCGGCGTTGGCCGGCTGCACCGCCAGTGACGGAAAGTCGGCCAGGTCCCCCTCCGGCTCTGCGTCCCATTCGGGGAACACCAGGTCGCTCTGGAGGTAGAGGCAGATCAACTGGGCCAGGTGGCGCAGTCCTTCCAGGTGGGTGCGCTCGTGACCGTGGGTGGCGTCGACGCCGAAGCCGAGCAGTGCCACCCGGGCGTGCGCACCGGCCTCCACCGCCGCCGCCACGTCCGAGCGGTAGTAGTCGAAGACGTCCCGGACGAGATCCACGTCGTGTTCCCGGGCGATCGCGGCCAGATTGCGGGTGAGGTGGTAGTCGAAGGGCCCCACGCCGTCGCCCATCGCCAGGGTGGCGCAGTGCTCCCGGGACTGCTGTCCGGGGGCGACCACCGCCGCGTCGACCGAGACGATCTCGGCCACGTCGGGGTCGAGGCCGTGGGACGCGCCGTGGCCGATCTCCTCGGTCACGGTGATCAGCAGGTGCGCGGTCACCGCGGGCTTCACCCCGGCGTCGACCATCGCCTTCATGGCGGTCAGCACCGCGGCCACCCCGGCCTTGTCGTCCAGGTGCCGGGACTTGACGTACCCGCTGGGGGTGACCGTCGGGTTGGGCAGGAACGCGACGAAGTCGCCCGCGTCGATGCCGAGCGCCCGCAGCCCGGCGATGTCCTCCACCGGCTCGTCGACGCGTACCTCCACCTGCTCCCAGCCGATGCCCTGCAGGTCGACCGCCTCGTTGTAGCGGTGGCCGCTGGCCTTGAGCGGCAGTACCTGACCGGTGATCACCCGATCCAGGTCGTCGGTGAAGATCCGTACGTGGGCACCCTCGGCGAACCGGGCGCTGTGCGTGCCGATCGGCTTCAGCTCCAGCCGACCGTTCTCCTTGAGCCGCTTGACCATCCCGCCGATCGTGTCGGTGTGCACCACGATGGCCCGGTCCGCGCCGGTTTCGCGAGGCCCGGGCAGGCAGGCGCTCAGCGCGCCCCGGCGGGTCAGCGTCGACGGGATGCCGAGCGCCGACAGGCGCTCACCGACGTACTGCTGCACATGGTCGGTGCGTCCCGACGGACTCGGAATGTCGAGCAGCTCGACCAGCACCTGACGGAGATAGTCCAGGTCGATGGGGAGCGGAGTGGTCTTGCGTACGGTCATGCCCCAGATGGTGCCGCACCGGCCGGGGTCCACAGCCGCTGCGGTGCCCGAGTCCCGGGAAAGAGCAGATCCACGAAGCGCTCGGCGGTCGGCTGTGGCTCGTGGTTGGCCAGCCCGGGCCGCTCGTTGGCCTCGATGAAGACGTGTTCGGGTTGGTCCGGCGCCGGCACCAGCAGATCCAGCCCGGTGACCGGGATGTCGATGGCGCGACTGGCGGCCACGCACGCCTCGGCGATCGCCGGGTGCAGCTCCCCGGTCACGTCGTGGATGGTGCCGCCGGTGTGCAGGTTCGCGGTGCGCCGCACGGCCAGCAGCTGACCCTCCGGCAGGACGTCGTGCAGGTGGTGACCGGCCTCGGTGACCACGTCCCGGGTCATGTCGTCGAGCGGGATGCGGGACTCGCCACCGGTGGCGGCGGCCCGGCGGCGACTCTGCCGCTCGATCAGCTCGGCGATGTCGTGCACCCCGTCGCCGGTGATCGAGGCGGGCCGGCGTACGGCGGCGGCCACCACCTCGTGATCGATCATGACGACCCGTAGGTCCTCACCGGTGCAGAGCTCCTCCAGCAACACCTCGGGGCAGAACCGGGCGGCCAGTTCGACGGCGGCGGCCAGTGCCTCCGGGGTGCGTACGCCGACGGTGATGCCGTTGCCCTGCTCGCCCCGGGCCGGCTTGACCACCAGCTGACCCACCTCGGCGAGGAACTCCGCGTCAGCGGCGTCGCCGGTGGCGGTGCGTCCACGGGGTACCGACAGGCCGGCCTCGGTCAGGATCCGGCGGGTGACCCGCTTGTCGTCGCAGCGGCTCATCGCGACCGCCGAGGTCAGCTCGGACAGCGACTCCCGGGTGAGGATGGTCCGGCCGCCGCTGGTCAGCCGCAGCTCCCCCCACTCCGGGTCGGTCACCTCCACCCGGATACCCCGCCGCATCGCCTCGTCGGCGACGATCCGCGCGTACGGGTTGAGCCCGTCGTAGCCGACCGGCATGGCCGGCAGGAACAACCGCTCGTTGATCGGGTTCTTCCGCTTCACGCAGAGCGTGGCGGTGCGGTAGAAGCCGAGCCGCTCGTAGAGGCGGACCGCCCCGGCGTTCTCGGCGAGCACGGACAGATCGACGTACGCGCGACCCCGGGCCACCAACCGGGCGGCCAGCTCGGTGATCAGTGCCTGCCCGGTCCCGGGCGGAGCCTGGTTGAAGTCGACGGTGAGGCACCACAGGCTGGCGCCGTTGTCCGGGTCGTCGAAGACCGCCACATGGTCGATACCGGTGATCGTGCCGACGATCTCGCCGCTGGCCGCTTCGGCGACCAGGTGCAGGAAGCGGTCGGTCGCGGCGTTGTCGACCAGCACCTCGACCGGGGCGGTGACCATGCCGTTGGCCGCGTAGATCCGGTTGACCGCGTCGGCGTCGGCGGCGTCACGCAACCGACGGATGCGTACCCCGGGCAGCTCGTTGCGGCCGTCCAGCGGTGCCGGAATCTCGGCGGTGCCGGCCTCCTCGCTGGTGCCGGATCCGAGCTGGGGCCCGCGATGCTGGCCGCCGAGCGGCAGCCGGTAGGTCAGCGACGGGTCGATGAACAACTCGTCGGGGAGCCGGGAGACCAGCACGTGCGGGTCGCGCAGGTAGATGCAGATGTCCCGGGAGCCGGCCGCCTCGGAGCGCAGCACGTCGGCGACCGCGGACTGGTCGGCGAAGGTCTGGCCGAAGACCAGCCGTCCCCAACCGCAGTCGACGATGACGTCCGTGCCAGCGTCCGGACGTTCGTCGGCGGTCGGGTCGGCGGTGCCGCCCGTGGCGATCGGATCACCGCCCGGTCCGACCCGCTCGTACCGTCTGCCCGTGCCGCGACCTCGGTCTGTCCGGGCGACTCCGGTGGCCAGGGTGTCGGTCACGGTCAGTCGATTCCGTGGCTCTGGAGCCACATTTCCAGGAGTCCGAGTTGCCACAGCTTGTTTCCGTTCAACGGGGTCAGTTCGGCGTTGGGAGCGTCGAGCAGGGCGTTGACGTAATCGGTGCGGAACAGGTCGCGGCGGCGGGCCTCGGGGGCGTACAGCGCGTCGCGTACCCGGTCGAGGAGCTTGCCTTCCAGGTGTGTCAGGCCCGGCACCGGGAAGTACCCCTTGGGCCGGTCGATGACCTCGTGCGGCAGCAGGCGGCGGCCGATCTCCTTCAGCACACCCTTGCCGCCCTGCGCCAGCTTCAGCTCCGGCGGGCAGGCGGCGGCCAGCTCCACGAACTCGTGATCCAGGAACGGCACCCGGGCCTCCAGCCCGTGCGCCATGGTCATGTTGTCGACCCGCTTGACCGGGTCGTCGGTGAGCATGATCTGCGTGTCGATGCGCAGACCGGCGTCGACCGCGGTCTGCGCGCCCGGTCGCGCCAGGTGCGCGGCGACGAACTCCCGGGCCGGGTCGCCGTCGGCCAGCCAGTCGGGGTTGAGCACCCGGGCCAGACCGGCGCCGTCCCGGTCGAAGAAGGCCCGAGCGTACGTGTCGAGCGCCTGCTCCCGGCCGACCTGCGCCAGCGGTGGATACCAGTGGTAGCCGCCCAGGATCTCGTCGGCGCCCTGACCGGACTGCACCACCTTGACGTGCCGCGCCACCTCCTGACTGAGCAGGTAGAAGGCGACGCAGTCGTGGCTGACCATGGGTTCGCTCATGGCCGCGACGGCCGCCTCCAGCGGCGGAACGAGATCCTGCGCGGCGACCCGGATCTGGTGGTGGTCGGTGTCGAAGGTCTTGGCGATCACGTCGGAGTAACGGAACTCGTCACCTTCCCGGCCGCCGACGGCGTCGAAGCCGATGGAGAACGTGGAGAGCCCGCGCTGCCCCTCCCCGGCCAGCAGGGCGACCACCAGGCTGGAGTCCAGGCCGCCGGAGAGCAGCACACCCACCGGCACGTCGGCGACCATCCGGCGGCGTACGGCGGTGGTGAGTGACTCGTGCAGCGCGTCCTGCCACTCTCGTTCCGACCATCCGGCGTGCTCGTCGCGCCGGAGGAACGGCGGGTCCCAGTAGACCCGCTCGTGGCTGCGCCCGTCGGCCTCGTAGACCCGGATGGTGGCCGGGGGCAGCTTGGCGACCCCGCGCAGGATGGTGCGCGGCGGCGGCACGATGCTGTGGAAGCTGAGGTAGTGGCCCAGCGCGACCGGGTCGATGGTGGTGTCCACCCCACCGCCGGCCAGCAGCGCCGGCAGGGTGCTGGCGAAGCGCACCACGCCGGGGGACTCGGCGAGGTAGAGCGGCTTGATGCCGAGCCGGTCCCGGGCCAGCACCAGACGGCCGGTGTCCCGTTCGCTGATCGCCACGGCGAACATGCCCACCAGGTGGTCGACGAAGTCGAGCCCCCACTCGGCGTACGCCTTGACGACGACCTCGCTGTCCCCGGCGGAGAAGAAGTGGTGGCCCTTGGCCTGTAGCTCGGCGCGCAGCTCACGATAGTTGTAGATGCAGCCGTTGAAGACGGCGGTCAGGCCGGCGGCGGAGTCGACGATCGGCTGGCCGCTGGCGGCCGACAGGTCGATGATCTTCAGTCGACGGTGGCCGAGGGCGACCGCCCCCTGTGACCACACTCCGCTCCCGTCGGGCCCCCGATCGCACATGGTGGCGGCCATCCGTTCCACCGCTGCGACGTCGGCGCGTGTCGCGTCCCGTCGGAACTCCCCAGCCAGTCCGCACATGTGGGCCCATGCTGCCAGAGGATGTTGCGATTTGCCTGTTGAGACCATGACGGTCGTGTAACAGCATTGCTAGAATCCGCGCCCCGCGATCAAGCGCATCTCAGGTCGGTCGAGCGCTGGGCTTTTCCGGGCGTCTCGTGGTCTTTACGGCTTTCGCAGGGCGGCTCCAGATGTGACGAATGCCGCAATACGCGCGGCATCGAGGTGGTCACGCCCTCCATGGTCCGGTGACCCGGACGCCGGTCCGGCCCACCGATCTCGGCGGGCCGGCCGTCACGTCACACCTACCGTGCGTGGCTGCGCTCAACCTGCGGTACGAGCCACCCCGACCGGGCAACTCAGCCCGTTGGGACCGTGGTTGCAGTACCCGTTCGGATTTTTCGTCGGCGCGAGATACTGCTGGTGATAGTCCTCGGCCAGGTAGTAGTCACCGAGCCGGGTGATCTCCGTGGTGATCTCGCCCTTGCCGGCGCGGGCCACGATCGGTGCGAACGCCTCCCGCGACGCCTCGGCGATCGCGAGCTGCTCGTCGGTGCTGGCGTAGATCGCCGACCGGTACTGGGTACCGACGTCGTTGCCCTGGCGCATGCCCTGGGTCGGGTCGTGGTTCTCCCAGAAGACCTTCAACAGATCCTCGTAGCTGATCTTCGTGGGGTCGTACACCACCTCGACCACCTCGGCGTGCCCCGTCATCCCGGAGCAGACCTCCTCGTAGGTCGGGTTCGGGCTGTAACCACCCGCATAACCCGCAGAGGTGGTGAAGACGCCGGGCAGGGTCCAGAACAGGCGCTCGGCCCCCCAGAAACACCCCATACCGAACACGGCGACCTGGTGGCCCTCGGGGAACGGGCCCTTCAACGGGGTGCCGAGCACCTCGTGCCGGTCGGCCACCGGCATCGCGATGGGACGACCGGGCAGGGCCTGGTCGGGTGAGATCATCTCGGCCTTCATACGGCGGAGGAACACGGTGGAACTCCTTTCGTACCCTTCCCCGCGTGCAACACCGGTGGGCCTCGCTTCCTTACCCGCCCCACCGCCGCTCAGGCCGGGTTCCGCCGCCAACGTGTCCGCGCGTACTGAAACGAACAAATTCGGGGTTACCCGACGCCGAGATCATCAGGCTGGATCGGCGGCGAGGGCGCTGCGGATGCGCTCGGCGTACGAGGTGGCGTCGGGGTCGTCGGCGTAGCGGGTGCGCGGCCAGAAGAAGCCACGGAGCCCGTCGCCCTTCGTCCTGGGCACCACATGGGTGTGCAGGTGCGGCACCGACTGGGACACCCTGTTGTTCATCGCCACGAACGTCCCGCCCGCGCCGAGACCCGACTCGACCGCGACGGCGAGCCGCCGCACCAGGCCGAAGTAGCCGGTGATGGACTCCGGCGGCAGGTCGGCGAGAGTGACCAGGTGGGCGCGCGGCACCACCAGCACATGCCCCTTGAACACCGGCCGGGTGTCCAGGAACGCCACCCCGTCCGGCTCGTCGGTCACCCGGAACGCCCGTACCTCACCGGCCACGATCCCGCAGAACACACACCCCGCCACCCGACCAGACTAAGAGCGACCCGCCCCTGCTGCCGGTCGCTCTGAGCCGGACCGAACACCGCTGCCCTGCCGGTCACAGCCGATCGAGGTACGCGTCCCACTCGTCGACGACCAACGCGGCCGGACCGCTCTCTCCGTTCGCCAGACGAGACCGGATGTCCGCCTCCCAGTCGAGAGCCCAGCCACGCAGCTCGACAACCATCGGGTCGGTCAGTCCGTACGCGCCGAATGTCTCGTCGTCAAGCTCACCGATGGCACCGAGCCTGTCGGCCAACTCCTCCAGGGAGAAGCCGGCCGTGTGTCGAGCACCCAACCGCTCCAGGTCCCGCCAGGCCAGACGGTTGTTTGCGGCGTGGATGTCGATGTAGTCGCGGTGGGCGGCGCGCTCGTGAAGTGCTCGCATCTTGAGGCCGACCGCATCGTCGAAGGCGAGAACCGGCCCCAGGCTGAGCATGGTGGGTGGACCGATCGCCTCCTTCAACAGGTCCACCTCGCATGCCTCTTCTGTCGCGGTGACCATCAACCGCGCCATACGGGGGGTCGCCTCGACGACGTGTGCGCCGAATCCTGCCGCGACGTACGCGTCGACGAGGCGGGCGGCGACGACCGGTAACGGCAGCGGGGTCGACGTTGCGAAGTCGATGTCTCGTGACGGACGTTCGACCAGCTCGTACGCGCCGAGGGCGTAGCCGCCAGCCAGGACGAGCCCGAGGTCGTCGCCGGCGGCGAAGCCGACACGGAGCAACCGGAGGTGTAGTTCATCCACGCTCAGGAAACGAGTTCGGGAAGCCGACGTTCCCAGATCGCGATCAGACGCCTGGACGTGAGCCGCCTGATGCGGGGCCAGTCGTGGCGAAGCAGCGCCGCGTTGACGTAACGGATGATGTCGTCGCGTTGGCCGCAGTCCAGCAGCGTCCGGTAGAGGGTCAGTCGTTGCCGTGGGTCGGAAATCTCGAACTCGCTGAGCCCTGACCAGGCCAACCGCAGGGGCAGGACGACCCGGCCACGCTCCGGGCCGGTGAGCTGGTCCAGCGAGGTCGGGATGCGGTCGGCCGCGCCGGCCAGGCGGGACGGCAGCGTTTCCGGCGGACTCATCGGCCCAGTATGACCCAGCCCCCAGCGGGGTGGGTTTCATCCGATGGGGCGGGCAGGGCGACTAACGTTGCGGAATGACCCACGGCTTCGAGACGCTCGCCATCCACGCCGGCCAGGACCCCGAGGCCCGCACCGGCGCGGTGATCCCACCGATCTATCAGACCAGCACGTACGCCCAGGACGCCGTCGGCGCGCCACGACTCGGCTACGAGTACAGCCGCTCCGGCAACCCCACCCGGGACGCGCTCCAGGAGTGCCTGGCCGCATTGGAGGCCGGCCAGGTCGGCCTCGCCTTCGCCAGCGGCCTCGCCGCCGAGGACACCCTGCTGCGTGCCGTGTGCGGACCGGGTGACCACGTGGTGATCCCCGACGACGCGTACGGCGGCACGTACCGGCTCTTCGCCAGGGTCGCCGAGCGGTGGGGGTTGGCGTACACCCCGGCCAAGGTCTCCGACACGGACGCGGTGCGGGCCGCGATCCGGCCGGGGGTCACGAAGGTGGTCTGGGTGGAGACCCCGACCAACCCGCTGCTCGGCATCGCCGACATCACCACCCTCGCCGCCGTGGCGCACGACGCCGGGGCGCTGCTGGTGGTCGACAACACGTTCGCCTCGCCGTACCTGCAACAGCCGCTCACCCTCGGCGCGGACGTGGTCGTGCACTCGACCACCAAGTACGTCGGCGGGCACTCGGACGTGGTCGGCGGTGCGTTGGTGACTGCCGACGCCGACCTCGGCGAGCAGTTGCGCTACCACCAGAACGCGATGGGCGCGGTCAACGGGCCGTTCGACGCCTGGCTGACCCTGCGCGGCATCAAGACCCTCGGGGTCCGGATGGACCGGCACTGCGACAACGCCGAGCGGATCGTCGCGTACCTGGACGGGCACGCCAAGGTTGGTGAGGTGCTCTACCCGGGTCTGCCGACGCACCCCGGACACGAGGTGGCGGCCAAGCAGATGCGTCGCTTCGGCGGCATGATCTCCTTCCGCGCCGCCGGGGGTGAGGAGCACGCCGTCGAGATCTGCAACCGGGCCCGACTCTTCGTGCTCGCCGAGTCCCTCGGCGGGGTGGAATCCCTGATCGAACACCCGGGGCGGATGACACACGCGAGTGCTGCCGGCTCGCCGCTTGAAGTTCCCTCCGATCTCGTGCGACTGTCTGTCGGCATCGAGACGGTCGAAGACCTGCTCGCCGATCTGGAGCAGGCGCTGGGCTGACCGCTGGCTTGGGAGGGTGGCCGTGCAGGACATCATGCCGACCTGGGTCGGGGCGACCGCCAAACAGGTCGCCCGGGGCGTACGCCGGGGCGACGTCTCGGCCACCCAGGTGCTTGCCGACCACCTCGACCACGTCGCCAAGGCCGACGCCGACCTCGCCGCGTTCCGCGCGGTACGCGGCGGGGAGGCGGTCACCGAGGCGGAGAAGGTCGACGAGCAGGAGGACCTGGCGAACCTGCCGCTGGCCGGGGTGCCGGTAGCGGTCAAGGAGAACACTCCGGTGGCCGGCGTGCCCACCTGGAACGGCTCCGCCGCGGTGCGTACCGCGGTGGCGGAGGCCGACCACGAGGTGGTGCGTCGGTTACGCGGAGCCGGTGCGGTGATCCTCGGCGTCACCCGGATGCCCGAGCTGGGGCTGTGGGGTCTCACCGACGACGAGACCGCAGTGACCCGTAACCCCTGGGATCTCTCCCGCACCCCGGGCGGCTCCTCCGGTGGCGCCGCTGCGGCGGTGGCGGCCGGGTTGGTACCGATCGCCCACGGCAACGACGGTCTCGGCTCGATTCGCATCCCCGCCGCCTGCTGCGGGCTGGTCGGCTTGAAGCCTGGTCGCGGTGTGGTGCCCTGCCAGCTCGGCGCGGAGGACTGGTTCGGCCTGGCCGAGCACGGCATGCTCAGCACCACGGTCGCGGACGCGGCGGTGGGCTTCCAGGTGCTGGCCGGCCGGGCCCAGAGCAAGCTCGTGCCGCCGCAGCGGCTGCGGGTCGGTGTGTCGCTGCGGTCTCCGGTGCGGGGCGTCTCACCCGACGCGCCGAACCGGGACGCGGTCGCCGCCGCCGGCCGGCTGCTCGCCGGTGCCGGACACGACACCGTTCCGGCCGACCCGATCTACCCGACCACACTGGGCCTGAAGGGCATTGCCACCTGGTTCGCCGCTGCGGCGGCGGAGGTGCGCGTCGGCGGAATCGACCGGCGTACCCTGCAACGCCGCAGCCGGCGGCACGTCGCCCTCGGCGAGTGGGCGTTGCGGCGCGGGTACGTCCGGGAGGCCGACCGGCTGGCCTGGCGCGAACGGTCGATCAACTTCTTCTCCGACCACTCGGTGGACCTGCTGCTCACCCCGGCGCTGGCGAGCGCGCCGCCGCCGGCCGTCAGCTGGTCGACGCGCTCCTGGCAGGCCAACATGCAGGCCAGCATCCGGTACGCGCCGTACGCCGCGCCATGGAACATCGCCGGCCTGCCCGCGCTGGTGGTGCCGGTGGGCCGCCGCCCGGACGGGCTGCCGCTCGCCGTCCAACTGGTCGGACCGCCCGGCTCGGAACTGCTGCTGCTCGGCGTCGCCGGTCAGTTCGAGATGGCGGCCCCATGGCCCCGACACGCTCCCGGTTATCCGCGCGTCGGAACGGGGTCGCCCGCCAACACGTGATCATCTGCTGGGGCCGGTGCCGGCCGTGCCGGAGCCAGCCGTCGCGGGTGCCGCACGGGGTGGGTGGCACGATCTAGGCATGACGGAACTGGTCAGCCTGGACGATGTGCGTGCGGCACGGAAACTGCTCGACGGGGTCGTCCGTACCACTCCGCTGGAGCCGTCCCGGCCACTCAGCGCCGCGCTCGGCGGGCCGGTCTGGTTCAAGTGCGAGAACCTCCAGCGGGCGGGGTCGTACAAGGTACGCGGCGCGTACGTGCGGATCTCGCGGCTGTCGGCGGAGGAGCGGGCCCGGGGCGTCGTCGCGGCCAGTGCCGGCAACCACGCACAGGGCGTGGCGCTCGCCGCCGGTCTGGTCGGCACCCGGGCCACCGTCTTCATGCCGGTGAACGCGCCACTGCCGAAGGTGGCGGCCACGAAAGGCTACGGCGCTCAGGTCGAGCTGGTCGGTGCCACGGTCGACGAGTCGCTGGTGGCGGCGCAGACGTACGCGGAACGCACCGGCGCGGTGCTGATCCATCCGTTCGACCACCGGGACGTGATCGCCGGGCAGGGCACGGTGGCGCTGGAGATTCTGGAGCAGTGCCCGCAGGTCACCACGATCGTCACAGGTGTCGGCGGGGGAGGGCTGATCTCCGGGATGGCGGTGGCCGCCAAGGCGCTGCGGCCGGACGTACGCCTGATCGGGGTGCAGGCGGCCGGGGCGGCGGCCTTCCCGCCGTCACTGGTCGCGGGCGAGCCGGTCCGGCTGCCGGCCTTCAGCACCATCGCGGACGGCATCGCTGTCGGTCGGCCGGGTGACGTCACCTTCGCTCACGTCCGCAAGCTCGTGGACGACGTGGTCACCGTCTCCGAGGAGGACATCTCCCGGGCGCTGCTGATGATGCTCGAACGCGGCAAGCAGGTGGTGGAGCCGGCGGGCGCGGTCGGCGTGGCCGCCCTGCTGGCCGGCGTGGTCGAGGTGACCGCGCCAGTGGTGGTGGTGCTCTCCGGCGGCAACATCGACCCGCTGTTGATGTTGCGCGTGATCGAGCACGGTCTGGCGGCGGCGGGGCGCTACCTGCGGGTGACGGTGCGCTGCTCGGACCGGCCGGGACAGTTGGCCTCGTTGTTGAGCGAGATCGCCGAGAACCGGGCGAACGTGGTGGACGTGGTGCACCAGCGGGCCAACCCGCACCTGCACCTCGGTGAGGTCGAGGTGGCGCTGTCGGTGGAGACCCGTGGTGTCGAACACTCCGACATGCTGATCAGCGCTCTGCGGGCCAGCGGCTACCAGGTGACGATCGCACCAGAGGCGTGACGCGGCGGCGTCACGCCTCTGGACGAACGGATTGCCGGGCCGGGCCGGCGGACGAGGATCAGCCGGAGAAGGGCTCGAAGCTGACCACGGTCACCTTGATGTCGGCGCCGCTCGGTGCGGTGTAGGTGCAGGCCTGACCTGCCTTGCCGCCCAGGATCGCCTGGCCGAGGGCCGACTCGGGGCTGTAGACCGTCAGGTCCGTGGTGGAGGCGATCTCACGCGAGCCGAGCAGGAACGTCTCCGTGTCGTCGGCGTCGTCGTCGAAGTAGATCGTCACGACCATCCCGGGTGCCACGGCGTCGACGGTCGGTGCCTCGCCGACCTGGGCCGTGCGGAGCAACTCCTTGAGGTAGAGGATGCGCCCCTCAGCCTTGCCCTGTTCCTCGCGGGCCGCGTGGTAGCCGCCGTTCTCGCGCAGGTCGCCTTCCTCGCGCCGGGCGTTGATCTCGGCGGCGATGACCGGCCGGTTGGCGATCAACTCGTCGAGCTCGCCCTTCAGGCGGTCGTACGCGTCCTGGGACAGCCAGGTGGCGGGCGCCTCGTTGCCATTGGACACAGGCGGTCCTCCTCGGTTGTGCGTGCTGGCTGACAGGTGAACCTCCAAGCTACCAGTGCCCCACGACAACGAGGGTCGGCGATCACGACGGCCGCGCGGAGGGGGCTGTCCCGACCCGGCGGGCGACGGCGTCGCCGCCTGAGCAGCGGATCCGCCGGCCGGCGCGGGAAGGCGGGGGGAGCGCGCCGGTCAGGGCGAGCCGCTGTCTGCCGAGGGCTGCGGGATCACCAACGTCCAGATTTCAGGCGGCCGGCCGGCAGCGGACGACCTCACCGATGAAGGGCCGAGCCTCGGTGGCCAGGCGGTGCCGCACGGTGACCTGACGTTGCCCGGGGGCGGCAGTCACCGGCACCTGCTCGCGGGCCACCTCGGCGCCGGCATGGTCCCGGGCACGCAGGACGCACACCGCCGAGCCGCCGTCGGGCAGGTTCACCCGGAAGTCGACCACGACCTGCTTGTCCGTGATGTCGCCATAGCTGATCACCTGGGCGTCGTACGCCGGGTCGCCGTACTGCCGGTAGAGCCGGACCGAGACGGCGGTGAGCACCGCGACCGTGATGAGCGCCAGCAGCGCCGCCAGCACCGGCCGGCGGCGTCGGGGCGCGCGACGGTGGCCGTACCGACCGGGCGGGAAGACCGGCGCGTTCGGTCCAAGTGTGGCGTGCGTCTCGGTCACCGGCAGGTATCTCCCTGGCGTTGTTGTCAGCGGTATCGGCAAGAATGGCAGAGTCCGCCATTCCTGTTCGACTCGGTCGCCAGATCTGGCTCAGCGTCGCGTACGGCTGGGGTCAAATATGACAGGCCGGCGCGGCCCAGTGCCGCTACGGGGAGGAATTTGGCAGGTCAGGTCAACGGGGGCCCGGGGCGGGTCGCCGGTGGGCAGAGACGAGGAGCGCCGACCTTGGCAGAGCAACTTCGACTCATGGCCGTTCACGCGCACCCCGACGACGAGTCGAGCAAGGGCGCCGCGACGATGGCGAAGTACGTCGCCGAGGGGGTGGACGTGCTGGTCGTGACGTGTACGGGTGGTGAGCGGGGCAGTGTGCTCAACCCCAAGCTCGACCGGCCCGACGTCTGGGCGAACATCGCCGAGATCCGTCGCGCGGAGATGGACGCGGCGCGCGCGATCCTCGGCATCGAGCAGGCGTGGCTGGGGTTCGTCGACTCCGGCCTGCCCGAGGGTGACCCGCTGCCGCCACTGCCCGAGGGCTGCTTCGCTCTCCAGGACGTGGACGTGGCCGCCGGTCCGTTGGTCCGCCTGATGCGCGAGTTCCGTCCGCACGTGGTCACCACGTACGACGAGCAGGGTGGCTACCCCCACCCGGATCACATCATGTGTCACAAGATCAGCGTGGCGGCCTTCGACGCGGCCGGTGACGCCGAGCGCTACCCGGAGCTGGGAGCGCCGTGGCAGCCGCTCAAGCTCTACTACGATATCGGCTTCTCCAAGGGCAAGATCCTGGCGTTGCACGAGGCCGTGGTCGCGACCGGTGTCGAGTCGCCGTACGCGGAGTGGCTGACCCGCTGGGAGGACCGCCCCGACAAGGGCCCACGGATCACCACCCGGGTCCCGTGCGCCGAGTACTTCCCGGTCCGTGACGACGCGCTGCGCGCGCACGCCACCCAGGTCGACCCGGACGGCTTCTGGTTCCAGGTGCCGATGGAGTTGCAGCAGCATGCCTGGCCGACCGAGGATTTCGAGCTGGTTCGGTCGTCGGTCGACAGCCCCACGCCGGAGTCCGACCTGTTCGCCGGCGTACGGGGCACGGCCCATGCCCGCTGAGCGGGCTGCGGGCTACCCTGGTCGCACACCGCGAACCGGAGGAATCCCATGCTGACCACTGTCGAGGTGCTCGCCCAGAACAACTTCGGGGACACCCGCACGGGTGGCCTGGCTGGGCCGATGGGCCTGTTTCTCATCCTCGTTCTCGGTGCCGCCACCGTGCTGCTGATCCGGAACATGAACGCTCGGCTGCGCCGACTTCCGCAGCAATTCCCTGGTCAGGAGCCCACGTCACCGGGCACGGGGGCAATGGAGCGCTCGGCCGGTGATCCGACAGGTGGGATCGTGACGGAGGATTCATCCACAGACACTCCCAACGGGCACCAGCAGCGCCGCGACGGCTGATCGGGGCATGATTCACGCCGAACCGGATGGTCGACCCCTGTTGCGACCATCCGGTTTGGCTTAGCCTTCCGCCGGGGGGACCAGAAGTCCCCAAGCTGCGCGGGAGGGGGCGCCGATGACCACCGCAGTCAACTCCGCCCGCCGCGTGGCCTGTTTCAGGTCGGCGGGAGGGGGTCGGTGACCTCCGGCAGGGCCGGTCAACCGCTCGACCGGCCCGCAGGCCGTGGTACGCCGATCGGGCTGCGCCTGCTCACCGCTGCGCTCATGGGCACCGCGTTGGTCGCCGCAGTGGTGGGACTGAGCCTGCCGGCCGGATTGCCGGCCGACGACCCGCTCGGTGGGCCGGTTCGGTTCGGCCTCGCGATCGCCCTCTTCGCCCTCTCTCAGCTGGCCCGGCTCCGATTCCGCGCCGCGGCTGGCGTGGTCAGTGCCACCTGGGCCGAAGCTGCCCTGATCGTCTGCCTCTACCTGGTGCCACCCGGCTGGCTGCCGGGAGCCGCGCTGCTCGGCGTCACGCTCGCCTGGACGGCTCTCTCGGTGGTCGACGACGGCCGCACCACCTGGGACGTGGTCCGCGTGGCGGGCGCGCAGACCGCCGCCACCGCGCTGGCGGTGGCGATCACCACCGCCCTGGCGCAGCCGATGCTGGCCGCTCCGAATCCAACGCTCGCGCTCGCGGTGGCTGCCGGTGCCGCCGCCTACCTGCTGGCCAGTGTCTGGCTGGGCGCAATGATGCTGGCACTGCGGCACGGCATGCCGATCGGGCGTCCGTTGCTCGCCGCGCTGCGCGGCAAACTGCTGATGTTCGTCGGCAACGTGGTGATCGGCCTGCTGGTGGTGGTGCTGATCGAGATCGACCCACGGTGGCTGCTGGTGTTGCCCGCCCCGCTGTGGCTGTTGCAGCAGACCTACCGGCAGCGACTGCGTGAGGACCGCGACCGGCGCATGTGGCGATCACTCGCCGAGGCCACGAACACCCTCAACCAACTCGACGAGCGGGGCGCGGCCACGGCGGGCGTCACCGGGGCGTTGGCGCTGTTCGAGGCGGAACTGGTCGACGTGGAGGTGATCCGCGGCGACGGACGGTGGCGCCGCTACCGGGGCGACCCCGGCGGTCAGGTGGTCGACCGGGAGATCGCCCCGCCCGGCAATGACGAACCCGAACCGGTGGAACTGGTCCGCGACCTGGTGGTCGGCGACACCCGGGTCGGCCGCTTGCGGGTGCGATTCCCTGACACGGCACCACCCACCGGGCGGGAACGCGACGCCCACGCGGCCTTCGCCGACACCCTCGCCGGGGCTCTGCACGATGCTGCCACCCACCGGGAACTGCGCCTGGTCACCGCCCGCTCCTCGTATGAGGCGGTGCACGACCCGCTGACCGGCCTGGCCAATCGGGCGGCGATGCTCGGCAAGGGTGACCAGGCGTTGCGGAAGTTGGCCCATGACCATCCCGTCGCCCTGCTGCTGTTGGACATCGACCAGTTCAAGGAGGTCAACGACACCCTCGGGCACGCCGCAGGCGATCAGCTGCTGCGGTTGACCGCGAACCGGCTGGGTGCCGTGACCCGCTCCGGTGACCTGCTGGCCCGCCTCGGCGGCGACGAGTTCGCCCTGCTGCTGAGTTCGGTCCCGGTGGTCGGCGACCGCGCCGCACCCATGGCGTACGCGCTGCGTCAGGCCCGGGAGATCGCCGAGCGGCTGGCCGCGCCCACCGAGGTGGCCGGGGTGCGGATGTCCGTCGAGGTCTCCGTCGGGGTCGTGGTGGCTCCGGCCGGCACCGCCGATCTGACCGAACTGCTGCGTCGCGCCGACATCGCGATGTACCAGGCCAAGTCGGGTGGTGTCAGCGTGGCCGCGTACGACAGTTCCCGCGACGCGGCCAGCACCGACCAGCTGGCCCTGCTCGCTGAGCTGCGGGAGGCGTTGCTGGTCGACGACCAGTTGGTGCTCGTGTTGCAGCCGGCGGTGGACCTGGTCACCGGGGCGCCGACCGGTGTGGAGGCGTTGATCCGTTGGCGGCACCCTCGGCGGGGCTGGCTGGGGCCCGCCGATTTCATCCGGCCGGTGGAGAACAGCGAGCAACTCGGCGCCTTCACCCGCTATGTGCTGGACAAGGCACTCGCGGTGGCCGCCGACTGGGCCCGGGACGGCCTCGACGTCCCCATCTCGGTCAACCTCTCCGCGCGTAGCCTGCTGGATCCGAGGTTGCCGGCGGAGATCGCCGAGGCGCTGCGCCGGCACCAGGTGCCGGCGGACCGGCTCGTCCTGGAGATCACCGAGACGGTGGTGATGAGCGAACTGGAGGTCATCGACCAGGTGCTCATCGCGTTGCGGTCAATGGGTGTGCAGTTGGCGGTGGACGACTTCGGTACCGGCTTCTCGTCGCTGGCGTTCCTCGCCCGGATCACTGTGGACGAGCTGAAGGTGGATCGTTCCTTCGTCCTGCAGATGGCGGAGTCGCCGGAGGCGGCGGCCATCGTACGCAGCACCGTCGGGCTGGCTCACCAGTTGGGCCTGCGGGTGGTGGCCGAGGGGGTGGAGACGGCCGCGCAGCGGTCCGCGCTGGTCGAGCTGGGCTGCACCGCCGCCCAGGGTTATCACTTCTTCAAGCCGATGCCCGCCGACAAGATCGCCGCCGTCCTCGGGTCGCTACGCGACAGCGCCCCCAGCAACGTCCTCCCCCTCCGCGCCGACGGCGCCTCCTGACCCGACCCGCACCGCGTCGATCAAGAAGTTCGGGAATGCGAGAGCGCTCCCGGAGGACGAAAACCTCTTGATCAACACGGAGTGGGTGGTGGGGTGGTTATGGTCGACGGGTGAATCGACTTGCGGAGGCGACCAGCCCGTACCTGCTCCAGCACGCCGACAATCCGGTGGACTGGTGGCCCTGGTGTGAGGAGGCGTTCGCCGAGGCGAAACGGCGCGACGTGCCGGTGCTGATCTCGGTCGGCTACTCGGCTTGTCACTGGTGTCACGTGATGGCGCACGAGTCCTTCGAGGACGAGACGGTCGGCAAGCTGCTCAACGAGGGCTTCGTCTCGATCAAGGTGGATCGCGAGGAGCGGCCCGACGTCGACGCGGTCTACATGACCGCGACCCAGGCGATGACCGGCCAGGGCGGCTGGCCGATGACGGTCTTCGCCACGCCGGACGGCACCCCGTTCTTCTGCGGCACCTACTTCCCCCGGGCCAACTTCATCCGGCTGCTGGAGTCGGTCGGCACCGCCTGGCGGGACCAGCGCGACGCCGTGCTGCGGCAGGGCGCCGCAGTGGTGGAGGCGATCGGTGGCGCCCAGGCCGTCGGCGGCCCTACCGCCCCGCTCACCGCCGAACTGCTCGACGCCGCCGCCGACCAACTGGCCAGCGAGTACGACGAGGTCAACGGCGGTTTCGGCGGCGCGCCGAAGTTCCCGCCGCACATGAACCTGCTCTTCCTGTTGCGCCACCACCAGCGCACCGGCTCGGCGCGGAGCCTGGAGATCGTCCGGCACACCTGTGAGGCGATGGCCCGGGGCGGCATCCACGACCAGCTCGCCGGTGGCTTCGCCAGGTACTCGGTGGACGCGCACTGGACCGTGCCGCACTTCGAGAAGATGCTCTACGACAACGCCCTGCTGCTGCGGGTCTACACCCAGCTGTGGCGGCTCACCGGTGACGCGCTGGCGCTGCGGGTGGCCCGGGACACCGCCCGGTTCCTCGCCGACGAGCTGCATCGGCCCGGACAGGGCTTCGCCTCCGCGCTGGACGCGGACACCGAGGGCGTCGAGGGTCTCACCTACGTCTGGACGCCCACCCAACTGGTCGAGGTGCTGGGCGAGGAGGACGGCCGCTGGGCCGCCGACCTCTTCGCGGTGACCGAGGCCGGCACCTTTGAGAAGGGCGCGAGCGTGCTGCGGCTGGCCCGCGACGTCGACGATGCCGATCCGGCGGTGCGGGAGCGCTGGCAGGCAGTGGTCGGCCGGTTGTTGGCCGCCCGGGACACCCGCCCCCAACCGGCCCGCGACGACAAGGTGGTGGCCGCCTGGAACGGGCTGGCCATCACCGCGCTCGCCGAGTTCGTCCGGCTGGTCGAGACCAGCGGCCGAATCGGCACCGAGGGTGAGGCGAACCTGCTGGAAGGGGTCACCATCGTCGCCGACGGAGCGATGCGGGACACCGCCGAGTACCTTGCCCGGGTGCACGTCGTGGACGGACGGCTGCGCCGCGCCTCCCGCGACGGCCGGGTCGGCGATCCGGCCGGCGTGCTGGAGGACTACGGCTGCGTGGCCGAGGCGTTCTGCGCCATGCACCAGGTCACCGGCGAGGGACGGTGGCTGGAACTGGCCGGTCAGTTGGTCGACGCCGCGTTGCGCCATTTCGCCGCGCCCGGTGGGGCGTTCCACGACACCGCCGACGACGCCGAGCAGTTGGTTGCCCGGCCGGCCGACCCGACGGACAATGCCACCCCCTCCGGTCGGTCCGCGATCGTCGCGGCCCTCGTCGCGTACGCGGCGCTGACCGGGGAGAACCGCTACCGCGAGGCGGCTGAGGCGGCGCTGTCCACCGTCGCGCCGATCGTCGGGCGGCACGCCCGCTTCACCGGGTACGCGGCGACCGTGGGCGAGGCGCTGCTCTCCGGGCCGTACGAGATCGCGGTGGCGACCGAGGATCCGGCGGGTGACCCGCTGGTGGCGGCGGCGTACCGGCACGCCCCACCCGGTGCGGTGATCGTGGCGGGGCAGCCGGACCAGCCGGGGGTGCCGCTGCTGGCTGACCGTCCGCTGGTCGACGGGCGCGCCGCCGCGTACGTCTGTCGGGGTTTCGTCTGCCAGCGACCGGTCACCGGGGTCGAGGAGCTGGTGGGGCAACTGCGCTGAGCCGGATGCGCCGATCGGTGCCGGGACCGGCCCGGATAGGCTGACGCCGTTATGGATTCCCGTACCGGTCTGCCCGTTGTCGGCATGGTGGGCGGCGGCCAACTGGCCCGGATGACCCACCAGGCTGCCATCTCCCTCGGCCAGTCGTTGCGTGTGCTCGCGCTCACCCCGGACGACGGTGCGGCCCTGGTCGCCGCCGACGTCCAGTACGGCGACCACACCGACCTCGCCGCGCTGCGCACCTTCGCCAAGGGTTGCGACGTGGTCACCTTCGACCACGAGCATGTCCCGACCGAGCACATCCGGGCCCTCACCGGCGAGGGGGTGAAGCTGTTCCCGCCCGCCGACGCGCTGGTGCACGCTCAGGACAAGCAGGTGATGCGGGAGCGGCTCGGCGTGCTGGGCGCGCCGAACCCGCGCTGGCGACCGGTCACGTCTCCTGCCGACCTGGTCGATTTCGGCGACGACGTCGGCTGGCCGGTGGTGCTGAAGGCCGCCCGGGGCGGGTACGACGGGCGAGGGGTCTGGCCGGCCACCGACCCGGCCTCGGCGACCGAGCTGGCGGAGACGCTGCTCGCCGGTGGCACGAAGCTGATCGTCGAGGAGCGGGTGGCGCTGCGCCGGGAACTGGCCGTGCAGGTGGCGCGCTCGCCGTTCGGGCAGGTCGCGGTCTATCCGGTGGTCGAGACGGTGCAACGCGACGGGATCTGCGTCGAGGTGCTGGCCCCGGCTCCCGACCTGGCGGAGGAACTGGCGGTCGCCGCGCAGCAGCTCGCCATCGACCTGGCCACCGCGCTCGGCGTGGTGGGCCTGCTGGCCGTGGAGCTGTTCGAGGTGGCCGATCCGGCGGCGCCGGGTGGCAGCCGGTTCGTGGTCAACGAATTGGCGATGCGTCCGCACAACTCGGGGCACTGGACCATCGAGGGTGCCCGGACGTCGCAGTTCGAGCAGCACCTGCGGGCGGTGTTGGACTACCCGATGGGCGACACCTCGTTGACCGCTCCGGTGGTGGTGATGGCGAACGTGCTGGGTGGACAGCCCGGCGGCATGTCGGTCGACGAGCGGCTGCACCATCTCTTCGCCGCCGAGCCGACCGCCCGGGTCCACCTGTACGGCAAGCAGGTGCGCCCCGGCCGCAAGATCGGCCACGTCACGGTGCTCGGCGACGATCTGAACGAGGTACGCGCCCGGGCTGCCCGGGCCGCCAGTTGGCTGCGGGACGGAACAGCGGAGGAATGAGCGGCGTGAGCACGGTCGGTGTGATCATGGGAAGCGACTCGGACTGGCCGACGATGAAGGCCGCCGCCGAGGTGCTCGCCGAGTTCGAGGTGCCGTACGAGGTCGAGGTGGTCTCGGCGCACCGCACTCCGGTCAAGATGATCGACTATGGTCGGGCTGCCGCCGGCCGTGGGCTCAAAGTGATCATTGCCGGGGCCGGCGGTGCCGCGGCGCTGCCCGGCATGGTCGCCTCGGTGACCCCGCTGCCGGTGATCGGCGTACCGGTGCCGCTGAAGCATCTCGACGGCATCGACTCGCTGCTGTCCATCGTGCAGATGCCGGCCGGTGTGCCGGTGGCGACCGTGTCGATCGGCAATGCCCGCAACGCCGGTCTGCTCGCCGTCCGCATTCTCGCCGCCGCTGACCGCGCGTTGCTCGACCGGATGTCGGCGTACCAGGCCGACCTGGAGCAGTTGGTTGCCGAAAAGGACGCCGCACTCCGCGCCTCCCTGTAAGGAAGGGCACCTTGTTAACGCCTGGTGTATAGGAAGGGGCCCTTCCTAACGAGCAGCGGTTCAGCGCATGCCGCGCAGGGCGGTCTGCAGGCGTTCCTGGGCGCGGCGGCGGCGTTCGTTGCTGGCGCCGAGGATCAGCAGCAGGAAGCCGAGCGGGATCAGCGCGAGCCACGGTCCGAGGCTGAACAGCGCGTGCACGGCCGTGATGGCGGTGACCACCGCACCGACGATGACCGGTGCCTGCTGTTGGGTCATCGAACCGAAGACCAGCACGGCGACCGCGCCGAGCAGCAGCAGCACCTGACGCATCGTGCTCGAATCCGTGGCCAGGACGATCGCCAGGGTCGGTACGAAGGCGGCGAGCAGCGCTGGTCCGTACGCCACCCAGCTGCTCAGGTCGGTGCGCTGGCGTAGTTCCAGCACCCCGACCAACAGGGCCAGCGCGGCGAACGGCAGGGTGTAGGCCTCAGGCAGGGCCACCTCGGCGACCCGCATCAGGATCCACCAGGCGGTGATCTCACAGAGCACCACCGCCCAGAACAGGACCCGTCGCTCCGCCGGCTGGCGGCCCGGCCGGGTCGCGGCGAGACCAAGGACCGCACCCCAGGCGGCGAGCAGCGCGGCGATGTGCCGCGGCGAGTCGAAGGCCAGCGCCAGCGCGATCAGTGCGGCGGCGTGTCCGCTCCACTCCACGGTCGCCGCCTCGCGACGTGCCTCGGGGCGACGCAGCCGGGGCAGGGTGGCGGAGAAGATCTGCAACGCCGCGCCGACCGCGAGCACCCCGAACGCCGACCAGACCGGGGCGAGTCCGGCCACCAGGCCAGCGGTGAGAACGAACAGCTGCGCCATCAGTGAGGTGAACAGCCAACCGAGGAGACGGGCTCGGGAGGTGAGGCCGTAGAGGGCGGCCACCAACCCGACCCCGACCGCCCCACCGAGGGTGAACAGGGTCAACTCCCGGGTGGCGAGGCTGCCGGCGAGACCGGCCCCACCCGCAGCGAGCCCGATCATGAAGACCAGGACCCGGGCCAGCCGCAACGAGCGGGCCGGCTCCACCAGGGCCGGTGGCGGCGTCAGCGCCAGACCCAGCATCGAGATGGTGAACACGGCCAGGGCCGACAAGGTGCTCGCCGGCCAGCCGCCGCCCAGCGCGATCGGGGCGATGAGCAGGGTGACGGCGGCACCGGGCAGGACCACCGGCACAGCCCGGGACCGGCGACCGCCACTGAACCCGGTGGCGGCCAGGGCCGCCGTCACGGTGAGCAGCAGCGCCGTCAGCACATGCGTCGGATTGGCCGCTGCCGATGGCGGATCGAGCAGGGCCGCCGGTGGTCCCTGCCAGACCCGACCGATGGTGCGGTGCGGGTCGACGAGAGCCGCGACCAGCGCTGGGGCGATGGAGACCAGGGCCAGGACGGTCGGCAGGGCGGCGGCGGCCAGGGCACCGGCGGCCGGACTCACCCGCCACTGGCGGCGGTTGTCGTCGGGCAGCCGGCGCAGCGCCCCGTCGAGTAGTACGGTCCACCGGCGCACCGGTTGGGCTGCGCCGGCCGGTGGCTCGGTCGCCCCGCGTACCAGTTCGGCGAGTACCCCGAGCAGTGCCGCCGCCGCGGCGTAGACCCCGATGGGCAGGGCGATGGGTACGGCGGCGAGGGCGGTCACGCTCGCCCCGCCGACCACCCCGGCGCTGGCCCAGGGCAGGTACTGGGGAATCTGCCGGCGGACTGCGGCCACCGCGGCCAGACCGAGGCTGGACGCGGCCAGCCCGGCGGTGAGCACCACCTGAGGCGCGTGGCCGAATTCGACGGCGAGGGCGGCGGTGGCGCCCGGCAGCGCCAGCAGTGCCGCGCCCACGCCCGCGCCACCGATCTGCGCCAGGTGCGGCGGCATGCCCTCCGTCTCGATGTCCTCGACGAGTGGCACCGCCATGTTGCGGGCCAGCGCGGCCACCACCGTGCCGATCAGCACGATGCTGCCCAGGGCCAGCGCCGTCGTCCACGGCCGCACCAGGCCGGCGCCGGCCGCGTGCAGCGCCACCACCCCGGCCACGGTGATCCGGGACAGCGCCGCCCTGGGATCGATGGTGGCGACCGCGGCCATCCCGAAGACGGTGGCGACCATGCCGCCGATCAGGACCGGCGACCACCAGGTGAGCTCGAACGCGGCGGGAGCGCCGATGGTGGCGAGCACGACCGCCACCCCAGCCACGTCGTAGCGCCAGGGTGGTGGCAATAGGATGCCCGCCGCGATCGCGAGCAGCACCAGGGCGATCGGACCCTGCCAGGTCGTACCGCCGGTCGGTGCGGCCGGCCAGCCGCTGAGGTCTCCGTTCCAGATCGGTCCGGGCGTGGCCAGCACGCCCACGCCACCGCGCACCGCCATCCAGCCGGCCAGCAGCCCGATCAGCACCCCACCGGCGGTGAGGCCGAGCACCGGCCCGCGACGCCACTCCTCGGGCATCGCCCGCGCCGCCACGGCGACCACCAGGACCAGCGCGGCGGCGATGGCGAGTTGCCCGGCCGGTGCCAGTACCGTGCCGATCCGCAGCAGGGTGGCGACCAGCGCGACGGTCACCGCGGCGGCCGCCAGGTCGGAGCCGTCCAGGGCGAGATCGGAGCGGCGGCCGGTGTCGATGGAGGGGGCCAGGAAGAGCAGTACCGCGGCGACCAGCAGCAGCGCGGCGACCCAGGCGTCCGCCACGGTGGCGCCCGGTGAGCCGAACCCGGCCGCGGCGACCACCAATGCGCCCAGGCCGGTGCCCACCGACAGCGGTACCGGGATCTGACGTTGCGACACCTGCACGACGGCTGCGTAGCCGAGCGTGACACAGACGGCGAGGAAGCTGGCCGCGAGCACCGGCACGGTCGCCTCGCGCAGGCTCGCCGGGGTCGGCGTGGTGTCGACCGGCAGAGTGGCCGCGACGAAGGCGGCCACCGCTCCGGGCAGCGCGGCGGCGGCCCCTCCGGCAGCCCAGGCGGAGACGGTGTCCGCTGCGGCCGGGGCGAGCCGGATCCGCGGGGCGGCGGCGATCACCGCACCGGCCACGACGAAGGTGAGCAGCACGGCGGCGGTCAGCGCCGGCCGGGCGAGGGCCGCGCCGGCACCGGCGAGCCCGACCACGGCGGCGGCAACCGCGTGCGCCAGCGCGGCGCGGGGGGCACGCGCGGAGAGGCCGGCCGCCCCGATGCCGATCGCGGTCAGCACCATCGGCCACGGCGCCAACGTCCAGGCCAGTCCGAAGGAGGCAGGTACGGCCAGTGCGGTGAGCGCCGCACCGGTCACCGCGAATTCCCGTCGGATCTCCGATGGCAGGGCCAGCACCGCAGCCACGGTCAGCAGGAAGGCGCTGGCGGCGAGCTGCCAGGCGGCTGGTCCCACGGCGGCGGCCAGTTCGGCCGGGTACCGGTCGAGGTCGGCGGCCCAGGCCGGCAGCGCCGCCTCGACCGGGGCGATCCCGGCGCGCAGCGCACTGCCGGCGACCACCACTCCGCTGACCGTCAACGCCACTGCGGAGGCCAACTGGGGGCCCCGTCGGGCAGACTCCGGTACCGCCCGGACCGCGAGACCGGTCACCGTGATGACCATCGCGATCAACAGCAGGGCGCGGCCGGGCAGCGCCACCGAGGCTATCCGTCCCAGGGCACCGATGACGGCGAGGGTGAACACGCCCGCGCCCAGGTCGGGCAGGGGTGGGCGACGGAGCACCAGCGTCCCGGCCAGGCAGACGGCGGCGGCGAGGAGGAGCACCAGCCCGGTGCCGGTCGCGCCCGGCACGGTGGTGGTTCGCAGCAGGGCGGTCACCGCGTACGCCAGGGCGATGGCGACCGCCACGCCGTGCAGCGCCCAGGTCAGTTCCCGCAGCCCCGGCACCGGTCGGGTCGGTGTCGCCCCCGCACCGCCAACGGTGAGGTCCAGCAGTTCGCCGCCCTCCTCCGGCGCCGCTTCCGGCCTACCGTCGGCTGGCCTCTCCTCGGCCGACCGCTGCCGGGGGGCACCCGATCGGCCGGGGTCGACCGTGGCGTCGGTGAGCGGTTGCTCCACGGTGACCGGGGAACGGGCCAGCCACAGGTCGAGCAGCGCCACCAGGGTCAGCACCAGCGCCCAGCCCGCCGGGCCGGTGATCCGGTCGTACGCCAGCAGCGGCAGCACCGGCTGGGCGGCCAGCACGGTGGCGAACCGGGGCGCGCGCAACCTGGTCCACCCGGCATAGCCGACCGAGACGGCGGCGGTGACCGCGAAGATCACCCCGGCGAAGACGGCACCGGAGGCACCACCGTTGCCGATCCGGTCCACCGCCCAGAGGGCGTACCCGGCGAGCGGTACCAGGAGCAGACCGACGGCGGCGATGGTCTCGGCGGTGGAGGTCAGTCCGCGGCGGACCAGTACCGGCGGAGCAAGCAGCATGAGCACGGTCGCGAGCAGCAGGATGCCGAGGCGTACCAACGCGTCCATGGAGCTGGTGGCGACCACGGCGAACACCACCGCGGCGACGCCGAGCAGCAGCGCACCGAGGCCGAGCGGGATGTTCTGGACCTCCCGTGAGGAGGCCTCCGGCGGGTGCTCAGGGTCGTCGGCGTCCAGCCAGACCGGCTCGGTCGGTGGCGGTGGCTCCTGGGCTCCGGTGGTGCCCTGTCGGGGTACCCGGGGCGGTGGGCCCGCACCGTCGCGGGGCGACGAGGCATCCTCGGCCGTCGGGCGGCGCGGCGGCCGACGGCGTAGCACGCGGCGCGGACGGGTGGCCTGCCGAAGTCGTTCGTCACCCTGACTGCCGGCGTGCGAGAGGATGTCCCGTTGGAAGAGCGCGGCCTGCATCTTCGCGGCGAGCTGCCGTTGTTCCCGGGCGATGGCGGCCTCGCGGGCCTTGATCTCTGCGATCGACCGGTCGATATCCGCTAGGTGCTCGGACCATTGTGGCTGGTGCGCACCGCAGTGCGGGCAGCGCACCGCCGGCTTGATCTCCCGGTCGCACGAAGGGCACTGAAAGCTCGCCACGACACCCCTCCACCCGCACTGTGGATTCCCACTGTCGCAGCATGCCCAAAGCGGGCCGGGAATTCGACAGTTGTCGGCGGGTCAAGCGCCAACATCACCAGACGACGCGATCAACGGCAACCCGCTCGGACCCCTGAGGGGCATGGCGCCGAAGCCGGCCGCGAACGGCGCCGCAAGAGCTCAGGGGCGCCCCATGCCCCGGTACTCCCAGCCGGCCTGGGTCCACAGTGCCGGATCGAGGCAGTTGCGGGCGTCGACCACGCGGCGGCCGGCGACGAGGTCGCCGAGGAGGCTGGGGTCGGCGTTGCGGAAGTCGGCCCATTCGGTGAGAACGCAGACGAGGTCGGCGTCGGTGACCGCTTCGGCGATGTCGGGTTCGTAGGTGAGTTCCGGTACGGCCCGACGAGCGTTGTCCATGCCCTCGGGGTCGTAGACGTGGACGTCCGCGCCGGCCTTGTGCAGCAGAGCGGCGACGGAGAGGGCAGGGGCGTCGCGTACGTCGTCGGTGTTGGGTTTGAAGGTGGCGCCGAGTACGGCGATGCGGGTGCCGGACAGGTCGGGGCCGGCGGGCCCGGACCGACGGCCGAGCAGGTCGGCGGCGAGTTGCAGGACTCGGGTCCGGCGACGCAGGTTGATCAGATCGACTTCGTGCAGGAAGCGCAGGGCTTCCCCGGCCCCGAGTTCCTGGGCGCGGGCCTGGAAGGCGCGGATGTCCTTGGGCAGGCAGGCGCCGCCGAAACCGAGACCGGCCTGGAGGAAGCGGTTGCCGATGCGCGGGTCGTAGCCGATGGCGCGGGCGAGTTGGGTGACGTCGCCGCCGGAGGCCTCGCAGACCTCGGCCATCGCGTTGATGAAGGAGATCTTGGTGGCGAGGAAGGCGTTCGCGGCGACCTTGACCAACTCGGCGGTGGCGAAGTCCGTGACGACCAGGGGTACTTCGCGGTCCTCGGTGGCGGCGAGGTCGAACACACCCTTGTGCGCGGCGTAGAGCATGCCGTTGGCCCATTCGCTCTTGACGCCGACCACGATGCGGTTGGGGCGGAGCACGTCGTCGACGGCGAAGCCCTCCTGGAGGAACTCCGGGCTCCACGCCACCTCGACACCGAGGTCGGCCGGGGTGTGCTTGCCGACGAGCTGTTCCACCCAGTCGGCGGTGCCGACCGGGACCGTGGACTTGCCGACGATGAGCGCCTTGCGGGTCAGGTGCTGGGCCAGGCCGGTGACCGACGCCTCGACGTACGACAGGTCGGCGCCCATCCCGTCGGCCCGCTGCGGGGTGCCGACACAGATGAAGTGCACGTCACCGAATTCGGCGGTCTCGGCGATGTCGGTGCTGAACCGGAGCCGCCCGGCGGCCAGGTTGCGACGCAGCAACTCGTCGAGGCCGGGCTCGTGGATCGGCACCTCGCCTGCGTTGAGCTTGGCGATCTTGTCCGCGTCGACGTCGAAACCGAGTACCTCGTAGCCGAGTTCGGCGTAGCAGATGGCGTAGGTCGCGCCAAGGTAGCCGGTGCCCAGGAAGGTGACCCGCGGCCGGGAGGCGCCCGAGGGCGGCGTGACCGCTGCGATGGCGGGCACCGGCTGGGTGTTCGGGTACGGGATGGTCACGCCTGTCTTCTCCGCTCGCACTGGCGCCGCGTGGCTGCGTCGCGTTCCGCTGCGGCGCCAGGGCCGGGCGCCGGAGAGGTGGTTTCGTCTGCTGGTTCCATCATCGCTGAGCGGCGTCGGGCTTCGTCATGGCCCAGCCTACGCGCCGGTAACATCACCTGAGCTGTGGTCGTTATCCTTCAGTCTGCGCGGTGGACGTCCAGGTGACGCTACAGACTGCGCATGATAGCGGTGAAGGGGAGGGGCTGACATGGCCGCAGAGCAGTCGTTCGACGCGTACCGCCTGCCCGAGGAGCACGAGGCGATTCGGGAAGCCGTACGTGAGGTCTGTGCGGCCAAGGTGGCTCCGCATGCCGCCGAGGCCGATGAGACCGGTGAGTTTCCGAAGGCGTCGTACGACGCGCTACGCGCCGCCGACTTCCACGCCCCGCACATCCCGGTCGAGTACGGCGGGGCGGGTGCGGACGCACTGGCCACGGCGATCGTGATCGAGGAGATCGCCCGGGCCTGCGCCTCATCGTCGCTGATCCCGGCGGTGAACAAGCTGGGCACCATGCCGCTGTTGCTGGCCGGCTCCGACGAACTCAAGCGTCGCTACCTGACGCCGGTCGCCAGCGGCGAGGCGATGTTCTCGTACTGCCTCTCCGAGCCGGAGGCCGGCAGTGACGCCGCCGCGATGACCACCCGAGCGGTACGCGACGGCGATCACTGGGTGCTCAACGGCGTGAAGCGTTGGATCACCAACGCCGGTGTGTCGGAGTTCTACACCATCTTCGCGTCGACCGACCCCACCGCCCGGTCCCGGGGGATCTCCGCCTTCGTGGTCGAGAAGTCCGATCCGGGGGTCAGCTTCGGTGCCCCCGAGAAGAAGCTGGGCATCAAGGGCTCGCCGACCCGCGAGGTCTACCTGGACAACGTCCGGATCCCGGCGGACCGGATGATCGGCGCCGAGGGCACCGGCTTCGCCATCGCGATGAAGACCCTGGACCACACCCGGGTCACCATCGCCGCGCAGGCCGTCGGCATCGCCCAGGGCGCGCTGGACTACGCCAAGGGGTACGTCGCCGAGCGCAAGCAGTTCGGCAAGGCGGTCGCCGAGTTCCAGGGCGTGCAGTTCATGCTCGCCGACATGGGCATGAAGCTGGAGGCGGCCCGGCAGTTGACGTACGCGGCGGCCGGCCGGTCGGAGCGGGGCGACGCCGATCTGACCTACTTCGGCGCGGCGGCCAAGTGCTTCGCCTCGGACGCCGCGATGGAAATCACCACCGACGCGGTCCAGCTGCTCGGCGGGTACGGCTACACCCGTGACTACCCGGTCGAGCGGATGATGCGCGACGCCAAGATCACCCAGATCTACGAGGGCACCAACCAGGTGCAGCGCATCGTGATGGCCCGCCAACTGCTCAGGGGCTGACCGCCGTCACCTCCGCCCGTGCGCTCGCCGGGCGGAGGTGACCAACAGGCTGCCGGATCAGTTGGTGGCGTCGTCACGTCGGGGCAGGTTGCCCGGTGGAGCTGACCAGGGCGAGCCACCTCCGGTACGCCGGGGCAGCGGCTCGGTGGGTGTCGGATCCGGGTCCGGATAACCCAGGCTCAGCGGCTCGGTGTCGCGTTCCGCCGACGGGGTCGTTGACCAGTCGGTCAACGTCGGGTCCGGTGTCGACTTCTCGGGCGTCGCCGGCACCGGCTGTGGCACCGTGGTCGGCCAGCGGCGCCAGCGCTGCCCGCTGAACGTCGCGATCAGCAGCAGCATGCCGATCAGGAAGAGCGTTCCGTTCTCCACCGGCAGCCGGAGCGGCAGCGGGTCGCCGAGGAACTCCCAGCCGGACGGGATGCGCTCCCGTACCCGGAACGGCGCGATGAACAGCCCGACGTACGGGGTGACCAGTAGCAGCCCGGCCACCAGCGGACCGAGCGGTGAGATGCGCAGCGTGCCGAGCAGACCCAGCACGATGCCGCCGACAGCGAGGTATACGGCCGGTTCGATGAGGTTGGCCGTGTTGGATGTGCCGATCTCCACCCACCGGTTGACGGTGCCTGCCGACCCATCCTGGCCGAGGGTGACCAGCACCCAGGTGACCGGCACCACCACCAGCCCTGCGAGGAAGCTCCACAGATGTCGCATCCGCGCACCGTACCGTTTCCGGCATGACCGAGCACCCCGCCACCACACTGCCGGGTAAACCGACCTCGTACTCCCGGGTGACCCTCAGTCGGATCATGACCGCAGTCGACGTGAACCTGTACGGAACGGTGCACGGCGGGGTGCTGATGAAGTTCGTCGACGACGTGGCCGGCGCGGCGGCGGCGCGGCACAGCGGCGGCACGGCGGTGACCGCCGCGATCGACGAGATCGTTTTCTCCGAGGCGGTCCGGGTGGGCGATCTGGTGCACGCGTACGCCCAGGTGAACTGGACCGGACAGACCTCGATGGAGGTCGGCGTACGGGTGATGGCCGAGCGCTGGGACACCGCCGACGAGTTGCCGGTGCGGGTGGCCACCGCGTACCTCGTCTTCGTCGGGGTCGAGGTGGGCGGAGCGCCCCGGCCGGTGCGGCCGGTGCTGCCGGAGACGCCGGAGGACGAGCGACGTTGGCGCGAGGCGGAGATCCGCCGCGCACACCGGCTGGCCCGCCGTCGCGCGATCCAGGCGGCCCGCAACGAACCCTGAGGCCTTGCGACCTGATTCGTGGGTCTTCCCCGCGTCACGGCCACACTGGTCGGCTGCGGGGGATGTGGTCTGGGCACATGCGCCCGCCGGGCGCGGGTGCGGAGAATGACGCTTCGAGGTAGGGCAAGATGGCGCCACGGCCCACCGCACAGCGTCGTGCCGGGCCAGGGGAGGAGTGGACCAGTGACGGACGTGCTGTGGACGCCACCGACGGACGTGCTCCAACGGTCACGGATCGGGGTTTACCTGCGGTGGCTCGCCGAGCACCGGGGGTTGACGTTCGCCGACTACGACGCCCTGTGGCGGTGGTCGGTCACCGACCTGGACGGTTTCTGGCGGTCGATCTGGGACCACTTCGAGGTCGTCGCGCACACTCCGCCCACCGCCACCCTGGCCGACCGGGACATGCCGGGTACCCGGTGGTTCCCCGGTGCCACCCTGAACTACGCCGAGAACGTGCTGCGGATGCCGGGCCGGGCCGACGACGAGCCGGTGGTCGTGGCACACGGGCAGACCCGGGCACCGGTCACCCTCAGCGCCGGGCAGGTGCGCGAGCAGGTCCGCCGGGTCGCCGCCGGGCTGCGTCGGCTCGGCGTCACCACCGGCGACCGGGTGGCGGCGTACGCGCCGAACATCCCGGAGACGTACGTGCTGATGCTGGCCACCGCCAGCCTCGGCGCCATCTTCTCCTCTTGCGCGCCGGAGTTCGGCACCCGCAGCGTCACCGACCGGTGGCAGCAGATCGAGCCGAAGATCCTGGTTGCCGTCGACGGCTACCGCTACGGCGACAAGCCGGTGGACCGGCGGGCCGAGGTGGCCGCGATCCGGGCCGCGCTGCCGACGCTGCGGCACACCGTCTCGATCCCCTACCTCGATCCCGACGGTTCGTCACCGGACGAGGCGCTGGCCTGGGCGGAGCTGGCAGCCGAAACCGACGAACCGTTGAGTTTCACCCCGGTGCCGTTCGACCACCCGCTGTACGTGCTCTACTCCTCCGGCACCACCGGGCTGCCCAAGCCCATCGTGCACGGCCACGGCGGCATCCTGCTGGAGCACCTGAAGATGCTCGCCCTGCATCACGACCTGGGCCCGACGGACCGGTTCTTCTGGTTCACCACCACCGGCTGGATGATGTGGAACTTCCTGGCCTCCGGGCCGGCGGTCGGCGCGGCGATCGTGCTGTTCGACGGCAACCCGGGCCACCCCGACCTGAGCGCGATGTGGCGGCTGGCCGAGCAGACCGGCACCACCTACTTCGGCACCTCGGCACCGTTCCTGTTGGCCTGCCGTAAGGCCGGGCTCGTCCCGCGTGAGATCGCCGACCTCTCCGCGCTGCGCGGTCTCGGCTCCACCGGCGCGCCGCTGCCCGCCGAGGGCTTCACCTGGGTGTACGACACGGTCAGCCGCGACCTTCAGCTCCAGTCGCTGTCCGGCGGCACCGACGTCTGCACCGGTTTCGTCGGTGGTGTCCCGCTGCTGCCGGTGCACGCCGGTGAGATCACCTGTCGGGCCCTGGGAGCCAAGGTGGAGGCCCGCTCGCCGGACGGCACCCCGGTGATCGGTGAGCTGGGTGAGCTGGTGATCACCAAGCCGATGCCGAGCATGCCGGTGGGCTTCTGGAACGACCCGGACGGGGTCCGCTACCGGGAGGCGTACTTCGATGTCTATCCCGGTGTGTGGCGGCACGGCGACTGGATCACCATCAACGCGCGCGGCGGCTGCGTCATCACCGGCCGCTCGGACGCCACCCTGAACCGGGGCGGGGTACGGCTCGGCACCGCCGAGTTCTACTCGGTCGTGGAAGGGCTGGACGACATCGTCGACTCGGTGGTGGTGCACCTGGAAGACGACGAGGGCGGCGCCGGTGAGTTGCTGCTGTTCGTGGTGCTCGCGGAGGGGCTCTCCCTCGACGACGAGCTGCGGAAGAAGATCTGCCGCGAGCTGCGGACGTCGTTGTCTCCCCGGCACGTCCCCGACGAGATCCACCAGGTCCGGGCGGTGCCGCGCACCCTGTCCGCGAAGAAACTGGAGGTGCCGGTGAAGAAGATCCTCACCGGGACTCCGGTCGATCAGGCCGCCGCCAAGGGTGCTCTCGCCAACCCTGACTCCCTGGCCGCCTTCGCCACCCTGGCCCAGCACCGCGCCCCGCAGCACCCCGCCACCTGACAACCCCTTGCCAGTTCCACCCGGTCGGCGGCTCCCCTCCCCTCCCCTCACCTCACCTCACCTCAACTCGCCTCACCTCACTGAGCGTGCCGCCGCCGCCCACCACCCCAGCACCCCTCCGCGCCCTTTGCTCTGCTTCAACCCACGCAACGGTTACCCTCCGCAGCTTCGGACGCCTGCCTGTCACCGCGCGCCAACCACGTCGGTCCAGCTCAGCCGGTTGTGCGTCGGTTGAAGCAGAGCAAAGCGTCGAGGTGGGTAGGTCCGCCCCTGCCGGCACGGCAACGGTGGGTAATTGTCACTAACGGTGATGTGGGAGGTGGTGGCAGCTGGGAGGACGTCTCTTTGACCGGGTCGCCCCGGTCAGGCCGTCCTCAGCCGGGCTGGCCGGGAGGTTCAGCTCAGGGTGCGGGTGACCCGCTCCGTCGCCTGACGCTCGGCCAGGCGAGCCGGATCCAGATGGGCGCAGAGCACCAGGGTGGCGCCCACGGTGAGCGGAGCCAGCAGCCAGTCGAGCGGGTCCGGGTGCCGGTCGACGTCCACCAGGAGCCGGTCGCCAGCGGAGATGCCGAGCTCGGCGGCGCGGGCGGCGGCCCGGTCGCGCAGCGCGCCGTGGTCGGGACCACCCGGCGGGTACGCCGTGAAGTGGTCGCCGTGCGCGCGTACCTCGGTGACGTAGTCGGCGAAGCCCGCCGGGACCTCCCGCAACGGCAGCGCGAACGGGTGCAGCGCGAGCGCGTACCGCTCATCCGCCGACCAGGCGTCAGCCTCCGCGACACGGTCGGCGGCAGCGAAGAGTACGTCCACGTCGCCGGGGCGTTCCGCGACCGTCAACCCGGCCGGTCGCACCGTCAACCCGGCGGACCAGCAGCCGAGCAGCACGGCTGCGCTCTGCCAGTGCGGTGGCAGCAGCACCGCCGCGGTGCCACCCGGCCCGAGGGCCAGTTCGTCGACGAGCAGGTTGGCCGTCTTGGCCACCCAGTTCGCCAGCGTGGCACCGGAAAGCTCGGTGCGTTCGCCGGTGGCGTCGTCGTACCAGGTCAGCAGCGGACGGTTCGGGTCGGTCGCGATCGCGTCGGCGAACACCCGGGCAATGTTGTCGGCCATCGACGCGAACGATACGCGCCCGGCGTCCGTATTCGATGACAGCGACAAGTCGGCGTACCGTCGGGTCGCAGTCAGCGTCCGTACCCGACTCCGGCGTAGGCTTGCCGGAGTGTTGTTCCCCACAGTCCTGCCACTGCAAGGAGTCGCCCTGTGACCGCCGGCCGTCCGCCCCGCGTGCTCATCGACGCCACGAGTGTTCCCGCCGATCGCGGTGGCGTCGGTCGATACGTCGACGGCCTGCTCGGCGCCCTTGGCAAGGTGTGCGGATCGGCGGTGGACCTGGTCGTGGTCAGCCTCCGCACCGATCTGGAGCGGTACCGCCGGATGCTCCCCGACGCGGAGATCATCCCGGCTCCGGCGGCGGTCGCGCACCGGCCCGCCCGGCTCGCCTGGGAGCAGACCGGCCTGCCCCTGCTCGCCCAACAGGTCGGCGCCGAGGTTCTGCACGCACCCTTCTACACCTGCCCGCTGCGGGCCGGTTGTCCGGTGACCGTGACGGTGCACGACGCGACGTTCTTCACCGAGCCGGAGCACTACGACAAGTCCCGCCGTACGTTCTTCCGCAGCGCCATCAAGACCTCGCTGCGACGCGCGGATCGGGTGATCGTGCCCAGCAAGGCCACCCGCGACGAGCTGATCCGGCTGCTGGACGCCGACCCGACCAAGATTGACGTGGCTTACCACGGCGTCGACCACGATGCCTTCCACGAGCCCAGTGACGAGGAGAAGGCCCGGGTTCGCGCCCGCCTGGGGCTCGGCGGCAGCAGCTACGTCGCGTTCCTCGGGGCCAAGGAGCCCCGCAAGAACGTGCCGAACCTGATCCGGGGCTGGGCCCGAGCGGTCACCGACCGGCAGGACCCGCCCGCGTTGGTGGTGGCCGGCGGGCAGGGACACGACGACGACATCGACCGCGCGGTGGCCGAGGTGCCCTCGCACCTGCGCCTGCTGCGTCCCGGCTACCTGCGCTACGGCGACCTGCCCGGCTTCCTCGGCGGGGCGCTGGTGGCCGCGTACCCCTCCTACGGCGAGGGGTTCGGACTGCCCATCCTGGAGGCGATGGCGTGCGCCGCCCCGGTGCTCACCACCCCCCGGTTGTCGCTGCCCGAGGTCGGGGGCGACGCGGTGGCGTACACCAGCGAGGACGCTGACCAGATCGCCGTCGACCTGAGCGCGCTGCTCGACGACGAGCCGCGCCGGTTGTCGCTGGCCAAGGCGGGCTTCGACCGGGCGAAGGAATTCACCTGGGGGTCCAGCGCCGAGGTGCACATCGCGGCGTGGACCAGGGCGCGGGCCTGAGGCAGGCTCAGGAAACGGGGTGCGGAGAGGCTCGTCTGAAGGCTGCCAGGCCCGGGGTGACGAGCCGGGCCGTGCCGCCGGCCAGCGGCTGCGGTAGGTGCTCCGGTGGGAACCAGCCGAGCGCCTCGGACTCCACGCTGACCCGTTCCGTCGCTCCCACCGGAGCGAACACGGCGAAACGCACGTCGTGGTGCAGCGACCCACCCTGGCAGGCCACCGGGTGCACGTCCACGTCGATCGGCGTCGGATCGATCGACAGACCGGTGATGCCGGACTCCTCGGTGGCCTCCCGCAACGCCGCGCCGGCCAGCGTCCGGTCGCCGGACTCGCAGTGACCACCCAACTGCACCCACTTGTGGAACTTTCCGTGCAGGCAGAGCAGCACCTGGGTGCCGGTCGCGTCGAACACCAACGCGCTGGCGGTGACGTGACCGGCCCGGTGTTCGCGGCTCATCGCGATCGGCCCGGCGCTGAGCAGATCGAGGGTGCGGTCGGTGGCCTCCGCCGCGTCCGGGCTGGTCGGCGTCCAAGCGGTGAGCACCGCGACCGCGTCGGCGTGCAACACCGTCCAGCCGTCCGCGTCGCCGCGCGGGGATTCGTCCACCATCGGGGGCGTCGACAACTGTTGCTCCTATCGTCCGTGCCAGCGTACGGGTGCTGGTGGGTACGCCGGCGCGGTGTGCGCGGGTCAGAGGGCGAGGGTGGCGGCGGCGGTGGTGCCGTTGGGTGGGGGGAGGAGTTGGGTGGGGACGTCGACCGCCGCGAGGGCGGTGCGCAGACGCTGCACGTCCGTGCCGAACCGGACCAACTGGACCGGACCCACGGGGGTGGGCGGTGAGCAGAGCACCAGGCCGGTGGCACGGGCCGGCCAACCCGGCACGATGGCCGCCAGCGCGTGGCGTACGTCATCGTCGGTGACCTGGGTGAAGACGGTGCCGGGCGCGATCACGTCGACGATCGAGGCGATCGCCCGGTCGACGGCGGCCGGGTCGGCTGCGGCTTCACCCGGGCGGTCCGGCAGGGTGGCGGCGGCCGCCAACCCGGCCGCCGTCGCCTCGGCGGTGCCGAGCGAGAACAGGTCCATCGAGGCGTCCCGGACGAGGACGCGGGCCCCCTCACCGTCGCCCGTCAGCGGCGGCGTCAGGTAACCGCGGATCACCGCGACCGGCATCTGGTCGCACTTCCCCTTGATCAGCTCGCCTGCGGCAGCGAGTTCGTCGACCACCGCCATCTGCGTGAGCACCAGCTCGTTGCCGTACGGGTCGACCTCGCCCCGGTGGTCGCGGATGGCGTCCATCCCAGCGACGCCGAGGGCCACATCGGTCAGCCCGTTACGCCAGGGGCGACCCATGGTGTCGCTGACGACGACCGCGACGTCCACGCCGTACCGTTCGCGCAGACCGGCGCGGAGCGCGCGGGCCGAGGCGTCCGGGTCCACCGGCAGCAGCACCAACCGGGTCTTGTCGACGTTGGAGGCGTCGATTCCGGCCGAGGCCATCACGAAGCCGTGGTGGGTCTGCACGATCCGGGTCGGACCGCGGGAGGCCACCACGCGGGCCGTTTCCGCCGCCAGCACCTCGTCCCGGACGGTCTGCCGGTCCGGGCCGTCAGCGGGTACGTCGACCAGCCGTCCCTCGGCCTTCGAGATGATTTTGCTGGTCACCACCAGCACGTCCCCGTCGCGCAGCCACGGTGCCGCGCTTCCGATCAGGGCCGTCAGGTCGTCGCCCTCGGTCACGTGCCCGATGCCGGGCACCGGCAGGATCTCCAGTCTCACGTCAACTCCACCGCGGCACGGACCATCGCCGCCGTCGCCGCCTCGTCGGTCATCAGCAGCGGCACCGCGCGGACCGTCACGTCCGGCACCAGTGTTCCGGCGTCCTCCTCGGCCACCAACCAGCCGTCGAGCAGACCACCGGCGGCCCGGCTCCCGTACAGCCCGCCGACCCCGCCAGCGGTGCACTCCACACCGACGACCGCCAGGCAGCGGTCCGCCATGCCGCGCACCGGCGCACCGCCGATGATCGGCGAGACGCCCACCACCGGGGCGGGACTGGTCGTCACCGCCTCGCGCAGGCCCGGCACGGCCAGAATCGGCGCGATGCTGACCACCGGGTTGCTGGGTGCCACGAGCAGCACGTCGGCCCCGGCGATCGCCTCCGTCACGCCGGGTGCCGGCTTCGCCGACTCCGCGCCGACGAAGACGAACCGGTGGGTCGGGATCTCCGCCCGGTACCGCACCCACCACTCCTGAAAGTGGATCGCCCGCTGGCCACCGTCGAGGTCGGTGACCGCGTGCGTCTCCAGGCGGTCGTCGGTCGCCGGCAGCAGGCGTACGCCGGGCTGCCAGCGGGTGGCCAGCGCCTCGGTGACCTGGTGCAGCGGATAGCCGGCGTCAAGCATGGTGGTGCGTACCAGGTGGGTGGCGATGTCCCGGTCACCCAGCCCGAACCAGCTCGGCTCGGCACCGTACGCCGCCAGCTCGTTCTTGACCGTCCAGCTCTCGTCGACGCGCCCCCAGCCCCGCTGCGGGTCGGCACCGCCGCCGAGGGTGTACAGCACGCTGTCCAGGTCCGGGCAGATCCGGAGCCCGTGCAGCCGTAGGTCATCGCCGACGTTGACCACCGCGGTCACCTCGGCGCCCACCTCGCGGGCGTACGCCCGCACCCCCAGCAGGAACCGGGCACCGCCGATTCCGCCGGTCAGAACCACGATGCGCATTCGTCCATCCTCGCCTACGTGACGCCTTCGGCAGCCACGCGCCCCGGGAGACTAGGCTCACGTCGGCCTCTGTCCGCTTTCGCCCCAGGGAGAGTTCGTGACCAGCCCCGCCGAGCCGCCACCCACCGACCCGACCCCGGCCCGACAGGTGACCGGACCGTTGCGTGAACTCATCGCCCTCGTGCTCCTTGGCGCGAACGCCGTTCTCCTCTTCGTGGGGTTGATCCGGCTGTTGACCCCGCAGGGCGCCTACAGCACGGTGACCGGGCGTGCCGGCAACTCGTTCTTCGCCTTCATCGGCGTGGAGGCGGTCGTCCTGCCGGTGCTGGCGGTGCTGCTGGCCACGCATCTGGCCCCGGTCGCCGGGCGGGCGAAACTGATCACGCAGGTGGCTTTGATCGAGTATGCGGTCAGTACCGTGCTCGGCGGTCTGACCCTGCTGATCTGGGTGGTCGGCCGGCTGGCCGAAGCGCAGCTCTTCGACGCCATGACCGGTCTGCTCATCCGGATCGCCTGGGTGGCGCTGTTCGCGGCGGCGGCGTACGTGGTGTGGAGCGTCTGGCAGCGGCTTTACCACGTGCCGCGTCCCAAGTCCGAGCCTGGCCTGTACGGCACGCCGCAGCCGGGCTGGCCGCAGCCGCCGGGTGGTCCGGGTCAGTTCGGTGGCCAGCCTGGTCACCAGGGCGGCGGTTGGGCACAGCCTGGCCAGTCGGGCGGCTGGCCGGGTGCCGACCGCCCCGGCTATCCGGCCGGCTACGCCGGTCAACCGGGTGGGGGTCAACCGAGTCACCCCGGCTCCGACCAGCCCGGCGGCTACCCGGCAGGCAGCGCGACGCACGGCCAGCCGGGCTGGCCGACCGCCGGATCACCTTCCGCAGGCGGGTCACCTTCCGCCGGAGGGCCGCCCGAGTCGCCGCACACCTGGCCGCCGCACGGGCAGCCGGCGGTGCCACCGCCATCGACGGCGCCGTCCTCCCCGGCCGCACCGCCGTCCTCCCCGGCCGCACCGCCGTTCGGACAACCGGCCTCGGCCGACCCGACGCAGAGCATCCCGCGCCAGGGCGACCCGGCCGGGAACGACCCGCGCCAGAGTGCCGAGCCGACCCAGGCCATCCCGCATCGGGGCGCAGAGCCGACCCAGGCCATCCCGCATCAGGCAGCCGAGCCGACCCAGGCGATTCCGAGATCGGGTGACGGTGACGTCGACCGGTCGACTCCTCGGTCGGGGGACGGGGAGGCCGACCGTACCCAGCGGATCGACCCGGGCGACCAGTCGAGCTGAGCGAGGGTCGTCAGCACGTGCGGTTGCCCACGGGCGGGGGCCGGACCGGACCTCAGCGCTTAGGCTGAGCGGATGGTTGATCAGAGCGAGCGCGGGTCGGGTGACGGGGGCGTCCGGCGGGCTCTGCGCCGCGCCGCCACCGGGCGGGCGCTCGACGTCGACGAGGCGTCGACCCTGCTGACCGCCCGGGGCGCGGCGCTGGAGGAACTGCTCGGCATCGCCGGTGCTATTCGTGACGCGGGTCTGCGGGACGCTGGTCGGCCCGGCGTGGTGACGTACTCGAAGAAGGTTTTCATCCCGTTGACCCGGCTCTGCCGGGACCGCTGTCACTACTGCACGTTCGCCACCGTGCCGCACCGGCTGCCGGCGGCCTTCCTCGACCGCGACGAGGTGCTGGCCATCGCCCGCGCCGGTGCGGCGCAGGGTTGCAAGGAAGCCCTGTTCACCCTTGGCGACCGGCCGGAGGAGCGCTGGCCGGCGGCCCGGCAGTGGCTGGACGAACGCGGCTATGGCTCCACTCTGGATTATCTCCGGGCCTGCGCCGTGGCGGTGCTGGAGGAGACCGGTCTACTGCCGCACCTGAACCCGGGTGTGCTCTCCTGGGCGGAACTGCAGCGGCTCAAGCCGGTGGCACCGAGCATGGGGATGATGCTGGAGACCACGGCCACCCGGCTGTGGTCCGAGCCCGGCGGCCCGCACTACGGCTCCCCGGACAAGGAACCGGCGGTCCGGTTGCGAGTGCTCGACGACGCTGGACGCGTCGGCGTCCCGTTCACCACGGGCGTCCTGATCGGCATCGGCGAGACCCTCACCGAACGGGTCGACGCGATCTTCGCGATCCGGCGTACGCAGCGTGAGTACGGCCACCTCCAGGAGGTGATCGTGCAGAACTTCCGGGCGAAGCCGGACACGGCGATGCGCGGGATGCCCGACGCGGAGCTGCACGACCTCGCGGCCACCGTGGCGGTGGCCCGGGTGCTGCTGGGCCCGAAGGCCCGTATCCAGGCGCCACCGAACCTGATCGCCGGCGAGTACGACCTGCTGCTGCGCGCCGGCATCGACGACTGGGGCGGCGTCTCGCCGGTGACCCCGGACCACGTCAATCCGGAACGCCCCTGGCCGCAGCTCGACGACCTGGCGGCCCGCACCGCGGCGGCCGGCTTCACCCTCCGCGAGCGTTTGACCGTCTACCCGGAGTACGTCCAGGCCGGCGAACCGTGGCTGGACGCCCGGCTGCTGCCCCACGTGACCGCGCTGGCTGACCCGGCGACCGGGCTGGCGGTCGAGGCGGCCCGTCCGGTGGGCCGGCCGTGGCAGGAGCCGGACGAAACCTTCGGCGGGCGTACCGACCTGCACGCCACCATCGACACGACGGGGCGCACCGACGACCGCCGGGGAGACTTCGACCACGTCTACGGCGACTGGGCGGAGGTCGCCGCGAAGGCGGCTGTGCCACCGGCACGAGCGGGTGGCGAGAATGCTCCGGAGGCGGCGAAGGCGGTGGGCGGTGCCGACGCTGGTCGGCCGGTCGGTGTCGACGCCGGAAACGCCGACCTGCGGGCCGGATTGCGGTTGGCCGCCGACGACCCGGCGGCCCTGCTGGAGCCCCGGCACACCGATGCCGCGCTGGCGTTGTTCGGCGCGGACGGACCGGCCCTGGACGAGCTGTGCCGCATCGCCGACGAGCTGCGTCGCTCCGCCGTCGGTGACGACGTGACCTACGTGGTCAACCGCAACATCAACTTCTCCAACGTCTGCTACGTGGGCTGCCGGTTCTGCGCCTTCGCCCAGCGGGAACGGGACGCCGACGCGTACCGGCTCTCGGTGGAGCAGGTGGCCGATCGGGCGCAGGAGGCGTGGGACGCCGGTGCCGGCGAGGTCTGCCTGCAGGGTGGCATCGACCCGAAGCTGCCGGTGACGATCTACGCCGATCTGGTCCGAGCGATCAAGGCCCGGGTGCCGGAGATGCACGTGCACGCCTTCTCGCCGATGGAGATCGTCACCGCCGCGGCCAAGGCCGGCGTGTCAGTGCGGGAGTGGCTGACGGGACTGCGCGAGGCGGGACTGGACACCATCCCGGGGACTGCGGCGGAGATCCTCGACGACGAGGTGCGCTGGGTGCTCACCAAGGGCAAGTTGCCGACCGCCGCCTGGGTCGAGGTGGTCAGCACGGCCCACGAGCTGGGCATCCGGTCCAGTTCGACGATGATGTACGGCCACGTCGACCACCCGGCGCACTGGTTGGCGCACTTCCGGGTACTGGCCGGGGTGCAGGACCGTACCGGCGGGTTCACCGAGTTCGTGGCGCTGCCGTTCGTGCACACCAACGCGCCGATCTACCTCGCCGGCATCGCCCGGTCCGGGCCGACCTGGCGGGAGAACCGGGTGGTGCACGCAATGGCGCGGGTGCTGTTGCACGGCCGGATCGACAACATCCAGTGCTCCTGGGTGAAGCTGGGTGACGCCGGTGCCGCCGAGCTGTTGCGGAGCGGCTGCAACGATCTGGGCGGCACGCTGATGGAGGAGACGATCTCGCGGATGGCCGGATCCGACAACGGGTCGGCGCGTACCGAGGAGCAGTTGCGGGCAATCGCTGCGGCGGCCGGCCGGCCGGTGCGGAGGCGTACGACCGCGTACGGTCATATCGCGGCCTGACGGACGGCACCTACCGCTTCGAAATGCACCATCGGAACAGGCAGTTCCACAGTGCTGCCTGTCCGAACCGTCCGACCGATGTGTGTACCGTGTGGTGAGACAGCGACGCACCGGCCTGATCGACCATTGTCACCGGCCGCAGGTCGCCGGATTCGCCTTGCGAACCAGCTTGACCACCTCGACCGGCTGGCTCGCCCGACCCTGTTCCACCCGCGTCCCGTCCACATTGTGGGCTGGACGTGGTCGTTGTTCGCCCGCTCGGCGAGCAGGGTTGGCGAAGTCGGGATAACCTTGCGCATCAAGATCAACGGATCTTGGTGGACGGCTTCTCCGGCGTCGGCGCGAAGCCCGATCACTCCTGCGGCGCTCGGCGCGCCACGGGAGAAAACTCGGGCAACTCGCCGGGGAGGGCGTTACTCGGCCGGGGTCTGAATCGATAGGGCAGGGCGAGACCGGGTGGTGCGAACGGCCGCCCGGGACGCGTGTCGGGAGGGCGACTCCATTATCAAGTTTGGCTTGACGGCGCACGCATTACACGCGTGTAATTTGAATGGGGTTGTTCGCACGGAACGCACGATAACGGGACGGGACGGACAAAGCACGCCTTTCGCGTGGGGGGTTGCAGCGGCGACGACGCCGGTGCGCGACAAGGAGGCAACTGAATGGACGGCCAGCTCGAGGCGGCCGACCTGCTCGGAAACGCGCCGGAGTGGCAGGAGCGGGCCCTGTGCTCGCAGACCGACCCGGAGGCGTTCTTCCCCGAGAAGGGCGGCTCGACCCGCGAGGCGAAGCGCATCTGCTCGCGGTGCGAGGTCAAGACGGAATGCCTCGAATACGCTCTCGGCCACGACGAGCGGTTCGGGATCTGGGGTGGGCTCTCCGAACGGGAGCGGCGCAAGCTCAAGCGCCGGGCGGCCTGACCGGACGTGGGGCGGGACGGTTGGGGGGCCGTCCCCATCCGGGTCGGCCCGGGGTGGCCGGCTGAGGCCTGTCGGCTGGGGTCGCCGGGCTGGGGTGCTGGGGTCGCCGGGCTGGGGGCTGCCGGGCTGGGGTGGCGGTCGCGATCAGGCCAACTCGTCCGGATCGACGCCGAGCAGGTTCGCCACCTGCTCGATGATCACATCGTGGACCAGGTCGGCGAGATCCTCGCGGTCCATGGCCCGGAACTCCAATGGCCGCCGGTACAGCACGATCCGGGGCGGCATCTCCTGGCGGCCGGGTCGACCGGGCAGCAGCCGGGCCAGCGGCACCTCGCCGTCCTCCAGCACATCGGAGTCGTAGACGTTCAGGTCGGGCGGGACGTCCTCGACGGCGAACTCCACCCCGGCCAGTTCCTTGGCGAACCGACGTTCCAGCGTCTCGACGGTGTCCAGCACCAGGTCGTCGAAGATCTCCGCCTTGGTCCGTGCCAGCGGCACGGTGGCCGGCACCAGCCGCCCGCGCAGACCGCGTCCATGCCGGTCGCGGTGCGCGCGCCGGCCGGTGCCGGGGCGGCGGTGTTCCGGGCTCGTCATGAGCCAAAGCGTAGCTTCCGGTCCGCTCCGGGCCGCGTCAGCGCCGACCACCTGGCGCGTTGCGGCACCAGCCAAGAAATGTGATCACCAAGACGGGCGTGTCGTAACGCGAACCGGTGCGCCGGAGCCGGTAATGGAGATACCCTGCGCCGGTGAGGTCACCACGGCGCTGCTCCCGCAACGGCTGCCCCCGGCAAGCGGTCGCCACGCTGACCTATGTCTACAACGAGTCGACCGCCGTGGTGGGCCCGCTTGCCGCTTTCGCCGAGCCGCACACGTACGACCTCTGTGAGCCGCACGCCCGGAGTCTGACCGCTCCGCGTGGCTGGGAAGTGGTCCGGCACGAGGGCGAGTTCGAGCCGCCGCCGCCCACCACCGACGACCTGGTGGCTCTCGCCGAGGCGGTCCGCGAGGCCGCCCGCCCCGCTCCCCGTCCGCCCCAGGACGACCAGAACCACCCCACCCCACCCCCCGGTTCCTCCTCCACCTCCCGCCGCGGCCACCTCCGCGTGATTCCCCCCACCCACTGACCCCCCGAAGGTCGACCCCCTGCCCGCCCTGTTCGGGTTGATCAAGACGTTTCCGTCGCGATTCCAGACCTCTGGCGATCAAAGCTCTTGATCACGAGGGCCGTCGACGGTGGTGTCGTGCGAGCCAGGTCCGGCGGCCGGGGTTGGGTAGCTCGTGCGCGTCCTTTGCTCTGCTTCACCGGACGCACAGCATTCCAGCGCAAACCGTTGCGTGAGTTGAAGCAGAGCAAAGGACGTAAGGACGTAAGAGTAGGCCCGGCCGGACCGGACCGGACCGGACCGGACCGGACCGGGGCGAGGGGCGCCGCCAGGGCATTTCGGGGGCAGTTGAAGAGCACCTCGGATGCGCGAAACAGGTCCGGGCGCAACACGCCGACAGGAGGCCGACATGGCGACTCCGGGTGACTAGCGTGCGCCGGAGTGTGACGCGAGTCGGGAGGGTGCGATGGGCAACGGAGTGGTGGGCAACGAGGCGCTGCGGGTGGCGATGGCGGACCGGGGCGAGACGGCCGAGTCCCTGGCCGGGAAGGTGGGTGTCGATCCGAAGACGGCCGCTCGCTGGCTGGCGGACGGCCGGATTCCGCACCCACGGACCCGGATCGCCGTCGCCAATCTGCTCGGGCGCAAGGCCGCCGAACTCTGGCCGGAACCGTTCCGCCGCCGCGATCTGCCCTGGTTCCGGGCGTGGGCGGAACTGGAGCAGGATGCCCGGTCCATCCGGTCGTACGAGCCGCTGCTCGTGCCGGGTCTGCTCCAGACCGAGGCGTACGCCCGATCGGTGCTGGCCACCGGTGGCCTGGTGTCGCCGGCGGAGGTGGAGGAGATCGTGGCGGCGCGGTTGGCGCGGCAGCGGGTGCTGGAGCGCGAGGTCCCGCTCCAGTTCGTGGCGGTGATCGACGAAATCGTGCTGCGGCGGCCGGTGGGCCACGATCCGGGCGTCATGGCTGGGCAACTGGCACATCTGGCGGAACTGGGCGAGCGGGAGCACGTCCAGGTCCGGGTGATTCCGGCGGAGAACCCGTGGCACACCGGCCTGGCCGGGCCGTTCGTGCTGGCCCGGATGCCCGACGGTGCGGAGGCGGCCTATCTGGACAATCAGCTGCGCGGTCAGGTGGTGACCGACAGTGCCGACCTTGCTAGCCTGGGCGCGAGGTGGGAGAGCGTCACCGGTGAGGCGTTGCCCCGCCGACGGTCCATCGAGCTGATCAGGGAAGTGGCGACGACATGGAGATGACCGGCGCCCGCTGGCGCACCGCCACCCGCAGCAGCAACAACGGCGGCAACTGTGTCGAGGTGGCCGACAATCTGCCCGGCCGGGTCCTGGTGCGCGACAGCAAGGCCCGCGACGACGGCACCCTGGCCTTCACTCCCGACGCCTGGCGGTCCTTCGTCGCCGCCACCGCGCAGGCTCCCGCGCTGCCTCAACCGTAAGGTCAGCGCCTCGGTCGACGGCACTCCGTCGACCGCGACGCACTCATGTCAGGATCAGGCGTCCTTCGCCACTGGCCCTTCCGCCTTTCTCACCGGCGTGCCCACCCCGCCCGCCGATGATGATCCTCGATGGGAGTCACATGCGTCGTGTCCTGCGGCCCCTCACCCGGCGTGGTCTGCTCTCCGGCACCCTCGGCTCGGCCGCCCTGCTGGTGGCCGGCGGCACGCTCGCCGGCTGCGGCACCCCCGCCGGGCAGCAGACCGAACAGGGGTGCGTCAGCGAGGACCTGTCGGGCTCGGAGAAGACGCTGACCTTCTCCAACTGGCCGCAGTACCTGGACGTGGACTCCGACGACGAGTCGAAGCGTCCCAGCCTGGACGGGTTCGTCCGCGAGAGCGGCATCCAGGTGACCTACACCGAGGACATCAACGACAACAACGAGTTCTTCGGCAAGGTGCAGCACCAGCTCGCCGCCTGCCAGAGCATCGGGCGCGACATCATGGTGCTCTCCGACTGGATGGCCGCCCGGATGATCCGCCTCGGCTGGATCCAGAAACTCGACCCGTCGAAGCTGCCGAACGTCGAAGCCAACATCCTGCCGTCGCTGCGGGGCCGCTCCTTCGACGTCGACAACCAGTTCGCCATTCCGTGGCAGTCCGGCCTCGCCGGGCTGGCCTACAACGGCCGGGTCACCGGAGAGATCCGTACCGTCGACGAACTGCTCACCCGCCCCGACCTCAAGGGCAGGGTGACCGCGCTCAGCGAGATGCGCGACACCATGGGCCTGCTGCTGATGTCCAACGGTCACGATCCGGCGGCGTTCACCCCAGCCCAGTTCGACGACGCGCTGCACAAACTCCAGCGGGCCGTGGATTCCGGCCAGATCCGCCGCTTCACCGGCAACGACTACGCCCCGGACCTGGCCAAGGGGGACGTCGCCGCGTGCATCGGCTGGTCCGGCGACATCATCCAGCTCGGCTTCGACGACGAACGGATCACCTTCGTGGTGCCTGACTCCGGCGTGCTGCTCTGGTCGGACAACATGCTGGTGCCGAACCGGGCCAGCCACCGAGCCAATGCCCAGGAGCTGATCAACTACTACTACGACCCGGCCGTCGCCGCCCGACTCGCCGCCTACGTCAACTACATCTGCCCGGTCCAGGGGGCGCAGGCCGAAATGGAGAAGATCGATCCAGAGCTGGCCGCGAATCCGCTGATCTTCCCGGACGAGACCATGCTCGCCAAGGCCCGGGTCTTCATGACCCTCGACGAGCAGCAGGAACGCGCGTACGAAACCAAGTTCCAGCAGGTCATCGGAGCCTGACATGACGCGGGAGACTCCGGCCGGCGACCTGACGCTGGCCAACCTCACCAAGACGTTCGGCAGGCGTACCGCCGTCGACGACCTGAGCCTGACGATCCCGCAGAGCTCGTTCTTCGCCCTGCTCGGCGCGTCCGGCTGCGGCAAGACCACCACCCTGCGGATGATCGCCGGCCTGGAGACACCGACCAGCGGGCAGGTGCTGCTCGGCGACCGTGACATCGCTCGGCTGCGGCCGTACCGGCGACCGGTCAACACGGTGTTCCAGAGCTACGCGCTCTTCCCGCACCTGGACGTCTTCGAGAACGTCGCCTTCGGGCTGCGGCGGCGCGGCATCCGCTCGGTCGGCGGGCAGGTGCGGCAGATGCTGTCCCTGGTGCAGCTCGACGGGTACGAGCGGCGACGACCCGCCCAGCTCTCCGGTGGCGAGCAGCAACGCGTCGCGTTGGCCCGGGCACTGATCAACCATCCGCAGGTGCTGCTGCTCGACGAGCCGCTCGGCGCGCTCGACCTCACGCTGCGTCGCCAGATGCAGGTCGAACTCAAACGGCTCCAGGCCGAGGTCGGCATCACCTTCGTGCACGTCACCCACGACCAGGAGGAGGCCATGACGATGGCGGACACGGTCGCGGTGATGAACGCCGGCCGGATCGAGCAACTCGGCGCACCGGCTGACATCTACGAGTTCCCGGCGACCGCCTTCGTGGCCAGGTTCCTCGGCCAGTCGAACCTGATCGCCGGGGACGTCACCGGCGGCAGCGGGGACGATCTGCTGGTCACCGCGCAGGGCGCGCGGTTCTCGGTGCCCGCCGGCCGGTCCCGCACCGACCGGGGTCCGGTCTTTCTGGGCGTACGCCCGGAGAAGCTGCACCTGGCCACAGCGGCGCTGCGGGTGCCGGCCGGACACCAGCACCTGGACGGCACCATCACCGACGCCTCCTACCTTGGGGTGAGCACCCAGTACCTGCTGCGTACCGCCGGGGGTGTCGAACTGAGCGTCTTCGTCGCCAACAGCGGCGACCAGCAGCGCTTCGCGATCGGTGAGCGGGCCGTGGCGTACTGGAATCCGCGGCACGCCTTCCTGCTCGGCCGCCGTGCCGAGACACCGGATCCGACCGCGCCGGTGGCGGGCGAGCCGGTCGGTGTGTCCGCATGAGCGGGGCCACGGTGTGAACGTGCTGGCTCACCTGTCCGCCGGCGCCGGGCAGCCGTCGCCGCCGGCCGCCCGATCGGGGCGTCACCGGGTCCTGCCGTACCTGCTGGTGCTGCCGGGCGCGGCCTGGCTGTTGCTGTTCTTCGCCGTGCCGTTGGTGCAGCTCGCCGGAGCCAGCCTCTACGACCCCACCGGCTCGATCTCCACCGGATACGCGCTGAGCTGGGCGTTCGGCAACTATCCGGCGGCGGTTCAGGCGTACTGGCCACAGTTCGGACGGTCCTTTCTGTACGCCGGGGTCGCGTTGGCGCTGGCGCTGCTGATGGGCTATCCGCTGGCGTACGCCATCGCGTGCAAGGCCGGCCGGTGGAAGAACCTGCTGCTGGTCTGCGTGATCGCGCCGATGTTCTCCAGTTTCCTGGTGCGTACGCTGGCCTGGAAGACGATCCTGTCGGACAACGGTGCGCTGGTCGGGCTGCTGCGCGACGTGCACCTGCTCGGCCCCGACGGACGGTTGCTGGCCACCCCGATCGCGGTGGTGCTCGGCCTGACGTACAACTTCCTGCCGTTCCTGGCGCTTCCGCTGTACGCGAGCCTGGAACGCTTGGACCGCCGGCTGCTGGAAGCCGCCAGCGACCTGTACGCGGGCCCGCTGGAGACGTTCCGGCGGGTCACGCTGCCGTTGTCGAGGCCGGGCCTGATCGCCGGCGCCCTGCTCTTCTTCATCCCGGCGACCGGCGACTACATCAACGCCGAACTGCTCGGCACCCCGAACGAGTACCTGATCGGCAATGTCATCGACTCGGCGTTCCTGGTCCGGCTCGACCACCCGCAGGGCGCGGCGCTGTCGATGCTGCTGATGTCGGTGATCCTCGCGGTGGTCGTCGTACACCTCCGCCGGGCCGGCACGGAGAACGTCCTGTGAGGATGTCCCGTTGGCTCGCCGAACACTGGGTGATGGGTGTCGCCCTGCTGGTGCTCGGTTACCTGTTGCTGCCGGTCGTCGTGGTCGCCGCGCTGTCGTTCAACCGCCCGTCGAGCCGGCTGTCGTACGACTTCCACGAGTTCACCCTCGACAACTGGCGCAACCCCTGCGCGAGTTCCGACATGTGCGACGCGGTGCTGCGCAGCGTGCAGATCGGGTTCCTCGCCACCGTGGCGGCCACCGCCCTCGGCACGCTGATGGCGTTCGCCCTGGCCCGGCACCGGTTCCGAGGCAGCTCCGGGCTCCATGTGCTGATCTTTCTGCCGCTGGCGACGCCCGAGCTGGTGATGGGCACCTCGCTGCTCGCCCTCTTCGTCTCCGCCGGGGTGCCGCTCGGCTTCTGGACCATCGTCATCGCCCACGTCATGTTCTGCGTGTCGTTCGTGGTGGTGACCGTGAAGGCCCGGCTGGCCGGGATGGACCGGCGGCTGGAGGAGGCCGCGATGGACCTGTACGCCAGCGAGTGGCAGACGTTTCGCCGGATCACGCTGCCGCTGGTGCTGCCCGGCATCGTGGCCGCCGCCCTGCTGGCCTTCTCGCTCAGCTTCGACGACTTCATCGTCACGAACTTCAACTCGGGCAGCACCGTCACGTTCCCGATGTACGTCTGGGGTGCCGCCCAGCGGGGTGTCCCACCGCAGGTCAACGTCATCGGCACGGCCATGTTCCTGGTCGCGCTGCTGCTGGTGCTCGCCACGACGCTGCCCGGTCGGTGCGCCCGCTGCTCGGCTCGACTCGTCCGTTCGCAGGAGCGGCGCTGTCGACCTCGATGACGGTCGGCAGCCAGTCGTGTCGGCGGGGTGACGATCGGAGCCGAGTCGCAGCCCTGACGGTCACCGGACCAGTGCATTCGGTGAGGGCGATCAACGTGGCAGGGGATGGCACGGTGAGTACCGCCGACGAGACTCGTGGATGTGACAAATCCGAATGTCTTCTCCGCCCCACCGTCGAACTGGTTCAGCCGGCTCAGCCCTGGCCATCGGGTCACGATGATCCTGGGTGGAGTGTTCATGTCGTTCGTCCTGCTCTGCTGCGCGGGCAGCACGTTCGTGGGCGCCCTGGTCGATGAGCCGGAGCCGGTGCGTACCGGCACTGCCGCCGAAGAACCGGCGCCGGCCATCGTCGCCACGGCGGTACCCGCGCCGGCTGCTCCCACCCCCGACGGTGCGGAGCCCGTACCGGCAAGCTCCGACGATCCGACGCCGAGCGATGCGTCGGAGCCCGTTCCGGCGGCGAGCGATGCGTCGGAGCCCGTTCCGGCGGCGAGTGATGCGTCGGAGGCGACCAGGTCAGAGGAGACCGCTGCCCCCACCCCCGTGGTGCAGACGCGCAGCGTGGTGGAGAAGAAACCCATCCGGCACGGCACCCGCACGGTGCAGGACTCGTCGTTGGCCGAGGGAAAACGGGTGGTCCGTACCCGGGGCGTGGATGGCGTACGCACCGTGACCTACGAGGTGACCGTGGTCGACGGGGTGCAGACCAGTAAGAAGCGGGTCAGCTCAGTCGTGACGAAGAAGCCGGTCACCGAGGTCATCGCCGAGGGCACCAAGCCGGCCTCCCGGTGCGACCCCAACTACACCCCGTGCGTGCCGATCGCCAGCGATGTCGACTGCGCCGGCGGCAGCGGCAACGGGCCCGCGTACGTCACCGGTCCGGTCAAAGTCATCGGCACAGACATCTACGACCTAGACCGCGACAACGACGGCTGGGGCTGCGACTAACCCACCCCCACCCCTATCTGCGTCGATCATGCAGTTGTGGTTGTCGTTTCGCTACCTTATGTACTTTTTGCCACGTGCCATAACTGCATGATCGGCGGGACCGGGGCGGGGTGGGGTGCTGGGGCTAGCAGACGGGTGGGGTGGGGTGGGGGTTTTCCACAGGGCTGTTGGTTGTCCACAGGGGGCTGAAGGCGGCTCGATATCGGAGCACAGTCCGGTGGTGTGGCGGACGTTTTTCGATACTCCGAGTTGTTGGCGTCGGGTTGGAGCCGTGGGCGGGTCAGGTGCCGGCTTGAGGCGGGTGCGATCGCCCGGTTGAGTCGGGGGGTGTACGGGCCGGCGACCAGCCCCGGCCCGGAAGACCGGCTCGCTGAAGACCGGCTCGCTGAAGACCGGCTCGCGGCGGTCTTCGAGCGGCTGCCGGACGGGTGCGCCCTCGGCTACCAGAGTGGTGCGTCGCTGCACGGATTCGGCGACATCCGCTCCGGCGATCTGCACGTGATCGTGCCGGCCGGTCTGGTGGTGCCGCGCCTGCGGGGCGTTGTCACGCACGAGTCCGTCGTGCCGGTACGAGATCCGATCTGGACTGGCGGCGTACCGTGTGCGCCTGCGGCTCGCTGCGCGATCGATCTTGCGAGGACGTTACGACGGATGGATGCCTTGCCGGTGCTGGACCTCTGTCTACGAGTTGGCGCCTGCGGCATCGACGATCTGCGGAGTGAGATCGCAGCACATCGCGGGTTGCGCGGCATTCGTCAGGCGCGACGGCTGGTCGAGCTGGCCGACCCTCGCGCCGAGTGCCGCCAGGAAAGCCAACTGAGACTGCTTCTCGTGGACGCAGGACTGCCGGTTCCGGAGCCTCAGTGCTGGGTTTACGACCGGGATGGTCTGGGGGTCTACCGGCTCGACCTGGCCTACCGCGAGTACCGGATCGGCATTGAGTACGACGGGCTTTCCCACCTCGATCCTGATCGTCTCCGCCAAGATCGGATACGGATGAACTGGCTGGCGGACGAGGGCTGGCGGATGCGGCATTTCACTGCCCACGATCTCTACCGCCGCCCCACCCACATCACCACCACCATCCGCTCCCTCCTCACCCCCTAACAACACCCCACCCCACGCCCCACCCCGCCCCTTCGCCCCCACCCCGCCCTTCGCCCGCCCCCTCGCCCCCGCCCGCCCCGTTGATCATGCAGTTGTGGCACCTGTCATAAGGGGCGTATGTGGATACAACGGGAGCCACAACTGCATGATCGCGGGGAGCGGGGAGCGGGGAGCGGGGAGCGGGGAGCGGGGAGCGGGGGAGTGGGGTGGGGTGGGGTTACGTGGAGTATTGGGGTGGCGGGTGCTTACGGAACTCTTAACTGTGGCCTGGGAACGTATGCCCCGACAGCGAGACCAACGGGGAGCGGAAGCGTGCGGGTGCTGGTAGCGGACGACGAGCGGTTGTTGGCGGACACCGTCGCCGAGGGGCTGCGTCGCCTCTCGATGGCGGTGGACGTCTGCTACGACGGTTACGGAGCGTTCGAGCGGGTCGGGGTGAACCGGTACGACGTCGCGGTGCTGGATCGGGACATGCCTGGACATACCGGTGACGAGGTGTGTCGCAGCCTCGCCGAGTCCGGATCCGGTACCCGGGTGCTGCTGCTCACCGCCGCCGCCGGGATCCGGGACCGGGTGGAGGGCCTGGGGCTGGGCGCCGACGACTACCTGACCAAGCCGTTCGCCTTCGCCGAACTGGTGGCCCGGGTACAGGCACTGGGTCGCCGCTCCGCCCCGGCCGTACCGCCGGTGCTGGAGGCACAGGGCGTACGTCTGGACGTGGCTCGGCACACGGTCACCCGGGGCGGTCGTCCGGTCAACCTGAGCCCGAAGGAGTTCGCGGTGCTGCACGTGCTGCTCCGCGCCGAAGGCCGGGTGGTCAGCGCTGAGGACCTGCTGGAGCAGGCGTGGGACGAGTTCGCTGACCCGTTCACCAACGTGGTCCGGGTCACCGTGATGACGCTGCGCAAGAAGCTCGGCTCGCCTCAGATCATCCACACCGTTCCCCGGACCGGGTACCGCATCGGTGGTGCCGAGTGACCCCGCGCTGGCGGATCGTGCTGGTCGGCGTGATCGCCCTGCTCGTCGGGTGCGCCCTGCCCGGCCTGACGCAGTGGGTGCTCGGCGGGGTGTGGGCGGGCGCCAGAGGGATCTGCCACACCGGGGTGCCCGGCGTGAGTCTGGTGTGCGCACCGGCGCGGGAACTCATCGGTCTGGCCGTTCCGCTCACCGGGCTGGGCATCCTCGCCCTCTCGGTCGCCGGGATCTGGGCCGCGGCACGGTGGTGCCTACGCCCGGTGCGGGACCTGGCCGGGCCGATCGCCCAGGTCGGACCGCAGAATCTCGGTCACCGGCTGCGGCCGCGCGGCAACGACGAACTGGCCCGGTTGGCCCGGTCCATCGACGAGATGATGGAGCGCATCGCCGCGGGCTACGAGGGGCAGCGGCGGTTCGCGGCGAACGCCTCCCACGAACTGCGTACGCCGTTGGCGGTCCAACGGACGCTGATCGAGGTCGGCATGTCCCGGACGCTCACCGGTGAACAACTGGACCTGCTGACCGGGCAGTTGCTGGAGACCAACGAACGCAACGAGCGGCTCATCGAGGGGCTGCTCGCGCTCAGCGAGAGCGACCAGGGGCTGCACTCACGTACACCGCAGCGGCTGGACAAGATCGTTACCGGGGTGCTGGCCGCGTACCAGGACCGGATCACCGAGGCCGGGGTGACGGTGCAGAGTCACCTGGAGCCCCGGGTGGTGATGGGCGAGCGGGTGCTGCTGGAACGTCTGGTGTCGAACCTGGTGGAGAACGCGATCAAGTACAACCGGCCGGGGGGCACGCTCACCGTCACGGTCGGTCGCAGTCCCGCCCTGACCGTGGTCAACACGGGCCAGGTGGTGCCGGCCGAGGCGGTGGCGGGGCTCTTCGAGCCGTTCCGGCGCCTGGCCCGGGATCGTACGAACCACAGCGGTGGCGCCGGCCTCGGCCTGGCCATCGCTCGCTCGATCACCCAGGCGCATGACGGCCTGATCGCCGCCCGCCCGGCCGAGTACGGCGGGCTGCGGGTGGACGTCCAACTGCCCACCGCACCCTGACCCGGCCGCCCGGCCGGCATCCGAACCACCACCCGCCGAACGGGGCCGCACACCGTGGCAGCCCGACCTTCGGCGTGCCCGCGAAACGAGCGCACCCGAGCGCACTGGCAGTGCCCGAAATTCACTGGCCGGGCGGGTGTACGACCGCGCAGGGGCGCCCGCGACCTGATCGGCACACCCGGCAACTGGTCGGTGTGCCAGCGACGGAGAGGAAAGACCATGACCACCCGTGACCACGCCGTGGTCGAGGCGGCCGTCGGGCGGCCCGCCCCCGGTGGCCCCGGCAGCGGACCGGCCACATCCGGCACCGGATCGGCCACG
>NZ_BOPB01000002.1 GCF_016863535.1 Micromonospora lutea
TCCGGCATCGGATCGGCCACGTCCGGCATCGGATCGGTCACGACCGGCACTGGGCAGGCATCGGGCGGCACCAGGTTGGCCTGGGCTGATGTCGCCAAGGGCGGTTGCATCCTGCTGGTCCTGCTCTGGCACGTGATCGTCAAGGACTACCTCCAGATCGACTGGCGGCTCGACGTGCCGGTGCCCGGTGCCTGGGGGACCTTCGGCGAGCTGCTGCTGCCGATGCGGATGCCGCTGTTCTTCACCATCTCCGGCATGTTCGCGGCGGCCGCCGTGCAGCGGCCCTGGCGGTCGGTGACCCGGCCCCGGATCACCCGCTTCCTCTACCTGTACGGCGTCTGGCTGGTGATCCACACTGCCGTGCTGACCCTGGTCCCGGATTTCCCGACCGACCGGGCGAGCGACCTCGGTGGTCTGCTGGCACAGCTGACGGTCACGCCGTCCAACCTCTGGTACCTGTACGCGCTGGCGCTGTACTTCGTGCTGGCCAAGGCGCTGCGACGGGTCCATCCGGCGGTGCTGCTGGTCGCCGCCGGCACGTTGAGCGCCATCGCCGCCGCAGGACTGCTCGACACTCCGGGTAACCGGGGCGGGCTCTACCAGAACCTGGTGTTCTTCCTGGCCGGCCTGCATCTACGCGGGTACGTCCTGCGGTGGGCCGACGCCGTCGACGGCCGACGGTTGCTGCTGGCAGCAGGGGCGTACGCCGCCGCGCTGGTCGCCGTGGCGGCGACCGGCACCGCTGCACTGCCCGGCGTGGCACCGCTGCTCTCCGTCCTCGCGGTTCTGTTCGGCATTGCCGTGGCGGTCCGCCTGGCCGCCTGGTCGACGGTCGGCGAGCCACTCGCCGCCCTCGGCCGCCAGACATTGCCGATCTACGTGATCCACATGCCGGTGCTGGCCCTGCTGCATCGACTGATCGCCGATCCGATCGCGGGTTTGGACGACCCCACCCGGTTCGGGCTGGCCCTCGGCTTTCCGTTCTCCCTCACCGTCGCTGTGCTGGCGGTCAGCCTCGGCCTGCACCGGCTGCTGCTGACAGCCCGAGCGACGTGGCTTTTCGACCTGCCTGGCCGGGGCGACGCCGCCAGACGCCCGGCACCCCGACCACTCGTCCCGAAAGCACCACCCCCGTCCGCGCCGAGCAAGCCAGAGCCGTCCGCGCCGAGCGAGCCAGAGCCGTCCGCGCCGGGAGCGCCTGAGTCGTCCGCGCCGGGAGCGCCACACCTGTCCGTGTCGGGGTCGTCAGCGGCGTCCGCGCCGACGGCATCTCGCTGATCGACGTCAAAGGAGAGGACATGTCCCACATCGATCCGTCCGGAGCCGCCCCGGCTCCCATCGACGTGCCGGAGGCAGCCCGGTGGCTGGCCGGCCGGGTGTTGCGTACCCCGGTGCTGCGCGCACCCGCCATCGACCGGTTGGCCGGCGCCCGGGTGCTGCTGAAGGCGGAGAACCTGCAGGCTGGTGGCTCGTACAAGATGCGCGGCGGGCTGTTCGCGGTGAGCCGGCTGGCGGCGGCCGGACACGCCGGGGTGGTCGCCCAGAGCACCGGCAACCACGCGGTGGCGGTGGCGCTCGCGGCTCGGCGGTTCGAGTTGGCCGCCACGGTGGTACTCCCGGTCGATGCGGCACCGACGAAGGTGGCCCGGGCCCGTGCGGCGGGGGCCCGGGTGGTCCTCGCCGGTACGACGGTCGAGGAGCGGCTGGCCGTGGCGGGCCGGGTGAGCGACGAGACCGGTCACCCGATCGTCGACGCGTACGACCATCCGGACGTCATCGCCGGGCAGGGTAGCGCCAGTCTCGAACTGATCGAGGAGGCCGAGCGGGCCGGCACCCCGTTGGACGCCCTCGTGCTGCCGGTTGGTGGCGGTGGGGGTGCGGCGGGCGCGTGTCTGGCCGCGACAGGTCGGCCCATCGAGGTGTACGGCGTGGAGCCGCGTGGTTGCGACTCGTTGGCCCGCAGCCTGGCGGCCGGTCGCCCGGTTCCGGTCACGCCCGCGCCAACGATCGCTGACGGACTGCGCCCGTCCTGCGTGGGCGAGCTGCCCTTCGCCGTCCTGCGCACCCGCCTGCGCGGGGTGGTGCGGGTGGACGACGACGAGATCGTGGAGGCGTTCCGGCTGCTTCTGCTGGAACTGAAGGTGCTGACCGAACCGTCGGGCGCGGCCGGTCTGGCTGGCGCGCTACGGCTCGCCGCTGACGGTGCGCTGTCGGTCGCCGAGCGGCTGCCAGCGGCGGCTGCCGGTGGGCAGCGTCGGCGCACCGTCGGCGTGGTGTTGACCGGCGGAAACGTGGAGGCGCAGCTGGTCGCCCGACTGGCGGCTACCGCCCGACTTGAGGAAGAGGTGGCAGTGGCATGAGCGAGCTGATCATCGTGTGGTCGGGCCGCAGGCCCGGTGACGAGCGAAGCGAGGTAGGGGCATGAGTGCACCAGTGCGGATCGGAATCCTGTTCGGCGGGCCGTCGGCGGAGCACGACGTCTCCTGCGCCTCGGCGCTCGGTGTGGCCCGAGCACTGGCCGGCGGCGGGTACCGCATCGTCGCCATCGGGGTCACCCGCAGCGGTGGGCTGCGGCTCGTCCCGGATGCGGCGTTGTCCGGATTCCTCGGTGGATCGGCCGGCTCGCGGGCCATCGACGACCGCTTGACGGTGATCGGTCCGGCGGTGGAACTGCGGGCCGGGCCGCGCCCCGGTACGGCGGTGGTGACCGGGATGGACGCTCCTGGCGCGGTGCACGCCGAACTGGACGTGGTCTTCCCGGCGCTGCACGGCCCGTTCGGTGAGGACGGGGTGGTGCAGGGGCTGCTCGAATCCCTGGGCGTGCCGTACGTCGGGTGTGGCATCCTCGCCTCCGCCGTCGGAATGGACAAGGTGGCGATGAAGCGGGCGTTGCGGGCCGAGGGGGTGCCGATCACCCCGCACGTCTCCTTCGACGCGACCACCTACCGGACCACGGAGGATCCGGAGAAGCTGGTGCTGGGACTGAACCGGCCGCTGTTCGTCAAGCCGGCCCGGATGGGTTCCTCGATCGGTATCTCCCGGGTGGCCGAGAGCGACGACCTGGGGGCGGCCATCGAGGAGGCGCTGCGACACGACACGGTGGTCGTGGTGGAGCAGGGGGTGAACGGCCGGGAGCTGGAGTGCGGGGTGCTCGGCGGTACCCGTCCGGACGCCTCAGCGGTCGGCGAGGTGCGGGTCAGCGGCGGCTGGTTCGACTACCGCCAGAAGTACTTCGGTGACATCGATCCGATGATCGTCCCGGCCCCGCTGCCGCAGGAGGTGACCGAGCGGATCCGGGAGTTGTCGGTGCGGGCGTTCGCCGCGATCGGCGGTTGGGGTCTGGCCCGGGTCGACTTCCTCTACGACGAGGACTCCGGCGAGCTGTACGTCAACGAGTTGAACACCATGCCAGGTTTCACCGCGCACTCGATGTATCCGAAGGTGTGGGCGGCGGCTGGTGTCGGTTACCGCGAGATCCTGGATCGCCTGGTCGCGCTGGCCTTCGCCCGGCACGCGGAGCGTCCCGCCGGGGGAGCCGGGCGATGATTCTCCTCTGCGATCCGCGGGTCGCGGCGGTACGCGGTGCCGACGACGGTGAGCCGCTGGTCGACCTGCGCGAGATCCCCGAGTTGCGGTTGGACGAGCGGGCGGCCGATCCGGTCGGCGCGTACGCCCGGTTGCGTCGGTCGGTGGTGGAGCGGCTGCTGATGGCGCAGCGCGCGTTGCCGGACGGGGTACGCCTGTTGATCATCGAGGGTTACCGGCCCTACCAGGCGCAGCTGGACATCTTCACCGGCTATCAGGAGGAACTGCGGCGGGCCCACCCGGAGTGGCCTCCGGAGCGGTTGCACCGGGAGACCACCAAGTTCGTCTCGCCGGTGGAGGTGGCGCCGCACAGCACCGGCGGCGCGGTGGACCTGACGCTGTGCACCGTCGACGGCGTCGAACTGGACATGGGCACCGCGGTGGACGCCACGCCGGAGGCGAGCGACAACGCCTGCTTCACCGCGTCGACGTCGATCGGTGTCGACGCTCGCCGGCACCGGCAGGTCATGGCGGATGCGCTGCTCGGGGCCGGCCTGGTCAACTACCCGACCGAGTGGTGGCACTGGTCGTACGGGGACCGCTACTGGGCGTTGTTGACCGGCTCGCCGCGCACCCGTTACGGCCCGGTATGACCGGCCCTGTCGCCGGTGTCGTCGAAGCTTGTTTCGATAAGTGTCACGACGATGAACTGGAAGGCGTTCCCCGGCCGTACCAGCCCTCGAACACAAGGGTGTGAGGACTGGAGGAACAGGTGAAGCTGCAGCGGAAGCACGTGCTGGCGGCGGGGGTGGCGGTGGTCGCTGCGGCGACGGTGGCGGTGGGCACCGGACTCGGGTTCGCGGACAGCGCACCGACCCGACAGAGCGTCTGCTCGGGATCGATCACGTTCTCGGCCGAGGAGGGCGCACCGGCCGCCACCAGCAACCAGTTCCCGGTCGGCACCCGGCTGCGGGTGACGAACCTGGACAACGACAAGTCGGCGGAGGTGACGGTGGTCGGGCCGTCGGGCAGTTGCGTACTGCTCAACGCCGCTGCCATGGAGCTGGTCCGCGAGCCGGGCAGGAACGTGATCCGGCGCAACGTGGTCGAACGGATCGGCGACGCCGTCGTGCAGCCGGGCGCGGGACGCCCCGGCATGGTCGGCGACCGGCCGGGTTCGGTCTCGCCGCCGGCGGCCCGTCCGGTCAACGGCTCGGCCTGCCAGGGCGCGATCACCTTCTTCGACGAGGCCGCCGGGCCGGCCGCGACGAGCGACCGCTTTCCGATCGGCACCCGGTTGCGAGTGACCAACCTGGACAACAACAAGACGACCACGGTCACCATCACCGGCCCCTCGGGCAGTTGTGTGCTGCTGAACTCCGCGGCGATGGAGCAGATCCGGGAACCGGGCAAGAACCTGGTGCGCAACAACACCGTCGAACTCCTGCGCTGAGCGGGTCGGCCAGCCACCGGACCGGCGAGCCGCGACGCGGTCCGGGACTGCTGACCGGCGGAGCTGCTCGGCGGGCGACGCTGACCGCCGAGCAGCCGTCGCGACGTGGCGCGGCGCACATGCGGGGTGCTCGATGGCCAGCCGAGGTCCGGCCCCGGTAGTAGCCTGACCGGCGTTCCCCCGTCGGGGGAGGAACGGTGGTTGATCATGTCGGTACGTCGGCACACGGCCCGGCTCGCAGCGGTCTGCGTGTTCCTGGGTGCCCTGGTGGCGCTCGGTGGCGCTCCCGCGCACGCCGACGAGGACCGGGTGCGGGTGCGTTCGGCGGGCAGCTTCACCGCAGGCCGTTCCGTCGGGGGTGTCACGGTGGAGGTGCGCAAGCGCACCGACGGGTGCGTGCGGGTGCGCACCGCGCTGGGTCTGAGCCTGCCCGACGTACGGTCCGACCAGGTGGCGGTGCAGGCGAACGTCGGGGGTCGCTGGGTGCCGGTGGGCGTCTCCGGTCAGACCGGACTGGTCACCACCGCACGGGTCGCCCCGGGCAAGGACGAGATCTGCAAGGGCAAGCGGGTGGCGATGCGGTACCGCGTGGCCTTCGCCGCGGATGCCCCCGGCGGTCGGCTGGTGGTGACCGGCGAGGCGACCACGGCGCGGGGTGTCGTGCTGGGCCGGGCGGCCGCGTCGTCCCGGGTGGTGGGCGGGCGAGTCTCCGCGTCGCCCTCCCCGTCACCGACACCATCGCCGTCGCCCAGCACGAAGGTGGCCGAGGAGCCGGCCGTCGAGCCGTCGCCGACCGTGGCGCTCGCCGCCGAGACGACGGGCGATCTCGCTCAGACCGCGGGTGAGTCCTCCGGCGGGTCACCGGTGATGTATTTCGGCATCGCGATGGTCGCCGCCGGTGCGCTGCTGATCGGGCTGTTGATCCACCGCTCCCGCAAGGATCGCAAGGACCGGAGACGACCGACCGGTGGGCTGGAGATCCCGCCGCCGCGCAACCCGGGCGGCACCACCTACCGTTCCGGCACCGGTCAGGGCGCCGCGCCGGTCAGCTCCGCCCCGGTACCGCCGGGCACCGTGCCGGCACCGCCACCCGACCTGGCGGGTCTGCCGCCGGCAGCAACCGGCCAGGCGTACGGGACGAGTCGGCCCAGCACACCACGGGTCTACGGCGGCGCCCCGGCACCCCGCCCCACCGGCGGTCTGTACGGTGCCCGGCCGGCCGACCCGAGCGAAGCGACCCGGCCGGGTGACCCGGCTGGTCCGCCCCGGGCGGTCCCGCCCGGCACCTCCGCCCGTGCGGCCGTGCCACCTGCGCGGCCCGTGCCGCCCACCTCTGCCCCGCCACCCAACCTGGCCGCGCCGACGTCGTGGCCGGTCGGACCGATCTCGGGCCCACCGTCCGGGTCGGCCTCCGTGCCGTCGAGTGAGCCCGGTCAGGGCGTGGTGCCCGGACATCCGGACGGGTCACCGGGCGTCGAGAAGGGCGACGAGCCGGAGTACGGGCGCGGGCTCGGCGGCTGAGCCGGGGTGAGTGTCTTCACTCCGATACGCTCAGCTTCGTTGACGACTTGCAGGCGAGGAGTGAAATCGGTGTCTGATCTGTCCCGGATCGTGAAGGCGTACGACGTTCGTGGGACGGTGCCGGAGCAGTGGGACGAGCGTGTGGCCGGTGCGCTCGGCGTCGCCTTCGCCCAGATGCTCGACGGCGTCGGCGAGCCGGGGCAGGCGGTACTGATCGGGCATGACATGCGGGCCTCCGGGCCCGGGCTGGCCGCTGCCTTCGCCACCGGCGTACGCGCCGAGGGGCGGCCCGTCATCGAGATCGGGCTCGCCTCGACCGACATGGTCTACTACGCCTCCGGTTCGCTCGGGTTGCCCGGTGCGATGTTCACCGCCAGCCACAACCCGGCGCAGTACAACGGCATCAAGCTGTGTCACGCCGGTGCTCGCCCGGTCGGACAGGACAGCGGGCTGGCCGAGGTCCGCGACCGGGCCCAGGCCCTGCTCGACAAGGACGAGCCGCTCGGCGAGCCGATCGCCCCGACGCAGCGGCGTGACCTGCTGCCCGACTACGCGGCACACCTGCGCACGCTGGTGGACCTCTCCGGCATCCGGCCGTTGACCGTGGTGGTGGATGCGGGCAACGGAATGGGTGGGCACACCGTGCCGAGTGTGCTCGGCGACGCCGCCCTGGCGGCCCTGCCGCTGCGGATCGTGCCGTTGTACTTCGAACTGGACGGCACGTTCCCCAACCACGAAGCCAACCCACTGGATCCGGCCAACCTGGTCGACCTGCAGCGCGCGGTGGTGGCGCACGGCGCGGACATCGGACTGGCCTTCGACGGTGACGCCGACCGCTGCTTCGTGGTGGACGAGCGCGGCGAGCCGGTCTCCCCGTCGGCGATCACCGCGTTGGTGGCGGCCCGCGAGTTGGCCAAGCACCCCGGTGCCACGGTGATCCACAACCTGATCACCTCCAGCGCGGTGCCCGAGATCATTCGCGAGCACGGCGGTGAGCCGGTGGTGGCCCGGGTGGGTCACTCGTTCATCAAGGCCGAGATGGCGCGCACCAATGCGGTCTTCGGTGGTGAGCACTCGGCGCACTACTACTTCCGGGACTTCTGGTTCGCCGACACCGGCATGCTGGCGGCGATGCACACCCTGGCCGCGCTCGGCGAGCAGCCACTGCCGCTGTCCACGCTGGCCGCCGAGTACGAGCGGTACGCCGCCTCGGGCGAGATCAACTCCACCGTGGCGGACCAGGCGGCGAAGGTGGCCGAGGTGCGTGCCGCCTACCCGGACGCCGAGGCCGATGAAATGGACGGATTGACTCTGCGCTTTGCCGATGGGGCGTGGTTCAACCTGCGCGCCTCGAACACCGAGCCGCTGCTGCGGCTCAACGTCGAGGCACCGACCGCCGAGCGGATGGCCGCGCTGCGCGACGAGGTGCTCGATCGGGTTCGCCGATAGGATCGCTCGGTCCGGTCGGCACCGCCGACCGGTGAAGCCGCGTACGTGGAAGGAGCCGCGCAGTGGCCCTCGACCCGCAGTTGCTGGAAATCCTCGCCTGCCCGGACACACACCATGCCCCGCTGACCTATGACGCGCAGGCACAGACGCTGACCTGCACCGAGTGCGGCCGGATCTTCGAGGTCCGCGACGACGTGCCGGTGCTGCTGCTGGACGAGGCGCGTGGCCCCGCGGAGGGATCGTGATCGACGGAACGGCCGGCGTCAGCGGACACCGCAACGCCGACGAACGGCTCCTCGACGACCCGCAGGCGCTCGCCGAGCGGGATCCGGGCGGCATGCTGCGGCACACCGCCTCGGCGGGCGCGCAGGTCCGCGAGTCGGCGGCGCTGGCCGCCGAGGCGAATCTCGCCGTCCTCGCCGACGAGGGACGCCCCCGGGCGGTCGTGATCGCCGGCATCGGCACCGCCGGGCGTACCGGTGACGTGCTGGCCACGGTCGCCGGGCCGCGCTGCCCGGTGCCGGTCATCGCGCACCGCAGCGCCGGTGTGCCGGGCTGGGTCGGCGCCGCCGACGTCGTGATCGCGGTCAGTGCCTCCGGTCGCAGCCCCGAGGCGTTGGGGGCCGCGGAGGCTGCCCACCGCCGGGGTGCCCGGTTGGTGGCGGTGGGCCCGGCCGACTCGCAACTGCACTCGGTCGCCGAGCGGGCCCGTGCCCCGTTCATCCCGGTGCCCCGGCGGGCGCCGGCCCGGGCCAGCCTCTGGGGGCTGACCGTGCCGGTCCTGCTCGCCGCCCGGGCCCTCGGGCTGGTCAAGGTGAACGAGGCGGATCTGGCGGAGACGGCGGCCCGCTTGGACGCCGACGCCGACCGCAGCCGCCCGAGCGCGGAGTCCTTCGTCAATCCGGCGAAGTCCCTCGCCCTCGGCCTGGCCGGGTCGATCCCGATCGTGTGGGGCTCGTCGCCGCTGGCCTCGGTCGCCGCCCGTCGCTTCGGCGACACCCTGTCGGCCAACGCCCGGTACCCGGTGGTCACCGGTGCGCTCGGCGAGGCGGGTCGGGGCCGGGTCGGCCTGCTCGACGGTGTGTTCGGTGGGCTGGCCGAGGGGGAGCGGGACATCTTCGCCGACCCGGACGAGTCGGACGGTGAGGGCACCCGCCTGCGGTTGGTGCTGCTGCGCGACGGCGGCCTGAACGCCGAGGACGACGCCGACGAGCCACTGGCCGTCGAGGAACGGCGCGCGGACGCGGTGCAGACCCTCGCCGAGCGTCGGGGCGTACGGTGCGACGTGGTCACCGCCGAGGGCGGTTCGGCGCTGGAGCGACTCGCCTCCCTGGTGGCGGTGCCGGACTTCGCGTCCATCTACCTGGCGTTGGCGCACGGTCTGGACCCGATGGCGGTGCCGGCGATCACCGAGATGAAGGAACTGGCCAACCAGTGAGCGCGAACGGTGGCGTCAAGGCGATCGTCGCCGCGCTGCTCGCCAACGCCGGCATCGCCGTGACGAAGTTCGTGGCCTACCTGCTGACGAGTTCGTCGTCGATGCTCGCCGAGTCCATCCACTCGGTCGCCGACGCGGGCAACCAGGCCCTGCTGCTGCTCGGTGGCAAGCGGGCGCGGCGGGCCGCCACTCCGCAGCACCCCTTCGGTTACGGTCGGGAGCGCTACGTCTACGCGTTCATCGTCTCGATCGTGCTGTTCAGCCTGGGCGGCTTGTTCGCGCTCTACGAGGCGTGGCACAAGTGGTCCGATCCGCACGGCATCACCAGTTGGCAGTGGGTGCCGGTGACCGTGCTGGTGGTGGCGATCGTGATGGAGTCGTTCTCCTTCCGGACCGCCATCAGGGAGTCGAACCTGGTCCGGGGCCGCGAGTCCTGGACCCGGTTCATCCGCCGGTCGAAGGCGCCGGAGCTGCCGGTGGTGCTGCTGGAGGACTTCGGCGCGCTGGTCGGCCTGGTCTTCGCGCTGTTCGGGGTGGGCATGACCCTGGCCACCGGCAACGGCCGGTGGGACGCGGCCGGCACCGCGATGATCGGTCTGCTGCTGGTGACCATCGCGATCGTGCTGGCGGTGGAGACCAAGAGCCTGCTGCTGGGCGAGGGAGCCGAGCCGGCGGACGTCTCGGCCATCGAGCAGGCGGTCACCGCCGGCCCCGAGGTGGAGCGGATCATCCACATGAAGACCCTCTACCTCGGTCCGGAGGAGCTGATGGTGGCCGCGAAGATCGCGGTGTCGCGGTGCGAGAGCGCCGAGGACCTGGCCCGGGGAATCGACGCGGTGGAGCAGCGGATCCGGGCGGCCGTACCGGTGGCCCGGGTCATCTACCTCGAACCGGACATCTACCGGGTCCCGGCTGAGCCCTCCACCACGTCCGGGCGTACCGGGAGCTGACCGTGGAACCGCTGCACGGGCCGATCAAGGACTACGCCTGGGGCTCCCGCTCGGCGATCGCCGAACTCCAGGGGCGGCCGGTGCCGAGCGCGACGCCCGAGGCGGAGCTGTGGCTCGGGGCGCACCCGGGCGCGCCGGCCGCCGTCGAGCGCGAAGGCCGGCGGATCGCGCTCACCGAGGTGCTCGCCGCCGAGCCGGTCGACTGGCTCGGCCAGCCGGTGCTGGACCGGTTCGGGACCCGCCTGCCGTTCCTGCTCAAGGTGCTGGCCGCGGCGGCGCCGCTGAGCCTTCAGGCACATCCGGACGCCGAGCAGGCCCGGGCCGGTCACGCCGCCGAGCAGGCCCGGCCCGGTGGGCACCGCAACTACGTGGACCCGTTCCACAAGCCGGAGCTGCTGGTGGCGCTCGGGCCGATGGAGGCGTTGTGCGGGTTCCGGGATCCTGCAGCCTCGGCGCGGTCGCTCGCCGCGCTGGGCGTACCGCAGCTGCGGCCGGTGCTGGACGCGTTGGCTGCCGGGCCGGCGGGGCTGGCCGAGGCCGTACGCCGGCTGCTGGAGTGGCCGACGGCGGAGCGTGCGGGCCTGGTGGCGGCGGCCCGGACGGCAGGCGGGCCGGACGCGGACCTGGTGGCCCTGCTGGCCGGTGCCTACCCGGCTGACCCGGGAGTGCTGGTGGCGCTGCTGCTCAACCGGGTACGGCTGGCGCCCGGTGAGGCGATCTGGATGCCGGCCGGAAACCTGCACGCCTACCTGAGCGGTACCGGCGTGGAGGTGATGGCCGCCAGTGACAACGTGTTGCGCGGCGGGCTGACCCCGAAGCACGTGGCAGTGGCCGAGCTGTTGCGGGTGCTCCGCTTCGAGGTGCTCGACGAGCCGGTGATCGCGCCCCGGAGCGTCGCCGACGGTGTGGTGACCTGGCCGGTGCCGGTGGACGACTTCGCGTTGCATCGGGTGACCGTGGGCGGTGGGCCGCGCGAGGTGACGTTGGCGGTGCCAGGCCCCCGGGTGGTGTTGTGCACCGCCGGTCGGATCACCGTGACCGACGGGGTGGCGTCAGTGGCTCTGAGCCCGGGTCGGGCCGCTGTCGGGCCGGCCGCTGGGGGTGCACTGACGGTGACCGGCGACGGTGAGACGTACGTCGCTTCGACCGGCCAGCTCTGAGCCTTTCGTGAGTCTGGCGACGGCATCAACCTCAAACTACAAGTCCGACTTTTCCGGAATAGCTTGACTCGCCTCTCGCTTAGTGTGACTCTATGAGTGCGCAGCGTTATCGCGACGATGGTCCGAGAGCGCGCGGGGGAACCAAACCGGGGGGATGCACGGGGCGGACGGAGATGGGCGGCACACGTCCACGCCGGCCGCCCCGTGCGCTGTCCGTAACCGACCCACCAGCCCGTCGGGGGCGCGCGTAAGGTGGGAGGTCGCGCAGCACCATCGTCCGACAGGAGCTTTCATGACCAGCACTCTCCCGGCGTCCGCCAGCGGCACGTCGTCCGAGGCCCGGCCGCGTACTGTCGCCGAGGGCGACTACAAGGTGGCGGATCTGTCGCTCGCCGAGTTCGGGCGCAAGGAGATTCGCCTCGCCGAGCACGAGATGCCGGGCCTGATGGCGATCCGCCGCGAGTTCGCCGACGCGCAGCCCCTCGCGGGCGCCCGCATCACCGGGTCGCTGCACATGACGATTCAGACCGCCGTGCTGATCGAGACCCTGGTCGCGCTCGGCGCACAGGTCCGCTGGGCGTCGTGCAACATCTTCTCCACCCAGGACCACGCTGCCGCCGCGATCGTCGTCGGCCCTGAGGGCACCGTCGACGCGCCGGCCGGCGTTCCGGTGTACGCGTGGAAGGGCGAGACTCTCCCGGAGTACTGGTGGTGCACCGAGCAGGTGCTCGACTGGCCCGACGGAGACGGCCCGAACATGATTCTGGACGACGGTGGCGACGCCACCCTGCTCGTCCACAAGGGAGTCGAGTTCGAGAAGGCCGGCGTCGTGCCGCCGGTGGAGTCCGCCGACTCCGAGGAGTACGCGGTCATCCTCGACCTGCTGCACCGCTCGCTGGCCGCGAACGGTCATCGGTGGACCCGGATCGCCGCCAGCATCAAGGGTGTCACCGAGGAGACCACCACGGGCGTGCACCGGCTCTACGAGATGCACCGCGCCGGCACGCTGCTCTTCCCGGCCATCAACGTCAACGACTCGGTGACCAAGAGCAAGTTCGACAACAAGTACGGCTGCCGCCACTCGCTCATCGACGGCATCAACCGCGCCACCGACACGCTCATCGGCGGCAAGATGGCCGTCGTGCTCGGCTACGGCGACGTCGGCAAGGGCTGCGCGGAGTCACTGCGTGGCCAGGGTGCCCGGGTCGTGGTGACCGAGGTCGATCCGATCTGCGCGCTCCAGGCGGCCATGGACGGTTACCAGGTCGCCACCCTGGACGACGTGGTCGAGCAGGCCGACATCTTCATCACCGCCACCGGCTGCTACGACGTCATCACCAACGAGCACATGGCCCGGATGAAGCACCAGGCCATCGTCGGCAACATCGGCCACTTCGACAACGAGATCGACATGGCCGGCCTGGCGAAGCGCTCGGACGTCACCCGGGAGAACATCAAGCCGCAGGTCGACGTGTGGCGCTTCGACGACGGTCACGCCATCATCGTGCTCTCCGAGGGCCGCCTGCTGAACCTCGGCAACGCCACCGGCCACCCGAGCTTCGTGATGTCGAACTCGTTCGCCAACCAGACGATCGCCCAGATCGAGCTGTACACCAAGACCGACGAGTACCCGATCGGCGTGTACGTGCTGCCCAAGCACCTCGACGAGAAGGTCGCCCGGCTGCACCTGGACGCGCTCGGCGTCAAGCTGACCACGCTCAGCAAGGAGCAGGCCGCCTACCTCGGCGTCGCGGTGGAGGGCCCCTTCAAGCCGGACCACTACCGCTACTGAGCATCGACACCACCTCCGGGGCCGACCCACGGCGGCCGACCCCGGAGGTGGTCGTCCGGGCTGCTCTTCGACATCCGGGACCGCTCCGCCCTACCGGGGGCGGAGCGGTCCCGGCCGAAGTGGCCCGCAGTCGGAGTCAGCGTCGACGGTGGTGGCGGGTGGGGCGGATCCAGGTCCAGAGACACCACAGCAACCAGGTCACGGAGACCAGCGCCGCCAAGGTCCGCAGCCGCAACGCGCTGAGCAGCAGCACCAGCGCGAGCACCGCCAGCCACGGCCCGAAACCCCTCATCCTGACCTCCTGGTTCGCTCAGCGGTCGACGCGGCCGGGACGCCGGACCACAGTGCCTCGGTGAGCGCGCGTTCACCGGCGAGGCGACGACGGGCCCGTCGGTGCCGCTCGGCGATGACGGCGGCCAGGTACAGAGCCGCTGGCAGCCCGGCGGGAGGCGGCGGGCTGGTCACGTCGGCGACCTGCCGCCACAGCAGCCGGGCCAATTCGCCGCGCGCCGGCTCACTGAACCCGTGGGCCCGGGCCAGATACTGCCGGACGGCCAGCGCCAGGTCCGCGTCCAACCGGCTCAGGTCCAGGGAGTACGCCCAACCGGCCAGCTGCGGCGCCGTCGCCGGAACCGCTCGCCACCTGGTCGCGGGTCGGGTGTGCACCACCAGCGTGCCCGCTGCCAGGTCACCCAGTCGCCGGCCACGGTCGTCGCTGAGCATCACGGTCAACCCGACTGCCCAGGACAGCAGTGGCAGCACCAGACCCGGCCACTCCACAGCGACCCCGACCAGCGCCCGGGTCAGCGACTGCCGGAACCCGACCGGAGCGCCGTCGACGCTGACCACGCGCAGTCCGACGGCAGCCTTGCCCGGCGTCCGGCCGTCGTTGAACCGTTCCCAGATCACGGGGTAACCGACCAGTACCAGGACGAGCCCGACGGTGAGCAGGGCCCGCTCCATCGCCGCGTCGAGCAACCCGTACGGCAGTGCGGCCAGGGTCAGCCCGGTCAGCGCGGCGAGCAGCAGACCGGCCACCAGTTGCACCAGCACGTCGATCAGGAGGGCCAGCGTCCGGGAGCCGATCCGGGCGGCCCGCACGTCCAGCTCGACCGCTTCGCCGCTGACCAGCCCGGCGTCACCCCAGCGGGGGGTGGTCCACGCTCGCGCCGCTGTGCTCACCCCGACAGTGAACACTATGATCGCGCGGTCGGAGGTGGCTGGTGGATGTCGACGCGTACGTCGCGGAGCACAGCGGACAGTGGCGTCGGCTGAATCAGCTCTGTGCTCAGCGACGGCTCGACCCGGCCGAGGTCGACGAGCTGGTCGCGCTCTACCAGCGGGCCACCACGCAACTGTCGGTGCTGCGTAGTCGCTCGCCGGATCCGGCGCTGGTCAGTGAGCTGTCCCAGGTGGTGCTCCGGGCACGGGCGCGGCTCACCAGCCGGCCCCGTCTCTCCTGGTGGACCCTCCGACGATTCCTGGTGGCCGGCCTACCCGGCGCCATCTGGCGGGCCGCGCCGTGGTGGTGTGCGGTGGCGACCGCTTTCACCCTGCTCACCTTCACCCTGATGTGGTTCGTGGCGGACAACCCGGAGACGGCGGCGGCGTTCATCGGTGACGACGATGCCGCCGAACTGGTCGAGTCCGGTTTCGCCGGCTACTACACGGAGTTCTCCGCGCCGACGTTCGCCTTCCACCTGTGGACGCACAACGCCTGGCTGGCGGCGAAGTGTCTGGCGGCGGGCGTGCTGATCGTGCCGGTCGGCTACCTGCTCTGGCAGAACGCGGTGAACATCGGCGTGGTCGGTGGGGTGATGGTCTCCTACGACCGGGCGGACGTCTTTTTCGGCCTGATCACCCCGCACGGTCTGCTGGAGCTGACCGGGGTGTTCGTCGCCGCCGGGGTGGGGCTGCGCATCGGGTGGGCGTGGATCGCGCCGCCGGAGCAGTCGACCCGGGGACAGGCGGTGGCTCGGGCCGGACGCGACGGCATCCTGGTCGCCGTCGGCCTGGTCGGGCTCTTCGCCGTCTCGGCGGTGATCGAGGCGTTCGTCACCCCCGCCCCCCTGCCGGTGGCCCTGCGCATCACCATCGGCGCCACCACCTGGCTAGCCTTCCTGACCTACATCCTGACCCTAGGCCCCACCCCCACCCGCCCGGTTGATCATGAGGTTGTTGCCCGCGACACGCCGTCCGGGTGGCAATAACCTCATGATCAACGGGGTGGGGGGGAGGGCGAGTGGGTGGGGTCAGAGTTGGGCGGTGGATTTGAGGGTCAGGTAGGCGTCGGCCAGGGCGGGAGCCAGGTGGTCGGCGGGGGCGTCGACCACGGTGACGTGGTGGCGGGTCAGCGCGGCGGTGAGGCGGTTCCGTTCGTCGAAGGTGCGCCAGGCGGCGGCTGCGGCGTACGCGTCCTCGGGACGTCGTGGCGGCGTGGCGGTGAGCCGGACCAGCACCGGGTCCTGTGCCGCGGCCACCAGCACCCGGTGCCGGGCGGCCAGCCGCGGCAGCACCGGCAGCAGTCCCTCGCCCAGCGCGCCGGGCTCCAGGGCGGTGAGCAGCACCACCAGGCTGCGTGGCCGGTGTCGCCGCAGCAACTCGCCCGCGATCAGGCGGAAGTCGGTCTCGACCAGCGCGGGTTGCAGCGGGGCCAACGCGTGCGCCAGCCGGCTCCACTGGCCCGGTCGTTCGGCACCAGCCACCGAGGCACGGGGCACGACGTCCGCCGCGAGCACGTCCACCCGGTCACCGGCCCGCCCCGCCAACGCGCTGAGCAGCAGCGCCGCCTCGATCGAGGCGTCCAGGCGGGGCTCGTCACCCACCCGGACGGCCGAGGTACGCCCGGTGTCCAGCACACAGATCAGCCGCCGGTCCCGCTCCGGACGCCAGGTACGCACCAGCACCTCCGCGCGTCGGGCACTGGCTCGCCAGTCGATGGAGCGTACGTCGTCGCCGGACACGTACTCACGTAACGCGTCGAACTCGGTGCCCGGTCCGCGTCCCCGGCCCACCTGGGTGCCGTCGATGACGCGCAGCCGCGACAGCCGCTCCGGCAGGTGCCGGCGTGCCTCGAACCGGGGCAGCACCCGCAGCGTCCACGGTGGGGTGCCGGGCCGGCCATCCCACTGCCGGAACGCCAGCCCGAGCGGCCCGAACGAGCGGATGGTCAGAGCCACGGCGGGCCGGTCACCCCGGCGGGTGGGGGTGAGGTGGCTGGGCAGGGCGAGAACCTCACCGGGGGCGGCGTGGACCACCCGGGTCGGCGGCACCTCCGGTCGGGCTCCGGCCGAGGGCACCCAGGCGTCGCGGACCCGGGCGCGCAGCGGCCGGCCGGAGGCGTTGCGCAGGTACAGGGTGACCGTGGCGGTGCCACCGAGTCGTACGGCCCGCTCACCGGCGCGTTCGACGGTCAGCGCCCCCAGCGGCGCGGCGAGCGCGAGATCGAGGCCGACCAGCAGCAGCACCACGCAGACCATCACCACCAGCCCGACGAAGGGTGCCGGCCATCCGGGCAGGGTCAACGCGCCGGCCGCCAGCAGCGCCGCCGCCCGCCAGGTCATCGCGGGATCGGCACGGTGGCCAGCACCGTGTCCAGGACCGGATCCACCTCGACGCCCTCAAGTTCGGCCTCCGGACGCAGGCGCAACCGGTGCCGCAGGGTGGGCCGCGCCATCGCCTTCACGTCGTCCGGCACCACGTGATCGCGGCCGTTCAACCACGCCCACGCCTTCGCGGTGCCGAGCAGGGCCGTCGCACCGCGCGGCGAGGCGCCCAGCTCCAGCACCGGGGTGGCGCGGGTGGCCCGGCACAGGTCGACGACGTAGCCGAGCAGGGAATCGGCGACGTGGACGCGGCCCACCGCCGCGCGCGCGGTAGCGAGATCGGCCGCGTCCGCCACCGGGCGTACGCCGGCAGCGCCCAGGTCCCGAGGATCGAAGCCGGCATGGTGGGCGCGGAGCACGCCCAGTTCCTCGTCCCGGTTGGGCAGCGGCACGGTGAGCTTGAGCAGGAACCGGTCCAACTGGGCCTCCGGCAGCGGGTAGGTGCCCTCGTACTCCACCGGGTTCTGGGTGGCGGCGACGATGAACGGATCGGGCAGGACACGTTGCTCGCCCTCGACGGTGACCTGCCGCTCCTCCATCACCTCCAGCAGTGCGGACTGGGTCTTCGGCGGGGTGCGGTTGATCTCGTCGGCGAGCAGCAGGTTGGTGAAGACCGGCCCCTCGCGGAAGGTGAACGCCGCGGTTCGCGCGTCGAAGACCATCGAACCGGTGACGTCGCCGGGCATCAGGTCGGGGGTGAACTGGACCCGTCGCGAGGTCAGATCCAGTGCGGCGGCCACGGTACGCACCAGCAACGTCTTGGCGACTCCCGGTACGCCCTCCAGCAGTACGTGACCACGGCAGAGCAGGGCGACGATCATTCCGGTGACCACGCCCTCCTGGCCCACGACCGCCTTGGCCACCTCGGCGCGTAGCCGGTGCAGCGCCGCCCGGGTGGGGTCGGCGGCGAGCGGGTCCACGGTCATCGCGGGTCGGGTCACCGGTGATCTCCTTCGGATCGGGGCTTCGGCAGCCGGGCCGGGGCCGGCGCGTCGGGGAGGGGCCGGGTGGGCGCCGGCTCGCCGGCACGCGTCACGCGGTCCAGCTCACCGGCGAGCTCCAGCAGGCCCCGGTCGGTCTGTGGCGCGTCACCGTAGAGCAGCTCGTGGATTGCCTCGGGCCGGTCGCCGGTCCGGGCGGCCACCGTGGCGGCGACCGTGCTGGGCGGCGCCTCGGTGGGCAGGTGCAGGCGTCGTGCCAGCCGGGCCAGCGTCGCGGTCCGGAGCACTCGGGCGGTGCTCTCCCGAGCCCGCGCCTGCTGGTAGAGCCGACCTCGACCGAGCACCGTCTCGGCGGCGGGGACGGCGACCGGGAGTGGTTCCGGGTTGGGCGGACCGAGGCGGCGAGCCCGGCCGATGGCGATCAGCAGCGCCGCCAGGGCGAGTTGCAGCAGCAGCGCCCAGAACCACGGCGGGAAGGCCGACCAGAGCGGGTTCGGCTCCCCGGAGGAACCTCGTGCGCCGGGGCCGGACGCTTCACCGCCCGGCCGGGCACCCGGTGCCGTCTCGCCGTTCCCCTCGCTGTCCAGGTCCTCCTGCTGGTCGGGTTCGTCGATGCCGTCGTCGCGCTCCGGGGGAGGCCGGGTGGGGGCGGGAGTGGGTTCGGGTGGCGGCGGCTCCGGACCGTCCAGGTCGAGCCAGACCACCCGGCCGGTGGTGGCGAGCAGGCCGGTGGCGAAGGTGAGGTTGTCCCATTCGTCGATCCGGCCGTTGCGGAACGGATCGCTGGCACCCACCACCACGCTCTCGGTGGTCCCGGTGAGGCGGGCCAGGCCGGCGGCGTAACAGAGGTCGACGCTGTCCGGAGCACCGGTGGGTACGTACCGCTGGCGGGCGACGGCGGCCGTGGTGGCCGGGACGACCTCGGTCAGCGGGCAGGACCGGTCGAGCTGGTGTGGTGGCACGGCCCGGGTCGCCCACCGTCGGCCGGTCGGGCGCAGTGGTAGTCCCGCGGCGGCCAGCACCCGCCGGGGCGGGTCGACCAGCACCAGCCGGGTGCCGTCGGGCAGCAGACCCAGGTGACCGACGGTTCGCGGGTGCAGCAACTCGGGTGCCGGGACGAACAGGGTGGCCGGGCCGGGCCGGGTGGCCAGCAACGCCCGGAGCGCGTTTGTCTCCCGCTGCACCACCACCCCCTGCCGGGCCAGGCTCGCGGCGAGCCGGCTGCCGCCGTGGTCACCGGTCACCGTCGGGGAGAGGAAGCCCCGGTCGGTCGGGTCCGGCTGGTCGATCTCGTGGGTGACCAGGGTGATCGTCATCAGCAGCGCCGCCGCCAGCACGGGCACCACGATCCGGTGGCGGCGTCCGCGTGCGCTCATTGGTCGTCGTCCTTGAGCTGGGTGACCGCCGCGAGCAGGTGGTCCAGCCGGCCGGCGTGGTCGCGCATGCGGTGATCATGGTCGGCGGTGGCTGGGCGTTGCGCGTACCACACCTCGGAGAAGAGGGCGGCGGCTGCGGCCAGCGGCGGTCCGGCCGGCGGATGGTTGACGGTGGCCTCGGTGACCACCTCGGCCACGGTCATGCCGGGCCGGACCCGCACCACGCGTCGGTTGCTGAGCTGGTGAAGCATGCTCCGCAACCGCTCGCGGACGGCCTCGTCGTAGCGGCCCTCGGCGGCCAGCCGATCCGCCACCACAGCCGTGCCGACCGGGCCTGCGGGCGGCTCCGGGGTGACGGGCACCGACGGTACGGTCGTCGGTTGCCGCTCGGTCGGCCGGGCGGAGCGGCGTCGGCGGAGCCGGGGCAGCCGGCGGGGGAGCCAGGCGGGGAAGGTGTACCAGGCGGTCGCGGTCAACACGGTGGTCAGGACCAGCAGCAGCGCGGCCAGCGGCAACGGCAGCTGGTCTCCGAGGGCGGCGGTGGTCTCGGTCCACCAACGGCTGAAGCTCATCCGCCGACCGCCAGCAGGTCGGTGCTGCCCGGCGGGCCGGGTGCGCGGGAGACCCGGATGTCCAGGCCCTCGCTGCGAATCCGGGTTTCCAGGTGTACGACCGCGTCCAGGCAGGCCAGCGCGGCGTAGGCGACCATGTTCACGGCTGCCCAGATGAGCATCGCCACGGCATTGGCCCAGCCCTCGGCGACCAGGTCGAGGGTGGTCAGCCCGGTGAACGCCCCCCAGCCGATCCCGACCCGGAGGATCCACCAGACGAGATACCCCAGTACCCGCAGTGCGGTGGCCCGTCCGCCCAGGCGAAACGCGAGCGTGACGGAGCGTCCGAGCGCCCGTACCGGCGCGATCCGGTCGACGACCAGGGCCGGTGCCACCGCGCCGAGCAGGGCGAACCCGAGGAACCAGACGGGGCCGAGAAGGGACGCGAGCAGCATGACCGCGCCGACCACGGGGCCGAGCAGGAGGGTGGCGCCCCAGCGTCCGCCGCGGGTACCCACCAACTGCCCGACGGTTGGGCGGCGGCCGACCAGCGCGCTGGCGGCGGCGCGGGCGGCCGGATTGCCGAGCAGCAGGATGATCACCGCTTCGGTCGCGGCACCGAGGGCGAGGATGAACCAGAAGGGGCTGAGTTCGCTCAGGCTGGACGGCCACCACAGCGGCCCGGTGGCACCCACGGCGGTGCGCAGCGGCAGCAGCAGGAGTTGTTCGCCGACGGCCAGCACGGCGGCGAGCGGCAGCAGGACCGGTGCCTGGGCGCGCAGCAGCAGTACGGCGGAGTCGAGCAGTTCCCCGATGGTGAGCGGGCGTCCGGGGAGTACGACGGTCGGGCCTGTTGCGGGCACGCGTACTCCTGGAAAGGCGGTGGCGGTGGCGCGCTGCGACGCACCCGGGGATCATGTTGACATGCGCGGTCGTCCGGGGTGCAAGTCCCGTCCCGGGGCGGCACGTGCGAGCGGTACAAACCGAGCGGGTGCTGGGCACGGCCCACCTGACGGCAGTAGCGTGCGGGTGACGCCGAGCCCACCGAACTGACGGGATGGAACCATTAACCCCATGAGAGCCCGGGTACTGGTGGTCGACGACGACCCCGCGCTCGCCGAGATGCTCGGCATCGTGCTGCGCAGTGAGGGCTTCATGCCCTCGTTCGTGGCGGACGGGGAACGGGCACTGGCCGCGTTCCGCGACAATCGGCCCGATATCGTCCTGCTTGACCTGATGCTGCCCGGAATGAGCGGTATCGACGTTGCGCGGGCGATCCGGGGCGAGTCCGGGGTGCCGATCGTGATGCTGACCGCCAAGAGCGACACGGTCGACGTCGTGCTCGGTCTGGAGTCGGGTGCCGACGACTACGTGGTCAAGCCCTTCAAACCCAAGGAGCTGGTCGCCCGGATGCGGGCCCGGCTGCGCCGGGGCGAGGACGCCGCGCCGGAACTGCTCACCATCGGCCCGCCCGGCAACCAGATCGCCATCGACGTGCCGGCGCACACCGTCAGCCGCAACGGCGAGGAGGTGAAGCTGACGCCGCTGGAGTTCGACCTGTTGGTCGCGCTCGCCCGCAAGCCGCGTCAGGTCTTCACCCGCGAGGTGCTGCTGGAGCAGGTCTGGGGCTACCGGCACGCGGCGGACACCCGGCTGGTCAACGTGCACGTGCAGCGGCTACGTGCCAAGATCGAGCCGGACCCGGAACGGCCGGAAATCATCCTCACCGTTCGCGGCGTGGGCTACAAGGCTGGTACCGGATAGCCTGGTGGCACTGTGGCCACCTCCCCGATCCCCGATCTTGACCCGACGTCCCGCCGGCGTGGTGCCGTGCGGGAGTTGTGGCGTGGGGTGAGCGGCCGTCTGGCCCGTTCGGTGGCGAGGCTGCACCAGACGTGGCGCCGCTCGTTGCAGGTGCGGGTGGTGACCATCACGTTGGTGACCTCCAGTCTGCTGGTCGGTGGCTTCGCCTACCTGATCGCCGACAAGATCACGAGCATCCTGCTGGACAATGCCAAGACCGACGTCCAGTTGCGGCTGCTCAACGGCGCGGAGTACGCGGCGAAGCAGTTCAGCCTCTACAGCCAGCCCCAGGAGGCGCAGCTCCAGGAGACGATCGACGGCACGGTCAACTACCTGGCCGGTGGTGACCCCCAGCAGAACAGCGGCGTGGTGGTGGCCCTCACCGCGGAGAACTGGCCCGGAGTGATCGAGGCGCGTACCTCGCCGTCGGCGAACGTCCGACCCCTGATCAGTCCCGAGATGCGCGCTGCGGTGGCCGATGGCAACGTGGCCAACCAGATCCGTACCGGCCGGCTCACCGCAGACGGCGAGCGGAAGTACCTCGTCTACGGCTCTCCGGTGCCGACCCGGTTCGGGCAGGTGGAGCTCTACTACTTCGTGCCGCTGACCCTGCAGGACGCCACGGCAGCGCAGGCGCGGGCCACCGTGGTGGCCACCGGGGTCGCCCTGGTGCTGCTGCTCGGCCTGCTCGCCGCGTTGGTGACCCGGCTGGTGGTGATCCCGGTACGGGTCGCCGCCCGGACCGCCCAGCGACTCTCGGCCGGCCTGCTCGACCAGCGGATGGCCGTCAATGGTGAGGACGACCTGGCGCTGCTCGCGGCCTCGTTCAACCAGATGGCCACCAACCTGCAACGGCAGATCCTGCGCCTGGAGGAGATGTCCCGGCTGCAACGCCGATTCACCTCGGACGTCTCACACGAACTGCGGACCCCGCTGACCACCGTACGGATGGCCGCTGACCTGATCTTCGCGGAGCGCGACGGGTTCGATCCGGCGGTGGCACGCAGCGCCGAGCTGCTCCAGGCCGAGCTGGACCGCTTCGAGGAGTTGCTGACCGACCTGCTGGAGATCAGCCGGTTCGACGCGGGTTTCGCGGTGCTCGACGCCGAGCCGACGGACCTGGTGCCGGTCGTGCACCGGGTGGTCGACCGGCTGGCCGGGCTGGCCGAGCGGGTCGGGGTGGCCATCGAACTGGACGTACCGACCGCCCCGGTGATCGCCGAGATAGATCCGCGACGGGTCGAACGAGTGCTGCGCAACCTGGTCGGCAACGCGGTCGAGCACGGCGAGGGACGGCCGGTGCGGATCACGTTGGGGATGGACGAGACCGCCGTCGCGCTGACCGTCCGCGACCACGGTGTCGGGCTCAAACCGGGCGAGGAGAAGCTGGTTTTCAACCGGTTCTGGCGGGCCGACCCGTCCCGGGCACGGCAGACCGGCGGCACCGGGCTGGGACTGTCGATCAGCCTGGAGGACGCCCGACTGCACGGCGGCTGGCTGGAGGCGTGGGGCGCGCCCGGGCAGGGCGCACAATTCCGGCTCACCCTGCCGGCGCGCGCTGGTGACCGGCTGACCACTTCGCCGCTGCGGTTGGTACCGGCCGACGTCGCGCTGCCGTTCAGCGGCGCGCCGGCCGGCGGACCGCTGGTCATCGAGCCCGGCCCGGCCGGCACGCTCGCCATCGGCCCGGCGTCCGGTCCACCACCGCAGGCGGAGCAACGGCGCGCGGAGGTGAGCTCGTGAGGCGCCTGCTGACCGGGCTGCTCGGCGGCGCGCTGGTGCTGACCGTCTCCGCCGGCTGCGGGATTCCCGACCGCAGTGAGGTGCAGATCGAGCAGCGCGGCCCGGCCGCGGAGACGAACTGGTCGCTGGGACGCGGCACCGAACCGCCGACGCGTGAGGCCAGCGGCAGCGACGCCGAGGCGTTCGTGCGCAACTTCCTGGCCGCGGCGGCCGGCGAGCCGGATCGGGCGTACGAGCGGGTCAAGCGGTTCATCGCCACCTCCGAACGGAGCGGGCTGCCGGAGAAACAGGGCAGCGAGGTGGCGTTGTCGGTGGTGCGGCTCACCGACGATCCGGTGATCGAGCCGGACGTCGACAGCATGAAGGTCACCATCAGCGTGCAGCAGGTCGGTCTGTTGCGGGCCAACGGGATGTTGGTGCCACCGGTGGCCACCGAGTCGACGTACGAGTTCCGGCTGGTCAGCGCCGGTCCGGTGGGTGAGGACGACGCCGGCTACTACGTCAGCGACCCGCCGAACGTGCTGCTGCTCAGCGACGACGCGCTGCGCCGGTTCTACCAGGCGGAAGCGATCTACTTCTGGAACTCCGACCGCACCCGGCTCGTCTCCGATCAGCGCTACCTCTCCTCGGCCGTGCCGGCGGAGCGTCGGGTGAGCGAGGTGATCCGGTGGTTGACCGCCGGTCCCTCGGAGTGGCTGCGGATCGGCGTCTCCGGTCTGCCCGACCGCACCGAAATGATCAACAATGCCACCGGTTCGGACGGCCGGTGGGAGGTCAACCTCGACATGCCGGGCGCTGACGAGCGTCGGCTGGAGCAGTTCGGCACCCAGCTGGCGTGGTCTCTGCGGGAGCTGCACGGCACCGTCGAGGTGAAGATCCTCAACCAGTCCCGCAAGGTGATCGACCTTGAGGAGCAGCGCCGGCTGAATCCGTTGGGCCTGATCGACGGCAACGCGCGGCGGTACTGCGTCTACGAGGGGGCGATCCATTCGCTGACCGTGGCCGGCGAAGCCGCCGGCTCGGTGCCGGTGGCACCCGAGGTGAACCGCGACATCGTCTCAGCCGAACTGCGTCGCGCCGGCGAGAACGTCCTGGCCGCCGTGGTGGTCACCGGCGAGGACGGGCGGCAGCGGCTGGCCGTGGGGCGCGGCGGTGGCGTGGTGGAGGGCCTCACCACCGGCCCCACCGGGTACGCCGCGATGAGCCGCCCGGTCTGGATCCGCACCGACGGTCCTCGCCCGGCGGGCCTGGTGGTCGCCGACGGCCGGCTCTACCGCTTCGACGACCAGGCGGCGACCCGCCAGGTCCAGCTCGGCCTGCCGGGCCGGGTCACCGCCGTGGCGGCGGCGCTGGACGGGCACCGGCTCGCGCTCATCGTCGACGGCGCGCTGCACGTCACCACGATCAACTGGGAGGGTGGGGTGCCGAGCGTGGGTCCGGCCCGACGGTTGGTCAGCTCGTTGACCGACGCCACCGCGGTGGACTGGTCGGCGGCGAACCGCCTGCTGGTGGCCGGCTCGGCCGGCCGGCCGGCGATCTACGACGTGAGCGTGGACGGTGCCGTGGAGACCCCGCTGCGGGAGGACACCGGCAGCCAGGTCGACCACCTCGCCGCGTACCCGGCCACCCCCGAGCGGTCCCCGCTGGCCGGGTCGTTCATGTACGAGGCGAACGGGGTGGCGTACCGCAGCAATCCGTTCGAGCGGATCAACCGGGACCAGGTCCAGGACGTCACACCGCCGCCGGCCGGCGTGCGTCCGGGCAACCCCACCGCGCCCGTTTTCCTCTACTGAGGCCGCCGTGGCTGGCGGGCTCTGGGCGGACCTGGCCGACCTGGTGCTGCCCACCGACTGCGCCGGCTGCCGGCAACGCCGCCCGGGGCTGCGGCACGGGGTCTGCCCGGAGTGTGTCGACGCGTTACGGGCGCTGCGTCCGGGCCCGGTGCGACCGGTTCCCGCCCCAGCGGGCCTGCCGCCCTGCCACGCCCTCGGCGCGTACGGCGGGCCGCTGCGGGAGACGCTGCTGGCGTACAAGGAACATGGCCGGCACGGCCTGGCCCGGCCTCTCGGCGCGCTGCTCGCCGAGGTCGTCGCCGCAGCAGCCGGCCCGCTCGGCCCGGTGCTGCTGGTGCCGGTGCCGGACACCCCGGCGGCGGCCCGGGCCCGTTTCGGCGATCACCTCGGGCGGCTGACCCGGCACTGCGCCCGTCGACTGCGGGCGGCGGGCTGGCCGGTGCGGGTGCAGCACGCGGTACGCGCCGCGCCCAGACCGGACTCGGTCACCCTGGACAGCGCCGGTCGGGCGGCGGCGGCCACGGCGGCCTTTCGGGCCCGGTCGGGTCACGGCCCGACCGCCGCGGGGTCGAGGGTGATCCTGCTGGACGACATCGTCACCACCGGAGCGACGCTCGCGGCGGTCAGTCGCGTACTGACCGTGCAGGGGCTGTCGCCAACCGGGGCGGCGGTACTGGCCGCGACACAAAAAAGGCACCCACGGTAACCGATCGTGTTTCCGTTTCACACCTTCGTGTATGAAGTGTGGAAAATCTCGGGACGTGTTGGCGGCCAGGGGTGACTGTCGGACTGATAAGAGTTAGCGTTTGGCTGTCGAGGGTAGGAGGGCTATCCCACCCACCCCCGGCGGTGAGAGGAGGCGTAGCCGTATTGACCGGTCGACGCCGAATGGGGCCGTCCCGGGCGCGACCGGAGTTCCGGATCGAAGACCGTCCGAACAAGGAGGTCACGTGGACATCGTGGTCAAGGGCCGTAACGTTGAAGTGCCGGATCATTACCGAGTGCACGTAGCCGACAAGCTGGCGAAGATCGAACGCTACGACCACAAACTTATTCGTGTCGATGTAGAGCTGTTCCACGAGCGGAATCCGCGCCAGGCCGATCATTGTCAGCGGGTGGAAATCACCTGCTATTCCCGTGGCCCGGTGATTCGGGCCGAGGCCTGCACCAGCGATTTCTACAGCGCTCTGGACGCGGCCATCGCCAAGCTCGACTCCCGGCTGCGTCGCGCGGCCGACCGGCGTCGGGTACACCGTGGCCGGCACGCGCCGCTGTCGGTCGCCGCCGCGACCGCCGGCCTGCCGGTGGCCGACCTCCCCGCGCTCTCCGCCCCCGCGGAGACGGCCACCGCCACCGCCGTGGCCGAACGGCCCGAGGAGGAGGAGTACGCCGACGACCAGCCGTGGCACATCGCCCGGGAGAAGGTGCACCCGGCCGAGCCGATGACCGTCGACGACGCCCTGTTCCAGATGGAACTGGTCGGCCACGACTTCTACCTGTTCCAGGACAAGGAATCCGGCCGCCCGAGCGTGGTCTACCGACGGCACGCCTACGACTACGGCATCATCTCGCTGGACATCTGACCGGTGGCGCCGGTTCGGGTCGGGACGGCCCGACCCGAACCGGCCGGCCCCGCAGTGCCTGCCGGTCAGTCAGTCAGATCCGCCGGCAGCAGGCCGTAGACGGTCGAGTCGGCCCGGTTGCCCGCCGCGCCGGGCAACTGCCCCCGCAACAGGCCCTCCCGGCGAAACCCGGACCTCTCCAGGACCCGCTGCGAGGCGACGTTCCCCGGCAGGGTGCCGGCCCACAACCGGGCCAGGCCGACCTGGTCGAAGCCCCACCGGGCGAGCAACCCCACGGCGCGGGTCGCGTATCCGTGCCCGCGCCACTGCGGCAGCAGGCTGTAGCCGAGCATCGCCTGACCGGTGTCGAGCCGGTCGGGGAGCAGGGCACAACCGCCGACGAAGCCCCCGGAGGCGGCGTCCAGGATGGTCACGGCCGCGGCGATGCCGGTCAGCCAGTGGCTCTCCGCGTCGTGGCAGCGTCGCTCAGCCCAGTCCCGGGTGGGTGGTTCCGGTGGCACCCGGGTGGCCACCACCGACGGCTCGGTGTGCAGGCGGTACGTCTCGTCGACGTCCTCCGGGCCGAGGCGGCGCAGCACGACCACACCGTCGGTGAGCCGGCCGCCGGGCAGGTCCGGCAACGGGCGCTGCCACCGTCCGGGTGGGTCGTCGGCGAGTCGTACCCAGACCGTCAGGTCCCGCCGGCCACCGCCCCGGGCCGGCGAGGCGGACCGGCGTACCCCTTCGGGCCGGAACCCGGCGGCCAGCGCGACCCGCTGGCTGGCCGCGTTGCCGACATCGGTGACCAGTTCCAGCCGGGCGATGCCGGTGGCGAAGGCATGCTCGGCCAGGGCCCGGGTGGCGGCGGTGGCGACGCCACGGCGGCGGGCCCACGGCGCGACCCAGTAGCCGATCTCCGCCTGGCCCCGCTGCGGCACCGGGTGGCTCAGACCGACCGTGCCGAGCAGCCGGTCGCTGGCCGGGTCGGCGACGGCGTACGCGGCGCCGCCACCGGCGAAGGCGGCGGGCGCCCCCTCGGTGATCCACCGGTGGCCGTCGGCGATGGTGTACGGGCTGGGAAGACCGTCGAGAAACCGCTGGGTGAGCGGGTCGGCGCAACCGGCGGTGACGTCGTCGGCGTCGTCGGGGCGGAACGGTCGCAACCGCACCCCGTGCGCCTCAATGGTTTCCGGGGTCACGTGAGGTCCTCCGCGAGCAGGGCGCCGACCCAGGCATCGACCCGGTCGCCCCGGTGGTTGAGCGCCCGGCGGGCGGTGCCCTCCAGCGTGAAGCCGGCCTTCTCGGCGACCCGGCGGGAGGCGACGTTGCCGACGTTGGCCCGCCATTCGATCCGGGCCAGGCCGAGTGTGGTGAAACCCCAGGCACAGACCGCAGCCAACGCCGCCGGCTGGTAGCCCCGCCCCCGGGCGTGCGGTGCGGTCATGAAACCGACGTCGGCCAGCAGCGGATCGGCGGCCGACAGCCGCAGGTCGATCGAGCCGGCGTACCGGTCGTCGGCGTCGGCGATGACGAAGCAGGCGCTGCTGGCGGCGGCCCAGGCGGCCCGTACGAATGCGAGGTAGTCCTCGGCGTCCGCGTACTGGTAGCCCTCCGGGACAGTGGTCCAGCGCAGCGTCTCCGGATCACGACAGGTGGCGATGATCTCGTCGAGGTCCCGCTCCTCCATCGGGCGCAGGCTCAGTTCGTGCGTGCCGGCGGTGGCGAACAGGGCGGGCTGCGCCCGGCCGAAGACGCCCGCCCGCCGCGCCTCCAGAGTGCCCGGTCCGGCCGGGCCGACCGCACCGGGTGCCGGCACCTCGCCGGGCAGCAGCGAACCGATCCAGTCGTGCCTGCCGCGCTGCGGGTCGGTGGTCCGCAGCAACCCGTCGACCCGGAACCCGGTGCGCAGCGCGACCAGCCGGGAGGCGTGATTACCCACCAGGGCCCGCCAGATCAGCCGACGTAGCCCCAACTCGTCGAAGGACCACCGGGCGAGGGCCCGGGCTGCGCGTACGGCCACGCCCCGGCCACGGGCCCAGGGAGCGGTCCAGTACCCGATCTCGCTGTTCTGGCGGGCGCTGCGGTCGATCTCGATCAGGCCGCAGGCGCCGAGCAGTTCGCCGGTGGCCGGGTCGCCGATCGCGAAGGGCGCCCCGGTGTCGTTCGCCCACTGCCGGGCGGCCGACTCGGTGACGAACGTGTGGGCGTGTTCGGGCAGGTACGGGCTGGGCAGGTTGGTCCAGCGCTGGATGTCGGGATCCTGGCAGGCTCGGTGTACCGCGTCGGCGTCGGTGGCGCGCCACGGCCGCAGCACCAGACCGTCCTCGGCGATCTCCACGGGTTCCACGCGAGCCATCGTGCCGGATCGTTCGCCCACGGCGTAACCGGATAACCGGGACGCGGAGCGGAGCGGGGAGTGTTATGTCGGTTTCGCGGAAGCCGACCACCGCCACCAGTGACCATCGGCCCGATGGAACGCCTACGATGGTTCGAGACTGTCTAGGGGAGCGTTGATCCGTGTCGATTCTGGAAAAGGTCCTCCGCGCGGGCGAGGGGCGCATGGTTCGCCGCCTCAAGGCGATCGCCGCCGCCGTCAACTCGATCGAGGACGACTACGTCAACCTCACCGACGACGAGCTGCGCGACATGACCGAGCAGTTCAGGGAGCGACTCGCCGACGGCGAGACCCTGGACGACCTGTTGCCCGAGGCGTTCGCGGTCTGCCGCGAGGCGGCGGCGCGGGTGCTCGGCCAACGGCCGTACGACGTGCAGGTGATGGGTGGCGCGGCGTTGCACTTCGGCAACATCGCCGAGATGAAGACCGGTGAGGGCAAGACCCTGACCTCGGTGATGCCGGTCTATCTCAACGCGCTGTCCGGCAAAGGCGTGCACGTGGTCACGGTCAACGACTACCTGGCCCAGCGCGACGCCGCCTGGATGGGCCGGGTGCACGAGTTCCTCGGCCTGACCGTCGGGGTGGTGCTGCCCAACCGGCCCTCCACCGAGCACCGCGCGGCCTACGAGTGCGACATCACCTACGGCACGAACAACGAGTTCGGGTTCGACTACCTGCGCGACAACATGGCCTGGTCGAGGGACGAGTTGGTCCAGCGTGGCCACAACTTCGCCGTGGTCGACGAGGTCGACTCCATCCTGATCGACGAGGCTCGTACCCCGCTGATCATCTCCGGCCCGGCGGAACACTCGGCCCGCTGGTACGGCGAGTTCGCCGCCGTGGTGGCCCGCCTCCAGGCGGGCAAGGACGGCGAGGGCGACTACGAGGTCGACTACTCCAAGCGCACCATCGCGGTCACCGAGCGGGGCGTGGCGAAGGTCGAGGACCGGCTCGGCATCGACAACCTCTACGAGTCGGTGAACACTCCGCTGGTCGGCTACCTGAACAACGCGATCAAGGCCAAGGAGCTGTACAAGCGGGACAAGGACTACATCGTCAGCGACGGCGAGGTCCTGATCGTCGACGAGTTCACCGGGCGCATCCTGCACGGCCGTCGCTACAACGAAGGCATGCACCAGGCGATCGAGGCCAAGGAGGGGGTGGAGATCAAGCAGGAGAACCAGACCCTGGCCACCATCACCCTCCAGAACTACTTCCGCCTCTACGACAAGCTCGCCGGCATGACCGGTACCGCCCAGACCGAGGCGGGCGAGTTCAACAAGGTCTACAAGGTCGGCGTGGTGACGATCCCGACCCACCGGCCGATGATCCGCGAGGACCGGGCCGACGTCATCTACAAGACCGAACAGGCCAAGTTCAACGCGGTGATCGAGGACATCGCCGAGCGGCACCAGGCGGGTCAGCCGGTGCTGGTCGGCACGGTCTCGGTGGAGAATTCCGAGGTTCTGTCCCAGTTGCTGCGCCGCCGGGGCATCCCGCACTCGGTGCTGAACGCGAAGTTCCACGCCCGGGAAGCGGAGATCGTCGCCCAGGCGGGTCGCAAGGGTGCGGTCACGGTGGCCACCAACATGGCCGGCCGAGGCACCGACATCCTGCTCGGCGGCAACCCCGAGTTCCTCGCGGCCAACGAGCTGCGCCAGCGCGGGCTCGACCCGCTGGAGAACGCCGAGGAGTACGACAAGGCACTCGAAGAGGTCCTGCCGAAGTGGAAGCAGGCCTGCGACGCGGAGGCCGAGGAGGTCGCCGCCGCCGGTGGGCTCTACGTGCTGGGCACGGAGCGGCACGAGTCACGTCGCATCGACAACCAGCTCCGTGGCCGGTCCGGCCGGCAGGGCGACCCGGGTGAGTCGCGGTTCTACCTGTCCTTGCAGGACGAGCTGATGAAGCGGTTCCGCTCCGGTGCGGTGGAGGCGGTCATGGACCGCTTCAACATCCCGGAGGACGTGCCCATCGAGTCGAAGATGGTCACCCGCCAGATCAAGAGCGCGCAGGCCCAGATCGAGGGGCAGAACGCCGAGATCCGCAAGAACGTCCTCAAGTACGACGAGGTCATGAACAAGCAGCGCCAGGTGATCTACGCCGAGCGGCTGCGCGTACTCAACGGCGAGGATCTCTCCGAGCAGGTGCGCAACATGATCGACGACACGATCGAGGGGTACGTGCGCGGAGCCACCGCGGACGGCTACGCCGAAGACTGGGATCTTGAGCAGCTCTGGTCCAGCCTCAAGCAGCTCTACCCGGTGGGCGTCACCATCGAGGAGTTGGTGGAGGAGGCCGGGTCACGGGCGAGCATCGACGCCGACTTCCTGCTCGCCCAGCTCAGGGAGGACGCGAACGCCGCGTACGACCGGCGTGAGGAGCAGCTCGGCGCCGAGGGCACCCGGCAGTTGGAGCGGATGGTGCTGCTCCAGGTGATCGACCGCAAGTGGCGCGAGCACCTCTACGAGATGGACTACCTCCAGGAGGGCATCTCGCTGCGGGCGTACGCCCAGCGCGACCCGGTGGTGGAGTACCAGCGCGAAGGCTTCGACATGTTCGCCACCATGATGGAGGGCATCAAGGAGGAGACCGTCGGCTTCCTCTACAACCTTGAGGTCCAGGTCAACGAGCCGGAGCCCGAGGCCGAGGAGGTCCAGCTGCTGGACAAGCCGGTGGAGATCCGGGCCAAGGGTCTGGGTCGTGCGCCGCAGCAGCAGGGGCTTCAATACTCCGCGCCGACCATCGACGGTGAGGCCGGTGCCGGTGGCGTCGCCGTGCAGCGTGAGGAGCAGCGCGCTCCCGCGCTCGGCATCGGCCGCCCGGATCAGGCCGCTCCGGCGACGCCGGGCCGGACGGCACCGTCCGCACCGCAGCGTCCAGCCGCCGGCCTGCGCGGGCCGGCGTTGCCGACCGGCAACGCCCGGCAGACCGCACCGGGGCAGGCGAGCGCCAGCAACGGCCCGTCCCGCAACGCGCCGTGCCCCTGCGGCTCAGGTCGTAAGTACAAGCGCTGCCACGGTGCGCCCGGCGGCACCGTGAACTAGTGCGATCCGCAGCGGGTGGCCGGACGAAGCGAAACGGCCACCCGCTGCGGCGGTTGCGCGATCTCGTCCCCCCGGTGGCTGGCGCGGGGTGAGCGCTCATCGAAGCGGTGGGATCACAGCACCCGCAGGTCGGTGCAGAGCCAGTTGCCGCGCCGCTGCTCCAGCCGCAGCGCCATCGCCCAGCTACGACCAGCCGCACCGGTGAGCACTGCGGCGGCCTCGATGGCGGTGGCGCGGGGCTCGCAGACGCGGAGTCGCCGTAGCTGCACCCCGGGGCGCGTCGAGCGTCGCCGAGGCAGTGCCCCGCGGGCGGTGGCGCGGGCCAGTTCGGGCAGCAGCACCGCGAGCCGGGCCGGGTCGAGGTGACGCCGTAGCTGCACCGGTGGTCGGAAGCCGTTGACCACCTCCAGACAGGTGGCGACGAAGCGATGGGCGACCCGGGTGGCCGCCGGGGTGGCCGTGGCCAGGGCTTCGGGCGGCAATCCCCGGGCGGACTCCTGGCCGGGGCCCGATGCTCCGGCTCCGACGGGCCGGCTCAACGCGGCAGGCCTCGGCGCACCCGGCGCGATCAGTCGGCTGCCGGAGCGCGCCGCCCCCCATGCTGGTGGCCGGGCTGCGCCGCCACCGCCGGGCCACTGGCGGTTTGCGGCGAAGAGATCAAAAGCGAGCTGGCCGTTGGCCGGGTGGGGCCAGCCGGCGGTGTCCTCCTCGACGGTAGGCGGCTCGAAGGCGGGTGCCGGTCGTAGCCGCACGGGTGGGCGGGCCGGCCCGGGTCGCCGGAGGTTGGTCATGGCTGCCCCCTGCTGTCATGCCGCTTGGTTGCGTTTGCCTTCGTTTGCTTCCGACAGCGTCGATTCTCAGGCATGGCAGAGCCGGCGGTCAATGTCGGGGTGCGGTCCTATCGCTCCTCGGGATCGCGTTCCGCCAGGGGGTTGTCGCGTACCCAGTCGGCGGTTTCCGCGTACTTACGTTGGATGTACTCCTCCAGGCGGGCCCGCTCCACCCGCCACTGCCCCCGACCACCGATCTTGATCGCGGGCAGCTCGCCGCTGCGTACCATGTGGTAGACCTGCGAATCCGACACGTTCAGCTCGGTGGCCACGTCGGACAGGAGCAGGAACCTCGGTTCCACCGAAACTCCCCGGGTTGACGTCGTTCGCCTCAGTTTGCCACCGGCTGCCTCCCGGCGGCCAATCGCTCTCGGTGGGGACACACCGGCCGCTGCCGGAACTTCCACGAAAGCGCTCCGAGGTGTATGACGGTCAGGGCGTACGGACAGGTCCGTACGCCGGCTCGGCGGTTGTCGCCGCCGGACGGAGCAGAGCGGGGGAGATCACGGTGACCGACGAGCTTGTCCGGGTCTACGTGCCGGCGACCGTGCCGATGCTGACCAGGCTGCCGGAGCACGGACTCGCCGCGACGCAGGCGCACGCGGTGACTCCGACGTTGCGCGAGTGGTACGCGGAGGGTGACGAGGAGGAGTTGGAGTACGTCGCCTTCACCCGCGCCGCGCAGGATGCCCTGCAACTGATCCGCCACGACCCCGCCGCGCCGCACCGGCGGGTGGTCGTCTCGGCGGACCTGCCCGCCACGACGGTGGGCCGGGGGGACGGGGAACTGGGTTCCAGCGTGGTGGAGTTGCCGACTCCGGTGCCGCTCGCCGCCGTCGCGGCCGTGCACGTGGACGGGGCGGACGCCACGACCGACGTCGCCGCCGCCGTCCAGGTGGTGCTGGAGGCGTTGGCCGGTGACCCCGACGCCCAGTTCACCGTCGATGGGGCCGAGGACCACGAACTGGAGTGGTACGACCCCAGCGAGCTGGAGTCACTGCTGCGGGTCGTCGGCGGGTGAGCCGAGCGTACGACCGAAGCTGATCACGGCGGTCAACGCGCCGACGAACAGCACCCAGATGGCGTTGTCCACCCGCGAGGTACCGAGCGAGGTCTGTGCGACCGCGTCCGCCTCGCTGAGCGCAGCGGCCAGGTCGATCAGCGAACGCCCACCGATCCGGATGATCACCTCGGTGAGCAGGAGCAGAAGCCCCGGCCCCGCGCCCGCCACCAGGTACGCCGGCCAACGCAGTGCGGCCTCGCCGCCGTCGCTTACGGCTCGTCGCCGCGCCCAGCTGAGGTAGCCGAAGGCCAACCCGCCGGCGATCAGCCCGGCCAGCAGGGACTCGGTCCGGGAAACCCAACTGGCCGCGTTGATCAGCGACTGCTGGGTGTCGCCGGCACCGAAGAGGTTGAACAGTGGGTCGCGGGCCAGGCTGAAGGCCACCACGAAGAGCAGAGCGCCCAGCGCGGCGGTGGTCACCGCGCCCACCACGGCACCGTTGCGGGCACCGGCGAGCGCGCCGCCGATGACGGCCGCGGCGGCCGTGGTGCCGGCGATGGTGCGGGTGGTGACGTCACCCGCGTAGCTGAGATCGATCGCGAGCGCGGCGAGCAGCCCGACCAGCAGACCGGCGCCGACCGCCGCCGCGAAGCGCAGGGTCACCCGTTCGGTCCGGCGGGCAACCGGTTCGCCGGCGGCCAGCCCGACGGCGGCGCCCGCCACCAGCGCCGCCGAGATCACGCCGGGCAGCGCGAAGGCGGAGAGGCTGACCGCGGTGACACCGGCCGTCGCCGAGCTGATCGCCTCCCGGGTCGACCAGAGCATCGCGGCCAACCAGCCGGCCGCCAGCAGGGCCAACGCCGTCGCCCCCGGAGCGGGTGCCGCACGGCCGGTGTTCGGGTGATCGTCGACCCGGGGTGCGAGGGCCTCGGACTGGTCGGGCGCAGCGGCGGTCGGCCCACCGGGCTCGTTGCTCATGGTCTCCCCTTCGCCGCCGGGCCCGACCGGGCCGGAACGTCACCGGCAACCCAGCGTACGCGGCGGGGAGCGGCGGGAGCCCGAAGCCCGCAGAGCCTGCATTTCTTCGGTTACAGGTCCGCTTCGGGTACGAATCGGTTCCCGGAGCCTGGAACCACCTCCTGATCGATGGTCGACGAGCGGCCGGGGTGTCGTTGACCGACGCTGGACGTGGGAGGATTGGCGCAGGTCCCGCCACTGCGGGTCCGGTTTCGCCACCGCTGTCGAGATCGCCAGGAGCCCTGATGGACGCCGTGTTCTCCGTACCCGAGCCGCGTAACGAGCCGGTGCGCACCTACGAGCCGGGTAGCGCCGACCGTGAACGTCTCCAGCGGCGGCTCACCGAGCTGGCCGCCGAGCGCATCGACCTGCCGATGACGATCGCGGGCGAACAGCGGATGGCCGGTGGCGAGGCGATCCAGGTGGTGCAGCCGCACCGGCACGCCCACGTGCTCGGGGTTTCCGGCCACGCCACCCACGACGACGCGCGGGCGGCGGTCAAGGCCGCCAAGGACGCCGCACCGGGTTGGCGCGCGCTGCCCTTCGAGGAGCGGGCCGCGATCTTCCTGCGCGCCGCCGAGCTGCTCTCCGGACCGTGGCGGGACACCCTGAACGCGGCCACCATGCTCGGTCAGTCCAAGACCGCCGTGCAGGCCGAGATCGACTCGGCCTGCGAGTTCATCGACTTCCTGCGGTTCAACGTGCACTTCGCCCGCAACCTGCTGGCCGAGCAGCCGATGTCGTCGCCCGGTGTGTGGAACCGGTTCGATCACCGGCCACTGGAGGGCTTCGTCTACGCGGTCACCCCGTTCAACTTCACCGCAATCGCCGGCAACCTCCCCTCGGCACCGGCCCTGCTCGGTAACACGGTGGTCTGGAAGCCGGGCCCGACCCAGCAGTTCGCCGCGCACTTCACCATGCGCCTGTTCGAGGCGGCCGGCCTGCCACCCGGGGTGATCAACATGGTGACCGGCCGGGGCGAGGAGGTCTCTGATGTGGTGCTGGCCGACCCCGACCTGGCCGGTATCCACTTCACCGGGTCCACCAAGGTCTTCCAGCAGCTCTGGCGCACGGTCGGGGAGAACATCGCCAGCTACCGGGGCTACCCCAGGCTGGTCGGTGAGACCGGGGGCAAGGACTTCGTGGTCGCCCACTCCAGCGCCGACGTGGACGCGCTGCACACGGCGCTGATCCGGGGCGCCTTCGAGTACCAGGGACAGAAGTGCTCGGCGGCCTCCCGCGCGTACGTTCCGCGCTCGCTCTGGGAGGGCGGTCTGCGTGACCGGTTGGCCGCGACCGCCGACGGGCTGGCCTACGGCGACGTCACCGACTTCCGCAACTTCGGCGGCGCGGTCATCGACGACAAGGCGTACGCCCGGCACACGGCGGCGCTGGAGCTGATCTCCTCCGACGACAGTTGCCGGATCATCGCCGGTGGCACCGCCGACGACTCGGTGGGCTGGTTCGTCCGCCCGACGATCTTCGAGTGCGGTGATTCTGCCCACGAGACGTTCACCACCGAGTACTTCGGCCCGATCCTCGGCGTGCACGTCTTCGACGACGCCCGCTTCGACGAGGTGGTCACCCAGGCCGAGGCGATCGCCCCGTACGCGCTGACCGGGTCGATCTTCGCCACCGACCGCCGGGTGGTCGACGCGGTGGCCGCGAAGATGCGGTACGCGGCCGGCAACTTCTACATCAACGACAAGCCGACCGGCGCCGTGGTCGGTCAGCAGCCCTTCGGCGGCGCCCGGGCGAGCGGCACCAACGACAAGGCCGGCTCCTGGCACAACCTGATCCGCTGGATGTCCCCCCGGACGATCAAGGAAACCTTCGTCCCCCCCACCGACCACACCTACCCCCACATGGACTGAGATGTAAGGAAGGGCACCTTCTTAACGTCTGGTGTATAGGAAGGGGCCCTTCCTAACACTCCCGCTCTCGGGCGGGGGCGGGGGCGGGGTGGGCGTGGGGTGCGGTTGGTGGACCGTCGCGCTCCGACAGTGCACATAGGAAACCCCATTGGGTGGCGAAAAGGGGAAATCCTGGACGCCGGCCCGGCAAAGTGGCAGCGTGAGGGGCATGGCGGAATCCGGAGTGAACCCCACGGCGGCGGCCCTGCTCGGGCTGCTCCACGAGGGGCCCATGACAGGTGGTCAGTTGATGGCCGCCGCCGAGCGCCGACTGGCGCCGTACTGGTCGATGACCCGCAGCCAGGTCTACCGGGAGTTGCCGGTGCTGGCCGAGCGAGGTTTCGTCCGGTTGGGTAAGCCCGGGCCGCGGATGAGTCAACCGTATGCGATCACGGCAGCCGGAAAACGGACATTCTCCCGGTGGCTCGCCGAAGATCCGGGGCGGGACACCATCCGCAACCCGATCGCCCTGCGCATCGCCTTCGGGAACCTGCACTCGCCGAGCCAACTGAAGAACCTCCAGGTCGCGGCCAACGAGTACCACACGGACGCCCTCGCCCGGGTCCGCGAGCAGGTCAAGAACGCCAAGAAGGAAGGCGACACGTACGACGCGAGCGCGCTTGAGTTCGCCGTGGCGTACCACCGTGCCGCCCTGTCCTGGCTCAAGAGCGCCGCCGTCGGTTGATCGGATGCCGGCCCGAGCTGGTTTGGCAGTACCCTTGTCTGTCGTGACTGCTGCCGACTTCGCCGAACAGCTCAAGGAACTCGACGCCACCCTGCGCCGCATCGAGGCGGTGCTCGACCTCGACCGCCTCCGCGAGGACAAGGCCCGCCTGGAGCAGGAGGCGTCCGCCCCCGACCTATGGGACGACCAGGCCCGCGCCCAGCAGGTGACCTCGCAGCTGTCGTACGTCAATGGCGAGATCGACAAGTTGGGCAGCCTGCGGTCGCGGCTGGACGACGTGCACGTGCTGCTGGAACTGGCCGAGGCGGAGTCCGACTCGGGGGTGCTCACCGAGGTGGAGTCGGAGATCGCCGGGCTGACCAAGGCCATCCAGGAGATGGAGGTCCGCACGCTCCTCTCCGGCGAGTACGACTCCCGGGAGGCGCTGGTGGCCATCCGGGCGGGTGCCGGTGGCGTGGACGCCGCCGACTTCGCCGAGATGCTGCTGCGGATGTACCTCCGCTGGGCCGAACGGCACGGCTACCCGACCGAGGTCTACGAGACCTCGTACGCCGAGGAGGCCGGTCTGAAGTCGGCCACCTTCACGGTCAAGGTCCCGTACGCCTACGGCACGCTCAGCGTGGAATCCGGCACCCACCGGTTGGTGCGGATCAGCCCGTTCGACAACCAGGGGCGGCGGCAGACCAGCTTTGCCGGGGTCGAGGTGCTGCCGGTGGTCGAGCAGACCGACCACATCGACATCCCCGAGAACGAGATGCGGATCGACGTGTACCGCTCCTCGGGCCCGGGCGGGCAGAGCGTCAACACCACCGACTCGGCGGTGCGGATCACCCACGTTCCCACCGGCATCGTGGTGACCTGCCAGAACGAGAAGTCGCAGTTGCAGAACAAGGCCTCCGCGCTGCGGGTGCTCCAGGCCCGACTGCTGGAGCGCAAGCGCCAGGAGGAGCAGGCCAAGCTGCAGGGGCTCAAGACCGACGCCGCCGGCTCCTGGGGCGACCAGATGCGCTCGTACGTGCTGCACCCCTACCAGATGGTGAAGGATCTGCGGACCGAGCACGAGACCGGAAACCCGAGTTCGGTTTTCGACGGCGACCTGGACTCCTTCATCGAGGCGGGCATCCGGTGGCGCAAGCAGCAGCAACTGGCCGGCGACCGTGCGTGATCGATCGTGGGCGGAGCGCGCCGTCGATCTCGACCTGACGTGCTGATTTGGCGACTTGCCGCGTAACCGCGGGGCGTGGGACTTGGCATGACAGTTACACGGCGTAGACTCACCACCCGTGATTCAGCTTGAGCAAGTGACGAAGACGTACCCGAAGGCGTCGCGGCCTTCGCTCGACAACGTGTCCGTGTCGATCGACAAGGGCGAGTTCGTCTTCTTCATCGGCCCATCCGGCTCCGGCAAGTCCACGATCATCAAGATGCTGCTGCACGAGGTGACCCCCAACAAGGGACGCGTCGTCGTCAACGGCAAGGACGTCACGTCGATGCGGTCCTGGAAGCGCCCGCACTTCCGTCGCTCGATCGGCTGCGTCTTCCAGGACTTCCGGCTGCTGCCCAACCGCACCGCGTACGAGAACGTCGCCTTCGCGCTGGAGGTGATCGGCAAGACCAAGGCGGTGGCCCGTCGGGTCGTGCCGGAGGTGCTGGAACTGGTCGGCCTCGGCGGGAAGGAGCACCGCTACCCGCACGAGCTCTCCGGTGGTGAGCAGCAGCGTGTGGCGGTGGCCCGGGCGTTCGTGAACCGTCCGCTGATCCTGCTGGCGGACGAGCCGACCGGAAACCTGGACCCGGACACCTCCATCGAGATCATGCGCCTGCTGGACCGGATCAACCGCACCGGCACCACCGTCGTGATGGTCACGCACGACTCCAACATCGTGAACCAGATGCGCCGTCGCGTCATCGAGATCGAGAGCGGCCGGATCGTTCGCGACCAGGCCCGCGGCGTCTACGGGTGACGGCCCTACCCACCGCACCCCGATCTGACGACGAACACCTCACGCCGGAGAGCCGGAGGAAATCCCGATGCGGATGAAATACGTCATGTCCGAGGTACTGGTCGGACTGTGGCGCAACGTGACGATGACCATCGCGATGATCATCACGATGGCGGTCTCGCTGACCATGCTCGGTGCCAGCGGCCTGATCTACACCAAGGTCGCGGACATGAAGCAGCTGTACTTCGAGAACATCGAGGTCTCGATCTTCCTGGACGCCGACGTGACGGACGAGCAGCGCAGCGCGCTTGACGCCCAGTTGGATGCCGACCCGCTGATCTCGCAGGCCACGTACGTCAACAAGGACGAGGCCTTCCAACGCTTCCAGGAGATGTTCCGGGACTCGCCGGACCTGCTCAGCGCGGTCAAGGCGGACCAGCTCCCGGAGTCGTACCGACTCAAGCTGGTCAACCCGGAGGAGTACAAGACCATCTCCGACCAGTACACCGCGGTCGAGGGAGTCGACCAGGTGGTCGACCAGAGTCAGGTGCTCGACAAGATCTTCAACCTCTTCACCGCCGGGCAGAACATCGCCCTGGTCGCCGCGATCGCGATGGCCGTCGCCGCGCTGCTGCTGGTCGCCAACACCATCCAGGTCGCCGCGTACAGCAAGCGCCGTGAGGTCGCGGTCATGAAGCTGGTCGGCGCGTCGAACTGGTTCATCCAGGCGCCGTTCGTGCTGGAGGCGGTGGTCGCCGGTCTGATCGGCTCGATCCTGGGCCTCGGCGCCCTGGTCGCGCTGAAGATATTCCTCTTCGACGGCGCGCTCAGCGCACTCCAAGGACTCTTCGCGCCGGTGAGCTGGGGCGAGGTCTTCCTGACCTTCCCGGTGATGGCCGGTGTCGGCGGTCTGATCAGCGCGGTCACCGCCTGGGTCACGCTCCGCTTCTACCTGCGGGTCTAGTCTCCCGGGCCGGAGGCTCATCCGCTTGCTCACGCTGAACAAGGGCCCTCCCACGCCGGAATAAACGGCGCGGGAGGGCCCTTGTCGTTCGGGTAGCATGATCTCCGCCTTCGACCGGCCGAGCCGGCCAGGGGTGACGACGAAAGGGAGGTGGCGCGGCGATGCCACGGGAAAAGGGGCGCAAGGTCGTCGCCTCCAACAAGAAGGCCCGGCACGACTACGCCATCCTCGACACGTACGAGGCGGGCATGGCGCTGACCGGCACCGAGGTGAAGTCGCTGCGGGCCGGGCGGGCCTCGCTGGTCGACGCGTTCGCCCAGGAACGGGACGGCGAGCTTTACCTGCACAGCATGCACATTCCCGAGTACGTGCAGGGCACCTGGACCAACCACGAGCCCCGGCGTACCCGGAAACTGCTGCTCAAACGGCTGGAGATCGACCGGCTGATCGGCAAGCTCCGGGAGAGCGGGCTGACCCTGGTGCCACTCCAGGTCTACTTCTCCGACGGCTGGGCCAAGGTGGAGATCGGCCTGGCCAAGGGCAAGAAGGCGTACGACAAGCGCCAGGACCTCGCCAAGCGGGACGCCGACCGGGAGATCCAACGGGCGGTGGGCCGGCGCGGTAAAGGAATGGACGCGTAATTCGTCCGGATCATCCTGCCCCGATACGTGGCTCCGGGCTCGGGATGAATCCGGTTGCGGCAGGCGTTACGCTTGTCGGAGCCGCCGGAACCCGGCGGCCTGTCGAGGGGGTGACTGGTTTCGACTTCGTACGTTGCGGCAGGGGAAGCGAGCCGAGGAAGCCGACGTCGTCTCGAGAATCGTTCGTCGGAAACCAATAAGCGCCAAGAACAATCGCGCTGACTTCGCTCTCGCCGCCTGAGGCGAGTAGCAAGTCTGTCGGCCTGGGAGCGCCTTCGACCCAGCTAGCCGGCATCAGCTAGAAGGCTGGCCAACCGGACCCGGTCGCGGGGTCCGTGCGGCGAGATCAATCAGCGACTGGGCCCGTCACACCGACTCGCTCGCGTGATCGGAGGGGCCGAGTAGAGGCACAGCGAGCTGCGCTCGGAGAAGCCCTGACAAGGCGGCGAAGGACCCGGGTTCGATTCCCGGCACCTCCACCACCGCACTGCGCGCCCCGGTCACCGACCGGGGCGCGCAGTCGTCTTCCGGGTCGGGGAACCGGCCGGGTGGGCGCGCCGTCTGACCGGTCATGCGCCGTACCCTCGCCCTGTTGGGCCTGCCGTTGCTGATGATGTCCGCCGGCTGCGCCCCGCCGGGCGGCGGATCAACTCCACCGGGCCTTGCCACCGACCGGCATCAGGCGTTCGAGGAGCGGGCCGCGACAGTGGCGGAGCAGTGGGCTCCGGGTGCGGCGTGGACCACCGGCTACCTGCCGCTGCAGGAGCCCACGCTGCTCGTCGGCGACCCTGAGTTCACCGAGGAGACCAAGCTGGCCTTCAACGCCGGCTGGTACCGGGAGCAGGTGCCGTTGCCGCCCGAGCGGCCGGGTGACGGCACGATCGAATTCTCCGACGGCAAACTCCGCGTGCCACTGATCACCGCTACCGAGGCGTACCGACAGATCGACCAGGGTGACCCGCCGCCCTGCCCCGGGCGGCCGAAGGACCCGGGTACGCCGCCACCGGCCAACCCGCCGGACGGGCCGGACGCTCCGGTCAGCAGCGAGTTCCAGGCCGCCTGCATCCCGCTCACCGTCACCGACGTCGAGCTGGGTCACGCACCGGTGCACACCACCCGGGGCACCGCGCAGGTGCCGGCCTGGCTGTTCACCGTTGAGGAGATCAACGCCGTGGTGGCCCGGGTCGCGGTCGCCCCCGCCGCCACCGGTGCGCTGCCCGAGCCGGTCGCGCCGTCCGCGCCCGCGCCGCCGGACCTGGTCAGCGGGCAGGACATCGTCTCCGTGGACGGTACGACGCTGACCGTCCGGCTCGGTGTCGGCAGCTGCGACACCGAGGTCACCCCACTGGTGCAGGAACACGACCACCTGGTCGTGGTCGGCGGCACAGTGGTGCGGTCCACCGATGTCTGCGACGACATGCTCAAGCTGGAACCGGTGGCGGTGACGCTTCGGGCGCCGTTGGGCGCCCGTCCGGTCCTGGACGTGGTCAACGGGAAACCACTGCGCTTCGCCGCAGGCTGACCGGCCTACCCATCAGAGGATCGGCGGCACATCGGTGCGGATCGGCACCGGCAACACCGTCGGCCCGTCGGCTCGTAGCGCCGTGGCCAGCGTCTCGCCGAGCTGATCGGGAGTCTCGACAACGGCGGTTGCGCATCCGTAGCCGCGGGCGATCGCCGTGATGTCGACGCCGGGCAGGTCCAGCCCGGGCACACCCGGCGTCTGCTTGAGTTCGGCGAACGCCTTGAGGATCGCGTACTGCTGGTTGACCGGCACGACAACGACCAGCGGCAGCCGCAACTGGGCGGCGGTCCAGAGCGCCTGGACCGAGTAGTGGAACGAGCCGTCGCCGATCACCGCGACCACCGGCCGATGGCGACCGGTGTCGCGCTGCGCCAGCGCGATGCCGACGGCAGCCGGCAGTCCGTAGCCGAGACCACCGCTGGCCATCGTGAAGTACGACCCGGGAGTGTCGAACCGCAACCGACGACGCAGCGCCGACAGGTTGGATGGCGACTCCTGCACCAACACCCCGTCCTCCGGCCAGTGCCGGGCGAGCGCGGCGAAGAGCGCGTCGGCGCTGAGCGGAACCGAATCTGCCACCGGTGACAGAACGGGCCGGGCCGGTGGCGGCGGCCGGTCCGACGGTGGCATCAGGTCGGCCAGCGCCGCGAGGGTGAGGCCGGCGTCGCCGAGGAGGCTGTCGCCGACCGGTGCTCGGGCCGCTTCCTCCGGATCGTCGGTGACGTGCAGCAACCGGGCACCGTCCGGCAGCGTCTCGCCCGGCACGTGCGGGTAGTACCGGAACACCGGTGCGCCGACCACCAGCACGGTGTCGTGTCCCTGGAGCTGTTCGGCCAGCGGGCCCATCGCGTAGGGGAGCACACCCCGGAAGTGCGGGTGGTTCTCCGGGAAGGGGGTCCGTTCGGGCGCGGGCGCCGACCAGACCGGGGCGGCCAGCCGTTCGGCGAGGGCGACCCCGGCCGCCCACGCGTGCGCCCGGTCCACGGCGGCACCGAACACCAGGGCCGGCGACCGGCTCGTCGCCAGCGCCGAGGCGAACTGACGCAGCCGATCGGGGTCGGGAGCGAACCGGGTGGCCACCGTGCGGACCTGCGGAGGCGGATCGGCGGGCTGCGCCCAGTCGTCCAGCGGGAGGGAGAGGAAGACCGGCCCGGTCGGTGGCTGGATCGCGGTGGCGTACGCCCGCATGAGCGCCGCCGGGACGTCCTGGGCCCGGACCGGTTCGTGGGCCCACTTGACGTAGGGCTGGGGCAGTTCGGTGGGATGGCGGGCGGTGAGCCGGGGTTCGAGCAGCAGCATCTCCCGGGTCTGCTGGCCGGCGGTGACGATCAACGGTGTCCGGTTGTGCCAGGCGGTGACGATGGTGCCCATGGCGTTGCCGGTGCCCGGCGCGGTGTGCAGATTGACATGGGCCGGGGTGCCGGTGACCTGTGCGTAACCATCCGCCATGCCCACCGCCGACGCCTCCTGCAGGGCGAGCACGTAGCGGAAGTCGTCGGGAAAGGCATGCAGGAACGGCTCCTCGGTGGAGCCGGGGTTACCGAAGACGGTGGTCATGCCCAGGGCCCGGAGCAGGTCGTAGGTGGTGTCGCGGACCGTTGCCATCGCCTCTGAATGTATCGGGGCGACCCGGGGGCCCAAGGGCGTTTCGGCACTGCCGGGACAGCGGGTCGCGCGGCGTGCCCGGTGGGGGCGGAGTCGACCATCAGCGCGGTCCGGTTCGAGCATTCCGAGTGTCGATCACCCGGCCCTCAGACCTTCGCCTGGGTCGGGGACGCAAGCTATGGTGCCAGGCATGGCGATGACAGCGCGGATCACCGGTTGGGCACACCGTCGATGAGTGTGACCGGTTCCGCCTTCCCGCGTACGACTGACGGGTGCGCGTGATGCAGGGAGAGGGGCAGGCGATCGGCGGGCGGGCGACGGAGTCGATGACCGGGAAGCTGCTGGTGGCGACACCGGCGCTGAAGGATCCGAACTTCGACCGTACGGTCGTGCTCCTGGTCGCGCACGAGCCCGGCGGTGCGCTCGGCGTGGTGCTCAACCGGGCCACCGAGGTGCCGGTGGCGGACGTCCTGCGCGACTGGGGCGACCTGGCCCGCCACCCGGCGGTGCTCTTCGAGGGCGGCCCGGTGCAGCCCGACTCCGCGATCTGCCTGGCTCGGATGCGCCCGCCGGTGCGTCGCCTCAAAGGCTTCCACCAGGTGTCCGGCGCGGTGGGCACGCTCGACCTGTCGGTCGATCCGCAGCGGCTGCGGGAGAACGTGCAGAGCATCCGGGTCTTCGCCGGTTACGCGGGCTGGGGCACCGGGCAGCTGGAGCAGGAGATCGAGGACGGCTCCTGGTTCGTGCTCGATGCGCTGCCCGGCGACGCGTTCGTCGACCGCCCCGACGACCTGTGGCCGATGGTGCTGCGCCGCCAGGGCGGCATGATGGCCGCGGTCGCGCACTTCCCGCCGGACGTGGCGCTGAACTGAAGGGCGTCGGCGGGGCACCCCCGCGAGATGACCATGCCGAGCGGCGTGTGTATAGTTCTTCCAGTGCCCGGGCGACCGGGCGCGAAAGTAAGGGGCCGTGGCGCAGCTGGTAGCGCACCACACTGGCAGTGTGGGGGTCAGGGGTTCGAGTCCCCTCGGCTCCACCCTTATCTACAGGAAGTCGGCATTGGTCATCGACCAGTGCCGATTTTTTGATCATCGTGCTCACACACATGCTCACACTTCAAGAACAAGAAGCCACCGTCGGCCGACATCCGCTGACATTGGACGTGATCTGTAGATCTGAATGTTGCCCGTTCGAGATGTGCTGACATCGGCCGGAATGACGTGACGGATTCGTTGCCATACTGGCATTGGAGATCGTCGTGCGGGGCAGCGTCTTATACCTGGCGCTGTTCCTTCCGCTCCGCGTCGTGCTGAAGGTCCTGGTCGCCGAAGCCGCCCAGCGCGGCATGGGGCGCGGGCCGGTACGCCTCGTCCTGAGCTCGGGCGATGTTCGTGGCCGCGATCGGGTGGCTGCCCCCCGGTCGGCGGCCCACCTCAACCGGCCAGGAGGGCGATCAGGTCGCTTCCGGTGACGATGCCCATCGGTAGGCCGTCCGGGTTGATGACCGCGACGGCGTCTACGCCTCCGGCTCGCATCAGCCGCGCGGCGTCGACCACGTGCGCCTCGGAGTTGACCACCGCCGGGTCCGGGTCCAGCGCCTGCGCGACGGTGAGCTGGGACAGTGCGGCGTTGTCATGTGCCCACGCCGCGGCGACCGCCCGGTCGGCGAGTACGCCCACGCATCGCCCGGCCGCGTCGACGACGACAAGGTGGCGACGCCCGGTGCGAACCATCGCCTCCAGCGCGTCACCGAGCCGTGTGTCGACGGAGACGGAGATGACAGGGCTGCTCATCACCTCGGTTACCGGTCGACGTACCCGTCGTGCGGCTCCGCCTTCGGCCTGGTGTCCTGATACGTAGATCGCCCGCATGATCGTCTCCAAGCGTCCTATATCGCGTGCAATCCGAGTGTCGACGTCACGTAATGCCGCCGAAGGTGCTGCGTTCGGACCATCCTTCAACGAGCTGGGTGTCGTCGAAGTCGAACCAGAGCTCGTTGACCACTTGCACGACGCCGCTGACCTGTGCGGCGAGGCGGCCGGCAATCTCCACCGAGGTCTTGCGATCCAACCGCCCACTCAACCGGACCACTCCGTCGTGCACGGTCACCTGGACGAGGCCGTCCTGCACCGCGAGGACCCGGCGCAGCACCTCCTGGACCACATCGTGGCGGATCTCGGCGTCCGAACGCAGGTGCACCAGGTCTGCCTCGGATACGACACCGACGACGTGCTGGAACCGGTCGACCACCGGCACCGCACTGACGTGCCGTTGCATGAGCACATCAACGATCTCCCGGTACGGCGTGTCGTCCTGTACCGTCGCGACGTCCGTACTCATCACGTCTCGCACCTGCCAGCTCCGCATCGCGACCTCCTCGTCCGACTCCACTGTACGAGCCTGCCGACGGACTGATCAGAGTCGGACGTCCGCAGTCGACGGGACCTGCGGCCGGCCAGTTCCGGGCGATACGGCTCTGCCCCACGGCAGAGGCACAGGACGCCCTACGAGGGCTGATGTGGCTCACCGTCCGGATACTCGTCGCCCTCTGACTTCGTTCGCCTGCACGTTGGTGCTGACGATCACCACTGAGTAGAAAGATGTAGACCTCGCTGCGACAGCGGGGCCTACGTCACACCGATGAGGGAGACTTGATGAGTACTTCGACCGAGTCCGCCGCGACCACCCCGAGGGCCGTCGGCTCGACCGTGCGGCTGCTGTCGATCCTGGTGATCGTCGCGGGCCTGATTATGCTGGTGGCAGGCGCGGCTACCTGGTTCACCGTACAGAGCCAACTGGCCGACGAGCGCATCACCGTGTCCGACGACGCGGACTGGTTCGCCGGTGAAAAAATCAACGGTCCGCTCACCGCGTACTCGGAGGCGGAGGTTATCGAGAAGCACGCGCTGGAGGCTAGCGGAGGGAAGACCTACGCCGAGATGGACCGGGAGGATCCCGCGCGAACGGTCGTGATGAACGGTTCGTTCCTGCGTGCGTCCCTGTTCACCTCGGTGGTGTCCTTCGGCGTCGCCGCCATGGCAATGGGCCTCGGCGTGGTGGTAATGCTGATCGGCTGGGCTCTGTTGGCCGTGTCGCGCCAGCTGAACGCCGTCGCGTCACCGGCGGCCTCCTAGCTGCTCCACTCGGTGCCTGGGCCGGGAAACGGCTGGGCGGCTGCGTTGAGCCGCCCAGCCGTTCGCGGTTGCGGTGCTGTCGCCGGGCCTAGGCCGTTGGCGACGAACGGCGTCGCGTGGCGGTAGAGGCCACTTGACCGACCGGAAGACCGATGGCATCGGCGGGAAGCCTTCGGCGCCGCGGTCCGTCTGCACACCGATCGGTCGCCACATCACCCTCGTACGCCCGACCTGGCCACGAGCGGGATCGTAGGTCCGGCTCGCGAGCGGCACCGCGGGACGCTGCGGGACCACTGTCCGGCGGCGAACTGGACCGGGCCCGGCGATGGCGCGCGCGGCTCGGCGTCCGGCAGACCGGTAGGCCCCAACCATCCGTCGCGTCGCGGCCTGGCCGGTCCAGTCGGTCAGGCCCGGGTGAGCACGACCTTCAGGGCGCCGGTGTCGCCGGGACGGGTGAACACGTCGTAGGCGGCCGGGAAGTCGGCCAGGGCGAATCGGTGGGTGACGAAGCGTGCCGGGTCGATCTGACCGGCAGCGACCAGTCGTAGCAGGGTCGGTGTGGAGTAGGTGTCCACCAGGCCGGTGGTGATCGTGACGTTCTTGATCCACAGGTCTTCGAGGTGCAGCGGGGCTGGCTTGCCGTGCACGCCGACGTTGGCGACGCGGCCCCCGGGGCGGATCAGCCGCGTGCACAACTCGAAGGTTTCGGGCACGCCGACGGCCTCGATGGCCACGTCGGCACCGAGGCCGTCGGTGAGGTCGTTCACCCGGGCGACCGGGTCCTGTTGTCCGTTGTTGACTACGATGTCGGCGCCGAAGTTCCGGGCGGCGTCCAGCCGGCTGTCGGCAAGGTCGATCGCGACGACGTGGCCCGGCGACAGGAGCCGGGCGGCCAGGATCGCGGCCAGCCCGATCGGGCCGGCGCCGACGACTGCGACGGTGTCGCCGGGCCGTACGCCGCCGTTGAGGACGCCGACCTCGTAGGAGGTGGGCAGGATGTCGGCGAGCATGAGCACCTGTTCGTCGCTGACTCCGGGTGGGACCGGGTAGGTGGAGTTGTCGGCGAACGGCACCCGTACCTGCTCGGCCTGGGTGCCGTCAATGCGGTGTCCGAGGATCCAGCCGCCTCCGCCCCGGCACTGCCCGTACGCCTGGTCCCGACAGTAGCGGCACCGGCCGCATGCGGTGATACAGGACACCAGCACCCGGTCGCCGGGCTTGACGTTCTTCACGCCCGCACCGATCTCGGTCACGGTGCCGACGGCCTCGTGGCCGAGGATCCGGCCGTCGGTGACCGCCGGCACGTCACCTTTGAGGATGTGCAGGTCGGTGCCGCAGATCGTCACCGTGTCGACCCGAACGACCGCGTCGGTGTCGTCGATGATGGTCGGGTCCGGCACCTCCTCCCAGCTCTTGTTGCCGGGTCCGTGGTAGACCATCGCACGCATGGCCAAATCTCCATTTCCTCGACGACGATTCCATCCTCGCAGGCTAAGAGCCGTCCCCCAGCGGAAAGGCCTCGATGTCAGCCGATACGACGCTCCGAGGTCCGAGGCCCGGCAGGTAGGCCCAACGCGGGACCCGCGGTTCTGCCGAGGGCCCCTCAGCCGCGTGTCGCCGGCTCCGCGGGCGGCGCTGCCGACACCGGCACCGGGATGACGACCACCGGGCACGCCGCGAGCCGGATGCACTCCTCGCTGACCGAGCCGAGGACGGTGTGCCGCAGCCGGCTGTGCCCGTGGCTGCCGAGCACGAGCAGGTCGGCCGTGCGGGCCGCTGCCGCGAGTGCCGGCGCGGCCCGGCCCTCGACGACTTCCCCGGCGACGGGATGCGAGGTGCCGTGCCGGGCGGCCAGTGCGGTGAGTTCGCGTTCCAGGATCGCCTCGGCGTGCCGCTTCTCGTCGGTGGGGTTGGTCGCGATGGCCGGGCCGGTCTCGATGCCGTCCCATCGCCACGCGATCACCGCCTGAACGGTGCCGCCGCGGGCGGACGCCTCCTTGGCCGCCCAGTCGAGCGCCCGACGGCCGCCCTCGGAGCCGTCCACGCCGACCACGATCAGATAGTTGCCCGTCATGGTAGGACCTCACCTTCGCCCACATCCTGCACCCAGTATCCGACCGGTCGTGGCGAATCGGGCAGAAGCCAAAGCCCTCCCCAGGAGGGCCGATAGGCCCGGCCGGCTGCTCTGCGACGAGGGCGGAGCACCGTCACCGTCGCCCGGTCGCATCCGAGCCAGGTGGGCCGAGCGGGCATTTGAGGCACAGCCTGAACTCGCCTCGCTACGCCGGACGGGTCCGGTCGTCACCGGGGCTGGATCGGGTATCGGTCAGGCGATCGTCCGTCAACTCGCCGCGGAGGGAGCCACCGTCGTCGGATGCGACGTCGACGCCGCTGGCCTGGCGTTGACGCTCGAGCTGACGGAGAAGGACGGGTTCAGCGCCACCTTCGTGATGAGCGACCCAGACCTGCGCCACGGCGTCCACGAGGATCGACGACGGGACCCGCGGTAAGAGACCTGGCACGCGCTCGCACCGGGCACCTTTTCGGATCTCCGGCGGTTCATCGGGACCTGCCGGCAAACTCGACGCGGAAGGCGGGGTAGCGCGCAGCGATTTCTTCGAACTCGGCCAGGGGTGCGTGCCGGTCGACCGGGAGGTGGGGTCGTGCTCCCGGCACCTTCTGCAGATACCGCTTCAGGATCGGCGCTCGCTGGTCGATCGGAACCGGGACCAGGCGGCAGGCCCTGGCGCGTCCATGCCGGATGGTCGCTTGGCCGTCGGCGGCGTGCACGTTGCGTACCCAGTTGCAGTTCTCGCCCAGCATGGACACCAGGTACCACTCGCCCTGCCAGTCGGCCATGCCCAGCGGAAACCGGGTGAGTCGTCCGCTACGACGCCCGACGACCTCCAGCGTCACCCAGCGCCGGGGAAACAGACCGACGCCCTGCACGGCCGCCCAGAAACGCGCAAAGCGGCGAGCCGTGGCATCACCCCGCCCTCCCGCGTACATCTTGCGAAGGTCGTCATCGGAAAAGGGCCAGCGTCCCATCGCTCCTCCATCTGGCTGCCGCGCGACCGTTGCCCGGGTCCGGCAGCCTACTCTTGCCTGCGGAGCTGTGCGGGCCCCGCCGACCTCACCCAGCCACCAGTGGAGGACTGGCGGTGCACGCCTGCTCTACCCGACGCCGGTGTCGCCGGGTGACATGCTTCCGCTGGTGTACGACCTGGATGCGTTGGCCGCCGAGGCGGACCGGAGCCTCACCGAGTCCCTCGCCGGTCTCGCGGCGCGGTACCCGGATGTGCAGGTTCAGCGGCGGCTGCTGCGGGGGTCCCCGGCCAAAGTGCTGGTAGAGGAATCGAAGATCGCTCAGCTGGTTGTCGTCGGAGGCCGTGGTCGAGGCGCGCTCAGTGGGCTGCTGCTCGGCTCGGTCAGCCACGCGGTCCTTCATCACGCTCACTGCCCGGTGGCGATCCTGCACCACGTACGGGATGCCGCAGCGGCCGTGGACAAGCCCCACCGACAGCACTCTTGATCCGGTAGGCGCAGGCGCGGTGTGGCCGGGAATGATGTGGACATGGTTCAGCCAGCGACGACGTCGGCCCCCGCGTGGTACGCACTCCCCGCCGAACGTGCTGTGCAGGAATTGGGAGTGGACCAGGCGAGCGGCCTGTCGTCGGTGGAAGCGGCCCGCCGGTTGGAGCGCTACGGTCCTAACCGGCTCGTTGAGGCAGCGCGAGAGTCTCGGCTGCGGGCATTCCTGCGGCAGTTTCAGAATGCGCTGATCCTGATCCTGCTCGGCTCGGCGATGGTGAGCCTGATCGTGAGCCGGGAGTGGGAGACACCGGTCGCGATCGCGGTGGTGGTGCTCTTCAACGCGATGATCGGCTTCGTCCAGGAGGCACGGGCGGAGGCGTCACTGGAAGCGTTGCGGCGGATGCTGGTTACGACAGCGACGGTTCGCCGGGACGGGCGACTGGTGCGGCTGGACGCCGCGCAGTTGGTTCCGGGAGACGTGGTTGAGGTGGAAGCGGGCGCACGGGTCCCTGCCGACGCTCGGCTGCTGCGCTCGGCCTCCCTGGAGGTACAGGAGTCATCCCTGACCGGCGAGGCGCAGGCGGTGGTCAAGGCGGCGGACGCGGAGGTCGACGAGCGGGCCCCGTTGGGCGACAGGGCGACTGCGCTGTTCATGAACACCATGGTGACCCGGGGCCACGCGATAGCCGTCGTCACCGCCACCGGGATGGCGACCGAGACCGGTCGCATCGCTGGCCTGCTGCAGGACGCGAAGCCGGGAGCTACGCCGTTGCAGCGCCAGATCGACACGCTCGGCCGCACCCTTGCCGTCATCGCCGGCGTGGTCATCGTGATCGTGTTCGTCCTGGGCTTGGTGCGCGGGCAGGACTTCGGGGACCTGTTCATCAGCGCGGTCTCGCTGGCGGTGGCCGCCATCCCGGAAGGGTTGCCCGCGGTGGTGGCGTTCACGCTGGCGGTGGGTACTGGCCGGCTGGCCAGACGCGGCGCCATCGTCAAGCGGCTCGCGTCGGTGGAAACGCTGGGCAGCACCTCGCAGATCTGCACCGACAAGACCGGCACCCTGACGCTCAACCAGATGACGGCCCGGGAGCTGGTGCTGGCGGGTCGGCGGTTCACCGTGTCCGGAGAGGGGTACGCCACCGAAGGGCGGATTCGCACCACCGACGGATCGCCGGTGCCCGACACGCTCGACGAAGCGTTGATCGCCATGGCCTTGTGCAGCGACGCCGTGCTGCGTGACGGCGAGCTGGTCGGCGATCCCACCGAGGGGGCGATGGTGGTGCTGGCGGAGAAGGGCGGCGTCGATGTGGACGTCCTGCGTCAGCAGCGCCCCCGGCTGCTGGAGGTTCCGTTCGACGCGGACTACAAGTTCATGGCGACGTTCCATCGGTGGACCGACGAGCACGGCCGGGACGTGGTCCGGTGCTTCGTCAAGGGTGCCCCGGACGTGTTGGCCGCCCGCGCCGACCGCTACCACGGCGGCGCGGAGGTCGTGCCGTTCGATGACGACGTCCAGGCCAAGTACGACCAGGCCAACGCGAGGCTGGCCGGGCAGGGCATGCGGGTGCTTGCCGTCGGCACGCAGGACTTCCCGGCGGATGGATTCGATCCCACTGACGACCTGAAGGACATGCTGGATCGGGTCGTCGTGGTCGCGCTGGTGGGGATCGTGGACCCGCCGCGACCTGAGGCGGGTCAGGCCATCGCCGAGTGCCGGGCCGCCGGCATCCGGGTCCGGATGATCACTGGCGACCATGTCGTCACGGCCGGCGCGATCGCCGCGGAGCTGGGCATCGCCGGACAGGCGGTGAGCGGCACGGACCTCGATCGGATTGAGGATGACGCCGAGTTGGGCCGACGACTCGATGACATCGGGGTCATCGCTCGCGTCTCCCCGGAACACAAGATCCGCATCGTTCGGGCGCTGCGGGCCCGCGGTGACGTGGTGGCGATGACGGGCGACGGGGTCAACGACGCTCCTGCGCTGCGCGAAGCGGACATCGGGATTGCGATGGGCCGCAGCGGCACCGAGGTCACCAAGGAAGCCGCAACGATGGTCCTCACTGATGACAACTTCGCCACCATCGTGCGGGCGGTGCGCGAGGGGCGCGGCATCTACGAGAACATCGTCAACTTCACACGCTTCCAGGTCTCGACCGCGTTCGGCTTCGTGTTGACGTTCCTCGTCGCGTCGCTGACCGGCGTCGCTGGCGGCATGCCGTTCACCGCCTTGCAGATCCTGTTCGTCAACCTCGTCATGGACGGCCCACCGGCTATGTCGATCGGCGTCGATCCGATTGGTGTGGATGCGATGAAGCGGTCACCGCGGCCCGGCGGGGAGCGCATCCTCACTCCGCAGCGGCTCTGGCGGATCCTGCTGGCTAGTGCCGTGATGGCCGCCGGAACCCTCGCGGTCCTGGCGCTGGCGCCAGGACCGGAGCCGCAGCCGGGGCTTGCCACCGTGGCGGGCACCATGGCGTTCGCCACCTTCGTGTTCTTTCAGGTGTTCAACCTGCTCAATGTGCGGCATTTCACTCGCAGCGTCTTCGCTCGCGAGACACTGAACAATCCGTCGGCGTTCGTCGCCACCGCGGTCGTCGTCGTGCTCTTGGCGCTGGTGGTCGAAATGGAGCCCTTGCGCCGCTTCTTCACCACCGTCGACCTCACCTCCGGCCAGTGGCTTGCATGCGTCGCGGCCGGTTCGACCATCGTGGTGGCCAGTGAACTCCTCAAGGCCCTCACCCGTGCCAGACTGCGCCGGCGGAAGGTTGCGTGGACACCTGCGACGTAGGAGACCGAGCGGGACGCACGTCCCAAGTCGGCGTCCGACGCGACGGCGGAGCAACAGCATCAATGCCCGGGCAGCGTGCTTGTGAAAGGATCGCGTTCGTGACTGCCTTTGTGAACCAGCGCGCCGCGCTCGACATCGACGATCACCTGCCGGCAGTGCTCGCACACCCCAGCGAGGAGGAGGTCGCGCAGCTGGACGCGTGGTGGCGGGCCAACAACTACCTGACGGTGGGGCAGATCTACCTGCGCGGCAACCCCCTGATGCGGGAGCCGCTCAGGCCGGAGCACATCAAGCCGCGGCTGCTCGGGCACTGGGGCACCAGCCCTGGCCTGTCATTGATCTATGCGCACGTCTCACGGCTGATCAAGCGGACCGGACAGCAGACCATCTACCTCACTGGGCCGGGTCACGGAGGGCCGGCCCTCGTGGCGGCCGGTTACCTGGAAGGCACCTACAGCGAAATTTACCCGGGCGTCTCGCAGGACGAGGCCGGCATGCTGCGGCTGTTCCGGCAGTTCTCCAGCCCCGGCGGCATTCCCAGCCACGTGTCGGTGACGACCCCCGGCTCCATCCACGAGGGTGGCGAGCTGGGCTACGTGTTGGTACATGCCTTCGGTGCGGTGATGGACAACCCCGATCTGCTGGCGGTCGCGGTGGTGGGCGACGGCGAGGCCGAGACCGGCCCGCTGGAGGGCTCGTGGAAGGGCGTCTCGTTCATCAACCCGGTCCACGACGGCGCAGTGCTGCCGATCCTGCACCTCAACGGCGCAAAGATCGCCGGTCCGACGGTACTCGCCCGCAAGAGCCGCGAGGAGGTCCGCTCACTGCTGGAGGGCCACGGCTACGAGCTGATCGAGGTCGAGGGCTCCGACCTGCCGGGCATGCACCATCGGTTCGCCGCCGCGCTGACCGCCGCGTGGGTCAAGATCAGGACCATCCAGCAGGCCGCCCGCAGTGGCGACTGGGACGGCAGCCGGCCACGCTGGCCGCTCATTGTCCTGCGCTCGCCAAAGGGTTGGACCGGTCCCGAGCAGGTCGACGGGGTGACCGTGACCGGCACGTGGCGATCCCACCAGGTGCCGCTGTCCGGCGTCCGGGACAACGCCGAGCATCTGCGGATGCTCGAGCAGTGGCTGCTGTCGTACCGGCCGCAGGAACTGTTCGACGACAGTGGCGCGCCCAGCGAGCTGGTCCGGGCGCTGGCACCCGAGGGTGAGCTGCGGATGAGCGCGAGCCCGCACGCAAACGGGGGTCTGGTCACCCGCGACCTGGACCTGCCCGATTTCCGCGACTACGCGGTCGACGTCACGCAGCCGGCGCAGCTGCGTGCCGAGTCCACCCGCAAGCTGGGTGAGCTGATGCGCGACATTTACGCCCGCAACCCCGACCGGTTCCGGCTGTTCTGTCCCGACGAGACCAACAGCAACCGGCTCGGCGCGGTGTTCGAGGTCACCGACCGCGGTTTCATGGAGCAGGTGCATCCCGAGGACACCGCGATCAGCCGCGACGGGCGGGTGATGGAAGTACTCTCCGAGCACAACTGCCATGGCTGGCTGGAGGGCTACAACCTGACCGGCCGGCACGGAATTTTCGCCACCTACGAGGCGTTCGCCATGGTCAGCGCCTCACAGACGGTGCAGCACGGCAAGTGGCTGCAGGAGGCCGCGCACCTGCCCTGGCGGGCCAAGGTGCCCAGCCTCAACATCCTGCTGACCTCGACCGCCTGGCGCAACGACCACAACGGTTTCTCCCACCAGGGCCCCGGGCTGATCCAGGTCGTGCTCAACCAGCGCGGCACCGTTTCCCGGATCTACCTCCCGCCGGACGCGAACTGCCTGCTGTCGGTCGCCGACCACTGCTTCCGCTCCCGGTCCTACGTCAACCTGATCGTCATCGACAAGCAACCGCAGCTGCAGTGGCTCACCATCGACCAGGCGATCGAGCACTGCGCCCGCGGGGCGGGTGTCTGGGAATGGGCCGGCACCGACGACGGCGCCAGCGACCCGGACATCGTGCTCGCCTGCGCCGGTGACGTGGTGACGATGGAGACGGTGGCCGCAGCGCAGATCCTCAAGCAGCGGCTGCCCACGATGAAGGTGCGCGTGGTCAACGTCGTCAACCTGATGACACTGCCGCGCCCCAAGGACCACCCCCACGGCATGAGCTCGACCCAGTTCACCGAGCTGTTCACCGACACGGTGGACGTGGTGTTCGCGTTCCACGGCTACCCCGGCGCGATCCACCAGCTGGTGCACGGCCGGCCCGATGCCGACCGGTTCCGGGTGCGCGGCTTCATCGAGGAGGGCACCACCACCACACCGTTCGACATGACCGTCCGCAACCGGGCGTCGCGCTACCACCTCGTCATGGATGCGATCAACAACGCCAAGCGGTTGCCACGCGGTGCGACGGACCTCAAGGAATGGTGCGAGGCGCAGCTTGCCCGCCACCACGAGTACGTGGTCGAGCACCTGGAGGACATGCCCGAGGTTCGCGACTGGTCACTCGGCGACTGGGCCGAGCCGGCCTGACCTTTCCGTTGGTGAGGTCGTGGTGTACCGACCTGCGGCAGCCGGCCCTCCTCCGGCACCGCGATGCGGTCACCGAACGTAATCGCTATCCGCTCAAGCGCTGGTGAGCCTGTTGCGGCAAATCGAAACCAAGCCGACCGGCACCGTAGCACCGGTCGCTCTTAGGAGAGCTTCAGTGTGGTCAGGCAGGTGGGCGCATCCTGACCGGTGGCAATCTTGGCGGTGCCGGTTCTGCCGTCGTGGGTGACCCGCAGGGTGCCCTGGATGTCCCGGGGGAGCCAGAAGCCGACGAAGCCGTTGGCGAAGGTCGTCTGGGTCCGGTCGACGAGCAGCGTGCCGGTGGTGTCATCAACGATCTCGACCTGTACGTCCGTGCCGGCGAGCTCGCCCTTGCAGGTGGTCAGCGAGTGATGGAAGCAGTCGTGGGTGCGGTTCACGTACGGCGCGACAGACAGGTAGAAGCGGTCGTCGGGGATGTCGAGGGTGAGCTCCTGCCCTGCGCCGGACAGCACCAGTTCGTGCGAGCGTACTGATGCCTTCAGGTCGGCGGGCCGATCGTCGCCGGCCAGCCGGTCAAGGTGGTCGATGATCTCGGTGGTGTTTTTGCCGGCGAGGCCGTGTCTGTCCAGCAGCGCTTCGGTGTCGGCCGATGCCGCCGATGAGGCCGCCGCCGTCGGGTCGGCGGTCTGGTCGTCTCCTCCGGTCGCGCAACCGGTCAGCAGCAGCGCTGACACCGCGGTCGTGGCGACGAGTCGCTTCATCACTTTGTCCTCCGAACCTGGCCGGGCGCCTACCGTGGGCAACCGCGTTTCCACGATCACCTGGCCGTAGCCGGCGTGCCAGGGTATTTGGTCTGGTATGGCCGGGACCGTTGGGGTGGCCGGCTGAGGGAGAGAAAGCGGCATCCTCCGGTCGATCGCACGGAGCGAAGGTCCCGTCCCCGCCGGATTCCTCGACCGGCCGGGGTTGTGGGGTGCGACGCCCGTTCGGTCTGCGACGATCTGCAGGGTGGGGGAGCCGCGGCAGTGCGTACCGGAGCAGCCGGCGCGGGCCGACCGGGGCCGCCGGTTGCTGCTGTGGGCGCCGCTGGTCGGGCTGACCGTGCTGGTGCTGGCCGGTGCGGCGGCCCGGATCGCGGGCCGGCTCGGTGTCGGCGACCTGTTGTGGGTGGCGGCCACCGTGGTGGCGCTGGTGCCGGCGGTCGTGTCGATGCTGCGGGACCTGCGGCAGCGCCGGTACGGCGTAGACGTGATCGCCGTCCTCGCGTTGGCCGGGTCACTCGGTGTCGGCGAGTATCTGGCCGGGGCGGTGATCGCGGTGATGGTGGCGACCGGCCGGGCGCTGGAGGCGTACGCCCAGGGTCGGGCGACCCGCGACCTGCGTGCGCTGCTCGCTCGCGCCCCGCGTACCGCCCGCCGGCGGACGCCGGACGGCTCCATCGAGGTGGTGCCGATGGACCGGGTGGCCGTCGGAGACGCGCTGCTCGTCGGCCCCGGTGACGTGGTGCCGGTCGACGGGCGGCTCGACGAGGCGGCCACGCTCGACGAGTCGGTGGTCACCGGCGAGTCGCGGTTGGTCCAGCGCCCGGCGGGGGAGCAGGTAGCGAGCGGCGTGGTCAACGCGGGCGCCGCGTTCGGAATGCGGGCGACGAAGGACGCGGCCGCCAGCACGTACGCGGGGATCGTCCGGCTGGCCCGCGAGGCCACCGCGCGGAAGGCCCCGACGGTGCGGTTGGCCGACCGGTACGCGGTCGCCTTCGTTCCGTTCACCCTCGTCCTCGCCGGCCTGGGCTGGCTGGTCTCCGGCGACGTCGTCCGGGCGGTGGCGGTGCTGGTGGTGGCCACACCCTGCCCGCTCCTGCTGGCCACGCCCATCGCGATCGTGTCCGGGCTGTCCCGCTCGGCCCGGCACGGCGTCCTGGTCCGCGACGGCGGCTCCCTCGAGCTGCTCGGCCGTGCCCGCACCCTGCTGGTCGACAAGACCGGCACGCTCACCACCGGGCGGCCGGAGGCGGCCGAGACGGTGACCGCGCCGGGCGTCACCGAGGACGAGGTGCTGGGCCTCGCCGCCTCGGTGGAGCAGCTCTCCCCGCACGTGCTGGCCCGCGCCCTGGTCGAGCACGCCCGCAAGCGAGGGCTGGCCCTCACCGAGCCGGTTGGCGTCACCGAGGAGCCCGGCCATGGCGTCCGCGGTCAGGTCGAGGGTCGGGAGGTGCGCGTCGGCCAGCTGGACGGCCCGCTGCCGCAGTGGGCGGAGTCGGCCTGCGCCCGCGCCGAACGCACCGGCCGGTCGGTGGTCTGGGTCGCCGGCGACGCCGGGCCGCTCGGCGCGATCCTGCTGGAGGATCCGGTACGCCCCGACGCCCCGCGCACCGTCGAACGGCTGCGGGCGGCCGGGCTGCGCCGGATCGTCATGGTCACCGGCGACCGGCCCGAGACCGCCGAGCGGGTGGCGCGCGCCGTCGGGGTCGACGATGTGGCCGCCCGGTGCACGCCCGCAGAGAAGGTGAACCGGGTCCGCGCCGAGGTCGACCGGGCGGTCACGGTGATGGTCGGCGACGGGGTGAACGACGCCCCCGCCCTGGCCACCGCGCACGTCGGCGTGGCGATGGGCGCCACCGGGGCGACCGCCTCGGCGGACGTGGCAGACGCGGTGCTCACCGTGGATCAGCTGGGCCGGCTGGCCGACGCCGTGGAGATCGCCCGGTACGCCCGGCGCATCGCCGTGCAGAGCGCCACGGTCGGGATGGGGCTGGCCGTGCTGGCCATGTTCGTGGCCGCGATCGGCTGGCTGCCCCCGGTCGGCGGTGCCTTCCTCCAGGAGGGCATCGACGTCCTGGTGATCCTCAACGCCCTGCGCGCCCTGCTCGGCCCACCCGGGCAGCGCGGTTGAGACGGGCTCGACGGGCCTGGTGGTGTCGCGGCGATTGAGCATCCAGACCACCTACTGGGGCAGCCGGCCGGAGTTGATCGAGGTGCTCGAACTGGGTGCCCGCGGGCTGGTCCGGCCGAAGGCGAGCACGTACGCGCTGGCGGACGCGATGACCGCGTACCAGCAGATGACCGAGGGCACGCTGGAAGGCCGCGCCGTCATCGTCCCCTGAGCCCTCGGGTGAAAGGAAGGGCCTTGTCAACCCACCCTCGGTAGTAAAAGGGTCCCTTCCAATCACCCCCGGGTAACGAATGCGCCCATGACGACCACGAACCAGCCGAACGCCGTGCGGAGTACGGCCTCGGGGACGCGCCCGGCGAGCCGGCCGCCGGCAAGGCTGCCGACGACGGCAGCGGTGGTCACCGCGGCCGCGAGGCTCCAGTCGATGCTGACGCTGGGCAGGTAGCCGGCCAGGCCGGCGATGGATTTCATCGCGATGACCACCAGCGAGGCGCCGACAGCCACGGGCATGGGCAGGCCGCCGAGCAGGGCGAGTGCGGGGACCACCAGGAAGCCTCCGCCGGCTCCGACGAGCCCGGTGACCAGGCCGACGACGGCGCCGTCCAGCACGACGCGCAGCAGCGGGAGTTCGCGGGACATGGGTGAGTGATGGAGGAGATTGATGGCAACCGGCGAGGCGATCACTTGCCGCGCAGGATGGGCAAGAGGCGAACCCGCAGCCAGTCCTCGCCCACCGCGACGATCGCTCCACAGACCAGGCCGGGGCGATGTGGTGACGGTGGGTGAGTCATTGCAATTGGATAAACCTCGACCATCGACAGTCACGCAAAGAAGTTGACAAGCTGCGTCGAGTGATTCGCCCCTTTGTGGTCGCCGGCATTCCGACTCGACCGGCGCTGCGGCAATCGGCCTTTCCTCGCTGTCGGTGTTGCAGATATTACGTACCGGGATCTCCGGCATTCGGGTGAAACTGCCGGCGATCGAACGGAACTGCCCAAAGCGGTGCCGCAAGCCGTCGTCGCGTTTACGCGTAGGGGCGCCGCGATGTGTCCGTGTGCGAGCAAGAACCGGCAACTCTGTCCCGATGAATCCCCGCGAAATGGCATTACCGCCGATTTTTCCGCGTAGTGGGTAGCCGTGCCGTGCCCGACTGGCGGCAGCGCTCAGGGCGCACCCGTGAGCGCTGCCGCCAGTCAGGAGCAGCCGTCGATCCGTAGCCTGGGCAGGGTGCCTGGCCTGGCCTTCATGTCACTGCTGATGACGAAACGTCGTCGTTACCCGCAGGACATCCGGCGAACATGTGTTTTTCACGGTGTGGCGCGGATTGAGCGGCCAGGTCCCTTGTCGGGTGGCGTGGAAGCGGCCTGCTCAAGAGTGGTTTCGAGCAATGCGGCGTAGTGGCTGCGCGCATTGCAGGCAGGGTCGGCCCTTGTGGGTATTGGTTTGTGCGTCGGTGGACGCGAATCGCGCTGAACCACGCGGTGAAGGCCGCTTTGCGAGAACGACAAAGCGGCGCATGTCACAACGGCCGAAGCGCTTTCATGGCCCTCGGTCTGGTGTGCGCGTATACACCCGAACTGATCTGGCGGTGGCCCATGGTAACAGGATCCTGTTCTCTTTCAACCCTGTATTCGCTCGCATTGACCTTGTACGCTCCTCCTGTCCTAACGGGAGACTCCTGCGTCGGCTATCGTTCTGATGAATGTGCTGGTCAGGAGCACTTGGCGCAGTATCGGACACACGGGGGTGGTCCAATGGTCTGTCCGTATTGACCTGTATCGCGGCGGCTGCGTAGCTCGTGAGAAACACATGGGTCGGCGGTCGTGAAAAACGCATGGATCCGGTATCCAAATTTGTGGAACCGGCCAGTAATCACTTTTTTGATGTCACTTAACGAAAAGGTTAAGCGGATGCACGACGCCCCTGCACACGCCTTGCACGCACCCGTCTCCGATGTCCCGCCACAGGTTTCGAACGGAACGCCACCCCCGGTGCTCGCCGTCGCTGATCCGGCCCGTGCTGCCGACGAGCTGTACCGCCGGCTGATCAGCACGCAGCCAGGTCGGCCACGGCGCAAGCTCATGACCGCGTTCCTGGTGGGGCAGGTGGCGGACATCGCCGGCCTCGCCGCCACCGAGATCGACGAGACCCGGCCGTTCGCGGAGCTCGGCCTGACCTCGAAGACGATCGCCGAACTCGCGGAACGCCTGCGGGTGGCGACCGGGACGGAGCTGTCGGCGACTGTCGGCTGGCGCTACCCGTCCATCGCGGCGCTGGGCGACCACGTGGCGGAGCTGATGGGTGTCCAGCTGGACCGCGCCACCGAGAGCGTCGGGCAGAAATGAGCGCGCCTCAGCGTACGGACATCGCGGTCCTCGGTGTGAGCTGCAGGTTCCCCGGCAACGTGCGGGGCCCGGAGCAGTTCTGGGAGTTCCTCCGCGCCTCGGGCGACGGCATCGTCGAGGTTCCACCGGACCGTTGGGACGTCGACGAGTTCTACTCGCCGGAATCCCAGGTCCCCGGCCGGATCAGCAGCCGCTGGGGCGGGTACCTGGACCGTGTCGACGTCTTCGACCACGAGTTCTTCTCCATCGCGGAGCGCGAAGCCCAGATGATGGATCCGCAGCATCGGATCTTCCTGGAGTCGGCGTGGGAGGCGTTCCAGGACGCGTCGGTCGATCCGACGACCCTGGCCGGCTCCCGGACCGGGATCGTGCTGGCGATGACCGGCATCGAGTACGCCGCCGAGGTCTTCAGCGACCTCGGCCGGATCTCCGCGTACTCGGCCCTGGGGACGTTGCCCAGCATGGCGGTCGGCCGGCTGGCGTACCTGCTCGACCTGCACGGACCCGCCACGGTCCTGGACTCCGCGTGTTCCTCCGCGCTGGTGGCGGTCCACCGGGCCTGCCGGGAACTGCAGACCCACGACGCGGACATGATGGTCTGCGGTGCGGTCAACCTGCTGCTGGGTCCCGAGGCGAGCATCGCCCTGTCACAGCTCAACGAGTCGTTCGTGGGCGATGGGCGGATCAAGGCGTTCGACAAGGACGCCGACGGCTTCGTCCGGGGTGAAGGCTGCGGCGTCCTGATCCTCAAGCGGCTCGAGGACGCCGTACGCGACGGCGACCCGATCCGGGCGGTCATCGCGGGCTCGGCCGTCAACCAGGACGGCAGGGGCGCGGGGCTCACCGCCCCCAACGGCGCCGCGCACCGCGACCTCATCCGCCGTGCCCTCGACGACGCGGGGTTGACGCCCACCGACGTCGGTCTGATCGAAGCCCACGGGACCGGTACCAAGCTGGGCGATCCCATCGAGGCGCAGGCCCTTGCCGAGGTGTTCGCGGGCGACAGCGGGCCGAATCTCCTCCTGGGATCGGTCAAGTCCAACTTCGGGCACCTGGAGACCGCCGCCGGCATGGCCGGCCTGATCAAGGCCATCCTCGCGGTCGAGAAGGCGTTGATCCCGCCGACCTGCAACTTCTCCGAGCTGAACCCGCGTATCGACTTCACTGGCAGTCCGCTGCGGGTCGTCACGCAGGTCGAGCAGTGGCCGGACCGGCCCGCCGGGCGGGTCGCCGGGGTGAACAGCTTCGGCCTCAACGGCACCAACGCCCACGTCATCGTCCGGGAGGCGCCGCCGCGCGTACGTCGGGAACCCGGCGAGCCGCGTGCGGTCGCCACGCTGGTGCTGTCGGCGAAGACGCCGCGGGCGTTGACCAAGACCGCCCGACGTCACCAGGTCTGGCTTCGCGACGACCTGCCGCTCGACACGCAGTGCGCCGCGGCCACCGTCGGGCGCACGCACTTCCGGCACCGCCTGGCCGTGTCCGGCCGGGACGTCCAGGAGGTACGCCGGTCGCTGGCCGAGTTCGTACGCGGTGACTCGTCCAGCCGCCTGCTGGTCGGACAGGCGGCGAAGGACCCGGAGGTGGCCTTCCTCTTCAGCGGTGCCGGCACCTACTACGACGGCGCCGCCGCCGGGCTGCTGCGGCAGGTGGAGGCGTTCCGCACCGCGGTCGCGGAGGTGGACGTCGTGGCGAGGAAACTCGCCGGCTGGTCCGTCCTCGAAGCGCTCGAACGGCCCGCGACGGCGGACGACCCGGACGCACGCACCGAGCACCAGACGCTACGCCTGTTCGCCATCGAGTACGCGCTGGCGACGACCTGGCGGTCCTGGGGTGTCGAACCGGCGGCGTTGATCGGGCACTCCCTCGGGGAGTACATCGCCGCGACGTTCGCCGGTGTGCTGGAACTGGAGCAGGGCATCGGGCTCGTCCTGGAACGCTCACGGCTGCTCGACGCCCTCGACGCACCGGGCGTGATGGTCGGCGTCTTCGCCGGTGAGGACGAGGTGACGTCGATCCTGCGCTCGCATCCGAAGACGGCCGACATCGCGATCTCGGCGGTCAACGCCCCCACGCAGCTGACGTTGTCCGGGGATCCGGAGGGAATCGAGCAGGCCACGCGGCTGCTGCGCGAGGCCGGATTCGAGGTCCGTCCGGTCGCCGCGAACCGGTCCGGTCACAGCCCGCTGGTCGAGCCGATCCTCGGGTCGCTGCGCGAGCACTGCCGGGAACTGCAGATGGCGCCTCCGGCGATCCCGCTGGTCTCCAACGTCACCGGCCGACCCATGCCGTGGGATCAGGCACCGGACCCGGAGTACTGGTGCCGCCACACCCGTTCGCCGGTGCGCTTCGCCGACGGGGTCTCCTACCTGGCGGATCTGGGGATCTCCACCTTCGTCGAGGTGGGGCCCGGCGCCGAACTGCTCGGGATGGCCCTGGGCAACTTCGCCGCCGCCGACGACGTCCTGATGGTGCCGAGCCTGCGCCGACGTCAGGACGACCTGGGTGCGATCAGCACCGCGTTGTCCCGGCTGTACGTGCGCGGCGTGGACATCGACTGGTCGGCGTTCTATCGCGGGATCGACCACCACGCGATCACCGCGCCGACCTACCCGTTCGAGCCGGTCAGGTGCTGGCACGGGATCGACTCCGCTGCTCGACGCGCGCTGGCGGACGGCGTCGCCCCGAGGGTCGACGCCCCCCGTACGGACGACGATCCCGCCGACGTCCGCGACGGCGCGACGGCATCGGCTGTCTTCGCGGTCACTCGTGACGACCTGGCCAGCCGGACGCCCAGCGAGGCCAAGGAACTGCTGGTGCAGCAGCTCACCGCGGCACTCACCGCGGCCATGGGCTTCTCCAGCACGGGGATCGACCCCGACGTCACCCTCACCGAGCAGGGAGTTGATTCGTTGATGGCGATCGAGTTGCACAACGCCGTCCAGGGCGCGCTGGCGGTCGATCTCACCATGACCGATTTCCTCCGGGACGCCACGGTCAGCGGTTTGGCATCGACCATCCTCGCCAGGATCGAGGAATCACGCAGCGACGAGCCGGCCCAGACTCCGATCGCCGTCATCGACCGCCGTCAGCTCCTGGCGGAGCAGTTGCTCAGCCGAATGGGCACCGAGGACAGCACCGGGACACGCGCATGACGCAGAGCTTCGACGAGCGCCTGGCCCAGTTGACGCCGGAGCAGCGGGCGCGCTTCGACCAGATGATGGCCGAGCAGGACCAGAGCGTCAGTTTCCCGCTCTCCGTGCTGCAGGAGGGCATGTGGTTCCTGGAGCAGTTGCAGCCGGGCAACCCCGCCTACATCGGCGTCTCGGCGGTGGAGGTCATGGGACACCGGCTGGACGTCGGCATCCTGGAACGGGCCTTCGAGGAGGTGGCGCGGGTCCACGAGGTGGCGCGGACGACTTTCGCCGTTCAGGACGGTCGTCCGGCCCAGGTGGTGTCGGCGCCGGCGAAGGTGTCGATCCCCGAGATCGACATGCCGGGTGCCGACGACCGTGCGGTCGCCGAACGGGCGTGGCAGGTCGTGGCCGCGGCGGGCTTCGACATCCAGGTGGCGCCGCCGCTGCGCTTCGCGGTCATCCACACCAGCCCGCAACGATCCGTGCTCGCCGCCGCCGCGCACCACCTGATCTTCGATCGGCAGGCGTTCGGGATCCTGCTCGGGATCCTGTCCGACGCCTACCTGGCCCTGCTCGACGGCAAGCCCGCCGACGTCGTCGCACCGCGGATCCAGTACGGCGATTTCGCCGTCTGGCAGCAGCAACAGCGGGCCGGTGGCGCGTGGACCAAGGAACTCGGGTACTGGCGACAGGAGCTCCAGGGCGCACCCGCGTCGCTCGACCTGCCGGTCGACCGGCCCCGTCCGCTGTTGCAGGGGATGCGGGGTGAGCAGGTCCCGGTCTCGCTGAGTGCGCAGCTCATGGAGGGCATCGCCGCGCGGGCCCGGGAGACGGGCGCCACCCCTTACATGGTGCTGCTGACGGCTTTCATGATCGTCCTGCGGGGTTGGAGCGGGCAGGAGGACATCGTCGTCGGCTCACCGGCGTCGAGCCGCGACCGGGCCGAACTCGGCAACCTGCTGGGGTACTTCATCAACGCGCTGCCGATCCGCGCCGAGGTCCGCCACAACGACAGCGTCCGTACCGTCATCGCCAGTGTCCGCCGGGCCTGCCTGGGTGCGTACGAGTACCACGACGTGCCGTTCGACCTGGTGGTGGCGGACCTCAACATCCCGCGCGACCTCAGCCGACCCCCGGTCTTCCAGGCGAGCTTCACCTACGGACGCGAACCCGTGCCGGGCAACGGCTTCGGGGGACGGCTCCGGCGGCTGGAGACGCCCAGTGAGGGGTCCCGCTTCGACATCGAACTCCAGGCGTTCCACCACGACGCCGACCTCGCGGGATGGATCGAGTACGACCGGGACCTCTTCGACCGGGCGACCATGGAGCGCCTCGTCCGCCACTTCCGCCACGTCTGCGCGGAGATCGTCGCCGACATCGACCGACCCGTCGGCGAGGTCGACCTCATCGACGCGCAGGAGCGGCGTCAGCTGGTGGCGGAGTTCAACCCCGTCGACACCCCGTGGACCGGGGGTCTCCGGTGGGTGGACGAGTGCTTCGCCGACCGCGCAGCCGACCAGCCAGGCCAGCCGGCGGTGGTGTTCGGCGCGGAGGAACTCACCTATGCGCAGCTCGACGAGCGGGCCAACCGCCTCGCCCACGCGCTGGTCGCCGCCGGGGCGGGCCGGGACCGGATCGTGGCACTCGCCCTGCCCCGCAGCGTCGATCTCGTCGTGGCGGTGCTGGCCGTCATCAAGGCGGGCGGTGCCTACCTCCCGCTCGACCTCGATCATCCGCCGCTGCGCATCGCGGGGATCGTGGACGAGGCACGGCCGGTGGTCCTGCTCACGCAGTCGGCGCAGGCGTCCCGGCTCACCGGCCTCGATGTCCCGGTCTGGACCCTGGACACCTGCGACGACCGGCTCGCCGCCATGCCGACGACCCGGCCGGAGGTGACCCATGCCCCGGACGACGCGGCCTACGTCATCTACACCTCCGGATCGACCGGCCAGCCCAAGGGCGTGATCAACACTCACCGTGGGTTGCGCAACCGGCTGTTGTGGATGCAGCAGGCGATGCCCATCGGCACCGCGGACCGGGTCATGCAGAAGACCCCGTACACCTTCGACGTGTCGGTCTGGGAGTTCCTGTGGCCGCTCATGACGGGCGCCGCGATCGTCGTGGCGGCACCGGACGGGCATCGTGACCCGGAGTATCTGGCCACGGAAATGCAGCGGGCCGGCGTGACGACGCTCCACTTCGTACCGTCGATGCTTCGGGCGTTCCTCGACTCGGTGGGCGAGCTGCCCGCAACGGTCCGCCGGGTCATCTGCAGTGGAGAGGCCCTGAGCGCCAGCCTGCGTGACCGGGTACTCGACTCGTCCGATGCCGACCTCCACAACCTGTACGGTCCGACCGAGGCGGCCATCGACGTCACCTGGTGGGACTGCCGCAGGGAGCCGCGTACCCCGGTCGTGCCGATCGGACGACCGATCGCGAACACCCAGGTGCACCTGCTCGACGAGCAGGGACGGCTGGTGCCGCTGGGGGCGCGCGGGGAGATCTGCCTCGGCGGCGACAATCTGGCGCGCGGATATCTCGGACGTCCCGAACTGACCGCCGAACGCTTCGTCGAGAACACCGTCGACCCGGCTCGCGGCCCTCGGCTCTACCGCACCGGGGACCTCGGCCGTCGCCGCGCCGACGGTGTCGTCGAATACCTGGGGCGGCTCGACGACCAGGTCAAGCTCCGCGGTCAGCGGATCGAACTGGGTGAGATCGAGTCGGTCGCCCTGCGGCATCCGGCCGTCTCGGCGGCAGTGATCGTCATGCGCGAGGTCCGGCCAGGGGACGAGCGTCTCATCGCGTACCTGGTCGCCGTCGGCGGCGCCGACGCCGACACCGAGTCGGTACGCGACCATCTGCGCGCGCACCTGCCCGACTACATGGTCCCGGCGCACACCGTCTGGCTGGATGCGATACCGCTCAACCGAAGCGGCAAGGCCGACCGGAAAGCGTTGCCCGCCCCGGCCCTGACCCGGGAGCCGACGCGCGACTACGTGCCGCCGGCCGACGATCTGGAGGAGCGGATCGCGACGCTCTGGGCCGACCTTCTCGGTGTCGACCAGGTGGGACGGGACGACAGCTTCTTCGACCTCGGCGGTCATTCGCTGCTTCTCACCAGGCTGCGCGATCGGCTGGCCACCGAGATCGGTCACGAGGTGAGCCTCGTGGACCTGTTCCAGAACCCGACCGTCGCCTCCCTCGCCCGCCTCCTGGCCGGCGGGGACGACGCACCCGCCGCGGTCGCGGATCGCGCGGCCGACCGGGCCGCGAAGCGCCGTGGGTCCCACGCCTCTCGTCGCGCGTCCGCGGCGCGACGGTCCGCCGCCTCCAGCACACGAGAAGGTTCGTGAAATATGCCCCAGGACACAGATCTCCCACGCGTTGCGGTCGTCGGCATGGCCGGTCAGTTTCCGGGTGCCGGCGATGTCGACCACTTCTGGCGCGGTGTCGTCACCGGCCGGGACTGCCTGACGAGGTTTGACCCCGAGTCGGCCGCCGCCGTCGAGCCGGGTCATGTCCCGGTCAAGGGCGTACTGGAAGGTGCGGATCTGTTCGACGCGGGACTGTTCGGTTTCAGCCCGAGAGAGGCTGAGGTCCTCGACCCGCAGCAGCGGATCTTCCTGGAGTGCTCGTTCGCCGCCCTCGACGACGCCGGCATCGTCCCCGCGTCCTTCGACGGTCGAGTCGGTGTCTTCGGCGGCTCATCGCTCAACACGTACCTCGTGAACAACGTGCTGCCGGATACGACGGCGATGTCCTCGTTGGGGCCCTACCAGGTGATGCAGGCCAGCGACAAGGACTTCCTGTGCACGCGCGTCGCCTACAAGCTCGGGCTCACCGGGCCGGCCATCACGGTCCAGACCGCGTGCTCGACGTCCCTGACCGCCATTCATCTGGCCTGCCAGAGTCTGCTGGCCGGCGAATGCGACGCGGCGCTGGCCGGGGGCGTGAGCATCGGTTCGCCGCTGGATCAGGGCTACCCGTACCAGGAGGGCGGCATCGCCAGTCCGGACGGGACGTGCCGGCCGTTCGACGCCGAAGCCAACGGAACCGTGCCCGGCAACGGCGTCGGCGTCGTGGTCCTGCGGCGCCTCGAAGACGCGATCGAGGACGGCGACACGATCCTCGCCGTGGTCCGGGGTACGGCGGCCAACAACGACGGCGGACACAAGGCCGGCTACACCGCGCCGAGCGTCGACGGTCAGGCCTCGGTGATCCGGGAGGCGCTCGCCGTCGCCGGGGTCCGGCCGGAGGAGGTCGGGTACCTGGAGGCGCACGGCACCGCGACCGAACTGGGCGACATGATCGAGGTCGCGGCCCTGCGTCAGGTGTTCGGCGAAACGTCACGCAAGGCCTGCGTGCTCGGGGCGGTCAAGGGCAACGTCGGTCACCTGGACGCCGCCGCCGGGGTCTGCGGCTTCATCAAGACCGTGCTGACGCTGGCCAACGAGTGCCTCGCGCCCACGGCCCACTTCACCTCGCCGAACCCCCGGCTCGCGCTCGACGCCAGCCCGTTCGAGGTGTTGGGCGAGGCACGGCCCTGGCCCCGGGGCGGCCGGCCTCGGCTCGCCGGGGTGAGCTCATTCGGTATCGGCGGAACCAACGTCCACGTCATCCTGGAGGAAGCGCCGGAGCACGGCCCGGTGTCTCCGTCCGGAAGCGACGACGGCACGCCGCGGCTCTTCGAGCTATCCTCCAGCAGTTCCCAGGCGGTCGTGGAGACCGGTCGCGGACTCGCTCGGCACCTGGAAGAACGGCGTCCCCACCTTTCGGAGGTCACGGCCGCCCTGTCGCGTCGCCGCGACCTCGACTGGCGGGCGGCCGTCGTGGCCACCGGTCTGGACGAGGCGGTCCGACGGTTGGGCGACCTGGCCACCGGTCAGGTGGTGAAGGCCCGTTCGCGCCGCCGCATGGTCTTCATGTTCCCGGGGCAGGGTGCCCAGTACCCCGGCATGGCCGCCGGGCTGCACGCCGCCGACGAGACCTTCGCGCGCGCCTTCGACGAGTGCCTCGCGGCCTTCAAGGAGCAGGCCGGCCTCGACCTGGCCGATTTGGTCCTCGGCGAACGCACACCGCAGGCCGACGAGCGTCTGGCCCGGACCGAGTTCACGCAGCCGGCGTTGTTCGCCGTCGAGTACGCGCTCGCCCGTACCTGGATGTCGGCGGGCATCGAACCGGTGGCGATGGTCGGGCACAGCATCGGCGAGTACGTCGCGGCCTGCCTGGCCGGAGTCATGGACCTGCGCGACGCCGTGCGCCTGGTCGCGGCCCGGGGACGGCTGGTCCAGACGATGCCGACGGGGGCCATGCTCGCGGTGACGCTCGCCGCGTCCGACGTGGCGAAGGTGCTCGCCGAGGAGGCCCCGGACTGTGTCGTCGCGGCGGTCAACGCACCGGAGCTGGTGGCGGTGTCCGGGCCGGCGGCGTCCATCGAGCGGTTGGAGAAGCACCTGACCTCGGCCGGCGTCGGTCACCGCAGGCTGCACACCTCGCACGGATTCCACAGCCCGGCGATGGACGGGGCGGTGGAACCCCTGACGGCCGTCGTGGCCACGACGGCGCTGCGCCCACCGCGCATCCCGTTCTACTCGAACACCAGCGGAACGTTGATCACCCCGGATCAGGCCCAGGACCCCGGGTACTGGGGCCGGCACGTCCGGGAGCCGGTGCTCTTCACCGATGCGATCGCCGATCTGCTGACCGACGACCGGACGGTGCTGCTGGAGGTGGGACCGGGCCGCACCCTGGGCGATCTCGTGCGGCTGCGTCCCGACCGGACCCCGGATCACGTCGTGCTCTCCTCGCTGCGTCACCCGAACGACCGGGTCGACGACCGGGAGACGATGCTGGTCGCAGCGGGGGCGTTGTGGGCCGCCGGTGTCGAGTTCGACCACCACCGCCTGGCGCCGGCGTCCCCGCGTCGGGCCCGGCAACTGCCGCCCCGCGCGCTGACCCGCGAGCGCTACTGGATCCACCCCGAGAGCCGGGGGACGGCATCGGCCGACGCCCTCGCGGTCGGTCCGGTCGTCGTTCCGACCTGGCGTCGAGCCGCAGTCGAACCTGCTGGTCAGGCCCGCCCCGAACAGCGGTGGGTGGTGCTCGACGACTCCGCCGGGCTCGGCCGGGCGCTCGCCGAGGCCCTCGACGCCGCCGGCCGCGCCGTCCGCCGTCTCGAGGCAGCGGCACTGGACGCAGCGTCGCTGCCGCGCCACCTCTCCGACGCCCTCGCCGACGGGGGGACCGAACTCATGGTCGTGGTCGTGCCCGGCGAGGCGACTGACGAGACCGAGGAGCGACAGCGTGCCGCGCAACGGCTGATCGACCTGTCCCTGGCAGTGGAGGCTCTCGGCCCCGAGACGCCGCTGACGGTCGCCGCGCTCACCCGCGGGGTCTTCGACGTGCTCGGCGACGAGCGGACAGTCGTCACCGACGCCATCAGCCAGGGCCTCGTCGGCGGGCTGGTGCACGAGCGACCGCGCTCTCGCCAGCTGATCGTCGACGTCCCCGGTGACGACCCCTGGATTCCGGCGGTGGTGTCGGCGCTCACCTCGCACACCGGCGTCGTCGCGGTACGCGGGCGACACTGTTGGATCCGGGAGTACGCGGCGGCAGCCACCACCCCCGGACACTCGGCACTCCGCGACGGCGGGACGTACCTGATCACCGGAGGGCTGGGTGGCGTCGGCCTGGCGTTGGCGCAGCACATCGCCTCCCGAGTAGCCAGGCCCACGCTGGTCCTGGTCGGCCGGCGCGGTGAAGTCGCCGGTGAGCTCGCGGAGCAGTTGGCGTCCGTCGCGGCGATGGCGGACGTCGTCACGCTGGCCTGTGACGTGTCCGATCCGGCGGCGGTGGCCCGCCTGGTGGACGATCTCGCCAGCCAGGGTCGCCGGCCCGACGGAGTGATCCATGCCGCCGGGGTCAGCGGCGGTGCCGTGGTGGCCCGGTCGACCGTCGACAGCGTCGACGATGTCGTCCGACCCAAGCTCGACGGCGCCCGTGCCGTGGCGTCCGCGTTCGCCGACCACCAGCTGGACTTCCTCATGCTGTGCTCGTCCCTCACGGTCACCACCGGCGGCTTCGGGCAGGGCGACTACGCCGCGGCGAACGCGACGCTCGACGCCCTCGCCACGCAGGGGTTGGCCAACCACCCGGTCGTGTCGGTCCAATGGGGACGCTGGGAGGGCGTCGGGATGGCCGCGGCGTTGCCCGTCGGCGCGCCCGGTCGGTCCGAGTCGCCGGAGCTGGACCATCCCCTCATCGGCTCCCGGGCCGTCGTGTCCGAGAACGAGGAGACCCTGACGACGATCCTGCGTACCGACAAGGACTGGGTCATCGACGACCACCGGTTGATGGGCCATGGGCTCGTCCCGGGAACGGCCTACCTCGAGATCGTGCGAGCCGCCCTCGCCGACCGCGCGGCAGGCGGAACGCTCGAGCTACGCGACATCATGTTCGTCCAGCCGGTCGTCGTGCCCGATGGTGCCGAGCGGACCATCCACACCACCGTGCGGGACGTGGGCGAGGGCAACGTCGAGTTCACCATCCGCAGCCGAGACACGAGCGGTGGGGTCTGGCAGACCCATGCCACCGGATGGGCGCGCATCGTCGACGCGAGCGGAGACAGCCGGCGTGACCTTGCCGCGGTACGCGAACAGTGCCGTGTCCGGGAAACCCTCAGGTCGCGTCAGGAGATCCTCGGACGGGCCCGCGCGGAGCGGTGGACCGACGGTCCCCTCCGGTTCCAGGTCGGCCCCCGGTGGGAGGTCCTGGACACCCTGGAACTCGGCGAGGGGCACGTGCTGGCCAGGATGGCCCTCGACGAGCGGTTCCGGGACGACGTCACGACGTACCACCTGCATCCCGCCCTTCTCGACATGGCGGTGGGCGTCTTCCGGATCGACGCCGACGACCCGAACTACCTGCCGCTGAGCTACGGCGCTGTCCGGCAGCACCACCCCCTGACACCGGTGATCTGGTGCCACGCGTGGGCAGCGGATCGGAACCGGGACTCCGTCGAGACCCTCTCCTGCGACATGGAGATCCTCGACGCCGAGGGGAAGGTGCTCGTCGAGATCACCGACTATTCGGTCAAGCGGGTGCATGACGTCGACACCCTCATGGAGCAGATCACCGGCAGCGTCGAAGCCGCCCGTGCGCTCGTGGACGGTCCAGGTGAGCCGAACGTCCTGGACGAGCTCTCCCGGGGCCTGGACCTGTCGACCGCCCGGGCCGCCTTCGACGCCGTGCTCGCCTGCCGGGACCTGCCCCGCCACGTGATCGTCACCCCGCGTCCGGTGGCAGAGATGGTGACATTGGCGGACCGGGCCACCGAGGTGCTGTTCGGGGTGGTCGACCACTCGGAGCACGTGGGCAGCCGCCACCCTCGGCCGGCACTCGACACGCCCCTGGTCGAGCCGCGCACACCGATCGAGGCGGACATCGCGGCGATCTGGGAGGAGACGCTCGGCATCGACCGGGTGGGGGTGCTCGACGACTTCTTCGCGCTGGGCGGCCACTCCATCGCCGCCGTGCAGATCGGCACGCGGGTGCGGAGCCGGCTCGGCGTGTCGTTCGACCTCAAGGACTTCTACGGGACGCCGACGGTGGCCCACCTCGCGGCACTCATCGCCGGTGCCGAGGAAGCCCCGCCGGAGGCGGTACCGCTGGTCCGGGTCGCCGACGAGATCGACGACCTGGTGACCGACATGACTCCCGAGGAGATCGACCGACAGCTGCGAGCGATGCTCGCGGAAGGGCATTGACATGGCCGCGATAGACCCGGATCAGCTCACCGTCGAAGAGAAGCGGGCACTGCTGATCGAAGGACTCCGCCGCAGCCGGCAGCGAGAGTTCCCCGCATCGTTCCCGCAGCAGCGGATGTGGTTCCTCGACCAGCTCATGCCCGGGAACACGTCGAACAACCTTCCCCGGGCAATCCGCATCACCGGTCCGCTGGACGTCGAGGCGTGGTCGAAGGCGGTCAACCGGATCGTCGAACGTCACGAGGCGCTGCGGACCACCTTCCGGGACGAGGATGGCAGCCCGATACAGGTCGTCCACCCCTGGTTGGAGCCGGAACTCGTGATCGAGGACCATCCCGAGCTGGCCGCTCCGGACGCGTGGGACGCGATCCAGGAGCGGGCCCAACGGGAATTCAACCGGGCGTTCGACATCGAGACCGGCCCGCTGTTGCGGCTGAGGTTCCTCCGGCTGAGCGCCGACGACCACATCCTGCTGGTCACGATCCACCACATCGCCGCCGACCTCTGGTCGACGACGCAGTTCCTGACCGAACTCTCGGCGCTGTACGGGGAGATCACCGGTGGCCGCCCCGCCGAACTGCCCGAGCTGCCGATCCAGTACTCCGACTACTCGCAGTGGCAACACCGTCGGGTGAAGGAGGGAGCCGCCGCGTCCGACCTCGACTACTGGCGGCAGGCGCTGGAGGGAGCCCCGGGCGGTATCGACCTGCCGGCCGACCGTCCCCGTCCGCCGATCCAGGGAATCCGGGGCTCCACCGTCCTGTTCGAGCTTGAGCCGGCCATGTTCGACCGGCTTCGCGCGTTCTGCAAGGACGCGGGGGTGACCCCGTTCATGGCCACCCTGGCTGCCTTCTCCGTCCTGCTGGCGCGGGTCAGCCGTACCGACGACGTCGTCGTCGGTGTCCCCACCGCCAACCGCGATCGCGACGAGATCAAGCACCTGATCGGCTACTTCGTGAACATGCTGCCGATGCGGGTCCGCATCGACCCTGCCGAGGGCTTCCGAACCCTCGTCCAGCAGGTGCGGTCCACCGCGCTCGGCGGCTTCGCCCACCAGGAACTCTCGTTCGAGCAGATCGTCGACGGCGTGCAACCCGAACGGGACCCCGCGCGCAGCCCGCTCTTCCAGGTGTCCTTCATCTACCAGAACATCGAGATCCCGACGTTCTCGGCCGGCGGACTGTCGCTCGAACCGCTCGACATCCCGAGCCGCACGGCCCGTTTCGATCTGGAACTCCAGGTCTTCGAGGGCGCCGGACTGACCGGCTGGTTCGAGTACAGCACCGACCTGTTCGACCAGGCGACCATCGAGCGGCTCGGGCGTGAACTCACCACGCTGATCGGCGGGCTGCTCGACGAACCCGACAAGCCGGTGTCCGCCGTCAACCTCATCGATCCGGCTGACCTCCGGGAGATCGAAGCCCTCGGACGGGGACCGCGCAGGGACTGGGACACCACCGGCCTGGCTGACGAGCTTGTCCGGCGGAGCGCTGCGGCGCACCCCGACGACGTGGCCGTGATCGGTCGTGGGCGGCTGACGTACCGCGAGTTGCTGGCCGAGGTGGACTCGCTGGCGGCTCGGCTCCAGGCACGCGGCGTGGGCCGGGGGAGTCTCGTCGGCATCTGCCTGCCCCGGGACGAGCGGATCGTCATCGCGCTGCTCGCGGTGCTCAGCTGCGGTGCGGCGTACGTCCCCATCGACCCCGCCTTTCCCGAGTCGCGGATCCGGCACATGGTCGAGGACTCCGGGCTGAGTCTCGCCATCGCCATCGAGGAGACCAGCGGGCCACTGGGCGCGCTGGCGACCGAGACGCTGGACCTTCCGGGAGCCACTCCGGCGACCGACGGCGGCGCGGTGCCCCGTCCTGTCGAGGGGCGATCCGGTACGGACATCGCCTACGTGATCTACACGTCGGGCTCCACCGGCGTGCCCAAGGGCGTCGTCGTCCCGCACCGGGCGCTCGACAACTTCCTGCGGTCGATGGCCGAGCGGCCCGGCATGTCGGCCGGCGAGGTGCTGGTCGCCGTGACCACCTTCTCGTTCGACATCTCCATGCTCGAACTGCTGCTACCGCTGACCGTCGGCGGCACGGTGGTGCTGGCCGGTCGGGACGTGGTCGTCGACGCCGTACGCCTGGCGACGCTGCTGGACGACAGCGGCGCCGACCTCATGCAGGCCACGCCGACCACCTGGCGGATGCTGCTCGACCAGGGGTGGCGTCCGGCGGGCTCGTTCCGCGCCCTCGTCGGAGGGGAGGCCCTACCACCGGCGCTGGCCGTGGAGCTGACAGCCGTCGTCGACGAGACGTGGAACATGTACGGCCCGACGGAGACCACGATCTGGTCCTCCGTCGACCGGGTGGGTGACGGTCCGGTGCGCCTGGGCGAGCCGATCGCCAACACCGACCTGCTGGTGGTGGAGCCGAGTGGCCAACCCGCGCCCGTGGGCGTTCCCGGTGAGTTGTGGATCGGTGGCAGCGGCGTGAGCCTCGGCTACTGGCTGCGCCCCGAGCTGACCGCCGACCGGTTCGTCACCCGTGCGGACCGGGAGGGGCTCTGGTATCGCACCGGTGACCTGGTGCGCCGGGACGGCAAGGGTGACCTCGAGTTCCTCGGGCGGCTCGACCATCAGGTCAAGCTCCGCGGTTACCGGGTCGAACTGGGTGAGGTCGAAGCAGCCCTGCTGGCGGACGAGGCGATCGTCGAAGCGGTGGCGGTCGTACGCGAGGACACCCCCGGCGACCAGCGGCTGGTCGGATACGTCCGCCTCGCCGACGGTGCCGGACCACTCGACCGCACCGCTCTCCAACGGCGTCTCGCCGACCGGCTGCCCGAGTACATGATCCCGCCGGTGATCGTGGAGCAGGAGCGGCTCCCGCTCACCGCCAACGGGAAGGTCGACCGGTCGGCGCTTCCCCGGCCCGGCATGGTCGAGCGCGAGTACGTCGCCCCGCGCAGCGCGACCGAGAAGGTCGTCGCGGCGATCTGGGAAGAGGTCCTGGACGTGGACCGGATCGGTGTCCGGGACGACTTCTTCGCGCTCGGCGGACACTCGCTGCTCAGCACGCGCGTGCTGGTCCGGGTACGCACCGCCTTCGGGGTGAACGTTCCGCTGCAGCGGATCTTCCGGGATCCCACGGTCGCGGGCCTCGCAACGGCGGTGGGTGAACTCGCCGACAGCCCGGAGGCGGTCGAGCGGATGGCGGAGCTGATTCTCGAGATGTCGAACCTCGGTGATGACGAGGTCGCCGCCGAGCTGCATGCTGAGGCCAACCGATGAGTCGTCGGCTGAACCTCAGTCCGGAGCGGCTCGCTCTGCTGGACAGCCGGCTGCGGTCCGAGGGTGTCCAGCGGGGGCCACGGCTGACCGTCGAGCGACGCGGTGAGCCCGCGCGCCCGGTGCTCCTCACCCCGCAGCAGCGGCAGATGTGGATCCTCGACCAGATCGTGGGCGAGGTCTCGCCGTACGTGATCCTCGGCGGGTTGCGGATCGACGGACCGCTCGACGTGGAACTCTTCACGCGGGCGTGCCGCGCGATGTCGCAACGCCACGAGTCGCTCCGGACGGTCTTCCGTGACTTCGGGGACGGGCCCTGCCAGGTGGTGCTGGACACTCTGGAGCCCCGGGTGACGGTGTCGGAGAGCCTGGGCGACCCGGTCGAGGCGGTTCACAAGCGTCAGGACGACATGGCGCTGGAACCCTTCGACCTGGCGTACGGTCCGCTGCTCCGCGTCGACGTGCTGCGTTTCGGTGCCGACGACCACGCCGTGATCTTCGGGATGCACCACATCGTCTCGGACATGTGGTCGATCGGCGTGCTGATGCGTGAGGTGATGCAGATCTACCACGGGCTCGTCCGGGGGTCGGCCGCACTCACCCCGCTGACCATCGACTACCCCGACTTCGCGATCTGGCAGGCGGCCCGGGAGGGTGACGACGAGACCGCTGACATCGCGTACTGGACGGACAAGCTCGCGGGCGCCGACCCGGAGACCGGGCTGGTCGGCGATCGGCCCCGGCCGGCGGAGAAGTCGTACCGGGGGCAGTCCGTACCGATCGCGGTCCCGGCCACGGTGTCCGCCGCGGTCACCAGGTTGGCCAAGGAGCTGGGCTGCACCCGCTTCATGGTGCTGGCCGCCGCGTTCGCGACGTTCCTCGTACGGGTCGGTCAGCACGAAGAGGTCGTGATCGGCACCCCGGTGGCGGGTCGTCCCCTGCCCGAGCTCGAAGGGCTGATCGGCTGCTTCGTCAACACCGTCGCCCTGCGCCTCGATGCCGCCGACGATCCCACCTTCGGCGAGTTCGTGACGCGGACCGCGACCACGGCGCTGGACGCGTTCGCGCACGATCGGACACCGTTCGAGAAGGTGGTGCAGAACCTCGCACCCGGCCGGAGTCTCTCGCGTAATCCCCTGTTCCAGGCGATGTTCTCGTTCCAGAACGCCCCGCTGCCGCAGTGGGACCACGGTGACCTGCGCATCCGCCCGCTCGGCGTCGAGGCGTTGACGGCGAAGTTCGACATCCAGTTGGACCTGATCGAGGACGGCGACGATCTGTGGGGTCGGCTCGTCTACAGCGCGGACCTGTTCGACGAGGCGCGCGGTGCGCTGCTCGCGGAGCAGTTCAACCGGGTGCTCAGGATCGCCGTCACCGAGCCCGGCCAGCGGCTGAGCGCGATCGACGTGCTCGACCTGGCGTGGCGGCGACGCGTCCTCGGCTGGAGCGACGGCGGTGACCCGCTGACGCCGGAAGCCGCCAACGTCTACGAACTGGTCGCGCGGGCGGCGCAGCAGCATCCCGATGTCGTCGCCGTCGCGACCCACTCCGGTGTCACGACCTACGCCCAGCTCCTCGGTAACGCCGACCGGCTGGCGGCGCGGCTCGCCGCCGCGGGGGTGACCGCTGGGGACGTCGTCGGTCTGGCGTACGAGACCGATGAACGCTTCCTCACGACGATGCTGGCGTGCTGGCGGCTGGGGGCGGCCTACCTTCCCCTCGATCCCGAATGGCCGGACGAGCGGATCGCCTTCATGCTCCGGGACTGCGGCGCGTCGGTCGTCGTCGGGGATCGCGAGCCCGGCGGGTTCGTCCTGCTGACTGCCGAGGCGGTCGAGGAGGACTCGGCGCAGGCACCGGCCGTCGACACCGACACCGGTCGGCCCGCCTACGTCATCTTCACCTCGGGCACGACCGGGCGCCCCAAGGGGGTGGCCGTCCCACAGCGGGCCCTGCTGCACTACGTCCGTAACGTTCCGCCCAGGCTCGGATGGGGCGGCACCGGGGAGAGTTACGCGCTGCTCCAGCAGGCCTTCACCGACTTCGCGCTGACGACGCTGGTCACCTCGCTGACCACCGGTGGCACCCTGCGCATCCTCGGGCGTACGGAGGCGACGGAGCCGGCCGTGGTGGCGACCACGTTGAGCGAGGTCGACCATGCGAAGCTCGTTCCGTCGCACCTGATGGCGATCGTCTCGACCGCCGGTCCGGAGGCGGTCTGGCCGCGTCGCAGCCTCGTCCTCGGCGGTGAGAGCATCGCGGCTGACGACCTCGTCCGGCTCTGCACCGAGCGGCGCGCCCGTCGGCTCGTGAACCACTACGGGCCGACGGAGACGACGATCGGTGCGCTCACCGGCCCGGTGGACGAGATCGACGTCACGCGCGGCACCCTTGCCCTCGGCCGGCCCGTGCCGGGCATGCGCGCGCTCGTGCTCGACGCGGCGGGTCGGCTCGTCCCGCCCGGGGTGATCGGCGAACTTCACCTGGCCGGCACCCAACTGAGCGAGGGCTACGTCAACCGGCCGGACCTGACCGCCGAGCGTTTCGTGCCGGACCCGTTCGGCCGTGCGGACGCGGTGATGTACCGGACCGGCGACCGCGTCTGGTGGGACATGGACGGAAGGATCCGGTTCGTCGGCCGGGTCGACCACCAGGTGAAGATCCGGGGCTACCGCATCGAGCCGGCCGAGGTGGAGATGGCCGTACTCGCCGCTCCCGGGGTGACCGCCTGCTGCGTGTGCGCCCGGTCGGACGACAACTCGGCCCGGTTGGTCGCCTATGTCACCGGCGAGCCGGGAGCCGAGGCGGTCACCCGGCGAGAGGTCCTGGATGCGGTGTCCCAACGACTGCCGGCGCACATGGTGCCCACCGATGTCGTGGTGCTCGACGCGATGCCACTCCAGAGCACCGGCAAGATCGATCGGGCGGCCCTGCCCTGGCCGGTCGCGGCAGCCGACGATCTCGCGTCGGTGGTCGCGCCGGCCGCGCCGGACGAACTGGCCATGGCCGAGGCGTTCGAGGCCGTCCTCGGCCGGCCGGTACGTGACGCACATGCCACCTTCTTCGACCTCGGTGGCGATTCCATCAAGGCGATCCACCTGGTGTCTGCGGCCCGTGAAGCGGGTTTCGCGCTGACCACCCGCGATGTCTTCCTGCACCAGAGCGTCGCCGCGTTGGCCGCAGCCAGCCCGCGATCCGAGGTGCGGGCGATCGTCCACGACCCGGGTACGGGGGTCATCCCCACCTGGCCCGTGCTGGCGCGAATGCGCTCGGCCGGCACCCGGCTGGCCGGATACACGCACCGGGTGCTGCTCCGGCTACCCCCGACGTCCCGCCCCGCGGATCTCCAGCGGGCGCTGGACGCCGTCGTCGCGCATCACCGGATCCTGGCGGCGCGTCTGGAGACCGGCAGTGCGCAGTGGCGGCTGGTCGTTCCCGACGCCGTGGCGTCCTCCGTCGAACTGGTCCTCGTCGACGCCGGCGGCGTTGCCGACGACGCCGTCGACGGGCTGATCGCGACGCACGTCGGCGCGGCCAGCGGCGGTCTGGACCCCCGGGAGGGACGTAACGTCGCGGCGGTTCTGTTCGACCGGGGTGCCGGCGAGCGGCCGCTGTTGGCCGTGGTCATCCACCATGTCGTCGTCGATGCGGTGTCGTGGGGAATCGTCCTCGGTGACCTGCGCAGAGCGTGGCAGCAGATCGCCGCGGGTGGCGCGGGGGAGTTGCCGGCGGTACCCGTGTCGATGCACTCCTGGGCACAGGCCGTCGTGGACCTGGCAGGCCGCGAGGACGTCCGCCGTCGAGCCGGGTTCTGGCGCGAGATCGGGGCCGGCACGAAGGCCGTCCTCCCGGTGCCTGACGTCGGGGCGCAGACCCACGAGTTCGTTCAGGAGATCGACACGCGACTCAGCGCACGGCTGCTCGACACCGCTGCGGTGGAGTTCGGCGTCGGTGTCGACGAGCTGTGCCTGACCGCGATGGGGATCGCCCTGTCCCGGACCTTCGAACCGGGTGTCGACGAAGCGGACGTACTCGTCGAGGTCGAAGGGCACGGCCGCGACGTGGCGGGAGCGGACACCGTCCGGACGGTCGGGTGGTTGACCGAGATCCACCCGGTACGGGTGCCGGTGCGCGCCGGGGCGACCGGTTCGGCGGCAGCGCTGGCCGACGCGGTCCGGGACACGGTGGGTGCCGTCCGCACGGTGGCGGAGGTCGGTTGGACCTACGGCGTCCTGCGTTATCTCGACCCCGCCGGGGAGGAGATGCTCGGTGCGCCGGACCCCCAGATCGTCTACAACCATCTCGGGTGGGTGGGTCAGCGTTCCGGCCAGGGCGACTGGGAGGTCGACACCAGCCGGGCGGCATCCCTTCGCGACGCCGCGCATGGTCTTGCGCCCCGATTGACTCGGGCGCTCAACCTGAACACCCGGGTCGAGGGGGACGGCGACCCCCGGGTGGTGGCCGAATGGACCTGGCCTGCCGGCGCGGTGCCGGACGAGACGGTCGACGCCGTGGCCCGGGCGTGGCGGGAGGCACTCGTCCGCCTCGCGGAGGTGGCGGAGAGCGGCGCGGGCGATATCCGGCTCGCTCCTCGACGCCCGGGTGCACGGGTCGCCCGGGTGCCCCGACGCAGGCCGATGCCGCTCTCCTTCCCCCAGCTCAACAACGCGCTTCAGCCGGCCGGCCTGGACAACCCGCATCACAACGTCGTCGTGGCCACGGTCCTGGAGGCCGCGCCGGGAGCGCCGGGGGCCACCGTCGACGTGGCGGCGCTGCGCCGCGCGCTGGTGGAGGTGGTACGCCGACACGAGGTGCTGCGTACCCGGATCATGGAAATCGACGGCGAGTGGCGGCAACTGGTGGTCGAGGAGCCCGCCTGGCCGCTGCGTGTCGTCGACGCCTCCGCCGCCGGGTCCGCGTGGTCCGTCGTCGCCGACGTCATCGCGGACGAGCAGCGGGTGGGCTTCACCATGGCCGACGGACGTCCGGTGCGCTCCGCCCTGGTGAACCTGGGCGATGGACGCCACGTCCTGGTCATGGTGCTGCACCACATCGTGATCGACCCGTGGGGGTACGCCCAGCTTCAGCGTGACCTGGCCGAGGCGTACCAGAAGGCGATCGGCGGAAAGGACCCTCGCCTCGCACCACTGCCGGTGTCCTACCTGGACTTCGCGGTGTGGCAGCAGGACCGGTTGGCCGCAGGCGAACTCGACGAGCAGGTGGCCTACTGGCGCGAGGCACTGCGTGACCTGCCCGAACCGCCGACCTTCACCGCGCCGGAGCACCAGCTCGACCGCCCGGTCGACGGCTTCACCCAGGGCTTCACCCTCTCCGAGGCGGTCACCCGGGACGTGCACGAGGTGTCCCGGCGGCTCGGCGTCACGCCGTTCATGTTTCTCCTGGCGGCGTTCGACACCCTGCACGCCTGCTACTCCGGCTCGGTCGACCTGAGCGTGACCGTGCCGCTCGCCGGCCGGGACCAACCGGAGACACAGTCGATGGTCGGCTACTTCATCAACGAGATCGTGGTGCGGGTACGCCTCGACTGGGCGCAATCCTTCGCCGATGTCACGCGCCTGGTCCGGGACTCGTTCCTGCAGGGCCAGGCGAACCAGGAGGCACCGCTTCGGCTGCTCTTCGGCGGTCAGCAGCAGCTCGACCCGATGCGGACCATGTTCAACCTGGTCAACTACGAGCCCTTCGCGCTCGACCTGGGGCCGCTGGTGTCCAGCCCACTCAAGGACGTCGGCACGGACAACGACGAGGCGATCATCCCTGAGGTGATCACGGCGATGCAGCCGTTCAACCTCGACTTCTACCTTGCCATGCACGAGCGCGACGGTGTGCTCAACGGCATCTGGCTCTTCTCTCCCGACGTCGTCGGCAGAGACGTGATGGGTGCGATGGTCGAGGCCTTTCCCCGACTGGTGTCGATGGCGGTGGCGGATCCCGAGACGGCCCTCTCCGCCCTGCGTGCGGCGGTCCTGGCCGAAACGTCACAGGAGCAGCGATGACTGCCGTCGACCTGTTCTGCCTACCGTACGCGGGTGGCAGCGCCGCACTGTTCCGGCCGTGGGCGATCGATGCTCCGTCCGGCATCGCCGTCACCGCCGTGGACTACCCCGGGCGTGGCACGCGACGGGACGAACCGCTGCTGTGGGATCTCGGCGCGCTGGTGGAGGACGTCATCCTCACCTGTCGGCGGGCATCGGGTCCGTTCGCGCTGCTCGGCCACAGCCTGGGCGGGGCTGTCGCCCTGGAGGTCGTCCGGGAACTGGCCCGTCGTGGGGAACCGCAGCCGGTCCGGCTGATCGTCTCGGCGGCCGGTCCACCGGGCACGTGGCAGCGGCCACGATCGTTGGCCCGGTCTGACGACGCGGCGGTGCTCGCCGAGATGCGCCGCATCGGCGGAACGCCCGAGGCGCTGCTGCGCGAGCCGGAGATCCTCGGGGAAGTGCTGGACGCGTTCCGCGCGGGTGTGGAGATCCTCGGCCAGATGCCACTGAAGCCGGCCGTGGTCCTCGACATCCCGGTGACGGTGCTGGGCGGGGCGGACGATCACGTCGTCCCGGTCACGACGCTGTCCGGCTGGGACGCCACCACCGTCGGCGCGGTCAGCCAAACGATCTTTCCTGGCGGGCACTTCTTCGTCGTCCAGCACCGACGGGCCGTGCTGGACACCGTGGCCCGTCAGCTCCGACAGGATCTGCTTCGCCCGCCGGCGGCCCACGCCGTCGGGTCACGCCCGGAGGGCGGCGAAGCCGCAGACATCAACGCGCCGACGAGACGGGGGGTACTGGCGTGAACGAGCCAGGCGTGGCCATCGTGACCGGTGGGAGCAGGGGAATCGGACGGTCGGTCGTCCTCGAACTGGCCCGCCAGGGGTACGACGTGGGCTTCTGCTTCGCGTCGCGGTCGGAGGCGGCCCAGAACGTGGAGGACGAGGTCCGGGCCCTCGGGCGGGAGGTCTACTCGCGGCGGGCCGACGTGTCCGACCGGGCGCAGGTCGACACCTTCCTCGACGGTGCGCGGGACGCACTGGGGCCGGTGACGTGCCTGGTGGCCTCGGCCGCGGTCGTCCGCGACACCCCGTTGCTGACGATGCGGGACGAGGACTGGCAGCGGGTGATGAGAGTCGACCTCGACGGCGTGTACCACGTCTGTCGTGGCGTCGTGGAGGAGATGGTCGGGCGGCGTCGTGGCGTCGTGGTCACCGTGTCGTCGGTCTCCGGTATCCGGGGCAACCCGGGCCAGAGCAACTATTCGGCGGCCAAGGCCGGGATCGTGGGGTTCACCCTGGCGTTGGCGCAGGAAGTCGGCAGGTTCGGTATCCGCGCCAACGTGGTGGCTCCCGGCTTCGTGGAGACGGAGCAGGTCGTCGAGCTGCCCGAGGCGTTGCGTACCGAGGCGAAACGCCGGGCCGCGCTGCGGCGCTTCGGCCGCCCGGAGGAGGTCGCGGAGGCGGTCTCCTTCCTGGCCTCGCCCCGGGCGTCGTACATCACCGGGCAGGTCCTGACCGTCGACGGCGGGTTGTGGTGACCCAGCCCGACCGTCGCCGTTGGGCCATTCTCGCCTTCGCCACGCTGGGACAGTTCGTCGTGGCGATCGACGTGACGGTGGCCAACGTCGCGTTGCCCTCGATCCAGGCCGACATCGGGCTGTCGGACCCGGCCCGTCAATGGGTGATCGCCGCCTACTCGCTGGCGTTCGCGGGGGCCCTCCTGTCGGGCGGCCGGCTGGCCGACACCGCCGGGCACCGACGGACGTTCATCGCCGGGCTGGTGTCGTTCGGTCTCGCCTCGATCGTCGCCGGTAGTGCCCAGGAGCCGGTGCTCCTGTTGGTCGGGCGGGTGTGGCAGGGACTGTCGGGAGCGGTACTGGCGCCCTCGGCGCTCGCCATCGTCTCCGCGACGTTCCCGAGGGGTCGCGACCGGGCCAGGGCGATGGGCATCTACAGTTCGGTGGCCGCCAGCGGCCTGGCCCTGGGCCTCGTCGTCGGCGGCCTGCTCACCCAGCTCCTCACCTGGCGTTGGGCGTTCTGGTTCGTCCTTCCCTTCGTCGCGGTCGCGGCGGTGGGCGGTGCGGCGCTGCTGCCCCGCGAGGCACACGCGGTACGGGTGCCCCGCCGGGATCTCGTAGGTGGTTCGCTGCTCCTGGCGGGTCTGGCCGCGCTCGCCCTCGGCGTGGCCCGGTCGCAGTCCGACGGTCTCGACACGACGGCGGTCACCCTGCTGACGGCCGGCGTGGTGTCGATCGTGGCCCTGGTCGTCGTGGAACGTCGGGCGAGCGCCCCGTTGCTGCCGCCGGCTGTGGTGGCGCAGCCAGCCCGGGTTGGGGCGTACCTCGTCACGACGTGCGTGCTGATGGGCCTGTTCGGTCTCTTCATCCTCGCGACCTTCTACCTACAGGAGGTCAAGGGGTACTCGCCGGTGGCGACGGGGCTCGCGTTCATTCCTCTGGTCGCGAGCATGGCGCTGGGGGCGATGGCGCTGTCCGGCCGGTTCGCCAACACCCATCCCCGACTGCTCATCCTGGCCGGTCTCGCCCTCGCGGTGGCCGCAGTCATGATCATGCGAGGGCTCGACCCCACCAGTTCCTACGTGACGGTGCTGCTGCCGGCGGAGATCCTCCTCGGTCTCGGGCTGGGGACGGTTCTCGTGCCGTGCACGAACATCTCGACCTACGGAGTCGGCCCTCGCCAGGCGGCCGGGGCGTCGGCGATCTACGCGGCGGTCCAGCAGGTGAGTGCCGCGATCGGCACCATCGTCCTGAACGGTATGGCGGCCGTCGGCGCGGCCTCCTGGGCGGCGGATCATCCGGACGCCGGACCGTCCGAGAGCACCATCGCCGGCCTCGTCGATGCGCTGGGGCTCACCGTGGGGCTTCTCGTCCTGGCGGCGGTCGTGGCCGTGGTGTTCATCCGACCCACCGAGCCACCAGATCCCACCCCGCCGAGCCGTTCGCCGGACTCCGGCGCTCTCGCTGTGGCCGCGCACCCGACATCCCGTACTAGCAGGGAGGAACCCTGATGACGCAGGTGACGACCGGACTCACGTCGGCCATGCGGCGGCAGATTCTCGAGCAGATGCTCATTGCCCGAGCGGTCGACGAGGAAGCGATCCTGCTGCGCAAGCAGGGGCTCATCGACCTCTGGGCACCGTGCACCGGCCAGGAAGCCCTCCAGGTGGCTGCGGCGTACGCCCTCGACGGGGTGGTCATCGTGCCCTCCTACCGCGAGGTGGCGGTGGCCCTGGTCCGAGGAGCCACCCCGGAGCAGGTCGTCGCGGGATGGTCGGGACGCTCGTTCTGCGGCTGGCAACCGCGACCGCTCCGGATGTTTCCGTTCACGCTCGTGCTCGCGAGTCAGATGCTTCCCGCGGTGGGTTATGCGCTGGGCACCCGGATCCAGGGACGAGCGGAACCGGTCGCGGTCTTCTTCGGCGACGGCGCGAGCAGCGAGGGCGATGCCGCCGAGGCGTTCAACCTCGCGGCGGTCGAACAGGCCAACGTCCTGTTCCTGAATGTGAACAACGGGTGGGCGATCTCCAAGCCCACCTCCGAACAGATGCGGACGAGCATCGCCGCGCGGGCCGCCGGCTTCGGCATCGCCTCTCGTCAGGTGGACGGCCGAGATCCCGAGATCGTGTACGACGCCGTCACCGCCGAGTTGAGGCTGCTGGCCACCGAGCCCGGCCCGCGCCTGATCGAGTTCTCCGTCGACCGGATCCTCAGCCACACCAGCTCGGACTCCCAGGAGATCTACCGCGACGAGGCGGACATCGCGGCGGCGGTCAGCCGGGACCCCGTGGCCGCCTACCGTCGGCGCCTGCTTGAGGACGGGACCGTCGACCCGGACTGGCTCGCCGAACTGGAGCGGAGGACCAGTGACCTGCGCGCAGACCTGCTGAAGGAGTACGCCCGATGACCGAATCGAGAAGCCAGACCCTGGCGGCAAGCATCAACTCCTCGCTGGCCGGGCTGATGGAGGCCGACGACCGCGTCGTCCTGCTCGGCGAGGACATCGGCCGCCTCGGGGGAGTCTTCCGGGTGACCCGTGGCCTCCAGGCCACGTTCGGCCCGCAGCGGGTGCGGGACACGACACTGGCCGAGTCCAGCATCGTCGGACAGGCCATCGGCATGTCCCTGAGTGGACTGCTGCCCATCTGCGAGATCCAGTTCGACGGCTTCTGCTTCCCGGCCGCGAACCAGATCATCACGCAGGCGGCGCGTCTCCACGGCAGGTGGGGCGGCACCGACGACCTGCACCTGGTGGTGCGGATCCCGTCGGGCGGCGGAACCCGGGGCGTGGAGCACCACTCCGAGTCGAACGAGAGCATCTTCGCTGCGGTACCCGGGCTCCGGGTGGCCTACCCGAGCACCGGCGAGGACCACCGTGCGGTACTCGACGAGGCGCTGGCCACACCCGGCCCGGTCCTGCTGTACGAGCCCATCCGGCTCTACTGGAAGCGGGTGCCACCTGCCCCGGCCGCCGTGCCACCCAGGCATCCGATGGCGGTGCGGACGGTACGGCCCGGAACAGACGTGACCCTGGTGACCTACGGCGCGATGACGCTGACGGCGCTCGCCGCCGCGGACGAGGTCGCCAGCGAGGTGGATGTCGAAGTGCTGGACCTGCGCTGGATCTCCCCGATCGACCACGACGGGGTGCTGGAGTCCGTCCGTCGAACCGGTCGGCTGCTCGTCGTCCAGGAGTCCTGCCTCACCCACGGCGTCGGCGCCGAGGTGGCGGCGACCGTGGCCGAGCACGCCTTCACCTCGCTGAAATCTCCGGTCCGCCGGATGGGCGCGCCGCACGAGCCGATGCCGCCGGCCAATGACGAATACCACCACGTCGTGCAGCACAAGGACATCGTCCAGGCCCTACTGGAGGTCGTGTCATGAGCCACGAATCGATCAAGATCTGTGTGCCCCCGTTCGGGCAGGGCCTCGAAGAGGTGCTGCTGATCCACTGGGCGGTCGAGCCCGGGCAGGAGATCCGCCGGGGTGACGCGGTGGTCGAGGTCGAGACGGCCAAGGCCACCCAGGAGGTCGTCGCCGAACGTGCGGGAGTCATCGAGTCACTGCTGGCGGAACCCGGCGCGATGCTCAATGTCGGCGATCCGCTCTACCTGCTGCAGATATCCGAAACCATCGACGAGAGCGAGAAGCCATGAAGAGCGCGGTCACCCCCGAACAGATCCACCAGGTAGTGGTCGACGTCGTGACGGAGAAACTGTCCGCCTACGACGAGCGCGCCGACGAATCGGTGCTGGACGAGCCCATCGCCCAACTCCCGTTCGACAGCCTCGACTCGCTGGAGGTCACCCACGAGTTGGAGCGCCGGCTCCACCTCCAGACCGACGCCGCGGTGGTCGCCGCATTCGAGACGTTCCGCGAGTACGTCCCGTACCTGCAGTCGTTGGTGGAGCCGTCGTGGCAGCAGGACTGACCGACATCGAGGCGTGGGTTCCCCCCAACCGGATCTCCAACGAGCACTTCTCCGGGATCTCGCTCACCGATGCCTGGATCACCCGGCGCACCGGGATCCACAGCAGAGCCTGGTTCGCCGACGAGGCCGATCTCACCGCTGCCGCAGCCGATGTCGTACGCACCGTCGTCGACCGCGGCCCGGATCCCGAGCGGATCGGGGCGTTGCTGCTCGTGAGCACGTCGAACGACGCACGGGTACCGGGACTGGCGCAGGCGGTGGCGACCCGGGCCGGTCTCCGGCCGTCCGTGCTCAGCGTCGACCTGAACGCCGCGTGCTGCGGCACGGTGTACGCGCTGACGATGGCACTCGGCCTGGTGACCGCCGGCACGGTAGCGGAGGCCCTGGTCTGCTCCGTGGAGGCGATGTCGCGGATCACCGACAAGAGCGACCGCCAGACCGCCTTCCTCTTCGGTGACGGCGTCGGCGTGCTGCGCGTGGCGGACCGGGAGCAGTTCGCGCCACCGCGCTCGGTAGCCGGCTGCGACGCCGCCTTCGCCGACCTGATGACGATGGGCCCGAACGGGGTCCAGATCCGAGGCATCGAGGTCTACGAACGCGCGGTGGCGCGGATGGTGCGGGTTCTCGCCGACGTCTCGGCGGACTACAAGCCGGACGTCGTCGTCGCCCACCAGGCCAACGGCCGGATCCTGCAGGAGGTGCGCCGCCGGCTCCCCGACCCCGCTCCGGTCTTCGTCAACCGAATCGCCGAGCTGGGAAACACCTCGTCGGCGTCCATTCCGCTCGCGCTCGCCGCCGAGCTGACCGATGGGGCTGTCGCCCGTCGGGCCCGGCTCGCCGCCGTGGCCTACGGCGCCGGAGAGGCCTACGGTGCCGTCTCCATCGACTACGACATCGACCATGAACTACCCGTCGGACCGCAACCGTTCGTGAAAGGTGAGGCGTGATGGTGACGACCGAGGCATGGGTCCTGCCCGCCGCGGCCGTGGCCCCGGACTGGGACGGCACCGCAGGCGGTGCCCTCCAGCGCACGGTCATCGAGATCGGCGACCCCGGGCCGGGCGAGGCGCTCGTCGAACCGCTGCTCGGCTCGTGGGAGGCCAACGTCGACCACGCCCTGACCCGTACCCCGATCGACGTGTGCAGCGCCCGGGGCGAGGAGTCGGTCATCCTGGGCAACCTCGGCGTCGTCCGGGTGCTGGACAGCAACCCTGTCCCGGGCGGGCCCTCGCTGGCCCCCGGCACCGTGTGCATGCTCATGCCGTTCGGGCGTCTGGACCGCCACGGCTACGTCGAGCTCGTGCACGCCTACGACTGTCCCGGCACCATGGGACTGCTCGCCCGACGCAGTGTCCTGCCGCTGGCGAACCTGCTACCGCTACCCGAATCGACGCCCTACAGCGTCGAGCAGTGGGCCACCTACGGTCGGTACTTCACGGCCTGGGACAACTGGCGGGCGGCCCTGGGTTGTTGGCGGACGCAACTGCCGGACGCCGATCCGGCCGAGCATCTGGTGCTCGGCTGGGGCGGCGGCGTGGCGCTGGCCGAGCTGACGCTGGCTGCTCGGGCAGGTTTCCGTACCGCCATGACGGTCGGTAGCGACGAGCGCCGCGAACTGGTCGAGAAGCTGGGCATCACCGCGCTCGACCGACGGAACTGGCCAGGGCTCACCGTCCCGTCCCGGGGCGCCGCGCCCGACGAGGTCGCCCGACACGAGGCGTCGACGGCCGCGTTCGTCGCCACGGTGCGGGAACTCAGCGACGGGCAGGGCGCCGCGATCCTCATCGACAACATCGGCACGCCGCTGTGGAAGCTCACCTCCTCGGTGCTGGCCCGTCAAGGCGTGATCTCGACGTGCGGATGGAAGGCCGGGATGCGGATCCCGGTGTTGCGGGGTGCCGAATGCCTGTCCCGGCACCTGCACGTCAACACGCACGTGTGGCGTAGTCACGACGTTCAGGTCATCAGGGACGTCATGGAGACGACCGAGTTCCTTCCCCCGCCGCAGGCGATCGAGGTATGGGACTTCGACGACGTCCCGTCCCTCGCGCAGGACTACAACCAGGACCGGGTGGCGTCCTACTTCGCGCTCTACCGCGTGAACGACTGATGAGCGACGAGTCCGTCGTCCGGTCAGCCCGCAGGCCGGCGACGGACGCGCTCGGCGTCGACCCGACGTCCGACCCGGCCGGCGGGCGGACCGGTACCGCTCGGATCTGGTAACCGCGGCCTCGCTCGCCGCCCCTCATCGACTGACAGGAGTCCCGATGCCCCGCAGCATGGCGCAGATGTTCCGCGACAGCCTCACCGCCCGGGAGAATGCGTCGACGTACCGTTTCCTCGACGACGGCGAAGGCCAGCCGAACGCCCTGCTCGATCGGGAGCTGGATCGACGCGCTCGGGCACTGGCTGTCGCCCTGCTGGCGAGATTCCGACCCGGGGAACGGGTCATCCTCGCCTGCCCGTCAGGCCCCGACTACCTCACCGCCTTCATCGGCTGCCTCTACGCAGGTGTGGTGGCGGTTCCCGCGTATCCGATCGAGGGCGGGAACTCCGCACGCTCGTTGGCGAAGCTGCACGGCATCGCTCAGGACTGCCAGGCTGCGGGCCTGCTCGTACCCCAGACCAGCCCGGAGCAGGAGGCCACCCACGCGACGCTTTCTCCCGTGCTCGCCACACTTCCGCGGATCAGCATGCAGGAAGTGACCGCTGACCCCGCCGACTGGCGGGAACCCGACCTGGACGGCGACGACATCGCGTTCCTCCAGTACACGTCCGGCTCGACCGGGCAGCCCAAGGGCGTCATGGTCACGCACGGGAACCTGCTCGCCAACCTGGCCTGCATCGACCGCACCTTCTTCCCACCCGAGGTGGAAGGCCGACGCATGGTGTCGTGGCTGCCACCGTTCCACGACATGGGCCTCATCGGCGGACTGCTCGAACCGGCCTTCGGTCGATTCCCGGTGACCGTGATGGACCCGATGTCCTTCCTCAAGCGGCCCGTACGCTGGCTCAGGGCGGTCAGCGACATGCGGGCGACCATCAGCGGCGGCCCCAACTTCGCCTACGAGTTGTGCCTGTCGAAGGTGACGCCGGCCGATCTGGAGCAGCTCGACCTGTCGAGCTGGGACGTGGCGTTCAACGGCGCCGAACCCGTGAAGTCCGCCACCATGGAGCGCTTCACCACCTTCTTCGCCCCGGCCGGTTTCCGCTCGTCGACGTTCTTCCCCTGCTACGGGTTGGCGGAGAACACGCTGATGGCCACGGCCTCCCGCCGTGGCGAGGATCCGGTGGTCAGCCGCTTCGACCCGGCCACCGTCGAGGAGGGGCGCGTCAGCCCCGACGAGGAGGGGCGCGAGTTCGTCAGCTCGGGAATGGTCGGCGCGGGCGGTGATCTCGCCATCGTCGACCCGGACACCGCCCGTCGGTGTCCGGACGGGCAGGTCGGAGAGATCTGGCTGCACGGACCGTGTGTCGCGCGGGGCTACTGGGGCCGCCCCGAGGAGGAGTTCGTCAGCCGGATCGACGGCGACGAGCGGGGCTGGTTCCGCACCGGTGACCTCGGGTTCGTCCTCGACGGCGAACTGTTCGTCACCGGACGGATCAAGGATCTCGTCATCGTCAACGGGCGTAACGTCCACGCCCACGACATCGAGGCATCCCTGGCCGGCGCCCACCCGTTGCTCCGGCCCGGCGTCGCCGCCTGCCAGATCGTCGAGGACGGCAGTGGCCGCCTACTCGTGGTGAACGAGGTGCTGAAGGCACCCGCGCCGGAACAGGCAGCCGAAATCGTCGCCGCGATCCGCCGCGTCGTGTCGCGGGAGCACGATCTGGCGGTCGACGAAATCGCGCTGGTGCGGCGCGGCGGGATTCTCAAGACTTCAAGTGGGAAGACCCGGCGTCGGGCGATCGCGAGCGCCTTCCTGCACGGCGAGCTCGCGTCGGTCCACACCTGGTCGAAGGGCGGCGCGCTCACCCCAGCCGACAACCCGGCGGCCACCGCCGACCAGCGGCCGGATCCGCGCGAGACGCCCACCGCCGACCAGCGGCCCGATCCGCGCGAGCTGACCACCTGGCTACGCGAGCAGGTGGCCGCCGCCGCCAGGGTGCCGGTGGACCAGGTCGACGTCGGCGCACCCCTGGCCGAACTCGGGCTGGGCTCCAGCGACCTGGTCGGGTTGGCCGGGAGCCTGGAGACCCGGGTCGGCACCGACGTGCCGGCCACCCTCATGTGGGAACACCCGACCATCGAGGCGGTCGTCGGCCACTACTGCGATGCGCCGTCGTCGACGGCGGCCCCGGCGAGCCGGCCCTCCGCGAACCCGGGCGAGCCCATCGCCGTCGTCGGCATGGCCTGCCGTTTTCCGGGCGCACGCGACCTCGACGGGTACTGGGAACTCCTGACCGCCGCGCGGGACGCGATCAGCGAGGTGCCGGCCGACCGTTGGGACGTCGACGAACTCTACGACCCGACCGGGGCGGTGCCCGGCACCATGCGGACCCGATGGGGTGGCTTCGTCGAGGGGGTCGCCGACTTCGACACCGACTTCTTCGGGATCTCGCCGCGGGAGGCGGCTGAGATGGACCCGCAACAGCGGATGTTCCTCGAGGTCGCCTGGGAGGCACTGGAGGACGCGGGGATCCGGGCCGACGACCTCGCGGGCTCGCGCACGGGCGTGTTCGTGGGCGCGTCGACCAGCGACCACGCCAAACTCGCCACCCGTGATCTGGCGTCGATCACCGCCTTCACCGGAACGGGGAACGCCGCCAGCATCATCGCCAACCGGCTCTCCTACCTCCTCGACCTGCGTGGGCCGAGCATGACACTGGACACCGCCTGCTCGTCGTCGTTGGTGGCGTTGCACCAGGCGTGCGAGAGCCTGGCCGCCGGCACGTCGTCGACGGCGGTGGCCGGTGGAATCAACGTCATCCTCGGACCGGAACTGGCGGTCAACTTCAGCCGCGCCGGGGCCATGGCCGCCGACGGACGGTGCAAGACCTTCTCGGCCGCGGCCGACGGCTACGTCCGCAGCGAGGGGTGCGGCGTGGTCGTGCTCAAGCCGCTGTCCCGAGCGATCGCCGACGGGGACCGGATCTACGCCACCGTCCTGGGATCGGCAGTCAATCAGGACGGCCGCACCAACGGCCTGATGGCGCCCAGCAGCGCATCCCAGAAGGCGGTGCTGCGGGACGCGTACACCGCCGCCGGTGTCGCCCCGGACACGGTCGAACTCGTCGAGGCACACGGGACAGGCACGTTGCTCGGAGATCCGATCGAGGTGGCCGCCCTGGCCGATGTCCTGGCGGACGGACGGTCCGTCGACAACCCGCTGCTCATCGGGTCGGTCAAGACCAACATCGGGCACCTGGAGGCCGCCGCGGGAGTGGCCGGCTTCATCAAGGCCGCCCTGGCCCTGCACCGGGGCAGCATTCCGGCCAGCCTGCACTTCGACGAGCCGAACCAGCACATCCCCTTCGCGACCCTGCACGTCGACGTCGTCACGGAGGCGCGGAAGTGGCCCGGGCCCGGTCCTCGGCACGTGGCCGGGGTCAGCTCGTTCGGCTTCGGTGGGACGAACGCGCACGCGGTTCTGGCGACGCCGCCGGTCCAGGTGGATCAGAATCTGGAGCAGGCGAGCGGCCCCCTGTTGCTGCCCCTGTCGGCCAGGACCGACGACGCGTTGCGACGGCTCGCGGGACGGTACGCGTCGATCCTCACGTCGGCCACCTCCGCGCAGGCCCGGGCGATCTGCGGGGCTGCGGCCCGCCGACGTACCGCGCACCCGTACCGGGCGGCGGGCTCAGCCGGATCCGTTCCCGCGCTGGCGGCCATGCTGAGGACGTGGTCCCAGGGGCAGGACGCGGAGGGTGTGTCGACGCGTCGTGCTCTCACCGGAGGGCCCACGTCCACCGTCGCCGTTTTCCCGGGGCAGGGAAGCCGCTGGTGGCCGATCGCGGCGGACCTGCTCGACAGCGGTGGTGCCTTCGAACAGACGCTCCACCGCGCCGAGAGCTGGTGCCGGGAGCACCTCGGCTGGTCCCTTCTTGCGGACATCTCCCAGCCGGACGGTGGGCGCATGGCGCGTAGCCCCCGTCTCGCTCAACCCGCCCTGGTGGCCACGCAGGTGGCTCTCGCCTCCTGGCTGCTCGAGCACGGTGTGGAGTTCGGGCTGGTCGTCGGACACAGCGTGGGTGAGATCTCGGCGGCCTGCGTCGCCGGTGCCCTGGACCTTGAGGTGGGCATGCGGATCGCTGCGGCCCGTGGGGAGGCGATCGAGTCGGCCGCGGTCCCGGGTGCCATGGCGATGGTCGCGCTGAACGCCCAGGAAACCAAGCTGCGCCTGGACCGCCGGCAGGTGCCCGACCTCTGGATCTCGGCCGAGAACGGCCCCGGCTCCACCATCCTGTCCGGCAGCCAGGAGGCGGTGGCGGCCTGGCTGGTTGAGGCCGAGGAGGAGGGAGTGTTCTCCCGATCCCTGGCGCAGGTCACCTTCGCCTCCCACTGCCCGATGATGGACAGTGTCCTCCCCGCCTTCCGCGCGGCCATGGGCGAGGTGTCCGGCGGCGAAGCCCGGATCCCGATGCTCTCGACCGTCCTCGGTCGCCTGGTCGACGGCGACCGTCTGGACACCGACTACTGGCTCGACAACCTCCGTCAGCCGGTGCTGTTCGACTCGGCGATCCGCGCCGCCCTGGAGCAGGGATGGCAGCGGTTCACCGAGATCGCCATGCACCCGGCGCTGACCCGGTCGGTCCAGGACCGTCTCGATGACGACCAGGTCGACGCGGCCGTCATCGAGACGGTACGGCGGGACTCACCCGCGCTTCCCGCGTTGTGGCGGGCCGTGGGTGAGGCGTTCTGCAGCGGCGCCGACATCGACTGGGGTGCGGTGCACACCGGCCGACGGATGGTTGATCTCCCGAGCTATCCGTGGAGCCATGAGCGTCACCTCGGCGTGCTGGCGGCGCGGGCGGCGCACGTACCATCCGGCGGGCACCCGCTCGTGCACACCGTGGTGGAGGCCGGCGCGGAACCAGGATTGTGGCTGGGCGTCGGCGAGGCAGGTGTGGAGCGGCTGCCGTGGCTGGCCGCACACCGGGTGGCGGGCACGGCGGTGCTTCCGGCCACCGCGATCCTCGACGCCGCGCTGACCACGGCCCGGACGGCACTGGGCCGGGACGACATCCAGCTCGAAGATGTCGAACTGTCCTCGATGATCCCGGTCGGTCAGGCGGACGAGCCCCCGACACAGCTGCGGACCGTCCTGCGCGAGCGGGCTGGTGCCATGGCCGAGGTGGAGCTGCTCTGGCGGCGAGCGGACGCGGCGACCTGGACGTTGGCCGCGCGGTGCCGCATCGGAGAATCCGTCGGCCTGGCGACGGCGTCCGACAACGTGGTGCGAGAACAACGGGCGGTCGCCCCGGCCCGGCTGTACGCGGCGTTCACCGCTGCCGGCATCGAGTACGGGGAGGAGTTCCGGGGTATCCGGTCGGCCTGGACCGCCGACGGGGCGAGCGGCGGGGTGGTGGCACACGAGGAAGGCTGGCGCTCCGGGCTGCACCCGGCCGAACTGGACGCCTGCCTCCAGCTCGTGGCCGCCGGCCTGGTCGACACGGCCCAGACCGATCCACGGGTGCCCGTCCGGGTGGGCAGGTTCTCCTGCGTACCGGTGAGCGACGGCGACCTCGATGTGGTGTGCGTCGGTTCCCCCACCGACGGCTACCTGGTCGAGGTGCGTGATCAGGCTGGCCGGATGGTGGCCCGGCTGGACGGTCTTGAACTCTCCTCGACCGGCCGGCGGGACGAAGGGCTGCCGCTGCACCAGGTGAGCTGGGAGGAGGCCACCGGCCGCCCGACTCGTCAGTCGACCGAGCCTGGTCACTGGGTGATCCTGTCGGCGGGCGCCGCGGTCGACGCCGCGGTGACGTCCGTCCTCGCGGACCGCTCGTCGGCGGTGGCTCCGCAGGATCTGGACCGGGAACGCCTGGCGGAATTCCTCCGGGCCGAGTCGCGCGAGCACGGATCGCCGGTCGGCGTGCTGCACGCCCTCGCGTTGGCCGAGCCGGCTGACGACGACGCGCTCCACGGCCTGGACCTGGTGGAATCGCTGGTGACGGTGGCACAGGCCATGCGGTCGGCGGGACCGTCGGTGGTGGCGGACCTGGTGGTCCTGACCGCGGGTGCCCAGGAGGTCCGGGGGCAGGCGCGCCTGGACAGCGGGCCGGCTGCCCTGTGGGGTGCTGCCCGGACGCTCGTGCTGGAGGCGCCGGAGCTGGGCGTACGACTGGTCGATCTGCCCGGCGGAGCGGACGGGTCGACCGGGGCGAGGCTGGACACCTTCCCCTCGGGTGCCGAGGCGGCGTGGCGGGAGGAACGATGGTGGGTGCCCCGCCTGCGGCGGTACGACCCGGAGAACCCGACCGGCTGGCCGGTACGCGAGCTGCGGACCGGTGGTGAGCGGGACTTCCGGCTCCTGGCCCGGGAACCTGGCGACCTTGCCAGCGTGTCGCCGTTCGCCTTCGGCCTCTCGGGTCCGGCACCCGGCGAAGTCGTGATCGACGTACGGGCGGCAGGACTGAACTTCAACGACGTGCTCAAGGCGCTGGGGTCCTGCCCCGGCGTGGAACCTGGTCGGGTTCCGTTGGGTGCCGAGTGTTCGGGCATCGTCGCGGCGGTGGGTGAGGGAGTGAACCGGGTCCGCGTGGGCGACCCGGTGCTGGCGGTGGCGCCCTCCAGCTTCTCCGGGCGGGTCGTGGCACCGGAGGCACTGGTCGCCCGGATCGGCGAACGGACCGATCTCACCGAGGCGGCCGGGGTCCCGATCGCCTTCCTGACCGCCGTCTATGCCCTGGACCACATGGCTCGCCTCGCACCGGGTGAGACGGTGTTGATCCACTCCGCCGCCGGCGGGGTCGGCCTCGCGGCGATGCAGATCGCCCGCCGCCGAGGGGCGACGATCCTCGCCACGGCTGGCACCGCCGAGAAGCGGGAGCTGCTGGCCTCCCGGGGAGCCGCCCACGTCTACGACTCGCGGAGTCTCGAATTCGCCGATCAGGTACGGGCGGACACCCAGGGCAGAGGCGTCGACGTGGTGCTCAACTCGTTGGCCGGGGAGGCGATGAGAGCCAGCCTGGCCCTGCTGGCGGAGAACGGCCGGTTCGTCGAGATCGGCAAGCGCGACATCTACGACGACGCCACGATGGGGCTGTCCGTGCTCGCCCGGAACCGTAGCTTCATGGCGGTCGACCTGGAGGCGTTGTTCTCCCGACGGCCGGAGGCGATCACGCCGGTGCTGGATGCCGTGGCACGGGCGCTGGACGCAGGAGAGCTGACGCCGGTGCAGACGACCGTCTTCCCGATGACGCAGGCGACGGAGGCGTTCACCACCATGGCCCGGGCCCGGCACGTGGGCAAGATCGTCCTCGTTCCGGACGGGGTCGCCGAGGTGATCGTGGCCCCAGGGTCCGCACCCGTACGCCGCGACGCCAGCTATGTGATCACCGGTGGACTCGGGGACCTGGGGTTGGAGGCGGCACGCTCGCTGGCTGAGCGGGGCGCGGGCCGGGTCGTCCTGGTGTCACGCAGCGAGCCGGCCGAGGCGGTCCGGACCCGCCTGGACGAGATCACCCGGACGACCGGTACCGCGATCATGGTGGCCAGCGCCGATGTCGCTGACGCGGACGCGTTGACCGCCGTCGTGGCCCGAGCCGGCGAAGGTGGGCTGCCGGTCCGGGGCGTCGTCCACGCTGCGGGCGTGCTGGCCGACGCCGCCCTGGACGAGCAGGACGCCGCCTCGCTGCGTCTGGTCTGGACGGCGAAGGCCCTTGGCGTGATCAACCTGGCCCGGGCGTGTGAGCGTGTCGACCTCGACTTCTTCGTCACCTACTCGTCGGCGGCCGGTGTTCTGGGGTCCCCCGGACAGCTCAACTACGCCGCAGCCAACGCGTTCGTCGACGCCTGGGGTCGCGGCGCGCGCCGCAGGGGAGTCCCGGTGGTCAACCTGGTGTGGGGTCCGTGGGGTGAGATCGGCCTCGCCTCGCGGCAGGGCAGCGACGTGTCGCTGGCCAGGCTGGGACTCAAGCCGATCGACGCCGAGCTCGGACGCGCCGTGTTCGACACCGGGACGGATGTCCCGGCCGAAATCGTCGTGCTCCCGATCGACTCTGCCGCCATCGCCCAGATGCCGGCCGACGACCTGCCGGGGCTGTTGTCCGGGCACGCGGCATCCGGGGTCGGAGGCACGGACGCGGACCCGGCCGGGTCGGGTCTCACCGACGAACTCCTGCGTCTCCCCCCGGGTCGGGCCCGTCGCGTCGCGGTCGTCGAAGCCTGCCGCAACGAGGTCGCCGCCGTGCTGCGCAGTTCACCGGAGGCGGTCGCGTCGGACCGACCGTTCTCCGAGATGGGATTCGACTCGTTGATGTCCCTGGAACTGCGCAAGCGACTGCAACGCCGGACCGGCGTCTCGCTGCCCAGCACGGTGGTCTGGCGGTACCCGAACGTCGACGCGCTCGCCGAGCAACTGGCGGCTGCCATGGGCGTCGATCTCGGCAGTCACCACCCGCAGCGCGTGGAGACGGCGCCAAAACCGGCGCCAAAACCGGCGTCGGAACCGGCGTCGGAGGCTGGGCCGGACGACGAACTCGCTGGCCTGTCGGAAAGCGAGCTGGAGACGCTACTGCGTTCGACCCTGCACGACCTGGAGAACTCGGATGGCTGAATCTGCGGCGGGATCCGGCACGGCCGAAACCCTGCGGCGTGCCCTGCGGACGATCACCGACCTGAAACAGCGCCTCGCGCAGGCGCAGCAGGCGCAACAGGCGGCACGGGCGCCGATCGCCGTGACCGGACTCGCCTGCCGGTTTCCCGGGGCGGACGGACCGGAGGCGTACTGGCGGCTGCTGTCCTCCGGAGAGAACGGGATCGTCGACATCCCGGAGCAGCGGTGGCCGGTCGATCGGTACTACGCCGATCAGCCGGGCAAGCCGGGCCGGACCACGGCCCGGCGGCTCGGCCTCGTGACCGACCTGGAGCGGTTCGACCACGGCTTCTTCGGCATCGGCGCCGACGAAGCGTCCGACATGGACCCGCAGCAACGTCTGGCGCTGGAACAGGCCTGGTTGGCGCTGGAGGACGCGGGCATCGACCCGACCCGACTCGCCGGCACCAGGACCGGCGTCTTCACTGCGGTATGCACCTACGACTTCGCCCTGTCACGGTTTCGCGACGTCTCCGGGATCACCGCTCATTCGAGTATCGGTACCGCCCACGGTGCCGTGGCAGGTCGGATCAGCTACACGTTGGGGCTCGCGGGGCCGTCGATCTCGGTCGACACGGCGTGTTCCTCGTCGCTGGTGGCGCTTCACCTCGCCTGCCGCAGCCTGCGCGACGGGGAGTCCGACGTGGCGTTGGTGGGAGGGGTCAACGTGCTGGTCTCCCCGTACACCAACATCGCGTTCTCCCAGCCGGGAATGGTCTCGCGCAGCAGCGAGTCCAGACCCTTCGACGAGCGGGCGGACGGACCGGTCATCGGCGAGGGCTGCGGTTTCGTCGTGCTGCAGCGCAGGGCGGACGCCGAGCGTGACGATCGGCGCGTCCGAGGGTGGATCCTCGGCTCCGCGATCAATCACAACGGCCGCACCGCCTCGCTCACGACGCCGTCGGTGGACGCCCAGCGTCAGGCGGTGGCCGCGTCGCTGGAGTCCGCCGGCATCAGCGCGGCCGACCTGGACTACGTCGAGGCGCACGGGTCCGCAACCCCGTACGGGGACATCATGGAGGTCGAGGCGCTGGCCGGCCTGACCGCTGACCGGAGCACGCCACTGTTCCTCGGCAGCTGCAAGGGGCACGTGGGGCACCTCCAGGCGGCCGGCGGCATGGCGGCCCTGCTCAAGGTGCTCCTTGCGATGGAACACGGGAAGATTCCCGCCACCCTCGGGTTGGAACGGCCCAACCCCGGGCTGCCACCGGGGCAGGCCGGCATCGAGCTGGTGACGACCCTGCGGGACTGGCCTGCTCGGGCGGACCGTCGGATCGCCGGGGCCAGCGCATTCGGCTTCACCGGGACCAACTGCCACATCGTCGTCGCTGCGGCGGATCCGGCTCCCCCTCGTACCGAAGCCGGATCGAGCGCGAGCTGTGTGCTCGCGTTGTCCGGCCGCGACGAGCGGGACCTGGATCGAGCCGTCGTAGCCATGCGCACGTTCCTGGCCGAGGATCCGACGCGATCGTGGCCCGACGTGGCGCGGTCGTGGAACTGCGGCCGGCCCCACTGGGGCTGGCGCACGACGGTCGTCGCGTCCGATCCGCTGGAGGCCGTCGAAGCGCTGCGGACGGCACCGGCCCACCGGCCGATGCCGTCCGCAGGGCTCGCCTTCCACCTGGGCGAATCCACGATTCCCGACGCCGGGTGGGCGGAGACGCTGCGGAGCGTGCCACTGCTCGCGGCGCTGGACGAGCAGTGCCGGGCGGCGACCGGCGGTGCGAGCGAACCGGTGATCAGGCAGTGCGTGGTCGCCCGGGCCCTGCTCGCGGTGGGTGTCGTTCCCACCGTGGTCACGGGGGTCGGCGTTGGCGAGTACGTGGCGGCGCACGTCGCGGGCGCCATCGACCTCGCCGGCCTGCTCCAGTTGGTTTCCGGCGTCGTACCCCCCACCGGTGCTGGTGCGCGAGCCCCCGAACTCCCATGGGCTCCCGCCTCGCTCGGACGGCTGTGGCCGTGGCAGGAAGTGCCCGGCACCGCGCAGTGGAAGAGCGCCATCCACGAGCCTGCCCGGTGGCCGGGCTGCTTCGACGCGGCTGACGACCTGGACACCACCGGGTGGCTCGGAATCGGAGCCGACCCGGCCGCCGACGACCCGTTCCGCAGGATGTGTCAGGAACGCGGTCACGCCCTGTGGACGGTGGGCGAGGCGCCCGGGGGCTCCGGTGACTGGTGGTGGCGAACGTTGGGATGGTGCTACGAGCAGGGTGTGTCGGTCGACTGGTCCACGGCGCTGCGCGGAGTGGGCCGTGCCGTCGGTGTGCCGACGCACAGCTTCGACCGTGAGGTCACCGTGCCGATCCGGTGACCGGGGCGACCTGGCCGGTCGGGGCCGGCGGTAGCTGCGACAGCAGAGCAGAGGAGATCAGATCCGCGATCGCCTCGGCATGGTCCAGGATGAAGAAGTGGTCACCCGGGAACACATGGTGGGTGAAGGCCCCATGGGTGACCTCGGCCCACGAGGTGGCGGAGGCCACCGGCACCGACGTGTCCTCCGCACCGTTGAGCACGGTCACCGGGCAGTGGAGCAGCCGGCCCCGGTGGTACCGGTACGTGGACAGGACACGGTAGTCGGCCCGAATCACCTGTAGTGCGAGGGCGCGCATCGCCGCGTCGTCGAAGATCCGGCGATCGGTGCCACCGAGGGCGCAGATGTGCTCGATGAGCTGGGCGTCGCTCAGCAGGTGCTGGCCGCCCTTGGGCGGCGACGAAGGATCACCCCGACCCGAGAGGTGGAGCGCCACCGGTTCTCGCCCCTCCGCCGCCAGGATGCGGGCGGTCTCCAGGGCGACGAGCGAACCCATGCTGTGGCCGAGCAGCGCGACCGGACCGTCGACACAGGTCAGGATCGCCTCCGCGGTCTTCGCCGCAAGCTCGCCGATCGAGCGGGAGAAGGGCTCCTGGATCCGGTGGGCCCGCCCCGGGTACTGGACGACCATCGTCGCCAGCCAGGACGGGCACGCCCGCACGAGCCTCAGGTACGCGGCGGCCGACCCGCCCGCGTGCGGGCAGACGACGAGACTCGCCCGCGGCTCCACAGGAGTCGGCGTCATCGTGACCAACCACGGCGACGTGGGCCGGTCGGTCTGGGATCGTGCGTCCACGCTCATCCCTTGGCGAGGTCTCTACGCCGGAACACGACAAGCGCGAGGCCCATGAGCACCACGATCACGGCGACCATTCCGGCCGACGCCGTGGCCGACCATGAATCGACCGGCACCTTGCCGGTCCACTCCACCGGCGAGATGTGCCGCAGCCCTTCGCTGAGCTGCAGCATGTCCGCCCGCAGCGCCACGACCGCAGCCCACGCGACCAGGGTCCAGGCCAGCGCGGGAAGCCGCGCGTCCAGCGACCCCAGGGCGAGCGAGAGCGCCGCTATGAGCAACGCCGCGGGGAGTTGCTGGGCGTTGCTGCGAAGGGCCTCGCCGAACCTGCTCCAGTCGTCGAGGCTGAGACTCAGACCGAGGCCGGACAGGCAGGCGAGAGCCAGTTGCGTGGTGATCACGGCCGCGAAGGCGATGACGATGCCGTTGGCTTGCCATCGCGTACGGGTCGGCAGCCCGGCGAGCACGCGTCCGGTCCGCCCGGACAACTCCTCGCGGGAGAAGGCCATGCTGACCAGCACCCCGGCTGCGGCCGCGACGATGGCGTTGAGCTGAACCAGGAGGACGATCCGGGCGGTGAGCCCGTCGGTGGCCATGTCCTTTGCGAAGAAGCCGAAGGTGAAGGCGACCGCGCCGCCCGCGAGGAGGACGGCCAACGTCGCGCCCCGGACGAGGCGGAGGAGCAGCGTCCGCGGACCGACGAGCGTGGCACCGGCCTCGCGTGGACCGGCGGAGGCGGCGAACATACCGCCGCCGAGGTCACGTTTGGTGGCGAAGAAGATCCCCAGCAGGGCTTGCCCCGCGATGGCCGCCCCGAAGAGCAGGTAGGGCCAGGCCGGCGGAGTCTCGGCGAACGGCTTGGTCTCCGCGAGCCAGGACAACGGCGTCGACCAGACCGCGTCCCAGGACCGGACGTCGATGGCGCTGCGGAGCAGGTAGAAGCCGATCACCACGGCGACGGCGGCGAAGGTCGCCTCGGCGCTGTTGCGGAAGAGCTGGCCGGCCAGCGCTCCGAGGGAGACCGCCCACAGGAAGAAGAGCAGCAGCGCGAGCGCCCACAGCGCGGAGCCCACGGTGTCGTATCCGCTGGCCACCAGCGCGGCGAAGGAGAGAACCGAGGCGAGCAGGCAGGTGAGGGCCCCGCAGCAGAGGCCACCAACGGTGGGTGCCAGCCGACTGATCGTGCCGGCGGTGATGATGTCGAGGTAGTTCTTGTCCTCCAGCCAGCGGGTGAAGCGGATGCCCACGTAGACCCCGACCAGGGGCACCAGGAACAGGATCACGACGGCTGTCTCCTGGGCGAAGATGCCCCCGATGCTCGTGAGGTCGTAGCCGCGTCCCTGGAACACCCGGACCGCGACCGAGTCGGTCACCACCTCGGCGTACGCCAGGCGGTGTGCCTCGTCCGGGTACATGTCCTGAATGGAGGCCGCAGCCGACCAGACGAGGCCGGCGATGACGACCGCCGGCACGACCACCCACAGCCACATCGTGCGGAGCAGCACCCCCGTGGTGCGCGCGAGACCCTTCACCGCGCGCTCGCCACCGGCTCGGGCTCGGGCTCGACGCCCTCGCGATAGTTCGAGAGGAAGACCTCGTCCAGGCTGGGCGGGGCGACGGTCAGACCGGTCAGCCCCGCTCCGACGAGTACGGGCATGACGTCGTTGAGCGCTGTCGGGGGCACCTGGAACGACGTCTTGGTCCGCCCGCCGACGTCCTCCGAGACCAGGTGGAGCACGTTCCCGGACTTGAGCAGCGCCTCTGGGGAACGCTCGGTGGTGGCGAGGACCTGTAGCGTCGTGCGGCCCCGTAGCTGTTCCAGCGTGTCAGACGCCACGGTCTGGCCGCGCCGGATGATGGTCAGCCGGTCACACAGGGCTTCCACCTGGGAGAGGATGTGGCTGGACAGGAGGATCGACTTGCCACTCTGCTTGATCTCGCGCACCGTCTGCTGGAAGGCCTCTTCCATCAACGGGTCGAGACCGGACGTGGGCTCGTCGAGCAGGTAGAGGTCGGCGTCTTTCGCGAACGCGGCGACAAGCGCGACCTTCTGCCTGTTGCCCTTCGAGTACGACCGGGTGCGCTTGCTCACGTCGAGTTCGAATCGGTCGACGAGTTCATCGCGACGACGGCGGTCTCCACCGCCTTGCAGACGCATGAGCACGTCGATGCTTTCGCCGCCGGAGAGCCCATCCCACAATGCCACGTCTCCGGGAACATAGGCGACCCGCCGGTGAACGGCGACGGACTCCTGCCAACAATCGTGACCGAAGATTCGGCATTCGCCGCCGTTCAGTCTCAGTTGACCAAGGAGTGCCCTGATTGTGGTGGACTTACCCGCACCGTTCGGGCCAAGGAACCCGTGCACCTCGCCGGCGGCAACTGTCAGCGAGAATCCATCGAGTGCGCGCGTCGCGCCGAACGACTTTCGAAGGTCGATGGCCTCGATTGCGAGGTGCGGTTCACTCCCCGCCTTGCCTGAAGTGTCGTGCTGCACGCATAAGTCCTAACAGGATCTGGGAGTGCGCCGTCCGGCAAACTCCAGGCTGAATGGTGACGCAGGTATCGTCGCTGGTCCATGCCACAGGATCGGTGGTCGGTGCAGCGACAGTCTAGGGGATCCGGCGCGGCTCTGTCTCTCCGCGGCGACTGTCCTGCCCGGAGTGTGCAGAAGTCCCAGTGGTGCAAGGAGTCGTGCCGAAAATGCTGGTCGGGCAAGCGAACAGCGTCCCAGGTTAAGCACTTGTGACGTGATCGGTAGTGCAAAATTCACATGTATTCAAAGCCCCGGTGGCGGTGCCGGCCTCAGCAGACCCGGGCGGGGGCGGGGACGGCGTCGGGACCGTCGTGCTGCACCGTTGTCAGGTTGGTGATGGTGGTGGCGGCGATGTTGTGCAGGCCGTCCTCGGTGAAGAACGCCTGGTGCCCGGTGATCAGCACGTTGGGAAAGGTGGTGAGCCGGGCGAAGTCGTCGTCACCGAGGACCAGTTCGGAGCGGTCCTCGAAGAACAGATCGCTCTCCTCTTCGTACACGTCGAGGCCGAGGTAGCCGATCCGGCCGCTCTTGAGCCCGTTGATCACGGCGCGGGTGTCCACCAGCGCGCCCCGACCGGTGTTGATGATCATCACGCCCTCACGGAGCAGGGCGATCCGTTCGGCGTCGATCAGGTGCCGGGTGCCCGGCGTCAGCGGGCAGTGCAGGGTGATGATGTGCGACTCGGCGAACAACTGCTCCAGCGGGACGTACTCGACCCCGGCGGCGATGGCCGCGTCGTTCGGTTCCGGATCGCTGGCCAGCACCCGACAGCCGAAACCCGCCATGATCTGGGCGACACAGACACCGATCCGACCGGTGCCGACGATGCCGACCGTACGGCCGTGCAGGTCGAAGCCGAGCAACCCGGCGAGGGCGAAGTTGTGTTCGCGTACCCGGTTGTAGGCCCGGTGGATCTTGCGGTTGAGGGCGAGGATCAGGCCTGCGGTGTGCTCGGCCACCGCGTGCGGGGAATACTCCGGCACCCGCACCACGGTCAGGCCCAGCTTGCGGGCGGCGGCCACGTCGACGTTGTTGAAACCGGCCGAGCGCAGCGCCACCACCTGGACACCCGCGTCGGCCAGCTGGTCGAGCACCTCGGCGCAGAGGTCGTCGTTGACAAAGGCGCAGACCGCGTCGGACCCCTCGGCGAGCCGGGCGGTCTGGGTGGTGAGTCGAGGCTCCAGGAAGGTCAGGTCATGACCGCCTGCGGCGTTCGCCTCGGTGAGGAACGTCCGGTCGTACGGCTTGGTGCTGAAAACTGCCACTCGCATGGGGCCACCTCCACCCCTCACGCTACGGTCGGGCGTCCGTTCGGAGGCAGGGTTCTATGGCACCTTGACACGGGCCGGTCAGGCCAGAAGGGCGTCGATCTCGGCCACCTCCTCCGCCGTCAAATCGAGGTTGTCGACCGCGGCGACGTTCGCCTCCAGCTGCGGCACGCTGCTGGCACCGATGATCAGGCTGGTCATCCTCGGGTCGCGCAGCGCCCAGGCGAGCGCGAACTGCGCCAGGGACTGGCCCCGGCGTCGAGCGATGGCGGCCAGCGCCCGGATCGTGGTCAGGCGCTGCTCGGTCACCTCGCTTTCGCTGAGGAAGACGCTGGTGCGGACCCGGGAATCGGCCGGAATGCCGCCGAGGTAGCGGTCGGTGAGCAGGCCCTGGGCCAGCGGGCTGTAGGCGATGCAGCCGGCACCGACCCGCTCCAGCGTGTCGAGCAGCCCGTCCTCCTCGGTCCATCGATTGAACATCGAGTACGCCGGCTGGTTGATCAGCAACGGGGTACCCAGGTCACGCAGGATCGCAGCGGCCCGCTGGGTCTGCTCCGAGGTGTAGTTGGAGATGCCGACGTAGAGGGCCTTGCCGGAACGGACGACGGCGTCCAGGGCACCCATCGTCTCCTCCAGCGGGGTGTCCGGGTCGTATCGGTGGCTGTAGAAGATGTCGACGTAGTCCAGGCCGAGTCGGCGCAGTGACTGGTCGAGCGAGGCGACGAGGTACTTGCGGGAGCCCCACTCACCGTACGGACCGGGCCACATGAGGTAGCCGGCCTTGCTGGAGATGACCAACTCGTCGCGGTACGGCTTGAGGTCCCCGGCGAGCATCCGACCGAAGTTCTCCTCTGCAGAACCGGGCGGCGGTCCGTAATTGTTGGCCAGGTCAAAATGGGTGACGCCGAGATCGAAGGCGCGCCGAACGATGTCCCGCTGGCCCTCGAAGGGGCGGTCCGGCCCGAAGTTGTGCCACAGGCCGAGCGAGATCGCGGGCAGCCGAAGCCCGCTGGCTCCGCTGCGCCGGTAGGCCATCTGGTCATAGCGCGAGTCAGCCGCGAGGTAGGTCACGATCATGACGATAGCCCGAGGCCGAGCCCGCGACGCCCGTCGGAGGAGGAACCCGTACCGAACGTTGCGACGGCCGCCGCGATCTGCGACGGGTAGCGTCGACCCATGCGTTACGTGCGGCTCGACACCCCGAAGCCCCTGTCCAGGATCGGCCTCGGTACGTGGCAGTTCGGTTCGCGGGAGTGGGGCTACGGCCCCGACTACGAACGGTTGGCGGCGGACATCGTCCGACGCGCCGTGGAGTTGGGCGTGACCCTCTTCGACACCGCCGAGATCTACGGTTTCGGTCGCAGCGAACGGCTCCTCGGCGCGGCGCTGGCCGCCGACCGGGACAAGGTGGCCGTCGCCACCAAGATCCTGCCGGTGCTGCCGGTCGCGTCGGTGGTGCAGCAGCGGGCGGTCGCCTCGGCGGCTCGGCTCGGTGTCACCAGCATCGACCTCTACCAGGTGCATCAGCCCAATCCCGTGATCAGCGACCAGCGGACCATGCGCGGGATGCGCGCGTTGCAGGACGTCGGCCTGGTCGCCGAGGTCGGCGTGAGCAACTACAGCCTGCGCCGTTGGCAGGTGGCGGAGGCGGCGCTGGGGCGACGGGTGCTCAGCAACCAGGTCCGCTACAGCATGCTCGACCGCAAGCCGGAGGAGGATCTTCTTCGGTACGCGGAGCAGGCGGGTCGGCTGGTCATCGCGTACAGCCCGCTGGCGCAGGGGTTTCTCTCCGGGCGGTACGACGCGAACCATCCGCCGGTCGGCGCGATCCGCCGGGCCAACCCGTACTTCCTGCCGGAGAACCTGGAACGCGGCGGCGCGCTGATCGAGACGTTGCGCCAGGTGGCCGCCGCGCACGACGCGACACCGAGCCAGATCGCCCTGGCGTACGTGCTGCGTCACCCGAACGTGGTGGCGATTCCCGGCGCGTCCAGCGTGGAACAGATGGAACGCAACGCCGCCGCCGCGGAGATCGACCTGACCGAGGACGAGTACGCCGCACTGGTCAACGCCGCTCGGGCCTTCCGCCCGATCACCGGCCTGGCCGCGGTACCGCAATTCATCCGGTCCCGTACGCGCGGCTGATCGTACGGACGAGGTCCACCGCACCCACCGGCATGATGGGGCGATGGGTCCTCGCGCTGCGCTGCGTCCACTTGTCGCCGGCACCACCTGGCGACGTGGCGTGTTCCTGCTGCTCGGCGGGGTGCTCGCGCTGCCGTACGCGCTGCTCGGGGTGGCCTTCGCGCAGTTGTTCGTCAGCTCCGGGGCGCCCCGACCGCTGGTGATGGTGCTGCTGGTGCCGGCGGCCGCCATCGCCGTCGTGCCGATCTTCCTCGGCGGTAGCCGTGCGTTGGAGATCGCGGCGGTACGCGGGTTGCTCGGGGTCGAGCTGCCCGAGCCGCTGCCGGGGCGTCGGCTCGACCGGGAGACCCGGCTGCGCGCGGCCCTCTGGATCGGGTTGCACCTGACCAGCGGCGCACTGGTGGTGGCGGCGCTGTTCAGTGCGGTGCCGATGGCGCTGGCGTTCATCGTCGCGCAGGCCGGTGTGGACGTCGGTATCACCGGGGCCGAGCGGTTCGGGCCGTTCGACGGCGGCGACAGCGGTTGGCTGACCCTCGTCGGGGTGCTCGTGCTGGTCGCTCTCGGCTACGTCGTGGCCGGGCTCGGCGCGCTGGCCGCGTCGATGGCTCCGGCGCTGCTGGGACCGGCGTCGGCTGAGCGGATCGCCGCGCTGGAGGCTCGGGCGGCACGGCTGGCCGAACGTAACCGGTTGGCCCGGGAGCTGCACGACTCGGTCGGCCACGCGTTGACCGTCGCCACCCTCCAGGCCGGTGCCGCCCGCGAGGTGCTCGACGCCGACCCGGACTTCGTCCGCCGGGCGCTGACCGCCATCGAGGAGACCGGGCGGCGAGCGATGGACGATCTCGACCATGTGCTCGGATTGCTCCGGGAGAGCGGGGAACCGGCGGTCGTCGCGCCGCAACGGACCCTGTCCGACCTGGACCGGCTGGTCGCCGACACCAGGTCGGCCGGCACGCCGGTGAGCAGTCAGGTACGTGGACCGGTGGAGAGCCTGCCGCCGGTGGTCTCTCGGGAGGGCTACCGGATCGTGCAGGAGGGGTTGACCAACGCCGCCCGGCACGGCCGAGGAGTGACGTCCCTGCGGGTCGACGTGGTACCGGACGCTCTGGAGATCGAGCTGGTCAACGCTGTCGCTCAGCCGGCGTCCGGCGGCCCGGCGGTGCCGGGTGGTGGCCGGGGACTGATCGGCATGCGGGAACGGGTGCTGCTGCTCGGCGGCCGGATCACCGCCGGAGCGGACGGAGAACGATGGCGGGTGCGGGTGCGGCTGCCGACCGGAGCGGACGGATGAGTGTGGACGTGCTGATCGTCGACGACGACGAACTGGTCCGGATCGGGCTGCGGACCATCCTCGACGCCCAGCCGGACCTGCGGGTCGTCGCGGAGGCCGCCGACGGGGCGGAGGTGCCCCCGCTGGTCGCCCGGCACCGACCGCAGGTGGTGCTGATGGACGTCCGGATGCCGGGGATCGACGGCATCCAGGCCACCCGGCACCTGCTGGCCACCTCCGCCGAGCCGCCCCGGGTGCTGGTCGTCACCACGTTCGCCAACGACGAGTACGTCTACGAGGCGCTGCGCGCCGGAGCCAGTGGGTTTCTGCTGAAGCGGGCCAAACCGGCGGAGGTGGTGGCGGCGGTGCGGGTGGTGGCACGCGGCGACTCGCTGCTCTTTCCGGCCGCGATCCGGCGGCTGGTCGGGGCGTACGGGCGGCGGGACGCCGACGGGCTGCGGGCCGCCCGGCTCACCGAACGGGAGGCGGAGGTGCTGCGGCTGATGGCCGCCGGGCTGTCCAATCCGGAGATCGCGGCGCGTCTGGTGGTCGGCGTCGAGACAGTGAAGACACACGTCGGGAACGTGTTGACCAAGCTCGGAGTGCGCGACCGCACCCAGGCGGTGATCGCCGCGTACGAGTCGGGATTCGTCGTCCCCAACGGTTGAGGCCGTCCCCCGCGAGGGGGAGACGGTTCCCCGCCGCTCGGGAGGGCAGGCCGGCTGCCTCGGTCGAGGCTGGGAAGCATGACCAACGTAGCCGTACTCGAACACCGCGACACGTCCCGCCGTCCCGGTCTGCTCGCTCCACTCGCCGCCGGCTGGCTCGGGCTGTGGGGCCTGCTCGCCCTGGTGGCGGCGCTCACCGGCACCGGCTACCCGTTCGGTGCCGACGACCCGCACCTCGATTCGACCCTGCTCCGGCTGCTCCCGACGGAGGCGGGACCACCGTTCTTCGCCGGGACGCTGCTCGCCGCCGCCGTGCTGGCCCTGGCCAGCCGGACGATCCGTCCTGCCGGACCGCTGCGGCTGCTGCTGCTCGGCTACGGCTGGGCCGTGGCGTTCGTGCTGGCCGTGGTGGTCCCCGGCATCCAGGTGCTGGCCCTGCTCGGATACGCGCCGATGCTGCTGTTCGGGGCACCCTTCGGCTGGCCACCGGTGGACTACGCCGACGTCTTCACCTGGGCGTTGGCCGTCCGGGTCGCCGCCATGGTGGGCGGCGTGCTGCTGAGCGGGGTGCTGCTGGTGTGGCAGCGACGTACCGCCGGTTGCTGCGTCGGGTGTGGTCGCGGCGGCACGGGCCAGGGCTGGGCCACCCCGGCGGCCGCCGCCCGCTGGGGTCGGTGGGCCGTCTGGGTCGCGGTGGTGATCCCCTTCGGGTACGCGCTGACCCGGTTCGCCTGGCTGGCCGGCATCCCGCTCGGTCTCGCCCGGGACGACCTCGCCGAGTTGCGGGAGAGCGGCGCTGTCTGGGCGGGGGTCGGGCTGGGTGCCTTCGCCACCGTCGGCTCGGTGTTCACCCTGGGGCTGGTGCAGCGCTGGGGTGAGCGGTTCCCGCGCTGGATGGTGGGGCTGGCGGGTCGGCGGGTGCCGGTGCGGCTGGCCGTGATCCCCGCGACGGTGGTCGCGGTCCTGGCCACGGCGGCCGGCCTGAACGCCCTGAGCCTGCCCGAGTTCTGGGAGCCGGGCCGAGGGCTCAGTGTGGCCGGCGCCCCGCTGCTGCTCTTCCCGCTGTGGGGGCTCGCGCTCGGTGCCGCCGCGTACGCGTACCACCTGCGTCGCCGGGGCGTCTGCGGGCATTGCGCGCGGGGGTGACCGGCGGGCCCCGGTCCGTCGTCCGGCACGGGGCGGACGACGGACCGGGTGCTCACAGCAGCTCGCGGGCGTAGCAGACGGAGAGCGCCTCGCCCCGGTACGGCCCGAAGTTGTCGATGCGCCGGTAGCCCTCCCGTTCGTAGAAGCGCATCGCGTCGGGTTGGCCGGTGCCGGTCTCCAGCAACAGGGTGCGCACACCGGCGTCGCGGGCGGCCTGCTCCAGGGCGCGCAGGACGGCGGTCGCGACGCCTGTGCCCCGGGCCGGCGGGCTGACGTACATCCGTTTGATCTCGGCGGATCCGGGGGCGAGGAATCGCAGGCCGCCGCAGCCGACTGCAGTGCCGTCGGTGTCGCGGGCGATCAGGAAGACGCTGACCGTCTCGGCGGTGGGCGGCGCGCCTGGCTCGTGGTCGTCGCAGCCGTAGCGGGCGTCGAGTTCGACCCGCTGGGCGTCGCGCAGCCGGAGGGCGTCGGCCGACTCCCAGGGTTCGCGATCGATGGAGAGCACCACGGCCCCTCCTCTTCAGCACGGACAGAGTTCATGATCATGCCAGGTTGGTGGGGGTCGAGGGAGACGGTTGCGCGCTAGCGTGGGCGGGGTGAGTGAGTCATCGCGTGTTTCGCCGCTCCCACCCGCCGACCTGCCCACCACGCTCGGTGCGCTGCGCGCCGCCGGGCACCGCTACCGCACCGTCAAGCAGGAGCTACGCGACAACCTGCAGGCCCGGATGCGCGCTGGCGCGCCGCGGTTCGACGGCATCGTCGGATACGACGACACCGTGCTGCCGGAGGTGGAGCGGGCGCTGCTCGCCGGGCATGACATGGTGCTGCTCGGTGAGCGGGGCCAGGGCAAGACCCGGCTGATCCGGTCGCTGGTGGCGCTGCTCGACGAGTGGACGCCGGTGATCGCCGGGTCGGTGCTCAACGAGCACCCGTTGCACCCGATCACTCCGACGTCGCGGGCGTTGGTCGCCGAGACCGGCGACGATCTGCCGGTCGATTGGCTGCACCGTTCGATGCGGTACGGGGAGAAACTGGCCACCCCGGACACCAGCGTCGGCGACCTGATCGGCGACGTGGACCCGATCCGGCTGGCCCAGGGGCGTACGCTCGGCGACCCCGAGACCATCCACTTCGGGCTGGTGCCGCGCACCAACCGGGGCATCTTCGCCGTGAACGAGCTACCCGACCTGGCCGAGCGGATCCAGGTGGCGCTGCTGAACGTGCTGGAGGAGCGGGACATCCAGGTGCGTGGCTACCAGCTGCGGCTGCCGCTGGACCTGCTGCTGGTGGCCAGCGCCAACCCGGAGGACTACACCAACCGGGGCCGGATCATCACCCCGCTCAAGGACCGCTTCGGCGCGGAGATCCGTACGCACTACCCGACCGAACTCGAACTGGAGCTGGCGCTGATCCGGCAGGAGGCCGACCTGGTCGCCGAGGTGCCGGAGCACGTGCTGGAGGTCCTCGCCCGGTTCGCCCGGGCGGTGCGCGAGTCACCGTCGGTGGACCCCCGGTCCGGTGTCTCCGCGCGGTTCGCCATCGCCGCCGCGGAGACGGTCGCGGCCGCCGCGCTGCGCCGGGCGTGCCTGCTCGGCGAGGACTCGTCGGTCGAGGACGACGTGTTAAGAAGGGCACCTTCCTCTACCGGAGACGTTAACAAGGTGCCCTTCCTTGCAGCGGTGGCGCGGGTGGGCGACGCGGTGTCGGTGACATCGACGCTGCGCGGCAAGGTGGAGTTCGAGAGCGGCGAGGAGGGCCGGGAGATCGAACTCCTCGGTCACCTGCTGCGGACCGCCGTCGCCGAGACGTTCCGGGCCCGGCTGGCCGGGCTGGACCTGTCCGGCTTCACCGCGCTGGTCGAAGAAGGCCAGACGATCGAGACCGGCGAACTGGTCTCCGCCGCCGAGCTGTTGCGGCAGGTCGGCACGGTGCCGGGGCTGGCCAAGGTGCTCGATCGGCTCGGTGCCGGCGACGCGCCGAGCACCGGGCAGGCCGCTGCGGCCGTCGAGTTCGTGCTCGAAGGGCTGCACCTGAGCCGCCGGCTGGGCAAGGACGTCACCGACGCCGGCCGTACCCGCTACGGCGGCCGGACCTGAGATGGCCGGAAACCGGTTCCGGTACGGGCAGTGGCACGGTGGCCCCGATCCGCTCGCACCCCCGTACGACGTGCAGGCCGCGGTGGACCAGGTCGGCGCGGAGGTGCTGGCCGGCGGCAGCCTCCGTGACGCGCTGCGGGACCTGCTGCGCCGGGGCCCGCAGGGGCGTGGCGGGTTGGACGAGCTGACCGCCCGTGCCCGCCGGCTACGCCGCGAGGCGCTGCGTCGGGGCGAGCTCGACGGTGCGGTGACCCGGGCTCGTGCGCTGCTCGATCAGGCGCTGGCCGCCGAGCGGGACGAGTTGGCCCGCCGCACCGACGAGGCGGCCCGGTTCGCCGAGACGGTCCTGGACGACCTGCCCCGCTCGACCGCGCAGGCGGTGCGGGACCTCGCTGACTACCGATGGGCCAGCGACGACACCCGGCGCACCTACCAGCGGATCCTCGACGGGCTGCGTGAGGAGGTCCTCGGTCAGCGCTTCGCCGGGCTGCGCGACTCGGCGCGACTGGCCGCTGACCCGGCGGTGCAGGAGCGGGTCGCCGAGATGACGCGGGATCTCAACGCCCTGCTGGTCCGACACGCCCGTGCCGAGGACACCACCGACGCGTTCGCCGAGTTCATGCGCCGCCACGGCGAGTTCTTCCCGGAACACCCACGTGACGTGGACGAACTGATCGACCTGCTGGCCCGCCGCACGGCGGCCGGGCAGCGGCTGATGAACTCCCTGTCGCGGCGGCAGCGTGAGGAACTGGCCGGGCTGATGCGCGAATCCCTCGGTGACCGGCTCGCCGGCGAGTTGGCCGCGCTGGAGGGGAACCTGCGGGCGCTGCGGCCCGACCTGCGCTGGGGGCGAGGCGAACGGATGCAGGGCGACCAGCCGTTGGGTTACGGCGAGGCGACCGGGGCGCTCGACGACATCGCCGAACTGGACGACCTGCTCGACCAACTGGGCCAGACACACCCCGGCGCGACCCTGGACGACATCGACGTCGAGGCGGTGGCCCGGACGCTGGGCCGGGACGCGACCGACGACGTACGCCGGCTGCGGGAACTGGAGCGGGAGCTGCGCCGGCAGGGTTGGGTGACCCGTGACGCCGATGGTCTGACCCTGAGCCCGAAGGCGTTGCGTCGCCTCGGCGGCACGGCGCTGCGGCAGGTCTTCGCCGAGCTGACCGCCGGCCCCCGAGGCCAGCACGACCTGCGCTCGGCCGGGGCGGCAGGTGAGGTGACCGGCGCGTCGCGTCCCTGGGAATACGGCGACGAGCAGCCGCTGGACGTGGTGCGGACGCTGACCCGGGCGGTCCGTCGAGCCGGTCCCGGGGTGCCCGTGCCCCTGGCCGTCGAGGACTTCGAGGTCGTCGAGACGGAACGACGGGCCTCGGCGGTGGTGGCGCTCTGCGTCGACCTGTCGTACTCGATGATCTCGCAGGGGCGCTGGGGGCCGATGAAGCAGACCGGGCTGGCGCTGGCCCACCTGATGGCGACCCGGTTCCCTCAGGACGCTCTGCAGATCATCGGGTTCGGCCGGCGGGCGGAGACGCTGACCCAGCAGGAACTGGCCGCCGTCGAGCCGGACATGACGCAGGGGACCAACCTTCAGCACGCATTGCGGCTGGCCGGCCGGCACCTGCGGCGGCATCCGGACGCCGAGCCGGTGGTGCTGGTGGTGACCGACGGGGAACCGACCGCCCACCTGGACCCGGACGATGGCGAGGCCCTGTTCGCGTGGCCGTCGTCGCCGGAGACGATCGAGGCGACGATCCGGGAGGTGGACCGGCTCGGCCGCTACGGTGCCACCCTGAACCTCTTCATGCTCGGTGACGACCCCGGCCTGCGCCGCTTCGTCGACGCGGTGGCCCGGCGCAGCGGCGGCCGGGTCTTCACCCCCGACGCCGACGACCTGGGCGAGTACGTGGTCAGCGACTACCTACGGTCCCGCCACGGCCGCCGTCGTCGGTGACGTACCGTCGGTCCGGCCCCGGCCGCCCTCGGCTCAACCGATGATCCACAACTGGGCCGGGTTGCCGTCGCAGGGTGCTTGGACGATGTCGGTGCCGGCCGCGGTGCCGCCGTCACGGGCCTGGGCGCACTTGCCGCTGTGCACGGCCACCACCACCACGCCGTCGCCCGCCGGTTGCAACCGCCACTGCTGGTTGCCCTCACCGTGGCAGCCGAACTGCTGCAACCGGGCGCCGTCGTCACTGCTGCCACCCTCGACGTCGAGGCACTGGTTGTGGGCGGCGTTGGTCAGCGTCACCGATTCCGGTCCGAAGGCGTTGACCACCCACTGCTGCTCCGGCCCACCGCTGCACTCGGTCAGCTTGGCGACCGCCTTCTCGCCGTCGCCGTCGAGACCGAGGCAGCGGCCCGAGCCGACCCCACGGAACACCTTCGGTCCGACGACCGCGTCCGGATCCTTGCTGGGGCTCGGTGTGGGGGAGGGTGCGGACGGCGTCGGGCCGGGCTCCGCTTCACTCTCGGTCGGGCTGGGCTGCGCCGTGCTCGGGCTCGGCGCGGCCACCGTCGGTGCCGGCGTCGGGTCGCCGCCGCCGAGCACGCCGGTCGCGAAGAGCACCCCCAGCAGTACGCCGATCAGCCCGACGGCCAACGCCGTGACCAGCAGCGGGTCGCGAGCCGGCCCGGGACGGCGGTTGCCGTAGACGGTGCCCGACCCATCGGTTTCCGACATGCCGGCATCCTGTCCCACGGCATCCGGTGTCGGTCAGCCGCCCCCGGTGGCGGTGACTGAGTCGGCAACCCGCGCGTGCTGTCAGAACGCACTTTTACCTGATCGGGGTGCGAAACGTCTCCGATGGACATCCCACCGAGCACCGGCCAGACGCGTAAAGTGATTCCATGCACGCCCTGCGTGATCATGACCAGGCGGTGGCCGAGCTGCGACGGTCGTACGCGGCGGTGCCACCCGGCCAGCCGGTGCGGCTGGCCAAGCGCACCTCCAACCTGTTCCGCCCGCGCAGCGCCCCCGCCTCCGGGCTGGACGTCAGCGGCCTCGGCGGGGTGCTGGGCGTCGACCCCGGTGCCCGTACCGCCGATGTGCAGGGCATGTGCACCTACGAACGGCTGGTCGAGGCGACCCTGCCGTACGGCCTGATGCCGCTGGTCGTGCCGCAGCTTCGCACCATCACCCTTGGCGGGGCGGTGACCGGGCTGGGCATCGAGTCGACCTCGTTTCGCAACGGACTGCCGCACGAGTCGGTGATCGAGTTGGACGTGCTGACCGGTGCCGGTGACGTGGTCACCGCCCGGCCTGACGGCACGCACGCCGACCTGTACGCGGCCTTCCCCAACTCGCTGGGCAGTCTCGGGTACGCCACCCGGCTGCGGATCGAGCTGCAACCGGTCCGCCGCTACGTGGCACTGCGCAACCTGCGGTTCACCAACCTGACCGCGTTGACCGAGGCGATCGGCGAGATCACCGAGACCCGCCACTGGGCCGGCGAGAGCGTCGACGCGTTGGACGGGGTGATGTTCACGCCCGGTGAGGCGTACCTGGTGCTGGGTAGCTTCACCGACGACGTGCCGGCCGTCTCCGACTACACCGGCCAGGAGATCTACTACCGTTCGCTGCGCCAGCGTCAACACGACGCGCTGACCATCCACGACTACCTGTGGCGCTGGGACACCGACTGGTTCTGGTGTTCGGCGGCGTTCGGCGCGCAGCATCCGGTGGTGCGACGGCTGTGGCCGGCACGGTGGCGGCGCAGCGACGTCTACCACCGCATCGTGCGCCTGGAGCACCGGCACCAGGTCGCCGCCCGGGTCGACCGGTGGCGTGGCCAGCCGCCCCGGGAGCGGGTCGTGCAGGACGTGGAGATCCCACTGGACCGTACCGCCGAGTTTCTGCACTGGTTCGCGGGCGACGTCGGGATGACACCGGTCTGGTTGTGCCCGCTGCGGCTGCGCGAGCCGACGGGCGCGGGGTCGGCCCGGTCCTGGCCGCTGTATCCGCTGCGACCGGGGCGGGACTACGTCAACATCGGGTTCTGGGGGAGTGTGCCGATCGCCGAGGGCGCCGCCGACGGCGACGTCAACCGGAGGATCGAGCACGCGGTGTCGGAGTTGGGTGGGCACAAGTCGCTCTACTCCGACGCGTACTACGACCGGGATTCGTTCGACCGGCTCTACGGCGGCGGAACGTGGCGCGCCGTACGGGACCGGTACGACCCGGACCATCGGCTCACCGGACTGTACGAAAAGGCGGTAGCACGCGCATGAGCCTCACTGACCGAAGCCAGGGAGCGGCCGGCGCTCCGGCCACGCCGCCCGCTGGGGGCCGGCGGCGTGGCGCGACTGTGGCGGACATTGTCCGAGCGGTGACCTCGGGACCCCTGCCGGTACGCGTCACCGGGTACGACGGCAGCTCGATCGGCCCGGCCGACGTCGGGATCACCTTGTCGATCCGCTCCGAGCGGGGGCTGTCGTATCTGCTCACCGCACCGGGAGATCTGGGCCTGGCGCGTGCCTACGTCAGCGGTGACCTGGGCCTGGAAGGAGTGCATCCGGGCGACCCGTACGAGGCGCTGCGGGTGCTCGCGGGGCTGCGGATGCGACCCCCGGCGCTAACTGAGGGGCTGGCCCTGGTGCGTGAGCTGGGTTGGGAGCGACTGCTGCCGCCCCCGGCTCCGCCGCAGGAGGCGCGGCCTCGCTGGAAACGCGTCGTCGATGGACTGCGGCACTCGCGGACCCGCGACAGCAGCGCCATCTCGCACCACTACGACGTGTCGAACGCCTTCTACGAGAAGGTGCTCGGCCCGTCGATGACGTACACCTGCGCGGTGTACCGCAGCTCGGACGACACGTTGGAGCAGGCGCAGGCGAACAAGTACGACCTGGTCGCCGGCAAGCTCGCGCTGCGGCCCGGGATGCGGCTGCTGGATGTGGGCTGCGGCTGGGGCGGCATGGTCCGGCACGCGGCCCGCGAGTACGGCGTCAAGGCGCTCGGCGTGACGTTGTCGCGGGAACAGGCGCAGTGGGCGCAGGCGGCGATCGAGCGGGAAGGGCTGTCCGAGCTGGCGCAGGTACGGCACCTGGACTACCGCGACGCACCGCGCGAACAGTTCGACGCGGTCTCCTCGATCGGCCTGACCGAGCACATCGGAGTCCGCAACTATCCGGCCTACTTCGGGTTCCTGCGGGACCGGCTGCGCCCGGGGGGACGGCTGGTCAATCATTGCATCACCCGGGCGGACAACCGGGCACCGCACCGCTCCGGGGCGTTCATCGACCGGTACGTCTTCCCGGACGGTGAACTCGCCGGGCCGGGTCGGGTGATCAGCGAGATCCACGATGCCGGGTTGGAGGTGCATCACGAGGAGAACCTGCGTCAGCACTACGCGCTGACGCTTGCCGCGTGGTGTCGCAACCTGGTGCGGAACTGGGACTTCTGCGTCGCCGAGGTGGGCGCGGGCACCGCCCGGGTCTGGGGGCTCTACATGGCCGGATCGCGGCTGGCCTTCGAGCGCAACGGCATCCAGTTGCACCAGGTGGTGGCGACGCGCAACGGCCCCGACGGCGTGAACGGCTATCCGCTGCGCCCGGACTGGCTGCCCTGACCGGCTGATCGAGGGACTGAGCGGGCCGCGCCGGACCTGCCGGCGCGGCCTTTCTCGACGCCATCGACAAGGCAGACGCGGCAGCGCGTCTACTACAGGTCGACCAGCGAAGGGTTCGAGGCATCACCGAGGGCACCTACCAGGCGGTCACCCGGTCGTACTGGCTCTCACCCCGCCTGGTCGGTCGGATCGGGCTGCGCCGCACCCGCGACGAGCTGAGCCCGGGCTACCTGCTCGACCTGATGGAGGAGGTCCAGGCCCGACGTCGCCGCCCTGGACCGCGCTGCTCCGGAACTGCCGTCGATCGGCGTTTCCGGCGAGATCCGCGTGCCGGCCGAACGCCGGCAGGAGTTGCGGCGCTGAACCGATGATCCTCGCTGCCCGCTTCGCCGCCAGGGTGGTCGATCTGGAGCCCGGCCGGAAGGTGTCCGTCGACTGGGGAGCGCCCGGCGTCACCAGCTGGGAACTGGCCGAGTCCGAGGGCCGCACGAAGCTCGCCTTCGTGCAGAGTGGCTTCGACGAGCAGAACCCGCCGTACGCCGCCTGGGCCGGGAATGTCTCCGGGCTGGCCGAGCTGCGCCGCTTCCACGAGGTGCCGGCGGGGCAGCCGATCTGGCTGCCCGAGGAGACCGCCACGATCGTCGGCTGAGCCCGCTACCGACATGGGCGGTCGCATCTCGACGTGCCGCCCCGACCATCCCTTCCCGACGGACCGCACGAACACCCTTAGAACGACCGGCAGTAGGGCTGGCGTGCCGCAGCCCCGCCAGCCCTATTGTCGGTCACTCTTAGTAGCAAACCCTGGACGGCGGGATCTCGCCATCGCCTCCTTTGCTCTGCTTACTCATACGCACAGGTTGCGGTGAGTGACTGAGCTGACTGCTGCGTGCTGCAGATAAGGCCAGCTCAGTCGGGGAGTGCGTATAGGTAAGCAGAGCAAAGGCGCGAAGCAATGTGGTCAGGGCGGGCCGGCTGGTGACTTTCGGTGACGACGTTGCGGTTGTCGCGCTGCGTCACGGCGGGCGGCGGTCGGGCGGGGCGGCGAGCACGGCTGGTGCTGTGGGCATGGCGGGTGCTGTGGGCATGGCGGGTGCGGTGGGCATGGCGGGTGCGGTGGGTACGGCGTGTGGGTGTGTTTGCGGCCTGCGGCCCGTGTGGGGCGTTGCGGCCGCTGCGGCCCGTGCGCGGCCGGTGGGGCTGGTGGAGCGGGGTGCGGTGGCGGGTTTGGTGGGGGGTTCGGTGGCGGCGGTTGGTGGCCGCTGGGTGCGCAAAGGTCAGCGGAACGTGATGGTTTGGCAACGGGGAACGATGGGATGTAACGGAGGGCGTGACGGGGGCGCTACGGGGAGTGGGAGAGTCGCTCGGCGGCTGGCGTGACACCAGGGTTGGTGCGCCACGACGCGCCAGGGATGTCGACTCGGGTGCGGGGTAACTCTGGCGGGGTGGTTACGGGCGTGGCTAGGCTTTCGGGGTTTGCCAGGGCCGGGTCCTCACCGTCGAGGGTGTACGCACGAGAGAGAGCCGGAGCGATCGCTGTGTCGCGGAGGGACGTCGAGCGGTCTGCCGCGCGCTCGCCCGGACGGGACCGGGTGGGCCGGGTGGGGCTGGTCGGTGCGGCTGTCGTCGTCGTGATCGAAGCTGTCTGGCTGGCGTTGCAGTTGCCCGATGGCGCGTTGGTCAGCGATCTCGGTGCGCTGACCGTGGCGGGCTGGGCGGCCGGGGCCTGCGTCGTGGCGGCCCGTCGACATCCCACGACGATGCGTCGGTTCTGGCTGCTGCTGGCCGCCACCATGGCGTTGTCGTTCGCGGGTCGAGCACTGTGGACGTCTCAGCGGCTGCTGGGGGAAAGTCTGCCGCACACCCTGCCGGTCGGGTTGATTTTCGCGGCCAGCCTGGTGACCGGGACCGCTGCGCTGTTCTGCTCGGTCACCGCGCCGCGTACCGCGGTGGGTCGGGTCCGGACCCTGCTCGACGGGGTGATCGTCGGGCTGGCGCTGATCCCGATCGGCTGGTTGCTGATCTTCCGCAACGTCAGTCTGGCCGACCTGGACGAGCCACTGCGTTCCACCGGCCTGCTCTACCCGATGTTCGACCTGATGCAGCTGACCATCCTGGTCGTGGTGGTCGGCCCACGCCGGCCGGTCTGGCGGCCGATGGCGCTGCTCGGTGTGAGCCTGACGATGCGAGCTGTGGCGGACACGTTCTACGTGCTGCTGGTGGCCGCCGGCACCTATCGGAGCGGCACCCTGGTGGACGTGCTCTGGCCACTGAGCTACCTGGTGATCGTGGTGGCGGCCCGCACGTCGCCGCCACGGGACCACAACGCTGCCGAGGAGGCCGGGCAATCACCGCTACCGCCGTGGTGGCGGGTGGTGCTGCCCTACCTGCCGGTGGGTGGCGCGATCGTGGCGACCATGCTGGCCCGCGACGCCACCGGCAACACCCCGATGCCGATCTTCCTGACGATGATGGCGCTGTTGGCGACGCTGGCTCTGCGGCAAGGGTTGGCCGCCAACGAGAACCTGCGGCTCGTGGTGCAACTGCGCAAGCTGGCCTACGTCGACCAGCTCACCGGACTGCCGAACCGGCTGGCGTTCACCCGCCGGCTGCGCGGCGCGCTGCGCGGCACCAACCGGGTCGCCGTGCTGCTGCTGGACCTGGACGGGTTCAAGCAGGTCAACGATCGGTTCGGGCACACCACCGGTGACACGCTGCTGTCCGGCCTGTCCCGACGGATGCGTCGGGCGGTCGGCGACGGCGGCATGATCGCCCGGATCGGTGGTGACGAGTTCGCCGTGCTGGTCACCGACGCCCGGCCGTTGGCACCGGAGCGGCTGGCCGAGCGGTTGCTGGCGGCGCTGCAACCATCTCCCGGTGAGGAACTGGTCGGGGTGCATCCGTCGGCCAGCATCGGCATCGCCGAGTACGGGCCGCAGCACATCTCTCACACGGATCTGCTGCGCGACGCCGACATCGCCATGTACGCGGCGAAGGCGGCCGGCAAGTCCGCGTACCGGCGGTGCACACAGGGTTTGCGGGAGTCGGCGGTGAGCCGGGCCGAGTTGATCGCCGACCTGCGGCGGGCCGTCGACGAGGAGCAGCTGCACCTGGAGTTCCAACCGATCGTGGACCTGGCCACCGGGGCGGTACGCAGCGCGGAGGCGTTGGTGCGGTGGCGCCATCCCCGGCTGGGCATCCTCAGCCCGGCCCGGTTCCTGCCGCTGGCCGAGGAGACCGGACTGATCCTCTCGATCGACCGGTGGGTCATCCACGAGGCGTGTCGGGCGGCGGCCACCTGGCAGGATCGGGTGCCGGCGGCAACGGTGGCGGTGAACATCGCCGCGTCGCATCTGCGTCGACCCGACCTGATCGCCACCGTCACCGAAGCCACCGCGGGCGCCGGGCTGGCACCACGGGCACTGACCCTGGAACTGACCGAGTCGGCGCTGATCGAGGGCAGCGACGCGGTGCTGGACCGGCTGGGGCAGTTGCGGGAGCTGGGCATTCGGATCGCCATCGACGACTTCGGCACCGGGTACTCGTCGCTGAGCTACCTGCACCGGATACCGGCGACCGAGTTGAAGATCGACAGGTCGTTCGTGGCCCGGATCTCCGAGGACGCCCGGGCGTACGCGACGGTGGAGATGGTGACCCGGTTGGCCGGCGCGTTCGACCTGACCGTGGTGGCCGAGGGGGTGGAGACCGAGCGGCAGCACGACGCGGTGGCCGCCGTCGGCTGTGTGCAGGGGCAGGGCTACCGCTACGGTCGTCCGACCGCCCTGGCCGAGTTGCGTGCCGTCTTGGCGAAGGCCAACCCACCTGCTGTGTCCGGTGTCGCAGAATCGGGCTTGACCCTCACGTGACGGCAGGCGGGACCGTGGTTCCGGAAAGGGGGAACCATGGCCCACACGGTTGGTCAGGTGGCGAAGCTCGCCGGCGTGACGGTCCGGACGTTGCACCACTACGACGAGATCGGTCTGCTGACGCCGAGCGGGCGTAGCGGCTCGGGATATCGCCGCTACTCCGAGGCGGACCTGGAACGGTTGCAGCTGATCCGGTACTACCGCGAGCTGGGGTTCCCGTTGGACGAGATTGCCGTGATCATTAACGACCCGGCGACGGGCCCCGGCGCGCACCTGCGCCGCCAGCATGAGCTGTTGACGCTGCGGATCAAGCGCCTTCAGGAGATGGTCGTGGCGATCGAATTCGCGATGGAGGCGAGCAAGATGGACATCCAGCTGACCCCGCAGGAGCGGTTCGAGGTCTTCGGAAACTTCGACCCGGACGCGCATGCCGAGGAGGCGGAGCAGCGGTGGGGTGGCACCGAGGCGTACCGGGAGTCGAACCGGCGGGCGTCGAGCTACAGCAAGCAGGACTGGTTGCGGATCAAAACGGAGATCGAGGACTGGGGGCGGCGGATCGTCGCGCTGCTCGCCTCGGGTGCGCCGGCCGACGGGCCGGAGGCCATGGAATTGGCTGAGGAGCATCGGCAGCAGATCAGCCGGTGGTTCTACGAGTGCTCGTACGAGATCCACACCGGGCTGGCCGACATGTATCTGGCCGACGAGCGGTTCACCGCGTACTACGAGGCGATGGCGCCCGGTCTGGCGGAGTATCTGTCCGAGGCGATCCACGCCAACGCGATCACCCGCGCCTGACCGGTAGCCCGGCCCGGTGCCGGAACGGCAGATGGCGATCGCCGAGGCCGAGGTGCACAGGTTCCCGGTCGGCACGGTCGATTCGTACTGAGACGCGCGGGCGCGGGGCCGGACGGGTCGGGGAGAACCCGTCCGGCCCCGCGCGGTCCGCACCTCGCCGCGAGGTCCCATCACGTCGCGCCGCCGATCGGACGGCGACCCTCATCGACTCGTACGTCTGATTGGCGTTCCGGAGGCCGGTTACGTCACAGTCCGGGCTGGGCAGCGAACGGTGCGCAACGAAACCACCAACTCGTCCTTATTGCTCCACCGTTCGGGTAATTCGCCCACTTATAGCCGTGTCCATCGCGGTGCCCCCAGCCGTTAACACTGTGACACCCCATTTGGTGGCCTGCGGTTGGTGGCATGCGCGGCGAAGGAGTCGGCGTGGCGAGGACTGATTCGACGGGTTCGACATGGCGGTACCGGTGGGCGCGCCGGCAGAACGAGCGCCGGCTGCGGTTGTTCCGCAGCGCCGAGGGAAGCTGGCGGCGACGCGACGACGAACTGCGCCGCCTGCGTACGCTCGCTGAGCAGTGCCAGGGCTCAGCCACGGCCGGCGACGGTCTGCCGCTGGAACTGGCCCCCGACGAGGTCGTCCTCCGGGTGGTGCCGGCCGCGCAACTGGTGGAGATGCGGCACGACGGCGTGCTGCCCGCCCCCGACCTGTCCGTCGGCGCGCCGACCGGTCGACTGCGCCGACGCCTTCCCGACGGGGTACGGGTCACCGACGCCGGCATGGCGGTGATCACCAACCGGCGGCTGGTGCTGCTCGGCGGGCGGGGTCGACGCGACTGGGCGTACGGCAGGATGACCGGTCTGGCGCACGACCCGCACGCGTCGGTGACGCTGATCCAGGTGCTGGACCGCCGGCGGACCTCCGGGGTGCTGCTGCGCCCGGACGTGGCGGCCGAGTTCCGGTTCGTGCTCACCCTGGCCTTCGCCGACGCCATCGAGCAGCGTCAGGCGGTCATCGACCAACTCGACGAATTGATCAACGAGCACAGCCGGCTGCGCCCGTCCCGGCCCGGCATCGCCACGCCCGGGCAGGCCCGGCTGTCGGCACTCATCCCCGGCGGCCGACGGACCGCCGTGGTCGCCGCCGCGCTCGCCGTGCTGGTGCCGGTGGCCCTGGCGAACTCCGGGCCGTCCGACCCGACCAGCACCGAAACCGCCGTGGCCGCCACTCCCGCGCCCGCCGCAGCCAGCGCCGCGACGACACCGCGCGCCACCGGCTCAGCCAAGCCACCCCCCGCCAGCCCCAGCCCCGAGCGGCGCTGCGGCGCCCCGAAAAACCCGATGGGGTACGACTTCTGCAGCGGCAAACGGATCCGTGAACCCGCCCACGAGGTGTGCGAACACTTCGACTGCGTACCCGGCTTCTGGGAGGGACGCGGCTACCTGGTGCAGTGCGACAACGGCAAGGTCAGCCTCGCCGGTGGCAGCCCCCGAGCGTGTGGCCTGCACGGCGGCGTACGCCGCACCATCTGGTCCTGACCCGTCGTGGTCAGGCGGGGGGTGGGGTGCCCTCGGCGGCGAGGCGTTCGGCCCGGCGCTGGCCCCACTCGCCCAGCGGGCCGAGTGCCTCGTTGAGTGACCTGCCGTGTTCGGTCAGGGCGTACTCCACTTTGGGCGGGACCTCGCGGTAGACCTCACGGTGGAGCAGGCCGTCCTGCTCCATCTCACGCAGATGTTGGATGAGCATCTTCTCGCTGACGCCGGGCAGGCCCCGTTTCAGCTCGCCGAACCGGCGGGTGCCGTAGTTGGCCAGCTCCCACAGGATCAGCGACTTCCACTTGCCCGACACCACGTCCATCGCGGCGTCGATCCCGCAGATGTACGGGCCACGCCTGTCGCTCGATGCCACGCCTGCGCCTCCTCGATGGCCGTTCAATACTTACCTGGAGGTAAGTATTGAACAAAATAGTGGGTACTTGCCCGGTCGGTTGTGGTCGCCAAGCATGGTGATCGGCGCGCCCGTCAGATCACCGACCAGAGCAGGGGACCATCGGATGACCGTCAACACCACCTTCCTGGGGCTGGGCGCGATGGGCAGCGCGCTCGCGACGACGGCGTGGGACGCCGGCCACCGGGTCGTCGCCTGGAACCGCACCGGCCACCGGGCGCAGAGCCTGCGTGATCGGGGCGTCGCCATCGCCGACAGCGTCGAGGAGGCGGTCGCCGACGCGCGTACGGTCGTCGTCTGCCTCTTCGACGACGCCTCCGTACGCGACGTGCTCGGACCCGTGTCGACGGCCCTGTCCGGTCGCAGCGTGATCAATGTGACCACCACGACGCCGAACCAGTCCCGTGACCTCGCCCGATGGGCGGAGGAACGCGGCATCGACCTCCTCGACGGCGCGATCATGGCCGTCCCGGAGATGATCGGCGGCCCGGGTTCGACGATCTTCTACAGCGGATCGGCAACTGCCTTCGCGAGTCACCGGCCCCTGCTCGACCTGTGGGCAGAGAGCAGCTACGTCGGGTCGGATCCGGGCATGGCGGCGCTCTACGACACGGCGATGCTCTCCGGCATGTACGCGATGTTCGCCGGCTTCCTGCACGGCGCAGCCATGGTCGGCTCCGAGGGAGTGTCGGCCGGCGAGTTCGTCCGGCGGCAGGCGCCCTTCCTCGCCGCGATGACCGAGCAGTTGGCCGGCTTCGCCGCGACGGTCGACGAGCAGGACTACCTCGGGCCGGGCCAGCAGAGCCTGCGGTTCACCGAGACGGCCCTCGCCACCGTGCGACAGGCCAGCACCGGGCAGGGCGTCACCGACGAGGTCCTCGAACCGGTGCACGACATCATCCGTCGGCAGATCGCCGCCGGTTTCGCCGAGCACGGCACCGCCCGCATGTTCGAGGAAATGAGGAGTGCCCGATGAGCGGAGATGGCGATCTCCGGTCGGTCACCGTCATCGGCCTCGGACCGATGGGGCGGGCGATGGCCGCCGCCTGGACCGCCCTCCATGAGGTGATCAAGGCAAGGCGGTGAGTCGCCGTCAGGGCAGCTCGGCGGCGTGCTCGGCCAGGCGGGACAGGGCGGGCACGGCGGCGCGCAGCCGCTCCCGGTCCGCCGGGTCGAGATCGGCCAGGGCGGCGGCGAGCAGCTCCCGGCGGTGCTGCCCGTAGGCGACGATCCGCTCGCACGCCAGCTCGGTCAACTCCAGCCGGACGGTACGCCGGTCGGCCGGGTCCCGGTTCCGGTGCAGCAGGCCGGCGGTGGTCAGCTCGCCGACCAGGGTGCTCACCGTGTTCGCGGCGGTGCCCATCCGTTCGGCGGCCTCCCGGACGCTGATCCCGGGTTGGCGCTGCACCAGCCGCAGCACCTCGACCTGTGCGTCCGGCAGAGCGGCGCGTCCGGTCCGCAGGACAGCCCGCCGACGAAGCACCCGATGCAGGTCACTGAGGGCGGCACCGAGCTGGTCGAGCGTCTCGTCGGTCACAGTGCCGCCCTTCCACGCTGCAATACCTCTGTAGGCAGAGCTATCGTAGCCGGACGCCACCGGCGGCCCCGGCCACGCCGTGGTGACGCCGACCGCCGAGGAGAACCACCCGATGCCGCAGACCGACGTGCCCGTACGCCCGCCGGAGCGCATCACCCCACCCACCGGCCGCGCCGCACTCGCGCTGCTGGTGCTGCTCGGATGCCTCACCGCGATCGGTCCGCTGTCGCTGGACACCTACCTGCCGGCGTTTCCCGGGATGACCCGCGATCTGGCCGCCAGCCAGGCACAGATCCAGCTCTCCCTGACCACCTGTCTGATCGGCATGGCCCTGGGTCAGCTCGTCACCGGCCCGCTCAGCGACCGCTGGGGCCGGCGTCTGCCGGTGCTGGTCGGTGTCGCCGCGTACGCCCTGTTGTCGCTGGTCTGCGCCGTCGCGCCGTCGGCGGAGACCCTCGCGGTGGCCCGCTTCGCGCAGGGTTTCGCTGGTGGCATGGGCACGGTCGTCGCCCGCGCCGTCGTGCGGGACCTGTATTCCGGCCGGGCCGCCGCGAAGTACTTCTCCCGGTTGGTCCTGATCTTCGGCATCGCGCCGATGGTCGCTCCCGCCCTCGGCAGCCTGGTGCTCAACATCGGCGACTGGCGTACCATCTTCGTCGCTCTCGCGCTGGTCGGCGTCCTGCTCGCCACCGCCGTCGCGTGGCGGCTGCCGGAGACCCTGCCCGCCGGGCGACGCCACACCGGTGGTCTGGCCGCGACCGCCACCGCCGGCCGCGTCCTGCTCGCCGACCGCGTCTACCTCGGGTACGCGTTGACCCAGGGCCTCGCCTTCGCCGGACTCTTCGCCTATCTCTCCGGTTCCCCGTTCGTCCTGCAGGACGTCTTCGGCCTCTCCGCCGGCATGTTCAGCATCCTGTTCGGTCTCAACGCGCTCGGCTTCGTCGCGGTCGGCCAACTCAACGCCCGGCTGCTCGACCGCTACGATCCCCGCCCACTGCTGGTCAGCGGCCTCGGTCTCAGCCTGCTCGCCGCCCTCGGTGTGCTCGCCGGGTCCCTGCTGGACAGCCTGCCGATGGTGATCGTCGCGCTCTTCGTCTTCCTCGGCTCGCTCGGCCTGGTGATGCCCAATGGCACCGCCCTCGCCCTGGACCGGCACGCCGCCCACGCCGGCACCGCCGCCGCGCTGCTCGGCGGCATTCAGTCCGTGGTCGCGGCCAGCGCCGCACCACTGGTCGGGCTCGGTGGGGAGGGCAGCGCGATTCCGATGGCCGTGGTGCTCAGCGGCGCGGCCGCCGCCTCCCTGCTGACCCTGCTCACCCTCGCCCGCCCGGCCCGCGCCTGACAGCCGTGGCTGCGTCGGCTGTTCGGGCTGCGGCTGCTCGACCTGCGCCGGCTACTCGGGCTGTGCGGGCCGCGCCGCCTACTCGGGCTGCGGCTGTTCGGGCTGCTCCGGCTCGTTGGCGAGAGTGGCGGCGAGCCGCTCCAGGAAGGCGTCGACTTGCCCCATGTCGTAACCGCGCAGCGCGACGGTGAGCGTCCTGGGGTCCAACTCCGCCCTGACCGCCTGACGCTGCGCCGCCGTCCCCGAGGCGAGCGCGTCCAAGCCCCGCTTGACCAGGTCGTCCACCGTCCGCTTCTCATAGCCGCGCAACGCCAAGTCGAAGACCGGCCCGGAGACACCCTGCTCACCTCGTCGGGCGTCGATTCGATCTTGCCGGGCATCGGTGAAGCGACCACCGCTGACCCGGTGCAACTCGGCGGCCACCTCGTCGGCCGTCTCCCGCACGTCGGCGAGGTCGAGCAGGGCCAGAGCGGGCCGGCCGTCGACCGGGCTGTGACTGGTGAGCGGCCTGTCGATCGTCGACCCGACGCCCGGAACCAGCAGCAACGACAGGGTGGGGAGTGCCGCGCCAGCGGCGCGCGTCGGCTGGCCCAGCACTATCGCGTCGATTTCAGCCCACGGCACCAGCCGGTTGAGCCCGGCGACCCGCAGGTCCAGCCCGTCGACGCCGATCCGGAACCGGAACGGCCGGAGCGACCGGGCGGTGATCCAACCACCCGTCAGTAGTGCGGCTCCGGCGACGATCCAGACACCGGTCCCGGGGGATTCCTTGCCCAGCAGTAGCGACACCCCGAACGCGAGCAGCAGGACCCCGAGGGCCAGCGAACGCCGATTCCTGCGCAGCTCCATAGCGACACCTCGATCATTTGAGCGGCCGTGCAGAGCATGGCACGCCGACGCAACCGGTGCTGACCTCACCGGCCCCGACCATCGCTGATCGCTCCCGCTCAGCCGGATTCGGTGACCTGGCTGCCCTGGTCGGGCGGGGTGCCGTGGTCGGGTGGGTTGTCCTGGTGGCGTGGGGTGTCCAGGTCAAACCAGCGGACGATCAGGGCCGCGAGCTCGTCGAGTGCCGCGTCCACAGCGGTGCGGTCGTAGCCCAGCTCATGGGTGGGCAACTCGGCCGCCCGTCGAGTGGGCTCTGCCCCTTGAACGGTCCGTCGATCGTCGAACCCGCCGCCGGCACCAGCAACAGACAGGAGGAGATGGACTTTTTCACCTCGATCGTCGGCACCTGCTGGTCGAGGATGATCGCGTCGATCTCGGCCCACGGCACCGCCCGGTTGAACCCGGCCACCCGGGCGGCCAGCCCGTTGGGCCCAATCTTGAATGTGAACGGCCGGCGTTCGGCGAAGACGATCCCGCCGCCCAGCAGCAGGGCGATGAGGCCGATGATCCACCCCAGCACGGTGAGCTCGAAGCACCCCAGCAGGACCACGCCGGCCACGAAGAAGAACAGGCCGAGCACCAACGGGCCACGGCTTCTGTGCAGCTCCACATCGACCCCCTCGAATCAGCGAGTCGTCGGAGAGAGCATGACACGGCCAGCGCCTCGTCGGTTGCCCCGGCGGCGGGCACCGGTGCCGGTGGGTCAGGGCGTGCCGAAGTCGGGGATGGTGATGGTGCCGTCCGCAGCGATCGGAAAGCCCGGATTCCAGGCGATCTCCCAGAGGTGACCGTCCGGGTCGGTGAAGTAGCCGGCGTACCCGCCGTAGGAGGTGTCGCGGGCCGGTCGGGTGACCGTGGCCCCGGCCTGGGCGGCGGCGGCCATCAACCGATCCACCTCGGCGCGCTCGCGTACGTTCTGCGCCAGCGCGACCCCGGCGAACCCGCCCACACCCCGGTCCTCGACACCGGCGTCCTCGGCCAGCGACTGCCGCGCCCACAGCACCACGACGAGCCCGCCGGCCTGGAAGAACACGGTCTGCTCGACTTCCTGGCCGTGCCAGCCGAGCTGCCCGTAGAAGTCGCGGGACCGGGCCAGGTCGGCGACGCCGAGCGTGATCAGACTGAGTCGCTGTTCCATCGCAGCACGGTAAACCGGATCTGCGACAACTACCCGAGGGGGACCCGGACGGCGACGTCGTGTTTCGGGGCGGCGCCGCTCCGCGTCGCCGGATCCGGCAGCTTCGCCAGGAAACAGCGAACTCCCGGTGCCGCGAGCGCGACACCGGGAGTTCCTGCTCAGGTCAGCTCAGCGGCGCGCCGCCGGGCTGGACCACGTTGTTCACCGTCAGGGTGTACGGCGCGTACTGCGTGACCTGCTCGGTCGGCTCGTCGTAGGCGACGATGGCGACCACCTTCGGGAAGGCGGTCAGCAACGCCGTCTGGATCAGACCGAGGGTGAAGCCGGACTTGCCGTCGACCTCGACCTGGTAGGCCAGCTTGAGCTTCTCGTCGATGCCGACGAACCGGAGGTTCCAGTTCGCCACCGGCGTCGGGTTGAGCTCCGACGGCGAGTCGAACGGCTCCAGGCTCGAACCGTCGCTGACCAGCGTGCCGCCGACCGCGACGTCGTCGATCAGCAGACCGCCCTCGTTGACCCCGCCGTCGCTGACGTACCGGAAGCTGACCAGCACGTCCTGCCCGGCGTACGCGGACAGGTCGAACGAGTGCGGCTCGAAGCCCTCGGTGGTGCCGTTCAGCGCCGGGCCGAGCGGACCGGCGACCGTCTCCTCACCGGGGATGACGGTGTAGGTCTTGCCGCCGTCGGTGGAGACACTGACGTAGCCGTAGTCGTAGCCGGCCTCGGCGCCGTACTTCGCCAGGAAGGTCAGCGTCGGGTCGGCGGCCGGCACGGACACCTCGGTGACTGCGGCGACGTCCAGGCTGTTGCCGTTGCCGGACCACAGCACCGGGTTACCGCTGCGGTCCGGGTCGTTGCTGACGACCTGCCAGGCCAACGGAACCGCCGGCAGCGTCTTCGCGCCCTGGAACTTGATCGAGCGCAGGTCACCCCGACTCAGTGGCTTGCCGTTGGCCTTCTGCAGCAGGACGTAGTCGGCACCGTTGGGTGCCGCGCCGGCAGTCTCGTACGAGGCGGGGTTGACCAGGTTCACCGTGGCGTTCAGGCTGGGCGAGGTGACCCGACGCTTGTCCACCCCGAGCGTGACGCCCAGCTTGGAGTTGCCGACGATCCGGTCCACCAGGTTCATCGTCTGGTAGTCGTGGATCACCTTGTACATGTCCTTGACGCCTTCGGCCTTCAACGCCGCCTCAAGGCTGGCGAAGCCCTGACGCTCGCCGTCGCGGTGCAGCCGTGAGATGAAGTCCAGGCCGTAGCGGTCGTACAGGAACAGGATGAACGAGTAGGCGTTGCCGTAGTCGGCGAGCACCCCGCTGGAGGTCTTGCCCTCGTTCCACAAGTTGATCGAATTCTCTGGGCCGCCGCAGTCGCGTGGATTCGTGTTGTAGTCCGTCTGGACGATGCCGAAGCCCTGGAAGCAGTGGATGTGGCTGTCCGTGCCGGGCTGGTCGACCCGGGCCCTGGCGTCGACGTACCCGGCGAGCGTCTGCACGAAGTCGGAGAGACCCTCGTTCAGCCAGACCGTCTCGAACGGGTCGGCGTAGTAGTGCGCCAGGTGCTGCCACTCGTGGATGAACGTGGCCTCGTACAGGTTCGGGCGGGCCGGCCGGCTGGTGCACAGGTCGTCGGTCGGCTCGTTCGGCGGGTTGACGCCGGTGCGGTGCGCCCAGTCGAACGCGTCGACCGTCATGATGTTGCGGTCGAGCAGCTCGTTGAAGAGCGAGAAGTGGAAACCGGCGACGTAGCTGGGGGCGGCCGGGAAGTCGTAGAAGTTGTCGTCGCGTACGTTGTCGACGAGGGTGACGGTCCGGTTGCCGGCGCCGGTGAAGTCCCCGTCGATCTGCGCGTTGCTGCCGTCCCGCTCCGGCGGGGTGCTGAAGGCGGCCGTCGACTTCGGGTACATGTTGGTGTCGAACTCGTTGACCAGGTGCGCGACCTGCTCGTCGGTGACGACCGTCGAGTTCGGGATCTGCCGGCGGCAGTCGCCCTCAGGGAACTCCGTGTCGTTGGCGACCCACACCTCGATGTTGTCGCCCACGCCGCGCAGCGTGTAGTCCTTCAGGTAGATCACACCCTGGTAGTCGTCCAGGGCGAGCCACTGCCGCACCGTACCGACCGGCGGCGTCTCGGCCGCCGCCTTCGACCGGGCCTGGGTGCGGGGCTGGTACCGGGTGGGCGCCTCCAGGCGCTGCCCGTTGAAGGTGAAGTCCTTGCGGCTCAGCTCGCGGACATCGCTGGCGACCCCGGTGGCCGGCGCCGGCACCGGCTTCACGGTCGCGGCTTCCGTGGTGGCCGAGGCCGGAGACGGCGCGGCGATGACGAGTAACGGTAGGACGATGGCGCTGGCTGCTATCCCCGCGAAGCGGCGTCGTGCCACGAAACCTCCTCATAGGTCAGGGACTCGCCCGGGGCAGGCGTGGCCGGATGTCGTGGATCCGTACCCGCCGCCCCGGGCGTCCGCTGTCCCTCGTATCCTTTGCACACGATCATCGATCAAACAACCCCCGGACGGATCGAGGTCGATGATCAAGCATCGCAGCCACCCGCACAGTCCGGTCCCCGCCCGATCCGACGCCACCCGTGTCGGTCGGCGCCGGCCGTGGTGCCGGTTTGGCCAGGGCGCTCGGCCACCAGGTGCGGCGGCCCAGGTCCAGCGTCAGCGCCGGGACGAGCAGGCTGCGCACCAGGAACGTGTCGAGCAGCACACCGACGCTGAGGATGACCGCCATCTGCACCGTCGGCACCATCGGCAGTACGCCGAGCGCGGCGAACGTGGCAGCCAGCACCACACCCGCGCTGGTGATCACGCCACCGGTGACGGTCAGCGCGTGCAGCACACCCTGCCGGTGGCCGAGCCGCACGGTCTCCTCCCGAGCCCGGGTGGCGAGGAAAATGGTGTAGTCGACGCCGAGCGCCACCAGGAACAGGAACATCTGCAACGGGGTGGCGACGAAGAGCTCCGGATAGCCCATCGCGTCGAGGATCAGCCCGGCCACCCCCAGCGCGGCCACGTAGGACAGCAGCACGCTGGCCAGCAGCAGCAACGGCGCGACCAGCGCACGCAGCAGCAGCACCAGGATGGCGAAGACCACCGCCAGGACCAGCGGCACCACCGTGCGATTGTCCCGGTCGATCGTCCGCTCCTCGTCGAGCAGGTACGCCGTGTCTCCGCCGACGAGCGCCTGCGCCTGCGGAACGGTGTGCAGCGTGTCGCGCAGCCGCTGCACGGTGGCCAGCGCCGCGTCGCTGTCCGGCGAGTCGGCCAGGACCGCGGCGAAGCGTACCCACCGGTCGTCCGGCGACAGTTCCGCCGCGCCCACCTCGGCCACCCCCGGCACGGTACGCGCAGCGGCGCTCACCTGGTCGGCGGTAGCGGCGGTGGCGAGGATCTCTGCCGGGGCGACAGTACCGCTCGGATAGTGCGCCTCGATGATCCGCTGGCCGGTGATCGAGCCGACCTCGGTGGTGAAGGTCTTCTCCCCGGGCAGGCCGATGCTCAGGTTGCCGATGCCGAAGCAGAGGACCACCAGCACCGCTGCCGTACCCAGCCACACCGGCCGAGGCCGCCGGCCGACGAAAGCGGCGATGCGACGCCACAACCCATGCTGGGCCGCCACGTCGAGCCCGGCCGCATCGGGTGAGTAACGCGGCACGAACGGCCAGAACAACCACCGCCCGAGGATGACCAGCACGGCCGGCAGCAACGTGGTCATGGCCAGGAAGGCGGCCACGATCCCCACCGCCGCGACCGGACCGAGCCCCCGGGTTGCGGGCAGGTCCGCGGCGAGCAGGCAGAGCAGGCTCAGGGCGACGGTGGCAGCCGAAGCGACGATCGCACCGTACGACCGGCGCAGCGCGACCGCCATCGCCACGTGCCGGTCGGCGTGCCGGCGCAACTCCTCCCGGTAGCGGGCGATGAGCAGCAGCGCGTAGTCCACGCCGACACCGAAGACGAGCACGGTCATGATGCTCTGGCTCTGGAAGTCCACGGCCAGGTCGGCGTGCTCGGCCAGCAGGTACACCGCCGCGCTGGCGAGCTGGTTGGCCAGCGCGACCGTGATCAGCGGGATCAGCCACAGCACCGGGCTGCGGTAGGTGATGAGCAGCAGCAACGCCACGGCTGTCGCGGTCGCCAGTAGCAGTGCCCCGTCCATGCCCTCGAACGCCTCGGAGACGTCGTTCTCGGTGGCGGCCGGGCCGGTCAGGACGGTCGTCAATCCGGCCGGTGTCTCGCCGACCAGGTGGTCCTTGACCGCCGTGACCGCCTCAGCGCGCTGCTCCGCGTCCCCGGCGACCGGGAAGGCGAGCAGCACCGCCTGGCCGTCCTCGCTGGGCGCCGGTGGGGGCACCTGGCCGCCCTCGGCGTACCGGGAGAACTTCGCCCGGTCGGCCTCGACCCTGGCCCGGTCGGCGTCGGTGATCCCGCTTTCGCGCAGATAGACGGCGACGGCGACCGCGTGTGGATCATGCGACTGCGGGAACGCCTGCTGCGTCCGCTGGATCGCCCGGCTGGTCTCGGCGCTGGTCGGCAGCGCGCCGAGGGTGTCGTTCTCCTGCGCCTCGGTCAGCTTGGCGGCCAGCGGCCCGGCGGCGACGACCAGGAGGAGCCAGAGGAGCAGCAGCGCGTACTTGCTGCGGCGTCCCGGCGTCAGCACGGTTCTCTCGGTGATCATGCCTTCGATCCTCGGTCGGCCACCGCCCACGGTCAGGAATGCCTGCTCCCGTACCCGAGGTGGTGACAGCACCACCGATCCGGCCGCGCCGGTGCCGGAGAATGAGCGTCGTGGACAGCTCCGTACCGGCCCGGATGTGGCGATGGATGCGACCCGGCGTGCTCGCCGCGGTGCAGGGCATCGTCGTGGCGTCACTCTGCCTGACCCTCAACGTGGCGCTGTTCGTGCTGTCGGTGGTGTCGCTGGCGCTGGTCCCGGTGCTCGGCATCGGGATCGTGCTCTTCCCGGCGGTGACCATGCTGGTGCGCTGGGCACTGTGGGGGCAGCGCCGGCTGAGCCGGTGGAGCCCGACGCCGATCGCGTCGCCGTACCAACCGATGCCGACCGGCGTCCGCCTCGGCACCTGGCGGTGGTTCCGGTGGGTGATCTCCGACGCGGCGACCTGGCGGGACCTGGCCTGGCTGCTTCCCGGCACGGTCACCGGCCTGCTCTGCCTGCTGGCGGCCGGGATGCAGGCGTACGGCGTCGAAGGCGTCCTGCTGGTGCCGGTGCTGCTGTACTCCCTCCTCGACTGGTACGGCTACGGCGTCTTCTGGCCGATGGAGAACCTCGCGCAGGCCTGGCTTTCCGCACCGCAGGGGTGGCTGCTCCTGCTCGGCGGGCTGACCGTTGCGCCGTGGCTGGTGCGGGCGCACTTCCGGGTCGCCGCCTACTTCCTCGCCCCGACCCGGGCGCAGGAGCTGGCGTTGCGGGTACGGCACCTCGCCGCCACCCGCGCCGACACCATCGACACCCAGGCCGCCGAGCTGCGGCGCATCGAACGTGACCTGCACGACGGGGCGCAGGCCCGGCTGGTGGCGCTGCGGATGAGCATCGGCCTCGCCGAGGAACTCATGGCCGACGACCCGGCGCGGGCGGCGCGGCTGCTCAGCGAGGCACAGGAGGCCAGCGGTCAGGCCCTGGTCGAGCTCCGTGATCTCGTACGCGGGATCTACCCACCGGTGCTCGCCGAACGCGGCCTCGACGGCGCGGTGCGGGCCCTCGCCCTGACCGTCGCCCTGCCCGTGGAGCTCGAGGTGGAGCTGCCCGGTGGCCCGCCGGCGGCGGTCGAGTCCGCGGTGTACTTCGCGGTGGCCGAGCTGCTGACGAATGTGGTCAAGCACAGCGGTGCCGGACGGGCCTGGATCCGGCTGACCCACTCGGCGGGACGGCTTCGGGCGGAGGTCGGTGACGATGGGCGGGGCGGGGCCACGGTCGGCGGGGGAAGCGGGCTGGCGGGTGTGCGCCGCCGGCTGGCGGCCTTCGATGGCACGATGACCGTCACGAGTCCGCCCGGCGGACCGACCGTCGTCACCATGGAGCTGCCGTGCGCGTTGTCATCGCCGAGGATCTCGCCCTCCTCCGGGACGGGTTGACCCGCCTCCTCGACGCGTACGGCTGCCAGGTCGTCGAGGCCGTCGCCGACGGGCCGTCGGTGCTGCCGGCGCTGATCCGGCACCGGCCCGACGTGGCGGTGCTCGACGTACGGCTGCCGCCCACCTTCACCGACGAGGGCCTGCAGGCGGCGCTCGCCGCCCGTCAACAGCTGCCCGGCCTGCCGGTCCTGGTGCTGTCGCAGCACGTCGAGCAGTTGTACGCGCGCGAGTTGCTCGCCGACCGGGGCGGCGGAGTCGGATACCTGCTCAAGGACCGGGTGTCGAACGTGGGGCAGTTCGTCGACGCGGTCCGCCGTGTCGCCGACGGCGGCATGGTGATGGACCCGGACGTGGTGTCGCAGTTGCTGGCGCGTAACGCGGGCGCGGACCGGCTGGGGGTGCTCACCGCCCGGGAGCGGGAGGTGCTGGGACTGATGGCGCAGGGTCGGTCGAACGCGGCGATCGCCGGGCGGCTCTTCGTGACCGAGAAGGCGGTCAGCAAGCACATCAACAACATCTTCAGCAAACTGGGACTACCGCAGTCGGGGGACGACAACCGGCGGGTGTTGGCGGTGCTCGCGTACCTGGACGGCTGAGGTAGGGCCCCGGCCGTCGGGTGGCGCGGGTAGCCGAAGATGTCGCCATGATGATGGCGAAAAGCCGCCGGAAGAAGCGGGGCTCCTGTCGTGACGCCGGCTGCGACGGCCTGTCCGCCTGCGACTGCTCCCTGTTCACCACCCTGCTGCTGGCCGGTGCCACCCTCGCGCAGGTCGTCCCGCCACGGCTCGCCGACAGCGCCGGCCGGGCGGCCATTCTCGGGTACCGCCGGTGGCTCTCCCCCCGCTGGCCGGGGCAGTGCCGGTACGTCCCCACCTGCAGCACCTACGGCCTCGCCGCCGTCGAGCAGCACGGCCTCGCCGTGGGTGGACGGATCGCGGCGGCGCGGATCAGCAGCTGCACCGCAGACCTGCCGCCGGCCAACCCACCCCGACCCGGAAGCTGACCCGCCGCCGGTCGGTCCACCCGACCGTCAGCTGACCCGCCGCGTCGACCCGTCGAGGCAGGACAGCGCCGTCTCCAGGTGGGCGCTGGCCTGCTGTCGGATCGGCGCGTACTCCTCCACCGGATAGCAGCGGGTGGCGTCCTCGGTGAGCAGGATCAGGTCCAGGTACATCTGGTACAGCCGCAGCCGACCGTGTTCCGCGTCGGTGAGGTGATCCCGGCCCAGGTAACCGGGAAGCAGACCGGGCACCTCCGCCGGGTCGATGAAGAGCGCCAGCGACACCAGCTCGGCGAGCGGGTCACCGTAGAAGGCCCGCTCGCCGTCGATGATCCCCTCGACGGCGAAGCCGTCGCCGTCCGGCTGGACGAAGATGTTGCCGTCCCACAGGTCGAAGTGGACCAGTGCCGGGCGGGTCACCTCGTCGAGCAGGTCGGCGTGCCGGTGGATGAGCCGGCCGATCGTCTCCGCCGGTGCCGGCAACTCCCGGTCGTAGGTCACGGCATCGGCGAGGATGTCGTCGATGATGGCCAGGAACGACGTCCGCCAGCTCGCCGAACGGGTACGCCCGTCCCGGCGCGGATAGCCGAAAAGCTGCCCGGTCACCGTGTTCAACCGGGCCGCGAGCGCGCCGATCTGGTGGCGCAGCGCCGTCACCTGCGCCGGGCTCATCGCCTCCTTGGCGGTTTCGAACGACTCGCCACGTAACCGGTCCACGATGAGGTACCCGACATCCGGGTCCGCGGCGCGCAGCGCCGGCAGCGGCAGCCCGACCTCCGCCGCCCGCCGGTAGAACTCCACCTCGGTACGCATCAACTCGACCTCGTACCGCAGCAGCGGCAGCTCCGGCGAAGGCGCGACCTTCATCACCAGCTCGCGACCGTCGGCGAGGGTCACCCCGTACGTGGCGTTGAAGTAGCCGTCCGTGAACTCCATGACGTCGCGCAGCTCGACCTGCGCCCCCAGGGCCTGCCGCAGCAGACCGGCGATCTCGTCCCGGGACAGATCGCGCTTGGTGATGCTCCGCACGCGGGGGAGCATCCCACCCGTGGAAAGACTTCCACAACCACCGATAAGTCTGTTGCTCAGCGGAGTGCGACGAAGGGGCGGTTGAGGTGCGCGGTGGCGAGCACCGCGCGCTCGCGGCGGGCCGCGTCGAGCAGGCGGTGACGGGTCAGCCGGGCCAGGTCCTGGTCCGCCTCGTACCGGTAGGCGACATCCGGGGCGGCGAGTTGGACGGCGTGGACGAGCACGTCGCCGGTGACCACCACCTGGTCGTGGCGACCCCCCTCCACCAGCACCGACTGGTGTCCCGGCGTGTGGCCGGGGGTGGGCACCACCCGGATGAGATCGCCGTGGCGGGCGGCCGGGCTGCGGCGGGCGGGGTCGCCGTTCAGCACCACCGCACCGTCCACCGGGTGCAGTCGCCCCGCCGCCCGCAACGGTCGCACCACGTACCCCAGCATCTCGCTGCCGGCCGCTTCCAGCGCGTCGATCTCGCGCTGCTGCACCACGTACCGCGCGTTGGGGAACATCGGCACCCCCTGGGCCGTGACCGTCCAGCCGGCGTGGTCCTCGTGCAGGTGCGTCAGCACCACCGTGTCCACCTGCCGTAGGTCGATGCCGCTGCTGGCCAGCAGGTGCGGTAGGGCCCCCGGCACGGGTGCCCACGCCGCGGCCGGGCTGCCCTCCGGCCCGATGCCGGTGTCCACCAGCGTGTACCGGTCGCCGGGACGGCGGATGGCGTAGCAGCGGAAGTCCAGGTGCCACGCCCGGTCCGGCCCGAACGCGGCCGGGTCGATGCGCCGCGCCGCCGCCCAGTCCCGCTCCGACGCCCCGGAGAAGGCGTCGTCGTAGGTGAGGAAGAACGGGCCGGCGGCGTCGCGCAGCGCGAGAACCTCGAAGCAACCCACCGACCGGACAGCCGGCCGCTCGGGCTGGACCTGCGCGGGTCGGGTCGCTGCGGTGCGGGCCTGCGCGGGTCGGCCTTGCGCGGGCGGGGCCTGCGCGGGTCGGCCCTGCGCGGGCGGGGCGGTGAGGACCGCGCCGCCCACCGCCGCCGCCCCGAGCAGCAGCGTCCGCCGCCCCACCGATCCATTCTGGTACGACACAGAGCCCTCCTTCGTCCACGGTCGCGTACGACGACCGGCTGGTGGCAACTTCAGGGAAGGTGTCCCTTCGTCGCGGCGGGAGGCCGCTTCTTCCCTGAAGTTGCCAGCAGATCAGCGGGGCGAGGGCGGGTGCCAAGCATTCGAGAGGCTTCTAATGTTGGCGCTGTGCTGACCCTGCACGTCGACGCGGACCGGCTCGTCCGGTCACGGTTCGCGCTGTCGCGGCTGGCGGAGGTCACCAACGCCCTGGAGGTGCTCGCCCACCCCGAGCGGGCACCGTACGCCCGCGACTGGGTGACCCACGCCCGGCGAGCCCTCGACCCCGACTCGGTCGACGTGCTGTTCGCGCTGGTCAACGCCGCCACCGGGTACATTCCCGACTTCCTGTCCCCGCTGCCCGGCAGCTACCAGCCCACCCTCGACGCGGAACTCGCCGCCGTGGCGGCCACCACCGCCGAGGACGTCCACCGGCAACTGCGGACGGCGTTCCGGATCGGCCCACCCCCGCCGGACCTGCTGGAGCGCAGCCCGACCGGACGCGACCCGCGGCCCCCACTGCCGGCCACGGTCGCCGATCTCCTCGCCCGACGTGGCGAGACGGCGCTGCTCACCCGCGTCGTCGACCAGCTCGCCCGCTTCTGGCGGCACACGCAGGCCGACCTGTGGCCGACCCTGCACCGGGTGCTCGACGACGATGTCCGCCACCGCGCCACCCGGGCCACCCGGACCGGGCTCGCCGACATCGTCCGTACCCTCGACCCGAGGCTCACCTGGGACGGCCGTCAGCTCACCCTCGACTCGCCCGCCGACCTGTCCCTCGACGCGGCGCAGGGGCTCATCCTGTCCCCGTCGGCGTTCCTGCCCCGCCCAGCGGTGTATCTCGGCGCACCCGGCCTGGTCATGGTCGGCTACCCGGCGCGGGGGCGGGGCCAGGTATGGTCGCGGCCCGCCCCGGTCGACGAGAAGACCGGCATGCTCGGCGCCCGGCGCGCCGCGCTCCTGACCGACCTGAACATGCCGCTGACCACCACCGAACTGGCGGCGCGACACCGGATCAGTCCGGCGACCGCCTCGTACCACCTGGGGCGGCTGCGCCGCGCCGGCCTCGTGGTGTCCCGGCGGGAAGGACATGAGGTGCGGTACGAGCGGACCCGCTCGGCGGTGCAACTGCTGCGAGCACTGCGCGCCGGCGACGACCGCCGCGCCTGACCTGCGCTGACGCCTGCTCAGTGCCCACCCGGGATTGTCGGAGTTCCGTTCTCGACGCTTCGATCGCGGGACGGGTGTCGCCCGGCAACCTGAAAACTGCGGTTGCCTGAGGATTGGGCGGACAACGGTGAACTCTGCTTATAGCATCAGTGCTATGGCCTGGGGTAGCGTGTCGGAGGATCATCCTGCTGACGGCGTTCCGGAAGACCACGATGCGAGAGGACCGTGAGGTTGAGCGAGCTCGCCGGGCGCTCGAGCGTTGCTTGGCTGAACGGCACACCGTGGTCGAGGGGGCAGAGTATGAATGATCGAGTGGACTGGAATGACCTGCGGGAACGCCGGATGGCCGAGCCCGGTGTGGCGGAGGCATACGAGGCGACCCGCCTAGCTTTCGAGCTCGGTCAGGAGGTGCGGCACCTCCGGGAGCGCAATGGCTGGAGCCAGAGTCAGTTGGCTCGGGCCGCAAGCATGACGCAGTCGGCGGTAGCCCGCTTCGAAGCTGGCGGCACCGTGCCGACCTTGGCGGTCCTCGAACGTCTCGCCCGTGCCCTCGACCGGAAGCTGGATGTGAAGTTCAACCCGAAGGCTGACGCCGCCTGATCAGGTAAAACTGCGGCCTCGGCGCGGTGAACCATGCGTCCATCGAGCGGTGGTGGGGTACGACCTGGCCTGATGCCAGGCTGTCAGGCGGCGATGGCGCGGGCCAGCAGGTCGAGCCGATCCGGGTCGTCCAGGTGCAGCATCCGCCCGATGGCCCGGCCCAACTCGCGGTCGTTCCGCCCGGCAAGGCTCTCGCCCGGCGAGCAAGGCAGCAACCGTGGACGTCGCTGGATCAGTGGCCCGGGGCGGCCGTGGAGGAGTGGATCACCAGCGGCGGCCGTCGCGGGGCGGTGGGCTCGACGGCGGCGGATGCCTGGCAACGCTCCCGGAGGCCGGACGCGGCCGGGTGGCGCAGGTCGTCGAAGATGTCCAGCGCCTGTCGCCAGGCGGCCAGCGCGGCCTCGCCGGCCCCGGCCAGCTGCTGGCAGTCGCCGAGGTGCACCAGCGTGTCAGCCTCGTTGTAGCGGTCGCCGACCTCCTGGTAAAGCTCGACGGCCCGCTGGTAGGTCGAAGCGGCCTCGGCATACCGGCCGAGCTTGTGGTAGGCGAAGCCGAGGCTGTCCAGGGTGTATGGCGATTCGTGGTGGCCGCCGAGCTCGGACTGCAACGCCACCGCGCGGCGGCAGTGGTCGAGGGCGCGGTGGTACTCGCCGAGCTGGGCGTGGTACCAGCCGACGATGCCCAGCGACGAGGCGTACCCGGGACGGTGGCCCGCCGCCCGGAACAGATCCAGCGCCCGCCGCGCGTGCTCCAAGGCCGCCGGATACCGGCCGCACAACTCCAGGGTCAGCGACAGGTTGAGGTGGCAGCGGGCCTCGACCGCCGGGTAGCCGAGTCGCTGGCACAGCTCGATCGCTGCCGCCAGATGAGCGCGGGCCTTGCCGTACGCACCGAGCCGGTTCTCCGCCCGCGCCAGCAGGCGGCGGGCGTGTACCTGTCCGAGCTGGTCGCCGGCCCGGGTCGCGGCGACCAGCGCTACGCCCTGTACGGCGGCCAGATCCGGCCAGTGCCCGCGCCAGTCGAGGTAGGAGGCGAGCGTCCAGGCCAGCTGCCAGGCGTGCCGGGCGAAGCCGTGGGCGGCGGCCTGCTCCACCGCGCCAACGAGCACCCGATGCTCGCTTTCCAGCCAGCGTAGGGCCTGGTCCCGGTCGGTCAGCCGCTCCGGGGTGACGTCCGGCGCGGTCGGCACCAGCGTGATCGGGTCGTCGGCGGGGTAGAGCCGCACAGCCGCCGCATACGCCGTGCTCAGGTAGTGGTCCAGGCCGCGGCGAACCGCTGCTCGCCGGATCGCCTGGCTGTCGACCCGGCGGGCCTGTTCGGTGGCGAAGATCCGCAGCAGGTCGTGCATCGTGTACCGGCCGGGCAGATGCTCGACGAGCAGGTGCGCACGGGTTAGTTCGGCCAGCGCGGACCGTACCGCCGGGACGGCGACGCCGGTGAGGCTCGCCGCGACCGCTGCAGTGAGGTCCGGGCCGGGATGGCCGCCGACGCGCCGGAACAGCTCCGCCGCCGCCGGGCGAAGCCGACGGTACGAGCCGGCGAAGGCCGCTCGCGGGTCGGCCGAGCCCGTCTCCCCGGTGAACGGGTCGAGGGTGTCCTGGGCGTCGCGGAGTTCCTCGGCGAGCGTCGACAGCGCGAAGCCCGGTCGGGCGCTCGCCCGAGCCGCCACGACGGCCAGGGCCAACGGCAGCCGGGCGCAGCGGTGGATCAGCTCGTCGACGGTCTCCGGCTCGGCCGCAACCCGCCGGTCGCCCAGCCGGCGGGCCAGCAGGTCGCGCGCCTCGCCGACCGGCAGCACGTCGAGTACGACGTGGTGCGCTCCCTCCACGGTCACCAGGCCGGTCAGCTGATCCCGGCTGGTCACCAGAGTGAAGCAGTCGGCCGAACCGGGCAGCAGCGGTCGGACCTGGTCGACGTCGCGCGCGTCGTCCAGAACGATCAGCATTCGCCGGCCGGAGACAAGGCTGCGGTACAGGCCCACCTGCGCGGCGTCACTCGGTGGCATGGTCCGCGCGGTCACCCCCAGCGCGGCGAGCAGGTCCCGCACCACCTCGGTCGGGCTGACCGGTGGCCGGTGGGGGTCGAACCCCCGAAGGCTCACGAAGAAGTGGCCGTCCGGGAAACGGTCGGCCACCCGGTGGGCCCAGTGGACGGCGAGGGACGTCTTACCGACTCCGGCGCTGCCCGACAGCACGGCGACGGTCCCGCTCGGGCCGGGTTCGGCCGACCGGGTCCGGCCGGCCCGGCACCGGACCAGATCGTCCAGTTCAGCCAGCTCCCGGCTGCGGCCGGCGAACGGGAAGCAGGCCATCGGGAGCTGTCGCGGTACCGGGGAGTCCAGGGTCCGCTTGGGGCGCCGACGGTTCTCGTGTGCGCGGTCCCGAGCGGTGGCGAGGGGGCCGCGTTCGGCCGGCGTCGCGCCGAGCAGGCTGACCAGGACGTCGAAGCGGTCTGTCGGCGGCAGGATCCGGCCACCGAAGTAGCCGGCGAGCGTACCGATCGACCAGCCGGTCCGGGCGGCCAGTTCGCGGTAGGTGAGCTCGGACCGGCCGCACTGGCGGGCCTGACGGCGGCGTAGCTGACGGAGCAACTGGGCCACCTGCTCGGTCGAGGCCGCCGTGCCGAGGTCCAGGTCCGTGACCGGGGATGGCTCTTGCGTCATGTGTCAAGACCTCCGCAGGTAGGTCCCGGTGCCCACACCGAGCCGGCCACCACTCGCTGCGAACGCCGCCATGACACTACGCAATCCTGCCGGTACGGCGAGATACCTTCTCGCCCATTGGTCAGTCCCGATCGCATCAGGACGATCGATGGGGGCCGCGGCCCGGACGCCGTCCCGAGCAACGGTGTTCAACGGTGTTCAGCGGCGTTCAGGATTTGAGGCGGGCGGTGTCCGGCAGGGCCATCATCTGGAACGGCACGCCGGCGCGCCCTACGCCGTGCGGCTGATGAGGTTCCCAGAAGGGGGAGACCGTGAGGATGGCTGTTCGCATCCCCGGCCGGACAGGCTGGTCAGCAATACCGGCCCTGGTGGCACTCCTCGGCGTGGCGCTGGTGGCCACGACCGTAGCCAGTCCCGCCCAGGCCGAATCGAAGCCGGCCGCGCCAGCGGCCGCACTGCCGCCCACACTCGAGGTCCAGATTCATTCCCGGCTGCAGAATCTGCTGAACCCGGTGCTGTCCGTAGCTGCCGACACGCAGGTGCGCACGCTGGTCCGCAATGCCGCAGCCCGCCAGTTCGACGGCGACACCAACGCCCTCTGGTCCACCGTGATTCGGGAGGCCGAGGAGAGCCGCATCGTCAACCCGAACGCTTCGAACTGGCTGGCGTTGAAGAACGCCGTGGCGCAGTTCCAGAGCATCAACGGATACGCGTACGACCCGCAGGTCTACATCCCGAACCTCGATGAGGTCATCATTCCGACGTCGAGTGTGACGCTGGCGGTGGCCCCTGCGGACGAGGCGGCGACCTCGGCCACGGGTTACCGGGTGGACCAGTACGGCAACGTCGAGATCCTGGCCACCCCGATCAACGAAGCGTACGTAGAGACCAACGAGGTCTGGGTGCTCTCGGTCAACGAGCGGATCACCCTTGGCGGCCCGCCGGTACACCTCCGTGAGGTGCCCGAGGAGAAGGAGGCGGACGGCAAGGAGGCCGAGCGGTTCGATCAGAACGTCCCCGCCGCCGGAGCTGTTGAGGCGCCGCAGGCCCAGCCGATGGCCGTCTGCAGCCCGACCGGCCTGCGCAACAATCAGGGTGAGGAGTATCTCCAGCGGTGGCGGGTGCCGGACAAGAACTCGTTCGGCGGGCTCTTCGAGGGCAAGCGGGAGATGCGGCTGTTGGTGGTCACCAGCACCGGGATTCAGGTCAAGAACTACCTGTTCCCGAAGGTGAAGCGGAAGCACATCGACTCGTGGCAGAACTCGAACGTGTTCATCACGACCTGGGACCGGGCTGTCTGGGGCGAGGTGCTGGGCTACCAGTGGTACGAACTGGACGGCGGCGACACGGTCAGCAGTACGATCAGCATTCCGGTCCAGGGCGGCGGATCGATCAGCACGACGGTGACGTCGCAGGAACGGGACGACGACGGCGGTAGCGCGGCGGTGCTGTTCTCCGAGTCGACCTACCGCGAGTACGACACCGGACGGGTCCGCTTCAACCTGTGCAGCCAGGGTGGCGACGGTGGTACCGGCACCGACAACTTCGCCTGCGGCGCGATCGCTTCGGCGTCCAGCACCTACTCGGGCTACGCGCCCGGGCGGGTGACCGACTGCAATCGGGACACCCGGCTCGGTGGCGCTTACAGCTGGGCCAACGCGCTCGGGACGTGGCCGCCGGGGAACCCCGAGTGGGTACAGGCCGACTTCGGCGTCAACCGGACGATCCGAAGGGTGGTCGTCTATACCAGTGAGGGTTATCCGATCCGCGACTTCGACGTGCAGGTGTGGAACGGCGTCACCTACGTGACGGTGGCCTCGGTGACCGGCAACACCCAGTTGGCCGTCACCGTGAACTTCTCCGCTCGGACGACGCGGATCGTCCGGATTCTTGGCCGGAGCGGGCCGAACCATCAGCAGACCTACGTACGGGTCAACGAACTGGAGGCGTACGCGGTCTAGGTGAACCGGAGCGGCGCGGGCGGGGGTGGGCCGTGGTGGCCCACCCCCCGAGCTCAAGCGGCGATGGCGCGGGCGGCGGCGTACATGTCGGCGGGCAGCGGGTGCCTCAGCTCCCAGATGATCCGCATCGGACGGTCGCCGCTGTGCTTCTGGTACGTCATCGGCCCGGCGTACAGGTAGGCCGGCGCGCCCAGGTCACGGTCCGGAATCCTCGTCTCCCGGACGAAGAGGTGCACCGTCGAGCCTTGCTTCTCATGGTTGATGTAGCGCTGCCCGGTCGGCGACGCCGATGACGTGGTGCTCTGCGACTCCCACTGGAACAGCGACTCGGTGATGGCCCGGTCGGCGTACATCGTGGTGGGGGAGTAGTGCTGCTCGGACTTGACCAGGGTGACGAAGAAGATGTCGGCCTGCGCGTCGGGCAGCCACTTCACGCCTTCGCGCAACGAGCCGGGGTTCGGCATGCCGAAGGCGGCGCATGCCTCATTGCGGCTGTACCGGGCGTGCACCCGCAGCGGCAGCCCGTCGACGGGCTGGGTGACCCGGTGGATGCGGTCCCGCAGCACCTCGGCCACCTGCCGCAGCTCCGCGCAGCGGGCCGGCTCGGCGAGCAGCCGCGCCAGCCGGGCCTCGCGCTCGGTGAGCGGCGCGTTCGGCCCCCAGAGGTCGAAGTGCAGCATGTCCCACAACCGCCCGGCCTCCGGCCGCTCGCCCGCCGCAACCCGGGCCAGCAGGTCGAGCCGGTCCGGGTCGTCCAGGTGCAGCATCCGCCCGATGGCCCGGCCCAACTCGCGGTCGTCCGGCCCGCCCGGTGAGGCTTCCAGCCCGGCGAGCCGCCGCAGCCCGGTCCACCCGCCGACGCTCGCCGACCGGTAGACGTCCTCGATCTCCACGCCGGCCTCGTGCAGGAAATCGGCCAGGCTGACGTCCCCGAGCAGCCGCAACTCCTTCGTCAGCCCGGTCTTCGAGGTCGGTACCGCCGAGCGCAGGTTGGCCAGCACGATCTCCTTGGCCACCCGGTCGAGCTGGATGTGGCAGCCGCTGGGCAGGGACGGGAAGTCGTCGCGTACCGCTTCGGTTGTCGCGCGGCGGCTGACCCCGGTCAGAGCGCGCCAGCGGAGGTCGAAGCGGAAGTTGGCGTGCTGCCCGCCGATGAAGTCGAGCACGGTCAGGCAGGGCTTGTCGTCGTCCAGGCGCAGCCCACGACCGAGCTGCTGGAGGAAGATGGTGGCGCTCTCGGTGGGCCGCAGCATCAGGATCGTGTCGACCATCGGCAGGTCGACACCCTCGTTGAACAGGTCAACGGTGAACAGCACCCTGAGCGTGCCGTCCTTGAACTGCTTGAGCAGGGCCTGCCGATCTGTGGTCCGCGACGTCACCGCCGCCGACGGCACGCCGTGCCAGCTGAACCAGTCCGCCATGAACTCGGCGTGCCCGATGCTCACGCAGAACCCGAGCGCCCGCATCCGGTCGACGTCGACGGTGTCACGTACCGCCCGCAGCACCATCCGTGCCCGCGCGTCGTTGCCGGTGTAGACGCCGTCCAACTCCGTCGGGTCGTACCCCTGCCCGCGCTTCCAGCGCAACTGCGACAGGTCCACGTCGTCGTGCAGCCCGAAATACTGGAACGGCGCCAGCAACTGTCGTTCGAGGGCCTCCCACAGGTGCAGCTCAACGGCGGCGCGGCCATCGAACCACCGCCGCACGTCGCCGCCGTCACTGCGGTCGGGGGTTGCGGTCAATCCCAGCAGTACGCGCGGCTTCAGCCGGTTCAGCAGTCGGGCGTACGTCGGCGCTTCCGCGTGATGGAACTCGTCGACGATCACCATGTCGTACGCCTCGGGGTCGATCTCCCGTCGGTGCAGTGACTGGATGGAGGCGAAGACGTGCCGCCAGTGCTGCGGCGCCCGGCCCCCGACGAGCGTCTCGCCGAAGCTGCCGTCCCCCATGACCTGCCGGAACGTCGCCAAACTCTGCCGCAGGATCTGCTCCTGATGCGCGACGAAGAGCAGCGAGTCGACGGACTTCTCCCGGTGCAGCCGGCGGTAGTCGAGCGCCGCCACGATCGTCTTGCCCGTACCGGTGGCCATGACCACCAGGTTGCGCCAGCGGCCGTGGACCTTACGCTCGGCGTCGAGGTCGGCCAGGATCTCCGCCTGGTACGGGTACGGCCGCACATCCAGGTTGGCGATCTCGATCGGTGCCTCGCCGTCGCGGCGCTCCCCGCGCAGCGCTGTGCGGAGTCGGTCGGCGTCCCTGCCGGGGTGGTAGTCCTCAAACGCCGGATCGTGCCAGTAGTCCTCGAAGGTCGCGGTGAACGTGTCGATGACGTACGGCTGCTCCATGTTGGAGATCCGGACGTTCCACTCCACGCCGTCGACCAACGCAGTCTTGGACAGGTTCGACGAGCCGACGTACGCGGTGGTGGTGCCGTTGTTGCGGCGGAACAGCCACGCTTTGGCGTGCAGGCGGGTGGTACGGGTCTCGTAGGAGACCTTGATGTCGGCGCCCAGCTCGGCGAGCCGGTCCAGGGCACGCTGGTCGGTGGCGCCTAGGTACGTCGTGGTGATGACGCGGAGCCGGCCACCACGGTCGATCAGGTCGCGGATGGCGGGCTCGATGAGACGCAGGCCGTGCCACTTGATGAACGCGCAGAGCAGGTCGACCTGGTCGGCGGAGGCCATCTCGTGGGTGACCTCGTGACCGATGCGGGGCTGGTGCCGGCCGTTGACCAGCAGCGCGCCGGTGGAGAGCGGGGTGGTGGGGCGTGACGGGAAGGCGGGGGCGGCCGGTGGGATTGGCGGGGCGGCGATGGCGTGCAGGAGGCGCTTGGCGTCGGCGACCTGGTCTCGTTCTGTTGCTGCCTGCGGGTTGAGAGTGGCGATCGCCTCGGCGATACGGTTGGCCAACTCGACCTGGTGGTGGAGCTTGTCGTCGCCGCCGACGGCGTGCAGGGCGCGGTGGGCCAGGGTGGCGATGTGCCGGGCGAGCGCATCCGGGGCGGCAGCCGGGTCGAGGTTCGCGTGCTGGATCAGCGCGGAGTCGACGTGCTGGAGCCGGTCGGCCAGGTCGCGCGTGACGATGTGCTCGTAGACGCCCCGTTCAAGATCCGTCACCTGGGAACCTGACCACTTCTCGTCATTCCTACTGCTTTCAGATATCGGCCGGGCAGGCAATTAGACACCGCAGACGATCACGCAGGGTCCAACGCCGGCAGCAAGCCGGCTGACTGCAGTCGGTTGTAGGCCAGCTTGATATGCGGGGGTGTGAAGAGGCGTGCCTTGCGGCCACTCCACCTACGAACCCGCTCGGTCAACTCGGCGAGGTCGCTGGTCGGCGGGTGCAACGTAGCCGCGTAGTGCACTGTGGCCAGCAGCTCAAGGCTGTAGGGGGCCTCGAAGCCGTCGACTAGACGGGCCAACTGGTCTAGCGCGTCAAACGATGGCGTGCCGTGGGCCGCGCACCAGTTTGCGATGGCCTCGGGGGTGCCGGCGGTGAGCCGGATCGGCTGGAGCTCCTCCACCCGTGCGGACCGGTCACCGAAGCCGGTGAGGTAGTGCCCTTCCAACCGGTCGAGGACGTGGTTGAGGTTGTCGGCGTACGGGCCGTATCGGCCGCGTCCGAATTCCAGACGTAACGGCTGCCCCAGGACCTGGAGGAAATAGGCGATCTTCTGAATTTCCAAAAGGGTTACACCGTCGCGCGGTTCGAGTGCCTGTGCTCGTTGCAGATAACGCTCGATAGCGCGCAGCAGGGTGGCGCGTCCTTCTGTCAGTCGGGGCTTCTCAGTGGCTACCGGCATGTCAGCCGGGTGCGGTGCCCCTTCCGGAGGAAAAAGCAGCACTTGCACGTCGGGTAGCGCGGCGAAGGCATGCTCGATCGCGGGCCTGACCTCGTCCCAGTCGAGCCCGCCGTTGCCGCAGCCCAGAGCGGGAATAGCTACGGACGTGATCCGGCGTTCACGCACCACGCGGACGAGATCAGCGAGCCCTGCCTGGATGTCAGACAGCTTCGAGTCGGCCCGCCAGTGCCCCTTGGTGGGGAAGTTAATTACATATCTACGGTAGCCTAGGCGGGCTGAATCAAAAACGAACATCTCGCCTAGTTTGACTCTATTTGCAGCGCACGCTGCTCGGTAAGCTGCATAATTCGCTGGGTAGGCTCGCTTGAACTGAAGGGCGATTCCCTTGCCCATCACGCCTACCGTGTTAACCGTGTTGACCAATGCTTCAGCGTCAGCGGTCAGGAGGTTGCCGTGGCCGATGATGATCATTCCTCTGCCCCCTTCCGCTTGTACCCGTAGTACCAGTTCGGTCTGACACGAACGTACGGGTCGATGATGCCAGCTGTCTGTAGGACGCACCTCAGCTGTGCTGCCCGCTGTGATGTCCGTACGGCGTAGCCGACGAGCAGGTCCAGCGGGAACTCGCGGTGGACCAGGAACTCGGCCATGCGTCGCCTGATCCGATCCTGGTCGTCGGGAAGGTTCTTCCAGATCCGCTCTCGCATCAGCGGCCAGTCCACGAGCTCCGCAAGCTCGTCCAGGGAACGACTGAAGTTGGTCAGGTGATGTGCACAGTTGCCGTCGCTCGCGACCCAGCTGAGACGGGCCTCGTGCACTCTCTCCACGGTGCTGACGAGATACACGAGTGGATCGTCCCCGTCTGGGTAGCATCCCGTCTTGCCGTCCCGGTGCTCACAGGCGATCCGGTACATCATTGGCGAGCGTTCCGCGAAGTAGAAGGGCACGTAGTCAGCCACCACACCGCCCGGTTGACAGGTGATGATGCGGTCGCGACGGCTCGCCTTGATGTCGGCGGCGCCGACGTTCGTGGCAAGTCGCGTTCCTACAACGTTGTCTGGAAACAGCCGGCCCGCTGCCAGGATGGCCGGCAGGTTGTCGATGTGCGTGAAGTGCATGATCAGGGTCGCACCAGGTCGGCTGACGTCGGTCGCCATCGATCAGTCCAGCTCGCTCGGGTCGATGCGGGCCTTCACCTCCGCGTGTTCAGCGAGCAGGTAGATCAGGTTGGAGCCGTCGATCAGCTCCAGCGGCTTGCCGGAGGCGAACTCGTACGACGCGGGCCCGTAACCACTGGTGGTCACCAGGATGCCTTTGGAAGCGCCCTCGTTCTGCACTGTGCCGAAGAGGTCTCGGACCGACGAGACGTCGACGGTGTTGCGGTAGCGCTTGGCCTGGATGACCACCTTGCCGCCGAAGATGGGCCGAGGGTCGAAGGCGACGCAGTCGACTCCGCCATCACGGGAGGGGCGGGTCTGCTTGGTGTCCAGTCCCATCTTCGCGAACAGGTTCTGGATCAGGCTCTCGAACTCGGTGGGGCTCAACTTGAGCAGGTTCGGCCGCTGGTCGAGGTCGGCCAGCACGTCGACCTCGTCGACGAAGCGTTTGTCGACCATGTCGAACTCCAGCACCGGGCGGACGGGTGCCAGCTCGGCCGGGCGCTTCGACACCGAGGCGTTGAGATGCTGCAGGCAGGAGTTGGGATCCACCATGCCGAGGTTCAGCCCGCCGAACACTTCGCGGGTGGTCCGGAGCGTCACCAGGCAGGGCTGCACGGACGCCCCGGTGCGTGGATCGGTGGTGTCGACGATGCCGTTGAAGACGATCGTGTCCACAAGCCCAGAGCGGTCGGCTTCGAAGAGTTCGTGCACGGTACGCAGCGTGAGCTGAGCCACGAGGTTCGCGTACCGCTCCTTGATTTCCTTCGCCGGCCGGGCGGCCGACGTGATCTCGTCGCGGACCTTGACGTAGCGGTACTCCCGAACCGGTGGGACGACATCAAGCGTCGGCAGGTGATACTCCACGACCAGCTGGCGGGACTCCGGGACGTACGCCAGGCGGTACTGCTGCGGGAAGTCGTCGGGGTAGACCGAGTTGCCGAGCACCATGCTGAAGTACTCGACGACCACCGCAGGCTCACCGGCGGTGAACGCGGCGGCGAATTGGTCGATCTCGGCGTTGTGCGCGGCAGCGTCCGCGTCAGCCTTGGCGCAGCGGCGCTGGTACGCCTGGTGCATCGAGGCGAGTTTGCGCTGGCGCCCGGCTTCGGCGGTCGCGTGCTCCGCCTGCGCCTGAGTAAACGCGTGCTGCGCGACGGACAGCCGCTGCTGGTATCTCGCTTCTCCCCCGAACATCTTGGCCAAGCCCCCCGGCGGTGATGGTTCGAAGCGGCGCCAATCCGGCGACGGCAGAGGGACGCCGAGCTTTCCAGGTTTGAACGGCTGATGGGTGACGCTTTTCTTCAACCGGCTGAAGTCGATGTGATCGTCAACTTCGAGAGTCGCGGCCAAGAGGTCGTCCAGCGCGTCAAGGCGAAGCTGGAGGTCCGAGTTCATGGCTGCCACCTCTGCGGCACGCGCTTCGGCGTACAGCCGCTTGCGTTCGCGTTCATTCGCAGCGGCAACGCGCTGAGCTGCCTTCTTGGCTCTCTCCGCCTCTCGCAGCAACTGCTGGTGGTGCCGGTAGGCCGCAGCCTGAGCCTGCCGCTGGGCACGCACCTGTCGTGCATGCGCCCGCTGCATCTCCTTGAGGATTCCCACGTCTGTCCTAAGGGGTAGGAAGGTGCGGAGCCGCACCCGGCCAGCAAATCAGGAGGGCGCATCCACTCGGCTGGCAGCCACACCCTCTCGCGGTGAAGCATCCGTTCATACCCGGCGACCGAGGCGCTGCTCTGTCGCGTGCCGGACAGTTCCTTCGATCTTGTCGGAGCTGTTGAGATCAACCACCTAAACGGACAGATCGCCTGCGGCTAACCGGTCGAAAACCTAATCGAGTGGGGAGCGGTGGCGGCCCGTACGGGGTTCACATCTGGGTATCACCGACAGTAGTGTTCCCGGTATCAACAATCCTGCATGTGGGGGATTGCTGGCAAACACTGGAACTTGTAGCGTGCCCGTCGTGGTGGAGCCCATCGAAGACCTCGAAGGTCGGATCGACGACCTACGGGCTGCGGTGCGACGAGCGGTGGTAGCGCGGGACACGGCTCGCGCGAAGGCGCTGCGGGCCGAGCTGCGCGCTGCCGAGCATGACTGGGAGCTGGCCATCATCGACCTCGCCGACAACGCCGAGGCTGACCTCCAGCCCGTACGTGTCGAGGCTCCCCTGGTGTCGATGCGCGACCAGGTTCACCACGCCCTCACCCTGCTCTCCGCCCCGGCCGCACCGAAGCTGATCGCCGAGGTGCACAACGCCTTCTTCGGTGCCGCTGGCCAGAGCATCGTCCCGGGCAGGCTGACCCACCTGCGTCGCGACGAGGAGCGCTCGTTCCGCACTGCCCCGCACTCCCGGCCGTACCATCTCTGCTCGGCGCTCACCGCCGAGCACCTTGTGCCGGCGCGCGGCCTGCTGGCCGTCTCGACCTGGCCGCTGGAGCGGCGCATCATCGGCCCGCTCAGCCTCCGGGTGGATTTCCTGACCGCCGCCATCAACGTCGCCGAGCAGGTGGCGCGGCTGCCCGAGCAAACCCTCACGGTGGCCCGCCTGCTCCGCCGGTTCGCCACCAGCATTCCCGGAGCCGTCGGCGGGCACGAGGCCGTAGAACCGGCGATCGTCGTCAAGGCCGCCCACGCGGAGCTGGTGATCCACGCCGACGCCGACCGGTCGCAGCGCACCGCGGCGGCTGACCGGGCCCGAGAGCAGCTCGACGAGGCGGAGCAGCTCTTCGGCAACCGGCTACGGGGCGCCCGGGGGTCGGCATGAACCTCGCCCAGCGGCTGGCTGCCATCCGAACCAGCAGCGTCGGCACCGCGATCGGCGGCGTCGCCCCGGCCCGACACAACGCCCGCACTTTCACGGCCCTCACTAGAAACTCGGGCTGCGGCTGGCGAGCAGTGTTCGACTGCGCCGGCGTCGACAATCAGCCCTTCGCCGCGTACACCGACCATCCGGCGCGGTGCGGCCCGCGCCGTACGACGACCGCGTCCCGACCGCCGAGGACGCCCAGGAGGAATGCTCGTGACTGATTCGACCAGCGAGATGATCCTCTACCGAACGGGTGACGGCCGTACCCAGATCCAGCTGCGAGCGGTCGACGGGACGGTCTGGCTGACCCAGGCGGATATCGCGACGCTCTTCGATACGACACCACAGAACATTACGCAGCACATCCGAACCATCTACGCAGACGGGGAGCATCAGGAGGAACGAACCTGTAAGCAGCTCTTACAAGTTCGCCAGGAGGGCTCTCGCCAGGTACGGCGGACAGTCCAGGCCTACAACCTCGACATGATTCTGGCCGTCGGCTACCGGGTCCGGTCGCCACGTGCCGTTCAGTTCCGGCAGTGGGCGACGACGGTGCTGCGTGAATACCTGGTCAAGGGGTTCGCGCTCAACGACGAGCGGCTCAAGGAGCCGGGCGGCCATGACTACTTCGATGAGCTGCTCGCCCGCATCCGCGACATCCGGGCCTCGGAGAAGCGGTTCTACCAGAAGGTGCGGGACGTGTTCGCGCAAACCAGCGTCGACTACGACGGCAGCAGCGAGATGGCGCGGAGGTTCTTCGCGACCATCCAGAACAAGCTGGTCTACGCGGTCACCGGCCGTACCGCAGCCGAGCTCATCGTGATGCGAGCCGACGCGGAAGCACCGAACATGGGCCTCACCAACTGGGCCGGGGCGCGCGTGCGTAAGAGCGACGTGACGATCTCGAAGAACTATCTGAACGCCGAAGAGATCGACGAGCTGAACCGCCTGACCACTATGTTCCTGGACTACGCAGAGGACCGGACACGGCGGCGCCAGCAGATCCGGATGGCGGAGTGGGTGACCCAGACCGACCGGTTTCTCGACTTCAACGAGCGCCAGGTGCTCAACAACGCCGGACGGGTCTCCCAGGCCGACATGCAGCGCATCGCTCACGAACGCTTCGACGCCTTCGACGATCAACGCCGAGCCCGTGAGCTCGCTGAGGCGGACCGGGAGGCAGCCGAGGAGTTCGCCGCGCTGGAGGCGGAGGCCCGGCGGCTGCTGGAGCCAGGGGAGGCAGATCACGTGGACGACTGGAAACCGTGATGCCGACGGCGGCACCGCGATCACCGGAGACACCACGAAGCGCTGATCCGACTGCCGTGCCACCCACCAACAGACGTTCAGATCCGTGAGGGAGCTGATATGAGCAAGTTGGGCACGATCCTCGACCAGATCGACTCCGGCACCGTGCTGCTGCCCGAGTTCCAGCGCGGCTACGTGTGGAACCGGGACCAGGTCCGTGGCCTGATGCGCTCGCTCTACCTCGGTTATCCGGTCGGTGCGCTGCTGGTCTGGGAGACCGAAGCCGACCACGGGTCGGTGCGCGGCACCAGCAAGGCTGGCGGCGGAATCAAGCAGCTGCTTCTGGACGGTCAGCAGCGGATCACCTCCCTCTACGGGGTGGTGCGCGGCAAGCCGCCGGCGTTCTTCGAGGGCGACTCGGCGGCCTTCACCGGCCTGCGGTTCAACGTCGACGAGGAGACGTTCGAGTTCTACGCGCCGGCCAAGATGAGGGACGACCCGACCTGGGTCGACGTCACCGAACTCTTCGTCAACGGCATCGAGCCGCACATCGGCAAGCTCTCGGCCGACCCGGCCACCATGCCGCACTTCGCCACCTACATGGGCCGGCTCATCCGGCTGCGCAACATCCTCGAGCGCGAGTTCCACCAGGAGAAAATCACCGGGGCCGACAAGCGCGTCGAGGTCGTCGTCGACATCTTCAACCGCGTCAACTCCGGCGGCACCAAGCTCTCCAAAGGCGACCTGGCGCTGGCGAAGATCTGTGCCGACTGGCCCGAAGCCCGCTCCACGATGCGCAAGCACCTCAGCACCTGGTCGACTGCGGGATTCCAGTTCAACCTCGACTGGCTGCTGCGCAACGTCAACGCGGTGGCCACCGGCCGAGCCCAGTTCGAGGCCCTGGAAGGGGTCGGTTCGGCCGACTTCGCCCAGGCGTTGAGCTCCAGCGAGCGCTACATCAGCGGGTTCCTCGACGTGACTTCCGGACGCCTCGGGCTCGACCACGACCGGGTGCTGATGGGCCGCTACGCCTTCCCGGTGATCTCCCGCTTCCTGCACCTCAACGGCGGCTCGTTCACCGACGCCACCCAGCGTGACCGGATGCTCTTCTGGTACGTGCACGCCGCGCTGTGGGGACGCTTCGCCGGTTCGACCGAGACGATCCTGACCCAGGACTACGAGACTGTCGCGCGCAGCGGCATCGACGGCCTGATCGCCAGCCTCAGTCGGTGGCGCGGCGGCAACCTCGTCATCGATGGTCAGGACTTCGAGGGATTTGGCCGCGGTTCGCGCTTCTACCCGCTGCTCTACCTGCTCACCCGCGTGCTCGGCGCCCGCGACTTCGGCTCCGGGCTCGAGCTCAGAGCCGAGATGCTGGGCCACCTCACGTCGCTGCAGGTGCACCACATCTTTCCGAAGGCGCTGCTCTACAAGCACGGCTACGGCCGCTCCGAGGTCAACGCCGTCGCGAACTTCTCCTTCCTGACCCAGCAAACCAACCTGGCGATCGGCAAGCGGGCGCCGGAGGACTACTTCGCCGAGACCCAGCAGAAGCACCCGGGCGCGCTCGAGTCGCAGTGGATTCCCACCGACCCGCAGCTCTGGCGCCTCGACCGCTACCGCGAGTTCCTGGCCGCCCGCCGAGAACTGTTGGCCGAGGCCGCCAACGGCTTCCTCGCCAGCCTGCGTGACGGGACCAAGCTGGCGGCCGAGCCGCTGCGGCCGGTGGTCGTGGTGGCCGAGGAGGACGACGACATCCGCGCCCGCCAGATTAAGGCGCTGGTCGAGGAGCTGACCGCGGCCGGCTGCGCCGAACCCGCGCTGGACAGCGAAATCGCCGACCCGGCGACGGGACGTGTCCTGGGGGTGGCCGAGGCGTACTGGCCGGACGGTCTCCAACCAGGGCTCGGCAACCCGGTGATATTGGAACTCGACGCCAACCCCGACCTGCCCCGCATGGAGGAGCTCGGGTACGAGGTGTTCACCTCGGTGGATGCGCTCCTCGGCTACGTGGCCCGGCGCAACGAGCAGGCCGCCGGACGGTCAGAGGACGACGACCACGTCGGCCCCGACGGCTCGACCGCCGAGGATGCGGCGCCGACGCATGATCCGGCGTCGGCGACCGTGCCGGCGCAGGCCGCGCCCGGCGGCACCGGCGCCGACTTCGACCGGGCAATGCGGCACCTGTACGTGGCGGCGCGCGACGAGGCCGGCTACAACGCCACGCTCTTCCTCAGCATGCTCGCCGAGCATGGCAGCATCTCCACCGCAAAGAAGCTGCTCGCCAGCCCGGTCGTGTCCGACGGGTTCGTGGCGCTGTGGGAACGCGGCCGCCTCGACCTGACGGTCGAGGCCCTGGTGACCAGGCCGGAGTTCGAGTGGCTGTTCGATCCCGCCGAGCTGGAGGTCGCGCGCACCCGCCTGCAGCAGTTCGAGTACGAGACGCGGTGACGCCCATGACCGTCAGCAACCTGCTGCTTCCCCGACAGCCGGCGCCATCGCCGTCGGCTCAGGCCGAGCAGGTCATCACTGCGGTCCTGGCCGACCTGCGTTCCGGCAAGCATCGTGGCGTGGTGGCCGACTCGCCGCCCGACGCCGGCAAGTCGACCCTGGTGGTCCGCGCCGCCATCGAGCTGGCCCGCACCGGCGAGCCACTGATCGTCATCGCGCAAACAACGAGCGCCGCCTTTCGGCGAACGACTACACCGCCACCGAGCGAATCAGGCGGTACGGGACGGTCCGGGTGGCCGCCAAGGTCGCCGACCTCGGTGGTCCCTCCGTCATCATCGGTACGGCAGCCAAGTGGTCGATGATGTCGGAAGGCTCCTGGCCCTGGGCGACCGTCGACGAGGCGTACCAGATGCGGTCGGACGCGCTGCTGCGCGTGGCCGGCCGGTTCGAGGGGGCGCTGTTCGTCGGCGACCCCGGCCAGCTCGACCCGTTCTCCACCGTCGAGACCGAACGCTGGGTCGGCCTCACCTGGGACTCGATGCAGTCCGCGGCCGCCGCGCTGCTGCGGCACAACCCGGATCTGCCGGTACACCGCCTGCCAGTGTCGTGGCGCCTGCCGCCGTCCGCCGCGCCGGTAGTCGCCGAGACGTTCTACCCGTTCACCGGCTTCCAGGCCGGCACGACCCTCGGCGAACGTTCACTCTCGTTCACCAGGGCCGGCTTCCGACACGGCAAGATCGACGCGGTGCTGGAAACGGCGGCGGCGACCGGCTGGGCACTCCACGAACTGCCCGCCCGGCACACGCTACGCACCGACGCCGAAGCCGCCGCCGCGTGCGCCGCCCTGGCCCGCCGGCTACTGGAACGCGGAGCGATCGCCGTCCCCGAACGCGAGCCCGGCGGAGCGCCGGTCACCCCCGACCGGATCGCCATCGGCGCCGCCCACCGCGACCAGGTCGCCGCCATCCGCGCCCACCTCGGTGAGGCCGAATCCGGCGTCACCGTCGACACCGCCAACCGCCTGCAAGGCCGGGAGTACGACGTGACGATCGTGCTGCACCCGCTGTCGGGGCGGCGGGATGCGACCGCGTTCCACCTGGAGTCGGGGCGGCTCTGCGTGCTCACGTCCCGGCACCGACAGGCTTGCATCGTGGTGGCGCGGGCGGGCATTGCTGAGCTGCTGGACGCCCACCCGTCGGCCGAGCCGGTGCACCTAAACGTGCCGGTCAAGTTTCCCGATGGCTGGGAGGCGAACCAAGCCGTCCTTGCCCGTCTCTCGCCCAATCGAGTAGGCCGGTGACTAAGGTTTGGCTTTGCTCATCAAAGCCGCAAGAGTCTTTGTTTTGTCGGGTTCCGGACATTCTGTGGTGCTGATGGAGGCAGGAAGATAAATTCTTGGTCCGTCTGTGCTGCTTCGCGATCGGGCTCCAATGGAGACAATCGGATGTCGGGCACCGCTAAGCGGATCCACTGGAGTGGCTAGGGAAAGTGGGGCGTGGATATTGCCATCGAGCTGGAATTCGGCTTTGGTGTCAGGAAGCCTCGCGCTCCTACTTGTTCTGGTTGGATTGATCGCATTTATGATGGCAATGTACTTGCTTGGCTCTGCCCGAGGTGGTCAAAATCCGAATGAAGAGCAGCTGCGAGTCGCATGCATGCGTGATCACTCAAGGGACCTCGAACGATCTCTGAATCTTGCGCTTGGTGAATGCCGGTATCGAGCTGGAAGCAGCGCGGCGCCTCAAGTGCGACTGGATGCCGCTTGGCGCGTTAGGCCCAAGGATTTCCAGGGTGCAACTCGCGATATCGCCGAGGTGATTAAGTCTCGTCGCGTCGTGTCCATTGATCTATCGCTGATGCAGCCTTACGAGGCAGCCCGGCTAATCGACTACTGCCATGGGTTGGCTGCTTGCTCGGAGGCGTGGATTTTCCGCTTGGCGGAAAGTGTAATCGTCATCTCTCATGATTCCTGACGGAGGCATTTTGCCAGCCGCAAGCCAGCAAGAAAACTTGTTGCTACTGAATCACAGGATTCGACAGACGGAGCAGGCGCTGGAGTACGCGCGCCGGCGGCGAAAGCTGTCTTATGTGAGCATGGCTTTCGGGCCGATCTTGATCGCTGCTGTCTACGCAGCCATATGGCTGCCGTGGTGGGGCGGTGAGTCGAAGAAGATTGTCCTGATACCCACTTTCTTCGTGGCGCTGTGTTTTGGTGTGGCTGCTTTTAGGCTGACCAAAGATCCGGGTGGGCCTATCGATAAAGAGCGGTCCGATAAGCGGCCGTCCGAGCCGGAACTGGAACTTGCGCTTGCTCGGCTTCGGGATGAACGGAAGCTCGTAGTTGCCGGAATTCAAGGCGACTTGAAGGTGCGCCGCGTGGCGTATAAGGAGGACGCCTATTCTGATATCGACCAGCTAAGAACGGAGAGTAGGAAATACAGGGTAGTAAATAACGCCCTCCAGGGCTTCTTGATCATCGGATCCCTCGCGGCCACGGGGATTGCCGGAATTGCGGATAGAATGACCTGGGATCGATGGACGATCCTCGGGCTCACTTTCCTTGTGGGTGTCACTAGCGGCTTCATGGGTTACTTTAAATATAAGGAGCGGAGTTTCTACCTACAGCAAACCGCTGATGCCATTGAGTCGGAGTGGGAAGCTGTCGAGGTTGGAGTGGGGAGATACAAGAGAATTCCCAACGAGGAGGATCAGCTTGCTGAATTTGTCGAGGAGGTGCATCGACTGAAGACTGAGCAGAAAAAGCGGCAGCAGAACCTCGAGCAACCGCCGGAATCCCGGAACTCTGGTGATTAATTTTGGTCAATGGCGAGTCTCCGGCGCCTGTGTAAAGACATGGCAGCTCGAACTCTTCCGAGGCGGAGTGCACCTCACTGACGTTCGCCTACCTCGACATCCTCACCTGGAAGCATGGGGGTGGCGGACGGCTCGATCAACCCTTGCCGTCGCATGCAACTGCCCGGCCTGAGTCCTTTTGTTGCGGCCGTCGCCGGGGGACCAAGGTCCCGTGGTCCAGTGACATGGACCCTGCCGGCGACGGTCCGGGCAGGAGCAGGCTGAAGATGACCGGTTCGGCCCCCGTGAGCCGTACCGCTGGTGCCGTCGTCAGGAGGGCACGATGACCGCGCAGCTTGCTACCCGCGCACCGCAGCGACCGCCGATTCACCGGCAGTCGCGTCTGCTCGCCTGGGCCCTGGCCGCCACGGCCGGTGCGATCGCGGCAGCGGCGCTCGTCGGCCCGCTGGGGCTGGGTTTGATGCGGTACCGCACCTCGGACACCACCCTCAACCAGCTGCTGGGCAGCGACGCGGCCGCGCTCTTCGTCGTCGCTCCGCTGGCGCTCGTGGCGGCACTGCTCGCCGCCCGCCGGCACCCGGTGGCGCCGCTGCTGGCGACCGGCGTCGGCGGGTACGCCGTCTACACGTACGCTCAGGTCATCATCGGTCAGGAGTACCTGCGCCTGCCCGGCAACGTCGAGCGTTTCTTCCCGCTGCTGCTCACCGTGTTCCTGCTCGCCGAGGCGTTGCTGGTCCTCGGCTGGCGGGGGACGCCTGCCCACCTGCCGCCACCGTCACCGCGGCTGGCTCGTACGGCCGGCGTGACGCTGCTGGTGTTGGCGGCCTTCCTGGTGTTCGGCCAGCACCTGCGTCCGATGCTGATCGCCTGGCAGGACCCGTCCCGGCTGACCGAGTACGCCTCCAGCCCCACCCCGTTCTGGATGGTCAAGCTGATGGACCTCGGCATCATCGTCCCGGCCGCCGTCGCCACCGGCATCGGCGTGCTGCGGCACGCCCCTTGGGCGCGTCGAATGATGTACGCGCTGCTCACCGGCTACAGCTGCCTCGCTGTCTCGGTCGCGGCGATGGCGGTGGTGATGATCGCCAACGGCGACCCGGACGCGTCCCCCGCGCTGGCGGTGGGGTTCGGGCTCTTCGCCCTGCTCTTCGTCACGCTGACTGCAATGCTGTACCGCCCCCTGCTCCGGCGGAGAGTAGACGACTACGACGGGCCGTATGCAGCCGCCGACGAGTAGCCTCCCGTGCATGCCTGACTCCATGGTCGACAGTTTGCTGGCCGGCTTCACCGCGCCGCGGCCCTACACCAAAGAGGTCGTCGCCGACGCTCCTCGCGCGCCTGGTGTGCACGTGGTGATCGATGGCGGCGCCGTCCTCTACGTCGGCCGGACGGGAAACCTGCGCAGGCGACTCCAGCAGCACCTGACCGGCAACCGCGAGTCGTCGGTGCTGCACCTCCAGGTCGGCGAGTTGCTCGACCGGCAGGGGCCGGCGGCCACGGCGGAGGGCATCGCCGGCTGGCTGGGCCGCCGCGAGGTCCGCTGGCTGGAAACCGACAACCCGGAGGGTACGAAGGACGCCCTGGTCCTGGCTCTCAAGCCCCGCTTCAACCGTCAGGTGCCGAAACCCCGGTGACGGGCGGGATCAGCCTCCGTGGAGTTAGCCGAGCTGCTGGTTGCCGTCGGGCCCGGTCGCTCATTGGCAGCAACCGGGCCTCCTCCGTCCACAAGCCAGGTGTTTTCGGGAATGCCGCCTGGGTACCACATCCTCCGATCGGTAACAGATCTTGTACGCAAGGCGGCATCCACGGCACGGCACCTTGCGGTTAGCGTCGTTGTTCGCACACCCGATCCTGGCCCCCGGAGTCATGTTGGTGACGAGCCGGCCGGCGGCCTGTCTGGAGGTCTGTGTATGGCCAGCGGCCAGCCCAGGAGACTCGTCAATGCCGTCCAGCGGGCGTTGCAGGCGGGGCCGGTGTCCCAGGACGAGCTGATCACGAGCTTGCATCAGGCTGGAATTCGAGTGGACGTGGGCGTGCTGTGGGAGACGTGCCGTACTCACGGCTTGGCCGATCTTCACGGCGACCAATGGGTGCCGAGGGGGTGGGCGGCAGCCATCAACGAACGTCGCGACACCGCTGGGTCGGCTTCGGCGGGTGGCCTGGGGCCGGGATTGCCGGCGCAACGAACCAGGGCGGGTCCGCCTACGCAGGATCGCCTGGCACGGCGCGCGGACGCGCAGGTACGACGGCTGGCGGACTCGGTCGGACTGGGGATGCCGGAACCCGTACCGCCGGTCGGGCCGGTGCCGGCCGGCTGGAACGAGGTGGCGCGGGGTGCATGCCGGGCGCTGGCCGACGAGCTGGCGAAGGTCACCAGCCGGCGCACCGAGACGGATGTGCCGCTCATGGATGGCCAAGAGACGGGCCAGACCGCCACGCGACGGTTGGTGCGATTCGAGGCGCAGAGCGAGATCGGCACGGCCGAGGGAACCCGCGGCCTGCTGGTCGTGCAGGAATTGCAGATCGAGGTCGAGGTGATCTCAGTCTTCGGCGCGGTTGTCACCCTCTCGTTGCCGTCCGACGCTCCGGTGACACGCGAGGCGACGCTCCGGCTCGACATGTCATGGCTGTTGAACGTCCAGAGCAGGCGGCTGCGGGAGCTGATCGACGGAGGTCCCGGCTTTGATGCTGCGGCTGCCCTGGCGGTTGTCACGCCCGAGAAATCGGCCGCCACGCCGACCTCGCCACCTGCTGGGGCACGGCTTCGGTCCGCCGAGGTTGAGGGCCTCAACGAGGGCCAGCGCCGAGCCGTCGAACTGGCCCTGACGCATGGAGTCACGTGGTTGTGGGGACCACCTGGTACGGGCAAGACCACGACGGTCTCTGCCCTGGTAGCTGCCTTGGCGGCACGGGGCAAGCGGGTGCTGCTGGCTGCACCCACGAACGCGGCGCTGGACGTGGCGGTCACGTCCCTGTTCGAACGTGCGCCGCAGCTTGCCGAGAACGGAACACTCGTCCGGCTGGGCCAACCCACCGACAGGCTTCTAAGTCATCGCGCCGGCAACGCAGTCCTGGTTGATGTTGTCGCCGCGCAACGCGGCGCCCTGCTTGCCGCCGAGCGTGTGGACGTCGGGCGTCGGCTGCAACAGGCTCGGCACGATCTGGCCGAGCTGCGGCGCGTCAAGGGACCGCTCACCGATGAGCAGCAGCAGAGGCGTTCCGAGCTGGAGAGCGAGGCGGCTGAACTCGCGTCGGTGGCAGAAGGGCTGGATCGCCTCCTAGCGCAGTTTCGCCGCAAGATCTGCCGGGAGGCGACGATCGTGGCCGCCACCGCTCACCAGACCGTGCTCGAGACGCTCAAGGAATTGACGTTCGACGTGGTGGTGCTCGACGAGGCGAGTATGACCACCGCTGTGCTGGCCATGCTGGTGGCCGGCGCCGGGCGAGGGCACACCGTCATCGCCGGCGACTTCCGGCAACTTCCGCCGGTAGCCGTCGCCGATACGCCCGCTGCCAGGGAGTGGCTGCACAAGAGTCCCTTCGAGAAGGCCGGCGTGGCACGCGCCGTCAAGGAGGGTCGTCTCCCAGATCGGCTCGCGGCGCTGACCACCCAGTACCGGATGCGCCCCGCCATCGGCCACGTCGTCAGCACAGCCTTCTATCGGGAAAGCCCTCTCATCACTGGCGACTCGGTCCCCGGACGCAAACGGGGCAGCCGGATTCGCTGGGCCAGCGGCGAGTTGCTGGTGCTGGATACCTCACGGCTTGCCGCCCGCACCGCCCGCCGGCAGGGCAGCACCTCGCGGTACAACCTCATGCATGCTCAGGTGATCGCCGCATTACTTGGCAGCGCCACCACCCAGACCCGCGACCTGGCGATGATCACCCCGTTCACAGCGCAGGCGCGGCTGCTGGAGTCGCTACTGATCGACTTTGGCCTAGACGGGTGGGCATCCTCAACGGTGCACCGCTTTCAGGGCGGCGAGCGCGACATCGTCATCTACGACACGGTGGACACCGGACGCGGCGTGGCCAAGCTCCATTCCTGGTTCACCGATCTTGATCCGGACAGTACCGGCAACCGTCTGCTCAACGTGGCGGCGAGCAGGGCGAAGGATCACCTCGTCGTGGTGGGCGCGTTCGATCAGCTTCACCGCACTGGCTCGTCCGTCGATCCGCTGTGGCGGTTCTTCGCTCACCTGCTCGACCAGGCGGTCCACTTGTCGTGGCAGGAGGCCATCGATCTTTCTGACGGGACCACGGAGCACGTCCCGTCCACGGATGTGTTGCCGCGGCTTCGCGAGGACATCGCCGACGCGACCGCAGTCGACATGTGGCTACCTTCCGCTCCGCTGGTCGGTCTGCCGAAACTGCTGCCGGCCCTGCGATCGCTACCGACACCCCACGGCGAAATTCAGTCCAACACGATCTGGGTGGGGCCAGACGGAGACGGGTACCTCCCAGCGGAGGCGCTCCATGCCCGGCGTGAAGGCGTCAACGTGCGTCCCTGCACACCGATCCTGGAGTCCAGCGCTGTGGTAGGCGACGTCGTCTGGTCGGCCGGGTCGTCACTCCTTGGTCCCGACCCAGGGGTGGTCCTGCGCACGGAGAGCCCCGGGTTCGCCGACCTGGTGCGTCGCACCCAGCGTCGGAGACGATCGGCGGCGGTACCGGGCACCGGCCAGCTCGGCGACGAATGCGGGCGCTGCCAACGGATGCTCGTCCGCCTGGAGCTGCCTCGCCGAGGCGCGCCGGACGTGCGCTACGAGTGCATGTTGTGCGACCGGTCGCCCAGACGAGAAAGAAGACGGTGACAGCCAGGACGGTCCGGATCGCGCGAGGACGGCTGGATAGGTTCAGACGGGACTGCCCGAGCGTCGCCGCCGGCAGCGGTCACCGGTCTGGTTGACCCCCGGCTGAATTCAAGACCATCATGACCCAGCGGCCAGGCAGGCCGCATGACTACACCTGACACCTAGCGGTGCAGGAGACAAGTCCGTCCCGAAGGCAGGTGGCATGAGATCACGTCGCGTGAGCCTGACGTCTGGCGAACTTATAGACAGGTCGGACTTGCGCACTCCCCGTGATCCTCTTGGCAGTTCGTCCTCTCGCACCTCTCTGCCTACGAAAGAGAGCGAGATCCGGTACCGCTTGGATGTGAACCTGACGAACCTCGTCGCCGCGATGCAGGCCGGCAGAGAGTCATCCGCACGGGAGCTGCTACGGGAGGCGCGAGCCCTGGTTGCTCGGCTTCCCCGAGGCTCTTGCGCACCTCAACGCCGCAAGATCGAGGCCGCTGCCCTTGTACTTCGCTCCCCCGTTTGGCGCCAGGAGGCCGCCGCTAGAAGACACGGCCAAAGTAGGTGGCAAAACACTTAGGCGCTGTCTGAGGGAGGTTTCGCCGGCTGCAGCCGGGGGCCGAGGCGCCGATGAGGCAGCGGCGTCACTGTCCGCCGATTTGTCGTTGGCTGTGTCAGCTCGACGAAGGGCGTCCACTGGGCGTCAGGCTCGTCGCTCTTGATCGATCGGAGTCGGGTCGCGAATTCAGCCGCCACGGCCTCCGAGCTGGCTAGGAGCGGTGCGGCAGCGGCGATCATCTTTAGCTCCCGTGCTTCGCGCAGTAGTGGCCAGTCCGGGTCGGTGGTGACGTCGTGGCCGTATGCGGCTGCCAACGCCGCATGCAATCCGCTCCCGCCGAAGCGAGCTTCACCGACGGCGACCGCAGCGAGGTCGACCTGCCAGGGGCCGACACACGTGGCGTCAAAATCGCAGAGCACAACCAGACCGGACGGGTCGCGTAGCAGGTTGCCCACGTGGGCATCGCCGTGGACGAGCCCTCCTGCGGCACGCTGTCTGAGATCGCTAACCCGTGGTTCGAGGCGGTTGCACCAGTCGAGCAGGTAATCACGATCGTTCTCGGCGAGTCCTTCGGCGTCGGCGATCCGCCGGCGAGCGTCTCCTACCGGGTCCCATGGCGCTAGCGGAAGCGGGGGAGTGCCGTGGGCGTGGAACTCCCGTAAAACCTGGCCGAGTTCGTTGACGGTTGGAGCTGGGGGCGTGGGTGGGATGTAGGTCCACACGGAGGCGAGCAGGTCACCCACGACCAGTGGTTCCGAAGCTGCCGGGGCGAGCCGGATCGTGGGGGCGTTGATCAGCGCAAACCAGCGTGCCAGTTCGATGACCTTTGCCACCCGGTCGTGGAGCCGATGGGTCCGCGCAATCCGGATGACCAGTTGCGCCTCGGGAAGGGCGAATACGGCGTTGTTCGTGAGCTGTAGCAGTCGGGCATCGCCGGCCGGGACGGCAAGATGGGCGGCAATCTGCCGCATGGCGTCGGTCATCGCCTCCTCGGTGAACCGGCCTGTGGCCCGCATACTCACGCCCCGAGTTTGAAAGTGGCGAGGTCCTGCGCAAACCTGGCGACTTCTGGGAGGTCCCGGTGCCATACCAGATCACGGCGCAGGTTGGCGACCCGGTCGATTACCCGCGCCGATCGGATGCTCTGGGCTCGCCGCAACACGCGGTGCCCAACGGTCAGCGCCTGCTCAGGCTCGTCGGCGAGGAAGAGCGCGCTGCACAGCCCGACCTCGTTGAGCATGCTGCTACGCACGTTTCCGGGACGGAAGGCGTCGATCGCGTCGGTCACGAAGCGCACCGCTGCCGGCCCGTGCTTCTTGTCCTGCCGAGCCTTGTCCCGGTATACACGGCCGTACTGGGCGAGCAGCTCGCCACGGTCGTAGAACGCCATCCAACTCGGTTCTCGCTCTGGGCAGATTCGCTCGAACTGCGAACTGGCCTCGCCCAGCGTTCGCTCCGCAGCTCGCTGATCGCCGACTGCCGCGAGCGAGGCTGCTTCCGCGCCCAGTAGCAGTGCTTCGACTGCTGGCGTGGCCTGCGATCCGAGCTGCCCACGAGCGAGCTGCAAGGCTGCCAGGGCGTCGCGATTGTGTCGCAGGTGTTGCAGCTGCTTGGCCTGCGAGTACCGGATCATGGCGGTCAAAGGGCGGTCGTCGGCGGCCAGCGCGGCTCGTTCACCGGCGACGAAATGCCGCTGGGCCTCCGAGTGTCGGCCCGCGTCCAAGGCGGTCCAGCCAGCCAGCTGTCGAGCCGCAGCTACGGCGGCGACAAGCTGCGGTGTCAAGCTGGCAGGGTGCGACCAGTCGAGCATCCGGTAGACCGACTCTGCGAACCGGGTCACCTCCTGGTACAGCACGCCGCCGCCGCACTCGTAGTCGACCGACCGGTACAGCTCGAGCACGGCGTTCAAGCGCGCGACATCAGCGGTGCCGATACGTCGGGACTGTAAGCCGGTGCTGCCGCAGAAAAATCCCGCGCCGGCAGCGACAGCAGCGATACCGGCCAGCAGCGTCCGCCGGCTCTCATCAGGACCCTTCGCCGCCATGGCGGTTCGAGGAGCCGATCTACTCACGGTACGGCGTTCCCCTCCCACCATGTCGAACCACAGGTGCTCTGACGGAACACGCAACAGTGTCGCCCAATGCGAGAGCCGGTCGAGGTGGACCAGCGGCGGGCCGTTTTCGACCCGGCTGAGCTGTGCTTGCGTGATGCCCAGCCACCCCGCCACCACGGCTTGCGGCAACGCGGCCCGTCCGTGGTAGGGGTGGTGCCGGTACGCCCGGATGACGCGCCCGAGATGGCGCTCGACCAGGGCCGCCCGCAGCGGCGGGTGCGACCAGAACGACGCCGGTACGTCCGGCGGCGCGCTCAGGCGGTCGCGTTCGGCGGACTGGCAGGGCGTGCAGCGTCCGCTGTCGTTGTCACGGGCCAGGCGGCCCCCGCAGCGGGGGCAGTTCGCAGGTGTCACCGGCAACCTCGCCGTTCGCGGGTGGCTGTGTCCGTCGCGCTCCGTCGAGCGTATCCATTCAAGCCGTTACGCGGGCTCGCGGTATACGTGCCACGTATATCGACGATTCTCGTGGCGTCATTCGGGCCGAGCGCGGCCGGGCGCAGCCTGCGGTGAGGGACCATCCGACGAAAGGATCAGGATGCTCACCATCGACCGGGTCAGCACCGGCCGGGCGCTCGTCTCCGACGAGCTGTTCGCCCAGCTGACCGCCCGCATCGCCCGCGACCATCCCGAGCTGGCCAGCGATCTGCCGGCCAGGATCATGGACCAGGCGCTCGCCTTCCTCGCCGCCTGCGCCACCGCCGCCGAGCCGCTCGGCCCGAGCGACCTGGTGGACATCGGCTGGCACACGTTCATCCTGCACACCCGCGAGTACGCCAACTTCTGCCAGCGGATCGCCGGCCGGTTCATCCACCACCAGCCCGATCCGCCGCCCGACGAGACCGGCCCCGCCGCTCCGGAACCGCTCGGGGTGCCGATCTCCCGGGCAGTAGCCGCGATCCGCGCCGCCGGCTTCGCCATCGACCAGGCGCTGTGGGGCGGCGCGGCGCAATGCCAGTCAAAGTGCAACCAGTGCCACGCCGGCTGCCACGACAGCCCGACGCGCTGACCCCTTCGGACGGCGGTCCCGGGCATACGCTTGCCGGGATCGCCGTCCGGAAGGGCTCACCGATGCCGCCCCACCGCCACCATTGGCACGACCTTCCCCGGGCGGTGCGTCACGAGGTCGAACAGCACACCGGCGGGATCATCCGGGCCGAGTCGCTGCCGGACGGGGCTTCCTGCGAACTCGCCCTCACCCTGCACACCGCCACCGGCCCGGTCTTCTGCAAGGGCGGGCAGTCGGATGGCCGGACCGCCTGGCTCTACCGCAAGGAGGCCAGGGCCAACCGGTGGCTGCCCGACGCCGTACCCCGCCTCCGCTGGACCGTCGAGCGCGACGGCTGGCTCCTGCTCGGCTTCGAGCACGCGCCCGGCCGCCATCCGCGCCTGGAACCCGGCTCCCCGGACCTCGACGCCGTCGCCGACCTGCTGGCCACGCTCGCCCGGAAGCTGACACCCTGTCCGCCGGTCGAGGTGCAGCCGTTCACCGAGCGCTGGCGTGGGCTCATCGCCCCTGAGCTGGTCGACGGGGACACCTTGCTGCACACCGACATGACGCCCCGGAACTTCCTGCTCGGCGACCGGCTCCGGCTGGTCGACTGGTCCGCCCCTTGCCGGGGCGTCGCCTGGATCGACACCGCGTTCATGCTGGTCCGGCTTGTCCGTGCCGGACACAGCCCGGCCGAGGCCGAGCGCTGGGCCGCCCGCATCCCCGCCTTCGCCGCAGCCGACCACGAGGCGGTCACTGCTTTCGCCGACGCCCTGGTCCGCCTTTGGGAGCGGAGGCAACGCCGCGCCCCGGCACCACATCGCGAACCGCTCCTCGACGCCGCCCGTCAGTGGCACACCCACCGCCTGAACCGGCAGCCAAGCGCCACCTGACCAGCGTCCGGGCGTATACGGATCGTGCATCCGTATCACGATCATCGCGGCATACCGGCACCTCCGCTCCGGGTCGACCGTGGACGCAAGGCCCGGGGCGGGTGCTGGGCTCCGGTGGGCGTCGACCGGTGAGACGTGTCGCCGTCCCCGCCCGTCTCGGTGCCGCAACCGAGCCAGGGAGGGGACATGGACGCGATCGACCAGGTGCTCGGCGAGTTGCCGTTGCCGCCGTACGTGACCGCCGAGGACGTCGGCTTCGCCGTCAAGGCGCTGACCGTGCACGCCGCCGAGCAGGAGGTGACGCAGCGATGCTCTATCTGACCGGGGAACGGCTGCATCCGCACCACGTCCGGGCCGCCACCTTCGACCGTCGCTGGCGGGGGATCGACCCCGCCCAGGTGTACGACTACCTGAGCCGGGTCGCCGACGAGATGGACCGCCTGCACCGGGAGCTGATCACGGCGAACACCGAGGCCGAGCGGATCCGGCAGGCGTTGCGGCAGTGGCAGGCCCGGCAGCACAACAGTCGCCCCGCGGGGCGGCCGGCGGGGGAGCGTCGGTGAGCGTGGAGGCGGTGACCCGGTGGCTGCGCCTGATCGAGGAGGACGCGGAGCTGTCGCCGTACCTCATCGGGGTTGATCTGGATCGGCTCACCGCGCACCTGACCCGGCAGCTCGCGGCCGGCGGCCCGGTGTTGGACGGATGGCCGGGGCTGCCGGAGGCGCAGCGACGGCGGGCGGCCGACTACCTGATCGGGGTCCTCGCCACGGACGGCCAGGGGGTGATCGATGGGGCCGCCGCCGAGTTCCGGGCGGGCTTGGCGGGACGCTGCCCGCTGCCGGCACCGGTGACGGCGCTCGTCGTCGCCGCGCTGGCCCGGCTGGTTGGCGGTGGTACCGACCGGGCCGGGCGGTTGGCGTTGCTGGCGGTGCTCGGCCGGGTCCACCGCCGGTACCGGCTGCGACCCGAGCATGGCCCGCTGATCGGTGCCGCGCTGGCACCGGTCGCGCCGCGACTGTGCCCGCCACAGGTCGGCTGGGAGCGACGGTGGCGGCGGACCTGGGCGCTCATCGAGCGGGCCGCCGGGCTCGTCGGCGACGGGCCGGCGTTCTGGCCGGCCGAGGTGGTCGGCCGCGACCTGCCCGCCGAGGGCATCGCCATTCTGACGGTACGCCCCTGGCGGCGGCTGCCGTTCCGTCCCGGTCAGGCGGTGCCGCTCTGCCTGCCGCAGCACCCGGGCCGGTGGCGCTGGTACTGCCCGGCCAACGCCCCGCGCCCCGACGGCACCGTCGAGCTGCACGTCCGCGCGGTGGCCGCCGGCACCGTCTCCCGCACCCTCGTCCACGAGGTACGCCCCGGCGACCTGCTCCACCTCGGCCCACCCGTCGACGTCGGCCTGTGCCTGCCGTCCAACCCGGAACGTGCCGGGTGGCCCGCCGTCGCGCGGCCGGCCGGTGCGACTCCGGTCGGCTCGGGCACCACCCCGGTCGACTCGGGCGCGGTCGGCGGGCGGGATCTGCTGCTGGTGGCCGGCGGGACCGGGCTGGCGCCGCTGCGGGCCCTGGTCGAGCAGGTCGCCGCCGCGCCGGACGGCCGCCGGGTGACGCTGGTCGTCGGCGTACGCACCTTCGCCGACCTGTACGACGCGATCACCCTCGACAAGCTCGACCGGGCCCATCGCTGGCTGACCGTGGTGCCGGCGTTCTCCCACGACCGGTGCGTCGCCCCCGCCGAGCAGGGCGACGCGCTCACCCTCGCGCTCTACCACCACCGCCCCGGCCAGAACGTGCACGTCTGCGGCCCACCCGCGATGCTCGACGTTGCCCGACACCGACTCCCCGCCGCCGGAATACCCGCCAACCGCATCCACCTGCCGGACCGGATCCCCTGGCGATAACCGCCCCCCGAGTCCCCACTCCCCCGAGTCCCCACTCCCCCGAGTCCCCACTCCCGCGATCATGCAGTTGTGGCTCCTGAAACGAGGTGTTGTGTCCTGTTTGTTTGGTGCCACAACTGCATGATCGACGAGGGCGCGGGGGCGGGGCGGGGGCGCGGGGGCGGGCGCGGGGGAGGGGGAGGGGGCGTAGGTTGGGGGTATGGGATTGACGGGTGATTACGAGCCGAGTGCGTTGGAGTGGGTCCGCGAGCAGGTCGAGCAGATCGTGCGTACCGGCACCACCGACGGCGTCACCATCGCCGGCCGGCCCATCGTGCTGATGACCTACCGGGGTGCCAAGACCGGCAAGCTGCGCAAGACGCCGGTGATGCGGGTCGAGCATGAGGGACAGTACGCCGCTGTCGCATCCATGGGTGGCGCACCCAAGAACCCCCAGTGGTACGCCGGCCTGGTCGCCGATCCAGTCATCGAACTGCAGGACGGCACGGTGACCGGGGAGTACCGGGCCCGTGAGGTGTTCGGAGACGAGAAGGCGCTCTGGTGGGGCCGGGCGGTCGAGGCGTACCCGGACTACGCCGACTACCAGCGCAAGACCGACCGCCAGATCCCGGTCTTCGTCCTCGAACCGATTGCAGCGACACCCTGACCCGTCGCACGAAATCAGGCATCCCGGATGCGTGACCTGCTACGAACGGGAGCCGGCCAGCGACTGAGCCTGCCCGAGTACGAGGCAGACTTCTATGTCACGGTCGAGTCCGTGGATGGACCGATTCTCAAGACGGAGCGGATGCAGACCTTCCGTGCGCCGGGCAGCCCGAGTTGGGGGGCGTTCGCGGTCGGCAGCCGGGCGGTTTACGAGGTCCGCTACGACGAAACCAGGCTCGCGCTCGGAGCGGACAAGTTCGTCGCCGAGCGGTGGTGGACGTGTGCCGGCCAGATCACTTCCAGCACGCGATCTTGGTCACCGAGCGCCCCTCCGGGGGCCTCGCGCGTCCAAGGTCTAGTTCGGTGGGGGTGACTTTCGGGATATATCGGGCGAGGTAATCGGTCTAACGGTCAGATCGCCGTGGAATGGTGGGGTGCGCGATCCCAGCCCCAGCCCTACAGGAGGGTCTCTGCCGGGCTCTAGCATGGGCGGCGCTCAACGAGCGGCTCGGCGCCGGCACCTACCTCGCCCTGCCCCCGATGTCGGCCACCGTTGCGGTCTTCGGCGGCGGCTACGCGGTACGTGCCCTGGCCCCGCTGTCCTGGCTGCACGAACGTGAGCTGAGGTGCTGGGGTGACATCGGCACCCACGGTTTCGCGATTCTCGATCGGCTTCGCCAGGTGTTTCCGCATACCGCTCCGTCGTGGAGAAGATGCTGACAGGTTGACCCGCTACTCGCCGACGCGGGTCGAGGGCCTACGCGTTCGTGTCGCCGTACTCGCGGACGCCGTCGACGTCGAGGGTGATCCGGCTGTTGTCGGCCCACCCGCCGGTGGCCTGCTGCCAACTCCTGTCGTCGCGTTCGTCGATGGCCGACCAGTTCGGGCGGTGGTGACGGAGGTAGATGGGGCCGGTCGACTCGCCGGGGGCCAGGTACCTGCCGGCGAAGGTCAGCTCGATCCAGCCGGGAATCGGTGTTCCGGGCGGTGGGAAGACGGTCGGCGTGGGCGTCGGGGTCGGTGGTGGCGAGACCGGCGGCGGTCCCGGTGGCAGGGGTGGCGGGAAGAACTGGATGTGCCGCTGCACCCTGGCGCAACCGATCGCCGCCCAGTCACAGTTGGTGACCAGCGACGTGTTCCCACCCTCGAACGTCAGGTGGTAGCGCACCCGCACGTAGGCCAGATCCAGCGGCGCGGTCCCGGTGTTGACGACTTCGAGGGCATGCTGAATCTGGCTGTCGGTCGGCGACCAGCTCAGGTTGAGGTAGCTCACCCGCGCCTTCCCGTACGCGGTGCGGACCGGAGTCACGGGCGAGTCGAGAGAGTATCCGCCGTTGACGTACGCCCAGACGGTGAGCCGGTACTCGGTGCCCGGCGCGAGGTCGGTCAACGTCAGGCTGGTGCCGGTGGTGGTGCCGAGGCTGCGGTAGACGTTGGGGCCGATCCACGCCCGGACCTCGTGCCGGATCGGCGGCGTGCCCGGCTCACCGATCCAGTCCGACGGCGTCCAGGTCAGGCTGAGCAGGTGCGGCTCGTTTGTCACCACCACCGGCACGCCCGGGGTGGTCAGGACCGGGTCGTCGGCCGCGTGAGCGACAGCCGTTCCGGAAAGCCCGAGCGTGGCGGCGAGAAGCAGGACGAGAGTGACGCGACGAGCACTCATGGTGCGCATGTTAATGGGAACATGCACCCTGATCAATGACCGAAGGTCCTTGTTGTATGCGGTCCGAACGGTCCCGGCCGGCCGTTGCTCGGCAGTGACTTCCCGTCGCCGGGATATCCGCTAACCGGGCCTGTTTGTCGAGAATCGTGTGGTGATGGTCGAGGACTTGCATTTCGGCAATTGCTTGGAGGTCGGCAATTGAGGCAATTTGAGAATGGTGATGAGCTGATCGGAGGGCGACTCCTGGTGATCTGAGCTGGCCGTTTCCTACGCTGGATTGGGGTAGCCGACATCTCCGTGAGTGGGACGTCGGCTCGCTTATCCGGACTGAGATCCGGCGTCGAAGCTACGCTGCGGGGGGTTCAGATGTCGATCACCTTTCCTTTTCGGGTGCTGTTTGCGCCGATTGTTGCCGTGCTCGTCGTCGGGGGGACGCTGCCCGCGCCGGCCCTGGCCGGGACGCCGGCGCGGGTGGCGGTGCGCGAGGAGCTGACGCGGTACCTCGCAGCCCACCCAGGTGGCACAGTGCTCAACGACAACGAGATCAGCTACCAGGGCGGTGAGGTGATCGTCACCCTCGACGCTCCGGTGGGCACCTACGGGGTGGCCGACTGCCCCTCGGGGTGGTTCTGCTTCTACGAATGGCCGCACTACGGTTACCCGCGCGGCAAACTCTCTTCCTGCGGCTGGCAGAATCTCTCCAACTGGAGCTGGCAGTTCCGGGTGGAGTCGGCGCACTACAACCTCGGCAGCGGTCATGTCGGCTTCTACTACCACGACCAGGAGCTCTTCCGGGTCAATCCGAGCAAGCGGGTCCACAGTGATGCCGGCCAGTGGCGCAACTGGGCGAACCGCGTCTACCGGTCCTGTCTTTAGAACGATCCGCTAAAGGCAGGGTTCGTCCATCGTGTCCGTTCGGGTGGCGTGGATCAGGTGATGTCGGCTGAGAAGCAGGTCGCCTTGGGTGAGGTCGTGCCGGAGTAGTCGGCCGTTGCTGTCGAACAACAGCGTGTCCCGCCGGCCATCCCGGTCCTCCGCCTGGAAGGCCACGCCAGGCTCACCCTCGTCATCCGTGTAACTGCCCGCGAACTCGATTCCCGACATCGCGGCGAGTTCCTCCAGCAGGACGGCGCTCTGCGCGGGGGTGAGCGGGTGATGCAGGAAGATCCGGGCGACGATCTGCAGCATGCCGTTGGTGGTACGCAACTCGGGCACCAGTTTGTCCCACTCCCGCCACAGTTGGACGCGCAGGGTCTCCGGGTTCTCCTTCGGCACCGGGCTGACCTCGGTCATCTTGCCCGAGGTGAACGTCGTGGTGACGGCACGTCTCGATCCGGTCGGGCCGAACTCGGTCACCACTCTTCTGCCCGCACGCTCGGCCGTGAACCACAGCTCGTAACGGTGGCGGGTGAGCTTTGACCGGCCCTCACCGTGCTCCCAGGACAACACCTCGTAGCGGGTGCACGCGTACCTGCCTGGCGGTGTCTCTCCGACCAGGTTGGCGACGTACTCGGCGAATTCGCCGAGGTCGTTGGGGAGCACCGGGTCGCGTTCGGCGCTGCGTCCGGGGGCCGACGGGACGTCTCGCGTGGGGGTCACCGTGACGGTCCGGGTCGGCGCGGTCAGCTCATCCCGTCGTTCGGGCAGCATGACGAGATACGCACTTCCGACCAGTCCCATACCGGCCAGGGCGGCGGCCACCACCGTGCGTAGGCGGACCGACGGCAGGCGCAGTCGATTCCCACCTGCCCGGCCCAGGTTCGCGGAGTCGTCGTGTAATGAGTTACGGCGGTGGGCTGCCCGGCCACGCTCCTCCGGCCTGTCGGCGACCGGTGTCACGTTGGCAGGCCAAGGGGAGGGCGCGTCACGCCGGGTCTCGGCCGCGGCGTCAGGGGGGCGGGTTGCCGGGTCACTGGCTGGTGAGAGGGGGACGCTCCAGAGGTGACGACGCGACCAGGGGGTCAGCCACCGCTGGTCGAAGCGGGCACCCGGATCGTTGGTGTGCCGGCGATCGGCACCCGGCGTGGAGGACGCGATCAGCGGCGGTCGCAGGGCCAGCATCACCGTGTCGTCCGCCCGTGACAGCGGTGGTCGCGGCGTCGGCAGCGTTGCGGTCTCCGCCCGCGACGGCGGTGGCTCAGGGGCCAGCGCCGCAGGGCTTGCATTGACCAGCCTCAGGTACGCCTCCCACGCCTTCGCCGCCAACCGCAGACACCAGCGGTGTCCGGCTTCGCCGATGTCGTCGAAGGTGAGGTAGACAAGGGCCTGGCTGGCCACTTCGAGGCACCACTGCTGGCGCCAATCCGACCCGTAGTTGGCCTTCTTGGCGTGGTTCAGCCCGGCGCGGTGTACACGCTCGATGAGTTGGGCGAGACCCGGCAGCAGCTTGCCCGGTCGCCGGGTGTCCGGATCGACGAGGCAGCAGATGATGGCGTCGGCCTGATCGTGCGGAAGCACCTCGGCCGGGCCTCCGACGGGCGAGCGCGGTGCGACCGTCCTGAGTAGCGTGCTCAGCAGCACGAAGACCGCGTCTCGGGTGAGCGGACCGTCAGACTGGTAGCCGCCGAGATCGACGAGCAGGAAGGCCCCGTAGCAGGGTTTGCCCCGCTCGTAGGGGATGAGGACGTTGCCGCCGTTGAGGTCCCCGTGGGTGTGACCGACGAGGCAGTCCATGGTGCGCCGGGCCAGCCGCGAGTCGCAGTGGGTAAGGAGAGCGAGGAGATTTGGTACGCCGTCGAGGTCCGGCACCGGACCGACGTTGTCGGTGACGCCGAGCCGGGCGGCGGCGGCCAGCACCGAGCCCACGGAGGCCAGCTGCGCGACCTCCTGCTGTACGAACTCGCCGACGGTGGTCTCCCGGGTTCGCAGGCGGACGCCGCGTCGACCGGTGTCGGGGGTGTTCCAGTCGTTGATGAGCGCGTCGACGATCCGTGGGATGGCGTCCTGCCGGTCGTCGTCGCTCAACGCGGCCAGGCTCACGACCGCGTCACCGCCGTTGGCGACCTGCTGGATCAGCAGCCGGCGGTGGCTGTCCACCCGGTACCAGTCCGGCTGCTTGACGATGTGCCGATCGGCGAATCCGGGCGGCTGGGAACGCTGCGCCCTTTCATGCCCGGCGATGAGTTCGTCTGCGGTCTCCGCCGGAACCACCTTGACGATGTACTTCTGCTTGGTCGACCCGTCGTCGTCCCGCCAGGTGACTGACACGCAGTAGAGCTGGGCGTCCGACTTGTGTGGGTCGGGAGCGAACTCCGGCACGATCTGGACGTCGGTCGCGTTGGCCCACTCGCGTACGGCCGAGAGGACGACGGTGTCCGGTGCCGGGTGCCCATTGGCGACTCTGTAGCCCATGTCCTTCGTTGGACCTTCCAAAGGGGTGCAAGCGGACGGGCCACCCACAGATCGCCCGCCCAGAGGGGTGGCACGCTTGCTTGTGCGCCGGCTCAATCTAGCTGACTGTTGGACCAATCAGTGAGTCTTTCCTATGTCGCCATAAGAGCTACCAAAAGGTAACTCGCGTAGCTTGCTGCCCGTGTGCGTGATGCAGCCGAGAGTGACAATTGGTGATCTTGATTTAGAATCGGTTACCGGACCCGGGAGGCCGTAGTGACCGATCCCGCCACGTCCCTGCTCAGCCGACAGACCGAGCCCGAGATGATGACCCTGCTGCGGGCCATGTCCGTCTGCCATTCGCGGGCGCAACGACTCGACAACCTGCGGATGATCCTGTCGATCCTGCTCGGCGTCGCCGGCGCGGCGGTAGCCCTCACCGGCGTGTCGTCCACACTGGTCACCGCGCTCGGAGCGCTCTGGGCACTGATGAACGCGGTCGGACTGGGCACCTGGTCGCGTGGCCAACTCAGTCGTGGCGCCGTGCTCCAGGAAATGTTCGACGTCCGGCTTTTCGGTCTGCCGTGGAACGCTGTGGCTGCCGGGGCCGAGGTGAGCGCAGCTGAGGTCAGCCGTCTGGACCGGGCCTATCGGGGCGACGAGCGGTACCTGCGCGACTACTACGAGGTGCCACCCCTGCCCACCCCGTACGACGTGCTCGCCTGCCAGCAGCAGAACCTCGGCTGGGGTGCCCGGGTGCGCCGCCGTTACGCCTATGTGGTGCTCGGCGGCACGGCGGCCTGGAGTCTGCTCGGTGTCGTCTTCGGTATCAGTGCCGGGCTGACCGTCCTGCAGCTACTGCTTCAGTGGTACGTCCCGTCGCTCGGCGCGCTTCTGCTGGGCATGGAGATCTACCGCAGTCAGCGGGACGTCGCGAACGACCGGGAGCGCGCACTGGCGGTGATGCAGGAGCGGATTACCGCTGCGGTCGAGCGGCATGGTGTGGACGCCTCGGCTGAGCTGCTCGCCCTGGCCCGGCAGGTCCAGGACCTGATCTTCCGTAGTCGGCAACGGCAGTCCCGCGTACCCGACTGGTTCTTCCGGCGGTTCCACGCGGCGGACCGACACGATTTCCAGGTCGCCATGGCCGCTCTCACCCGCATCCTTCAGGATGCCCGGCTCGTGGCCCCCGCTCCCAGGGAGGGGCCGGTCACCTGACTCGACCTCGGCGACGAACGCCGAGGTGAGGCAGGGGAGCCGATGGTGGGATTACTCAGCGGGACTCGATCCGGCCCAGCGAACCCGGATCCACCTGCGACCAGGCTGGGTCGTCCGGGTTGAACACGCTGCGCAGGTACGCCGTGGTGACGTGCTGGATCAGGGCCACGCGGTCCGGGCTCTCGTCGGTGGTCTCGGTGACGCCGTGGCCGGGGACGCCGCCCAGGGAGTGCTCGCCGCCGAAGACGGTGAGCAGGCTCTTCGGCCCAGGGCTCAGGTGGTACGGGTCGGTGAACCAGTCTGGTCCCCGTACCGACAGCGGTGACGTGTCCTGGTCGCCCGCGACGACCAGGGCGGGCGTCGTCATCTCCGCGAAGCTCGGACTCATGAACGGGAAGTGCTCGGCGGCGAACGGCGTCAGGTCGGCGCCGCCGGTGCCGGTGGTGGCGAGCAGCACGCCTGCGGTGACCCGGGGGTCGGACAGATCCTCGCCCGGGGTGCCGTCGGCGTCGAGTACCCGGGCGCCGAGCAGCAGGCTCGCCGTCTGGCCGCCCCACGAGTGACCGGCCACCGCGACCCGCTCGTGATCGATCCGCCCGGCGAGTCCGGGGACGTACGCCTCGATCGTCTCCATCGAGTCGAGGAGTTGTGTCAGGTCGGCGGCTCGGATGCGCCAGATCACCGGGTACCGAGGATCGTCCGGGCCGACGGCCAGGGTCCGCGAGTCGAGATGGGTGGGCTGAAGCACCGTGAAGCCGTGGGCTGCCCAGTGCTCGACCAGGGGCGCGTACATGTCCATGTTTCCGCCGAAACCGTGCGCGAAGACGACGACTGGCAGCTCGGTGCCGGAGACCGGGGCGGTGACCCGCACCTGCAGGTCCGTGCCACGCGTCGGCGCGGGCAGCACCACCGGCCGCACCGAGATGACCGGGCTGGGCTGTTGCTCTGGGACGCTCATTACTGTTGCTCCTCGATGAGGGAAGACAGACGATAGAAGCGGAACCGCGTTCCGCCTAGACGATACGGAACCTGGTTCCGTTTAGCATCCATTGTGACGGAGGCCACAGGAACGTGCCGGCTCGTGACACCGACCCACCAGCTCCTCGGAAGAGGGCCGACGCCGAGCGCAACAAGCAGGCGCTGCTTGAGGCCGCCGCCGCAGCCTTCGTCGACTCCGGCGTCGATGCTCCGGTGCGTGACATCGCCGTCCGGGCCGGCGTGGGCGTCGGTACGATCTACCGCCATTTCCCGACTCGCGCCGACCTGATCGTCGCCGTCTACCGGCACCAGGTGCAGTCCTGTGCGCAGGCCGCACCGGCGCTGCTGGCGAGCAGCCAGACCCCGCACCACGCGCTCACCGCGTGGATCGACCTGTTCGTCGACTTCCTCATCACCAAGCACGGCCTGGCCGAGGCGATGCACTCCGACGCCGCCGCCTTCGAGCCGCTGCACGCCTACTTCCTGGACCACCTGCTCCCGGCGGTCACGCTGCTGTTGGACGCTGCCGTCGATGCCGGCCAGATCAACCCGATCGACCCGCTGACCCTGCTGCAGGGCGTCGGCAACCTCTGCATCGGCGCCTCAGCCAACTCCCCCTACAACCCCCGCCCCCTGGCCGCCCTCCTAATCCGAGGCCTCCAAACCACCCCCTCCTAACAGCTCCTAACCCACCCCCCGCCCCCAGCTCCCCCCACCCCCCCCAGCTCCCGCGATCATGCAGTTGTGGCACCGAACAAAGAGGACATAGCGCTCCGTATCGGGAGCCACAACTGCATGATCGGCGAGGCGAGGCGAGGCGAGGCGGGGCGGGGCGGGGCGGGGCGGGGTGGGGTGGGAGTAGGGGTTATCCCGGATTGTGGTGTGGGTTGATGTCGTTAGCCTCGGTGGGTGCGAATTGACCGGGCACAGTCGACACCACGGGGAGAACGTCGCATGAACAGAGCTGTCCGATGAGGATGCGACGGGTTGTCGCGGCGTCGATCACCACCGTCCTGGTCGCGGCGGGTCTCGCCGTCACCGGCGGGAGCGCCGTCGCGCACGGCAGGGGCTACTCGGCGCTGATCCAGCGCGCATCCCACGGCGTACCGCACATCACCGCTCGCGACTTCGCCAGCCTCGGCTACGGCGTCGGGTTCGCGCAGGCAGAGGACAACATCTGCCTGATCGCCGAGCAGATAGTCACCGTCCGCGCTGAGCGGTCCCGCTGGTTCGGTGCCGACATCGCGAACATCAGCAGCGACCTGTTCCACCAGAAGTCGCTCGACGGCCGGGCCGCCGAGCGCTGGCTGGTCGGCCCGCGCGACGGCGTCCGCGCGCCCTCCAACGAGGTACGCGACCAACTGCGCGGCTTCGCCGCCGGATACAACGCCTACCTGCGGGACGGAAAGAAGAAGATCAACGACCCGGCCTGCGTCGGGAAGGAGTGGGTGCGTCCGGTTACCGAGCTGGACCTGTGGCGGGTCAACTGGGCCAGGATGGTCCGGGCCAGCTCCGGCGCGCTCGCCGACGGCATCGTGGCCGCCGCACCCCCTGCCGGCGCCGCACCAGACGCGCGTACCTCGAAGGTCGACGTGAGCCCGGTGGGGACCGAATCGACGCGGGGCCGCGCCGGGGAGCTGACCGGGTCGGCGGGGGAGCTGACCGGGACACTGCCGGCGCCCGGGGCGGCGGCCGTGGTCGAAGCCCGCGACGGCGCGCCGGCCGGGGTGGGCAGCAACGCGTACGGTCTCGGGCGCGACGCCACCACCAGCGGCGCGGGCATGCTGCTGGCGAACCCGCACTTCCCGTGGGACGGCGACGAGCGCTTCTACCGGATGCGGCTGAAGGTGCCCGGGCGGTACGACGTGGAGGGTGCGGCTCTGGTCGGTGACCCGCTCATCGAGATCGGACACAACGGCAAGGTCGCCTGGTCACACACCGTCTCCACCGCCCGACGTTTCGTCTGGCACCGGCTCTCGCTGGTGCCCGGGGACCCCACCAGCTACCGCTACGACGGGCGGACCCGGAAGATGACCGTCCGCACGGTCACCGTCGGGACTCCCGGCGGGCCGGTCAGCCGTGCCTTCTACGACACCCACTTCGGCCCGGTCGTGGTGGTGCCGGGCCGCTTCGACTGGACCACCGACACGGCGTACGCGATCACCGATGTCAACGCCACCAACAACCGTGCGTTGGACGGCTGGCTCGCCATGGGGCGGGCGACGTCCGTGCGTGACCTGCGGTCGGTGCTGGACCGGCGGCAGTTCCTGCCCTGGGTCAACGTGATCGCCGCCGACCGGGACGGGCGGGCGCTCTATGCCGACCACTCCGTCGTGCCCCGGGTCACCGACTCCCTCGCGGCCGCGTGCATTCCGGCTCCCTTCCAGAGTTTGTACGCGACCAGCGGCCAGGCCGTCCTCGACGGCTCCCGCTCCGCCTGCGAGCTGGGCCGGGATCGCGATGCCGCGGTACCCGGCATTCTCGGGCCGGCGAACCTGCCCACGCTGGTCCGCGACGACTACGTGACCAACTCCAACGACAGCTACTGGCTGGCCAACCCGGACCGCCCGCTCGTGGGGTATCCGCGCATCATCGGCGACGAACGGACGGTCCGCAGCCTGCGGACCCGGGTCGGCGTGCATCAGGTGCGGCAGCGCCTCGCCGGCACCGACGGACTGCCCGGTCGGGGGTTCACCACCGGCAGGCTGTGGGACGTGACGCTCGGCAACCGGGTGTACGGCGGCGAACTGGTCCGTGACGACCTGGTACGGCTCTGCGAGGCTCAGCCGATGGCCACCGCCTCGGACGGCACCACCGTCGACCTGACGGCTGCCTGCGCGGCGCTGCGTCGCTGGGACCTCCGGGTCAACCTGGGCAGTCGGGGCTCCCACGTGTTCACCGAGTTCGCCCGGGCCGGTGGCATGCGTTTCGCCGATCCGTTCGACCCGGCTGCCCCGCTGACCACGCCGAGTCGACTCGCCATCGACGATCCGGCGGTACGCACGGCACTCGCCGACGCCGTTCGACTGCTCGACGGCATCCCGCTGAACGCCCGACTCGGTGACATCCAGACCGAACCGCGCGGCACCGCACGCATCCCCATCCACGGTGGCTGGCCGGAGACCGGTGTCTTCAACATGATCATCAACCAGGTGCAGCCGGGCGTCGGCTACCCGAAGGTTCGGCACGGCACGTCGTACCTGATGGCAGTCGAGCTGGGCCGCGGCGGGCCGTCGGGTCGGCAGCTGCTCACCTACTCGCAGTCGGCCAATCCGAACTCACCCTGGTATGCCGACCAGACCCGGCTGTACTCAGCCAAGGGCTGGGACACGGTCAAGTTCACCCCGAAGCAGCTGCGGAGCGACCCGAACCTGGTCACCTACCGGGTAGGGGAGCGTCATAGCTGACGGTCCAGCCCGACCGGGTCACGGAGCCGGCGGGTGGTAGGAGATGGGTAGCCGGACGGCGGCGTCGATCTCCGCTGCGGTCAGCAGCGGCACGATACGGGCATCGACGCCGCCTGCCGCCCGTACGGCGATGCCGAGTGCGGCAGCGGTCAGGTTGTCCGGCACCTCGCAGAGCACGTACAGGTCGACCTCGCCGAACGCGTAGTAGACGGCCTCCACCTGCCCACCGGTGTTCTCGATGAGGGACTTGATCACCTCGGCCCGGGCCGTCCCGCCGTCCTTGGCCAGCCCGGCCATTCCCGGAATTGTGTAGGACGCCGTGACCAGGAACTTTGCCACGCTGGCACCGCCTTCCCCACCTCAGCCCCAAACCTTGACCGCGCGTACCCGTTTACGGCCCTGGCAAGCCTCTTTACGGCCCTGGCACGCCTCGCGTGGCAGAGCCACCGTGGGCGTGCTCACACAATGCTCTGCTGATGGCAAAACGGGCGGCGAAGTGTCCTTGCCGGGGGCTACTGTGCCGTGCGGGCTTGACCGCCGCGTCGCGCCGATCATTGGGCGCCATGTCGGCCACCACCGCTCGTCCTTCGGACAGATCCGACAACGGGAGACCTCGTGACACAGCCACCTGTGGCGGCATCTCAGCCTGTGCCGACCTCGGACAAGCTCGACGCTGCGGTGCTCAAGGTGGCCGGCGTTGTCGTGCTCGGCGCGCTCATGTCGATCCTCGACGTGACGGTGGTCAGCGTCGCCCTGCCGACGTTCCAGAGCGAGTTCGACGCGTCGTACGCCCGCGTCGCCTGGACGATGACCGGTTACACGCTCGCCCTGGCCACGGTCATCCCGCTCAGCGGGTGGGCCGCCGACCGGTTCGGCACCAAACGCCTCTACATGATGGCTCTGGCGCTGTTCACCATCGGCTCGGGCCTGTGCGCCACCGCCGACACGATCGGTGAGCTGATCACCTACCGGGTGTTGCAGGGGCTCGGCGGCGGCATGCTCATGCCGATCGGCATGGCGATCATGACCCGGGCGGCCGGACCGAACCGGATCGGCCGGCTGATGGCCGTGCTCGGCATCCCGATGCTGCTGGGCCCGATCGGCGGTCCGATCCTGGGCGGCTGGCTGATCGACGTGGCGAGTTGGCACTGGATCTTCCTGATCAACCTGCCGATCGGCGTCGTCGCGCTGGTCTACGCCCAACTCGCCCTGCCGAAGGACAGCCCGCAGCCGTCCGAGTCGTTCGATTTCCTCGGCATGCTGATGCTCTCACCAGGTCTGGCCCTCTTCCTGTACGGCGTTTCCACGCTGCCCGAGGCCGGCACCTTCGCCGACTCCGAGGTGTGGGGGCCGATGCTGATCGGTGCCGTGCTTGTGGTGTCGTTCGTCCTGTACTCGTTCAAGCCCCAGCACCCGCTGCTCGACCTGCGGCTGTTCCGTAACCGCAGGCTGACCATCGCGGCGTTGACGCTGTTCGTCTTCATCATCGCCTTCATGGGCGCCGGGCTGCTGTTTCCGAGTTACTTCCTCCAGGTGCGTGGTGAGTCGACGCTGCACGCCGGCCTGCTCATGGCCCCGCAGGGCATCGGTGCCATGGTCACGATGCCGATCGCCGGCATGCTCGCCGACAAGGTGCCGGTCGGCCGGACGGTGCCGTTCGCGCTGCTGTTCATCCTCGCCGGGTTCTTCACCTTCACCCAGCTCGACGCGGACACCTCGTACGTGCTGCTCTGCGGCTCGCTGTTCGTGATGGGCCTGGGCATGGGCGGCACCATGATGCCGATCATGACCTCGGCGCTGAAGACGCTGAGCGGGCCCGAGGTGGCCCGAGGTTCCACGTTGGTGAACATCCTCCAGCAGATCGGCGGTTCCGTCGGCGCCGCGGTGATGTCAGTGATCCTCACCAACGAGCTGAACAGCTCCCGGCCGATCCCCGGCCTCACCGACGAGAGCGGCAATCCGATCACCGAGGCCGGCCTGGCGATCGCCGCCCAGCAGCGGCCGGAGCTGGCGCAGCAGGTTCCCGATCCGTCGCTCATCGAGCGCGGGCTGGACTTCGCCGCCAACTCCTTCGCCACCACGTTCTGGGTGGCCTTCGCCCTGGTGGCGGCGACGCTCATCCCGGCGGCGTTCCTGCCGAGGCGGCGGGAACGGTCGCACCTGCTCGACGACCAGCCGGGAGACCAGCCGAGGACGCCGGTCATCGTGCACTGACCCGGCCCGGTCCGGTCGACTCGGCTGGCAGCACCGCTGGGCGCCGCTGAATCGCGCGGAAACGGTGTCAGCCCGGTCCGCTACCGTCGGTGGCTATGAGGGGGCAGGCGGGCGGATTCATGATCGGACGGGATCATCCGGCCAGTCTGTTGCGGGCCGAGGTCGACCGGGCCAGCGCCAGCCACGGCGGCTTGATGCTGGTCGCGGGGGAACCCGGGATCGGGAAGACGATGCTGGTGACCGCCGCCGCCGACGAGGCCCGCCGACAGGGCGCGCTGGTGCTCAGCGGTGCCTGCTGGGATTCGGCGAGTGCCCCCGGCTACTGGCCGTGGACGCAGGTGCTGCGCCGGCTGCGCCGGTCACCGGAGGACTGGGCGGTGGCTCGGGAGTCCGCCGAACCGGCGCTGGCCCTGCTGCTCGGCGAGGGTAGCGCTCCGACGCCGGCCGCCACCCACGGTGAGGGCAGTCTGCTGGCATCGGCCGCCACCCACGGTGAGGGCAGTCTGCTGGCATCGGCCGCCTCCCGCAGTGGCGGCGACGCCGAGCAGGAGGCGTTCGCCCTCTATGACGCGGTCACCACCGCGCTGGTCGCCGTCTCGCAGCGTCGGCCGGTCATGGTTGTCCTCGACGACCTGCACTGGGCTGACGCGGCGTCGATGCGACTACTGCGGTTCGCCGCCCAGCACACCTGGTTCGAGCGGCTGTTGCTCGTCGGCACGTACCGCGACGCCGAGGTGGAGGCCGTCGATCACCCGCTCCGGCCGCTGCTGATGTCGCTGGTGGCCAAGGCCACCACGATCAGCCTCGCTGGTCTGACCCGGGACGAGGTCGGCGCGCTGATGACCCGCACCGCCGGTAAGGCGCCCGATCCGAACTGCGTCGACGATGTTTACCGGCGCACCGGCGGCAACCCCTTCTTCGTGGAGCAGACCGCCCGGCTGTGGCACGCCGACGGCGCGCTCGCCACCATCCCTCCCGGCGTACGGGAGGTGGTACGGCGGCGACTGGACCACCTGCCCGCCATGGTGACGGACGCGCTCACTGTCGCCGCGGTGCTGGGGCGGGAGTTCCACGGTGAGGTTCTCGCGGCCGGTGCGGGGCTGCCGCCCGCCCGGGTCGGCGAGTTGCTGGATGTCGCGGTCACCGCGCGACTGCTGCTCAGCCTCGGCGACGGCCGGTACGCCTTCGTGCACGACCTGGTCCGCGAGACGCTCTATGACGCGCTGACCGACGACGACCGGAGGGCTCGGCACGCCGCCGTGGTGCGGGCCGTCGAGGAGCACGACGCGCTGGACCAGTTGCTGATCCCAGCCGACGTGGCCCGCCACGCCTGGCTGGCCGGCGCACAGCTGGACGCGTTCCGCGTCACCGAGTTGCTGCTCGAAGCCGCGCAGGACGCGAGGTGCCGGCTGGCGCTCGAAGAGTCCACCGTCCACCTCAGACGGGCGTTGGAGGTGGCACGGGACGACGTCCAGCGGATCAAAATCATGACCGCGTTGACCGACCAGCTCTTTCACGCCGGTGGCCGGGAGGAGGCGCGTCGACTGCTCAGCGACGCCACCGCGCTGGCTCTGGCGGGCGACGATCCGGCGGTGCTGGCCAGGTTCGCGCTCAACGTGCGTCGTCACTGGCAGCTCGAACCCGTACCCGGCATCGACGGCGAGGGACTCCTGCGTGAGGCGTACCGGCGACTCATCGGCGAACCGGACGACAGTGTCGGGCTGACCGTCCTCGAAGCGGATCTGGTCACCGCCACCGAGACGCTGGCCCGGTCGATGCGGGACGACGAGGCGCTCACCATCAGTCTGTGGGTGCGACACGACTCCACCTGGGGGCTGGGTACCGCTCCCGAACGAGCCGCCCTCACCGGCGAGATCCGCGATGTCGCGCGCCGCAACGGCGACCGGGAGACAGAGCTGTGGTCCACCTCGCTGCGCTGGGTCGCGTTGCTTGAACTCGGCGATCCGCACTATTTCGACGAACTCACCGCCTTCGTCACCGGGGGCCGACAGACCGGCAAGCCCCGGCATCGGATGGCGGCAGCCATCGACGGCGGCATCGTCGGCGCTTTCCGCGGCGACTTCGCCGGCGCTGAGGTCTGCTACGCCGAGCTCGGCGAGCTGGACGACTGGGACCAGGCCGATCATGCCTTCCTCGGTCGCCACCTACGCTGGGCGTTGCTGTTGCTGCACGGTCGACTTGACGAAGCCGCCGCCCTGCTCGACGAGCTCACCGCAGCTGACCATCCGCATCTCAGCCTGCTGCGGGCGATCACCGCTGCCGAAGGCGGTGATCACCGCACGGCGGCCCGTCTCGCTGCGGACCTCGAAGCCGCGGGCACCCGGTTCACCGGGTCGATCTCGCCGATGTGGTTGCGGTTGCAGGCCCAGGCCTCGATCGCCGATCCGACCCGCTGCGCGGAGGTCCGTCAGGCCCTGTCGCCGTACCGGGGCCAGTGGCTCGTCTCGCTGTACGGCTGTGACCTCGGCGGCCCGGTTGATCACTGGCTTGCGGTGGTCGACGCCGTCGAACAGCGTTGGGACGACGCCGTCGCCGGTTTCTCCGCCGCTCGCGCCGCCGCTGACCGGATGGGTGCCCGGCCGTGGTCGCTGATCGCTCGGGCCGCGCTCGTCGACGCGCTGACCGCGCGTGGTCGCCCGGGTGACGTTACGAGCGCCGCCGCTCTGCGCGCCGATGCCGACCGGGAGGCGCGCGAACTCGACATGCCGCAGGTCCTGGCCCGACTCGCCGCCGCTCCGATCACCGACGCGCCGGAGGGGTCCGTCGAGACCGGCTCGGCGTACGAGTTCCGGCGCGATGGTGCTGTCTGGCGACTCACCTTCGATGGCAGCACCGCCCACCTGCCCGACGCCAAAGGGCTCCACGATCTGCGTCTGCTGCTCAGTCGACCGGGCGTCGACGTGCCGGCGGTCGAGTTGCTCGACCCGGCAGCCGGGCCAGAACTGGTCGCCGCCCGTCGGATGGGCGGCGACCAGGTGCTCGACGACGAGGCGAAGAGCCGCTACCGGCGTCACCTTGATCGACTCGACGACGAGATCGACCTCGCGGCCGGGCGTGAGGACGGGGTCAAGGTGGCGGCGCTGGACGCCGAGCGGCAGGCGCTGATCGACCAGCTCCGAGCCGCCGCCGGGCTGGCTGGACGTACCCGTCGGCTCGGTGACGAGGCGGAGCGGGCTCGCAAGACGGTCACCGCCCGCATCCGCGACACCCTGCGGCGTCTCGACCAGCGGCACCCACCGCTCGCCGCCCACCTGCGCGTCAGCGTCTCCACCGGCGCCGCCTGCCGCTACCTCCCACCCACCCCCCTCCCCTGGCACCTCTAACCCCACCCCCACCCCCCCACCCCCAGATCGGAAGCGTGATCATGAGGTTGTTGCCGATATCGATCTCCCTGAGCGCAATAACCTCATGATCAACAGGGCGGGGGGTGGGGTGGGTGGGTGGGGTGGGTGGGTGGGGTGGGTGGGTTAGCGGCGGTTGTAGCGGTGCATGGTTAGGGTGCCGAAGATTAGGATGAACGCGGCGCTCCAGAGCACGATCCAGATCATGGCCGAGGAGTCCGTGGCGCCGGCCATGGCCGCGCGTACCGACGACACCAGGTGCGTGATCGGGTTGGCCTTGACGAACGCCTGGAGCCAACCGGGCATCGTGGACGGGTCGACGAAGACGTTGCTCAGGAAGGTCAGCGGGAACAGCACCATCATGCTGACCCCCATCACCGACTTCTCACTGCGCAGGACCAGCCCGAAGAACGTCCAGACCCAGGAGAAGGCGAAGGAGAAGACCACCAGCAGGCCGATCCCGGCGAGGACGCCGAGCACGCCGCCGTCGGGGCGGAACCCGAGCACCAGCCCAACGCCGAGGATCACCAGCGCGGCGAGGACGTAGCGCAGCACGTCGCCGACGATCATGCCGACCAGCGCGGCGGGTCGCCACACCGGCAGCGTCCGGAACCGGTCGAAGACGCCCTTCTCGATGTCGGTGTTCAAGCCGACACCGGTGTACATGGTGATCATCACGACGCTGGTCACCATGATGCCCGGCAGGAAGAACTGCAGGTAGTCACGGGGACTGTCGGCGAGCGCGCCGCCGAACAGGTACGTGAACATCAGCACCATGATGATCGGGAACGCGGTCACGTCGAACAGCTGCTCGGGTACGTGCTTGATCTTCAGCAGGGCGCGCCAGCTGAAGGTCAGCGACGCCGACAGCGGGCTTGGCCGCGGCGGCCGTGCGCCTGGTGCGAGGACCGTCGCGAGCGCCTCGGACGAGGGTACGTAGACCGTCGGCGCGCGACCGGTCGAGGTGGCGGTGTCGCTGCTCATCGGGCTGCCTCCAGCTCGTCGTCCCGCTCGTCGGTGGCCGGCCCGGCGGGACGGTCGGTCAGGGCCAGGAAGACCTCGTCCAGGCTCGGCTGGCCGAGAGAGAAATCGTCGACCACGATGCCGGCGCGGGACAGCTCGCCCAGTGCCCGGGCGGCCTGCGCGCTGGCATCCAGTGCGCTGCCGTCGCCGCCGACGCGGGCGGTGATCGCCACCGGGTCGGCCTCCAGCTGAACCGGCACGCTCAGCGTCGTCTGCAACAACCGCTCGGCCTCGGGGCGCTGGTCCGCGTTGCGGAGCCGCAGGTGAACCGTGCCGGAACCGACCGATGACTTCAACTCACCCGGGGTGCCCTCCGCGATCACCCGGCCGTGGTCGACCACCGCGATCCGGCTGGCCAGCTTGTCGGCCTCGTCCAGGTACTGCGTGGTCAGCAGCACGGTCGTGCCGTGCGCGACCACCGCTCGGACGATCTCCCAGACCTGGTTACGGCTGCGCGGATCCAATCCGGTCGTCGGCTCGTCGAGGAACAACAGATCGGGGGTGTTGAGGATGCTCGCCGCGATGTCGATGCGTCGCCGCATGCCACCCGAGTACTTCTTCACCTGCCGTCCGGCCGCCTCGGTCAGCCCGAACGCGGCCAGCAGCTGCTCGGCCCGCTGCCGGGCGGCGGACTTGGGCAGCCCGAGCAACCGACCCAGCAGGATGAGGTTCTCCGTGCCGGTGAGGTCCTCGTCGACCGAGGCGTACTGGCCGGTCAGGCTGACCCGGGCGCGTACCGCGTCGGCCTCGGAGAGCACGTCGTGGCCGAACACCCGGGCCTGCCCGCCGTCCGGGCGCAGCAGCGTGGCCAACACGCGTACGGCGGTGGTCTTGCCGGCCCCGTTCGGACCGAGAAGCCCGTACACGGTACCGGCCGGAACCTGCAGGTCCATGCCGGCGAGCGCGCGGGTCTCGCCGAACGACCGGGTCAGACCCTCGGCCTCGATGGCGAGGCCGGAGGTACGTCTACTCATGATTGCGAAGTGTCCTTCCATTCGTCATGCCGGTGAGCCGGGACGCCGCGACCCGGCGGCCCACGACACCCCATGGGTACGACAGAATTCGCCCTTTCCATGTCGCCCGTCAGCTACAACGACGGTGGCTGGCGTCAGGTCGGCTCACTCCACAGGCGCGAGACGGCGGACAGCCGCCGCTAGACCAGACCTAGCGGCGGCTGTCCTGACGCCCGCGGCACGGTTCGTACACCACCTGTCGGCAGTTGTCCGGGGCCAACCCGCGTTAGCAACCAGCTCGCGGTGTGGCCGGCCCCGTCATGCTGCCGGCCTCCGTTACCAGGCGGTGTCGAGCCGGTGCCGTTGCTCGGGCGTCAGCTTCAGGTCCACGGCGGCGAGGCTCTCGTTGAGCTGCGCGACCGAGGAGGCTCCCACCAGCGGGATGGTGGGGACTTCGCCGTCGATCAACCAGGCCAGCACCACCTGGTTGGGCGTCGCACCGGTCTGCTGCGCCACCTCTCGCAGCGCGGCCAACCGCACCGGCGCGCTCGGCAGGTCGTACTCCGGGCCCAGCGGCTTGTCCGGACGTACGTAGGCGCCCCACAGCAGTGAGCCGTACGACACCAGGGTCAGGTCGGGCTCGGCCCGCAGGTAGCTGATCAGTTCACCGCTGGCCGCGCCCACGTTGCCGTCGGCGTCGAGGTCGTTCGGCCCGTCCAGCCGGGCCGGCAGGTAGCTACGGTGGTACTGGAGCACCTCGTACCCGGGCAGACCGGCCGCGGCGGCCAGTGCCCTGGCCCGCTCCACCCGCCAGGTTCGGTGGTTGCTCGCGCCGAGCAGCCCCACCGTGCCCTCGGCGACCAGTTCGGCGAAACCCTCCACGGTCTCCCGGATCGGCACCTGGTGATCCTCGATGTGGGCGTAGAGCAGGTCCAGCCGCTCCACGCCGAGACGTTCTCGGCTGCGCTCGGCGGACTCCCGGATCACCGTGGCCGACAAGCCCTCCGGGTTGTCCAGGTAGCTGGTGCCGGGAGCCAGTGGCCGCGCGCCGAGCTTCGTGGCGATGACGATCTCGTCGCCGATGCCGCGGCTGCGCCGCCACCGGCCGAGCAGTTCCTCGCTCTCGCCGCCCTGCCCGCCGGTCATCCAGAACGCGTAGTTGTCCGAGGTGTCGATGAAGGTGCCGCCGGCCTCGACGAACCGGTCCAGAATGGCGTACGAGGTGGCCTCGTCGGTCTTCGTGCCGAACAGCATCGCGCCGAGGCTGAGCACGCTCACCTCGCGGCGGGTACGCCTGTCGCTGCCGATCGTGCGGTACCGCATGGAAACTCCTCTCGTGCGTCCGAACAGGTGGACGCGGCACCAGCCTGCGACTTGGAGCGCACTCGAGGTCAACCCCGAGCGAGGCGTCAATTCGGATCGCCGTGCGGTGCGTTCCGCAACCCATGGGGTCCGCCGCATTCGACCAAAGGTCCAATGTCTACGGCACCTGAGCCCGGTGCGCAGCGGCACACCCACCCATACGGTGTGTTCCTGCCCGCTCTCACTGCGTAGAGGAGCCGCCTCGTGCCACAGTTGCCGGACCTGCCCTTCGGCCTGGAGTACGCGGCAGTCGGGGTCTTCCTGTTGGCGGTGCTCGTCGCGGTGATCCAGCAGTTCTTCGCCGACTGGATCAAAGCCCTGCTGGCCCGGCTCTGGGGCCGCGTAGCCGGCCGGCGACGCGGCATCCGGGCCGACGAGTGGCGCCGCTACCGTGCCTGGGTCGCCCGCACCTACAACCGGATGGAACTCGGCTTTCTGCGGGATGTCTCGGTCACGCTTGACGAGGTGTACGTGCCGTTGGAGTACGTGCAGAACGGCCGGCGGATCGACATCTACCGCGACGTCCAGGGCCGCCGCCGTACGGTGATCCTCGGCGCGGCCGGAGCGGGAAAGTCCATGCTGCTGCGGCACTCGATGGTGCGCTGGGCGGCGGCGCCCGAGCGGTTCGAACGGGTACCGGTGCTCGTCGAACTCGCCAGGTCCAACCGGGACGGACGTACGATCCGGCAACTGATCGCGGAGGCCTTCGGCCGGTTCGAGGAGGAACCTGGGCGTCATCGTCGCCACCGACGCACCCGTCCGCTGGTCGCCGACGCGGAGCAGGTCGTCGAGGTGGCGCTGGCCAGTGGCCGGCTCTGTGTGTTTCTCGACGGGCTCGACGAGGTGGTCACCGAACGCCGGGGCGCGGTCGCCGAGGACATCAAGGAGTTCGCCGAGCGTCATCCGACCACGCAGATCGTGGTGACCTGCCGGGACGCGGTCTACGACGGTGACCTGCGACCGGTCTTCGACCGGGAGATCCGGGTGGCCGGCTTCGACGACGCCGGTATCCGGCACTTCCTGCGCCTCTGGTTCACCCGCCGTCGGTCCGCCGGTGCGGAGCAGCACGCCGGGCAGGACCGTGACGAGGTGTCCGCCGACCGCCGCCACCTCGTGGAGCAACTCCTCGCGGAACTGCGGTCCAGCCCGACGGTGATGAGGTTGGCCCGCAGCCCGCTGATGCTCACCATGATCACCACTTTGTACGAGGCAGACGCCGGTGCGGGGCCGATGTTGACCAACTCGCGGGCCGAGTTCTACCAGCAGGCCGTCGAGCACCTGCTCCGCCGGGACCGGGATCTGGGCCGACACCGCAACCTGGCCCGCTACCAGGCCGGCCACAAGCTGATGGCGTTGCGCGCCATCGCACTGGCCGCCCAGGGCGGTCGGTCCCAGGGCACCGACCGCCGGGTGATCGGCGAGGCGGAGGTGTACGCCGAACTCGCCCGTATCCTGCCCCGGTTCCGCCTGGCCGAGGAGCACCTGCCACGCATGGTCGACGAGATCGTGGAACGCAGCGGGCTGTTGATCCGCATCGACGACAACAACCTGCTCTACGAGTTCGCCCACCTGACGCTGCAGGAATACCTGGCGGCGGTGGAACTCGCGGATGATCCCGACCGGCTGCTTCGGCTGTACCGGGAAAACCCGAGCAGGTGGCGGGAGACGGTGAAGCTCTGGTGCGCCGGTGCCAACCGCGACGCCTCCGACGTGGTCCGACAGGTTTTCGCCGGAGATGACCGGGACAAGCTGCTCGCCCTGGAGTGCGTCGCCGAGGCCCGGCAGATCGACGAGATTCTCGCTTCGATCATCGTGGACGACCATGTCCGGCTGCTCGGTACGCCGGTCGCCGACAAGCACCTGGTGCTGGCGGCGCTCGGGGCGGTGGCCGGCAATCCGGGGCCGTTCGGTCAGCGGCTCTTCGACAGCCTGGCGCAGCAGGCACGGTCCGGCGGCCCGGTGGCCGAGGACGCCGTGGTGGTCCTCGCGGAGTCCCGGCGTCGCGAGGCGATCGAACTGCTCAGCGAGATGGCGGTGCGGGTACCGGCGGCCCGTACCGCCTTGCGGGCCACGGGTGAGCTGGCCATCCCGACGCTGGCCGCCCGGGCCGGCGCAGGCTCGGTGGCCGCCGTCGACGACCTGGCCGCCGTCGGCACCCCCGCCGCCGCCGTGGCCCTGGCGGAACAGTTGTGGGCGAGCGACCCGCAGGTCGCCGTACGCGCGGCGTGGCGGCTGGCCGTTCTGGTCGGCGCGCCGGACGTGGAGAACGAGCTGCGCACCTTCGACCCCGCGGCCGTGGAGGCCGCGTCCGTGGCCGCCGAGGCGGTGCGGTTGGCCGACCGGCGGTCGGGACGACTACCGGGCGCGGACTGGTACGACTGGCTGTGGGCTCCCTTCGAGCCGGGTACCCCGCTGGCCCGGACGATGGGCCGCCTCGGTTGGTTGATTTCCAACTCGGAGGGCGACGCCCCGAGCGATCTCGGCACTGTCGACGTACGTCTCGCGGTCGGCCTCATCGCGCAGCCCGGTGTGCTCGTACGGCCCGGCATGTTCAACACGGGCAAGGTGTCCAAGGAGCTGACCGAGGAGCTGAGTCGCAAGGCACACGGTTTCGGTCACAAACGGCTGCTCTCCGGTGCCTTCGGCCCGTACGAGATCCGCATCATGCTCGACCTGGTGGCCCGGCGGGAGCCCGAGGCCGCCCGTGAGATCGCGATGCGGGCGCTGGCGCCTCGGATGCCCGGCTGGCGGGCGGCGGTGCTGACCAGCCTGCCGACGCCGGTACTGACGGAGCTGGCAAGTCGGCTGTGGAGCAGCACCACCCTCGACGCCGACCTGCGGGACTGGCGGACGCTCAACGAGCGGCCGGAGTCACCCACCGTCCTGACCTTCCTGCGCAACGTCGCGGTAACCCTCGGGGTGCTGGCCGGCGTGGCCCTGATCGGCATTGCCATCACCCGCTCGATCGGCACGGGGCTTGGCTGGTGGGCATGGGGTCCAACGGGGCTCGCCGGGCTCGTGGTGCTATGCGCGGTGGCCGGGGCGGCGGCCTTCATCGTCGGAGTGATCATGTCGGCTGACAGCGACCGGTTGTGGATGCCCGCCGTCGTCTTGCTCATCAGCGCGGTGGGACTGGTCGGAACGGGTGCGCCGGTGGCTTTCGCCACGGTGGCCGGTTGGTTGGGAGTCACGGTCACGGTGGTGGTGGGTGTGACGTTGGTGGGCGCGATCGTCGTGCTGGCGCGCTGGACCAGGCACCGCGAACGGGCCTTGCGAAATCCGTATCGGGCCCTGTTGGATCGGGCACCGTCGGTCCGCACCGCCGAACAGACCGTGATCGGCCGGCAGGCCACCGGTGGCAGCGGCCGACCACGTCAGGCGGCCAACACCGGCGGCTGAGGCATACCGGTGCCGGATCAGCGGCGGCGCAGCGCGGTGGAGGCGAGCCGGTAGCCGATGGTGTGCTCGACCAGCCGCTCGACCAGGTCCGCCTTGCGCAGCCCGCCGACGCCGCGCAACCCCAGCTCCGCAGCCAGCTCCCGCAGGTCACGAAGCGGCCAGGGGGCCAGGTACGCGGTGCCCTCGGCGCGGCTGGTCATCGTCGCCAACTGCCCGGCCGCGCCGGTCACGTCGCCCCGACCGCTCATGCCGGCTGCCGGTCCGGTTGCAGGTGGTCGAGGAACTCGGTGGCGAGGTTACGCAGTTCGTCGCGGACGGCGGGCACCGTGACCCGGTCGCGCAGCACCACCGGTACGCCGCGCGGGGTGTTCGTCGCGTAGAGGGTGACGTTCTCCCGGAGTGCGGTGGGGAAGACCGGCAGGCCCAGGTTGCGGACCTGGTCCATGTAGCTCTGATGGGTGGCGATGGGTCGCTGCGACAACAACTGGATCATCGTGAAGACCACACCGGCCACGCCGGGCGCGACCTTCTGGTGCCGGCGTACGGTGGCGAACCGGCGGGCGTCGGCGTTGTACTGCTCGACCAGTTCCCGCACGTTGCCGTGCAGGTAGTCGATGCCCAGCGTGCTCAGGTAGTCGGCCCTGGCCGGAATGACCAGGTGGTCGCTGGCGATGATGGCGGACTGGGTGACCACGTTGAAGTTCGGCGGGCAGTCGATCAGCACCATGTCGTACGGGTCGAGCCCGTCGGCGAGCAGTCCCTCGGCGAGGGAACCACGGACCCGGAACAGTTCGGCGTCGTACTCTTCGCCACCGGCGACGCTGCGGGCCAGGGCCAGGTCGATGTCCACCAGTTGCAGATGAGACGCGATCAGGTCGAGGCGTCCGGCGCCGGTGAGCCGGGCGTTCGCCGGGCCGGGCGACACCACCAGATCACCGAGGGTGACCGATGGGCTGCCCTCGCGCAGGCCGTCGTACCAGCGTTTCACGGTCCGGTTGTCGCGCAGCCGTTCCCGCCAGTCGTCCGGGTCGTAGAAGCCGAAGGTCAGGCTCGCCTGCGGGTCGAGGTCGATGAGCAGCACCTTCATCCCCCGGTTGGCCAGTTCGGCACCGAGGTTGGCGGTCACTGTGGTCTTGCCGACCCCACCCTTGTAGTTGATCACGGACACGATGTACATCGACGTACCTCCCCAAGACGACTGACGGTAGCGGGCCGTCCGGCGGAAAGTCGATCATCCTGCTGCGCGTACCACCATCACCACCGCCCGTGGCCGTCGTGGTCCGTGGCGGCTGCGACCACGACGGGCAATCCGGTCGAGTCGGGCAATTGCCGACGCCGGGTGCAGCCACGGAGAGTAACGACCAAACGTCGTTTCGTATCGGCTGATCAGGCCCTTTGCGCTGGCATAGAGATGTATCAGGATAGCGGGACGTCCGGCGTACGGGGGTAAGGGAGCCGGACATCCATAGAGGAAGGACGTGGCACATCGTGGTGCCTTTCTCCGGTAGGAAAGTGCTCGCCGCCATCGCAGCCGGCACGCTCTTGGGCACGACAGCGCTGGTAAGCCCGGCGTTGGCCAGCCCGAACAACAACTCGGTCAAAAAGCTGACCAAGGCGGTGACGGTCAAGGGGGTGCTCAAGCACCTCGACAAGTTCCAGGCCATCGCCGACGCCAACGCCGGCACCCGCGCCTCCGGCACCCCGGGCTACGACGCCAGCGCCGACTACGTGGCCAAGCTGTTGAAGAAGGCCGGCTACCAGGTGACCCGGCAGCAGTTCGACTTCGCGTTCTACGAGGAGTTCGGTTCGTCGTTCGCCCAGGTGGCACCGAACGCGACCACGTACACCGACGGCGTCGACTACGAGTTGATGGACTACTCCGGTGACGGCACCGCGGAGGGACTGGTCGTCCCGGTCGACCTCGCTCTCGAACCGCCGCGCGCCTCGTCCTCCGGCTGCGAGGCGACCGACTTCGACAACGTCGACGTCACCGGCAAGATCGCGCTGCTGCAGCGGGGCACCTGCGCGTTCGGTGACAAGGTCGTCAACGCCGAGGCCGCCGGTGCCATCGGCGCGATCATCATGAACCAGGGCAACGGTACGCCGGAGGCCAACGCGGACCGCTACGACCTGTTCGCCGGCACCCTCGGCGCACCGGTCGGCATCCCGACCGTCTCCGTGTCGTACGGCACCGGTGAGCAGTTCGCGGCCACCGCCGGCCTGGTGGTGCGGATCGAGGCCGACACCACGTCGGAGATCCGTAGCACCGAGAACGTCTTCGCGCAGACCCGGCACGGCCGGACCGACAACGTGGTCATGGCCGGCGCGCACCTCGACTCGGACCCGGCCGGGCCGGGCTACAACGACAACGGCACCGGCAGCGCGGCGCTGCTTGAGGTGGCGCTGCAGATGGCGAAGGTGAAGCCGAAGAACGCCGTCCGCTTCGCGTGGTGGGGCGCGGAGGAGGCGGGCCTGGTCGGCTCGCAGTACTACGTGGACAGCCTGACCGAGCAGCAGATCGCGGACATCGCGCTCTACCTCAACTTCGACATGGTCGGTTCACCGAACTACGTGTTCGGGGTGTACGACGGCGACGACTCGGCGCAGGAGGGCTCCGGCCCGGGTCCGGAGGGCTCGGCGGAGATCGAGAAGGTGTTCGAGCGGTTCTTCGCCTCTCGCAAGCTGCCCACCGTGGCGTCCGACTTCTCCGGCCGCTCGGACTACGGGGCGTTCATCGCCGCCGGTGTGGATATTCCGGCCGGTGGCCTGTTCACCGGGGCTGAGGGCGTCAAGACGGAAGCCGAGGCCGCGCTCTTCGGTGGTTTGGCCGGGGTTGCCTACGACCCCTGCTACCACCAGGCGTGCGACAGCCGTACTCCAGTCGCCGACGGGGCCGACGCCGCGACCTACCAGGCGTTGGGCAAGAAGTACAAGCTCCAGGGCAACGTGAACGTCTACGCGCTGGACGTGAACTCCGACGCGATCGCCGCCTCGGTGATCACCTTCGCGTACGACACCTCGAAGGTGAACGGTGTGACGACGCCCGGCAAGGGCAAGGGCAAGGGCAAGCACGGCCACGGCCACAAGCACGGTCACGGCCACAAGCACGGCCACGGGCACCACTGGCGGTAATCAGCCATCCGCCAGGCGGGCCGGACCCCTGTTTCCGGGGTCCGGCCCGTTCGGGTCAGTCGGGCAGTGCGGCGCGGCGGGTCAGCCGGACGTGCTGCCGCTTGCCGGCGTCACGGACCACCACCCCGTAGCGGGACAGTTCCTTCCGCAGTTCCCGGACCTCATCGTTCCGGTCACGCTCCAGCGCCTCCCGCCGGGCACGCAGCAACGCGTCCGCGCCGGCCGGCAAGCCGGGTAGGTCGGGCACCCAGAGCCGGTACGCCTCGCCGTGCGGATCCGCCTCCGCCCACGGCCAGCCGTGCTCCCGGAAGGCTTCGGCCAGCCGCTTGGCCGGCAGGTCGTTGGGTTGCCGAACCAATTCGGCGTCGTCCGCGTCGAGCAGCACCAGGTTCTTGCCGTCCAGGAACACCACCCGGGTGTCCCGCCGGCTGATCACCCGCTCGGAACTGCCCTCCCGGACCTGGACCTCGGTGCCGGACACCGTCACGGCTACCCGCTCGTTGGTGCCGATGACGGCGATCACCAGCCCGACTAGGACGCCGACGCCCACTCCGCCGGGTATCGCGTACTGGTCGGGTAGCCCGTCAACCGCACGGAACAGGCCCTGCGCCGGTGCCCACGGCAGGCCTGCCACCCAGCCTGCCCCGGCCACCAGCAACCCACCCAGCGCGCCGCCGAGCAGCGGGATCCCGCCCCAGAGCACGACCAGTTCGGTGAGGCCACCGCTGACCACTGTCGGCTTCCCGTACGCCCTCACGCCACCTCCCGCCGCATGGTGCGGATCATCCCGGCGACCAGCGGCACGACCATCCACAGCAGCAGCGACACCGCGAGTCGTTGCCATTGTCCGGCGGTCACCTCGGCGGTGAACAGCGGCTCCATGGTTCGGCCGGTGTCCAGCCACTCGGCCGCGCGGTGCAGCGGCCGGACCAGTTCCCCGACGATCGACCAGACGATCGGCAGCACCAGGTAGGCCACGATGGCCAACGGGGTGTTCAGCAGCAGCAGTCCGAACGCCGCCCCCATCAGCACGCTCGCCACCTGGAACACCACGCTGTGCGCCACCAGGGCCCCCTCGACCTGCCAGGTGCCCGCGCCTCCCGTGGCGCCGGCGATCGCCGTGCCGGCGGCGGCGAACGCCAGGCTGGCCAGGACCGCCCCGAACGCCGCCAGCACCACCGCGACGAGCTTGGCGGCGATCACCCGCTCCCGCCGGGGTACCAGGGCGAATGTGGTCAGCGCGGTGCGTTGCGACCACTCGCTGGTGATCGACAGGATGCCCAGCACCGGCAGCAGCACCCCGACCGGCAGCAGCGCGGTGACGTAGAAGGTGGTGAAGGTCTGTTCCGGCGCTTCGGCGTACACCAGGAGGAGCGCGACGACGGCGGCGCTGAGCAGGCCGATGATGATCAGCAACCAGCGCCCGGCCCGGGTGTCGACGAGTTTGCGCAGTTCCACGACGGTCAGCCGGGCCAACGACGGCTGGGGCGCGCCCGAGCGGTGCCCCGGGGTGGTCTCTGGTGCGGTGCTGACGATGGTCATCGGACGACCTCCCCGGCCGGCTCGGCGATGGCGGTGGCGGGCGCGGCGGCGGTCAGGGCGAGGAACAGCTGCTCCAGGCCACCTCCGCCAGCCGGACGCAGTTCGGTGAGGGCCACCCCGGCGGCCAGGGCGACCTCACCGACCGCGTCGGTGTCGGCGCTGACCAGCAGCCCTTCGGAGTTGTCGCTGACCGTCAGGCCGGCTCGGTGCAGCGCGGCCCGCAACGCGGCACCGTCGCGGGCGCGTACCACGGTGCCCGCGCCGGCCAGCAGGTCGTCCTTGTCTCCCTGGGCCACGATCCGGCCGCCCCCGATCACCACCAGCCGGTCCGCGACCGCCTCCACCTCGCGCAGCAGGTGGCTGGAGAGCAGCACGGTGCCGCCCCGGTCGGCGAAGTCTCGGAGCAGGCCGCGCATCCAGAAGATGCCCTCCGGGTCCAGCCCGTTGGCCGGCTCGTCGAGCACCAGCACCCGAGGGTCACCGAGCAGCGCGTGTGCCAGGCCGAGCCGCTGTCGCATGCCCAGCGAGTAGGCGCGCACCCGGCGTCGGGCGGCGGCCGGCCCCAGCCCGACCAGGTCGAGCACCTCGTCGACCCTGCGTCGGTTCACGCCCATCGTGGCGGCGGCCACGGTCAGCGTCTCCCGGCCGGTCCGGCCGGCATGCTGGGCGGAGGCGTCCAGGAGTACGCCGACCGTGCGGCCAGGGTTGGGCAGTTGCCGGTAGGGGCGGCCGTCGACCGTGGCGGCACCGGAGGTCGGCGGGGTGAGCCCGCAGATCATGCGCATCGTGGTGGACTTGCCAGCCCCGTTGGGGCCGAGGAAACCGGTGACCGTGCCCGGCTCGCAGTGGAACGACACGTCCTCGACGGCGGTGTGCCGTCCGTACCGTTTGGTGAGCTGCTGTACGGCGATCATAGGGGCAGCGTGTCCGAGCCGGCCGGCCATCCGCAGCGGCCGTCGGTCTGCCGCCGCTCGACCAAGGTCGACGTTCAGGTCTCGACTTTGGTAGCTGGTCGGTCACCCCGGCGGCTGCCTACCATTACGCCTGTGACCAGCGTCGTCGTCCTTGATCACCCGGGTCTGCTGCCCGGGGCGCTGGGCACCACCGGGCAAGATCGACGACCCCGACGCACCACCCGCGACTGGCTGGTCGACAGCTTCTGCTTCCTGGCTTCACTCGCCTGGGTGACGCTGGTCACCTTCGACGCCGCCAGCCCGGCCCCGATCCTCGCCGAACGGCTGCCGTACGAGTGGATGATCCTCGCCGACGCACTGCTCGGCCTGGCCTGCGTGGTGGCGCTCTGGTGGCGGCGGCGCTGGCCGGTGGGGCTGGCGTTGGTGACGCTGCCGCTGACGATGTTCTCGATGACGGCCGCCGTCCCACTGCTGATCATCTACTTCACGGTGGTGGTGCACCGCCGGACGGCGATCGCGCTGGCGATCACCGCGGGCGGGCTGGTCACCAACATGTTCTTCGCCCTGCTGCGGCCCGAGCCTGGCAACCCGTACTGGGTCTCCACCGCCTGGGGCGTGGTTTTCACCCTGCTGGTGCTGGCCTGGGGGATGTTCGTCCGGGCGCGCCGGCAGCTGGTGCTGTCGCTGCGGGAGCGGGCCGAGCGGGCCGAGGCCGAGCAGCAGCTACGGGTCGCCCAGGCCCGACAGTTGGAGCGCACCCGCATCGCCCGGGAGATGCACGACGTGCTCGCCCACCGGATCTCGCTGCTCAGCCTGCACGCCGGGGCGCTGGAGTTCCGCCCCGACGCCCCCGCGCAGGAGGTGGCTCGGGCGGCCGGGGTGATCCGGGGCAGCGCCCACGCCGCCCTCCAGGACCTGCGCAAGGTGATCGGCGTGCTCCGGGCCGAGATCTCCCTCTCCGACGAGCCGGAACGGCCCCAGCCCACCCTCGACGACCTGCCCGGGTTGATCTCCGAGTCCCGGGCCGCCGGGGTCCGTGTCGACCTGCGCGAGCAGGTCCGCGCACCGGACCTGCTGCCGGTGGCCGTCGGTCGCAGCGTCTACCGGATCGTCCAGGAGGGGCTCACCAACGCCCGCAAGCACGCTCCCGGGGCCGCCGTCACCGTGGAGATCGGCGGTGCTCCCGCTGACGGGTTGAGCGTGGAGATCCGCAACCGTTGGCCGGTGGGCGAGCCCGCCGCGTTGGCCATCCCGGGCACCGGCACCGGCCTGATCGGCATCGGGGAGCGGGTCACCCTGGCCGGTGGCCGGCTGGAGCACGGACGCGACGAGCGGGGCGACTTCCGACTCGCCGCCTGGTTGCCGTGGCCGGCGACATGACCGGCCCGCTGCCGGCCGCCGGCGCTGAGAGCGGTGTGGCGCCGGCCGCCGGTACAGGGTCGCCGGCGAACGAGGAGCGTCCGGTCCGGATCCTGATCGTGGACGATGACGCGCTGGTACGCGCCGGACTGTCGATGATCCTCGGCGGCACGCCTGATCTGGACGTGGTCGGCGAGGCGGCCGACGGCATCGAGGTCGTCCGGGCCGTTGCCGCGTGCCGGCCGGATGTGGTGCTGATGGACATCCGGATGCCCCGGCTGGATGGGCTGGCCGCGACCGAGGCACTGCGTGCGCTGCCCCAGCCGCCGGAGGTGCTCGTGCTGACCACCTTCGACGCCGACGAGCACGTCCTGCGGGCGCTGCGGGCCGGTGCCAGCGGGTTCCTGCTGAAGGACACCCCGCCGGGGGAGATCGTCCGGGCGGTGCGCCGGGTGGCGGCCGGCGAGGCGACCCTGTCGCCGACGGTGACCCGGACGCTGATCGAGCACGTCACGGCGGGACCGGTGGCTGATCCGCGTCGGGACCGGGCCGCGCGGCTGATCGAGGGCCTGACTGAGCGGGAACGGGCCGTCGCCCTGGCTCTGGGCATGGGGCGCACCAACGCCGAGATCGCCGCCGAGTTGTACATGAGCGTGGCCACCGTCAAGGCGTACGTCTCCCGACTGCTGACCCGTCTCGGGCTCAACAACCGGGTGCAGGTGGCGCTGCTCGTACACGACGCCGGGCTGGTTTGAAATCGGTTTTGAACCATCCCGCTCCGGTGGCCGTACCACTGCTTGAGGTGCGGTGCTCAAGCGCACCGCTACCGGAGCTGCGGGAGGTCTGGCCGTGCGAGTTGATGAGCAGTCGACGGATCCCATCGATCAGATTCTGGGCGAGTTGCCGGTCCCGACGCCGTTGACCCCTGAGGACGTCCGGTTGGCCGTCCGGGCGGTGGTCGTGCACGCGGCCGAGGAGTGGCCGTCCGGGGCGCTGTGCCGCAACGACGGTGCCCGGTTCCCCTGCCGGCTGCATCGTTGGGGTCGGCGGGTGCTGCTGGACCACGGGCTCAACGAGCGACAGCTCGACGCCCTGATCCGGCACGGCAATCCGTTCGTGCACGTGCCGTTCCCGTTCCTGATCAACGGGCCGTCGACGGGACGTACTCCTGCCGCGCGGCCGGCGGGCGCCGACCGTGCCGCCGGGTACCCCCCTCGGGCCGCCGGTCATCCGACCCGACCCGATCGCGTCGCCGGATACCCGGCGCGGGGCCCGGTGCCCCGAGTGGCCGCCCCCGCCGCGCGTACCGGCGTTCGGGCGCCCGGTTCCAGCCGGCCGGTGGCACCCCCCGCCACCGCGCCGCGCTGGCCGCGGGCGAGCTGAGCGGGCTCGCCCGACGGTACGACGCCGGCCCGGAATGCGCGGTCCTTCCCCCGCCCACGCCCGGGCCGGCGTCGCGATGCGTCGTGCCTCAGCGGTTTCCGGCCGGGATTCCGCAGTCGGGTGCCGCCCAGTAGGTGTTGTTCGTGCTGCGGTCCTGGTTGTTCTCCCGCCGCGAGTCGACGTGGACGTGGGTGTTGTGCCCGGCCACGCCGGGCCCGATGATGCCGCTGAAGCCGTGGTTGCGGGCCTGGCGAGCGATCTGGCACAGCGACTTGTCGCGTGAGACGAGGTCGGCGGCGTTGCCGTAGAGGTGCTGGCTGTCCGACGCCCCGCCCACCTGGCTGTTGCAGGCGCGGCTGCGGAATCCGCTGGTCACGATCAGCGGTTTGTCGCCGAGGCTCTTGCGCAGCGCTTCCAGCTTCCACATGGTGCGCAGGGCGCTCTGGCGGGTCTGTGCGGCGCTCAGGGGGCCGCCGTTCCACCCACTGCCGCCGCAGCCGTCGTCCATCTCGCGGTAGCTGAAGTGCCGGGGCGTGCAGTTGTCGTCCTGGATCTGGTACAGCTTCCGGAACGTCTGTGGCCCGGCGATTCCGTCGACCCGGATGCCGTACGCGGCCTGGAAGCGGCGGACCGCGGCGGCGGTCTTCGGGCCGTACCGCCCGTCGAGTTCCACGATGTTGTTGTTGCCGGCCCAGCCGGCCATCCGTAGTTGCAGCTCACGTACGTCGCTGCCGGAGCGCCCCTGGTAGAGGGTTCGGTCCCAGGTGTAGCAGCCGTCGGCATGGGCCGCTGGCGCGGCGACCACCGAGGCGATCGCGGCGCCCGGCAGGGCCAGGGCGAGGGCGACGACTGCCCGTTTCAAGGTGTGTACGCGCACAGAAGTCCTCCCGATAGGAGAGTGAATGGGGTGGCATCCGGGACTTCGACCGGGCTGTCCCGTGGATCCACCCTCGCACCGGAGCAGTCGGTTGGCGGCGATTAACGAGAATTGTCCTCACAATTCGCTGTACCTGAGCATTACCTGAGAATTAGGGGCGTTTGCGAATCCGGCAATCGGCGGCGAGGCGCCCTAGACGAGCCATTCCGGCGCGGAATGTCGCAACTGGTGACACGGAGGGTGATGTTCTCCGGGCCTGGCGGCCCGGTAACGTCAGCGCGGGCGACGACGGGGAGGTCGACGTGGCGCGTGGTGGCATCTTCTGTGTCGAGGGTCAGTGGCACCGCGATCTCAACGAGCGCGGATCCGTGCTGCCCACCCTGGAACTGCTCGAACGGCTGGGCAAGGTCCGCTTCATCCACAAGGACGCGGCCACCCGGGACGAGCTGTTCTACTTCATCGACCGTTGGCTGCTGAAGCAGTACGCCGATCACCGACTGGGCTTCTTCGCCATGCACGGCGAACCGAACCGGCTGTGCCTGACTGACTGGCACTCCGTGGAACTCGCCGAGGTGGCCGACCTGATGGCCGGGCGCTGCGAGGGGCGACGCCTCTACTTCGGCAGTTGCTCGGTGCTGCGCACCCCGGAGTCAGTGCTGCGGGACTTCCTCGACGTCACCGGGGCCGCGTTGATCTGCGGCTTCACCCGAGAGGTGGACTGGGTCGAGTCGGCGGCGTTCGAGACGGTCCTGCTCGACGTGCTCGCCAACGGCCGCCGGCACAACGCTGCCGAACTGCGGATGGGCTCGGCGCACTGGGCACCGCTCGCGTCGTACCTGGGTTTCCGGATCATCTACGCCAACGGCCGCGCCTGGCGACCGTCGATGCGCCCCCGCGTGCCCAGCCAGCCCTCCGCCGGCCAGCACGTCTGAACGCCGACGGAAACGGCCGGCGACCTGCCCGGAGCCCGTACCGCCTTGACCGGGTGTGGGGCGCGGCCGGTGCCGCGCCCCACCCGGGATCAGCGCCGGGCCGTCGCGTACGTGGCGCAGCCGATCAGTTCCATCGACACCTGGAGCCGTTCCAGGCTGATGTTCTTGGCGATGGTGTCCTCCGGGCTGTGGTACGGCGGCTCCAGCAGCGCCGGTGACTCCTCACCACGCCAGGAGAAGTTCGCGCTGGCGATGCCGACCTCCTGGAACGACTGGTGGTCGCTGGCGCCGCGCTGGGTGACCGGCGAGATCTGCGGCTCGTAGCCGAGCCGCCGGGCGGCGGCGGTGACCTCGTCGGTGGCCCGGTTGCTCTCGCCGGTGAAGGACAACAGCCAGTACCGGGTCGCCGGGTCCCAGCTGGTGGCGACCATGTCGTTCTGGTAGACGGCGATAATCCGGTCCCGCTCGGGCTGCGGCAACTGGGCCACGTAGTAGCGCGAACCGATCAGGCCCTGCTCCTCCGAGCCCCACAGGGCGAACCGCACCGTGGCGTCGATCGGCACCGCCTTCAGCACCCGAGCCAGTTCCAGGCAGAGCACCGTGCCCGAGCCGTCGTCGTTGGCGCCGGGTGCGCCGATGACCGAGTCGTAGTGGGCGCTGACCATGACCACCGGACCGTTGCCGCCCGCGCGACCGCGTCGCTCCGCCAGCACGTTGTGCGAGGTCAATCCCCGGTGGGCGGTGGTGGCGATGGTCAGGGTGAGGGGGCCGGCGGCCAGCAGCGCGCGCAGCCGGTGCTTCTGCGCCTGGGCCACCCCGACGACCGGGATCGGCAGCGGCGCGGCGGCCGAACCGGGCAGGGTGGGGGAGAACGCCGAGGCCCGACGAGGCTCCACCAGGTCGGCCGGGAGGAAGACCACTGCCGCTGCTCCGGCCGCCACGGCGGTGGCGGCGAGCTGCTCGCGCTGGGCCGCGACATAGTCGACCAGCACGATCCTGCCGGTGACGTCCGCGGGATAGTCGCCGGGCGTACCCGCACCGACGTCGACCACGGTCGCGGTGACCCGGGTGTCCAACGCGGCCTGCCCGCTCGCCCCGGCCTGCCAGTTCAGGTCCGTGGGAAGCCCGGCCGGCGAGCTGAGCTGGGCGAGGAACTTGTCCGCGACGGGAAAGGGTTGCAGGGTGGTGTCGTAGCGCAGCTTGTCGAGCTGGCCGGCGAGGTAGTGCGCGGCCCGGCGCTCCGAGTCGGTGCCGCCGATACGTGGCCCGATGTCCTCGGAGAGCACCTTCAGGTGTTGCAGGGCGCGCCTCGCCGACAGCTGCGCCACGACGACCCGGTCCGGTGGGGTCAGGGCCGGCGGCCGGTGTGCGCCCGGGCGGTGGTCGTCGGCCGCCCAGACGGGGGCGGGCAGGGCCACGGTGGCGGCGCCACCGAGGGCGACGGTCAACATCCGCCGCCGGTTGAGTGAGCCTGATCCAGTGCGGCGGGACGATTCGTGCGGTGAAGTCACGGTGTCGTCGAACGAAGCCAAGACGGCGCCCTCCTGATTCGAGGTCCGATCCGGGCGTCAGGGGTGTGACGCCCGGATCACAGAGACTCGAATCTATCCGGCTAGTGCGGTGTCCAGGAACGTGGGCGGTGTCGCGGCCCGGTGCGGCCCGGTGAACGTTTCTGGACACCGCACTGGCTGCCCTTGCTCAAGATCAGAGATCAGTACGCGGCGGTGAAGCGCATGTTCCGGAAGCGTCCGTTCTCGATCTCGTCGACCACCGCGACCGCGAGATCCTCGTAGCTGAGCACGCTGCGGCCCTGCGGGTCGGTCACCGGCTGATCGGTGCCGGTGCGGTACCGGCCGGTGCGTTCACCGGGGTGGAACTCCAGCGGTGGCGGCGAGAGATACGTCCAGGTCACCCCGTCGGCCGAGGAACGGTAGAGGTCCAGGGCCGCCGCCTGCCCCAACGCGGAGTCGCGGTACTCATCGGGAAAGTCCGGTTCGTCCAGCAACCGGGTGCCCGCGGGAGTGAGCAGGGTGGCACCGCCGCCGACATGGATCACCCGGGGCGCCGCCGGCATCCCGCGCAACGCGTCGAGCACCGTCCGCGCCGCGTCGGCCCACAGCGTACGACTGCCGCCGCCGATCGCCAGCACCAGCGCGTCCGCCTCCGGGGCCAGCTCCCGCACGCTCCGCGCACTTGTCGCGTCCCCGGTGACGACCCGAATCCCGGCCGGCAGGTACGACGCGTCCGCCTCGGGGCGGCGTACCGCGGCCACCACCCGGTGCCCGCGGTCGAACGCCTCTTTGGCGATCCGCGAACCTGCGGTGCCGGCCGCACCGAACACGACGATGTCACTCACGCCGCCGCCCACTCCGCGCTGCGTCGGCGCGAGGCGCCCGCCGCGGCGCTTGCTGGTTCGCCCGCTCGCTCACGCCTCCCAGGCTAGGGAGCGCGCCCGCCGGTCGTCGGTGGAACGGGAATCCCGGCGCTCAGTCGACCAACGCCGAGTAGACCAGTTGGCGTAACTGTGGGCGGATGGGCCAGGTGCTCGACGGCATCAGCTGGGTGAAGAACATGGCGGTGATCTCTTCGACCGGGTCGACCCAGAACGCCGTGCTCGCCACGCCGCCCCAGTAGTACTCGCCGACGCTGCTCGGCACCCGGCTCGGTACCGGGTCGTCGACGACCGCGAAGCCGAGGCCGAACCCGATGCCGTCGAGGTTGGTCTCGGCGAACCCGCCGGTGGACAGGGTGCCCAGGTCCCGGTCGGCGGGCAGGTGGTTGCGCGTCATGAACCGCACCGTGCGGGGACCGAGCAGACGCGTGCCGTCCAGCTCACCCCCACGCAGCAGCAACTGGGTGAAGCGGTGGTAGTCGGCGGCCGACGAGATCAGCCCACCGCCGCCGGAGAGCAGCGCCGGTTTCTCGTACGCCAGCGCGCCGAGCGCGTCGTGACGCACCGCGCGACCGGAGGTCGGGTCCGGTACGTAGAGCGCGGCCAGCCGCTCGGCGTCGGCGCCCTCGACGTGCCAGCAGGTGTCGGCCATGCCCAGCGGACGCAGGATCCGTTCGGTCAGGAAGGTGTCCAGGCGTTGCCCGGAGACCACCTCGATCAGCCGGCCGAGCACGTCGGTGGCGACCGAGTAGCCCCAGGCGGTGCCGGGCTGGAACAGCAGCGGCAGCTCGCCGAAGACCCGGCATGCCTCGGCCAGGTCGACCTCGGCCGGCGGATAGAGGTCGTAGCCGGCGGCCCGGTACAGCCCGTCGACCACCGAGGTCTGCATGAAGCCGTAGGTCAGCCCGGCGGTGTGGGTGAGCAGATGCCAGATCCGGATCGGCTCGATCGCCGGCACGGTGTACGGCTTGAGCGTCGAACCCTTCGCGTAGACCCGCATCTCGGCGAACTCGGGCAACCAGCGCCCGATCTCGTCGGTCAGCTCGAAGTGGCCCTCCTCCCACAGCATCATCGCCGCGACCGAGGTGATCGGCTTCGTCATGGAGTAGATCCGCCACAGGGTGTCCGGCTGTACCGGCGTGCCAGCCTCGCGGTCCCGCAGGCCGTACGTCGAACTGTGCGCGATCTCCCCGCGTCGGGTGACCACCGCCTGCCAGCCGGCCAGCCGGCCGGCGTCGACGTATCTGGCGAAGTGTTCGTCGATCCGGGCCAGCCGCGTCGGATCGAATCCGACCTGCTTCGCCTCGATGCGGGGTGCGATGTTCACCCCAGGGAACCTACCGGCCGGTATGCGCGGCGGGAAGGCGTCTTGTCGGGCTCACTGGTTACCCTGCGGGCATGCCGGAGTTGACCGAGGACGCCACCTTCCGGGACGAGGACTGGTATGCCGAGGACCTGGCCGACCGACACTTCGTCAACTGCAGCTTCCACCGGGTGGATCTCACCGAGGCGACCAGCCGGGGTGCGGTCTTCGAGGGCTGCACCTTCGGCGACGTGGCGTTCAACGTCTCCCGGCACACCGACTCGGCCTTCACCCGCTGCGTCTTCACCCGGTGCAACCTCTTCGAGGCGGAGTTCACCGGCTGCAAGCTGGTGGGCAGCACCTTCGACCGTTGCGATCTGCGGCCGTTGACCGTGGCCGGGGGTGACTGGTCGTTCCTCACTCTCGCCGGTGGCGACCTGCGCGGCGCGCGGTTCACCGGCGTACGAATGCGCGAGACCGACCTGTCCGGGGCCGACCTGACGGGTGCGGTGCTGACCGGGTGCGATCTGTCCGACGCGCAGTGGCGCGGAGCTCGACTGTCTGGTGTGGACCTGCGGGCCAGCGATCTGACCGGGCTGGACCCGACCACGGTGCACCGCGCCGAGACGGTCATTGACATGATGCAGGCGGCGACCATCGCCCGGGCCCTCGGCTTCGACATCCGCGACTGAGCCGTCCGCACCGTGCACCTGCGGCGGCCAGGGACTTCGACCCGCGCCCTAGCGCGGGGGGCCCCGGCGATGCCAGGGTGAGGCGTCCACGCATCCGGGGCGCAGCGTGCCGGTGCGAGTCCGGTCCGGCAGAAGTGGAGAGTCGGTGGCGGAGGAGAACCCCCCACGGGCAGCTCGCGGCCGAGCCCCCGGGCACCGCGTACCGGCGATCCGACAGCCTTCCGGCGAGGACCAGGAGACCCGGGCCGCCCGTCGGCTGGCCCGGACCCGCAGGCGTCGCCGCTGGGCCGTGGAGGGGATCGCCGCCCTGGCCGGCCTGCTCGCCCTGGTCGGGTACGTGCACTGGTGGTCGGAGCCGACACCGGAGCAGCCGGCCGAGCCGGATGGCCTGCCCGCGGTGGTCGGACGCCCGAGCCTGCCCAGCGGCGGGCCCAGTGCGCCGGCCGTGCCCGGCTTGCGCCCCCGGGAACGCTCACCGAGCCCCAGTCCGGTCCCTACGCCCAGCCGCACCTCCGCCACCCCACCTGCCGCGTCGATGCTGCTCACCGTCGATCGGTCGGACATCCCGGAGACGGTGAACCTGACCCGGGTCGGTGACCGCGACTGGGTGCACTGGGGACTGCGCGGTGCCCGGACAACGGTGCGCAAGCGCAACGGCACCGCCGAGATCCGTGACCTGGACGTTCGGGGCGAGCGGAGCGGCTGGGACGGCAACCAGGAGCTGTTCCGGTGGCGCGACGGCACGCCGGTGCGGTCCACCGACGCCACGCCCGACGGGGTCTACACCTGCGGGGAGGGCAACGGCTTCAGCCTCGCGGTCGTCGCCGACGGCCAACCGCGTACGGTCATCGTCTACCTCGGTGTGTGGATGGCCCGGGGCCGGCTGGAGGCGCGGCTGGGCGACGGCGGCCCGCGCCGCACCCTGCGGCTGGAGGAACGGCACACCAGTCAGTCCACTGGCGCGACCATCCGGTTCCAGGCTCCGAGGGGCACCCGACTGCTGCTCAGCTGGACGGTGGAGGAGAGCTTCACCCCGCACTGTGGCAACGTCGGCCTCCAGGCCGTCGCGTTACGCTGACGGCGGGCGGAAGAGCAGCCCGGTGGCTGACCGGTCGGTGGCGTTGCCCGACTGCGACGGACGGGACGATGTCGGGGAGGACGAAGGATGCCTGCCTTCGCACTGGCGCATCTGCGGAACCCGCAGATCAACGAGGACGTGTTGACCTACCTGGAGCGGATCCAGGCCACCCTGGAGCCCTTCGGTGGCCGGTTCCTGGCGCACGGCCCGGAGGTGGAGGTACGCGAGGGCGAGTGGCCGGGCAGCGTGGTCGTCCTTGAGTTCCCCGACCGCCAGCAGGCGCACGCCTGGTACGACTCGCCGGCGTACCAGGAGATCCTGCCGCTGCGGACGCGGCACATCGACGCTTCGGCGATCATCTTCGACGGGGTGGGCCCGGGCTTCGAGCCCGGCCAGAAGGCGGCGATGCTGCGGGCGCAGGCGGCCACCGGCTGACTCCTCGGGACAGTTTGTCCGTCACCCTGGGTCCATCGAGTCGTAACGTCCTGCTGTCCGTGTTCGACCGTCCAGTGTGGAGGTCAAGCCGATGAACAGCAGGAGCAGTACCGTCCGTCCCGGCCCGCGGCCGGGCGAGCGGGCCGGGACGGGGCTGCGGGATATTCCCCTGCCGCCCTACGTGACCGCCGAGGATGCCCAGTTCGCCGTACGCGCTGTCGTGGTGCACGCGCCACGAAGCTGGTCGGGGGGCACGATCTGCCGCAACGACGCCAGCCCGCATCCGTGCCGGCTGCATCGATGGGGGACCCGGGTGCTCGCGCTACGGGGTCTGCACGACGCCGACATCGCCGCACTGATCGAACGGGGTGATCCCGCGGCCCCGCTGCCGCCGCGGTCCCCGGCCTGAGACGCAACCGGTGCGGATACCCGCGCAGCGCGCCGTCATGCCGCGAATCGCGCCGGTATCCGTCTATTTGACGGACTCCTCGACAGCGGGCACCGTGGAGGGCTGGAGGGGCTTTGAGCTGCCCCGATGCGGCCCTGGAGGCAGTGCCCAGGAGCCCAGACATCCACGAGGAGTCCCACCATGCTCACGATGACCGACAACGCCGTCCTGGTGATCCGTGATCTCGCCGCGCAGCAGGACGTCTCCGAGGGCGGCGGCGTACGCATCGCCGCGGACACCATGGCCGGCTCGCTCACCGTCGAACTGGTTCCCGCCCCGGTCGAGGGCGACCACGTGGTCGACAACCAGGGTGCCCGGATCTTCCTCGATTCGGACGCGGCCGACCTGCTCGGTGACGCCTCGGTCGACGCGTCCGTCGACGACGAGGGCGTCGTGCAGTTCGGGTTCACCGAGAAGGAATAGCGCGGGCGGGACGGGCCAGCGCGTCCAGTACGTGGGCCAGATGGTGCGAGGTGCTCCACGCCATCCAGTTGGTTGCCGAGCCCGCCCCGGCACCCCGCCGAGCCCGACGCGAGATCTCCTGGTCGCCCCAGGAGAAGCTCGCACCCGTCGCCGGCCAGTGCGGCCCCGACACCAGCGTGCGGCACAGGTCGGCGACCCGCTGGTCGCCCTGGCCCCGGCGTCGGGACCAGCGGTGGACCCACCAGGCGCCGTTGCCGGTGTAGGTGACCGTCAGGTGTCGGTCGGCGGTCGGTTGGGCGGGGATCGCGGCCGGGGCCACGCCGTAGTCGCCGAAGGCGACGCCCAGATCGGTCAGCCGTTGCCAGAGCAGCCAATCCCAGCGATTCACCCGTACCGGCTCGTCGACGGGCAGTCGGGACAGGGCCGGCGGGATGCCACCGGCCACCACACTCACCGAACGCCAGGCGTGCCGCCGGGCCCAGCACAGCACCCGCCGGACCCGGGGCTCGGCCAGCCGGACGTCCGCCGGGCAGCACACGTCACCGCAGTCGACCACCAGGTCGCACTGCTCAGGCCCCAGCCGTGCGTGCCGCCCGATCCGCTCCACAGCCGTGGTGGTGGCGTCGGGACCGGCCCGGTCCTGACGGAGCCGTAGGCGTACCACGGCCCGGTGGGCGTGTGCCCGGGCCGTGTCACCGTGCGCCGCCAACCGCCGCTCACCGTCCGTCAGACCGATCACCGGCATCAGCGGTACGCCCCAACGGGCCAACGCGGCTGCCGTCGTGTCCGGTAAAGCGCCGATGTCGACGGCTGGGAGCAGCCCGGGCGGCAGTCGGGCCAGGGAATCGATGACGGGCCGGTCGATGGTGGACAATTCCAGGATCGGGCTGAGCATGGGGGTGTGGGCGTCGTCGAGGTGGCTGAGCGCCTCCAGCTCCCCGCGCCGTGCGGCGAGGACAGGACGATAGACCAGCTCCTCCGCCCGACCTGCGGGGGCGGGCACCATAATTCAATGTAGCCAGACGATTACCCACCTCCCAGGGCGGGGCAGCGGGAATTCGCGGGACAGGTGTCAGCTCCCCGACTATCCTCGCGCGGTGTCCGACACACCGCGCCGGTACCGGTCCGCCGAAGAGGACAGCGCCCGTTGGCGGGGCTTTCCCTTCCGTCCCGGGGACATCGTGATCAGCACCCGCTCCAAGAGCGGGACCACCTGGATGCAGATGATCTGCGCGCTGCTGGTGCTGCGTACGCCGGAGCTGCCGGCACCGCTGATCGAGCTGTCACCCTGGCTCGACTGGCTGGTCGAGCCGCAGGAGCGGGTGTACGCCCGGTTGGCCGCTCAGCGGCACCGTCGCTTCGTCAAGACGCACACCCCACTGGACGGAGTGCCGAGCGACCCCCGGGTGCACTACGTGGTGGTGGCCCGCCACCCGCTCGACATGGCGGTCTCGCTGCATCATCAGGGCGCCAATCTGGATCGTGTCCGCCTCGCCGAGTTGACCGGCAGGCCGGCGCCGCCGGCGCCGGACGGCCCTCGGCCGTCAGTCGAGCAGGCGCTCGTACGCTGGATCGACGCTGATCCGGATCCGCACGCCGAGCTGGACTCACTGCCCGGCGTCATGTGGCACCTGGGTGACGCCTGGGCCCGCCGGCATCTGCCGAATGCGCACCTCGTTCACTACGACGACCTCCAGGCCGACCTGGCCGGGCAGATGCGGCGGCTGGCCGAGCGGCTCGACCTCGAACCCCCGAGCGCCGATCTGGTGGAGGCGGCCACCTTCGCCCGGATGCGGGCGCGCGCCGACCGCCTCGCGCCCGACTCCGCCGGCGTCATGAAGGACCGCAACGCCTTCTTCCGCAGCGGTCGGTCCGGTCAGGGCAACGCACTGCTCGACGAGGAGACACGGACCCGCTATCACTCCCGAGTGGCCGCCCTGGCACCGTCGGACCTGCTGGCCTGGCTGCATCGCGCCGAGGCGTGAAACGTCGGCACCCCCGCAGCGGGGGTGCCGCTGCGGGGGTGCCGGTGGGCCGTCACCGGCCCGAGAAGCTCGGGTCAGTCGTTGTCCCGGTCGTCGTCATCGTCGTCATCGTCGTCATCGTCGTCGTCGTCATCGTCATCGTCATCGTCGTCGTCCACCGGCTCCTGCTCGGCCTTGACGATCTCACCGGACTGCCGGTCGATGTCGATTTCGTGTTCGGTGTCGCCGTTGACGATCTCGACCTCCCAGACGTCCCGGCCGTCCTCCCGGTCCCGGTCGGTCTCGGTGATCCGTCCACCACCGGCGTGTGCCAGCGCGATCTCGCCAGCCCGCTCGCGGCTCACCGCATCACCCTCCGCGGGCGGTTGGCTCTGCTCCGCCGGCACACCGGTCGGGTCGGCAGTGGTGGTCACGGTCGGGTCGGCGGGGGTGGCGGTCACGGTGGGATCGGCCGTGGTGGCGTCACTCGGGGCGGCGGTCGCCGCGGTCAGGGTCGTCTGCCGCGCCTGATTGCCGTCCGCCGCCGCCACGCCGAGGAACACCCCGACCGCCGCGAGCACCGCCGCCGTACCGCCGACCGACGCCAGCATCAGGGGGTTGCGTTTCATCGTCTGCACCTTTCCTCGGTTGTGGTATCGAGGATCGGTCAGGCCACGATAGCGGCGCGCTGTCCGAACCCTAAGCCCCGGTTAAGACTCGATTCGGAGCTCAAGCGTCACGCCGACCGAGCCGGAGCGTGACTTCGGCCCCGCCGCCGGGTCGTTCGCCCAGCTCCAGCCGCCCGCCGCTGGCCTGGGCCGCCCGGCGGGCGATGTCCAGCCCGAGTCCGGTCGACCCGGCCTGGCTCGCTCCCCGGCGCACCGAGTCGGCCGTGAGGCCAGGGCCCTCGTCGGCCACCGTCAGTACCACCTGATCGTCGAGGGCGCGGAGTCGGACGGCGAAGGGGGTGCCGTCCGGGGTGTGCGCGAAGACGTTGCCGAGCAGGGCGTCCACGGCGGCGGCCAACTCGTCGGCCGCAACGCCGACCGGAACCGGGCCGGGTGCCAGGTCAAGGTCGACCGCACGGCCGGTCTCCTCAGCCAGCACCGACCAGAAGGCGACCCGGTCCGCCACGGTGTCGACGGCATCGGCGACCACCGCGCCATCGGTGGGGGTACGCCAACGGGCCTGCCGGATCAGCCCGGTGACCGCCCGTTCGAGTCCGTCCACCGCGTCGATCACCCGGGCGGCGTCCTGCGGGTCGCGGAGCGACTCGGCCTCCAGGCGCAGCGCGGTCAGCGGCGTACGGAGCCGGTGCGACAGGTCGGCAACCTGTTCCCGCTCCTGCACCAGCAACTCCTGGATCCGGCCGGCCAGGTGGTTGAGGGCCCCACCCACCTCGCGCAGCTCGACCGGCCCCGACGGGTTCACCCGCGCGTCCAACTCGGCGTTGGCCAGCCGGTGCGAGACCTCGGACAACTCGCTGATCGGGCGGACCAGCGTGTGGGCCAGCCGATCGGCGACGGCCAGGGCGATCAGCACCAGCAGCGCGCCGAGCATGGCCAGCACCAGCCAGGCACGACCCACCCCGGCGTTCATCTCCGCCTGCGGCACGACGGTGCGGATCACCGCGGTGCCGTCCGTGCGCCCCTGCACCGCGATGACCACCTCCCGGCCGCCGGCCGTCTCGGCGGTCAGGCTCTGCCCACGCCCGGCCAGCTCCACCGCCGGGGTACGGGTGGTGTCCGAGCCGAGCACCGTGCCGTCGGGCAGGAAGACGCTGACCGGCCGCGCCGATTCGGCGGCGAGCTGTTCGACGGTCAGCCGTACGGTCTCGACGTCGGCGGTGCCGACCACGGAAGCGAGGCCCTGCGCGTCGGCGGTGGCCCGCACCGTCGCCCGGTCCTCGGCGGCGGTGCGCAGCAGCAACGCCAGTGGCACCAGGAAAGCGATCACGATGAGGACGCTGACCGCGGCCACCAGCAGTGCCAGGCGCGCCCTCACCCGCCGGCCTCCGGAGTCACCAGCCGCACCCCGACCCCGCGTACCGTGTGCAGGTAGCGCGGACTCTGGGCGCTCTCGCCGAGCTTGCGACGAAGCCAGGACAGGTGCACGTCGACGGTCTTGTCCGCCCCGCCGTACGGGATCTGCCACACCTCGGTCAGCAACTCCCGCTTGGTCACCACCTCGCCGACCCGGCTGGCCAGATGCCGCAACAGGTCGAATTCGCGCGGGGTCAGTTCGACCGGCTCCCCGTCGAGGCTGACCTGCCGGGACCGGGGGTCGATCCGCAGCCCACCGATCACCATCGTCGGGTCCTCCTCGGCCGGCCCGCCTGGTCCACGGCGCAGCACCGCGCGAATCCGCGCGTCGAGCTGCGCGGCGGTGAACGGCTTGACCACGTAGTCGTCGGCGCCCGCGTCGAGCACCCGGACGATCTCCCGCTCGTCGTCGCGGGCGGTGGCCACGATGACCGGGACGGCGCTGACCGCCCGCAGCATCCGCAGCAGCTCACGACCGTCGAGATCAGGCAGCCCGAGATCGAGTACCACAAGATCGGGGCGGTCGTCGAGCGCGTCGCGCAACCCGGTCATCGCGGTGGAGGCGGCGGCCACCGCATGTCCCCGCTCGCGTAACGCCCGTACCAGCGGAGTGCGGATGGTCAGGTCGTCCTCGATCAGCAGCAGGCGGGGCACAGCAGGCAGCGTATCCGCACGGCCTGTCGCCGGCCGGGTTCGTTAACTGTCCCTTAGCGTTGCCCGAAGGTCGCCCCAACCGAAGATCGGGGATAGTCGGGTGATGGGCCGTCGCACCTTCCTCGTCGTGGCCGGATGGCTGGCCACCGCAGTCGTCGCCACCCTGATCGGGCTCGCCGCGATCCGCTTGGTCGGTGAGAGCCTGACCGGGACGCCGGGCGGGGTCCGCAGCCAGGAGGAGATCGCCCGTGCGCTCGCCGAGCCGGTGCCGAGCGGCACCACGGTGGCCGGCGGTGCACCGACCGACGCCTCGACACCCGGCACCGACCCGAGCGCAACGCCGGCGAGCCCGGTGTCGCCGGCCGGTCCGAGTACGGCGCCGCCTGATCGGCGCAGCTTCTCCACGGTGGGTGGCAGCGCGGTGGCCGAGTGCCGGCCGGGCGGCGTGTACCTCGTCTCCTGGTCGCCCCGACAGGGATACCGGGTCGACGACGTCGATCGTGGCCCGGACGACGACGCGGACGTGACGTTCGTCGGCCCGAGCGGCGAGTACGAACTGTCGGTGCGGTGCGTCGGCGGGGTGCCCATCCTCGACCCCGACGACTGACCCTCGCGCACGTTGGAGGCGTCGTCGCAGGTCAAAGCCTTGATCGACAACTCGGATGTCCATGATCGGACAGTCCTTTGCCTGGCTGACGACAGGGAACGCGACATACGTTCGAGGCACAAAGGGGTCTGATCGGTGCTGATCCCCCATTAGTCGTCGCAAAACAAGTCAACACGCCAGAGCCGCTCGGCCGGGCTGAGAGGAGAGCGATGTCCAGCGCGAGAGCCAGGAGCAGAGGCGAACCCCAGCCGGTGCCGGAGGACGAGGCCATGGCGCACGCCGACGCTGAACACACCACCTGCGCCGGGGCGGGCATGCCGTTGACCGCGAGAGTTCTCTTCGCCGTCGTCAACGCCGACGGCCTGCTGGTCCGAGGGCTGGGCGCGGCGGCGGCGAGCCGGCTGCGGACCGGGATGTACCAGGTGATCTTCGACCAGGATGTGACGGGTGCCAGCCTGGTCGGGACCGTCGGCCTGGTGGGCAGCGCCGGCCTGGCTCCGGCCGGCCAGATCACGGTGGCTGGTCGTACCGGCATTCCAAATGCCGTCTTCGTGACCACCTTCGACGGTGCCGGGTCGGCCGCCGACCGCCCCTTCCACCTGGCCGTGCTCTCCTGAACAACCCCGTCCTGGAGAGGTCGGCGCGCACGAGCGCGCGGCGCCGTTGACCCGAGGGTCGAAACCGCGCCGCGCTCGACCGTCTCCCACCGCCGCAGCCGTACGGCGGTACGTCAGCGGGGACCTGGCATGACCGGTCGCACCGGTCGCTGGTGTCGATCCCCGATCGGCAGTGGTCCAAACCCTCCGACAGTGGCCAGTTCCACCATTTGCGAAGCGCGGCGTGGACGGGCCTGCGTTGGGGTATGTGTCAGGCATGGAGCACTTCACTATCGCGACCGTTGCCGAGAAGAGCCCGGACTTCCGGCGGGTGCTGTGGACCGGGAAGCACACCCAGTTGGTGATCATGACGATTCCGCCCGGTGGTGAGATCGGTGAGGAGGTCCACGAGGACATCGACCAGATCCTGACCTTCGTCAGCGGCACCGGTGAGGCACGAGTGGCCGGGGAGAAGCGTGAGGTGGTGCAGGGCGACCTGGTGGTCGTACCGGCCGGCACCCGGCACAACTTCGTCAACACCGGGCCGAACCCCCTGGTGCTCTACACCGTCTACGGGCCGCCGGAGCACGCCGACCAGGCTGTCCACCACACCAAGGAGGAGGCCGAGGCCGCCGAGGCCGCCGGCAAGGACGAGCCGCCGACCTCCTGAGCTGGTCCGCCGGCCCGGCCCAGCCGAGGCCGGCGGCACCGCGTGGGGCGTGATGAGCCCTGAAATCGCGGGTACGCCGATCGCATGGAGCAGCCGGCGATCTCCGACTACGGGTATCTCTCCGACTGCCGCTCCGGTGCGCTGGTCAGCCGGACCGGCTCGATCGACTGGTGGTGCCCGGACCGGTTCGACTCGCCCTCGGTCTTCTGTCGACTGCTCGACCCGGACGGCGGCGGTCACTGGCGACTGGCACCGTCGGCCGTGGGGTATCCCGGACACCGGGTAGAGCGTTCGTATCAGCCGGACACGCTGGTGCTGCGTACCGTCCACCACACCCCGGAGGGAAGCGTCGCGGTCACCGACGCCCTCGCCGCCGAGCCGGGTGCCCGCGCCCACGACTTCGGCCTGCGCTCGCCGGCCGTGCTGCTCCGCGTTGTCGAAGGGCTCTCCGGGCGGGTGCCGATGGCCCTGGACTACCGCCCGCGACCGGAGTACGGCCTGCTCACCCCGTACCTGCGGGAACTGCCCGACGGTGCGGTGGTGGCCGTGGCCGGCCCGGTGGAACTGGTGCTGCGTTGCGCCGGCCTACCCCTGCGCGCCGAGCACGACCGGGTGCGGCACACCTTCACCGTCGAGGAGGGCCAGGTCCTCGGCTTCGACCTGGCCTACGCGTCGGGGTACGGCAACCCACCGGCACGGCTCGACCCGGTCCGGGCGCTGGCCGACACGATGCTGGCCTGGCGGTCGTTCCGCGAGGACCACCGGTACGACGGACGCTATCCCGAAATGGTGCGACACAGCGCCACGGTCCTCACCGGACTCACCTACGCGCGCAGCGGCGCGATCACCGCCGCATCGACCACCTCGCTACCGGAACGGATCGGCATCGACCGCAACTACGACTACCGCTTCTGCTGGCTGCGCGACTTCGCCATGACGATGCGGGCCTTCTGGGTGGCGGCCTGCCCGACCGAGGCGTCCCGGCTGTTCGAGTGGGCGGCCCGTTCGATCGGCCGGGTCGGCCCCGATCCGGTGCCCGTGCTGTTCGGCCTCGAGGGGGAGCGAGACGTCTCCGAGCACTCCTGTCCGCACCTGCGTGGATATCACGGCTCCGGCCCGGTACGCATCGGCAACGACGCCTGGCGGCAGCGACAGCTCGACGTGCCGGGGGAGGTCATCTCGGCGGTGTGGCGGTTGCGCAACCGCCTCGGCGACCAACTCGCCGCCGAGGTACGCGACATGGTGGTCGGTCTCACCGAGCAGGTGGCGGCCACCTGGCGACTGCCCGACCGGGGCATCTGGGAACCGCGTGACCGTGAGCGGCACTACCTGTCGTCCAAGGTGCTCTGCTGGGTGGCGATGGACCGGGCGGTACGACTGGCCCCGCAGTTGGGCGAGGGGGCGGACGTCCGGCGCTGGGCCGCCGTCCGGGACGAGATCCGGGCCACGGTGCTCCGGGACGGTTTCGACGAGCGCAGGGGCGTCCTCACCGGTGCCTTCGGATCACCGGAGCTGGACGCCGCAGCCCTGTACCTGCCGGTGGTGGGGTTCCTGCCGGCCACCGACCCCCGGATGCGGGCGACCATCGACGCGGTCGAACGGGAACTCGGTAGCGCGGACGGCCTGATCCGCCGCTGGGACGGTGACCCGGCCGGCTTTGTGCTCTGCTCGTTCTGGCTGGTGGAGTGCCTGATGCTGGCCGGTGAACGGGAGCGGGCCGCCCGACTGTTCGACCGGATCTCCGGGCAGGCCAACGACGTCGGGTTGTTCAGCGAGCAGATCGACCTGGCCACCGGGGCGCACCTGGGCAACACGCCTCAGGCGTTGTCCCACATCGGCCAGGTCAACGCCGCGTGGCGGCTGACCGAGCCGACCGCCGAGTGACGCGCAGGCACCGGATGCCGCCCCGGTCGCCGCCCGTCAGCGCGGCAGCACCGGTACGCCGGAGACGTCGATCGTCTCCGGGTACTTCACGCCCGCGCCGGTGTTGAGCACGACGACCCGTTCGCCCGCGCGGATCCACCCGCAGGCCCGCAACCGACGCGCGGCCGTCAGACAGGCCGCGCCCTCGGGGCAGAGCAACAGGCCTTCCCGGGCGGCGAAGTCGCGCAGGTCGGTCAGGATCTCGGCGTCGTCCACCGCGATCGCGGTGCCGGCGGTGGCCCGCAGCGCGGCGAGGATCAACTCGTCACCCAGCGGTGCCGGAACGGTGATGCCGAACGCCACCGTGTGGGCGTCCTCCCACGGCCGTGCCCGGTCGTCCCCGGCGGCGAACGCCCGCACGATCGGCGCGCAGCCGGTGGACTGCACCGCCACCAGCCGGGGCAGCTTGTCCTCGACCCAGCCCAACTCCCGCAGTTCGCCGAGGGCCTTGTGGATGCCGATCAGCCCCACCCCGCCACCGGTCGGATAGATGATGACGTCGGGCACCTGCCAGCCCAACTGCTCGACGATCTCGAATCCCATCGTCTTCTTACCTTCGAGGCGGTACGGCTCGCGCAGCGTACCGGCGTCGAAGACGGTGCCGTCGGAGGCGGCGACGAGGGCGGCCACCTGACGCCCGGCGTCGCCGATCAACCCGTCGACCAGGCGCAGGTCGGCACCGGCGGCCAGACACTCCTGGCGGCAGATGGTCGGCGCGGACAGCGGCATCACGATGGTGGCGCCGAGCCCTGCCCGGGTCGCGTAGGTGGCCCAAGCCGCACCCGCGTTGCCGTTGGTCGGCATGGCGATCCGTCGGACGCCCAGTTCCCGGGCCCGGCTGACACCCACGGCCGCGCCACGCGCCTTGAACGAGCCGGTCGGGGTCAACCCCTCGTCCTTGACCAGCAGCTCGTCGATGCCGATGTCAGCCCCGTACGCCGGCACCCGCAGCATCGGCGTCCATCCTTCGCCGAGCGTGGTGACATTTCTCGGGTCGGCCACCGGGAGCAGTTCCCGGTAACGCCACAGATCGGCCGGGCGTAACCCGAACCGCTCCGGTTCGACCACCCGCGCCGCAGCCGCGAGGTCGTAACGCGCCAGCAGTGGCGAGCCACATTCGCAGAGGTTCTGCAACACACCAGCGTCGTGTTCCCGGCCGCAGCGCGGGCATTCGAGGTGGGTCAGGTACACGCCGCTCCTCGCCGTCTCAGCTCGTGTCCACGCTGCGCCACGCGCGGCTGCGGCGGCCCGGCTCGTAGGCGGAGTCCAGCCGCTTCGCCACCACCCCGGGCAGGCCCTGTTCGCGTGCCGCGCGCATGGTTTCGGCACCGGCGCCGGGAAACCACGGCGGAGTCTGCCAGTGTGGCCCGGCCAGCGCCAGCGAGTCGAGCAACTCGCGGCGCTGTGGGTACGGCAACTCCAGGCTGCTCACCCCCTCCAACCAGAGCAGGTCGACCAGCAGGTACTGGGCATCGACGGTGCTGCGGCCACCCCGAGCCGGCCGGACCTGCCCGGCGCGGTCGATGCGGACCAGGACGCCGTCCAGCACGACCTCCGTCGGGGCCAGGGCCTCCGCCATCGGCCGCAGCCACGGGTACGCTCCGGTGATCTCCTCACCGGCGTCGGAGAGCAGCCGCAACCGTCCGCCGGAGACGTACGCCACCGCGCGCACTCCGTCCCAGCGCAGCTCGTACCCCCAGGTGGCCTGGTCGGTGGGGAGCCGGCGGCCCGGCGTGGGGTGCATCGGTGCGACCAGCTCGGGCATGGCGGTCCAGCCCGGCGGCGGCGGGTCGGTGCGTCGCACCATCCAGTCCCGGCCGTCGCGACCGCCGGTGGCGAAGAGCACGTACCGTCCGCTGGTCCGGGTGCCCCGTAGCTCGACCACCACCTCGCGGTCCTGCCACTTCTCGCAGCGATAGGTGCCCTGATCGTGGATGACCATGCGACCGCCGCCGTACTCGCCGGCCGGGATCTCACCGGAGAAGTCGAGATACTCCATGGGGTGGTCCTCGGTGTGCACGGCGAGATGGTTACGCCCCGGATCACGGGGCAACCCGCGCGGCACCGCCCAGGAGACGAGCACCCCGTCGCGCTCCAGCCGCAGATCCCAGTGCAGGCTGCGGGCGTGGTGCTGCTGGATGACGAAACGGGCCCGGTCGCCGGCCCGGGACCGTCGGGGACGCTCGGCCGGCACCGGCTCCGGGGTACGCGCAGCGTCCCGCTTGCGCCGGTACTCCTCCAGCCGGTCAGCCACATCTGGCATTCTCCGGCACATCACGCCGTCGCGCCGGACAGCGGCGAGTCGACGCGCCTGATCCCGCGCATGCCGAGCACCATCGGGGGTAGAACGGTCGGTATGAACCACAGTGACCACCCCACCGCCCTTCTCCCCGGTGACGTCCGGATACCCCTGCTCGGCTTCGGCACCTGGCAGGCGACCGGGGAGGAGGGCTACCAGGCCGTGCTCGCCGCGCTCGAGGCCGGCTACCGGCACATCGACACGGCCACCATGTACGGCAACGAGGAGGAGGTCGGCCGAGCGATCCGCGACAGCGGGCTGCGGCGGGAGGACGTCTTCGTCACCACCAAGCTCCCGCCCGAGCGGGTCGGTCGGGAACGGGAGACGATTGAGGAGAGTCTGCGCGCCCTCGGGGTCGACCACGTCGACCTCTGGCTGGTGCACTGGCCGCCGAGCGACCCCGGCGACCTGATTCCGGTCTGGCGGGAGATGCTCGCCGCCCGCGACGCGAACCTGACCCGGGCGGTCGGGGTCAGCAACTTCAGCACCGCACAGATCGACGAACTGATCCAGGCGACCGAGGAGAACCCGGCGGTCAACCAGATCAAGTGGGGGCCCCGCCTCTACGACCGGCAGCGGCACATCGAGCACCGCGACCGTGGGGTGGTGCTGGAGGGCTACAGCCCGTTCAAGACCACCGACCTGTCCGACCCGGTGCTGACCCGGATCGCGGAGGCGCACGACGTCTCGCCCGCCCAGGTGGTGCTGCGCTGGCACCTCGACCACGAGATCGTGGCGATCCCGAAGTCGGTCACGCCGGAGCGGATCCGCGCCAACGCGGACGTCTTCGGCTTCTCGCTGAGCGCCGAGGAGATGAACGACGTCGACGCCCTCGGCCGTTTCTGACCCTGGCGACGATCAGCCCGTCTCACCGGTGACCGACGCCGATGGTGCCGAGAGGTTGTTGCGGAAGCCGGTCAGCAGCGCGGCGGCAGTGGTCGTGTCGAGGTGGTCCGGCTCGTAACTGAGCACCGCGGTGTCGGTGGCGTCGGCGTACCCGCTGCCGGCCGGCCAGACCTCGGTCATGGTCCGGTTCGCCAGCGCCGGGTACGGGGTCCGGACGAACCGGGTCCGTATCCCGGGTAGCTCGATCCGTGGTGGCGGATTGTTCTGCAGCGCGAAGACATGCTCATGGAGGTGCCGGGCGGAGCCCGCCGCGCGTACCACCTCCTCGAAGACGAGGTCCTGGCTGGACAGCGCGGCGGTCCAGGCGGCCGTGGCGGCGGCCACGTCCCGGGACGGGTCGGCACCGACCGGCAGCGTGATCCGTACCGGCAGCATCTCGACGAAGTTGCCGACCACCAGGTCCAGCCCGGCGGCACCCCGGCGGTTCACCGGGACCGCGAAGGAGACGTCCCGCTGCCCGGTGACGGTGTGGACGGCGCGGACGTAGGCGGCCAGGACGACTGGCATGGCCGTAACCGGCGGCAGTGCGGTGGTGCGCACGATCGGTGCCGTGGCCGGCTGCCGTCCGGCGCGGATGGCGCTGGCTCCGGGGAATCGCAGTTCGGGGGCGTCGTGCAGGGCGGCGCGGATCCGATCGCGCTGCCGGTCCAGGTCTCCGGCGGCGCGTTGCCGGCGGTAGGACCTGTTTGCCGTATGGCCGTCCGGGACGGTCGGCCAGTCGATCGGACGCCGGTCGAGGCGGGCCCGGTACGCCCGGCCGAGATCGGCAGCTATGACACTCTCGCTGTAGCCGTCGAACGCGACGTGATGCGCGACCATGCCGATGACGACGCCGGTCGGCGTACTGACGACCACTGAGCGGAAGACGTCACCCGCCGTGGGTCGCAACGCCACGGTGAGCAGTGGCTGGCAGCGTGCCAGCGCCTCGGCCGTCGTCTGCGCGACCAGCCGGACGGGGGCGACCGGCGGGCCTGCGGGCACCGCGCCGCCGGACAGGGTGTACGCGCAACGCAGCAGTTCGTGACGCCACTGCACGTCCATGATCGCTTCGGCGAGCCGATCCGCGTCGACCGGACCGTCCAGGATCCAGAGCAGGATGCAGTTGCCGGCGGTGTCGGTCGGGGAGACGAGCTGACGGAGCAGGCAGCCGCGGGCCAGTGAGGTCAGCGGAATCCCGCCGCCCGTCGCCTCGGGTACGGTCGGCACGCCGCCGTTGCGCCAGTGCTCGGCCAGCGCGGTGACAGTCGGTGCCGTCATCGCGTCGGCCAGGGAGAGGGTGATCCCGGTCCGTCGCTCCAGCTCACCGCAGACCCTGAGCATGTCGAGGGAGGTCACCCCGAGCCGGCTCAGCGAATCGTCACCCAGCACCGTCGTGCCCAGTACGGCATCGACGACCGCGTCGACCCGGTCTGTCGGATCATGACGTATCGACATCTCACCTCCTAGCGGGCCACGGGCTGCAACGGCCTCGCTGCGGCGGCGAGCCGGTCGCGGACGATTCCGGCCAGCGCAGGTCGGTCGAGCTTGCCGGCCGCGTTCTGGGGCAGCCGGTCGAGCAGGACGTACCGGTCGGGACACATCGCGCCCGGCAGGGTCGCCGCGACGGCCTCACGCAGCGACCTGATCAGGTGCGGGTCCAACTGCCCGGTCCTCGTGGTGACACAGGCGACCAGGAACGTCGCCGGACCCACCTCGCCGAGACACACCCCGGCATCGGTGACCAGGTCGGTTCGGCGCAGCACCACCTCGATCTCCTCCGGTTCGATGCGGTAGCCGCGCACCTTCAGCTGTTGATCGAGGCGGCCGAGGTGTTCGAGCGACCCGTCGGGCAGTCGCCGGCCGAGGTCGCCCGTCCGGTACGCGGGCGAGCCGTTCCACGACACGAAACGCTCGGCGGTCAGCTCCGGCCGGTTCAGGTAACCCAGGCCGACCGTCTCGCCGGTGATCCAGAGCTCACCGGTCTCCCCGGTTGGCACGGCGCAGCCGTCGGGGCCCACCACGACGACACCGGCCCTGGGCAGCGGATGGCCGATCGGTGACCGGACCCCGGACCGCAGGTCGGCCTCGGTGATCTCCTTCGTGGTCGCGAAGACCGTGGTCTCGGTCGGGCCGTACATGTTGACCACCGCCGGCACCGGGTCGTCCACGACCTGGCGGAGCTGGGCTACCAGGTCCAGCCGGATCGCCTCGCCGACCGAGAACAGGTACCGCAGGGCCAGCTGCGTTGCCGGGGATCTGGCGTGGCCACGCCGGGCGAGCGCCGGCAGCAGATACTGCAGCGCGGACGGGACCTGCGACACGACTGTCACCGCCGCGTCGCCCAGCAGCCGCGCGAAGACCGCCGGATTGCGCAGCGCCGGCTCCGGCACCATCACGGCAGCTCCACCGGTGGCCAACGCTCCCCAGAGTTCCCAGACCGAGGCGTCGAAGGCCAGCGAATGGAAGACGGTCCAGCGGTCGTCCGGGGTCAGGTCGAACAGCGACACTGTCTGATCGAGAAACGCCAGGACGTTGTGCTGAGTGATCAGGCAACCCTTGGGCCGCCCGGTCGAGCCGGACGTGTAGGCGAGGTAGGCCAGGTCGGTCGGTAGCGGGACGCGGCGGGACGCCACCGAACCGGTGACCGTCGGCCGGTCCGTGTCTTCGCAGCTCTCCACGATCAGGCCGATCTCGGCGTCCGCGCGGATGAAATCGATCCGGTCGGCCGGATAGGACGGATCCAGGGCCACGTAGGCGGCTCCGGTCCGCAACACGCCGAGGATCGTCGCGATGGTCTGGGCGTTGCGGCCGACCTTGATGCCGATCAGGTGGCCGGCCCCGGCACCAGCGGCCACCAGCTCGTCAGCGATCGCTCCGCTGGTGCGGCGCAACTGCTCGTAGGTCATGGTCCCGCCGCGGTCCACCACGGCTGGCCTGTCCGGGTGCTGGCGGGCCACCTCGTCGAAGCGGCGGGCGAGCGCGCCGGTCATCGAGCCGTCTCCAACGTGGCATCGAGAGCCGCAGCCAGCGCTGCCGGTGTGCGGTGGTCGAAGACCTGCTCGGGGTCGATGGTCAGCCCCGCCTCCTCGGCCTGGATCACCATCTCGATGAGGAGCAGCGAGTATCCGCCGTGGTCGAAGAAGTCGTCGTCGGGCCCGATGGTCGTGGCGAGCAGGCGGCTCCAGATTTGGCAGATCAGGGTCACGTTCGCTGAGGTCATGGCAAGTCTCCGTGGACAGTGGCAGCGGTGGGACGGGGTTGCCCGTACCGGTCAGAGCGGCGCCGCGCCGGTCAGGGCGGCTATCCGGGCGACCGGGACGGGCCCGGTCGCGGCGGCGAGCAGCAGGCTCTCGATGCCATGCAGGAGCTGTTCGCTGCGGGCCGCGGAAAACAGGTGGGAGTCCGTCACGAGTAACACGTCGTACGCGCTCGCGGCCGAGGTGATCCGGACATAGAACCGCATGTCGTTGTCATCGAGCCCGTCGAGCCGGGTGAGCACGCTGCCCGGACTGGCCGATCGGCCCCGGCGCCGCGGCGGCTCGACCGGCCGACCGTCCGGATGCATGGTGCGGGCGTCGTTGAAGTAGGCGGTGAGATCGAAGGTGCTGCTCGACGCCGCCTCGATGCGGGCGCGGAGGCGGTCGAACTCGGCAGGCGGGTAGCGCGAGTGGCAACACGCGATGGTCGCCGACCGGTACGCCAGCCGTACCGTCTCGTCGAAATCGGTGTCACCGAGCGACACCACCGCGAGCGCGTCCTGCGCCATCGCCGCCGCGAGAGAACGGAATCGCGGGACGAACCGGTTGGAAGCGATGATCTTCATTGGGACCTGCCGGTCGCCGCAGGAGGTGGCGAGCGCCGCGGCGCTCGCCGCGAGGAGGACCGCCGCGGTCGACGTCCCGCACCGGTCGGCGATCGTCCGTGTGGCGGCGACGATCGCGGTCGAGCGCAGCTTGTGCGCGTGGAAACGCGGCGATCGTGCCTCGCCGGTCAGCGGGGCGAACACCGCAGGCCGCACCGACCCCAGGCACCTCTCGAGGTACGCCCGCGTGCTGGGGCTGATGCCGACGCTCTCGTGGCGGACGTGCTCGATCGGCCCGTACCGTTCCGGTCGCAGCCGGTGCCGGCCGTCCAGGCAGTCGAGCAGGTCGGCGAGGAGCCGATCGGTTGCCCAGCCGTCCAACGCGATGTGCGAGGCCACCAACACCACCCCGGTCACCTCATGCCGCTGGACCAGCAGACCGAACCGGACCGGCCACTGGCGGTCCAGGTCGATCCGGACGGCGGCCATGTCGGCCGTGGTGCGTACCGCCGTTCGGCGGGCCTGGGGGCGGCGTACCGGGATGACGGAGACGTGGTGCGTCCCGTCGGTGGCGACGTGCTGGCGGGGACCATCCGCACCGGCGACGAAACGGGTACGCAGCACCTGCCGCTGCTCGATCAGTATCCGGATCGCTTTCACCGCCCGCGCCAGGGGCACCGGATGGGACAGCAGACGCCAGCGCGGCAGGTTGAACCGCTCGGCCGCGCCGCCCAAGCGCTGCACCGCACGCCACATGTTGGCCTGCCCCCAGGTCAGTTCCGCGGTGCCGCCGGCACAGTCGCTGAACGGAACCGCGATCGTCGTCGCCTCACTCATCGGCCACCCCCTGGCCCTCGTCGGGTCACCTCGACGCTATGGCGGTGGTCGATCGCCGGCGTCCCTGCAGAGTGGTATGTCCGGCTACCCCTGTGGGGGTAGTGAGCCGCCGGTGCCGGAAGCCGGGCCGCTATCGTCTGGCCGTGCGGATGCTCCTTCGTTCCGTCCCGGTGGACGTGCTGTTGGCGGTGACGCTCACCGGGCTGACGGTCGCGACGGTGATCGGGCAGCGCGACGGCGCACCGCACTGGGCGGTGGTCGTTCTGGCCGCGCTCACCGTCGTCCCGATCGCGCTGCGGCAGCGTTTTCCCGTGCTCACCATGGCCGTGATCCTGGCCGCGCTCACCGGGCTGAGCCTGTTGCGCTACGACGACATCCCCAACGGCGGGATCGGGCTCCTGATCGGGATGTTCACTGTCGCCACCATGCGTTCGCGCCGGGTGGCGGGCCTCGTGTTCCTGGCTGCGGTGGCGGTGACCGCCTTCGCCTACTGTGTGCAGAACACCGAGCAGGTCTACTGGTCGCAGGTGGCCCAGGTGACGCTGATCGTGCTCGGGGCGTGGGCGCTCGGCGAGAGCACGAAGATGTGGTCACGACGCGCGGAGCGGCTCGCCGCCCAGGCGGCCCGGGCTGCGTCCGACGAGCGGATGCGGATCGCCCGGGAACTGCATGACATCGTCTCGCACCACATGTCGGTCGTCTCCTTGCAGGCGGGCCTGGCCGAATGCGTCCTCGACACGGAGCCGGAAACCGCGCACACGGCGATCACGACGGCCGGTGCGGCGAGCCGCCAGGCCATGCTCGAACTGCGCCGCCTGCTCGATGTGCTCCGGACCGAGCCCGGCCGCGATCCCGGGGACCGTTCCCAACCCGGCCTCGCGCATCTTGAGGAACTGGTGACCAGCACCCGCAGGGCCGGGCTGCCGGTCCATCTCTCGGTGGCGGGCGACGCGTTTGCGCTGCCCCCCGGGCCTGACCTCTGCGCCTACCGGGTGGTGCAGGAATCGCTGACGAACGTCCTCAAGCACGCCGGTCCGGCGATCGCCAAGGTCGACCTGGACTACGGAGCGAGCGCGCTCACCATCCGGATAAGCGACAACGGGACGCGGACGGAGCCACCCCGTCAGCCGCCGCCCACGTCCTACGGGATCCGGGGGATGCGGGAACGCGCCGAGTTGTACGGGGGCGTCCTGACCGCCGGGCACGCCGAGAACGGCGGCTTCACCGTCCTGCTGCGCCTGCCGGTGGAGGGACGCGCTGGTGAGTGAGCCGATCCGGGTGCTCGTCGCCGACGACCAGGCGCTGATCCGCGCCGGGCTGGTGTCGCTGTTGCGGACTGCACCGGGCACGGAGGTCGTGGGCGAGGCGGCCGACGGGGCCGAGGCCGTGGCGCTGGCCGCCCAGACCCGGCCGGATGTCGTCCTGATGGACATTCGTATGCCGGTCCTCGACGGCATCGCCGCCACCCGGCGGATTCTCGACGGCGTCGGCGAACAGCAGCCGCGCGTCGTCGCCCTCACCACGTTCGACCTCGACGAGTACGTTTACACGGCGTTGCGGGCGGGCGCGTCCGGATTTCTGCTCAAGGACATGCCGCCACAACGGATCATCGCAGCCGTGCACACCATCGCCGGCGGCGACATCCTGGTCGCGCCGCAGATCACGCAGCGGCTGATCGCGGCGTACGCCAGCCGGCACCGGGCCGCCGACGCGGGCCGGGAGCACCTGCGGGAGCTGACCGCCCGGGAGACCGAGGTACTGCGGTTGGTTGGTACCGGTCGGTGCAACTCCGAGATCGCCGACCACCTGGTGCTGAGCGAGGCGACGGTGAAGACACACGTCAAGCGGGTGATGGCGAAGCTGGGCCTGAACAGTCGGGCGCAGGCGGTGGTGGTGGCCTACGAGAGCGGACTGTGCGTGCCGTCGGCTCAGCGGCCAGGTTTTGGCTGGCGTGCTGAACCATGACCGGAGGCGCGGCGACCGCCGCGCCTCCGATCAGCCGTTCGTCAGGAGCGGGAACAGGCGGTGCCGTTGAGGGTGAAGCTGGTGGGGTTGGAGTACGACCCGCTCAGCGTGCCCTGGTAGCCGAAGCTGGCCGTGCCGCCGGGGGCGATCGTGCCGTTGTGGCCGACGTTGCGGGCGGTCACCGACGATCCGCTCTGGCTCACCGTGGCGTTCCAGGAGTTGGTCACCTGCTGCCCGGAGGGCAGCGAGTAGGCCAGCGTCCAGCCGTTGATGGTGCTCGACCCCCGGTTGGTGATCTGCACGTCGGCGGTGAAGCCGTTGTTCCACGAGTTGGCCGTGTACTTCACCGCGCAGGAGCTGTTGCCGGAGGGCGGCGGGGTGGTGGTGGGCGGCGGAGTGGTGGGCGGCGGGTTGTTGTTGCCGCCGCCGTTGACCGAGGCCGAGAAGTTCGTCACGGCCAGACCGACACCACCCTGCCAGGGCTCGAAGCCGGCCTGGATGCTGGTCAGGTACCAGGAGTTGGTGATCGCGCCGCGGTTACGGGTGTCGTTGATGAACGCCAGCAGGTTCAGGTTGGCGCTGCTGATGGCCGACGGGGCGACGTAGGAGATGACGTTGTTGGAGCCGTTGCTGCCCCGCCAGACCTCCCAGTTGCGCCCGTCGATGTTGGCGTTGCCGACCGGGGAACCGATGGGCTGGATGGAGCCCTGCCGGTTGAACCAGATCATGATCTCCATCTGGTTCACCCCGTCCCGCTTCGGCGACGGGTCGAGCCAGATGTCGTACGAGGCGTTGTAGATGCCGTTGCTCACGTACCGGTAGTTGATGCTGCTGGTCGCGCTGCTGATCTGGCTGACCTGAATCGGCAGGTTGGTGCCGGGGGAGCAGTTGGTGTAGTGGCAGCCGAAGAAGACCGACGGGTACGCCGTCGGGGCGCCGTTGGTCGGGTTGCTGCCGTTCTGGGTGGTGATCTCGAAACCGCTGCTGGTGACGTTGATGCACTGCTGGGCGGTGGTGCCCCACTTGTTGTTCTGCACCACGTAGCGGTTCTGGATAACCGTGGAGCCGTACTGCTCGCAGATCTGAGTGTCGGCGGAGGCGGTGCCGCCGAGGGCCACGGCGACAATCGAGCCGGCGGCGACCAGCCCGATGGCCATGGTGGCCCGCAAGGTACGTCTCATGATGCTCCTAGCGCTGCGGCGTCGCCCGGACGCCTCTCACGAATGCGGACGGAGCGGTCGGGATCGCCAACCAACGGTGCGGGAGCGCTCCCATGCTCATCGTCACATTTACATCCTTGAAACAATGTGCGCAACTGGTGCGGGTGATTGGCGTCAATTGCGTTGACTGTCACGGACGCCACCATCGGGCAGTCGACCGGCTCTGGCCGGCCGGTGGCCGGCGCCGACAGGTGGATACGACGATGCCGAGGGATGTCGGGGGTGAGCCGGTTGCCTCTGGTGTGTGCCGATTGCGCCGAGTAGTCTCTTGCCTTCAACGCGTGCCGAACCCTCCGGAGGCGTACACCCCCATGCGTGGCTCCCCCCTGCGCATCCTCGTCGTCGGCGCGGGCATCGCCGGGCTCGCCGTGGCCCGCGCGCTGCGCCTGGCGGGCTTTCGGCCGGACCTCACCGACAAGGCTCCGCCACACGACCTCACCGATGTCGGTCTCTACCTTCCCGGCAACGCCGCCCGCGCGCTGCGCCGGCTGGACCTCGACGACCCGGTCCGCCCATACGGCAAGGTCATCCACCGGCAACGGTTTCTCGACTCGACCGGCGCGCCGCTGTGCGAGGTCGACCTCGACACGCTCTGGGCCGGGGTCGGTGAGTGTCGGGCGATGGCCCGCTCCGACCTGCACCGGGTCCTGCTCAGCGGTGCCGGTGGCGCGGTCCGGCACGGCGCGGAGGTACGCACCATCGATCTGCTGCCGAACGCCGTCGGGGTCACCTTCGTCGACGGCACCCAGACCGAGTACGACCTGGTGATCGGTGCCGACGGGCCGCGATCCTCGATCCGAGCGCTGGCCGCGCTCGGCGGTCCACCCCGCCCCGCCGGGCAGGTGGTCTACCGCAGCGTCGTACGCGACGGCCCGGCGATCGACGAGTGGACCGCCCTGCTCGGACGGCGCTGCGGCTTCCTCGTGGTGCCGATCGGCGCTGGACGGTTGCACTGCTACGCCGACGAGGCCGGCACCGACCTGCCGGCCGACCCGCTGGCCCGGCTGCGCGAACTGTTCGGCGAGTACGGCGGACCGGTCCCGGAGGTGCTCGACGCCCTTCCCGGGGTGTACGCCACCACCACCGACGAGGTCGAACTCGGACGCTGGTACCGGGGTCGGGTGCTCCTGATCGGCGACGCCGCCCACGCCACCGCACCGACCCTGTCCCAGGGGGCCGCGATGGCCCTGGAGGACGCGGTGGTGCTGGCCGAGTCGTTGCACGCGGCGGGCAGCGTCGAGGCGGCGCTGACCGCGTACGAGAGCCGCCGTCGGCCGCGTACCCGCTGGGTGCAGGACCGGACCCGGGACCGCAACCGCACCCGCGACGTGCCGCCCGCGCTCCGGGACCCGCTGCTGCGCGGACGCGGCGACCGCATCTTCGGGGAGCACTACCGGCTGCTTCTCGGTCCGCTGTGATCCACCTCCGGGCGACCCCACGCGGTGCTCCCACCTGCCGGGGACTATCCTCCTTGCGGATGACGGCCCGCCGATACAGCGCGTGCCGAGCGGGACAACCCAGAACCGGAGGCCCCTCGTGACCACCGTCGCACCCAAGCCGGTCGTGACCCGGCCCTGGCCGGTCCGGGAGCCGGTCAAGGGGTCGGCCATCGCGCGGCTGCTGCGGACCACGGACGCGAAGCAGATCGGGATCATGTACATGGTCACCGCGTTCGCGTTCTTCATGATCGGTGGCCTGATGGCCCTGATCATGCGGGCCGAGCTGGCCCGGCCCGGGCTGCAGTTCCTGTCGCCCGAGCAGTACAACCAGATGTTCACGATGCACGGCACGATCATGCTGCTGTTCTTCGCGACGCCGATCGTGTTCGCGTTCGCCAACTACCTGGTGCCCATCCAGATCGGTGCTCCCGACGTCGCCTTCCCGCGGCTGAACAGCTTTGCCTACTGGCTGTACCTGTTCGGCGGCACCCTGGCCACCGCCGGCTTCATCACTCCGGGTGGGGCGGCGGACTTCGGCTGGACCGGGTACACCCCGCTGGCCAACGCCGAGCACTCGCCGGGCGTCGGCGCCAACATGTGGGTGATGGGCCTGGTCATCTCGGGTCTGGGCACCATCCTCGGTGCGGTCAACATGATCACCACGGTGCTGACGCTGCGCGCGCCCGGCATGACCATGTTCCGGATGCCGATCTTCACCTGGAACATCCTGGTCACCAGTCTCCTGGTGATCCTGATCTTCCCGCTGCTGGCCGCCGCGCTGCTCGCGCTCGCCGCCGACCGGCTGCTCGGTGCCCAGGTCTACAGCGCGGACACCGGCGGGCCGATGCTCTGGCAGCACCTGTTCTGGTTCTTCGGCCACCCCGAGGTGTACGTCGTCGCGCTGCCCTTCTTCGGCATCGTCAGCGAGATCATCCCGGTCTTCTCCCGCAAGCCGATCTTCGGCTACAAGGGTCTGGTCGCCGCGACCATCGCCATCGCCGGCCTGTCGATGAGCGTCTGGGCGCACCACATGTTCGCCACCGGTCAGGTGCTGCTGCCCTTCTTCAGCTTCCTGAGCTATCTCATCGCCGTGCCGACCGGCATGAAGTTCTTCAACTGGATCGGCACCATGTGGCGGGGGCAGATCAGCTTCGAGACGCCGATGCTGTGGTCGATCGGCTTCCTGGTGACGTTCCTCTTCGGTGGTCTGACCGGGGTGCTGCTGGCCAGCCCGCCGCTCGACTTCCACCTGCACGACTCGTACTTCGTGGTGGCGCACTTCCACTACGTGCTCTTCGGCACGATCGTGTTCGCGGTCTTCGCTGGCATCTACTTCTGGTTCCCGAAGATGTTCGGCCGGATGCTCGACGAGCGGCTCGGCAAGATTCACTTCTGGCTGACCATGATCGGCTTCCACACCACCTTCCTGATCCAACACTGGCTGGGCAACGAGGGCATGCCCCGGCGGTACGCGGACTACCTGCCGAGCGACGGCTTTACCACGTTGAACATGATCTCCACGATCGGTGCCTTCATCACGGGCATCTCGACGTTGCCGTTCATCTACAACTGCTGGAAGTCCTACAAGGCCGGCCCGGTGGTTGAGGTCGACGACCCGTGGGGCCACGGCAACTCGCTGGAGTGGGCGACCAGCTCGCCGCCGCCGCTGCGGAACTTCGACCGGATGCCGCGGATCCGCTCCGAGCGGCCCGCCTTCGACCACAAGTTCCCGGAGTTGGCTGCCGGGCAGACCCTGGCCGGTCCGCCCGAGGGCGGTGCCAAGCCGCTGACCAGCGAATCCGACGGTGGTGCCAGCTACACCGAGGATGTGGCCAGCGACATCGACCGCCGCTGACCCACCGCGTCGCACGACGGGCGCCGATCCCTCACCAGGGTCGGTGCCCGTCGTCGTTGCTGTCCACCGACCTGCCCTCCACCGACCTGCCCTCCACCGGCGGCCCTCGCTCTCCGTAGCGAGCACCCCTGTGCCCTCGGCAATGACTCTGCGTGATATCTCGGGGCTAACTGCCTGTTGTCCCTGCGCCCCCTTTGCTCTGCTTCAACCCACGCACTGGTGCCTGACCTGCGCAGACGCGACGGTTCGATGAAGAGATGTTGGCCAGGCAAGCACGGTGCGTGATTTCGTTGCGTCCGTGTAAGCAGAGCAAAGGGAGCGTGGGGAAGGGGTGGGGTGCCGGCGGACGGTTACCCAACGCGTACGCCGGGTCGATGTCGCGCCAGGCGAGTAGGCGCGGGCGGGACGGCTGGCAGCGCGGTGGGGCGAGGTCAGGAGACAGTCGGGGCGAGGGGCGTGGGAAGGCGCTCGTCGCCGTCTCGGGCGGCGGTGGCCGCGACGTCCGCGCGGCGGTGGCGAAGCTCGATCGGCAGTACCACCAGGGCCACCAGGGCACCGATCGCGCCGGTGACCGCGAACCCCCACAGCGGTGCCGAGGCGTCGATGACCGCACCGGCCAGCGGGGCGCCGACCGCGATGCCGACGGTGACCGCGGAGCCGTGCATGCCCATCGCCTCGCCGCGCACGCTGGCCGGGGCCAGCCGACTGACCGCGTCCGAGGTGGCCGCGATGGTGGGCGCGCAGAGCAGACCGGCCGGGATCAGGGCGAGGCAGAGCAGCCACCAGTGTGCCCCGCCGAGTCCGACCGGGATGGTGCACAGGCCCAGCGCGCCCACCAGCGCCACCGGAGAGAACGAACGGTGCACCGCCCCGTACGTGAAGCCGCCGACCAGTGACGCCACCGCCCAGATGGAGAGCACCGCGCCGGTGAAGCCGACATCGCCGTTCTCCCGGAGCACCGCGATGACCGCCACGTCGGTGCCGCCGAGCACGAGGGTCGCCGCGGCGCTGACGGCGAACACAGCGACCAGTCGTGAGGTGAGCCACTGCCGCCGGGCGACGCGCGGCTGAGGACCGGTCGACGCCTCGGCGGCGCTGCGTACCGCTGGGTTCAGCAGCCACAGCGCCACTCCGGCGACGACGATGCCGGCACCGACGAGATAGAGCGTGAGGCGAGCGGAGATCGTGGTGACCCCCACCGTGGCCAGCGCAGGACCGATCATGAACGACAGCTCGACCGACATGGAGTCCAGCGCGTACGCCGGCCGGCGCTTCTCCGCCGGCACCAGCGCGGCGATGGACTGCCGGATCACCGAGAAGATCGGCAACGCCAGCAGGCCGGCCAGGAACGCGGCCGGCAACAGCAGGTAGTACGACAACATCGGCGCGGTGGACCAGAAGGCGGCCTCGGCGACGGTGGTGAGCACCAGCACGGGCCGCAGGCCGCGACGATCCACCAGGCGCCCGAGCAGCGGGCCGCCGACCGCCGCACCGACGGTGATTGCCGCGCCGACCAGGCCCGCCGCACCGTAACCGCGCCCGAGATCCTGTACGACGTAGAACGTCAGCGTGACGCCGGTGGCGGTCAGCGGCACCCGGGCCAGCACCGCCACGAGCAGCAGCGACCGCAGACCGGGCAGAGCGAGCGCCGCCCGGTAAGGTTTCATGTTCACGTCGGTCCGTACCTCCGCCGGACATCCTTGACCGGCGGGGCGACGGCTGCCAACGAATTAGCGGCTCATGCGGCTTTGCTCACAGGGGCGCCGACCGTGGTGATCCCGGCACCCTCGAAAGCCCGCAACGCGACATCGGTGGTGTCCGGCGCGACGGCCGCCGTCAGGTCCAGCAGGACGGTGGTGGCGAAACCCTCCCGAGCGGCGTCCAGGGCGGTGGCCCGTACGCAGTGGTCGGTGGCGATGCCGACCACGTCGACCCGGTCCACGCCGTGTCGCCGCAGCCAGTCGACCAGGCTCTCGCCGCCCTCGGCCTGCCCCTCGAACCCGGAGTACGCGGCGGAGTACTCGCCCTTGTGAAAGATCGCCTCGATCCGGTCGGTGGCCAGCTCCGGGTGGAACTCGGAACCGGGGGTGCCGACCACGCAGTGCCGGGGCCAGGTGCTCACGTAGTCCGGCGAGTCGGCGAAGTGCGTGCCCGGATCGATGTGGTAGTCCTTCGTCGCGACGATGTGATCCCAGCGGTCCGGTTCGTCGGCCAGCAGCCGGGAGATCCCGGCCGCGACACCCGCCCCGCCGGCCACCGCCAGCGAACCGCCCTCACAGAAGTCCTTCTGTACGTCCACGATGATCAGCGCGTTGCTCATCGACTCCACTCCTCTCACTCGGCGGGTACCACGGTCACCGGGATGGCCGGGTCGCCCGCGGAAAGCTTGAGACCCTCCCAGGGGATCGAGATGAGGCACTGTCGCAGGTGCTCCCGCGACTCGTCCAGCGTCGGCAGGCTCACCGGCTCGCCGTCCACGACGTACGACCGCTGCAGCAGCCGGTCGTTGGGGCGGTGATCCGGCACACCCTGCGGGACGACGATCTCCTCGGTGGCGGTGCCGGTCGGCTTGTGCCGGCGGACGGCGACCTTGCGCCCACCGATGGTGGCCTTCTGCTCGGACCGCTTGACCACCGGGCGGCCCGCCACCTCCACCAGCTTGTAGACCAGCCCGGCGGTGGGTGCGCCGGAGCCGGTCACCACGGCGGTGCCGGCGCCGTACATGTCCACCGGCTCGGCGGCCAACGCCGCGATGGCGTACTCGTCGAGATCGCCCGAGACGATGATCTTCGTCTCGGTGGCACCGAGCGAGTCCAGCAGCTGCCGGGACTGCTGAGCGATGACCGCCAGGTCGCCGGAGTCGATACGCACCGCCCGCAGCTCCGGCCCGGCCACCTCGATCGCGTTCCGGATGCCCTGGCTGATGTCATAGGTGTCGACCAGCAGCGTGGTCTCCTTGCCCAGCGTGGCGACCTGGGAGGCGAACGCGGCCCGCTCGTCCTCGTGCAACAGGGTGAAGGCGTGCGCGGCGGTGCCGGCGGTGGGAATGCCGTACCGCTGGCCGGCGGCCAGGTTGGAGGTGAACCGGAAGCCGGCCAGGTAGGCCGCCCGGGCCGCGGCGACCGCCGCCTCCTCGTGTGCGCGCCGCGACCCCATCTCGATCAACGCCCGGCCGCGCGCGGCGGTGACCATCCGGGCTGCGGCGGCGGCCACCGCGCAGTCGTGGTTGAGCACCGACAACACCAGTGTCTCCAGCACCACGCACTCGGCGAAACCGCCGGAGACGGTCAGGATCGGCGAGCCGGGAAAGAAGAGTTCACCCTCGGCGTACCCGTCGATCTCGCCGCCGAACCGGTAGCGGGACAGCCAGTCGGCGGCGGGATCGTCCACCACACCGGTGCGGCGCAGAAACTCGATGTCGGCCGGGTCGAAGCGGAACTCGCGGATCAGGTCGATCAGGCGTGCGGTGCCGGCGACCACGCCGTACCGGCGGCCGGCGGGCAGCCGTCGGCTGAACACCTCGAACACGCAGGGCCGGTCAGCCGTACCGTCCCGGAGGGCGGCACTGACCATGGTCAGCTCGTAACGGTCGGTCAGCAGTGCGGGACGAAGGCTGTGCACCCCCTCAGACTAGGGTTCACGTCGTCGTCGTGCCGTCATGCCCCGGGATCGTGCCGAGGGCCACCCTGAGCTCTGCCCGGCTGGTCACCCCGAGCTTGCTGTACACGCGCTGCAGGTGGTTCTCCACCGTGCGGGCGGAGAGAAAGAGCTGCTCAGCGATGGCGCGACTGGTGCCACCATCCGCCGCGAGCCGAGCCACCTGCCACTCCCGGTCGGTCAACGTCGGAGTGGCCGCCTGCAGCGCGGGAGTGTGCACCATGTCACAGCAGGCGAGCAGCGCGCCGAGGCGTGCTCGGGCGTGGGCGACCTCGGGCGAGCGGCGTTGCCGCAACAGCTGCACGGCTTCGGCCGCGGCCTCGGCGGCCAGCAGATCGAGCCCGCGCTCTGCGAAGTCGTCGGCGGCGGCGAGCAACCCCTCCGGCACACCGTCGGCCGATGCCCTCGCGTGCCGCGCCAACAGCGGCGGCAACTCTCCGTCGACCTGCTCGGACAACTCCGTCATCCGCTGCGCGATGGTACGGCGGCTACCGTCGGAACACCTCGGCCCGGTCGGCACCCCGGCCTGCCCCAGCCGCACCAGGTCGTGCAGCGCCAGGGCCTCGTGCCCGGCGAAACCGTCAGCGCGGAGCCGATCCACCAGACTGTGCAGCCGGCTCACCGCTGTGGACAGGTCACCGGCGGCGGCCAGCGTCGCCACCCGGGCCTGTTCCAGCCACGGGTACAGCACGGCCATGCTCGGTGAGTGGAGACGGTCCGCCTCGGCCATCGCCTCGGCGGCCTGCCGCGCGTCTCCGCGCAGCGCGGCGGCCTGGGCCCGCTCCGACTGGGCCAGCCCCGCGTAGACCCGGCTGGTCGCCAGGACCGCACAGGCGCTGAGCGCGGCCTGCAACGCGGTGTCGCTGCGTCCGCGCAGCCGAGCCGCGTACGCCCGCAGGATAGCCAGGTAACCGGTGCCGAGCCGGAAGTCTCCCGCGTCGGCGAGGTCGGCGAACTCCTCGGCGACCAACGCGTCGATGCCGACGAGATCGCCGGAGAGGGCCAGCCGGGTGCCCCGGGCCAGCTCCACCGCCAGTTGCAGGTACGGCATGTCCGCCCGCCAGCTGGCCACCTTCGCCTGCACCAGGTCCACCGCCGCCGCACTGCGGCCCAACTGTCCCTGCACGGCCTGCAGGTGCGCGATCGTGCAGCGCGCCAGCTCGCGAGCGGCGATGCTGGCAGCCGGCCGGTCCAACACGCCCTGCGCGAGCCGTAGCGCGGCCGGCGCCTCCAGCCGGTGCAGCCGCATGATCGCCTCGAAGGCGCGGACCCGGGCCTGAGCGGCGGCGTCACCCAGCTTCGCGCCCTCGGCGGCGATCTCCTCCACAGTGGAGGCCTGGCTCAACCCCCAGTAGCTGACCATGCCGCGCACCGTCAGCCAGCGGCTGAGCCGTTCCTCCTGGCCGGCATCGGTGGCGACGGCATCGAGCACGCCGAGCGCCTCGGCGGGCCGGTCGGCGAACATCAGAATGGTCGCCAGCAGCTCGGCCGCGTCGAACCCGCCGTCGGTGTCGAGCGCCGCGCGGGCCAGCCGGGTCGCCAGGGGCACGTCGTAATGCGCGAACGCCTCAGCGGCCGCCGCGATCAGCATCGCCGGGTCCTGTGCGGTGCCGGAGGCCAGTCGCCACCTCGCAACCCGGAGCAGATCCTCCCGCCGACGCTTGCCGACCTTCTCCAACAGGTCCGCCAGGTTCGCCTGCAACCGGCGGGTCCGACTCACCGGGCACTGCCGGCGTACCACCTCGCCGTAGAGCGGATGCGCCAGTCGGACGTCGAGCCGCCGGTCGGACTCCACCATGGTGATGAGTCCACGTTCCTCGGCGTACTCCACGTCGTGCTGTTCCACGGCCTGATGCAGGAGCCGCAGGCCGAGCGGCTCGCCGAAGGCGACCAGCTCGACCACCGCCCGCACCCCGGGGGTGAGCTGACCGATCCGGATGTCGATCAGCTCGGTCAGGCTGGGTGCCAGATCCAGCCGGCCGGTCCAGGTCCAGACGCCGTACCTCTCGACGAGTTCACCGCTGTTGGTGGCCGCGTACACCAGCTCGCGCAGCAGCAGCGGGTTGCCGGCGCTGAGCCGACCGAGGCGGTCGGTGGAGCCGCTGTCCACCTGACCGCCGACGATGGCGTTGAGCATGGCGGCTGTCTCGTCCGGCGTCATCGGGCCCAACTCGGCCCGCTCGACCAGTCCGTCGGTCCACAGTGCCCGGATCGGCAGGGGGATCTGCTCTCCGTCGCGGAGGGTGCCGACCACGGAGGCGTTCTCGGCCCGGGCCACCAGATGCACCAGCGCGGCCGACGGTGGATCGAGCAGGTGGGCATCGTCGACCGCGAGGACGATCCGCCGGCCGGCGGCCTGCTGTTGCAAGACGTCGACGGCCCACCGCAGGATGCCGGCCGGGGACAGGCCCTGGGGCTGCTCCGGAAGCACCTGGACCAGCCCGCCGAAGGCCATCGCGGATGTGGTGGCACTGGCCGCGATGCGCCAGACGGCGTAGTTGTCGCCGGGCAACGCGTCGACGCCCTCGTGCAACAGCCGGCTCTTGCCGATGCCGGCGCTGCCGGTGAAGAGGATGCCGCGGCCGTGCACACCGGCCACCGCCACCCGGAGACGGTCGAGTTGCTCAGCCCGGCCCACGAAGCTCCACCGACTCATTCGCGCAGCATATCGATGGAACCGCGGCCCGCACGGTGGCGCGCGAGGGCCAACTTGAGTAGTCGCGGAGTTACCCGTGAGTATCGCAATTGTCCCGTTCCTGACGCTCGCACCCTTACTCTTCCGGAATCCGAATGTCGTCACCGGATGTTCACTGCGGCCGGTTCACCGGTCGCCCTGCCTCGGAGGCCGCGACTGATGAAGCCGGGCCCACTCCACCACCTCGGTACGCCTGACAACTCAGCGGGGCCACCTGGTCGCCGACCCTTTCCGGAGCGGCTCGGCGTGTCGACGACCGACGGGCGGGAGCCGATCGCCGTGGTGGCAGCCGGGCCGGCCAACGCTGGACGGACCGCCGTACTCGCCGCGCTACTGGAGATCGACTCGGGACTGCTCGCCGTGCCGGACGGTAGCTGGCTGGTGGTGCGGCACAGCGCCACGTCGACCCGGGCCGCCTACGTGCCCGGCTACCGCACGCCGCACTCGTACCGGCCCGACCTGCCGACGGCGGGGCCTGCGCTCGCCAGGCCGCCGCGCCGGGTCGAGCTGAGCCTGCCCCAGCCGTTGGTGAAACGCTTCGTGCTGGTCGACACGCCGGACATCACCACGCTGGGTGCAGCCGGGTGCGGCGTCCTGCTCGACGCGGTGGGCCGGGCCGGCGCGCTCCTGTTCGTGATCGCGGCTGACCAGTCGTTCGGCGCCGCGGAGCTGAACCTGTTGTCCGACCTCGCCGGGACCCCGGTGCGGGTGTTCTTCGCCGTCACGCCAGGCATCGACGGCTGGGCGGCCGGGGAGGGCACGGCGGCGGTGCGGGGTTCGGGGGAGTCCGGTGCCCCGGCGGTCGATCCGGTCACGGTCACCGTCGAGGCGCACCGGGCCGCGCTGCTCGCCGCCGTGCCCGGGCTGTCCGATGCCCGCTGGTTTCCCATCGCCACCGACGGCGCGACCGACGTGCGGCGGGCACTGGCGGACTGGGCCGCCGACGAGGAACTGCGACGGGGCAGCCTTGAGCCGCCCGAGTTGCCGGGCGAAAGTGGCCGGGTGCCGGTGCTGGCCGCACCGGACGAATGGTCGGAACACCTCGACCGCCAGGCTCGCACGGCCGCGCGTCGAATCCGCCAACACCTCGCCCTGGAACTGGCCAACATGCACATGCGGACGGTGCAGCAGATCGTCTTCGGCGTCGGCTGTGCCGGCCTGCCGCAACTGCTCGATCGCGAGATGGCGGCGCTGTCACTGCTGGCCACCGCGCAGTGCGACCACCATGCCGGCGAACTCGTCGATGACGCCGCCGGGCGGCTGTTCGGCGCGCCGTTGCCCGAAGGGGTTCGCCGGCGAATCGACAAGGCGGTCCGCTGGGGCCTGGTCGACGACGCCACCGGGCAGGAGATGGAGCGGGCGTTCCTCGTCACCAGTGCTGCGGGCGTGGCGACGCTGACCGGTGCGGCGGCGATCGACATGCTGTCCGCCTACCCCGCGCCGTCCCGTACGGCGGTGCTTCCGCCGGTGGCCGTGGCGTTGTCAGGAGGTTGCTGGCAGCACTGGCGTTCGCCCGGCAACAACGATCCGAGCGCGGCGCGGGCCTGGGCGCAGCGGGCGTTGCGGGAAATCGAGTTGGAGCTGTCACGGGAGGTCGCCCGCCGCTTCGAGGCGGTCCGCCTCTCGCTCGGCACGGTGCTGTCCGATGCTGCCGAACACGGCACCCTGCTCGCCTGACCGGGCCGCCGTCCACCCCGCCGGCAGGGCCGGTGGGGGGTCCGTCCATGCCCGGGACGCGACCGGCGGTGGCGACGACACGGCCGTGGGTGGCGATCCGGGCTGGTCCGGCGTTCCGGTTCCTCGATTCCCCGGATCCGGTGGCACGATGGGGGGCATGGCGGCTCCGCAGGTTGCACCGGTCGAGACTCCGGACACCCATGAGGTGCCGGCGGCTGACCGACCGTGGGTGACGATCGTGTGGGACGACCCGGTCAACCTGATGACCTACGTGACCTGGGTCTTCCAGAAGCTCTTCGGGTACAGCCGGGAGAAGGCCGAGGAGCTCATGTTGGATGTGCACCACAAGGGCAAGGCGGTGGTCTCCAGCGGGGCCCGGGAGCGCATGGAGCACGACGCCTCCCAGCTGCACGCGTACGGTCTCTGGGCAACGGTGGACCGGTCGTGAGCATGTTCCGACGCCGGGGTGACCGGTACGTCGCCACCTTCGCGGTCGACGAGGTGCGGGTGCTCCGTAAGGTTGCCTCCGAGGTGGTCGGCCTGCTCACCGACGGTTTCGACCACTCCGACCCGGTTGTCTGCCGACTCTTTCCGGAGGCGTACCCGGACGACGCCGCCGGCACCGCGGAGTTCCGCAGGTACACCGAGGGTGATCTCAAGACCGCGAAGATCGATCAGGCCGGCGCGATCCTTGCCGCGTTGCCCGGCGACAGCGGCGGGGAGGTACGCCTCGACGCGGAGGCGGCCGAGGCATGGTTGCGCGCACTCAACGACGCCCGGCTGGCGATGGGCGTACGGCTGGAGATCAAGGACGGGACGGACCTGGGCGCGGAACTCGACGACGCGGTCGCCGATGATCCGAGTTCCAGCCGCGTGTTCCAGCTTTCGGTCTACGCGTATCTCGGTTATCTCCAGGAGTCCCTGCTCAACGCCCTGATCGACTGACTGTGACCGGCACCGCCTCGCCGTCGGCCGCAATCTGACGCTACCCTTGGCCACGTGCTGAGCATCGACCGGTCGATCGTTGACGCGATCGTCGCCCACGCCCGTCGGGACCACCCCGACGAGGCCTGTGGCGTGGTTGCCGGTCCCGTCGGCAGTGACACGCCGACCCGGCACATTCCCATGGAGAACGCCGCCCGCTCGATGACCTTCTACGAGTTCGACTCGATGGAGCATCTGCGGGTGTGGCGCGAGATGGACGACCGGGACGAGGAACCCGTCGTCATCTACCACTCGCACACCGCCACCGAGGCGTACCCGTCACGGACGGACATCTCCTTCGCCGGCGAGCCCGGCGCGCATTATCTGCTCGTCTCCACCCGAGAGCCCGACACGGAGGAGATTCGCTCCTTCCGGATCGTGGACGGCGTGGTGACCGAGGAGCCGGTGCGGATCCTCGACGCCGGGGTGGATCCGCACGCCGTGCAGTCATACATGTTCGGGCAGAGCCCGGCGACGGTCGACTACGAGTGTTCGGGCCGCTGATCACCCTCAGCCCCGGTTCGCCCTTTCCCGTCACCGAGCACCACACCCGATCGAGGAGTACGACAACATGGCCATCGAGGTTCGCATCCCCACCATCCTGCGCAGCTACACCGGCGGCGCGAAGGTCGTCGAGGGCAGCGGTGACACGCTGAACGACCTGCTCGCCGACCTGGACTCCCGGCACGGCGGGCTGCGTGACCGACTGGTCACCGAGGCCGGTGCGCTGCACCGCTTCGTCAACGTCTACGTCAACGACGAGGACGTCCGATTCCTCGGCGCGTTGGACGCCAAGCTCAACGACGGCGACAGTGTGACCATCCTGCCCGCGGTGGCCGGCGGCGCGTTCGGGTTCGCCGCCGCGGCGGCAATGGCGCAGCACGTCGCGGTCGCGCCGGCAGCGGGCCGGGCGCGCGTCACCGCGAGCTGAGGCGGCCGCGATGGCGCGGTACGACAGCCTGTTGGACGCCTGTGGCGGGACACCGCTGGTAGGGCTGCCCCGACTGTCGCCGACGGTGCCCGAGGGGGCACCGCCGGTGCGGCTCTGGGCGAAGCTCGAGGATCGCAACCCGACCGGCAGTGTCAAGGACCGGGCCGCCCTGTTCATGGTCCGGGCCGCCGAGGCTGCCGGCCGGCTCCGGCCCGGCGACACCATCCTGGAGCCGACCAGTGGCAACACCGGCATCTCCCTGGCCATGGTGGCCAAGCTGCGGGGGTACCGGCTGGTCTGCGTGATGCCCGAGAACGTCTCCACCGAGCGGGTGCAGCTGCTGCGGATGTACGGCGCGGAGATCATTTTCTCGCCGGCGGCGGGCGGCTCCAACCAGGCGGTGGCCACGGCCAAGCAGATCGCCGGCGAGCATCCCGACTGGGTGATGCTCTTCCAGTACGGCAACGAGGCGAACGCCCGGGCGCACTACGAGACGACCGGGCCGGAGCTGCTGCACGACCTGCCGACCGTCACCCACTTCGTGGCCGGGCTCGGCACCACCGGGACCCTGATGGGCACCGGGCGCTACCTGCGCGAGAAGGTCGAGGGCGTCCAGATCGTCGCCGCCGAGCCGCGCTACGGCGAGCTGGTCTACGGGCTGCGCAACATCGACGAGGGATACGTTCCCGAGCTGTACGACGCGACCGTGCTGACCCGTCGCTTCTCCGTCGGCACCCGCGACGCGGTGCTGCGGACCCGGCAACTGGTGGAGGTGGAGGGGCTGTTCGTCGGATTCTCCACCGGCGCGGTGCTGCACGCGGCGCTGGCCGTGGCGCACGAGGCGGTGCGTGCCGGCCGCCGTGCCGACGTGGCGTTCGTGGTCAGTGACGGCGGCTGGAAGTATCTGAGCACCGGGGCGTACGGCGGGACGCTCGCCGACGCGGAGGAGGCGCTGGAGGGCCAGCTCTGGGCCTGACCTGCGACACGTTCGACGTGTGACGAGGCCATCGGCGTTCTGCCGGTGGCCTCGTCACGTCGGCTCGTCCGATCCGGCCACTTCGGTGACGGGTGGTCGATCGGACGGGCGAAACCGGTGTCACGTTGGTGACAACTTCCAGCAGATCATTCTTGCCCTTGCACGCGCGGGCGTAGGCTGCCCTGCGTGGCGTACGCGTCGGTAGTGATCACCGCCGGAGCGGCGGCCGGCACGATCACTACCTACCGTGACAGCGAGACAACTCGATGCGACTGACCGTCCTGGGCTGTGCGGGCAGCTTCCCCGGACCCGAGTCCCCCTGCTCCGCCTATCTGGTCGAGGCCGAGGACTTCCGGCTCCTGATCGACTTCGGCTCGGGCTCACTGTCGACCCTGCAACGCTACGCCGGGCTGCACGCCCCCGACGCCATCCTCCTGACCCACCTGCACTGCGATCACATTCTCGATGCCGCGACCTACGTGGTGGTGCGGCGCTACGCCCCGGACGGGCCGTACCCGCCGTTGCCGGTGTACGCGCCGGCCGGTGCCCCGGACCGGCTGGCCGCCGCGTACGGGCAGGAGGACAGCACCGTCGAGGACGTCTACCAGTTCTACGCGCTGCAACCCGGCACCTTCCCGATCGGCCCGTTCACCGTCACCGTCGACCGGGTGCTGCATCCGGTGGAGACCTACGGCGTACGCCTGGAGCACGGCGGCCGGGTGCTCTGCTATTCCTCAGACACCGCTCCCTGCGAGGCGTTGCTGCGTCTGGCCCAGAACGCCGACGTGTTTCTCTGCGAGGCCAGCTACCTCGACGGCGTCGACAACCCACCGGATCTGCACCTCACCGGCAGCGAGGCGGGTGAGGCGGCAGCCAAGGCCAACGTGGGGCGGCTGCTGTTGACCCATCTGGTCCCCGCCTGGGGCAGCGAGGCGCTCACCGTGGCGGCCGCCGCCGCGGCGTACACCGGCCCGTTGGAAGTGGTCCGCCCCGGCGCCAGCTACGACGTCTGATCCACCTCAGCGCGGCTTCGCGCCGTCGCCGCGGAGGAGCGGACACCCGGGGAGGGTTCGATCAGCGCACCACATAGGGTGCAGGCATGGCGCGACCTGACGGGCGGCGACCCGACCAACTTCGACCGGTGACCCTGACTCGTGGTTGGAGCACCCACCCCGAGGGGTCGGTGCTCGTGGAATTCGGTGGCACCCGGGTGCTCTGCACCGCCAGCGTCACCGAGGGGGTGCCGCGCTGGCGTCGTGGTTCCGGGCTGGGCTGGGTCACCGCGGAGTACGCCATGCTGCCCCGGGCCACCAACACCCGTTCGGACCGGGAGAGCGTCAAGGGCCGCGTCGGTGGGCGTACCCACGAGATCTCCCGGCTGGTGGGCCGGAGCCTGCGCGCCGCGATCGACCTCAAGGCTCTCGGTGAGAACTCGATCGTGCTCGACTGTGACGTCCTGCAGGCCGACGGCGGCACCCGGACCGCCGCGATCACCGGTGCCTATGTGGCGCTGTACGACGCGGTGAACTGGCTCGCCGGCCGCAAGGCACTGACCGGGAAGCCGGAAAAGGTGATGCACCGGTCGGTGGCGGCGGTCAGCGTCGGTGTGGTTGACGGCGAGCCGCGGCTGGACCTGTGCTACGACGAGGACGTGGCCGCCGAGGTCGACATGAACGTGGTCTGTACCGGCACCGGCGACTTCGTCGAGGTGCAGGGCACCGGCGAGGCGGGGATCTTCGCCCGCGAGCAGCTCGACGCCCTGCTCGACCTGGCCGTGGTCGGCTGCCTGGACCTGGCCGAAGCCCAGCGGAAGGCGCTCGCCCTGTGAGCGCGAGGAGTGAGCTTGCGAGCCCGCAGTCGCGAACGAAAGGTAGCTCAGCGTGAACAAGGTGCTGCTCGCCACGCGGAACCGCAAGAAGCTGATCGAGTTGCAGCGCATCCTGGACGGGGCGCTGGGCGCGCATCGGATCGCCCTGGTCGGGCTCGATGACGTCGAGGCGTACCCGGAGTTGCCCGAGACCGGGTTGACCTTCGGCGAGAACGCGCTGATCAAGGCCCGGGAGGGCTGCAGGCGTACCGGGCTGCCGACCATCGCCGACGACTCCGGGCTGGCCGTCGACGCGCTGAACGGGATGCCGGGGGTGTTCAGCGCCCGCTGGGCTGGGCGGCACGGCGACGACCAGGCCAACCTGCAACTGGTGCTCGACCAGATCGGCGACGTGCCGGACGAGCACCGGGCCGCCTCCTTCGTCTGCACCATCGCGCTGGTGCTGCCCGGTGGCAAGGAGCACCTGGTCGACGGCCGGCAGCCGGGCCGCCTGCTGCGCGCCCCGCGCGGCGACGGCGGATTCGGCTACGACCCGATCTTCCTCGGTGACGGCCAGGACCGCACCAACGCCGAACTGACCCCGCAGGAGAAGGACGCCGTCAGTCACCGCGGCAAGGCGCTGCGCGAACTGGCCGCCCTGATCGCCAAGGTCCTCTGACCGCCGCCGAGCCTGAGCATCAAGATCTTGGTACGACACTGCCCCTCGACGGGCACTTTCGTACCAAGATCTCGTTTCGCGTCGATCCACCGCACTAATCGAGGGTGCCGATCGCCTGCTCGATGGTGGTGCGGAGGGTGGGGGTGGCGACCACCTCGCGGGCGGCTTCCATGAGCGGGGCGAGGAAGACATCGGGGCCGGGCTCGCCGGCGATCTCGCCGAGCGCGGCGATGGCCGCCCGGCCGGCCGGCGACGGGGTGAGTGGCGCGCGTAGTTGCAGTCCGCGTACGGCGGCGAGCAATTCCACCGCGAGCAGGCTGGTCAGGTTGTCCAGCACGGTACGCAGCTTCTTGGTCGCCGCCCAGCCCATCGAGACGTGGTCCTCCTGCATACCGCTGGTGGGCAGCGAGTCCACCGAGGCGGGTGCGGCCAGCCGACGGTTCTCCGCGACGATCCCGGCCGCCGTGTACTGGGCGATCATCAGCCCGGAGTTGACCCCCGCGTCGGGGGAGAGGAACGCCGGCAGGTCCCGGGACCGGGTGACGTCGAGCAGCCGGTCCACCCGACGCTCGGCGATCGCGCCCACCTCGGCGGCGGCGATGGCCAGGAAGTCCGCGGCGAACCCGAGCGGGGCGCCGTGGAAGTTGCCTGTCGACTCGACCCGGCCGTCCCGCAGCACCACCGGGTTGTCCACCACCGAGACAAGTTCCCGGGCGGCGGTCGTCCGGACGAACTCCAGGGTGTCCCGGGCCGCGCCGGCCACCTGCGGGGCACACCGCATCGAGTAGGCGTCCTGCACGGCGTGGTCCACGTCGTCGCGGTGCGAGTCCATCACCGCCGAGTCCTGCAACAGCCGGTGGATGTTTGCCGCCGAGCGGCCCTGCCCGGGATGGGGGCGGATGGCGTGCAGTTCCGGTAGGAACGGCCGCTCCGAGCCGAGCATCGCCTCGATCGCCAGGGCGGCGGTCACGTCGGCCATGGTGAACAGGTGGGCGGCGTCGTCGATGGCGAGCAGCAGCATGCCGAGCATGCCGTCGGTGCCGTTGATCAGCGCCAGTCCCTCCTTGGCGGCCAACTCGACCGGGGCGAGACCGGCCCGGCGCAGCGCGTCGGTGGCGGGCATCCGGTCGCCGTCCGGGCCGAGCACCCAACCCTCACCGAGCAGCACCAGCGCGCAGTGCGCCAGCGGTGCCAGATCACCGGAGGCACCCAGCGAACCGTGTTCCGGCACCCACGGCGTGACCTCGTGATTGAGCAGGTCCACCAGGGCTTCGGCGACCAGCGGACGTACCCCGGAGTGGCCGAGGGCCAGCGAGCGGACCCGCAACAGCATCATCGCCCGTACCACCTCCCGGGGCATCGGAGCGCCGACCCCGGCGGCGTGCGACCGGATCAACGCGTGCTGCAACTCGGCGCGGCGCTCGGGAGCGACGAAGGTGTTCGCCAGCGCCCCGAAACCGGTCGACACGCCGTACACCGGACGGCCGGCGGCCTCGATGCCGTCCACGATGGACCGACTGGTGGCCATCGCGTCGATGGTGGCCGGGGCGAGGACCACCTTGGCACCGCCGCGCGCCACAGCGAGCACGTCGGCAACGGTGATTCCGGTGGGCTGGATGGTGACGGTCATCGCGGTACTCCGTTGTGCAGGACCTGGCGGACGAGAGGCACTCCGGGCCGGTAGGCCAGGTGCAGGTGAGACGGTGCGTCGAGGATGATCAGGTCGGCCCGGGCGCCGGGCCGCAGCACACCGATGTCGTCGCGGCGCAGCGCCCGCGCGCCGCCGGCCGTCGCGGCCCAGAGCGCCTCCGCCGGCGTCATCCCCATCTCGCGTACGGCCAGTGCGATGCAGAACGGCATCGACGAGGTGTACGACGAGCCGGGGTTGCAGTCGGTGGCCAACGCCACGGTGACGCCTGCGTCGAGCAGTCGGCGAGCGTCCGGGTAGGGCGACCGGGTGGAGAACTCGGCACCGGGCAGCAGCGTCGCCACGGTCGTCGTGCCGCCGTCCTCCTCGCCGACCCGGGTCGAGGCCAGCGCGTCGACATCGGCGTCGGTCAGGTGGGTGCAGTGGTCCACGCTGGCCGCTCCCAACTCCACCCCGAGCTGGACGCCCGGCCCCGGCCCGAGCTGGTTGGCGTGTACCCGTACGCCCAGACCGACGGCCTGCCCACAGGTCAGGATCGCCCGGGTGTGGTCGGCGTCGAAGGCCCCCCGCTCGCAGAACACGTCGATCCAGCGGGCGTGCGGCGCGGCGGCGGCCAGCATCGGCCCGCAGACCAGCGACACGTAGTCGTCCGGACGGGTGGCGTACTCGGCCGGGACCACGTGCGCGCCGAGGAAGGTGGTCTCCGCGCTGACCTCGGCGGCGATCCGCAGCGACCGGGCCTCGTCGACGACGGTGAGGCCGTACCCACTCTTGATCTCGATGGTGGTGGTGCCCTGCCGCAGCGCCTCCGCGCGCAGCCGGCGCACGGTGGCCCGCAGTTCGCCGTCGGAGGCGGCGCGGGTGGCACCGACCGTGGTGCGGATACCGCCACCGGTGTACGGTTCGCCGGCCATCCGGGCGGCGAACTCGGCGGCCCGGTCCCCGGCGAAGACGAGATGGGCGTGGCTGTCCACGAAACCGGGCAGCACCGCCGAGCCGACAGCGTCGATCCGGTGATCGGCGGCCGGCGCGTCGGCGGTCGGGCCGATCCAGACCACCTCGCCGTCCTCGACGAGTACCGCGACGCGTCGCCGGATGCCCAGCGGCCCGCCCTCACCCCGACCGGCTTCGTTGGTGACCAGTTCGCCGATGTTGTCCACCAGCAGGCTAGGCATCGGTAACTCCCCTGATCGCGCTCGTCAGCTCCTCGGGAACGTCCACGCGGACGTGCCGACCGTCGCGCACCAGCACCCGGCCGTCCACCACCACCTGCGCGACGTCGGCGGCGCTGGCCGCGAACCAGACACCCGCCGGGATCACCCCCGCCGTGCGTACGCTGTCCAGCCGTACCGTCACCAGGTCGGCCCGGTCACCGACCGCGATCCGGCCGGCATCGGTCCAGCCCAGCGCGGCATGCCCGGCCGTGCTCGCCGCGGCCAGCAACTCGGCCGGAGTGAAGTGGCCGCGTCGCCGGGTACGCAGCCGCTCGTCCAGCTCGACCGCCCGTGCCTCCTCGAACAGGTCGATCACGGCGTGGCTGTCGCTGCCCAGGCTGAGCGGAATGCCGGCGTCGGCCATCCGGCGGACCGGGCCGATACCGTCGGCGAGATCCCGCTCGGTGGTGGGGCAGAGGCAGACCCCGGTACGGCTCTCGCCGAGCAGACCCACGTCGGCGCTGGTCGGATGGGTGGCGTGCACCGCCGTGGTGGCCCGGCCGAGCACCCCGTGGTCGGCGAGCAGACGGGTCGGGGTGCAGCCGTGAACGGCCCGGCAGGCGTCGTTCTCGGCGGGCTGCTCCGACAGGTGCACGTGCAGTGGCGCGTCGCGGCGGCGCGCCCAGCCGGCGACGGTGGCGAGCTGCTCGGCGGGCACCGCGCGTACCGAGTGGATGGCCGCACCGAGACGCGCGTGCCCGCCGTCCGGGGTGAACGCGTCCAGCCGCTCCGCCCAGCGCAGCGCGTCACCGTCGCCGAACCGCTGCTGCGGCCCGACCAGTGGCCGGCCGTCCACCGAGGCGGTCAGGTAGCAGGTGTCCAGCAGGGTCAGCCGGACGCCCGCCTGGGCGGCCGCCTCGACCAGCGCGGCGCCCATCGCGTTCGGGTCGGCGTACCGGCTGCCACCCGGCCCGTGATGCAGGTAGTGGAACTCACCCACGCAGGTGACCCCGGAGAGCGCCATCTCGGCGTACACCGCCCGGGCCAGCGCCAGATACGAGTCCGGGTCCAGGCGGGCGGCGACGGCGTACATCTGGTCGCGCCAGCTCCAGAAGTCGCCGCGCCCGGAATGGGTGCGCCCACGCAACGCCCGGTGGAACGCGTGCGAGTGGGCGTTGGCCAGTCCTGGCAGCGTCAGTCCCGGCAGCCGCACCGCGTCGGCCAGCACGTCGACACCGGCGTCCGGCCCACCGTCCGGCGTGAGTGGGGTGACCCCGGTGATCCGGTCGTGCACCGTCTCGATCAGCACGTCCGGGGTCGGTGCGGCCTCGCCGGGAAGCCAGGCGTACTCCGCGAGCCAACGGGTCGAGGTCATCAGGCGCGCCCCCTGTCGAGCTGAACCGTTCGTGCTCTGCGGCGCTCGTCGCCCGCGCTCAGCGGCATGCCAGCTCCTTCAAAACCCGGGCCAGGGCGGTCACCCCGGTCGCGCAGTCGGCGTCGGTGGCCGACTCGGCGGGGGAGTGCGACACCCCGGTCGGATTGCGGACGAAGAGCATCGCGGTCGGCAGGTGCCCGGCCAGAACTCCGGCGTCGTGGCCCGCGCCGGTCGGCAGTACGGGCGCGTCGAGCAGCGTGGCCAGCCGGTCGGTCAGCCCGCCGTCGAAGGCCACCAGCGGGGTTGCCGACTCCTCGGTCAGCGTCACCTGCGTACCGTCGCGCCGGGCCCGCTCCGCGACCTTGCCGTGGACCGCCTCGACCAGCGCGGCGAGGGCCGCCGGCTCGGCCGCGCGGGCGTCCAGCCAGCCGGTCACCCGCGCCGGGATCGCGTTGGTGGCGTTCGGCTCCACCGCCACCCGGCCGACGGTGGCGTGGGCGGCGCGCAGCCGGGCCTCCTTGTTGGCGGCGAGCACCGTGAACGCGTACGTGAGCATCGGATCCCGCCGGTCGGCCATCCGCGTCGTACCGGCGTGGTTGCCCTCGCCGGTGAAGTCGAAGCGCCAGCGGCCGTGCGGCCAGATGGCGCTCGCGACGGCGACCGGCGCGTCCCGCTCGACCAGCGCACGGCCCTGCTCGACGTGCAACTCCACGAAGGCGGCGAAGCGGCCGATGAGCTCCGGCCGGGCACCCGCCGGCCGGGCACCCAGCGCCTCGGCGAAACTCACCCCGTCGGCGTCGCGCAACCCGGCCGCGCGCTCGACCTCCAGCGCGCCCGTGAGCAGCCGGGACCCCAGGCACGGGACGCCGAACCGGGCCCCCTCCTCCTCCACGAACGCCACCACCGCCACCGGCCGGGTGGGCGTGACGTCCGCGGCGCGCAGCTCGTCGACCGCGAGGAAAGCGCTGACGATGCCGAGCGGCCCGTCGTACGCGCCACCGTGCGGCACCGAGTCGAAGTGGCTGCCGGTCAGGATGGCGTCACCGACCTCCGGATCACCCCACCAGGCGAACAGGTTGCCGTTGCCGTCCTCGGTGACCGGCATCGCCCGCTCGTCGGCCTGCGCCCGGAACCACTCCCGCAACCGCAGCTCCGGCTCGGTCAACGCGTACCGCAGGTAACCGCCGCTGCGCTCGTCCCGCCCGATCGGCGCGATCTGGTCCCACAAGGTGCGGAACCTGTTAGGAAGGGCCCCTTCCTCTACCGTATGCGTTAACAAGGTGCCCTTCCTCACTCCGCCATCGGGATGCGGACGTCGGTGTGGGGGGTGGGATAACCGGCGTCGACGTGCCGGATGACTCCCATCGCCGGGTCGTTGGTGAGCACCCGTTCGATCTTCTGCCCCGCCAGCGCGGTGCCGTCGGCCACACAGACCTGGCCGGCGTGGATGGACCGGCCGATGCCGACCCCACCGCCGTGGTGGATGGACACCCAGGACGCCCCGCTGGCGGTGTTGACCAGCGCGTTGAGCAGCGGCCAGTCGGCGATCGCGTCGGAGCCGTCGGCCATCGCCTCGGTCTCCCGGTACGGGCTGGCCACACTGCCGCAGTCCAGGTGGTCGCGGCCGATCACCACCGGCGCGCTCAGCTCACCAGAGGCCACCATCTCGTTGAACCGTACGCCTGCCTTGTCGCGTTCGCCGTAGCCGAGCCAGCAGATGCGCGCGGGCAGGCCCTGGAAGGCGACCCGCTCACCGGCCAGCCGGATCCACCGGGCCAGGGACTCATTCTCCGGAAACAGCTCCAGGATCGCCCGGTCGGTGGCGGCGATGTCCGCCGGGTCGCCGGAGAGCGCCGCCCACCGGAACGGGCCCTTGCCCTCGCAGAACAACGGCCGGATGTACGCCGGCACGAAGCCGGGGAAGTCGAACGCCCGCTCGTACCCGCCGAGTTTCGCCTCGCCCCGGATCGAGTTGCCGTAGTCGAAGACCTCCGCACCCGCGTCGAGGAACCCCACCATCGCCTCGACGTGCCTGGCCATCGACGCCCGAGCCCGGTCGGTGAACTCGGCCGGTTTGGCTGTCGCGTACTCCCGGGCATCGGCCAGTTCGACCCCCTCCGGCAGGTACGACAGCGGATCGTGCGCGCTGGTCTGGTCGGTGACGATGTCGATCTCGACGCCCCGGCGCAGCAGCTCGGGGAAGACGGTGGCGGCGTTGCCGACCACGCCGACGCTGAGCGCCCGCCGGTCCCGCTTCGCGGCCAGCGCCCGCTCGACCGCGTCGTCGAGCGAGTCGGCGATCTCGTCCAGGTAGCGGTCGTGCACCCGGCGCGCCAGCCGGCTGCGGTCCACGTCCACGATCAGGCAGGCCCCGCCGTTCATGGTCACCGCGAGCGGCTGCGCGCCACCCATCCCGCCGCAACCGCCGGTCAGCGTCAGCGTGCCGGCCAGCGAGCCGTTGAACCGCTTTTCGGCCACAGCGGCGAAGGTTTCGTAGGTGCCCTGCAGGATGCCCTGGGTGCCGATGTAGATCCACGAGCCGGCGGTCATCTGCCCGTACATGGTGAGGCCGAGCTGCTCCAGGCGGCGGAACTCCGGCCAGGTCGCCCAGTCGCCGACCAGGTTCGAGTTGGCCAGCAGCACTCGCGGCGCCCACTCGTGGGTACGCATCACACCGACCGGGCGACCCGACTGCACCAGCATCGTCTCGTCGTCGCGCAGCTCGGTGAGCGTCCGCACAAGGGCGTGGTACGAAGGCCAGTCCCGCGCGGCCTTGCCGGTGCCGCCGTACACGACGAGGTCGTCGGGGCGCTCGGCCACCTCAGGGTCGAGATTGTTCATCAACATCCGCAGGGCGGCCTCCTGCGGCCAGCCCCGAGCGGTACGTTCCGTGCCGCGTGCGGCGTGGATGCTGGTTCCGGGGCCGGGCGTGGCCTGGGCGGATCGCGTCATCGTGATTCTCCTCCTAACCGAGGAACAACTGTCGACGGGCCGCCGAGGCTTCGAACGCCTCCAGCCGCCGCTGGGTTTCGGCCGGAGCGGCGTCACAGATCGCCTGGAGCAGCACCATGGCCAGGGTCATCGGAGCGGTGTGCAGGTCGAAGACGAGTTGCGCGCCGACGGCGGCGGAGAGCACCACGTCGGCGTGCTCGGTCGCCGGGCTCACCGGCGAGTCGGTGATCGCCACGACCGTCAGATTCGTCGCGCGGGCCTCGCGCAGCGCCTCCAGCGTCTCCCGGGGGTAGCGCGGCAGCACGAACGCCAGCAGCGCCCGTGCCCCCGCCTCGGCGGCCTGTTCGAGGCGGTCGGTGAGCAGGCTGCCCCCGTCGTCGAGCACCCGCACGTCGGGGTGCACCTTGGCGGCGAAGTACGCGAAGTACGCGGCCAACGGTGCGGCGGACCGCAGGCCGAGCACCGGCAGTGGCCGGCTGGCCGCCAACAGCTGCCCGGTCTCGGCGATCCGTTCCCGGTCGGCCAACTGCCCGGCCAACCGGTCCAGGTTGCCGATCTCGGCGCGTACCGCCTGTTGAAGCTCGTTGCCGGCGGGAGCCGGGCCGGGCGCGGCGGAGGTCAGCTCGCGCAGCCGGCGGCGCAGGGCCGGGTAGCCGTCGTGGCCCAGCGCCACCGCGAACCGGGTGACCGACGGCTGGCTGACCCCGGCCAACTCGGCCACCTCGGCGGCGGAGAGGTAGCCGATGGCCGGGGCGTGCTGCACCAGGCAGTGCGCGATGCGTCGCTGCGTCGGGGTGAGCCGGACCCCGTCGAAGAGCCCGACGACCCGCTCCGATGACGCCGTGGTAGCTCCCTCATTCACCCAGTGACTCTATGCATAAAAACTTTCACCTGGCAAGCTGATCTGCTGGTTCTACTGTGGACGTCTGCTGGTCTGCGGTTTCGGGACGGTTATCGCGGAGAGGGTGACCGGCGGGCAGCTAGGGATGCGGCCGGTGGATAGGATCCCGCACGGCGGTCGAGCAGAGGAGTTGCCATGCAGCCGGACGGCCCCTACCGGTACACCCATCTGCTGGGCGGGTCGCCGGTCGGTAAAGCGTGGGCTGCCGTGGACGGGCAGGGCCGCTTCGTCACGGTGGCCGTGCTGGATCCCACCGTGGCTGCCGCGCAGGGCTGGCGTGAAGCCTTCGCAGCGATCACCAACAATCTCGCCCAGACGGGCGGCATGCCCTTCGTCTATGCGGACTTCTCCGCCGCCGCGCCCTGGGTGGCCTACCCCGCGGAGGCGGGGCCGGGCGCGGAGCGGCTCTTCCGAGCCCTCGGCGTGGACTACCAGCCGGTGCCGACCACCGCTCCGGCCCTCCCCGCCCCTCCCCAGCCCGTCTCGGGTCCACCTCAGCCCGTCTCCGGAGGGCCCCAGCCCATTTCCGGTCCTCCGGTGCCAGTGTCGGGTGGACCTCAGCCCGTCTCGGGTGCTCCTGGTCCGGTGTCGGGCGCTCCGCTTCCGGTTTCCGGTGGACCTGGCCCGGTTTCGGGTGCCCCCGCCTCACCCGGCTTCGAGACGTCCTTCGATGATGCGCCGCAGCACGACCCGTTCACCGCGCCGGTACGCCGGATCCAACCCTCGGCACCGCCTCGGCGTCAGACCGGCCTCTGGGTGGCGATTGCCGCGCTGCTCCTGGTGGCTGCCATCGGTGGTGGAGCCGGTGTCTGGGCCATTTCGGCCAGCGGGCCGGACTCCGTGCCACCGACGCCGGCTCCGACCGTCACCCCGCCCACCCCGGGTCTCAAGCCGTGGGCGGCGGCCGCGCCTCGCAGTGACCAGGAGCGGGCCCTCGCCATCGCTGCGCCGTCGATGGTGTTCCTGGAGGCGATCGTCACCGGTTACGTGCGCGGCAAGCAGAAGAACGACCTACTGCATCCGGATCCGTTCACCTTCAGCCGCCGCTGCAGCGGCGTCGTGGTCAATGACGACGGGCACGTCATCACCAACGCCCAGTGCGTGCAGCCGACCCCGGACATCCTGCTCGAACACGCACTCCGTGAGCTGGCCAAGATCCGCGTTGCCAAGGGCGACCTCAAGACCGGGGATGTTCAGGGATATGTCCGCGCCCGAATGACGACCACCAGCTTCACCGGCTCCGAGGCAGGCACCGAACCCGAGGCCAGCCTGCAAGGGCAGTTGAATGTGGCTACCGGTGACCTGACCAGCGCACCCGCGATCTCCGGCAGCGTCGTCCGGGCCGTCACCCTCGACGAGGGCAACCTGGCACTGGTCAAGCTCGACCAGGGGAACCTCCCCGCTGCGGAGCTGAACGCCTCCGCGACGATCGCTGCCGGAACGGGGTTGCAGGCGCTCGGGTACGGCACCACCGACACCGACTACCGATCCGCCACCTACACGATCCAGTCCAAGCCGGCGCAGGTGACCGAAGTTGACCTGGAATCCTCGACCTACCGCATCAACGACGACGTCGGGGCCTCATCTCGTGGCGGAGTCGTCATCGACCCACAGGGCAGGGTGGTCGGCATCCTCGACAACGACGTGCTGCAACCTGAGCGGCCGAACCGCCTGGTGGTGCCGGTGTCGCGGGTGAACGGACTGCTCAGCGCCGCCGGAGTCGACAACGCTGTCGGTGAGCCGGGCCAGATCTACCGCGATGCCCTGGACGCGTACTTCGACGGCGACGAGGCGCAGGCCGCCGCAAAATTCGCCGAGGTCGTCGACCGGTCGCCCACGAACGCGCTGGCCGAGGCGTACCGGGAGGCCGCTGTCGCCGCTGGCGGTGACGAACCTTCCCGCCGTGGCTGGGCCGTTCCGGTGCTCATCGCCGCAGGCGTCGCCCTGATCGGCGGTATCGCGGCGTTGGTACTGGTGCGGATACGCCAGAAGAACACCTAGTCGGTCGCGTAGTCGGTCGCGCCACCGAGGATCGGTGCCAGGACCTCGCCGAACAGTGGGGTGAGCTTGCGGGCGTACTCAGCCGTGATGTGGTTCCCATCACGACGGACGATGACCCCGCCGACGAAAATCGGGCATTTGCCGGAGTCACAGAACCAGTCGGTCGTCGTGATGTGCCAGGAGTTCCGCCCACCCCAGGCCCTCCGTTCAACCTCGGCGTACGAGCGATAGTCCGCGGAGAGCGTCGAGACGCAGTCGCGTGGAGCGGAGAGACGGGTTATGCAGGACTTCGGATCCGGACCCAGGGGTGGCGGTTGCAGGGCGACGACCCGACCAGCGGCGGCGAGCCACTGCTCCCGGGCGGTACGCGCGGCCTGCTCATAGTGGACCTGGAACGAGGCGCCGCCGGTCCTGACGAACCGTTGCTGGTAGGCGTTGCTCACGATAGCCAGATCGGGTCTGCGGTCCTCGATGACGGCGCGTACCGTCCGCCGGTGTCCGGGACAGAACCGGGTGATCTCCTCGATCGGGGAGACGGTTTCCGAGGCAAGGAACGGGCAACCGGCATAGGTCAGATCCTGAACCACCCAGCCGGCCGGTTCCAGAACGGAGCGCACCAGCGGCAGCCAGGCGGTTCCGATGGAGTCGCCGACGACGACAGCCAGTTTCCGGGGCCGTGGTGTCGTCACGGCACATTCGTTGCCGTCCGGGACCGCCGGGCGACATCCCCGCCCCTCCCCGGAGGAGAAGCTCACCGCACCCAGATCCCCCAGGGGCGGCGCCAGCACCGGCCAGCCGGTCGTGTCGAGCGCCGTACGGATCTGCTCCGCCAGCTCAGACCGTGAGGTGACGGTCCACGTGCCGGCAGGTGTCTGGGATGACGGCGTACGGACGGCGATGGTGGTGGTGATGACCACGGCAACCGTGGCGACCAGCGCCACCAGCACTGCACCCCGGCGGGTAAGCCTCGCCCGGCTCCGGTGCGGCGTACCTCCCGGCGGCTGCCGCTCCAACCAGGACGACCGCCGGATCGGATCTTCGACCAGGTGGTAGGAGAGCACCGAGAGCAGTGCGGTGCCGCCGAGCGTGAGCACCACTGTGGCATGCCCGGCGGCGGGAAGCGCGACGCCGATCAGGATGAGTAGCGGAAAGTGCCACAGGTAGAGGGAATAGGAGATGTCTCCGACGTAGCGCACGGCCCGGTTCGTCAGCGGCGCCATCAGCCGTTGTCCACCGACACCGCCGGCGATCACCAGAGCTGTCGAGATTACCGCCAGGAAGGCGCCCGGAACCGGGAACGGGGTCTGCGCGTTGATGGCGAAAACCGAGATCACCAGCCCGACCAACCCCAACCACTGGTACGCGGGACGAACCGCAGCCGGGATGCGGGCCAGTAGCGGTGTGGCCACTGCAAGGAGCGCACCGATTCCCAACTCCCAGGCGCGGGAAACGGTCGAGAAGTACGCCACGGTCGGCCGGTGTTCGACCTCCCAGAGCGCGAACAGGATCGATCCGAGGACGATCACGCCCAAGACCGCGCCCACCGCCCACCGGGTCGCGTATCGGTGTCGAATCCGGCGGGTCAGGTAGCCCAGAATCAACCCGAGCACGATCGGCCACACCAGGTAGAACTGCTCTTCCACGGCCAGCGACCAGTAATGCCGCAGCGGCGAGACCGGTCCATCGGTCTGCCAGTAGTCGGTGCCGGCCGCCGCGAACCGCCAGTTGGCCGTGAAGAGCGCCGCGTACAGGGTGTCCCAGGCCGTCGAGCGGACCCGCTCACCGAGGAACAGCAACGACGATGCGAGGTACGTGGTCACCAGGACCAGTACCGCCAGGGGCAGGATTCGCCGAACCCGCCGTCGGTAGAAGTTCGCGAAGGAGATGCGTCCCGTCCGGCCATGTTCGTTCATCAGCAAACCGGTGATCAGGAAGCCGGAGATGACGAAGAAGACGTCAACGCCGACGAACCCGCCGGCGGGCCAGTGCAGGACGTGATCGAGGATCACCACCACGACCGCGAAGGCTCGCAGTCCCTGGATGTCGGGGCGGAAACCAGACCGCCGACTGCTCGACGCCCCGGGGGTGGCATCCCGAACCGGCATCGCGAGGGGGCCTGACGACATCGGGTCCTTCCTCATGCCAGCGGATCCGCGTCTGCGCGAACCCTGCTCAGTGTGGCTCGACGATCCTTCGCGCTCAGCTTCGCGTGTCCGCAGTGGCCCGGCGAGTGCCCTGACCGATCAGTCGACGCAGCCCGATCAGCCTGCTCGGTCGGGCGACGTCCGCCACTCGGTCGACCGGGTCCATGTCGGTGGGCGTCAGCGCTGATGTGGTCAGCACCAGCAGGGCGAAGATCCAGGTGAGACCGTCGACGGAGAGCGGGTTCCAGACGACCTCGGTGAATGAGTAGATCACGAAGAGCGCCACCGGAGCCTTGGCGGAGAGAACCCGACCGTCGACGACGGGGGACCGCAGCAGGGCGACGAGGACGAGTCCCCACAGCGCCAGTGCCACGAAGCCACCGGAGAAAATGGCCAGCACGTAGCCGGAGTGGAAGAAGTGGTGCGGTGCCTCACCAAGGTCCCGCAACTGGTACCACTTCGAGACACCGACGCCGGTGATCTCCGCCCCGGCGATGTACTCCCGGGCATGGATCCAGATGTTGCCCCGATTGCTCAGCGTCGTCCGGGACGCGCTCCAGGTCAGGTAGGCGGCGGTGGTCGCGGCTCCGGCGACAAGCGCCGCGCAGAGAGCGAGGTGGATCCGAGAGTACTGCCGCCGCTGCTCGATCAGCAGTGCCCCGACCACCCACACGCCCACGGCGGCGAGTGCCAGGTAGCTGGTCCGGGAGCCGGTGGCGACGATGACCAGCAGGCAGAACCCGGCGGCGGCCCACCGCTGCGCGCCGCGCAGCGCGCAGACGGCGGCGACCAGCGTGAACGAGGTGACCAGCGCGATGTAGTTCTCCGACTCGTAGATGCTCTTGAACAGCGCTCCTGCCAACGAGCACTTCTCCAACTGCCCTGAGGTGCAGGACCGCCAGGCCTGCCCGTAGAGGGCGGTCGGGATGGTCAGCAGCGACAGCACGGCCAACCCGGCGTACGCCATGGCAGCGACACTCACCGCGCCGGCGCCGCCGGCCAGCCAGACCGCGAGCAGCAGCAGCGCGGCGGTGCCGTACGCGGGCAACCTCGACCCGTACACGCCCTCGCCGGTGAACACGTCCACGCTGACGCACCAGACGAGCACCGCCCCGGCCAGTGCCAGGCAGACCTGGCGCCACATGTCAGGCGGACCGGTCAAGCGCCCACGTCCGGCGACGAGTAGCCAGACGACCAGAGCGAGCACCAGCACACCGATGAGTGCGGACGAGCGATCGCCGGCGATGACGGGCGCTGCGTTCGCCAGTACCGCGAAACCGATCAGTGCGAGGGCGTTTCCACCGCCGCCGAAGGCGGCCGAGACGGGCCGCCGAGCGCGGATCAGCCAGGCGGCCACCGCGAGGCCGCCCAGGCTCAGCAGGACACCGAAGAGTGTGGTCACCTCAGACCCTTTCCATGGGACGTGCCGAGGCGGATGTGTCGGCCGGGTCGCGGCGGACCGAGACGGCGAGGCATCCCCAGAGCAGTATCGCGAGCAGCGCGTCGCACACCAGGCTTGAGACGATAGCGCCCTGCCATCCGTAGGCCGGGATGAGCCACAGGTTCAGCAACGCGTTGGCCACGCCGATGCCGATCTGGAACATCGTCCGTCGGCCCTGCATCCGGGCACCCGACAGCGCGTCGGCCGCGAGGTAGTGCAGCGACTTCAGCACGAGGAGCACGCTGAGCCACTGCAACGCCGGTACGGCGGTCGCGAAGTCGGCGCCGAACACCAACGGCATCAGCCAGGCGAAGGCGATCAGCAGCAGGCTCATCGGGGCGCTGAATGCCAGGAAGCGCGGCAACAGACGGCGTGCCAGCCGCAGGGTCTCCCGCGGGCCACTCCGCCCGGCCTGGAAGAACCGCGGATAGGCGATGGCGCTCATCGAGCGGGCCGGCGTGTACGCGAGGTCGACCACCCGGTAGGCAGCCGCGTAGATGGCGGCGTTCTCCGGCGTGCTCAGGCGGGACAGCATGACCTTGTCGCTGTCGTTGTAGACGGACTGGGCCGAGAGACCAACGGCGAACATCATTCCGGTCCGCGCCTGGGCGAGCGACCCTGCGAACTTCAGTGATCCGGGGTGAGCGCCGCGCAGCCCACCCAGGATCACGGGCACGCACACGACGGTTGAGACGACCGCCGAAGCCACCGCCCAGTCGTGCAGCACGATCGGTCCCGGCGACATGGCCAGCACCACCGCGCCGGCCAGCCGGCAGAGATGCAGCAGAGCTGGTACGAGTGCGGCGAGCAGGATCCGGCCACGGACCTGGATCGAGGCGGCCACCGCCTCGATGAGACGCCAGGCGACCAGGTCAGCGAAAGAGAGACAGAGCAGATCGACGAGCCCGACGTCGGCACCCCAGATGGCGAGACCTGCGACTGTCACCAGCACCGTGGCGGCGCAGCCGAACACCGTGGACACGAAGAGGCCACGGGCCAGGTGACGGTCCCACTCGTCCGGCGAGTCCGCATGGTTCTGCATGATGAGGCTGGGCGCGCCGGCCGATGCGAAGGGGGACACCACCGCGACGAGTGCCGTGACACCGACGAACAGGCCGTAGGTGTCAAGCGCCATCTCGCGCGCCAACAGCACGAACAGAGCGCCCTGGGCGAGGGTACGCAGCAGCGTTCCGGTGAAGAACGTGCCGGACTTTCGCAGGAATCCGTCGCCTCGACCGGCATCGACCGGGCGTCGCGGCTGCGGTTCGTCATGGTCGGGCGTAGGGCGGCCCGTTTCGTCGGGAACGCGTGTCACGACAACGCCACCACCCACCGCCTGCTCACCTCGGCCGGGTCCAGCGTCGCGCGTCGGGCGTGCCAGGCTTTCTCGAAGTCTTCGACGCCGGGGCGTTCGTTCCCGGTCAGACGCAGGATCGCGTCGGCGAGCGCCGGCGGCGAGGTGTCCGCCGCCAGGATGCCCGGCACGAACGTCGGGATCATCTCGTCCAGCGTCGGCACCGGCAGAGCGGCCACGGGCAGGCCGGCCTCGGCGGCCTCCACCAGGCTGAACCCGAATGTCTCGGCACGGGATGGATGCACCAGTAGGTCAGCCTCGGCGAGGAGTTCCGCCACCCCGGACACCCAGCCAAGGAACGTCACCCGGTCCGACAGCCCGAGGCTCCGCGCCTTGTCGTGGAGCACCTGGCGCTCCGCGCCGTCACCGGCGAGAGTCAGATGGTACGTCCCGGGCAGCAACGCCAACGCTTCGAGCGCGCAGGAATGGTTCTTGCCGGGGCGGAGCGCGGACGTGGTCAGCAGCCGTACCCGATCGAGGTGCGTGACGTCGCGTGGGGCGACGAACGGACGGGTCGGCACCGGATTGGCAATCGTCGTCACCGGCTGCCCGGGGGCGAGTTGCCGCACGGTCCGCGCGACGCCGTCGGAGACGGCGACGACGAGTCGCGGCCGTAGGCCCCGGATCCGGGTCAGCCGGGCCAGCGTGCGGACGCGGGCGTCGGTGCGGAGCCGTTCCGGCAGCAGCGAGTGCTCCCAGGCCACGTAGCTGCGGCCCGATCCGGCCAGAGCCGCGCCGACCGGCACGCTGCCCCACAGCCCGCTCGCCACGATCCGCACGTCCGGAGCAAGTTCCTTCAGCCGTCGTCGGAGCGGCGGGGCCGCCTCCACCAGCCGGCTGATCCGAGTGCCAAGGCCGAGGGTGTCGATCGTCAGATCCTGCAGCGACGCGGGAACCGGGCCGGACACCACCGTCGCCGAGACCTCGACACCGTGGGCCAGCAGGGATCGCATCAGCAGCGCCGCAGCGACTTCCATGCCGTACATCGGTTCCAGTTGAGGGAGCACGAAGTGCAGACGCATCAGCGGGAACCGCCCTTCGGAACCGCCGAAGCGTCGCCTGACCGACGCATCGCGACGCGTTCGAGTGCGGCGCGCGGTACGAGCCCGAGCGCCGCGAGCAACGAGTTGCGGGCCGACGGCGGGGCGTTGCGTCGGATCGCGCGCACCATCTCCCTGACCCCGGTCAGGTCGCGCGCCTGCAACGCGTACCGGAGGGTCTGTGCGGCGATGAAGTCGGAGAAGGTCTCCGCCGCCCAGACCCCTTCCCAGCGTCGGGCCCATTCCCAGGAGGTTCGCCAGTCGGCGCGGGCGGAAATCGAGTCGGGGCTTCCCACGGTGTAGATCGCGGTCGCCGCTTCGATCTGTGTGATCTTCACCTGGGGAATCCGGGCAGCCCGGATCAGCCAGTCCCAGTCCTGATGGCGGGGCAGCGACTCGTCCCAGGGACAGCGCTCAGCGAGCTCTCTGGTGGTCAGCAGCGTCGATGTGGGCAGAGACTGACGCCCGATCCCCACCTGCCGCCGGCGGAAGAGATAGTCCTCGGGAAGCTGACCGTCACTGATCAGTGTGGCCGGTACGGCGGACGGCAGCGGATCTCCGCCGACGATGCGTTGCAACGTACGTGACGACACCACCGGCAGCCAGTTCTCGCTGGCCAGCCGTTCCAGGACCGGCAGTTGAGCGGCCAACTTGCCCGGCAGCCAGGCGTCATCGTCGTCGAGAAAGGCCACGTGACTGTCGGGGTCGGCATGCCGGACGCCGAGATTCCTGGCGTGGGAACCTCGCCGCCCGCCGCCGGTGCAGACAATCTCGTCGATCTGGTCGCGGAGCGCCGCCACGCTGTCCGGTACGCGGGCAAGGTCGCAGACGACCACCACGCGTACGGAGACACCGACCTGGGCGCGGACGGATCCGACCGCCTCGGCGAGGCTGGGCCTGCCCGTCGTCGGGATGACCACCGAAACGTCCGGCATCGGGATACTCCAAGCAGTTCGACTGGTACCCCGGGTCGCGGATCATCGGTACGTCCGGACTGGACGTCGGGGCACGCCGAGAGTCGGGGATGGACCTGCCGCCCGTTGGTCGGGGCGGCGAAGTGCTGACAGGTCGCTCAGCGGCCACCGCCACGGAACACCTCGGACACCGTCCGCAGCAGTACCTTGGCGTCCAACCAGAGGGACCAGTTCTCGATGTAGTAGTTGTCGAACCGGGCCCGGTCGGAGATCGGTGTGTCCCCCCGCAGACCACTGACCTGAGCCAGACCGGTCAGGCCCACCGGCACCCGATGACGCATCGCGTAGCTCGGGTACTCCGCCGAGAACTTCTGGACGAAGTAGGGCCGTTCCGGCCGTGGCCCGACGACGCTCATATCGCCCTTGAGGATGTTCCACAGTTGAGGGAGCTCGTCCAGGGACGTACGGCGCAGGAAGCGCCCGATGGGCGACACCCGCCGGTCGTGCGCGATCGACCAGTTCGTCTGGGACTCGTGCTCGTCGAGTGGCCGCATGGTACGGAACTTGATGATGTTGAAGGGTCGTCCGTGCCGACCGATGCGTTCCTGACGGAAAAAGACGCCGCGACCACCATCCAGGAAGGCGAAGATCGCGCAGAGCAGCAGCACCGGGCTCAGTATGAGCAGAGCCGCACCGGCGAACACCACATCCGAGGCACGCTTGAGTGCCCAGCGCGGCCCAGACAGCGTCGTGTCGCCCACCCGCACGATGGGAATGGCCCCGATGTGGTCGCCGTGCGAGCGTGACCCCCAGAGCCGGGGCACCGCCCAGAGGTCGCAACCAGCCACCGCCGGGTGGCGGAGGATGTCCATCAACGCGGGTTCGGAACACTGCGGGTCGGCGATGATCAGAACGTCGCACTCGGCCAGCCGTACCAGCTGGGGGAGTTGGTCGAGCGTGCCGATGGTCGGGACGGGCAGCGTGTCCATCGGCGCGGGACTGTCGACGTGCCCGACGAACCGCAGTCCGTAGCGGGGGTAACGGCGCAGCAGCCGAGCCAACTCCACAGCGGTGGCGCCAGCGCCGATGAGGATCGCGTTGTGCTCCACCCAGCGGCGCCGGCGGGCGAGGGTGGCGATCTCCCGGGTCAGAAGTCGCCCGACGATCACCAGAACGGCGGCCATGGCCACGCCACGGATGAATCCGACCAGGTAGGCGGGCGAATCGTGGCGCAGCGCGGCGATGATGGCCACCACCGCCGCAGTGGCCAGCAAACGACCGCAGAGGCTGGGCAACTCGTCGAGGATGCTGACGTGACGACGGGCCCGGTAGAGCCCGCCGGTGGCGAAGGCGCCCACGGTCAGCACCGTCATGGCGAGGGTGCCGCGCCAATGCTGCTGGGTGACGACCAGTGGGGACAGCAGCGCCGCGACGTCGACGGGCGCCGTCAACATCCACGCACGAAGGGCACGGGTCCGGGTGGAGGCGCGCGAACCGGCGTACGGCAGCACCGCCGTCACGTCGAGACCAGGGCGTCCGCCGCCGATGTCCGGATCGACGCCCGCTCCGACGGTCGTGCCGAGCTGCCTGGCGGGGATGTCCTCACCGGACTCGGTACTGCTGCTACGGCCCGCCGGCGGCGACGTCCCGAGGCCTTCCCGTTCGCTCGTGGTCGGGTAACCCACGACAGGTTGCCTCGACATCTACCGTCCTCCCCCGTAAAGCGACCCCGCTGGCACCTGAGGAAAGGGGCACCGGAGCGATCGAAGGATACGACCGCGCCGGTGACGGCCGCCAGAGCCGCAAGGCCAAATCAGCTCCTACTTTCCAGTGCGGAGGATCTCGTCGACCTCGTCCCGGCGCACGGCCTCGTAGAAAAGCGCCGCCTTGTCCGGGTCGGCGAAGACCACGCTCTCGCTGCCGACTCGTCCCGTTCCCTTGGTCGGATTGGTGATGAAGGTCAGGTCGTTACCCCGCAAGCTCCGTAACTCCATCGCCATGTCCACAAGCGACATGCTCCGATCCACCGAGACGGCACTCGACGTGGCACGTACGAAAGAATTGAGTCGGGCGGGATTTGTCAGGATGCCGCCGGACGCTGCCTTGTCCAGAATCGCCTTGATCACTTGCTGCTGATGCTTGATCCGGGTGAAGTCGCCGTCGGCGAACTGTTTGCGCTGCCGGGAGAAGTCGAGCGCGGCAGCGCCGTCAAGCCGCTGCTTTCCCTGCTCGAAGGTACGGAACGGAGGGTGGATCGAGGTGAACCGCTTTTCCGAGGTGATGTCGATGCCGTCGAGAGCGTCGATGATGTCCTTGAATCCGGCGAAGTCCACCAACATCACGTGATCGATCCGCACCTTGGTGTACTGCTCCACGGTCTGCACCATCAGCGACAGGCCGCCCCAGGCGTACGCAGCGTTGATCTTCGCGTCACGGCCGCCGCGGCCCTCGTTCGACCGAGGCACGGCGACCCAGGTGTCCCGAGGGATCGAGACGAGTTGCGCACTTGAGCGGTCCTTCGGTACGTGCGCCAGGATGATGGTGTCGGCGCGCGAGCCACCGGTGCTCTCCGGGTCGCGGGAGTCGCTGCCCAGGATGAGAATGTTCAACGCACCCTTGGCGACCACCTCGGGTCGGGTCTCCTCCGGCACGTTGTCGAAGGCGTCGACCCGTTCGATGTCAGACTCGACCGACTTGAGGTAGAAGCCGCTCGCCACCACGGCACCCACCCCGACCAGGGAGAACACCAGCAGCACGATCAGCGTGATCCGCAGCCACCGTCGGCGCGGCTTCGCGGCCGGCCCGTCGGTCTGCTCCGAACCGTCAGTGTCCCCCGCCGGCAGGACCTCTTCCGGGGACACCGTCCCCGCCTGCTCACCACTTGACATGGCGGTGATGCTACTGACTTCACGTTTCGGGCGCGTGCCCCTGTCCAGGCGCATCGAAGCGTGCGTTGTTACTCCGCTGTATCCGTTGGTCTGGTAGAACGCAGCGGTGGATCCCGTCAAGCTGCGTCGGGCGATCGCCCGTACCCGCCTCGCCCCCGTCGCCGCCTTTCCCAAACGCCTGGTCGCGGTCGCCCGGCACGACGCCAAGGTGTTGCGCACCTCGGCCCGCTGGCTGGTCGCCTCGCGGGAGCATCACAACTACACGTACGAGCTGACCAAGCTGAGCCGCAGCCACCTTGCCTGGTTCGTCAGCGTCGTCTGCGAGCTGCCGGTCAAGCAGGTCCGTGGGTACCTCACCGAGATCGAGTCGGACGAGGCGCTGCGGGAGCACATCAGCTCGGCCATCGCGGGCGCGGCGCGGCGTGGTCTGGCCGACAAGCAGGTCCGGTACGCCCGCCGCATCGGCTGGTACGCGATCGTCCGGGCCCGGCGGCCGAAGCACATCGTGGAGACCGGCGTCGACAAGGGGCTGGGCAGTTGCGTCCTGGCGGCCGCGCTGCTGCGTAACGCCGCCGAGGGGCACCCGGGGCGGGTCAGTTCCATCGACATCAACCCCGAGGCCGGCTACCTGGCCCGTACCGCGCCCTGGTCGGAGGTGATCGACCTGGTCATCGGCGACTCGGTCGAGTCGATCACGGCGCTGGACCGGCCGGTGGATCTGTTCCTGCACGACAGTGACCACAGCCGTGCCTACGAGCGGCGCGAGTTCGCCGCGGTCGAGCCGAAGTTGGCCCCGGGAGCGATGCTGCTCACCGACAATGTCACCCACACCAATGTGCTGGCCGAGCACGCCGAGCGCACCGGGCGGCGGTTCCTCGCCTACCGGGAGACCCCGGCGAACCACTGGTACCCGGGTGACGGCATCGGCGTGGCATGGTGACCCGGTGCGGCTGAGCGGGATCAGCACCTACCCGGTGAAGGGCTGTCGCGGTCTCGACCATGACGAGGCCGGCGTACGACCGTGGGGCCTGGACGAGGACCGACGCTGGATGGTTGTCGACGACGAGGGGATCGGCATCACTCAGCGTGAGGTCACGTCGCTGGTCCGGGTGCATGCCCGGCCGCGCTCCGGCGGGCTGCTGCTGCGCGCTGACGGCCACCCCGAGCTGGTGGTGCCCGAGCCGGTCGACGTCCCGCCGGTGCCGGTGCGGACGTTCCGTCGGCGGGTGCTGCGGGTCGACGCGCTGCCGGCCGGCCCGGCCGCCGACGCCTGGTTCACCGAGGTGCTCGACCGACCGGTCCGGCTCGTCCGGCTGGCCCGGCCGGCCCGGCACATCGGGCGGGGGGAGAGGGAGCACGACCCCGGTGACCAGGTCAGCTTCGCCGACGCGTACCCGGTGCTGCTGACCAACACGGCTTCGTTGGCCGCGCTCGACCACTGGCTCGACGCGAGCGGCGCGCCGCCGGTACCGATGATCCGCTTCCGGCCCAACCTGGTCATCGACGGTGCTCCTGCCTGGGCGGAGGACGGCTGGGTCGGGCGCGGGCTGCGCGTCGGAGCCGTCCGGTTTCGTGCGGCCAGCCTCTCGGACCGCTGTCTGGTCGTCACCACCGATCAGGAGACCGGGGTACGCGGCCGTGAGCCGTTGCGTACCCTCGCCCGGCACCGCAACATCGACCGTAAGCTCCTGTTCGGACTCAACCTGGTGCCGTTGGAGGCGGGGCGGGTGAAGCTCGGCGACCCGGTGGAACTGGTCGACTGACCAGGTGGACACGGCCCGGCGACGACCGACGGACAGCTCTTGCCGATCGAGGACGCGCTGCGCAGTCACCCGGACGCCGTGGAGCCGCTGCGCCGGCTGGTCACCACCGGCCAGCCGAGATGGATCCCGTCTTAGCTTTCGCTTAGCTCGCTTGTCCGGGCGGTCGAGTCTCCGGCAGCATGTCTGCACGTGACCGACGGAGTCGACGGCCCCGTCGGCCAGACACCGGCTCAGTGTTCCGCGCTGCGTCGTTGGCTGGCCGGCGGGGCCGTGGCCACCCTCGCCACGCGTAATCCAGGGGCCTTTCGCAGCACCAGCAGGCTGCGGTACCCGCCGACACGGCCGTCGGGCCCGCGCCGGTCTTCGGCGCGGGCCCTCAGGGTGAGAAGGTCAGCAGGCTCCTAGGTCAACCCAGACGCCGTACTGACCGGTGGTGCCCGGCTCCTGGTTCTGCGTCCACCACTGGGCACGCCAGCGGTGGCCGTTGTGCGACACCACGTCGTTGGTGTTGTAGATGGCCGTGGGGCTCCACGCCGGGTCCGTGCACACCGGGGCCGGCGCGACGGTCAGCGGCAGGACCGCCCGGCTGGTCCCGAGCGCCACCGTCACCTGGCCCGCCAGCGGATCCGAGTGGACGAAGGCGTTCAGGTTGCCGGTGAGAACGAGGCCGATCTGACTGCCGGCGGGGAAGACGTAGTCCTTGGGCTCCAGCAGGACGGTGCCGGTGGCCGGCTGCCCCGGAGTCAGGGGAGTGCCGGTGGTCAGCGACAGGCGGTTCTTGGCATCGAGCGAGCCGCGTGCCACCACACGGGTGACCGATCCGCCGGTGTAGTGCACGAGCAGCGCCGTGAGCGGGGTGCTCGTGGTGGCCGAGGTGAACGCCACCTCGATCCGGGCGGCGCCGGAGAGCCGGCTCGCCGAGGTGAGGGTCGGCCCGAGGTACGCCAGCCGGTAGCTCTGCACGGTGCCGGGGCTCGCCAGCATCGTCGACTCCGCCACCGCACCGGAGCTGGTGAACTGCTGGCTGCCCGTACCCGCGCTGGTGGTCAGGCTGCCGGCGCCCCCGTTGCCGGCCGGGCCCAGGTACAGCGAAGTGTCCGTGGTGCTGGCCGGCGGCCACACGGTCTCGGTCACCCGGGTGCCGTCCGGTCGCGCGATGGTGGCCTGCGGCTCGTCCATCACACCGTTGGCGATGCCGTACAGCCAGTGGTCCATCCACCGGCCGACCGGATCCTTGGACTCGTTGCCGAACGGGTCGACGTGCTCCCCGTCGTGCAGGTACACCTTGCGCGGCACGTCGTGCGCGACCAACTCGTCCCAGTAGCGACCCCACTGGGTGGTCTTGACGTTGTCGTCACGCTGCCCGTGTACGAGGAACACCGATGCCTGGACCTGGTCCACGTCGTCGCGGTAGTTGCGCGCCGCGAAGAACGGGCTGTAGTCCCACTCGGCCAACGTCTCCCCGTCACCGATGGCCTGGTACTGCGCCGTGCAGTTCACCAGGGACTGGGCGTTGGCCCGGCGGGAGGTGAACCCCTCCATGTACCGGACGCTCCAGCTGCGATACCCGATGCCCTGGGCCCGGGTGTAGTCGTACCAGCTGGAGATGGCGCCGACCGGCACGATCGTCTTGAGCCCGTCGATGCCCGTCTCGGCCAACTGGATGGCCAGCGTGCCGTCGTACGAGACCCCGTACATGCCCACGTTGCCGGTGCTCCACGACGCGACCGCGGCGGTGCCGTTCGCGTACGTTGCGGTGGTGCGGCCATTGAGCCAGTCGACGACGGCGGCCACGCTCCGCTCGTCCGACTCGCCACCGACCGACAGGCACCCGTCGGACGTGCCGGTGCCGGCGATCTCCACCTCCAGCACCGCGTAGCCTCGCGGCACGAAGTACTCGTCCAACCAGCCGCCCCAGTGGGTGTCCGGGTCACCGATCGGGTCGATCACCGTGCTGCGGCGGGCCCCCGGGCTCTGGACCGTCCAGTACGGACTCGCCTTGACGATCGATGCGACCTGTAGGCCGGTGGCCGTCTCGGCCGGCCGGATCAGCTGGACGGTGATGGTGTCGAGCTGGCCGTCACCGTCGCTGTCCATGTCCGACTCGACATGCACGGTCTCGTTGATCGCGCTGGCCAGCGAGAAGACCGGCTGGGTGGCGCCGTCCTCGACAACGATCCCGGGTGGGGCCGCCGCCGCCTGACCGGGTGCGAAGAACGCGCCCGCCGAGGCTGCCAGTACCGCGGCGAGAACGCCTGCCGACCGCCTTGTTCGTGCGTGTGCAGACAATGATCATCCTTCGGTCATGTGCCACCCACGCCCTTACCCCCGCGTGGATGGCATTCCTGTCGATTACGGAATGCGCATCCACGGACACCGTGTCAGGGATGCGGTCCGCCGAGAACCCGTTTGTGATCAGTGTCCAATTCGGAGTTTGGCCCTTCCGGCGGGCGCACCGGCATGGTTCGCTGTGGGAACTGCGGGTGGGTGTTGCCCAGGCTTAGAGCGACCGGCAATAGGGCTGGCGGGGCTGCGGCGCGCCATGGCACTTCGGCTGGCGGCGCTGTCGGTCGCTCCTAGTTTTCGGTTAGCTCGCTTGTCGGCGAGCCCGTCGGTCCGGCAGCATCGGTCGTCATGATCGACGCCACCGCCGCGGACGAGCCCGGGATGCCTGCGTCCCGTCCTGGCCTGGGCCGCTGGCTCGCCGGTGGGAGCGTCGCCGCGCTCGCCGTACTCCTCGGGGTCACCTTCGCGGTGCGCTCGGGCACCGCGCCCGCCTGTGCCGCGCTCCCCGCCGTTGGCGGGCTGCTGGCGCCGCCGGCCGCCGGGCCCGAGTACAAGGGCAAGGCGACCTTCTACGACTCGCGTGGGGCCGGCGGGAACTGCTCGTACCCGGCGGCCCCCGCCGACCGGCTCTATGTGGCGCTCGGCACCGACGAGTACGCCGCCGGTGCGGCCTGCGGGGGATACCTGGACGTCACCGGGCCCAGAGGCAGCGTCCGGGTGCTGGTCATGGACCGGTGCCCCGAGTGCGCGCCCGGTCACCTCGACCTGTCCCGGGAGGCTTTCGCCCGCATCGCCGACCCGGTGCAGGGCATCGTCAAGGTCAGCTACCGGCTGGTCGCCGATCCGCCGCTGTCCGGCCCGCTCACCTTCCGGATCAAGGAGGGCGCGTCGCAGTGGTGGTTCGCGGTGTTGGTCGCCGGCCACGGCAACCCGCTGCGCTCGGTCGAGGTGCGGCAGGGCAGTTCGGGCCAGTGGCGGGCGGCCGCTCGGGAGAGCTACAACTACTGGTTGATCGACTCCGGCGCCGGACCCGGCCCGTACCAGATCCGGGTCACCGACACCCGGGGTCACCGGGTCACCGCGACCGGCATCCGGATGGCACCCGGCCAGGTGCAGCGCAGCTCCGTCCGGATGTACGGGGGCAGCTCAAGCGGCTCGGTCACGTCCACCGGAACCCCGTCGGCGCGTGCGAAACCGTCGGCGAGCGCGTCGCCCCGTGCCTCGGCCCGGCCGACGCCGTCGGCCGCGGTGACGATCGACGCGACCGCGTCGGTCGCGCCGACCGCCGCCGAGGCGTTCGCAGCCGCGCCGCTCGCCGAGCCGTCGCCCCGCTGTAGCTGACCGAGCCTCGACCGGTCGGCGGCTGACCGAGCCTCGACTGGCCGTCGGCTGACCGAGCCCGCTGCGGCTGGCCGAACCTCGGCCGCTACCGGAGCGGCCGTCGGGGCTGGTCAGCCGGGCCGGTGCCCGCTCAGGCCGAGCCACATCAGGATCTCGTCCCGGTCGTCACCGGGGGCCACGCGCAGCGCTCCGGGCCAGCGGCCCACCTCCCGGTACCCGAGCCGCCGGTAGAACCGGTCGAGCCCGAGCCCATCGCGTACGGTCACGTGCAGCGCGGCCAGCCCGAGGCGGTGGGCCACCCGCTCGGCCTCGCGCATCAGCGCCTCGCCGATGCCACGCCCCTGTGTGTCGGGATGCACCATGACCCGGGTGAGCACCCGTAGGTGCGGCTTCAGGTGGAACCGGGGATCGGTGAAGATCGCCATGGCGACCAGCCGATCGTCGTCGTAGCCCAGCAGTAGCCGGTCCGGGCCGTCGGCGATGCCGGCCAGCGTCGGGTCGGCGATGGTACGGACCTCGTCGGCGGTGACCGGTGCCACGAAGCCGACCGCGCCACCGGCGTTCGTCACGTCGACCCAGAGCGCGACGATCCGTTCGCGCAGCTCATCGGTCAGTTCCGGGTCGAGGACGAAGCGCAGACTCACACCCGTCATCCTGACCTGCCGGGCGTGCTCGCCGCCCGTGATGGTGACGAGCCCGACAGCGCTTCGATCCGCGCCGGATGGGAACCGTTTGCTGGTGCGGGAGGGGGGACTTGAACCCCCACGCCCTTTCGGACAATAGGACCTAAACCTATCGCGTCTGCCGTTCCGCCACTCCCGCTGGCCTGAGTGATTCTAGAGCGACCCCTGGCCGTGTCGAGCCCGGCCTCGCTCTCAGTCCAGGCCGAGGTCGCGGCGCAGCTTGGCGACGTGACCGGTGGCCTTGACGTTGTAGAGCGCCCGTTCGATCCGGCCCTCCTCGTCGATGACGAAGGTGGAGCGGATCACCCCGGTGACGGTACGGCCGTACATCTGCTTCTCGCCGTACGCGCCGTAGGCGGTCAGCACCGCCTTGTCGGTGTCGGCGACCAGCGGAAAGGTGATCGCGTCCCGCTCGCGGAACTTCGCCAGCTTCTCCGGCTTGTCAGGCGAGATGCCCACCACCTCGTATCCGGCGGCCTGCAACGAGGCCAACGAGTCGCGGAAGTCGCAGGCCTGCTTGGTGCAGCCGGGCGTCATCGCGGCGGGGTAGGCGTACAGGACGACCTTGCGGCCGCGCAGGTCGGCCAGGGCGAGCTGCCCGCCGTCATCGGTGGGCAGGCTGAACCCGGGTGCCGGGTCACCGGGGGATAGGCGAGCGGGTGCGGTCATGGCACGACCCTACCGCCGCGCGGCGTCGACCCAGCCGGCACGGCCCGGCGTACGGAGCCATGACGCTGTTGCAAGCTCTTGGCAACAGCGTGGTACGGGAAATAGGCTCACTCTGCCGGCGGGCACGGGCCCGTCGACACGTGGGAGGTCACGTGGAAACCCTGGCGATGCACATCTCCAACGGCATCATCAACGGTCCGGTCGCCGCGGTCTTCGCCGTGATCGCCCTGGCGGCGATGGCGTACTGCGTCAGGCGTGGCCGGCAGGATCTGGACGACCGGCTGGCACCGATGGCCGGCCTGGTGGCCGCGTTCATCTTCGCCGTACAGATGCTCAACTTTCCGATCTTCACCGCCGGGGTCAGTGGCCACCTGCTCGGCGGCGCGCTCGCCGCCATGCTGGTCGGGCCCTGGGTCGGCGCGCTCTGCGTCGCGGTGGTACTCGTGGTGCAGGCCCTCGTCTTCGGCGACGGCGGCGTGGCCATGCTCGGGCTCAACATCACCAACATGGCCGTCATCGGCCTCGGGGTGGCGTACCTGCTGATCGCGCTGCTGCTCCGGGTGCTGCCGCGCACCCCGGCCGGGTTGGCGATCACCGCCTTCGTTTCCGCGCTGGTCAGCGTGGTCGTCGCGGCGATGGGCTTCGTGTTGCAGTACCAGCTCGGTGGCACCACCGATCTCGGCGAGAACCTGGCCGGCCTGGCCGGCACCATGGCCGTGTCCCACCTGTTCATCGGCATCGGCGAAGGGCTGATCACGGCCACCACAGTGGTCACTGTGGCGAAGGTCCGCCCCGACCTGGTGTACGCGCTGCGCGCCCTGAAACCGGCCGCGCCGGCGACCGTCCCGACCGTCGGAGGTGTCCGGTGAAGAAGTGGGGCTTCATCGTCGGTGGGCTCCTCGTCGCCCTGCTCCTGGCCGGTGTGGTCAGCAACTTCGCCTCGTCGCATCCCGACGGGCTGGACTCGTCGCTGCGGGAAGGCTGCACCTTCGACGCCGACGACGAGATCACCGGCGGCAGTTGCCCGGCGCAGCAGGAGCGGGAGCACGAGATCGGTGGGCCGCTGGCCGATTACGGGATCGCGGGCCTGGACAACGAATTCCTCAGCACCGGGCTCTCCGGTGTGCTGGGCGTACTGCTGACCTTCGCCGTGGCCGGTGGCGCGTTCTGGCTGGTCCGCCGCCGGGACCCGGCGGCGGAGAACGCGGCCGGGGCCGACCGCGCCGACCCGGCCACCACGAGCAGGGGGTAGACCGAGGTGGGGGCCGGTCACGCCCACGTGCTGTACCGCGAGACCGACTCGCCGGTGCACCGGCTGCCGCCGGAGGTCAAGATCGCGGCGATGGTGGCGTTCACCATCGCCGTGGTCGCCACCCCCCGCGAGGCGCTCTGGGCCTTCGGCGCGTACGCCCTGCTGGTCGCGGCTGTCGCGGCGCTGGCCCGGGTGACGGCGGGCTGGCTGCTGCTGCGATCGACCATCGAGTTGCCGTTCGTGCTGTTCGCCGTGGCCCTGCCGTTCATCGGCGCCGGTGAGCGGGTGGACGTGGCCGGCGTGCAGCTGTCGGTCGATGGTCTCTACGGCGCGTGGAACATCGTCGCCAAGGGCACCCTGGGTGTGTGGGCCTCGCTGCTGCTGGCGGCGACCACCAGCACCCGTGACCTGATCGTCGGGCTGGACCGGCTGCGTTGCCCGCAGATCCTCATCCAGATCGCCACCTTCATGTTGCGCTACCTCGACGTGCTGGTCGGGGAGGCCCGGCGGATGCGTCTCGCCCGGATCTCCCGTGGCGACGACCCCCGTTTCGTATGGCAGTTGCGTGGCTTCGCGGCCGGCATCGGAGCGCTGTTCCTGCGCGCCTTCGAGCGCGGCGAGCGGGTCTATCTGGCGATGCTGTCGCGCGGCTACACCGGTCGACTGCCGACGGTGTGGCAGGGCAGCGCGGCAGCGACGACGGGGCAGTGGCTGATCGCGGCCACCGTTCCGGTCATGGCCGCCACCGTCGCCGCCACGGCCGCCGTCCTGACATGATCGAGGCGTGCAGCCCACCCCGCCCAGCCTGGACGTCCGTGGCGTCCGGTACGCGTATCCGGACGGCCACGTCGCACTGCACGGCGTCGATCTGACGGTGACCAGGGGCGAGCGGGTCGCACTGCTCGGCCCCAACGGTGCCGGCAAGACCACGCTGGTGCTGCACCTCAACGGCCTCCTGACGCCCACCGAGGGCCACATCGCGGTCGGCGGCCTGGCCGTCGGCCCGGACCGGGCGACGCTGGCGGAGATCCGCCGCCGGGTGGGCATCGTCTTCCAGGACCCGGACGACCAGCTCTTTCTGCCCACCGTCGCCGAGGACGTGGCCTTCGGGCCGGCCAACCTCGGGCTGCGTGGGCCGGAACTGACCGCCCGGGTGGACGAGGCGCTGGCCGCGGTGGGCATGTCCGAGCACCGTGACCGGACCCCGCACCACCTCTCCTTCGGTCAGCGTCGCCGGGTGGCGGTGGCCACCGTGCTCGCGATGCGCCCGGAGATCCTGGTGCTCGACGAGCCGTCGTCCAACCTCGACCCGGCGGCGCGGCGCGAACTGGCCGGCATCCTGCGCACCCTGCCGGTGACCCTGCTGATGGTCACCCACGACCTGCCGTACGCGTTCGAACTCTGCGACCGGTCGGTCATCCTCGACGGTGGGCGAATCGTCGCCGACGGGCCGACCCCGATGCTGCTGGACGACGAGGAACTGCTCGCCCGGCACCGCCTCGAACTGCCCTACCCGTTCCGCCCCACCTCCGGGCGCACCCCGACCGGGCAATAGCAGCCAGCGCGCCGACCGGGGAGTGACAACCGGCGCACGCCGGTCAGGCAGTGGCAGCCGGCGCGCGTCGAGCAGCGGCGTGCAGGCGTAGCAACGCGGCGGCCAGCGCCCCGACGCCGGCCACCACGACGAGGACGACCAGTATCCGGGTGACGGTCGGCGGCCACGGTGTCGGAAGCACGGCACGGGCGAACCCGGCGACGTTGCTCACCCCGGCGAACAGAGCCAGGCAGGTGCCGGCGAGCGCCACCGTGAAGTCGGCGTGGGAACGTTCGGCGGTCAGGATCCAACCACCGGCGACGATCGCGCCGAGCCCGGTCAGCAGGGCCCACACGGGCCCGGTCAGCAGACCCAGCAGGACTCCGCCTCCCTCGGCCCCGGCGTCCACCGCCCGCCCGACAGCGAGCGCCACCGCCGCCACCCCACCGACGGTCAGCACCCCGCCGAGGGCGACCAACGCCCGCCGACCGGGGGCGGAGGCGGCCGGCAGCACACCGAGCGCACCGACCGCCAGCGCACCGACGATGGCCACCACCCACCAGGTGTACGCGTCCGGCGGCGGCACCCAGTCCAGGGTGCCGCGGATCTCCGACGGGCCGCCGGCGTCGCGCAGTGGGACCACCCAGTCCCGTACCCGGTGCTCCCGGTCAGGCGCGGCGCGGACCTGGGCGGGCGGCTGCGCCTCGCGCCACAGTGCCCGCTGGTCGTGCCAACGGACCGTCGTCCCGCCGTCGACGCGACGCCACTGCGGCTCGGCGGCGGGGTCGACCTCGGCCGGCAGGGTGGTGTCCCCGGCGATCGTGCGGTTGAGGTACGTCGCGGGCGACCGGGAGTTCTCGTACACCCCGTCCGGTCCGACCCGCAGGTACGGCTCACCCGAGTAGCCGATCACCTCGACCGGTGTGTCGCCGGTGTTGGTCAGTTCCAGCCGGGCACCCGCCTCGATCACCCGTACCCGCAGGTCCGCGCGGTCGGCGGTGACCCCGGTGACGGCCACCCGGTAGTCCGTGCCGTTCGGCGCGTCCGCGCCGTGTGCGAGGGCGGGGGTGGCGGTCGCGAGGAACGCGGTGATCGTGCCGGCGAGCAGCAGCCCGGCCCGGGCGAGCAGGGTCACTTGCCGGCCGCCTCCACCGCAGCGGTGATGTTCTCCGGCGACCAGTCCCGCACCGGCTTTCCGTCGACCAGGATGCTCGGCGTACCGGTGATCTTGGCACGGTTCGCCTCGTCGCTGACGTGCGCGGTCCATGACCGGTACTTCCCGTCGCGGACACAACTGCCGAAGGCGTCGCGGTCCAGCCCGAGCCCGGCACCGATCTCGATCAGCTCGTCGTTGCTGAGGCCGGCGCCGCCCTCCGCCGGCTGCCGCTCGAACAGCGCCTTGCTGAACTCGGTGAACCTGCCGCCCTCCGCGGCGCAGCCGGCGGCGGCCGAGGACCGGGTCGAGTACTGGGTGCTGGAGTAGCGGTTGAGATAGGCCACCGGGTGGTACACCACGCGCACCTTGCCGTCGCTGACGAGCTGTTCGAGGGTGGCACCGCTGGTCTGCTCGAACTGCTTGCAGGCCGGGCAGAGGTAGTCCTCGTAGACGTCGATGGTCACCGGCCCGGAGCCGACCACGATGCCGGTGCCCGCCTCGTTGGCACCCGGCGGGGCGGTGTAGTCGTCGGGCGTCTGGCTCGACCAGGCGGCCCAGCCGATCAGACCGGCGATGACCAGCACCACCACCGCGCCCAGCGAGATCCACAGGGTCCGCTTGCGGCGCCGCTCCCGGGCCAGCTGTTCCCGGACCACTCGGGCCGCGTCCTTGCGCCCCTTGCGACTACTCATTTTCGTCCTCCACCGGTTCGCCCGTCAGCGCGCCGTCTGCGGAGACGGCGGTGCGGGGCCAGATCAGCAGGAACCCGGCCAACGCCAGGAAGCCGATGTCCCGGAGGATCTCCGGGAGATAGCTGGGGCTCTCCCCGGCGGGCAGTTCGCCGCCCACCCCGAAACAGCCGCAGTCGATGGCCAGCCCCCGCGACCAGGCGGAGACGATGCCCGCGATGAAGACCAGCAGCAGCGCCGCGGAGACCCCGGCGACCAGCCGGGTCGCCAGTCCGAGCACCAGCAGCAGGCCCAACGCCAGCTCGACGAAGGGCAGCGCCGCGCCGACCACCATCGCCACGTCGTACGGCAGGATCTGGTAGGCGTTCACCGCGCGGCCGGAGGCGGCCAGATCGCCGACCTTCGACCAGCCGGCCCACAGCCAGACGGCGGCCAGGCCGAGCCGGACGGCGAGACCGAGCCAGGGACGCCAGGCGCGCAGCTTGGTGTTCATCCGGCCAACGCCTCGCCGACCGCGTCGACCAGTTCGGCCCGGGCCCGTGCGACGCGGGAGCGGATGGTGCCGACCGGCACTCCCTCCACCGCTGCGGCCTCGGCGTACGACAGGCCGAGCAACTGGGTCAGCACGAATGCCCCGCGCCGCTCGGCGGTCAACCGGCGGACCAGGTCGGTCGTGCCGAGCTGACCGGCCGGGTCGGGGTGCGGCACGTCGGTGTGCGCGTGCGCGCTGAGACGTTGATCGAGTCTCCGACGACGTACCACGGTGCGCAGGTGATCGGCGCAGGCCCGCCGGGCGATGCCGAGCAGCCAGGTGCGCGCGCTGGAGCGGCCGGCGAAGGTGGGCAGCGCGCGGAACGCCCGCAGGTAGGTCTCCTGGGTGAGGTCGTCGGCGCTGTCCGGATCGATCAGCGCGGCGGCGAACCGCCACACCTCGGCCTGCGTGGCGCGCACGAAGGCGGCCTGGGCGGCCGGGTCACCGTCCCGGGCGGCCAGCGCCCACCGGGTGGCCGGGTCGACGGTCGGCTCGGACCCGCTTGTCGCTCCCGGCTCTCCCTGCTGCGACATCCGGGCAGGCCGCTGGTGTCGGACGTCGGCACGGTCCGCGCCGACGGTGTCGGCGATGGCGGGAGTGTCGCGCGGCACGGGGATCACGACAACCCAGGTTACGCTGCGGCGCGGTGAGCAGCAGAGTCCTTCGGCCCTTCCATGGGGTGCGCCACTCCGGGAACTTATCCGGCGTAACGACCGACTATCTGCCTATGACCTCCCGCCCGGTGTCCGCGCGCCCGCGCTCGATCCTGGGTAATCGGTGTCAATCGATGGGGTGGACTCGCCGGGAACGGGTGTCGTCGGCGAACATGGGCGTCATGACTGCCGTCCATCGCCGCCGGTTCGCCCGGCTGGCCGCGACCGCCGGCCTCCTGGTCATCGTCGCGGCCCTGCTGCTCGTCCCCGCCAGCCCGGCCAGCGCCCACGCCGTGCTGTCCAGCAGCAGCCCGGCCGCTTCGACCGTGGTGCCCGCCCCGCCGGCCGAGGTGGTACTCACCTTCAGCGAGACGGTACGCAAGGTGCCGGACCGGATCCGGGTGATCGCGCCCGACGGGTCACGCGCAGATCGGGGCGAGCCCACCTTCGCCGGCAGCGTCGTCAACATCCCGGTCGACACCGGTCGCGGAAACGGCACCTACCTGGTCACCTATCGGGTGATCTCCGCTGACAGCCACCCGGTCTCCGGTGCGTTCACCTACTCGGTGGGCGCGCCCTCCGAGCCACCGGTGGACAGTGGTGACGACGGCCGGGCCAACCCGGTGGTCGGTAACGCCGTCAAGGTCGTCAAGTTCGTCGGCTACGCGGGACTGCTGCTGGTCATCGGACCGGCGCTGGTGCTCGCGCTGCTCTGGCCGCGCCGGCTGCCCCGAGGCGGACCGGCCCGGCTGGCCTGGACCGGCCTCGCGCTGGTGACGCTGGCCACGGTGGCGGCGCTCCTGCTCCAGGTGCCGTACACCAACGGTGGCGGACTCTTCGACATCACCGGCGAAGGGCTGGGCCTGGTACTCGGCAGCGCCTTCGGCGCCGCTCACCTGGTGCGCCTCGGGCTGCTGGCCGCAGCGGCGTTGCTGCTCCGGCCGCTGCTGGCCGGGCCGGTCGGCCGGACGGACCTGGTGATCCTCGGTGTCCTCGGTGCCGGCGCGCTGGTCACCTGGCCACTGTCCGGGCATCCGGCCGCCTCACCCGCCCCGGCGGTGTCGGTGCTCGTCGACACGGTGCACCTGGGCGGCATGGCCGTCTGGCTGGGTGGGTTGACGATGCTCGCCGTGTTCCTGCTGCCCCGGGCCGATGAGCGGGAACTGGGGGCGATCCTGCCGATCTGGTCACGGTGGGCCGCGCTGGCCGTCTCGGCGTTGCTGCTCGCCGGCACGGTCCAGGCGTTGATCGAGGTGGCCACCCCCTCGGCGCTGGTCAACACCGCCTACGGGCGGCTGGTGCTGGCCAAGATCGGTCTCTTCGTGCTGGTCATCGCGGTGGCCGCGTACTCCCGCCACCTGGTACGCAGCCGCGTCGCGGCCAGCCGGCCGGCCCCGGTCCGCCGGGCGATCTGGGTGGAACTGGCCATCACCGCGATCGTGCTGGGTGTGTCGGCGACCCTGGTCCAGACGACCCCCGCCCGCAGTGTGGCCACCGATGTGGCCGGCGCCGACAGCGGTTACTTCAGCACCACGGCGACCAGCTCCCTCTACTCCATGCAGATCGAGGTGTCCCCGGCACGTCGGGGCAACAACTCGGTGCACCTGTACGCGTACACGCTGGAAAACCAGCCCCAGCCGGTCGTCGAGTGGCAGGTCACCGTCGCCCTGCCGGCGGCCGGGATCGAACCGATCCAGGTGCCGTTGCTGCCACTCACCGACAACCACGCCACCGGCGAGATCAGTCTGCCGGCGGCGGGGGAGTGGGAAATGCGGGTCACCGCGCGTACCACTGAAATCGACCAGGCCACGGTGACCGCCACCGTGCCCATCCGATAGAGAGGTCCCACCGATGTTCCGTCACCGGCGTTTCGCAGCCACCGCTGCCGCCCTGACGCTCGGCGCTGTCGCCACGGCCGTGTTCGGCTTCGTGGCTCCGGCGTCGGCGCACGTCACGGTCAACCCGAGGGAGGCAGACCAGGGCGGCTACGGGCGCTTCGCGTTCCGGGTGCCGAACGAGAGCGACACCGCGTCGACGACCAAGTTGGAGATCTTCCTGCCGGAGAACGCACCGGTCGGCTCGGTGTCGACCATGCCGGTGCCCGGCTGGACGGTGGCCGTGGAGAAGCGGCAGGTCGACCCGCCGGTGCAGGTGCACGGCAGTGAGATCACCGAGGTGGTGTCGAAGATCACCTGGACGGCCGGGGAAGGCGCCGCCGTCGCTCCCGGCACCTTCCAGGAGTTCCCGGTCTCCATGGGCCCGCTGCCCGAGGTCGACCAGATGGTCTTCAAGGCGCTGCAGACCTACTCCGACGGCGCGGTGGTGCGCTGGATCGACGATCCACAGCCCGGCGGTGAGGAGCCGGCCGCCCCGGCACCGGTGCTCACCCTCGCCGCCGCGTCGGCCGACGCGCCGACCGGGGAACCGGCCGACTCGCCCGCTGCGGCACCGTCCAACGACAACGACGGCGAGGACGGCAATGGCCTGGCCGTCGGCCTCGGCGTCGCCGGGCTGCTCGCCGGACTCGGTGGGCTGGTGCTCGGTGGGCTGGCCTTCGCCCGCACCCGACGCGAGGGCGGTGCGGCCGCGAGCGACGAGGCGGCGACCTCGACCTCCTGAGCGTCATCACCGCACAGGCCCGCCGGGTGATCCCGGCGGGCCTGCCCGCTTTCTGTGCCGGTGCCGTGGATATCCGCTGATTGGCCGGTCGGCGTAGGTAAGGTCGGCCGGGTATCTGGCTACAGAGGGGAACTGAGCGCATGCGTTTCGTGTGGACGCTGACCGGAATGCTGCTGCTGACCGTCGGTACCACCGCGCTGCTGGGCGCGGCCGCGCTCGGTCTGTTGACCGGTCACGCCGGCCCCGACGGGGCGTTCACCGCCCGGTTCGAGACCGTGCAGACCCCCGGTCACGCGGTGGTGGTGAGCGACCTCGACGCTCTGGTACGCCAGGAGGTGCCGTTCGCCCGGGGCGGGCAGGCCCGGTTGCGGCTGGACGCCCGGACTCCAGACGGGCCGGCCTTCGTCGGGCTGGCCCCGTCTGAGGAGACGCAGCGCTGGCTGGCCGGTGCGCCGCGCGCCGAGGTCCTGCGGATGTCGCTGGCCCGAGGTCCGCTGCCGGTCCGGCTGGAGCAGGTCCCTGCGGCCGGGACACCGCCGACCGTCCCGGCCGCACCCGTCGCGCAGACCTTCTGGGTACGCGCAGGCTACGGCGTGCTTGAGTGGAGCCCCGAAGACCTGACCGGGCAGCGGCTGAGCCTGGTGCTGATGCGACCCGACGGCGCGGCCGGAATGACCCTCGATCTACGGGCGGAACTTCGGGCCGGCTGGATCGCCCCGGCCACCTGGGGCTCACTGACCGGGGGAACGCTGCTGGTGATCCTCGCCGCACTGGTGCTGCTGCGGCCGGTCCGCCCCCGCGAGGTGGTCTTCGTGGTCGAACCGGACCAGGTGCCGGTGCTCGCCGGGCGACTCGGGGTCAGCTCGCTCACCGGCCTGGGGGCTCCGACGCCACCGGGCCCTCGTCGACTGCCCGAGCGTCAACTCGTCTCGATGGCCGCCGCGACCGGTCGACCCGCGATCGGCCCCGTCCCGCGCCCGACCACCCTCGCCGACATCCCCAACATCCCCAACATCCCCAACCCTTCCACCCCACCCCGCCCCCTCCGCCCACCCACCCCACCCACCCCACCCACCCCCTGAATGCACGCGATCATGCAGTTGTGGTCGTTACAGAGCGGCATAAAAGCCGCACATCGACAGCCATAACTGCATGATCGATAGGGACGGGCGGGCGGCCCTCCGTGCTGCCGACGCGGAGGGCCGCCCTTCACCGGGGGATATCGGTGCCTATGGGGATTTGGGTGCCCTGGTCAGATTACCGATGAATGGGTGCCCCGGGAAGAGTGTCCGAATTTGTTGGGCAGCCGCCTTGACGGCCGAGCACGGGCCGGCACCGGCAGGACGACCAGCAGGGCCAGGCAGAGCCACACGTACGCGTTGCGGAGCAGGAACTCCCACGGGCTGTCGGTGGGCGACGGCTTGATACCCCAGTCGTAGAAGGACACCACCCCGTACACGATGATCGCGATGACGGCGACGGCGAGGATCACCAGCCGGCGGCGTCGGCGGGCCCCCGTGGCGGTGCGTGGGTCGGTGCCCAACGCCGCGTCGACCAGGATCACCACCGCCGGGATGAACCAGTAGATGTGGTGCGTCCAGGTGATCGGACTGATCAGCGCCGCCGCCAGGCCGGTCAGGGTGAGCCCGGTCAGCGCGTCACCGGCCTGCGATGCCCGCACCGCCCGCCACAGCCCGTACCCGATGACCACCGCGACGCCCAGCAGCCAGACCAGCCGGCTGGGCTCCTCCGGGGCGGTGAGCCGGCTCAGCAACCCGAACAGCGACTGATTGCCGGTGTAGTCGGTGCGGCCGACCCGATCGGTGGCCCACAGCTCGTGCGTCCAGAACCGCCACGAGTCACCCGGCGCGACCGCCGCGGCGAACAACGTCGCCCCGGCCGCGGTCCCTCCCGCCACCACCGCCGCCCGCCACCGCCGGGTAGCCAGCAGGTAGATCACGAAGATGGCCGGGAACAGCTTGAGCGCCGCCGCCAACCCGATCCCCACCCCGGCCCAACGGCTGTCACGGGGTACGGCGAACAGCAGGTCGGCCAGGATCAAGACCACCAGCAGCATGTTGATCTGCCCGAAGGTGATCGTCTCCCGGGTGCTCTCCACGGCGAGCACGAGCAGCACACCCACCACGAGGGTGAACAAATGGGGCAGGCGGTGTCGACGGATCACCGGGTCCAGCAGCCACTTCGTGGTGACCACCACGCCGAGCAGCGTCAGCCCGGTGAAGATCGCCACGGTGGCACCCAGCTTCAACCAGGAGAACGGCAGCAGCAGCAGCGCGGCGAACGGCGGGTAGGTGAAGTACAACTCGCCCTGCACCCGGTCCGGCTGCACGTAGTCGTAGAGCGGGTTGCCAGCCGTCCACCAGTCCATGGCCGCCATGTAGATCTTCAGGTCGAAGAAATTGTGGATGGTCCCGGGCAGGTAGAGGGCCGGGAGCACCGCCGCCAGCGCCATTGCCCCGACGAACCGGCGAGCCATACGGCTACCCGGGTCGTCCAGGTCGACGCTGGGTGGTGTGGCGGGTTCGGCGGGCACGGGGAAGACCCTAGCGGTCGGTGACCGTGGCGGCGCGCAGCCACGATACTTGGGCTGAGCGTAGGCTGTGCCGATGGCTGATCTTCTCGTCTGGATCGACTGTGAGATGACCGGGCTGGACCTCCGTGGCGACAAGCTGATCGAAGTCGCCGCGCTGGTCACCGATCCCGATCTCAACGTGCTCGGCGACGGTGTCGACGTGGTGATCCACACCGACGACGCCGCACTGGACGCGATGCCCGAGGTCGTCCGGACGATGCACGGCAAGTCGGGGCTGACCGACGAGGTACGCCGCTCCACAGTCACCCTGGCCGAGGCGGAGGAACGGGTACTCGAATACGTCTCCCGCCACGTCAAGGATCCGCGTACCGCCCCGCTCTGCGGCAACTCGATCGCCACCGACCGTGGCTTCATCGCCCGAGACATGCCCCGCCTCGACGCCCACCTGCACTACCGCATGATCGACGTCTCCTCGATCAAGGAACTGTGCCGCCGCTGGTACCCCCGCGTGTACTTCGGCCAGCCGCAGAAGGGCCTGGCGCACCGGGCCCTGGCCGACATCCGGGAGAGCATCCGGGAGCTGGAGTACTACCGGCGCACGATCTTCGTTCCCCTGCCCGGACCCGACGTGGAGACCGCCAAGGCGATTGCCGGAGAACTCTGACCGCTCCGGGCGGCTGTGGCGTGCTCCACGTCGACGCGTGGCGCCCCGACGCAACCCGCTGGACGAGGTCGGCGGTGGTGGGGGTATGATTTCAGCGCACCCGCACCGGGCGTTCGACCGGGCGCGGAGGCATGGTGGCTGTAGCTCAGTTGGCAGAGCACCGGGTTGTGGTCCCGGTTGTCGTGGGTTCAATTCCCATCAGTCACCCCACCGGTCAGGCCCCCTCCACGGAGGGGGCCTGACGCGTATGCGGACCCGACCGGTTATCCGACGGCGGCCTCCCACCAGGGGAGATCGCCGTCGTGACGGGTTCAGGCGGTCGGGGTTTCGCTGACTGAGATGCCCGGGTCGTCCGCCTCGGGCTCCGCCGGCTCGTACGGCAGGGCGCTGCCCTTGACGTACTCCGCCCAGCTGACGTTCCAGTCGGTCCAGCCGTTGCCGTTCGTCAGCTTGCGCTCGGTGCCCTTGACGACGATCGGGTCACCGACCTTCGTGTTGTTGAACAACCAGGCACCGTTGGCCATCGAGACGTTCACACAACCGTGCGAGACGTTTGTCGTGCCCTGCTGCCCCTCCGACCACGGTGCGGCGTGAATGAACTCACCACCCCAGGTGAGCCGCTGCGCGTAGTCGATCTTCGTCCGGTAGCCGTCCTCGGGGCCCAGCTCGTCGTACGTGTCGAAGACGGTCTTGCGCAGTTTCTCCATCACCACCATCGTGCCGCTGGACGACGGGGTGCTCTTCTTGCCCAGGCTCACCGGAATCGTCTTGATCGTCTCGCCGTCCCGGGTCACCGTCATCCGCTTGGTCCGGTTGTCCACCGTCATGAGCAGCTTCGGTCCGATGGCGATGTCGACGCTCAGGTCGGCCCGGCCGTACCAGCCGTCGCCGAGCGGCAGCCCGCCGGCCTGAACCCGATAGGAGACCTTGCTGCCGGCCTGCCAGAACTCCTTCGGCCGGTACCGGACCTCGGTGGGGCTGACCCAGTGCCAGACGCCCTCCTGGACCGGCTCTGAGGTGACCGTCATCCGGCGTTGCAGGTCGGCGCGGTACTGCTCCGGAATGGCCCGGCCGAACTTCACGATCAGCGGCATGGCCACCCCGACCGTCTGGTCGTCACCGAGGAAGCTGATGATGCGTACCTGCTTCTCCGGCTTCTTCATCACGGTGAAGTCGCTGGTCGCGGTCGCCGGAAGGCCGTCGTCGCCGGTCGCGGTGACGGTGGCGGTGTACGCGGCGCCGTAGGTCAGCGCCTTCGACGGCAGCCAACTGCGGCCATCGTCGGCGAGACTGCCCTCGACCACCTCACCCTCGGCATCGGTCAGCTTGACCTCGACGTCCTCGGCCTGCTCTGCGGCGAAGGCGATCGCCGCCGACGCCGGCACGTCCTTGGCACCCGCCGCCGGCTCGCTGATGTTCACCGACGCCTTCGCGGCCGGCTGATCGACTCCGTCCTGCCAACCCGGCCCCTTGTCGCCCTTTCCGCCGGTGCAGGCGGAGGTCAGCGCCAACGTCACGGCGAGCAGGCCCGCCGCGAGCACCTCCCGCCGCCGGTTGCGCTGGTCCCGAACTCGCATGGTGTCCTCACAGTCGTGGTCCGCTGCCCCGTCCACATCACTGACGCACCAGTTCACGTACCCGTTGCGGCAGGTGAACCGAAACACGTGGAGCAGGATGTCCGGATAGTGACATATTTCGTCCGGTCATACCGCCGGACCGGCGCCACCATCCGGAACTGGCAGCGCACTGCCCTTGACGAACTCCGACCAGCTCAGGTTCCACGCGGTCCAACCATTGCCCGCCGCCAGCTTGCGCTCGGTGCCGGTGATGGTGATCGGATCTCCGATCTTCGTACGCTTGAAGAGCCAGCGGGCGTTCGCCATCGAGACGTTCACGCAGCCGTGGGAGACATTCTGCCGCCCCTGGACGTGCTCCGACCAGGGCGCCGCGTGAATGTACTCGCCGCCCCAGGTGAGTCGCTGAGCGAACTGGATGTCGGTCACGTACCGGTTCTCCGGATCCGGGTCGTCCATCGTGTCGAAGACAGTGGCTTCCTTCTTCTCCATCACCACGAGGGTGCCGCTGGACGAGGGAGTCTTCTTCTTGCCCAGGCTGACCGGCAACGTCTTGATCAGCTGACCGTCCTCGTACACCCGCATCTGCTTGTCGGAGTTGGTCACCTTCATCTCGAAGGCCGAGCCGATCTTCGCGGTGGCGTTGCGGTCGACGTTGCCGAAGCGGCCGTTGCTCAACGGAATGCCGGCCAGCGCGATGCGTACGGTCAGCTTGGTGCCGGCCTTCCAGTACTCCGGGGCGCGGTAGTACGCCTGCGTGCCGTTGCTCACCCAATGCCAGGCGCCCGGCTGCGGCGGGTCGGTCTGTACGAACATCCGCTTCTGCACCTTGGCTCGGTCCTTCTTCGGGATGCCCGGATGGAACTCCGCCACCACGGGCATCGCCACCCCGTACGTCCGGTCATCGAACAGGTACAACCCCGAGGTGATCATCGAACCCGGCTTGGCCATCGTGGTGAACGTGCTGGTCCCCTCGCTGACCGTGCCGTCCGGCCCCTTCGAGGAGACGATGGCGGTGTAGCGGGTCGACCACTTCAGCGGGGCCGACGGAACCCACGAAGATCCGTCCGTACGCAGCTTGCCCTTGACCGACTTGCCATCCTCGGTCTTGAGCGTGACCTGCGACACCTGGCCGCCCTCCGGCAGCTTCGCGCCGATCTCCACGCTGACCGGCCGGTCCTTCGCCCCGTCGGCCGGGCTCACCGCCAGCGGCGGGCCGCTCGGCACCTGCGGTGTCTCCGGCGTGCCCGCACCTGTCGCTCCGGGTTTCTCACCGGGTACGAACTCAGCCGCCGTGCGCTCCTCACCGCAGCCCGACAATGCCAGCGACGCCACCAGCCCCAAGGCGCTCAACAACGCCCCGGCCCGCGCGAACCTGCCCATCCCCACCCCTGTCGTTGCGCACCTGGCGGACATCGTGCCGTATCGCTGTCGCCCGGCATCACCTCGGTCCCACCCTTTGCAAGGGATTTTCGTCAAATGTCTGGAAAGCTCGACCGAAGGGAGGACCCGGGTATCGGATTGGAACCCGGTTCAGGGCGCGTGCTACTGTTCACCCCGTTGTCAGCGAGCGCCGCTAGCTCAACTGGCAGAGCAGCGGACTCTTAATCCGCGGGTTCGGGGTTCGAGTCCCTGGCGGCGCACCAACGAACAAGGCCCTGACCTGGTAGAACTCTGCCGGTCGGGGCCTTTTTCGCGTACGCCGGTGGTCGGTGGTGGCTCGGTGGGTGCTCGGGAGCCGTTGGACCGAGGCGGCTAACGGTGGACGCGGTGCGTGGCATGGCCACCGGGCTACGTGCGACCCGGGCATGTCCGGACTGCGATCAGCCGTGGCCAGCCGTGGTTGAACGATCCGCATGGGCAAGTCCGGTTGCCGTCTTGAACGCCGTCGTCCAGGGGAAGGCGCGCCGATCCCCGCCGCCGGTCCGGGGCTCGGCATCGTGGGCGGTGCGCGCCGCACACGTGACAGTGGCGTTCATAGTCGGCCTTCCTTGTCTGCCGGAGCACGAAGTCGGCCCGCAGCGTGTGCGCCGCGGGCCGATCGGGTCGCCGTATCGGGAAAAGGCAGGGAGAGGCCGCTATCGAAGAGCGGGGAATCTCTGGCACGGACCTCGTCCGCGAGCCGGCACCGGTTAGCCAGTGAGCACGCCTCATGGCTCGGCCAAGACGACATTTCAAGCTTCATCGACACCATCGCATGAAATCCGGCGACTCGGCCGGAAGGGTTATGAGTTCGGATCTCGACGACTTCGCTGTCGAGCAATCGGGCCTGCGTGCTGAGGGTCGAGGCGGAGGATCGTCAAAGTCCGCGGCGTTGCGGTGTGCCGGCACGTCAAGCATTGACTCTGATCATGCCATCCGGCACACTTTCCGGAGTCGCCTCGGTGCGGCCGGTAAGCCCTTTGTTGCAAGGTTGTTTCGACAGTCAACGTAGACAGGTCCGGATCCCCACAATGGCGTTGGGGACTGCGTAGATCCTCATACCAGTATTTGGGCGTCGATGGCTTTCTAGCCTGCCGGTCGCGCATGCCTTCGGCGCAGTTATGCCGCTCGTGCGTCGCGGTTCTGGACTCGTCTCTTAAAGCCGGGTGGCGCATTCGTGGCCGGTGCGGCTGATTCAGGCCCAGATCTGAGTCGGCTTGTTCGTTTTCCCATGGATCGGAGATCTAGTGCGCATCGCCTTCCTCACCACGACTCAGCATGGCCACCTCAACCCGTACATTCCGGTGGTCAATGCGCTCCAAGCCGCCGGCAACGAGGTTGTGCTGCTGTTGGTGTCGGCGGACGGTGGCGTGCTCGGCGAGCAGCGTCGCAAGGCCCTGGGCGCGGCGGAGGTCCACATGGTCGGGCAGGTCCAGATGGCGCCGTGGAGCGACGATCCGGCAAAGATCGGTCCGATGCTCGAATCGTCACCGGTGGTGGACCAGGTGGCTGATGCGCTGCGGGCGACGGCGCCGGACTTCGCGCTGCTCGATTCGTTGCCGGTATTGGCGGCAGCGATGGCGGGGGCCCAGGCGTCCGGTGTGCCGTACGGGATGATCTGGGCAAACCTGGGCGGAGTATGCCCGAAGGAGCGTCGGCAAGGTCGCTGGCTGTACGACGAGCAGGTCGGCGACTATCTGACCAGGCGCGAGGTGTTGTGGTCGACCCGGACGCATTCGGCGCGTTCGCCGATTCTCAATGTGATGCCGACGATTCCCTCGCTCGTCGGGGATGAAGCGGTCACCGACGACGGCGTGCAGCTGGTTGGGTTGCCGGGCGCGGCAGGTATCCGCGGCGACGAGGTCGCCTTTCCCGGCCTGGAGGAGATCGAACCCGGCCGGCCGCTGGTGTTCGTCTCCTTCGGCACGATCTTCTACAGACGGCCCGAACTCCTACGCACGGTGATCATGGGGGCGGTGAAGACCGGTGCGCAGGTGATCGCCTCGGTGGGAGATCTCGCTGAGGAACTCGCGCTGCCCGCCGACGTGCTTACCGCCCCGTACGTGCCCCAACGTGAGGTGCTTGAGCGCGCCGACGTGTTCATCACCCATGGCGGCTACAACTCGGTGGCGGAGTCGATCCGGGCGGCGACACCGATGCTGGTGATCCCGCTGGCCGTGGATCAGCCTATCCAGGCGTACTTCGTGGAAACCGCGGGCTTCGGGACGGCATTGGAGCCGGCCGACGTCTCAGAACAGGCAGTCGCTGACGCTGTGACCAATTTGCTTGATCCCGGCCGGGACTACCGGGCGCGGCTGCGCGCGGCGCAGCCCGAGTGCGGTGATTCCGCCGCGCGCACGGCAGAAATAGTCGGCAGCATGAGCGAGAAGCTACAGCGAAAGGGGGAGCAGTGACGATAGAACTGCAGCGGCCGGTGGACGGCCAGATCGTGTTCGACGATCCCGAAAATTTGTCGTTCCGGGTGGACCGTCGGGCCTACACCGACGACGACGTGGCCGCACAGGAGATGACCAAGATCTTCGATCGCTGCTGGTTGTACGTCGGGCACGAATCGGAGGTGCCCGAGCTGGGCTCCTATGTGTCACGTGACGTCGGAGGGCGCCCGGTGGTCATGGCGCGCGGCTCCGACGGGGTGATTCGAGTGCTTGCCAACAGCTGCCCGCACCGCGGGGCTCTGATTTGCTCGCAGTCAGCCGGGCAGGCCAGATCGTTCCGGTGCCCTTACCACGACTGGACATTCTCCAACCAGGGTGACCTGGTCGGGGTTCCACTCCCGGACGGGTATGGCCCAGGCTTCCGCAAGTCCGACTTCGGCCTGGCGCGGCACCGTAGCGACAGTTACCGGGGTTTCGTGTTCGCGACCTTCGATCCTGAGCAGCCACTCACCTTGACCGAGCATCTGGCGGGCGCGACGGAGTACCTCGATCTGATCGCCGACCAGTCCGAAGTAGGGATGGAGGTGATCCAAGGCGCGCAGTTGCACGGGGCTCGGGCCAACTGGAAGCTCATGATGGAGAACAGCGTCGACATCTACCATTTCCGCGCCCTGCACAAGCGTTACGTGAGCTACATCGAGTCGCTGGGGACGATGGCACCGCGACGACGAGGCGGCTTCGCTCGCGCTCTCGGACGAGGGCATGGCGCCAATGAGTTGGTACCGGCGGCAGCCCGGCCGCTCGCCTACTGGACGCCGATGTTTCCTCCCGAGGTCAAGTCACGGATGGAGGCGACGGCCGCCCGGTTCGTCGAACGGTTCGGCGCCGAACGCGCCCAGCGAATCACCGGCGCCAACCGGGCGTTGATGATCTTCCCCAATCTGATGATCATCGACGCCATCGGGATCACCATCCGCAAGATCGACCCGGTCAGCGCCGGCCAGATGTCCATCACCTCAGTCGCGCTGGCCCCCCAGGACGAGGATCCGGACATACGGGAACTGCGTAAGAGTCACTACCTGACCTTCCTCGGTCCCGCCGGCTTCGCCACCCCCGACGACATCGAGATCATCGAGTCCTGTCAACGGGGCTACCTCAATCGCACACTCCGCCACTCGGACCTGTCACGCGGTATGGCCAAGGAGGTCCCCGAGACCACCGACGAGCTCCCAGCCCGGGAGTTCTGGCGGCAGTGGGACCGGTTGATGCACGACGGCGACGACCGCGAGGAAAATCACCACCTCACTCAGCGGGCTGAAAGGCAAGGGGGGCAACGGCGATGACCACCGACACGATCAACACCGAGCCGGCGGTCGACGAGACGGCCCAGATGCGGTTGTGGCACCGGGTGAGCCAGTTCCTCTTCCGCGAGGCGCGGCTGCTCGACGAGTGGCGCCTGCGCGAGTGGTACGACGAGATGCTGACCGACGACATCCGCTACCTGGTGCCGGCCACGGACGTCCGGGGCGAGCCGGCCGACGCGCTCGGGCTCATCGACGACAACGCCGCCCGGCTGCGCCAGCGGATCGAGCAGATCCTCAACGGCGAGGTGTGGTGCGAGAATCCCCGCTCGCGGACGAATCGGATGATCAGCAACGTAGAGATTGTGGCTGATCGGGGCACGCACCTCGATGTGGCGGCGAATGTCGTCGTGTACCGGTTCGGGCACGGGCGCTCTGACTGTTACGTCGGAAAATTTCGGCTCGAACTCGCCGTCGAGGGCGAGTCGTTCCGGGTCCGGAGACGTCTCGTGGTGCTCGACCACGAGAGTCTTTACGAACACGGAAAGCTCAGCATCATCCTCTGAGATCTGACCGGGACACGGCCCTCCTCGCGCTTCGGGCGCGGGGGTGGGTCTGGTCAGGCTGCGCCGGTACCTGCCGCGCTGATCGACGATGCCGGCGGCGGGGCCTCGGCGGCGTTGCCGCCTTCTCGCTGGTACCGACATCTGCGCCCCCGTCGCTGCTCGTCGCGTTCGAGGCGACGTAGAAGTTCCTCACTGTCCGACAGGCCACCTGGCACCACCAAGGAGTGATCGATGAGCCAGCCGCTTGCCCGACATGAGCGGGGTGAGGCCATGTTCAAGCACGTCTTCGGCCGCGAACCCCGCCCAGGCTCCTACCCCGACTTCCTGAAGCTCACCATCGACCACTTGTTCGGTGAGATCTGGACCCGCCCGCACCTGAGTGTCGAGGAACGCGAATTGATCGCGCTGACCGCGGTCGCACTGGCCCGGACCGACTGGGAGCTGCGCGGCCACATCGGTGCCGCCCTCCACCTCGGGATGCCACGAGAGAAGATCGTCGAAATCATCATCCAGCTCGCCTACTACGGGGGTTGGCCGGTCGCCAACAACGGGCTGCGCATCGCCCAGGAGGTATTCGCCGAGCTTGACACCGGCAAGGACACCGACCATGACCAGTGACCCTGCTCCCCTCGACCCCACCGTCAAGGTCGACCTCTGGCGTCAGCGGTTCTTCGAGGCCCAGGCGGCCGCCGAAGAGTTCATTCTCGGCATGCACGGTGATGAAGGCGTATCCGCGTGGATTCAGGCGAACTCGCGCATCACCGCGGACCTACTGCGATCGCAGCGGCCCGCCGGAGAGTCTGCCACCGCCCACTTCATGGCCCGGCTGCAGCGCCAACTGCTGCTTTACGACTCGGCGGTGACCAGCGAGCCCCAGCCCTCCGGCACCGTCCTGCGCAACACCGAATGTGGGATCCTGCGGTACCGCAAACTGGCCGCCGGTGCCGGCGTCAAACTGACCTTCGCATCACCATGCCAGTACTGTCAGGAACTCAACACCGCCATCGCCGCCCGCTACGTCGAATCGGACGTCACGGTGTCGTGCGAACAGGCAGGCGACGGGTGTACCTGGCGCGCGGAATCCCAGCAGGCCTCAGGGGACGGCGCGGCCGGGTCACCTGACCGTGGCGGTACGTAGATCGTACCGGCGGCAACGCCGTCGATCGTCGGCTAGTCGCACTTGGAATTTCGGTTCTTGCTCTGGGACGGAGACCTCCGATGAAGGCATCAGTGGTTGTACCGACATTCAACTCGTCCGTCTTGCTGGACAGATGCCTTCGCACGTTCCGTTCACAGAGTCTGGCTGTCGACGATTCCCTCGAAGTGCTCATCGTGGATGACGGATCGACTGACTCGACAGCAGAGACGGTGCAGCGTCACGTGATGGCGGACTCCCGGTTCCGCTACCTCCATCTGCCTCGTTCTGCAGCCTCGTCCAGAAGTGCCGCAAGAAATCGCGGTGCGGAGGAGTCGACCGGCGACATCCTGATCTTCGTCGATGGTGACCAACTGGTTCCGCCCACCTTTGTTGATGGGCATCTTCGCCACTACCGAGTTGCTTCCGCGAAGAAGGCCGTCATCGGCTTCAGGAAATATCTGCGAGCACCGGAAGCGTTCGATGAGCGCTTTCTTGAGGACGGTGCCGAGGAATTCCTCGGCGGTGTGATAAAAAGCGACATCAGGCTGGACCTGTTGAGCCGCCTGAGCGATATCGGTGGTGGCCTGAAGACGTCGTGGCATCTCTTCTTCACCTGCAACGTGTCTGTTCCCAGTGTCGACTACAAGCACGTCGGTGGGTTCAACGAAGAATTTCGGGGATGGGGCCTGGAGGATTCCGAGTTGGGGTACAGGCTGGAGCGCTTCGGCACGCAGTTCGTCTTCGACGACCAAAGCTTCGCCTACCATCAAGGGCCGCCGCTGAGCCCCAACACCCGTGTCTATGAGGGCTGGCTGAAGAACTTGAGCCTATTCATCGCGCTACACAAGGAATCTCCTGAGGTGATCCTTCAGGCCATGCTTGCGCCAATCTTCAATCCGGCGGTCGGCGCCTACTGGACCGATCTCTACGAGCGGTTCGAAATGTGTGCCAGGTCGACCCCCGCAGCCTTTCCCGGGTCACGTGTCGAGGTCAAGGAAGGTGATGTTCCTGTCGCTCTCGTATAGGCGGAGTTGAGGGACGGGTCCGAGACGTCCACTGGAGGCGCTTGGTGGTGAGGATGCACGAGAGGTCTGTGTGGGCGGAACTTGTCGACGGCCACAGATCGCGCCGCGACGGGCGAATGAGGATCCTGCACCTGGTGCCCAAGGCTGGCTGGTCGCTGGTCTCGTCCGCCGTGCTGGTGCAGATCGCCGCAGGGATCCTGCCGGTCGCGTTCATCCTCGCCACCTCAGCCGTGGTCGCCCGAGTGCCGGACGCGGTAGCCGGCGGGCTCGGGTCGACGGCCTGGAGCGATCTTCGGACCAACTTGATCCTCGCGGCGGCCGCGTTCTTCGGAGTGCAGCTGCTGCTGCCGGTACAGGAACTGCTCGGCAACCTGATCCGCCGCCGCCTCGACGACCTCGTCCGTGACCGGTTGATGGCGGCCTCCCAAGCGAGCGGCGGCGTGGCCGTCATGGAGGATCCGGAACTGCTCGATCACGTCGCCGACGCCAAGGACCGGCTGCGGACCGAAATGTGGTCGCCGGGTGCCGCGGGTGCCGGTCAGATCGCGCTGATTTCGCGGTACCTGCAGACCGTGCTCGCCGCCGGGGTCACGTCGGTCGCCTTCGTGTGGTGGGCCGGGCCGGCTCTGCTCGTCGCGGCCCTGACGATCCGTTTCGGCTACCGGCTCGGCCTGTCGGTGTTCACCGAGGTTTTTCGGAGCACCGCCCGGCTGCGGCGCCGCAGCGAGTATCTCCGCACCATGCTGCTCCAACCCGCGGCGGCGAAGGAGTTGCGGGTCTTCGGGCTCTTACCCTGGCTGAAGCAGGAGTACACGACCGCCGCCATGGACGCCGCGCTCCCGGTCTGGCGAGCCCGGCGCCGGCTGTTCTACGGCCCCTACATTCTCTACGTTCTTGTTGCCTTTGTGCTGCTGGGCGTGCTGCTGACGGGAGCGGCTCAGGCAACGGCGGCCGGACTGCTCGGCCTGGGCGGGTTGATACTCGTATTCCAGGCGTCCCTGGCAGCCATGAGGATCGGCGGGTTCATCGCCGAGTCCGATGTGGCGACTGAGCAGGGCCTCAATGCCTACCGGTCGGTGGAGCGGATCGAGAGGATGAGCGAAGCCGACGCCCGCACCACCGAGAGCGGCAGGGGTGATCCGGCTGGACTGCCCAGGACAGTGCTGCGATTCGACAAGGTGTCCTTCGCCTACCCGGGCGGGCCACCGGTGCTGAACGACCTCGACCTCACCATCGAGGCGGGCCGGTCGCTCGCGATCGTCGGCCTCAACGGCGCAGGCAAGACCACCCTCGTGAAGCTGTTGGCCCGGCTCTACGAGCCGACGACCGGGGCGATCACCGCTGACGGCGTCGACATTCGGACCTTTCCGGCCACCGCCTGGCAGCGCCGGGTAGCGGCGATCTTTCAGGACTTCACCCACTTCGAGTTGCCGGTGCGCGACAACGTCGCCTTCGGGGCGATCGAGATGCTCGCAGAGCCGGAGCGTGCCGACAAGGTGGTCCGGGCCGCCCTGGAAAGGGCCGGCGCGGCGGATTTCGTCAACCGTCTCCCCCGTGGCCTGGAGACTCCACTGTCGCGGCGATACGCCGGCGGCGCCGAACTGTCCGGCGGGCAGTGGCAGCGCATCGCGATCGCCCGTGCTCTCGTCGCAGTCGAGGGTGGCGCCGGCATTCTCGTCCTCGACGAGCCGACCGCCAACCTGGACGTGCGGTCGGAGGTGGCGTTCTTCGAGCGGTTCCTCGACCTGACACGGGGAGTCACCAGTTTAGTCATCTCGCACCGATTCTCCACGGTGCGCCGTGCCGACCGGATCGTCGTGCTGGAACACGGTCGCGTCGTCGAGGAGGGTACCCACGAGGAGCTGCTCGCCCTCGACGGTCGCTATGCGGAGCTTTTTCGGTTGCAGGCTGCGCGGTTCACCGAGGAAGAGGTAGAAGGCTGTGAATAGCATGCTGCGCAGCGTCGGCGCGACGCTGGCCTCGGCGTGGCGGCTCAGCCCGGGGAGGCTGATCACCGCCGCCCTGTTGATGATGCTCGGTGCCGTGAGTGGGCCCCTGCTGGCGCTCTTTCTGGGTGTGGCGGTCGACGCGGCCCTCGACGGACGGACCGATGTCGCCGTCTGGACGGCGGCGGCCGCCGCCGTGAGTGTCCTGCTCAGCTTGACGATGGAGCACTTCGCCCACATCTTCTTCTTCGAACTCGGTGATCTGCACAAGCAGGACACCGAACGTCAGCTCGGCGACCTGGCGCACGGGCCGGTCGGGCTAACGCTGCACGAGCGGCGCGACGCCGCAGATCGCTTCGAGCTGCTCCGACAGCAGTCGTGGACGCTGAGTCAGAGCGTGCAGACCGTCCTGACGATCGGGGTGCTACTCACCCAGATCACCCTGACCGCCGTGCTCCTCGCCCGCATCGAGCCGTGGCTGCTCCTGCTGCCGATCTTCGGTGTCCCCCCGCTGATCGCCGGGCGGCTGGCCGAGAAGCGGCTGGAACGTGCCGAACTCGTGACCGCCGAGTCGGCCCGCATGAGCTGGCACCTGTTCGAGCTGGCCCTCAGCTCGAGAGCCGCCAAGGAGATTCGGCTCTTCGGGCTCGGCGGAGAGCTCCGCCGCCGCCATGGGGTGGTCCGCCGCGAGGTGGACAGCCGACTGCGCCGGGCTGAATGTGTCGGCGCAGCCCTGCGGTTCACCGGTCAGCTGATCTTCGCGCTCGGGTACATCGGCTCCATCGTCCTGGTCGTCCGCGCCGCAATCAGCGGCGAGCGCACCGTCGGCGACGTTGTCCTCGCCATCACGCTGGCCGTGCAAACTAACGCGCAGGCTGCCGGTGCCGTCGCGCTCGCCCAGGCGCTGCAACGCAACGCCCGCGCCTTCGGCTGGTTGAGCTGGATCCGCGATGCCACGCCGCCGGAACCCGGGCCGCCGGCTGACCAGACACCGCCCGCCGTCCTCACCGACGGCATCGAGCTGCGTGACGTCGCGTTCCGCTACCCGGGCACCGATGTCGACGTGCTGCAGGGCCTCAGGCTGCGCATCCCTTCCGGCACGATCGTCGCCATCGTCGGCGACAACGGTTCCGGCAAGTCCACCCTGGTCAAGTTGCTCTGCCAATTCTACCGGCCAACCGCAGGCGAGATCACCATAGATGGTGCCGACCTGCGGCGGCTCGACCCGCTGGGATGGCGCCAGCGGATCTCCGCCAGCTTCCAGGACTACCTCCGGCTGGAGCTGCGGGCCCGGAGCAGCATCGGCCTCGGTGACCTGCCTCGACTCGACGAGCCGGGCGCGGTGGAGCGGGCAATCCGGCGAGCAGACGCCGAGGAGGTGATCGACCGGCTGCCGGCCGGCCTGGAGACCTACCTTGGCACGTCCTACGACAACGGCAGTGAACTGTCGGGCGGGCAGTGGCAGCGTATCGCGTTGAGCCGGTCGATGATGCGCGATGATCCGCTGCTGCTGTTGCTCGACGAACCCGCCGCCGCCCTGGACCCGCTGACCGAGCACGCCTTGTTCGACCGGTACGCCGACGCGGCGCGTGACGTGGGCATCCGTACCGGCGGAGTCACCGTCTTTGTGTCACACCGGTTCTCGACCGTCCGGATGGCTGACCTGATCCTGGTCGTGTCGGACGGGCGGATCGTAGAGTCCGGCAGCCACGACGAGTTGCTGGCGCTCAACGGTATGTACGCCGAATTCTTCAGCCTGCAGGCGGCCGCATATCGCTGATCGGGTCTCGTGAACAGTCGGAACGAGTGGGGGTGGGCCCGGCCGGCCGGGCCCACCCGTGTCACGTCCAGCGGGCTGGCAACCGGCCCGCCGCTCCGACTACTCGGACTTGCCGAACGCGTCGACGCCGGTCAACTCGGCCGAGAGCGCCCAGAGCCGCTCGGCCGCCTCGCGGTCGGCGGGGCCGTCGAAGGTCTTGGCCACCGTGCACGCCTGACAGTAGCCGCCGCCCGCCTCCGCCAGTCGCGGTGACGTCGCGGCCCAGACCTGGGTCGCGGCGCCCTGCTCGGGTGCCCGGAACTCGGGCAGCAGGGCCGTGCCGTTCTCGTCGATCCAGCCGGCACCGACCATCTCCTCCTTGGAGAGGTGCCGCTGCAACGGGGTGAGGATGTAGCCGGGGTTCACCGAGAAGGCCCGTACCCCGGCTGCCCGGCCCAGCCGGTCGAGTTCGGCGGCGAAGAGGATGTTGGCCGACTTCGACTGGCTGTACGCGGCCCACTTGTCGTAGCCGTTCTCGAAGTGCACGTCGTCCCAGTTGATCCGCGGCGTCTCCCCGGCGCCCGAGGCGGTGACGACGACGCGCGCGCCGCCATCCGCGGTGAGCGCCGGCCAGAGCCGGTTGACCAGGGCGAAGTGCCCGAGGTGGTTGGTCGCGAACTGAGCCTCCCAGCCATCACCCACCCGGGTCAGCGGAGTGGCCATGATGCCCGCGTTGTTGATCAGGATGTCGATGGGACGACCCGATTCGAGGACGCGGTCGGCGAAGTTCCGGACGCTGTCGAGGTCGGCGAGGTCGAGTTCGTCGACCTCCACGCCGGCGATCCCCGCGACCGCCTCCCGCGCGACGTCCGTACGGCGGGCCGGAACGAGGACCCGGGCACCGGCGGCGGCGAGGGCCCGGGTGGTCGCCAGGCCCAGGCCGGAGTATCCGCCGGTGACGATGGCGAACTTACCGGAGAGGTCGATGCCGGCGAGCACCTCCGTCGCTGTGCTGTCGATCCCGAAACCCTGGTCGTCAGGCTGATCAGAAAGAGTCATGTTCAACTTTCCGGTCGGGCACCGCTATTGCTGGCGCGCGGGTCAGGCGGGGTTCTCGACGCGGTAGAGCCGCCGCGTCATTCGTGGGAACAGCAGTCCCTGCAGAATGCCGAGGCTGGCCGCCACCGCCGAGGTGAGCGTCACCAATAGGTGAAGCACCGTGAATTGTAGTCCAAAAAGGACTCCGTGGTGACGATAGGCGTAGCCGTAGGTGCGCTTGTCGAGCCCGATGCTGATCCCGGTCAGCACCGCGGCGGCGAGGAGCGCCCAGGGGCCGAGGATCGCCGCCGAGGCCAGCGCGATCACCGCCGCGAGCAGGAAGGCGCTGCCCAAAGCCCGATATCCGGTGCCGGCGCCACCCGGAAGCTTGTTCAGCCGCAGCCAGTTCGGCGCGCCGAGCCGGGTGCGGTTGAACACCTTGGTCAGCATCACCCGCAGCGTACCGTCGTGGTCGTGCCGTCCCCGGATGGTGGGTACGGCTTTGACCTCGTACCGGGCGTTGAGCCGGAAGCCGTAGTCCTGCTCCTCGGTCCAGCGGAGCCGGTCGTTGAACTCGCCGATTTCCAGGAACGTCTCCTTCTTCATCGCGAAGAGCGCCGAGTGCAGACCCGGGATGGCGCCCTCGATCTCGCAGAACCAGACGTACTGCTGGATGGCGCGGTAGCGCTTGACCAGGCTGTCGGGAAACATCGGCTCGGCCCGGTACATGCCGCAGATCGCGCCGAGTTGCGGCTCTTCCCGCAGGTGGTCGACCGCCCGCTCGACCGCGTCGGGGTCGAGCGCGACGTCGGAGTCCACAAAGAACAACACCTCACCCTTGGCGTGCCGGGCGCCCAGGTTCCGCGCCGTGGAGACGCCGCTGTTGACCGGCACCTGCAGCACCGTGACGTCGAGCGCTCTGGCGATCGCCACCGAGTCGTCCGTGCTCGCGTCGTCGGCCACGATCACCTCGACGGCCGGGTACGTCTGGTTCTGCGCCGCTCTGATGCACTCGCCGATGGTGCTGGCGTAGTTGTAGTTCGGAATGATCACGGAGACGAGTGGCTGCTCATTCATCGGGCTCCAACCTTTCTTTTGTCTCATCGGTGTTACCGTGCCGCGGTGCGTCCGCGAAGGGTGGTGAAGAGAACCTCGTACGCGTCCAGCGACGCCGCCACGGAGAAACGCGCCCGTGCCGCCCGGGCCTTCTGCTCCTTCCAATGCCGCGGCACCGCCGCCAGTTCGGAGATGGCCCGCTCCAGCGCCTGTGGATCCCGGGGCGGAACCACCCGACCGAAGCCGGTCGCGGCCACGGGGTACCGGTTGCCGGGGAGATCGGTCGTCACCGACGGAATGCCGCTCATCATCGCCTCGGCCAGTACGGTGCCGAACGAACTGGCGACCGCCGGCAGCGCGAACACGTCGACCGAGGCGTAGAAGTCGTTGACCTCCCGGCCGCGCAGCTCGCCGAGGATCCGTACCCGACTGTCCCGGTCGATCTCGGACTGCACCGCCATGAGATCGCCACCGGCCACCTCGTGGTAGTTGCCCGCGATCAACAGCCGGGCGGCGGGGTCGACGATCCGCTGGAACGCCCGGACCAGGTAGCCGACGCCCTTGTCCGCCACGATCCGGCCCAGGAAGCCGACGTGCAGGCCGCCGGTCTCCCGGTATCGGGGCTCACCGCCCCGCCGGTCCAGGCACGGCGGCGTGATGGGGGTGAAGTTGCGGTTGCGGATGACCGGCCAGAACCGCGAGGCGTGCGCCTGGTCGTGGCTGCTTGCCACCACTGCGGCGGAGCGGCGGATGGCCGCTCGGGAGGCGACGTCCGAGGCCCGCGCGAAGGCCCGGCCCGACCAGCCTGCCGGCAGGTGCGGGTCGCTGTGCAGCATGCTCACCACCGGTACGCGGCGGGCCAGCGGCATCAGCAGGGCCGCCTCCGGCATCGGCAGGTTGACGTGCAGCAGCGACGAGCTGCGCGCCAGCTGACCGGCCAGGATCGGGTAGCGGGGGGCGACGATCGCCCGGCTCGCCCTCATCAACACCGGGGAACGGTAGATGTCCACCCCGCCGACGGTGTCCCGCAGCGGCAGGTCGGGGTCGTGCTGGGCGGTGACGACGGCGACCCGCCAACCCCGATTGGCCATTCCTTCGGCGATGCTGCGTGCGGTCTGCGTGAAGCCACTGACGTACGGCTCGTAGTGGGTAGCCGCTAGCGTCAGATCGTATTTCCTGTCCGGCATGGGTACCGCATTCTCTGAGGTATCGCTACGGCCGATTACCTAACTTCTGAGCACGTTAGTGGTTTGCCTGTGGCCATATTCTTGGCGATTTCTTGGGAACCGATGGCACGGCATTCGTGTGCTCCGGACCGGTCGCCACCGCCACCGTGGGCACGGTGGGAACCGCCGCCGCCGGGCGTCGCCGGATGATGGCCGCGGCCACCGCCAGGCCGACCCCCGCGGTGGCGAGCTCACTCAGCGTCACCACCACCCGGCTGACCAGCGCCACCACGCCGGCCACCGGAATCGGCAGGATGACACTGAGGGCGGCCGTCACGACCACCTCCCGAACGCCGATGCCGTCGGGGGCGAACACGGCGATCACCCCGGCCACCGCGCCGAGGCCGAACGCGCCGAGGCAGAGCGGCAGCGCGCGCAGCGGCGGGGCCCCCATCGCCACGGCGAGGATCCACAGGTGGGCGCCCCCGATCACCCACGCCAGCAGTTGGGCGACGACCGCCTGCCGGATGCCGGTGCCGCAGATCGCCGTCGACGGCTCGGGTCGGCGGCGCAGCCGGCCGAGCAGGGTCGCGGCCCCACCTACCAGACCGGGGCGGACCAGGACCGCGGCCACCGGCAGGAGGGCCAGCAGGAGCCAGCCGGACGACGCGCCGAACACCTCCGGCCCGGCGGCCAGCCCCACGGTGGCGCCGGTCAGCAGGCTCACCACCAGGGCCAGCAGCCAGGCCGCGCTCATCCGGCCCGCCGGTACCCCGATGGCCCGGCCCATCTCGACGCTGACCAGGAAACCCATCACCTTGCCGGGCACGTACTTGACCAGCTGTCCGAAGTAGAAGATCCGGGCCGCGTCCACGGCGGGAACCCGCTCGCCGACGCCGGCGAGCATGGCCCGCCAGGAGACCATCGTGGCGACCAGACCGGCGGCGTTGGCCAGGACGGCCAGCGTCGTCATCGTCAGGACGAAGCCGGGTCGCTGACCGCGGAGCGTGCCGGCCACCGTGGACCAGTCCTGACCGCGCAGCGCGAGCACGATGAAGACCACGGTCACCGCCAGCAACAGGCTCATGAGTACCCGGCGGGCCACCGTGTGCCAACGCTTCCGGGGCACGGCGGTCACCGGTACGGCGATTTCCGGGAAGGCCTGCGGTGCGTCCAGTTCTTTTGTTGACACGCGCACCTTCTCCGATCGTGGAAAGGAATCGAGCTGGTGGCTCACGCTAACCGCGAACCGCTTGCTTCTTCCTTGTCCGACGGTTCGCCGGTCATTTCTGTCTCGGGCCAGGCGAAGCGTTCCCGGGCGTACAGCCGCAACAGTTCCCCCATTCGGTAACTGCCCGGGGTCGAGGTCTCCAACAGCTGCGCGTCGACCAGCCGCTCCAGGATGCGTTCGGTGTGCGCCTCCGAGCGGGCGAGCACCCGAGCGGCGGTCGACCGGCTGAGTTCGGTCATCGGCGACGTGCCCAGCAACTTGAACGCCTCGGCGATGGCGCGCTGGGAGCGGTCCGGGCTGCCGGAGAGACGATCGTAGGAGCCGGCCAGGCTGGCCCGCAGGCCGACACCGTCGAACTCGAGGTTGTCCAGCCGGCGGCGCTCGTCGGCGAGCCGGTCGCGCAGCTCGGCGAGCGGCCAACCGGGACGTGCCACGAGGCGGGCACCGACGATGCGCAGCGCCAGCGGCAGGCACTCGCACCACTCTGCGATGGCGGTCGCGGCCTCCGGCTCCGCCGCGACCCGTTCCGCCCCGACCCAGTGGCTCAGCAGCGCGATGGCGTCCGGGATGGTGAGCGGTCCGACGCGCAGCTGGCGCACGTCGCTGAGCCCCGCCAGCGGCTGGCGGCTGGTCACCAGCGTCCCGCATCCGGCGCCGCTGGGCAGCAGCGGGCGCACCTGGGCGGCGTCGACGGCGTTGTCGAGGACCAGTAACAGCCGCCGCCCGGCGACGACCGAGCGGAACAGGGCCGCCGCCTCGTCGACCTGCTCTTGGTCGCAGCTCATGCTGACCCCGAGGGTGCGCAGCAGCCGGGCGAGTGCGTCGACCGGCGTCAGCGGCTCGGCGTCCACGCTGGTGCCGCGTAGGGCGATGTACAACTGGCCATCCGGGTAGCGGCTGGTGAGCTTGTGCGCGGCGTGGATGGCCAGGGTGGATTTTCCCACCCCGGCGGTCCCGTAGATCGACACGACCGGGGCCGAGTCACTTGTGCTGGCGGGCATCAGCCAGTTCATGACCGGCGCGAGATCGTCGTGCCGGCCGGAGAATCGGGCGATGTCGGCGGGTAGCTGCCGCGGCATGTGCCGGATCGGGGTGGTGACCGGGCCGACGTTGCCCGGGTACGGCTCGTCGAGTTCGCCGCGGAGTATGGCGACGTGCAGGTTGCGCAGCTCGGGGCCGGGCTCGGCGCCGAACTGCTCGACGACCTGCGCGCGGGTGTCGACGTAGTACTGCAGCGCCTCGGGGGTACGCCCCATCGCGCAGAGCGCCCGCATCTGCAGCGACACGAGCGGTTCGGCGAGCGGGTACGAGCCGAGGATCCGGGCCAGCCGCTCGGCCACCGCCTCCGGGTTGCCGAGCCGTAGCTCCTCGGCGCCCCAGGCGCCGGCCAGGCTGATCAACTGCGATGCCACGCTGCGCCTCACCCGGTTGGCCCAGTCACTGGAGAGGGTGGCGAGTGGGTCTCCTCGCCACAGGTCCATCGCCTCGCGCAGGGCGGCGACCCGCTTCTCGTCATTGATCCCCGTCGCCGCGCGACCGGTGTCGATGAGACGGTTCAGCCGGTGCAGGTCCACCTGCTGGCGCTCGACGTCGAGCACGTAGCCGTCCCCGTGGCGACCCAGGCCGATGGTTCTGCCGGAGCCGTCATCGGCCTGTGCCAGGGCCCGACGCAGCCGGGCGACATGGGCGTAGAGGGCGCTGCGGGGCGCCTCCGGAGCCGCCGGCCCCCACACCCGTTCCGTCAGGGTGTCGATCGACACCGGTGTGCCGGCGTCCACGGCCAGGGCTGCCAGGACTGCGCGACGCTGACGTGGCCCCACGTCCAGCGGGCCATCCGCCGATTCCACCTCGATGGGCCCCAGTAGTCGGATCCTCACATGCTCTCCCCGTGATCACGGCGGACGTCGGCCGGTGTGCTAGTGGACGCCGGCCGGCGTCTGGTACCTCTGTCGGAAGCGCGCGTCGAGCACGTAGCGCAGGCCACCACTCAACGCGCCCGCGGAAATCGCGAGACTGTACAGAAAACTGAGTAGCGCGCTTGGCGGGACCATCCGCCAGCCTGCGGTACGTCGGACGTAGTTCAACAGGGGGAGGTCGACGCCGATGAACCACGTCAGGAAGGCGACCGGAACGGCCGCCAGGTAGGGGGAGACCAGCACCAGGGGGAGGCTGGTGGTGGCCAGGAAGGCGGCCGCGACCTCGGCGGGCCGGTGCGTGGCCTCCCGCTCGGGCTTCAGCTCGCGTTGCTTGAGAACCAGGGGAACCAGTGAGCCGGCCCGCCGATAGAGCTTCCGCAGGATCGAGGACAGCTGGTCGTCGTCGTCGTGGTAACCGACCACGGACAGGGTGCGGGTGACCGGGTAGTGCTCCGCGATCCGGAGGCTGAACTCGTGGTCCTCGTTGGCGTACTGGCCGAGCAGCCGCTCGTCGAACGCCCCGATGTCGTCGATGACCCGGCGGGGTACGGCGCCGCTGGCGAAGTGGCCGGTCCGGGCCGGCCCGAGCTTGCGGGTGGCGCGGTAGTGGCCGTAGAGCACCTGCACCCACTCCACCACGCCGTCGTCGACCAGAGGGCGGTCGCCGTAGACGCCCCAGACGGCTCCGTAGGAAGGGTTCTCCTCGAAGATCTTGACGGCGTTGGCGACCGCGTCGGGGGCGAGGGCCACATCCGAGTCGAGGAAGAAGAGGATGTCGCCGCTGCTTGCGGCTATGCCGCGGTTGCGGGCGGGGCCGGCACCGACATTGTCGGTCAGTTCGATGAGCGTGCAACCAAGTTTTCTGACGATCTCCGGTGTGTCGTCGGTGCTGGCATCGTCGACGACGATGACCTCGATCGACGGGTGGGTCTGGTGCAATGCCGAGAGCACGCTCAGGGCGATGGTCTTCCGGCTGTTGTGACAGGGGATTACCACTGACACCAGTGGCGTGTGGGCGGGCTTCATTGATGCTCCTCGGGCAGGAATTCGGCTGCGCTGGGAGGTGGACGACGCACCTGCTCGTCGGTTTCTCGTCGTCGAGAAGACCCGTCGACCACCTTAGTGCCTGATCGACATCGGTAGACAACTGCCGATCGGTTTCATGCTGGTTAAATGCTCGGGATGCCCCGCCACCGCGTGTTTCGCGCCAATGTGACGCTCATCTCGTCAGGGTGCCGAGATGACGAACTGCTGGGCCTTGTGGTCGGACAGGCCATTGGGGAGGGTTAAATCGTAACTGTGCACCTTGATGTCCGGAGTGGTGAAGAGCCAATCGATACGCCACATTCGCGGCTTGTCGCCCACCGGCCAGGTGACCGGGTAGAGCGAGGAGAGCGCCCTGCTCTGGTCGACCAGCCGGTCGGAGACCATGTCGAGGAGATTCATCGACGGTGACGTGTTCAGGTCACCGGCCATCACCGCCCGGTTCGGATTCTTTTCCAGGTCGGCGGCAATGGCCTGGTAGCTGGCCTGCCGGATCTCGAAGTTGAACCGGTCGATCTCGAACATGTTGCGGTCATCGTCGCTGCGCAGCAGCAGGATCCGGACCGGCGGCTGGAAGATGTGCGAGTTGTAGAACGACACGACCTGGCCGTTGACCCGGATGTCGGTACGCAGCGCCTGTGACGTGTAGAAGAGCGGCCGGTCGACGAGGGCCGGCGGTACCGGCTTCAGGTCGTCCGGCAGGTACGGCTGCGAGTCGAGCCACGCATGCCCGACCACCGGCAGCCGGGTGAGCGTGACGTTGCGCCCCTCGCGGACGATCGTGTAGCCGGGGAACGCGGCCTTCAACTGCGCCGTCTGGTCGATCTCGTACGCCTGCGCGAAGATGTCGACCAACGAGTCGTCGACGTTGGCGTACTCGTGCAGCATGTAGACGTCGGCGTCCATCTCCCGCAGGAAGTCGTAGAACTGCGCCGTGGTGGTGCGCTGCTCCCCGCCGTTACGCCGGTCCTGGTCCCAGTACTCGGTGTTCCAGGTCACCACCTTGATGGCGTCGGCGGGCGCCGGTGGCGGGGTGTAGAACACCGTCGCGAAGTTGATCCCGCTGTAGCCGACGCCGAGCACGAGGGCGAGCAGTGCCGCCCCGACCAGCCGTCTGCGCATCGGTCGCGCCAGCCAGGCGACGGGTAGCAGCATCACCGGGACCGCCGCCCAGACGATCGGCGGGAGCAGGTCCACCGGGCCCCACACGTACGTCCGGGCGCTGAGCAGATGGTGCAGCACGACGACGACCAGCCAGCCCACGCAGGCCACGGCCGCGAGGCGTACCCCCCAGCGGGCCCGCCGAGACCGGCCGGAAGGCCCCGGCGACAGCTCCGGATCCTTTTCGTCCATTATTGCGGTCGTTCTTGCCGCCGCTTCCGTCATCGCAACTCCTTTACGTGGCGCCGGTTCCCGCCGAGGTCGGTACCGGCTGGCAAAAGGTATCGATCGGCACCTTGCTCGAAGCTTGTTCCGGACACCAAGGAGGGGGCAATCGTCGCTCACTAGCGTCACGAGTGCTAATACCGGATTCACCACCGAGGACGGAGCCGCCGGATGGAGCATGCGCAGCCTATCGACGCTCGCACGGAGCCGGCGTCGGCGCGGCGCGGCTGGTCGGTCCGGTATGCGACTTGCCGGGCATTTGGCGGACCGGCCCGATTGGTCGGCAACGGTGACCGATGGATGGTCGGTCGGTAAATATCCAATGACGGTGAATGCCGGAAACGTCGCCGCTGCGCAGTCGTGACACTGCCGTCGACAGCGCGACATTTCTTCGAAACGGGAGATGGAAGTGCACGTTGTGGTGACCGGAGCCGCCGGCATGTTGGGCACCGCGTTGTTGGCGCGCCCCTGGCCGGGAGTGACCTGGACCGGAGTGGACATCCGTCCACTCGCGCCCCGGGTACGAGGGCGGGCGAGCTTCGTCCGGGCTGACGTCCGGGATGTCGAGGCGATGACCCGCGCCTTCCGCTGCGCGGACGTGGTCATCCACTCCGCCGCCGCGTTGCCCAGCCACCGGGCGGCGGAGATCCGATCGGTGGACGTGGAGGGCACCGGGGCGGCGTTGGCTGCGGCGCGGCGGGCCGGTGTGGACCGGTTCGTGCACATCTCGTCCACCGCCGTCTACGGGCTGCCCCGGGACTGCCCCACGCCGGAGGACTACCCGTGCGAACCGGTGGACCCCTACTCGGCGGCGAAGCTCGGCGCCGAGACCGCCGTGCTCCGGCAGCGCGAACAGGGCCTCTGCGCCCCGATCGTGCGGCCCAAGACCTTCCTCGGCGAGGAGCGTCTTGGTCTCTTCGCCATGCTCTTCGAGTGGGCCGACGAGGGCCGGCACTTCCCGCTGATCGGCGGCGGCGACGTCGCCACCCAGATGCTCGACGTCGAGGACCTCTGCGCGGCGATCCAGCTGATCTGCGAGGCGCCCGACGACAAGGCCAACGACACGTTCAACATCGGCGCGCGCGAGTTCCGCACCCTACGGGAGGACTTCCAGGCCGTCCTGGACGCCGCCGGCCACGGCCGGCGGGTCCTGGCCATGCCGGTGGGGCCCGCCGTCACCGTGCTGCGCGTGCTCGCCGCGACGCGCCTCTCCCCGGTCTACAAGCGACTCGTGCACAAGCTCACCCGGGACTCGTACGTCTCGATCGACCGAGCGACGCAGCGGCTCGGGTTCAACCCGCGGTTCAGCAACGAACAGGCGCTGTTGAAGACGTACCAGTGGTGGCGGGCGAACGCCGCCGGGGCGCGGCGCAGCGCCGGACGTACGCACCGCGACCCCTGGAAGCAGGGCGCCCTGAGCCTGGCGAAGGCGCTGTTCTGACACTCCACGGAGCAAGGAGAGGTCCGCCATGAATCACGCCCTGGAAGCACCGACTCCCACCTCGCCGGACCTGCCCGTGGTCTCCGTCGACCCGGCCGTCGCCGTGCAGGCACTGAAACCGCTGGCCCGCGTCACCGGACTGTTCGTCCTACTGCGACCCCGCCAGTGGGTCAAGGGCAGTCTGGTGCTGGCGGCGCCGCTCGTCGCGGCCCCCGGCGCCACGGTGACCCATATCGTGCCGCTGCTCGGCACGCTGTTGAGCTTCCTGGCCGCCGCCTCGGCCGTGTACGTCTTCAACGATCTGAGGGACCGGGAACGCGACCGCCTACACCCGGTCAAACGAAACCGTCCATTGGCCAGCGGGCGGGTGAGCACGACCGCCGCGGTCATACTCCTCATCGGCCTGCTCACCGTCACCGCCGCCCTGGCCATCCTGCTACCCGCCCTGACGGGCGTGGTCGTCGCCGGCTATCTCGCCCTCAACCTCTGGTACTGCCTGGCACTCAAGCACCAGCCACTGGTCGACGTGTCGGTCGTCTCCATCGGATTCGTCCTGCGGGTGCTCGCCGGCACCATCGCCGTCGGCGCGGCCGTCCATCCGGCGCTGCTGATCGGGGTCTACTGCGCGTGCCTCGCGCTCTCCCTCGGCAAGCGACGCCACGAACTCGCCGCCCTGTCGGCCGCAGGCGGTGAGGCCGGCGAGCACCGGCCGGCGCTGCGCGCGTACTCGGTGCACTTCCTGGACCAGATGGTGGTGGTGAACCTGGTGGCGGCGCTGATCGGCTACGTCGCCTTCGTCTGGACCCAGACCCCGCCGTACGGGCCGGTCACCGCCGGGCTGACCTTCCCGTTCGCCGCGTTCGCGGTACACCGCTATCTGCAGATGATCGCCATGGGCGGCTCCCGTGGCGATCCGGTCGAGGACCTCGTCCGGGACCGCGCGCTGCTGGTCAATCTCGGCCTCTGGGCCGCGGTGCTGGCGCAGGCGATGCTGGCCGACACCTGGCACGTCTGGTAACCGATCGACACCCCCTTGGAGAAGAGCGTGAGCAGCAAAGACTCCCACGAGTACGACCTCTGCGTCGCGGTCAACTACTACTCGCCCTACGTCAGTGGGCTGACCGAGGTGGCCCGGGTGCTCGCCGAGGGCCTTGCCGGGCGGGGCTGGCGGGTGGCGGTGGTCGCCGTCCGGCACGACCCGACGCTTCCGCTGCGGGAGAGCCGCAACGGCGTCGACGTCTACCGCAGCCCGGTGGTCGCCTCGGTCGGTCGTGGTCCGGTCAGTCCCGGCTTCCCGGCCCTGGTGCGCCGGGTCGCCCGGCGTTCGCGGGTGGTCAACCTGCATCTGCCGATGCTGGAAGGAGCGTTGATCACTGCCCTGCCGCTGCGGGTGCCGGTGGTGACCACCTACCACATCGACCTCTGGCTGCCGCCCACCCTGGTGACCCGGGCGGCGATGGCCGCGGTGCGGGTGTCGTCGCGGGTCACGCTGCGCCGCTCGGACGCCGTCGTCGTCAACAGCGACGACCAGGCGCGGTACTCGGAGCTCTGGTCGATCCTGCGGTCCAGCCAGCGGTCCGCGATTCCGGCACCCTGCCTCGACCGGCGCGGTGGGGAGGCGGCATACCGGGAGACCGGCGGCCCGCACATCGGCTTCCTCGGCCGGATCGTGCCGGACAAGGGTCTGGACTACCTGGTGGCCGCATTCGCCGAGATCCCGGATCCCGAGGCGCGGCTGCTGCTCGGCGGCGACTATCTGACCGTCGCGGGCGGAAGCGTGATCGACCGGATCCGGGCGGCCGCCGAACGGGATCCCCGGATCCGGATTCTCGGGCTGCTCCGTGGCCGGCAGATCAACGATTTCTACGCCTCCATCGACGCCTTCGCCCTGCCCTCCGTCGCCGAGTCCTTCGGCATCGCGCAGGCCGAGGCGATGATGTGCGGTATCCCGTCGGTCACCACCGATCTGCCCGGCGGTCGGTATCCGGTCCTGGCGACCGGGATGGGAAGGGTCGTCCAGCCGCGGGACCCGGCCGGACTACGGGTGGCGCTGCTGGACGTGCTCAGCTGGGACGCCGACACCCGGCGCGAGGGGGCCAAGCGGGCCCTGGAGGAGTTCGGTGTGGACGGATGTCTGGACCGGTACGCGGCGCTGTTCCGGGTCCACGGGGCGCGGGCCGGCGCATTGATGTGAGCGGCGTTCCGATCAGTAGAATGGCAGCCACGTTCCGTCACGGAGGTGCAGATGCACAGCAGGAATTTCGGTCGTCTCGGCACGGTCAGCGCGCTCACCCTGGGCGGTGGCGGGATCGGCGGTGTGTGGGGGGCAACCGACCACGCCGAGGCGGTGGCGACCGTGCGGGCGGCCGTCGACGGTGGCGTCACGATGCTCGACCTGGCCCCGACCTACGGTGACGGCTACGCGGCCGAGAACGTCGCCGGTGCCGCGCTGCGCGGCATTCCGGCCACGGACGTCCTGGTCACCAGCAAGATCGAACTGCCCGAGCAGGACGGCGGGGATCTTCCGGCGAAGATGATCCGCAGCCTGCACGCCACCCTGGAGCGTCTCGGCCGCGAGCAGCTGGATCTCTTCCTGCTCCACTCTCAACTGCACCCGCAGGGCTGGACCGGCCCCACTCCCCGAACACTCGGCTGGGACCTGTACCGAGACCAGGTGGTGCCCACCTTCGAACGGCTGCGCGACGAGGGCAAGATCCGGGCCTGGGGGTTGACCGGTGTCGGCCACCCGCAGACCGTGATCGACGCCATGCACCAGCAGCCGCGCCCGGATGCGGTGCAAGCGGTGGTGAACGCCCTTGACCTGAGTGGCGACATGTGGCTGCTCGGCGCGTCGGCCGAGCCTCGGAACGACGAGATCCGCCGAGCCGCGGTCGCCGACGGCGTCTCGGTGATCGCCATCCGTGCCGTGGCGGCGGGAGCGCTCACCGGCGAGATCGACCGGTCCGTGGCGGACGACGCCCCGGTCGCGGTCGACTTCGCGGCGGCGGAGCGGTTCCGCGCGCTCGCCGCCGAGTTCGGTGAGTCGCCCGCCTCGTTGGCCCACCGGTACGCCCTGAGCGTCCCCGGTGTGGCGACCGTGGTGCTCGGCGTCAAGAACCGCACCGAGCTGGCGGAGTGCCTCGCCGCCGAGGCCCGTGGTCCGCTGACCGAGGTCGAACGGAAGGCCCTGCTCGACCTGCGGAGCTGAGCGAACGGCGAGCCGGGCAGCGTGCCGGACAGGCCGGCGGCACAGACGACGATCTGCGGTGCCGCCGGCCCTCGCCCAGGTTCAGCGGTTCGCTGGCTCGCTGCTCGGAGCCGGTTGGACGCGCTCGAACCGTACCCGGCTCAGCCATCCCGGCAGGTCACTGAGCACGTACAGTTCGCCGTGCACGTCGGCGTCGATCGCGGTCGGCTGGATCGGGAAATTGCCGATGATGGCGGACTCGTAGCCACCCCGCGGCTTGGGGCGTACGGCGAAGGCGGTGGTCGAGCAGTAGTCGCTCGCGACGTAGGTGCCCCATGCCTCCGGGGTGGCGGAGCCTCGGTACACCACACCACCGGTCACCGAGCAGCTCTCCGTCATGTAGTGCTCGTACTCGAAGACCGGATCGGTGTACTTCACGCCCGGCCGGCACTGCTCCGGGTCGAACACCGGGGTGCCCTCCCGGCAGGACCAGCCGAGGTTCGCCCCACCCTGCCACGGGCGGATGTGGTTGATCTCCTCGACCAGGCCCTGGCCGACGTCACCGATCCACAGTGAGTTGTCGATGTCGATCGAGAACCGCCACGGGTTGCGCAGCCCGTAGAGCCAGATCTCCGGACGCGCGTCGCGCTTGCGGACGAAGGGGTTGTCGGCGGGTACGCAGTAGGGCTTCGCCCCGCAGCTGCGGTTGACGTCGATCCGCACGATCTTGCCGAGCAGGGTGCTGAGGTCCTGGCCGGCCTTGTACGGGTCGTTGGCGTGACCGCCGTCGCCGAGGGACCAGTAGAGGTAGCCGTCGCGGCCGAATGCCACCTGTCCGCCGTTGTGGTTGTTGTATTCGGCGTGCTCCTGGGTGAGCAGCACCTGGAGCCGCTCAGGAGCGTTGATGGGCAGCCGCGCCAGGGTCAGTGCGCCGGCCGGGAGGCTCGTGTACGCCACGTAGAGCATCCCGCTCCGCGCAAAGTTCGGCGCGGGCGTGATGCCGAGCAGGCCGCGCTCGTTGCCCGAGGTGTCGACCAGGGCGGTCAGGTCGAGCACCGGATCGGCCGCCAGGCCGGTGTCGGGGTGGTAGGAGCGGACGGTGCCGTTCTTCTCCGCGATGAGCATCCGGCCGTCCGGCAGCCCGGTGAGCGCGATCGGACGCTGTAGACCGAAAGCCACCTGTTCGTACGCCACGGTCAGTTCGGTGAGTGGGACGACCCGGCTGGAGCGTGGCCCGCCGGCCGTGGCGGGATCCGCCACCGAGGGCGGTGGTACCAGCAATGCGGACAGGGCCAAGACGAGCAGTCCGGCCAGTACGGGGGCAGAGCGCCAACGCCGTCGCGACATGTCTTCAGCTCCTCGAGCAGGTTGGACGGGGTACGCAGTCTGGGAGCGTTCCCACCATACATCAGCAAAGATCGATGTCAAACGGCTCGTCCGGTTCTCGGAGTTGCTCAGGCGGCCGTGACTCGGGTCGGGATGTTTGCGTGCACATTGGAGGCCGTGATCGGCGGGTCAACCGATGCTATCCACCGCTGTGGATCTCTGAACCACGGGTTTCTGTAGCCGGCACGACGCGTCCGATCCGCCAGTCAGCCGCAATGACCTTGATAAACGCCGCATTGTTCGGGTCGAGGCAGTGAACTTCTTGAGTGCCTCGTAACTTTGTGGCAATCTCGGTTTCATCGATGTGTAGCGTTCTCCCGTTGCCTGTGGTCTGCCCGCCGTGCACCTGAGCCGACCGGTTGTGTTAGCGCTAACCATCGAACTGACGCGACTCTGGAGGTGCGGTAACACATGAGCAATCTCGTACATCCGAACGGTTCTCCGCGACGACGGTGGTCCACCGGAGCGACGATGCGTGCGCTGGCGGTCGGGTTGCTGGTGGCCGGCACGGTGCTGGCGCCCACCGGTGCCGCCAACGCGGGCACCACGCTGGGCGCCTCCGCAGCGGAGAAGGGCCGCTACTTCGGTGCCGCGGTCGGGACGTACAAGTTCAACGACAACACGTACATGACGGTGTTGAACCGTGAGTTCAACAGCCTCGTCGCCGAGAACGAGATGAAGTGGGACGCGACCGAGCCACAGCGGGGCGTCTTCAACTACAGCGGCGGCGACCGCATCGTCAACCACGCCCGCTCGCGCGGAATGAAGGTACGCGGGCACACCCTGCTCTGGCACGCGCAGCAGCCGGGTTGGGCACAGAACCTGTCCGGTGGCGACCTACGCAACGCCGCCATCAACCACGTCACCCAGGTCGCCACCCACTTCCGGGGGCAGATCTACTCGTGGGACGTGGTGAACGAGGCGTTCGCCGACGGTGGCAGCGGCGCCCGGCGCGACTCGAACCTGCAACGCACCGGCAACGACTGGATCGAGGCGGCGTTCCGCGCCGCGCGGGCGGCCGACCCGGGCGCGAAGCTCTGCTACAACGACTACAACACCGACGGCATCAACGCGAAGTCGACAGGCGTCTACAACATGGTGCGCGACTTCAAGTCTCGCGGCGTACCGATCGACTGCGTCGGCTTCCAGTCCCACCTGGGCACCACGCTCCCCGGCGACTACCAGGCCAACCTCCAGCGCTTCGCCGACCTGGGCGTCGACGTGGAGATCACCGAGCTGGACATCACCCAGGGCGGCAACCAGGCCAACATGTACGGCGCCGTCACCCGCGCCTGCCTGGCAATCTCGCGCTGCACCGGTATCACGGTGTGGGGCGTGCGGGACTGCGACTCCTGGCGCGGCGGCGACAACGCCCTGCTCTTCGACTGCGCCGGCAACAAGAAGGCCGCGTACACGGCGGTCCTCGACGCCCTCAACGGCGGCACCAACCCGAACCCGACCGGCAACAGGTTCCGCAACGAGGCGTCCGGCAGGTGCCTGGACGTGAACGGTGCGAGTTCGGCAAACGGCGCTCAGATGATCATCTGGGACTGCCACAGCAATGCCAACCAGCAGTTCACCCAGAACGGGCGGGCGTTGCAGGTGATGGGCAAGTGCCTGGACGTGCCGAACAACGCCGCCGCCGGCACCCGGGTGCAGATCTACGACTGCCACGGCGGGACGAACCAGCAGTGGGTGATCAACAGCAACGGCACGATCAGCAATGCGCAGACCGGGCTGTGCCTGGACGTCAACGGCGCCGCCACCGCCAACGGCTCCGCGGTCATCGTGTGGAGCTGCCACGGCAACGCCAACCAACGTTGGTCACGGGCCTGAGCTGACGAGCCCGGCAGTCGGCACCGCAGAGAAGGAGAACGACAATGGCCATGTCCCGCTCACATCGTCACCTGAGCCGGGTACTCACAGGCGCCCTGGCCGCTCTCCTTGCGGTGCCGACCGCCGTGCTGGGTGGTGTCTCGCCCGCTGCTGCGGACACCACCGGGTTCCGGGGGGTCAACTGGGCCAGGTTGGGTGACAACTTCCACGGTGGACCGCTGGTCCTGCACGGCCTGAGCAGCTCCGACAGTTACGCGACGGTCGTGGCCAAGGCCAACGCGATCTACACCGGCTTCCAGAACAACCTGGGGGCCAACACGGTCCGGCTGCCGATCAACACCTACACCGTCGGTACGAGCTGGTGGAACGCGTACACCGGAGCGATCGACGCGGCCACGGCGAAGGGCCTCAAGGTCGTCCTCTCCTACTGGGACGACGGGGTAGCCGCCAGCGGAGGCCGGATCGTCAACACCACCGCCTTCAACACCATGTGGAACACCGTGGTCGCGAGATACGGCACCAACGCCCTGGTGTACTTCGAGCCGATGAACGAACCGGGCGGGCACAGCGCCGCCGACTGGGCCAACGTGGTCAACGACTGGCTCAACGCCCGTCCGTCGATCCCCCGTAACCGGGTCTTCGTCAGCGGTGCCGGGCTGAACACCGACATCAGGTCGATGTGTGCCGACCGTCGGCTCGACGGGACGCTGGTGTCGCTGCACCACTACACCTTCTTCAGCGGTGCGAAGACCTATGACCAGTGGGTGACGTTCCTGCGCGACGCGATCGGCTCCTGCGCCGCTCGTACCGTGATGGACGAGTTCGGTGCGCCGATGGACACCGGGCTCAACTACCACGACGCGAGCAGCACGGACAACTTCGTACGCTACTTCCGGGCCACCGCCGACGTGCTGCGGGAACTGCGGATCGGCTCGATCTACTGGCCGGGCCTGGGTGGCAAGGTCACCGCTGGTCAGGGCGACGACTGGTACGCGATGCAGAAGCTGCACGGCAGCGGCACCAACCTCACCCTGAGCACCCCCAACGCGAGCGGCCTCAACCGTCTCCGGCATGCCTGGGGGCTGGGTGACGGCGGTGTCCCCCCGGATGAGATCAGCCTGCTGCGCAACGTCGGCACCGGACAGTGCCTGGACCTCCCCGGCGCCACCACCGCCAATGTCCAGGTCCAGGTGTACCCCTGCAACAACACCGCCGCCCAGCGGTGGACGTTGACGGCCGGCGGGCAGATCACCGCCCTCGCCGGCCAGCGGTGCCTCGACGCGTACAACCGGGGGACCTCGAACGGCACCGTCGTCGGCACGTACGCGTGCAACGGCGGCGACAACCAGCGCTGGACGGTGGGCGGCGACGGCACGATCCGGGGCGCGCAGTCCGGCCTCTGCCTCGACGTGAACACCTCGACGTCCAAGGTCCAGCTCTGGGCCTGCTGGGGCGGTGACAACCAGAAGTGGCAGGTGCAGAAGCAATGACCCGACGCACCTGACTTCGACGCCGCATGGCGAGGCACGTCCGTCGACGGAAGTAGAGGGAGCCAGAAGTGAGATTACTCGTCCAAGGAAGAGGTTCCTTGGCTGCGCTGGCGGTGTTCGTCTCCGCCGTGCTGCCGGCCGTGGTCGCAGATCAGGCCCCGGCTCACGCCGCGGTCCAGGAGACGCTGTACGTCGCACCGAATGGAAACGACGCCAACCCCGGCACGTTGGCGTCACCGTTCCGGACCCTCCAGCGTGCCCGAGACGTGGTCCGCACGAAGACCGCGACCATGACCGGCGACATTCAGGTCTACCTACGCGGTGGCAGCTACCCGGTGAGCAGCACGATCGAGTTCGGGTCGAGCGACTCCGGCACCAACGGCCATCGGGTCGTGTACGCCGCGTACCCGAACGAGACGCCGATCCTTGAGGCCGGTGTGCAGGTGACCGGCTGGACCCAGCACAGCGGGAACATCTGGAAGGCACCGCTGGACCGGGCCAACAAGCTGCGGGCGCTCTACGTCAATGGCCAGCGCGCCCACATGGCCGCCAAGACGATCAGCTCGGCGGGGTGTCACGGGACGTACAACATCACCGCGGGGCAGGCCGACTGGGCCTGGGAGTCAGGCTCGCAGTGCGCCGGCGCGAGATACAGTACGGCCGATTTCCCGGCGATCTCCCAGAATCAGGACGACATCGAGATCGAAACGGCCACGACCTGGACCACGGCCATCGTGGGAGTTCGGCAGGTGACCACCGAAGGCGGGAGCCGGGTCGCGCTGTTCCAGCAGCCGGGTGCCGCCATCGCTCAGGGTGCGTTCAACGGCAACGCCCAGATCAACGGTAGCCACAAGGTCATGAACGCCTACGAGTTCCTGGACACGCCGGGCGAGTTCTACTTCGACAAGTCCAGTCGGACGCTGTACTACTACAAGGCTGGCGCCGACAACATGTCCACCGCGACGGTTTTCGCGCCGAACAACGTGACGACGGTGCTCCGGATCGCCGGCACCTCGACCAGCAACCACGCTCGCAACATCACCTTCTCCGGCCTCACCGTGCGGCACTCCGACTGGAACCTGTTCAACGTCGCCGGCTCCGTCTACAAGCAGGCCCAGCAGGGCAATCTTGGCGCGCAGGCGTACGCGAAGGGCAACTTCCACGTCTACTACTACCGCAACGTCGACGTCACGCCCGGCATCATCCACCTGCAGAACGCCGACGGGATCCTGCTGGAGCGAAACCGGATCGAGCACACCGGGGCCGACGGGATCAACATGGTCAACGACGTGGTGAGTTCACAGCTGATCGGCAACTACACGAACGACATCGCCGGAACGGCGATCAGTGTGGGCCACCCGCAGCACGTCTACGTCGGCGACCACACGTCGAGCAACCGGGAGAAGTACCCGGCCCAGGTCGAGGGGCTTCCGAAGAACATCGAAATCAAGAACAACTACATCCACGACAGCGCGGTGTTGTTCAACGGGCACGGCGCGGTCGCGGCGTACTTCGCCGACTCCCTGACGGTGCAGCACAACCGCATCGAGAAGGCGCCGTGGGCGGGCATCACGATGGGCTGGGGATGGTGGAACTTCGACGGATCCTCAGGGTCGATCGCGCCCAACCGGCCCACCACCACGGCGAAGAACAACACGATCAGCCACAACCACATCATCGACACGGTGCAGCGGCTCAGCGACACGGCTCCCATCTACACGCTGGGCAGCCAGCCGGGCACCACGATCCACAGCAACTATCTCCAGGGCGTTCCGGCCGGCCACAAGTACGGACTCCACCCGGACGAGGGCTCGGCGTACATGACGTTCCGGGACAACGTCCTGAGCGTCGACAAGAACATCACCTGGATGATCAACTCCGACGACTTCGGACGTAAGCACGACCTGAGCATCACGTCCACGTACGGCCCGATCAACAAGGTCTCGAACAAGAACCTGCCCAACAGCACCATCCACGACATCCTCGTCTCCTCCGACTACGTCTGGCCGGCGGCGGCCTACGGAATCGCGGTCAATGCCGGACTCGAAGCCTCGTTCCGGGACATCACCCAGCCGCGCAACCTGCCCATGCAGGACTACGTCCTACCGGCCAGCACCTTCGTCGGCAGCGGCACGTCCTCGATCCCGGTCCGCAGCAGCGGCGACCCGACCAGGTCGCTCTGGCTGGCGCCCTCCGGCACCACCACCTTCACCGCCGGGCCGACGATGACCAGGGCGGACGGTAACGCCACGTCGATTGCGGTGCCGACGTCGTCGGGTGACTACCGCCTCTACGTCATCGACGCCCAAGGCAACCGGTCGGCTCAGTCGACCTCGATCGTCAGGCGGCAGGGCGCCGGCAGCACGCAGGACGCCCAGATCGTGGGTGGCCAGTCCGGCCGGTGCGTCGAAGTTCCCGGCGCCTCCACCACCAACGGCGTTCAGACGCAGCTGTGGGACTGCTCCGGCGCCACCCACCAGCGGTGGGCCTACACCGCCAGCAGGCAACTGACCGTGTACGGCAACAAGTGCCTCGATGCGAGCGGAGCCGGCACCACCAACGGCACCACGGTCATCATCTGGGACTGCCATGGTGGACTCAACCAGCAGTGGAACATCAACGCCAATGGCACCATCACCAACGCCCAGTCCGGACTCTGCCTCGACGCCAACGGTGCCGCCACCGCCAACGGAACAAAGATCATTCTTTGGTCCTGCAACGGCGGCGCGAACCAGCAGTGGAGTCGCCGAGCCTGAGATCGTCGGCCCGGGGCCAGGGCATCCCCTGCCTGGCCCCGGGCCGGCCCGGCATGTCCAAGCGCGCCGTACAACTGCTGCCGGGTCGAACGACGACCGGCCGTCCCTGTCCCAGCTGTTCACCGGTGGCCAGAAATGTTCACCGGGCCGCACCGGGCCCAGCCGACGACGCGTTCGCTATGCCCTGCGGTTTGGTCCCCGCGCCTCCCGGCGGTAGTGCACCGCTGAACCAGAAAGGGCCACTGTGCCCGGCTGGCTCGGGGCGGGCACGGTGTGTGTGGGGGGGCCATGATCCGTAATGTCAGCGTCCTGACACTTCCATTGTCTGATCCGCGCATTGTGGGGATCGCCCGATGGCGGTCGCCTGTGTCCGTGTGGGTACCTCCTACTGTCCTGGAGCCCCCACCTGTGCACTGGCCGTATACGAAAGGCCGACGCGTACGAGGATGTGGTGACGACGGCGGGACCAATAGAGTTCCAGCCGTCAATATTTTCTTCGGACGAAGTTGCCTGACCGCCTTCCCGTAAGGGCGTGGTCCATCGAGATGAGGAGGGCGATGACTCGTCCATTCTTGGATCTTGTTGCGTCCGATGAGGTGAAGGGTCTCCTCGCGCTCGGCGTCGAGCGTCGGTACCCCTCCCGGGCCACTCTCTTCCATCAGGGTGAGCCCACCCAGCACGTGGCACTGCTGCTGTCCGGTTGGACCAAGGTCTTCGCAGAGTCGCGCCGGGGGGACGAGGTGCTGCTGGCGATCAGAGGGCCCGATGACATTCTCGGTGAGCTTTCCGCAATTGACGACCGACCTCGCTCGGCCACGGTTACGGCGCTGGTGCCGGTACGCGCACGAATCATTCCAGAACAGCGCTTCCTCCAGCACCTACAGGACTTTCCCAGGGTCATGTTCGCGATGCTGCAACACGTCACCACTCGCCTGCGGGAGTCCGATGCCGAACGCCTGCGATACGTCTCCACGTCGAGCTCGGGCAGAGTTGCCGCGCTGTTGCTCGATCTCGCCGAGCGGCAGGGTCGGCGAACGCCCGACGGGGTCGTCATCGACCTGCCCCTGACGCAGCAGGAGTTGGCCAAGGCGGCGGCAACGTCTCGCGAGGTGGTGGCCCGTACGCTGCGCGTCCTGCGTGACCGTGGGCTGGTCCGCACGAGCCGGCAGCGCATCGTCCTGGTGCAGGTGGCCGTGCTGCGATCCCTGGTCGACTCTGTGTCGGATGACGCATAGGGGTGTGTCTGGAGCCGTCGAACTCCGGCCCGGAAAGGCGGAGCCTGTCCAGTATGGAAGAGCAGCGACTCGCCGAGCGACTCCTCGTGCACAACCGGGAAGAGATCGATCGGGCAGACGGTAAGGCTGTCCATGGCTTGGCCATCGCCGGGACGGCGGTGGGCGCTGCCGTCGGCTTCGTGCTCGGAGGTGCCGGATCGCGGCAGCACCTTGGGCCGGTGGACACCTGGTGCTGGTGGGTCGCGGGTGCGCTGTGGATTGTCGGGACGGTGAACCTGCTGCTGGCTCTCTACCCACGGCTGCGCGGTGAGCACGGCGACGACCAGATCGCCTTTTTTGGACACGTCGGGGCGATGGATCGTCAGCAGCTGGCACACGCGCTACGGCAGGCGGCAGCTCAGCCGCTCGTCGGCCTGGTCAGCGAACTCTACTGGACCAGCCGGATCGTGATCGTCAAGTACCGCTTCATCAGGGCAGGTCTCGCCTGCCTGTGTCTGTCGTTCGTGAGTCTGGCCGCACTCGCCTTCTGAGGAGTATCTGCCCGGCGAATCACCCGTCCGTCACGAACAAGTGTCGAGAGCCGATCGCCCTCGGCTGCGTCGAAGCATGGAGAAAGGAAGCAGCGGATGTACCGTCCTGCCCGATCGTATTCCGTTATATCGATCGATATCGTGAATTCGAGTCCCGGTGGCTCCTGGCGTCACAACCGGCTCGTCAGCGACCTGCGTGCCACCGTGGCGGCGACGCTGGAGGAGTGCCCGCTCGGTAGCCAGTGGGTGCTCCGCAAGGACGGTGACAGCATGACGATCGCCGTGCCGTCCGCAGTCAGCAAGGAGGAGGTCATCGGGGAGTTCCCGCCCCGGCTGGACCGGTGGCTGCGCAGGTCGAATGCTGGTCGGACACCGGAAACTCAACTCCGGGTCCGAATGGCTGTCACGCACGGCGACGTCATCGTCGAGGAGAACGAGTTGGTCGGCGGCCCTGCGCTGGTCGAGGCGGCACGGATCCGGGACATCGCACCACTGCGTCGGGCAATGACCGCCGCACCGGACGCGTTCGTCGGTCTCGTGCTCGCCGACCATGTGTACCGAAACTCCGTACGTGATGGCGACCCTGCCTTGATGCCGCGTGCCTATCGGGAGGTCGTCGCGGAGGCGAAAGGCTACCGGGCGCCGGCGTGGATCCGGCTGTGGGGCGTCGAACATCCGACGGAGGATGCGAGCGCCGACCGGGGTACCGATTCGTCCCATCCAACCCCGAAGCCGGTCGCCGCGGACGCTGAGGAGCGCAACGCTGGCCCGCCTTCCGGAGGCGACACGTACAACACGTCTGTCGGGAGCGTGACCGGTTCCCTAGCCATAGGCAAGGGCGCCACGTCCTACACGGGGACCTCCGATGGCCGACGATGATCGCATCGACGAGGAGGGCGTAGCGGCGCCGGCACCGACGCCCGCCGCGACCGACGATGTCAGCGCCGCCCCGAAGAGGGGCGAGGCCAGGACTGCCGATGGGGAGGACCAGGACGGCCGCCCCAGATCGCCATCTGGCGTCCGGCCAGAGCCGGCGATGGAGGACGCAGCTGCGGCCCGGATCGAACCGGCCGACGGGGGTACGGCTACCGCCGAGGGCCGGAGGCCGGAGACCCTGCACGAGCTGCTGCCCAAGCAGCAGATGGGCAAGGCACCGCCGTCGGGCACGGCGCATCACGAAGCGGAGCCCGCACCGGACGACTTCAACCTTCAGCGGGGGGATTGGTACAAGACCCGTGTCGAGACTGTCCACGGACCGGCGGCTGTCGGAACGAATTCGGTGTCGGTCCAGGTCAACCTGGGCGGTCAGCAGGTCACCCTTACCCGATACGAGCTGACGATCGCCGACCTGCAGCAGCATGGCCGGCGGTACGTGCGAGGGGCGAACTTTCCGCTGGCCCTCACCACGCTCCGTACCGAAGGTCTGATGATCATCCGTGGTCCTGACGGCAGTGGTCGGCGGGCTGCGGGACACGCCCTCCTGGAGCGGTTGTACGCCGAGAAACGGATTTCTGCTGTCGGCGGGCTGGTGATGCCCGACGGTGTCGTCGCAGGCGACGTGTTGTCCCAGTCCGAGGTGTTCTTTCCCGACCGCTGGGGCCTGGTTCTGGAGCTCCGTGACGGTGCGGACCTTGCCGACGAGTCGACCGTAGAGGCCTATCGAACGGCGGTGGGGCATGGAGCCCGCGGATATGTCGTACTGATCGGACCGCCGGCCAGCGAGGCCGAAGCCAGCCGGTACACCGTCACGCACGACTGGCCGGACCCGGCTGCGGTGCTCGAACGCTACCTGGAGACGGAGCTGGTGGAATGTCCTCCCGATGAACTGCGGGTGATCACCACCGATGAATCGACCAAGGACTACCTTGCCAACAACCGCCGTCCCGCGCAGGTGGTCAAACTGGCTCGGGCGTTGGTCGAGGGCCTGCGACAGCGAAAGACACCGGCAGCGGTGGTCGCCTCGCTGGAGCCGGACTGGCGGACGGTGGCCCGGCGGGCATTCGAGGACGCGCTTGGCAGCTCGTCGGCCTCCGACCCCTTCGGCGGTCCTCGGCGACAAGCGTTGCGTACGGCGTACGCGATCTTTGACGGCATCGAGTTGGTCGACGTGTTCGTCGCCGCCGAGCAACTGCTCGGCATGTTGCGGCTCATCGAGGCACCGGACTCCACACCTGCCCGGCCGGTTTTTGACGACGGGCTGGACAAGCTCTTCTATCCGGACATGCTGGGCGATCTCAGTACCGGCAAGGAGCAGTCGCCGCGCCGTGCACAGCTACGGAACGCCGCGCTGTCGGACGCCTTCCTCGACGTGGCGTGGAACGACTACGACACGACCCGGGAGGTGCTGCTGTACTGGCTGGACCGGGTCGTCACGAGTGGCCGTCCGGCCATGCGGCTGCGTGCCGCCCAGGCTGCGGGAAAGCTGGCCGTGTACGACTTCGACAAGGTCATGGCCGATCTGATCCGGCCATGGGCGCTGGACACCAATGGCATGCGCAGGCAGGCGGCGGCCTGGGCGCTGGAACAGGTCGGCCGCCACGAACGATTCGTCATCCGGGTGCGTCGGCGGGTCAACGACTGGGTGCTGAGCAACGATCCGGAGCTGCACGACACGGCGGCCAGGATCTACGGCACGGAACTGGGCGCGGCCATCCCGGGCGCGGCCTTGCACGACCTCCGGCTCATCGCCGCCGATCCGCGGCAGCGGGCGTACCGAAGCGTCGGCCATGCGGTCGCGAGCATCTACCTGGCCGGCTCGGCAGATCTCATCTTCGAGCAGGTCGATGCCTGGTTGGACGATGCCTCGTCGGACGTCAGCGCCCATGCCACCTGGGCGGTTCTCTTCCTTGCCCGCCTGCTTGGCACTGACCGCCTCGACTGGCCGCAGCTCCTGGTCGACGCGACCGCCGTACCCGAACGGCTGCCGGTGCTGGTCCGGATGTGGACGGCCGCCCTCGCCAATCCCACGACCGCCTACCCGGCCTGGGACCTGTTGCGCCAGTGGTTGGCACTGCCCTATCGCCCCGGTGGCCCACACGAGGACCTGACCGGCGCGCTCTCCGATCTGGTGCGGGAGACGCTGGTCGACCCGCGGCTGCGTAGGCGCGGCCTCTGGCATCTACGGCTGTGGCATGGCCGCCGTCCCGAAGATCTGCTGCTGAAAGAACTCATCGACCGACTGACGGAGGACCGAGCCCGATGACGACGTACGAATCCGACCAGAAGCCCGGCTTCTGGCGCCGAATCTGGAACCGGCTGATTGGACGGCGTCCTGAGCCACGTCGGGAACAGCCGACTGCACCAGTTGCCAGCGCTCCGGTTCCGCCGCTGACCGAGTCGATCGATGCCGGAGCACCGTTGGCGATCCCGGCGATGGGCGAGGCGTACGACTTCCAGGTGCAGGTGGAGGCGACCTGGTCGGCCGCAGCGAGCGACCTGAGCGACCTGAGGGCCCGCGCGGACCGACACACCGAGAGCGTCCGCCGAGCGGTGCGCGACGTGGTCTGGCAGGTGGGACGGGACTTCGCCCCGCACCGGGCGCTCGACGCGGAGCGGGCCATGGCCAAAGCGCTGCCCGCTGATTTCTGCTTCACCGACGCCGGAGTTTCGCTGCGATGCCAGGTGAAACTGCGGGTGCGTCCGGACGCGCGAGTTGTGGAGGTCCTGCTGCCGTACTCACTCATGCGGGTGCGGGCGGACAACGTGGAGGCGGTGGCGGTCCGGTGGCGGGAGATCCTCACGGAGTTCGCCGGCCAGGAGGTCGGGGACCTGGTTCTGCCGTACGCCGCCCAACTGGCCGACAAGCCGTTCGCGACGTCGGTGGCCGGGTTGGAGGACGCCCGTCACCAGGCCCGTGCCGACCTCGCGAACGTGCTCGACCGGGCTGCCAAGTCTCACACCCGCGTCGGCCTGTTCGAGTTCGCCGAGTCTTACGAGGCCGCGCTGCACGCATTTCGGCGCAGTCAGGGACTACCTGTCGAGAGTGGTGACGGCTCGTGATGCGGCCAGCTCGCCACCGGCGCGTACTGGTGATCGTCGCCCTTCTGACGACACCGATGCTGGTCGGGTGTGACGGGATCACAGCACCCGAGGGCCCGAAGCCCTGCGGGTGGATGGACAAGCCAGGGGAGGCGAGCGGACGGACGGCGATCCTGGTGGACGTCAGCAACTCGACCCGGGCCGCCGGCGGTCTCGGTGCGCCGGACTACCGCCACGCACTCGGCGAGTTCATCCGGCAAGCGGTCGGGGACCGGGACACCGTGGCCGTTGCCCCATTCAGCGGCACCACGACGGCCCTGTCGTGGACCGCCTTCGAGCACTCGACGGACTGGAAGAGGGACGACGACAACCCGGACAACCAGAAGGACCGTGAGCAGGAGGCCGAGAGGTGTGTCGGGGATGCGGTCGACGCGGCTCAGGCGGCGGCTCCGACCACTCCGGGCACCGACATCCTGCGGCCCGCCGCCGCTGCGGCTGACTGGCTCTCCCTGGGCGAGGGTGCCAAGCGCCTGGTCATCGCAACCGACGGCCTCGTCACGCAGGGCTGCGCCAGTCTGGTGAAGTCGGACTTCAGCGGCAGCGAGGAGATCGCCGCACTGACCGCTGCCTGCTCGGCTGAAGCGGCGCAGGAACTCCGGCAGGGGGTGTTCGACGGCATCAGGGTGACGTTCGTCGGCATCGGCCATCCCGCCGCGAGTCAACCGGTGCCGCTCCCGGCTCAGGCGCAGTGGCTCAATCGCCTGTGGAAGGAGTTCTGCGAGTTCCAGGATGGCGACTGCGAGGTCCGGGCCACCTCGATCGGCCGTAACCCGGAGAACCCGGGACCGGCACCTGTGGCCGAGATCAGCGATCCACTGGTTCGGTACGGCAACACACGACAGCGGTACAGCCTTCCGGCAGCCGCGCTCTTCGACACGGACCAGCCTGTTCTCCGGCCGGACGCCGGGCCGATGCTCACCGAGTTGGCGGTGACGCTGCGGACCGGCACCACGGTGCGGGTACAGGTGGTCGGCTTTGCGGACCCGCGCGGTGACGACGCCCACAACCGGGACTTGGCCCGGGACCGTGCGGCGGCGGTCGCCGAGTTCCTCCGTACGGAAGGCGTGTCGAACATCGAGGTCGAAGGAAAAGGCGAAACCAACATGTGCGCCGACGGGAGCAGCTTTCCCGTCACCGCAACCTCTGACGAAGTGACCCAGTGTGCTCGGCGGGTCGACATTTTGGCCTTTCGAGCGTGAGGAGCGACAACGCAATGGACGAATTAGCGAACAACGGTCGACGTTGGCAGGCGCCGACTCCATGTCCGGCCTCCACCGTTCTGCTCGGCAACCCCGTTCTGCCGGTGGGGGAGCCGCGTCTCGAGGACATCGAGGCGGCTGCCCTGTTGCGCGCTTTCGGCAGTGGCAACGCGGCCCTGGTTGCGGCTCAATCCGCTCTGCACGAGTCCGGCGACCGGGTGGTGGAGCGGTACCACGCGGCGCAGGCGGCGATCGGCGAGATTGACCGATTCGTCGCTCGGGAGCACGTCGCCGGTGCCCGGCGCGCGGAGCAGGCGATAACCCAGTTCCATGCGAACGACGGCGCGGAAAGCCTTCGACGGCGGTTCCTTCCGCCCTGGGTGGTGTGGGGCGTCCTGGCGCTCGCGGCGGTCTTCGACGTGGCGTTCGTGGGCAACGTCGTGCAGCGGATATTCGGGGCCGGCCCGTCCGATCTTGTGTACTGGATCGCGTACCTGCCTGGTATCGGCATGGCTCTCTGCCTGCTGGCCGCGGGGCACAGCTTGGCGGAGCACCTGTTCAGGCACCGGATCTGGGTAACCCGTTCCCGCCGTCGCGGGCCGCTCAACCCGTGGTTGCTGCTGCGGCGGGTGTTCTGGCACTGGCGTCCCGAGGAGCAGACCCGGCAGGAGCACGATCTCCCCTGGGCCCGGCTGGCCGGACCTGTCGTCCTCGCCGTCCTGACCGTCGGCGTGCTCGCCGCAGGTGCTTACGTACGAGCCACTCAGGCGGAGTCCTTCAGCGCTCTGGCCAGCTTTCAGTTGGTCTTCGTGGGTCTCCTGGTGTTGTTGAGCGTCTCGGCTCTCGCCGTCAAGGTCCTGTCCCACAACCCGTACGCGGACCGGTCGGACGAGGTAACCAGGTGCATCAGTGACCTGGAGTCGCAGTCCAAAGCGTTGACCGACGCTGCCCGCATTGAACTGGTGGCGCACCGGAAGGCATGGAACAACCTTCAAGCCGCGATCGTCTCGGCCGAGAGTGAGGCGGTGCGAACTGTCGAGGAGGCATGTGCCCGCATACTCGACGACCGCGGACGTCGCGGTATGGAGGGACCGCTCCGATTGCCGCTCAGTGTGCTGCGGTGGCCCGAGGAGGGTGCGGAGCCGACGGCGGAGCCGGTGCTGCCTGCGCTTCGTCTCGACATCATCGAGCATGCTCGCGACCTGGCCTCGCGGCACGACCCGCAGACGTTGCAGGATGCGTTCGATGCGGTGACGGCTGCGCTCAGGCAGCAGTTCCAGCCGTCGGCGGCCGCTATTACGCGCTGAGACGGGGGTGACGAAGTGCGGCCCGTGCTGAAGTGCGGCCTAGGATCGGCCCGTGGCCCGATCCCTTGATCGCATCGCCCTCATCTCCGATGTCCACGGCAACCTGATCGCGCTGGAGGCCGTGCTGGCCGACATCGACACGCGCGGCATCGAGCGGATCTTCAACCTCGGTGACTATGTCGGCAAGGGGCCGCGCGGCCGGGAGGTGATCGAGGTCTGCCAGGCGCGCTGCGAGGTCAACATCCTCGGCAACTGGGACGACTTCCTCCCCGACCCGGATCGGACCTACGACAGCGAGGCGATTGCCTGGTGGCTGACGCAGTTGGCCGACGGTCAGGGGGAGTGGCTGCGTGGCCTGCCGTTCTGCCACGACTTCTCGCTGAGCGGCCGGCGGGTGCGGCTCTTCCACGCGTCGGCGACCAGCGTGCACCGGCGGGTGCGGTTCGATCACGACGAGGTTGAGCTGGCCGTGGCGGCCCGGCTGGGCATGCCCGAGCTGGAGGGGTACGCCTCCGAGTTGCGGCACGGCATCTACCGAGGTGAGATGCACGCGCCCGGCGGGCCGAAGTACCACCGGCGGCCGTAGTCGTCGAGCATTCACGGCGAGAGAGTGGCCTCCAGCATCTCGATGAGGCGTTCGGCTGCCGCCGCCGTGTCGTAGTCGGGGTCATGGAGCTGCTCGGCGACGATCGCGTCGATGCCGCCACCGACGATGATCGCCGTCGTGCGCGCGTCGATGTCAGCACTGCCGCCACGCGCGACCCGGGCGGCGCTGACGAGCTCGGCCAGAGGGCGCCAACGGGCGGCCGGATCGTGGTCGCCGTCGTCGTGCACCATCGCCTCGATGATCATGCGAGTGTGCCGGGGATGCTCCCGCAGATGCCCCACCATCGACCTGACGTAGGCGGCGGGCCGGTGCGCGACGTCGGCGGCCTCGACCGCACCGGCGACGTCGCCGACGAGGGCGGTGAGCGCGTGCTGGTGTGCTGCTCGTACGACTGCGGCCTTGGTGGGGAAGTGGTAGAGCACGGCGGCCTTCGTGATCCCGGCGCGCTCGGCGATGGCGGCCAGTGAGGCGCCGCCGTAGCCCCGGTCGGCGACCAGCTCGATGGTGACCTCGATCAGTTGGGCGCGACGGGCACGTTCGATCAAGGTCAGTTCGGCGGTGCCCTCTCGTTTCCTTGTCACACCCAGGATTCTACCGTACGGTCGAAAAATCTACCGCTCGGTTAGGAGGTGTGATGGGTACCTGGTTGAAGAGCGTCCTCGCCCGACTTCGCCCCAGGTCACGACGCATGCGCGTGCTCCTGGTGCTGCTCGGGCTCAGCGCGCTGGTGGTGGTCTTCGTCATGCGTACGCCCGCGCCGGTCGGCCACTGGGACAGCGCCGAGGGTCAGGACCGGTTCCTGCGGTCCTACACGGAGGCCTTCGCCGCCCTGCCCGCCCCGGCGGACACCATCGACGTACGCACCGACTTCGGCATCGTGCGCGTCTACCGTTTCGCCAGCACCGGAGCCGGCACCGGAGACGAGGCCGCAGGCGGCAGGACGGTGCCGCTGGTGCTGCTGCCCGGGCGGGCCTCGGCCACACCGGTCTGGGCCGACAACGTGCCCCTGCTGTCGACAATCAGCGACGTCTACACCATCGACCTGCTCGGCGAGCCGGGCATGAGCGTGCAGGACCGCCCGATCGAGAGCGACGAGGAGCAGGCGGAGTGGTTGCACCAGACCCTTCGGGCGCTCCCGTCGGACGAGTTCCACCTGGTCGGTCTCTCGATCGGCGGCTGGACCGCGGTCAACCTCGCCCTGCACCGGCCGGACCACATCGCGTCGATGACGGTCATCGACCCGGTGTACGTCTTCGCCGACATGCCGCTCGGCACCATCGTGCGCTCCATCCCCGCCGCGCTGCCCTGGCTGCCGAAGTCGTGGCGGGACAGCTTCAACTCCTACACCGCCGGCGGCGCCCCGGTCGAGGACGAGCCGGTCGCCGAGATGATCGAAGCCGGCATGCAGCACTACCAGCTCCGGCTGCCGCAACCCACGCGGATCAGTGAGGAGCGGCTCAGTCGACTGGATCTGCCGGTCCTGGCGATCATCGCCGAGGAGTCGGTGATGCACGACGCGCGGTCGGCGGCCGAGACCGCGCGACGCAGCCTGCAGCGTGGCACCGTCCGGCTCTACCCGGGCGCTTCCCACGCCGTCAACGGTGAGCAGCCCGAACAGCTCGCCGCCGACATCGCCGATTTCATCGCCTCGCACCCATGACCGCTTGATCGGACCCCTGGGCGGCTGCCATTTATCCGTGGAAGTTTCATCTTTGTCCGGCGGTTAGGGTGCGCCTGCCTTCGTCATTCATGCGGTGTCGATAGTCCACTCTGTACCGGATGGCGGAGTGCGCCCACCGGGTGTGGAGAGTTTCTGTGCGGAAGCGGGTGGCGTAGCGGGCATCGGCCGGAGTAAGGTCTGCGTCTGCCGCAGAGCGGCCTCCGGTTCAAACGCAGCCTGTTGTCCGCTCGCGAGATTCGTCTTTGTGTGAACCACTCCACGATTCACCCCTTTCGGCTTGTGCAGGAGTTTCCGTGCAGCAAGACGCGGTGCAGCCATCCAACGATGAGCAGAATCAGATAGCCGACAATTCTTCGCCGCCCCGGCCACAACCGGTCGTACCAGAGGACGATCTCGCCCGACCACATTCGAGTCCCGGGCGGCTGGCCAACCGTCCGCCCGGCTATCCGAACGCGGTCGTCTGGCTGCGGGTCGGCATCCTGCGCGACTGGCGTGGTGTGCTGGGTGCCTTCATCGCCGCCTGGTTCTACGTGCCGATGGCACTGTTCACTGCGGTGGTGTTCGCGGTGGTCGCGGCTCTCGTCCTGTCGTTCGCCGGCGGTGCGGTGCTCGTCGACCAGGTTCCCGACCCGATCCGCGACGCCCCGGTTCTCGGGCGACTGATTAGTTCCTTCCTCGAACAGTCCGGTGGGGCGATCGGCGCAATCGTCGGCGCTGCGCTCGCGTTCCTCATCGGTTTGCTGATGCTGCCTGCCCTCCGGTTCGCTGGCGTGGACAGTGGCGTTTCCGTGCTGACCCAACTGGCGGGGATAGCGGCGGCGGCCATTGTGGTGGGCGTGCTCTACACCCTGTATCGGGTACTGCTGGAGGATCGACTGCTCCGGGTGTCGGGTGCGCGGGATCTCAGCCGCCGGGAGAAAGAACTGATCATCCCGATTCTGCACGAGTGCGCGGAGCGGCTCGATCTGCCGGGAGTGCCGAGACTGCTGATCGAGGACGACGTGGTCAGCACGAATGCGCGGACGTACGCCCGGCACATTGTCGTCACCACCGCGCTGCTCACCGATCCACGCGACGAGATCGCCGCGCTGTTGAGCCACGAGTTGGTGCACTGGCGTACCGGCGACGAAATCACCTCGGCCTTCGTCCGGGGTGTCGGCCTGCCGCTCGTGCTGGTACACGCCGTACCGACCTGGCTGATGCGCAGGTTTCCGCACCCGGCGACGAACCTGTTCGTCTTCCTGTTCTTCTGGCCGGTCCTGCTGACCATGAAGTACCTGGTCCAGCCGTTGCACCGGGCGGACGTCCGGGCTGCGGAATACCGGGCGGACCTTGGCGCGGTGGTCACCGGGCACACCGAGGGCCTGCGAGCCGTCCTCGAGCGTCGAAAGTCGTTCGAGAGTGGACGCAGTGGCTGGGACGAAGCCGTCTGCGCCGAGCATCCGCCGAACGAGCTGCGCCTGGAACGGCTGGAATCGGTCCGGGCCGGTGACGACGTCGTCGCACCGGAGACCGCGCTGCGTCGGGTGATCGACACCCGGGAACTCTTCGGCGGCGACGACCCGGTCGACCTGCGTCGCCCTGCGGTCATCGGTGGCGTCGCACTGCTTTCCTTCTGCCTGCTCTCCAGCCTGCTCGCCGTCGTGCAGTGGGGATTCTTCCGGCCGGAGACCGCTGTCGAGGGGTACTTCTCCGCCCTGGCCGACCGCGACGTGGACGACCTTGCCGGATGGCTGAGCCCGGGGGCCGGCGCGGCCGTACGCGGCGACAACCTCCTCGCCGAGTCGATCAGGTCGGCCGACTACCAGCCGCCCACCGACATCGACATCCGTTCGATTGAACGGGAGGACGACGACGCGACCGCCACGGTCTCGTTCGTGCTGGCCGGTAGCCGGATGGAGGCGGAGGTGATGCTCCGTCGTGACGAGGAGTCGACACTCGGCGTCTTCAAAGGATGGCACGTCGTCGGTGGTGTCTCGACCCTCTCGGTCGTCGCCGGCCAGCAGGGGCTGATGATCAATGGGGCGTCGGTGCCGGAGAGCCCGCAGGAGCAGACGGTGCTCTCGGTGCCCGGTGCTCATCTCGTGACCGCTGCCGTCAACCCGCTCAGCGAGGTGGCACCGCAGCACATCACCCTGTTGCCCGGGGCTGGGAGCGACACGCCGATCCAGGCGGTCCCGCAGCTGCGGCACACCGCCCGGGCAAGCATCGACGCGCAGGTGAAGACGTACCTGGACGAGTGCGCGCGGCAGACCGTGGCCGCACCGTCGGGTTGTCCCTTCCGGCTGTCCGGGTACCAGGAAGCCAAAGACCTCAAGTGGACGATCAACAAGTATCCCGTCACGCAGATCGACCTGGTCGGACCGGGGGTTGCCGAGGTCTCGACGCCGTACGACGGGCTGGGCGAGGTGCGGCTGACCGGTACCTACCAGTCCTTCTTCGGCAAGGAGAAGTTCATCGAGAGTTACGTCGTCGACGTCACCGGTGTCGTCACCGTCACCGGCGACGAGCTTTCCTTCGCACCCGGCGTCGACGAGTGAACAGGAGCATCGGGTGACCGACACGTTTCCGGTGGCGAGACAGCCCGTACGGCTACAGATGATCACCGACCGGCGGCAGCCCGCCTCGGTCTCGCTGGTCGACTGGATCCACCGTCGCCCGGAGTTCCGCGCCGGCGTGCGGGACCTGGGCGGACGCACCGGCGGCCGGACCGGCTTCAGCGAAGCTGTGATCATCGCGGTGGTGGCGCAAAGCCTGCTGCCCGGCCTCTTCGCCCTGCTCCAGACCTGGCTCAGCCAGCAACCAAGCGGTGCCAGCATCCGCATGCGCGTCGGTGAGTCGGAGGTGGAGATTCAGGTGACCGGGCGAACCGACCCCAGGCAGCTGCTGGATCAGGTCACCCGAACCATTCAGGAGAACCGTGGCCCGGAACCGCCGCACCCGGACGGGACGACATCGGGCGGCTCCTGACCGGATGATCGGCGGGGCAGTCAGAAGAGGGTGGCGGGCTCGACCGGGATCGGCTCAGGCAGCGGCGCCAGTCCGGGTACGCGGGCGCGTACCTCGTCGTGGAAGCGACGGGCCAACCTCGGCGCGTCGGCGTTGTCCGGGGTGTGGATGAAGACGGTCGGTGACCGGCCCTCGCGTAGCCAGTTCGCGGTGACGTCCAGCCATGGCTGCCAGCCTTCGACGGTGCGGGCGGGGTCGTCACGACCGAGGTAACGGATGATCGGCCGGTCGGTGAGCGCGTCGGTACGCAACGGCATCCTCGGCTTCTTCGTCCAGGCGTCCCGCTCCGCGTCGCTGGTCGGGGGCTCGGTGAAGAAGGCGGTGGTGTCGAACGGAATCCATTCGGCGTCGGTCTCGGCGAGCGCCGTCTCCAGCAGCCGGGTGGCGCGGGCGTCGGTGAAGAAGGCCGGGTCGCGGACCTCCACGGCGGGTCGGTGAGCGGCGGGTAGGCGGCGCAGGAAACGAGCGAGCGTGGGTACGTCGTCCGGGCCGAACGAGCCGGGCAACTGGACCCAGAGGGCGTACGCCCGCGAGTCGAGTGGCTCGATCGCGTCGAGGAAGGCGCGCATCGGCTCATCGACGCCGGTGAGGCGGCGTTCGTGGGTGACCACCTTCGGCAGCTTGACGACGAAACGGAAATCCGGATCGGTCTGCTCCGCCCAGGAGGCGACCGTCTCGCGGGCCGGCGTGGCGTAGAAGGTGGTGTTGCCCTCGACCGCGTCGCACCAGCCGGCGTAGTGCCGTAGCCGTTCCTGCGCCGGCAGGGGGTGGGGGAACAGCCTTCCCTGCCACGACCGGTGGGTCCACATCGCACACCCGACGTGCAGCCGCATGACCATGCCGGCCCCTCCCGCCTCGGTACACCACACTCGGTCCCGCTGAGCAGCGGCAGCCGGACGTACCGTATCCGGAGCCAGGATGCCGGACGGCGGGCGGGCGTCGGGACGAGCCCGGTGCGGGTCGCCCGACGCCGCCGTGCCGTCACTGGCCGGGCTGGTCGCGTCCGACGGCGTCGTCCGACGTGCGGCCGGCGATGAAGTCGAGGACGCGCCTGTTGACCAGCTCGGGACGCTCCAGCGAGAGACCGTGACCAGCACCGCGCACGATCTCCGTCCGTACCGAGGGAATCAGCGCCTGGGCCCGGGCCACCGCCTGCCGCGGTCGCAGCAGGGAACTGCGCTCGGCCACCAGGAGCAGCACCGGTACCGGGATCGCCCGCAGCTCGTCGTCGTCGAACCGGCGGGCCGCGGGACGCCGGGTCCGCCAGTGCCGTGCGGCGATCATGACGGGTGCCAGTTGCTCGGCAGACTCGATGAGCGCGTAATTGGCGAGCCGGTGGGCGAACCAGGCCCGGGTGCGGCGCGGCGCCAACGTGGCCAGGGCACCCGCGAGGACGTTGGCGTAGAACTTGACCGGGACCTTCTGGAGGCCGCCCGGGTCGAGCAGGGTCACCGACGCCAACCGGTCGGGTCGGTGCACCGCCATGGCCAGTGCCAGAAAGCCGCCGTAGGACATCCCGACCAGGTGGATGCCGCTCAGGTCGAGGGCGGTGAGCGTCTCGTCGAGCCAGGCGGCGCTCTCGGTCGAGCCCACCACCGGACGTCGTTGCACGCTGCGTCCCGGGTCGTCGATGGTGTCCAGCGCATACACCGGGTGGTGCTCGCCGAGTGCGGCGACCTGGGGATACCAGTTCGAGGAGTTGCCCTGGGCGCCGTGCAGCAGCACCACCGGTGCGCCCTGCCCGGCACCGTGGCGGTGCACGTGCACGGTGCCGAAGCTCGTCTCGACGTCGACCTCCTGTCGGGCCTGCGGCCAGGACCGCATCGCCACGTCGTACGCCTGGAGGAATTTCTCTCTCGCCTGGTCGTTGACGAACCGTCCAACGCGAAGATCTCTGGTGGCTGTCACAGGGCCTCCCCACCGGTTTTGATAGTACGATCGTACAGTACAGTCGTACTATCAAAGCGGGAAGGGTGATGTGGCGCATGCCGAAGCTGGCCGACCACGAGGAACGGCGGGCCCGGATCGTCGCCGCGCTACTGCGCATCGCGGCGAGTCGAGGCCTGCACGCCGCGAGCATGCGGACGGTCGCGGCCGAGGCGGGCGTCTCGGTCAGTACCGTGCAGTACTACTTCGGGACCAAGGAGCGGCTGCTCTTCGCGGGGCTGCAACACCAGGCCGAGGCGGTCGGTCGACGGATCGAGGCCGGGTTGGCAGCCAACCCTGGGGGCAGTGTCCGCGACAGCCTGTACGCCTGGCTGGTGCAGCTCATCCCCGTCAACGAGCAGCAGCGGGCCGGTTACACGGTCTTCGCCGCCTACCACGCGCTCGCCCTGACCGATCCGGCGTTGGCCGAGCAGTCCTACACCAGAGGTTCCGACGAGCTGGAAGTGGTGCTCCGCGCACTGCTCGCCGACGCGCAGCAGGCCGGTGAGCTTTCCTCGGGCCGGGACGTCGGCGCGGAGGCGGGCAACCTGCTGGCATTGGCGACCGGCCTGGCCGACAGCGTGATGGCGGACATGCGTACGCCGGAGGCCGCGACCGCCCTGCTGAATTATCAGCTGGATCAGTTGTTCGTCGCCGCGTCCTCGACGTCACCCGCTGCCGCTCGACGTCCCTGATGGACGATGTCCGGCGAGGCTGAGCTGGCGTGCCGCCGCCACCGGAGGCTCAGCCGGCGTCGGTGCGGTCGACGGTGAGGGTGGCGACGCCGCCGGTGGCGTCGATGTCGTAGCGGTCCGTCGCGGATTTCCACTGCGGCGGGGTGAAGATGGTTCCACCGGCCACCCCCGAGTGGGTGACGCCGTCGACGGTGACCGAACCGGCACCGCCACCGGCGCGTACCTGGACGGGAGCGTCGCCGGCCAGTCGGACGAGGACCTGGTTCGCCCCGCCACCGAGCAGGGTCCGCTGCGTCCCCTCCGGTGCGGGCAGCGTCAGTTCGATCCGGTCCGCACCGGCGGTGAACTCGACGTCATCGAGGCGTGCGCCGCGTAGGTCGAGGTGCTGTTCCTTCGCGCCACCGCTGAGTCGCACGTGCCAGCGGAGCGACTCGGCCAGCACCACCTCCACCACCGCCGGGCCGTCCCGGCCCGTGTCGCGCAGGCTGGTCAGCAGGTTTCCGTCGGTGCGGGAGACCGCCGGGCGGACGCTCGCGTCGCGGGGCGTGGACACCCGGTACGCGTCGTCGCCGAGGTCGGCGGTAACCACCCGGACCACGTCGGCGCCGTCGAGCAGGACGAAGGTGGCCTCCCGCAGATCGCCGGCGGCTCCGGTGACGACGTGTCCGCGTCCGTCGTTGCGGACCGTCACCCACGTCCAGGTGGCGACCACCACGACGACCACGACCAGCAGGATCGCCCCGAGCAACCACCACAACCGTCGCCCGCCGGCCGTCTGAGCGTCGTCCACGTCGCCTCCAGGTGTTCGCGTCTCCGTACGGGCTGATACCCATCGCGCCCGTCACCAACTCTCACGCGCAAGACACCGCGTGGGCTCACCGCCGAACGACGGTGAGCCCACTGTGGATCTCAGTTGGTGGGGATCAGGCCCGAGCCCACTTCTGGTTGGGGGTACCGCTGCAGTCCCACAGCTGCAGCCGGCCGCCGTTGTTCGGATTGTTGTCGCGTACGTCGACGCAGCGGTTCGCGTTGAGGTTGACCAGGTCACCGGCGGCGTTGAGGGTGAAGCGTTGCGCCGGGTTGCCGTTGCAGGTGACCAGGTTGACCTCGGTGCCGTTGGCCGTGCCGGCCCAGGCCGGGTCCATGCACTTGCCCATCGCGCGGATGGTGCCGTCGGCGGCGAAGGTCCACGCCTGGGCGGCGGTGGTGTTGCAGTCCCAGACCTGCAACGGCGCGCCGTCGACCGGGTTGGCGCTGGGGATGTCGATGCACCGACCGCTCTGCTGACCCCGGATCCGGGTGGTGCCGGTGTTGCCGTCCGGGACGTAGCCGTGGACACGGACGTAGTCGACAAGCATCTGCTGCGGGAACTGGGTGCTGCCGTCGGGGTAGCCGGGCCAGTTACCGCCGACCGCCACGTTGAGGATCATGAAGAACGGGTGGTCGAAGACCCACCGGTTACCGCCGAGGCGGCCCGGGTCGACCCGGAAGAACTCCGATCCGTCGAGGTACCAGCGGATGCTGTTCGGTTCCCAGTCGACCCGGTAGGTGTGGAAGGTGTCGGCCAGCGGCTGCCCGATGGTGCGGCTGCCGCCGATCCCGCCGCCGCCGGAGTAGCCCGGCCCGTGGATGGTGCCGTGCACGGTGTTCGGCTCCCGCCCGACGTTCTCCATGATGTCGATCTCGCCGGAGGCGGGCCAGCCGACGTTGCCGAAGTCGTTGCCGAGCATCCAGAAGGCCGGCCAGATGCCCTGCCCTCGGGGGATCTTGATGCGCGCCTCGAACCGGCCGTACGCCTGACTGAAGGTGGCCGCGGTCAGCAGCCGGGCCGAGGTGTACTCACACCGGCCGTAGTGGCACTGGTAGTTGGCCGGATTCTCCCGGCGGGCGGTGATGACCAGGTTGCCCTGGCCGTCGTGCACCGCGTTGCTCGTGCTGTTGGTGTAGTACTGCCGTTCGTTGTTGCCCCAGCCGTGGCCGCCGATGTCGAAGCGCCACTTGGACTGGTCGACCGGAGTGCCGGCCGGCAGGTTGAACTCGTCCTGCCAGGTGATCCCGCCGATCGCGGCGGCGGCCGGTGTGGACTGGACGGATAGCAGAAGTGTGCTGGTGATCAGGGCCGCGCCCAGGGCGGCGGCCGCGCGCCGGAGGCCGCGGGAGATGGCGTACACGATGGATCTCCTCGGGGGTGATGGAGGGGATGCGCTGGCAAGGCGGATGGAGAGCGCTCTCTAAATCCGAGTCTGTCGATTTCACGACAATCAGTCAAGGTTGTTAACAGTGCGACGCCGGTCGAGTGCGGATTGTTCGTCAACCTCGGGTTGACGAAGCGGTGCCGTCAACCTACGGTTGACGCATGACCGAACCCGTGAAAATGAGCAATCCCGTCCGGCTCGACGATCTGATCCAGGCCATCAAGCGGGCCCACTCCGACGCGCTCGATCAGCTCTCCGACGCGGTGATGGTGGCCGACCACATCGGTGAGGTCGCCGACCATCTGATCGGCCACTTCGTGGACCAGGCCCGCCGCTCCGGTGCGTCCTGGACCGAGATCGGCCGCAGCATGGGGGTGAGCAAGCAGGCCGCCCAGAAACGCTTCGTGGCCGGGACGATGGACCCGCAGGAGGGCTTCCAGCGGTTCACCCCACGCGCTCGTAACGTGGTGATGGCCTCGCAGAACGAGGCGAAAGCCGCCGGCAACGCCGAGATCACCCCGGTCCACCTGGTGCTCGGCCTGTTGGCCGAACCGGAGGGGCTGGCCGCACAGGCGCTCGCCGCCTGCGGCGTGTCGGTCGAGGCCGTGCGCGAGGCCGCCACGGCGGCGCTGCCCCCGTCGTCGGACGAGGTTCCGGACCTGATTCCGTACGACACCGCGGGCAAGAAGGCGCTGGAGTTGACCTTCCGCGAGGCGCTGCGACTCGGGCACAACTACATTGGCACCGAGCACATCCTGCTGGCCCTGCTGGAGCAGGAGAACGGCGAGGGTGTGCTCACCGGCCTCGGCGTGAACAAGACCGCCATCGAGGTGAACATCGCGGCGACCCTCGCCAAACTGCGGACGTTCGAGTAGGCGATCAGGGCTCGACGGGGAAGCCGTACCGGGCGGCGTGCTCCGGGTCGGCCGGATCAATCTGGCGCAGCCCGGCGTCGGCGAGACGCTTGTTCACCTCGTCGAGTCGCTCGCGCACCAGCCTGGCCTCCTCCTCGGTGACCCGCCCCCGGTGCGGCCGACCCGCGTGCTCGATGGTGCCGTAGTCGATTTTTTCTGCGCTGCGGCGGGTCTTCGGTGGGCGTACTCGCTCGGCGGTCTTCAGCAACTGTGCCATCGGCACGTCGGTGGCCATCGCGTCGAACTCGCTCGCGGTCAGCACCACCCGACGCGGCTCGCCGTGGCCGTGCCGGTCGTGGATCTCGACCACCGCCACGTCCAGCGCCGCGTCGTCGATACTTTCCACCTCCACCGGGGTGGCGTCCAGTTGCACGGGCCCGGCCACCAGGTCAGGGTGCTCGAGAACGACGATGCGGACGGCCTCGTCGTCGGCACCCAGCACCGTGCCGCTGAAGTCGGAGACGTGAATCGTCTTCTTGCCCATGGATGTGCCAGCTCCTGTCGTGACCCGTCGAAGGACCAGCAGACGTTACCCGACAGGTGTGCGAAAGCGCGCGCTGGCTCGCCGCTCCAGCCGCTTCCTCGATGCATCAGTGCGGGTTTCGGTGGTGACGCGCCGCGCCGACCGGCAGGCTGTTCAGCTCGCGCCAGGAGAGAGCGCCGGGACGGGTACGGTGATCCCGGTACGGTGCCTGGGCCGGAAAGCGGCCGGTGCGCCCCAGGTCGCCCCAGGCGTGCTCGGTGTCCTGCTGAAAACGGTCCTGCGGATGTTTCGGCATGCCCCCACCGTCCCAAAGAAAGTTGTCCATGTATGGAAATGGATATGACGGTCGGTCGATTGATCAGGTTCCCCGGATCGCGCCCGCCTATGCCTCGAGCTCATCGCGGCGTCGTACGGTGAGCGACGTCGACGGCGACGGACCCGGAGGTGTTGATGCTCGACCGGCGGCTCCACCTGCACCTGGCGACCTGGCTGGGACAGTGGCCGGCCGGCCCGGGCCTGCACGTGGTCGGGTCCGGGCGGCGGAACCGACCCGCCTGGGACGGTCGACCGCGACCCGCCATCGCGGTCCACGCCGGGGGCAGCGGGGTGCTCTCCGTGTCGCCCGACCGGGTCGCGGACGTACGTGAGCTGGCACGGCACCGGGACGACCTGCTGAACACGCTGCCCACGGCGGTCGGATACCCGGGCTGGGCGGTGCACGACGACGTGTTCCGGTGGAGCGTCGCGCCGGCGGCACTGTCGGACGTCGGTGAATGGGTGCCCCCCACCACCGCCGGCCTGCCCTCCTGGCTGCGGTTGTTCGACCGGTCGGTGCTCGTCGTGCGCGATCACCGGGGCCGTTATCTGGCCGGCGTCGGGATCAAGCGGCATGACCAGCATGGACACGAGTTGGCGGTGGGCACCGTGCCGGCGGCTCGGGGGCGCGGGCTGGCCCGGCGACTGGTGGCGCAGGCTGCCCGTCGGGTGCTCGACGACGGAGCCGTACCGACCTATCTGCACGACCGGCGCAACGGCGCATCGGCGCGGGTGGCGGAAGCCGCCGGTTTCCCGGATCGCGGCTGGCGGTCGTACGGCGTCTACCCGAGCTGAGCGCGGACCGGCAGGGCGCGGACCGTGGATCCCGGGCCGGATCCACGGTCCGCAGCCTCCCCCCAGGTCCGCGTACGGCTTCAGTGCCGATCACGCTACGTATTCAGAATCAGCTCGGCAAGCCGCCGCCGCTGTCGCTTTGCTGTCCAATAGTGGACTTGACCTGGGGTGGAGCGTCGTCCCCCGCTCAGCGCGGTCAGTGACGCAGGGTGTGAATCAGACTGACGACCTGTTGGGTCACCGGCCGCAGCACGCGCAGTCGCGACAGCTTCACCAGCCGGTCGACCAGCGGCACCGCGCCGTCGATCAGCTGGCGGGTGCGGGCCTGCCCCGGAGAGCGGTCATACACCCAGAAGAGCACCACGCCCATGTAGGCGAGCCAGAGCAGCTCGGGGAGATGGGGGCGCAGTTCCGGGTCGACCTTGGCGGTGGAGCCGGTCAACACCTCGGCGTAGAGGTCGATGGCGGCGTTGCGGGGCCCGGAGGACTCGGGAGAAAAGGGACTCAGCGGCGAGGTGGGTTCCGCGGCGGTCTTGAAGAAGGTCGCCGCGAAGTCGTGTGAGGGGGTCAGCACATCGATCGCCGCGTGCAGCACGCCGGCCAGCCGGGCGGCGAAGTCGGTCTCGCGTTCGAGCACCGGTTGGGCCGCGGTCCGGTGCTCCCTCTCCGTCCGGGCGTAGAACTCCTGGATCAGGTGTTCCTTCGACTGGAAGTAGTAGTAGGCGTTGCCGACCGCGACCCCGGCCTCCGCCGCGATGGCGCGCATGGTGGTGCGCGCGTAACCGCGTTCGCGGAACAACCGCATCGCGGTTTCCAGGATCAGCTGTCGCGTCTGCTCGCCACGGCTGGTCGCCGCCTCACCCGCAGCGGTCGTCGGCACAGTCTGGTCGGTCATTCCGGTCACCGTATCCCGCCGCACCGCCAATCGGCTCCGGCGACTGGTCGCGGACCCGCTCGCGTACCGCGGAGGCGGCGGCCACCATCCTGCGGGCCAGCGGTAGCAGGTGCGGGCGGGCCAGGCGGTGGGCCAGATCCCGGTGGTCGGCCAGTGCCCACAGGCAGGCGAACCAGGCGCCGTCGCCCGCGTACACCTCGCCGGTGTCGGCGATCACCGTGAGGTCGCGCAGCGTCGCGTCGTGGTCGAGGCCCGGGAAGCGCAGCCGGGCCGCCGCCGAGCCGGCCGGCAGGAACTCCAGGGGTACGAGCTGCCCGCGCGACGCCAACCAGTCGCGCGCGGCTCGGCACAGTGGGCAGTGCGCGTCGTAGAGAACGGTCAGGCTCCGGATGCCACCGCCCCCGTTCGCGGTGGCATCCGGGAGCCCTTCCGTCCCGGTTCGGTCCGGCGCGGTCATCGGGCCGGCGGCGTGGGCGGAGCTGGCGGGGTGGCTTGTCCCGGGGCGACCGGCGGGGTGGCTTGTCCCGGGGCGACCGGCCCGGCGCGGTGGCCGGGCGCGGCTGGTGCCCTGCCCGGCGGGTGCGGCATGGGCGGGTAGGCGTGCTGGATCGGCAGCCGGCCGACCGGGGCCAGTGGTGGGTGGGTGGCGAGCTGGCGCAGCCGGTTGCGCCGGTAGCGACCCAGGGCGAAGACGTTGAAGAAGTGCAGCGCGCCGAGCACGAGCAGCACCAGCCCGATCTTGATCGAGAGTTCCTCCATCGCGACGCTCGTGGAGTCGACGGACCCGGAATGCCGCATCGCCACCGTGACGTAGCCGAGGTTCAGCAGGTAGAAGCCGACCACGAGGAGGTTGTTGACCGCCCGTGCCAGCCGTTCGTCGGCGAACACCTCGTCGAGGAAGACCAACCCGTTACGAGTGAGAGCCCGTGCCACCCAGATGGTCAGACCGATGCTGACCGCCAGGTAGACCAGGTACATCCAGACCTTGATGTCCATGTGATGATCCTGTCTTGAACACGTTCAATTCGACGGACGTCAGCGTACGCCTGAAGTTGAACGCGTTCAAGACAGGTCAGTCTGTGAGGCCCAGCACCTCGGCGGCGGCCCGGCCGTTGGCATGGCTCGCGCCGTAGGTGCTGACGAAGGCGCGGACGCCGTCGGGTCGCCAGGCTGCCGGCCAGCCCATCTCCACCACGGCCACCGGATGCGCGGCGGCCAACGCGTTGGCCAGTGCTGGGCCGCCCGGTAGCCGGTGCAGGTGGCGGGCGACCAGGACGATCGGACGGTCACCAGCGCGTCGGCGCAGGTGGGCTGGGTCCGTCTCGGCGGCCACCACCCGGATCTGCTCGGTGCCGTCGAGGTGTGGCCCGAGCCCCCAGGGCACCCGGCCTTCGGCGATGGTGGAACTGGCCTGCAGCTGCACCACGAGCGACCGGTCCAGCCCGGTCAGCACGCCCTCCACCCGGACCGCCCGGCGGGCCGCCGCGTATCCCAGGTCCCTCGGGTCGGCGGCGGCCCGCTCGGCGGTCCGGGTCCAGGCCGCGAGCTCGGCGGTGCGGCCGGCGGCCTGTTCGACGCGGGCCCGCTCCAGCCGGCCGTCGTCGAGCGCGGCCACGATCTCGGCGGCCACCTGCTCGACCAGGTCGGCGTCGACCTTGGCCCCGATGCAGAGCAGGTCGGCGCCGGCCGCCAGGGCACGGACCGCGCCGGGGGCGATGCCACCGGCGGCCAGGGCCGCGCCCTTCATCTCCAGCGCGTCGGTGACCACGACGCCGTCGAAGCCGTACTCGTGGCGCAGCAGGTCCACCAGCACGGCGCGGCTGAACGTGGCGGGACCGTCCCCGGTCAGCGCGGGTACCCGGATGTGGGCGGTCATCACCGCCCTCGCCCCGGCGGCGACCACCGCGGCGAACGGGGGCAGGTCCCGCTGTCGCAGCAGCTCGGGTGTGACGTCCACGGTGGGCAGTTCGTGGTGGGAGTCGGTCACGGTCGCCCCGTGACCGGGGAAGTGCTTGGCGCAGGCGGCCACTCCGGCGGCCTGGAGCCCGGCGGTCGCGGCGGCGGCCTGCGCGGCGACGTGGACCGGATCGGCACCGAAGGACCGGGTGCCGATGATCGGGTTGTCGTCGGCGGTGTTGACGTCGACTGTGGGCGCCAGGTTGAGCGTGATGCCCAGGCTGGCCAACTCGGCTCCGATGGCCTGATAAACCTGGCGGGTGAGCGCCACGTCGCCGATCGTGCCGAGCGCGGCGTTGCCCGGGTACGGGCTGCCGGTGGCGTGCGCCAGCCGGGTGACGTCACCGCCTTCCTCGTCGGTGGCGATCAACACGTCGGATCGGCCGTCGCGCAGCGCCGCCGTGCTGGCCGACACCTGCGCCGGTTCGTGGATGTTGCTGCCGAACAGGGTGTGTCCGGCGAGCCCCTCAGCGACCAGGTCGACGGCCCAGTCGGGCGGGACGGGTCCCGGGTACGCGGCCAGCAGGGTGCCGAGCGCCAGGCGGCGCAGTCCCGGATCCTGCCCCATGGGTTCTCTCCTCTCGATGCGGCCCGAGCGGATCTCGTACCGGGTTGGCGGAGGTTCGCGTTCCCACCTGGCCGATACGCTACGGCTTACCCGTTCGCAGGTCGGGCTAGAGCAAGCTTGAAGTAAGCAAAGTTAACTAATATTGAGGGACAGATGGCATGAGTGCGACCCGGCTGCCCGGCACCCCACGTCTGTTGCGGGCTCTCAACGACCGCGCGGCGCTGGAACTGCTGCTGGAGCGCGGGCCACTGACCCGGGCCCGGATCGGCGAGCTGACCGGCCTGTCCAAGGTCACCGCCTCGCAGCTGGTGGAGCGGCTGGAGGAACGTGGGCTGGTCACCCGGGTCGGCGAGCAGGCCGGCGGTCGGGGGCCGAACGCCCAGCTCTACGCGGTACGGCCCGGCAGTGCCCACGTGGTCGGTGTCGACGTGGGCCCGGAACGGGTGGTGGCCGCCTGCGCCGACATCACCGGTGCGGTCATCGGCCGGGTCGAACAGTCCACCCAGGACACCGACGACCCGGTCGGCGTGGTGCACAACGCGGTCGTCCGGGTGGCCGGCAGCGCCGGAGCGCAGCTGTCGAGCGTACGCCGGATCGTGCTCGGCACCCCCGGTCTGGTCGACCCGGGCACCGGCGACATCACCTTCGCGTACAACCTGCCTCGCTGGCATCGTGGGCTGCTCGCCGCGCTCCGCGACGACCTGGACACCCCGGTCGTCTTCGAGAACGACGTGAACCTCGCCGCGGTGGCCGAGGCGCAGTCCGGCGCGGCCCAGGGACTGGCGGACTTCGTCCTGGTCTGGGTCGGTGCCGGCGTCGGCCTGGCGATCATGCTGGGCGGGCGGTTGCACCACGGCAGCAGCGGTGCCGCCGGTGAGATCGGCTACCTGCCGGTGCCCGGCGCACCCATCCCGCGCGACGTCTCCCGCCGGGCGAAGCCGGCCTTCCAGCAGTTGGCCGGCGCGGACGCGATCCGCGCCCTGGCCCGCGAGCACGGCTACCCGGACGGCGTCGCTGCCGAGGCGGTGCGGGCCGCGATCGCCGACGGCACCGCCGGTGGGCCGATGCTCGACGAGGTGGCCCGCCGACTCGCCCTCGGCGTGGCGAGCACCTGCGTGGTGCTGGACCCACCACTGGTGGTGCTCGCCGGGGAAGTCGGCCAGGCCGGCGGGGCCGCGCTTGCCGAACGGGTGCAACACGAGGTCGCCGCCATCACGCTGGTACGCCCCCGGGTGGTGCCCACCGGCCTCACCGAGGAGCCGATCCTGCACGGTGCCCTCCGCACGGCACTCGACGCCGTCCGCGACGAGGTCTTCGGCTCCACCATCACCTGACCCACCCACCCACCCACTCGCTCACCCACGCCCTCTGGTTGATCATGAGGTTGTTGTTCGCAGTGAGCGCTCTCCCGGACAACAACCTCATGATCAACGAGGTGAGGGGTGGGACGGCGTGGTCAGATGAGGTCGCGGCGACGGAAGAGAGCGAAGGCTGCGGCGCTGAGTCCGGCGGTGAGCAGCCCCAGCACCGCCAACGACGTCTGCCAGGTCAGGGTGTAACTGCCAGTGCAGTAGCCGTCGGTGACGGTCCGGCAGGCGCTGCTGTCCCAGAAGCTGATCTCTCCGGTCAGCCACGCACCGACGTAACTGGCGAGCATGAGCTGGTCCGGTCGGGCCGCGTCGAGGATCTCCAGCACGATCCGCCCACCCAACTCCCACACCACCAGGTACGCGGCCACCGCGCCCAGCGCCGCTGCGGTGTGCCGTCCTATCGTCGCGATGGCGAAGCCGACCGCCGAGGCGAGCAGCACCAGGATCAGCCCGCGACCCCAGATCGCGCCCAACTCGGCCCAGAAGGCCCCGTTGGTCGGGCCCGGATAGCCGGCGATCTGCGCGATGGCCCAGAAGGTGACGAGATAGGTCAGGGAAGCAAGCACCGACACGGTCAGCACCGCCCCGAGCAGGGTGCCGAGTTTGGCGCCGAGCACGGTCAGCCGGCGTGGTCGCCACAGCAGCAGATTGACCACTCCGCCGGAGTTCAGGTCCGCGCCGATGTAGGACGCGCCGACCAGGAACCCGAAGAGCACCAGGTACGCCACCAGGAAGTAGAGCAAGGGCTCGGCCTGGCGGGTGAAGGTGAACACCCCGGTCAGGTAGTCGGCGGCCACCGGCAACCGGTCCCGCAGCGCCGGATCCAACTCGGAGCAGTCCTGCGGCAGGTAGAAATTGCGGTCGCCGGGGAACGGTTCGCCCCGATCCCGGGCCAGGCATCGCGCGTGCTGCAACTCCATGTTGCGCAGGTTCGCGGTGGCCTGCTGCTGCGCCTTGGCCAACTCGGCGGCAGTGGGCTGGTGCGAGCCGGCCAGGGTGGTCGCCGCGGTCACCCCGAACGCCAGCATCAGCAGCACGATCATCAGCTGTACGAAGCGGCGGGCACCCAGTCGCTCCACCTCGGCACGGATCAGGTTCACGCGTCCACTCCCCGCATTCCGAGGTCGATCTCCTGGCCGTCGGCCGATTGGTCCGGTGCCCAGCCGTCCACCTGCCGGGGGACCGCCGGGTGCGTCGGAGTGCCGGTCAACTCCAGGAAGACGCTCTCCAGATCCGGCCGCAACGGGGTCAGCTCGCGGACCCAGATGCCCTGCTCACCCAGGGTCCGGCTCACCGTGGTCGGATCCGGCACACCGCTGACCACCAGGTGATCGGGGTGCCCGGCCACGGTGAGCCCGGCGGTCCGCAGCAACTCCTCGGCCCGGGCCAGGTCGTCAACGCGGACCAGGTGCTCGTTGTCGTCGAAGCCGGACAGCACCTCCGCCACCGGGCCGGTGGCCACCCGCCGGCCCTGCGAGATGATCGTGACGTGGTCACAGATCAGCTGGATCTCGGCGAGAATGTGGCTGGAGATCAACACCGTCACGCCGTTGGCCGCCAGCGCCCGGACGAGATCCCGCATCTCCCGGATGCCCGCCGGGTCGAGCCCGTTCGCCGGCTCGTCGAGAATCAGCAGCTCGGGTCGCTTGAGCAGCGCCGAGGCCACCGCCAGTCGCTGCTTCATGCCCAGCGAGTAACCCTTGACCCGCTCGTCGCCCCGGTCGGCCAGCCCGACCTCCTCCAGCACCTCGTCGACCCGGTTGACCGGTACGCCGCCAGCGAGAGCGAGCAGCCGCAGCGTCCGGTACCCGGTGAAGTTGCCGAAGAACTGCGGACTCTCCACGATCGCACCGACCCGGCCGGAGACCTGGGGCAGTTGCTCCGGCGCGTTGGCACCGAGCACGCGCATCCGGCCGTCGTCGGCGCGTACCAGCCCGAGCAGCGCGCGCAGGGTGGTGGTCTTGCCCGAACCGTTCGGCCCGAGGAAGCCGTGCACCTGACCGGCCTCCACCAGCAGGTCGAAACCGTCGACCGCGACCCGTCGCCCGCGACGCACGCTGTGGAAGGTCTTGCGGAGACCCTCGATCTCGATGACCCCACTGGTCATGGGCGTCCTCCGGGTGGGGTGAGCAACAACACGGCGCCCCACCCTAACGGTGGCGGCGCCGGCCCGTGGGGGCACGTCGGCGGTGCGTGGTTGGATGGGCTGGTGACTGGTGACCTGATCCCTGGCGCCGCCGGCGCCGCACCCGCCCCCTTGCCCGTGGACGCGGATCTGGTGGTCAGCCTCGACGGCGTCGCCGTACGCCGGTCCGGCACCGCCTTGCTGCACGACGTCGACTGGCGGGTGGAACTGGACGAACGTTGGGTGGTGCTGGGGCCCAACGGTGCCGGCAAGACCACCCTGCTCAACCTCGCGTCCGGGCGGTTGCACCCGACCACCGGCACGGTGCACGTGCTGGGCGAGCGGATCGGCCGTACCGACGTGATGGAACTGCGCACCCGGATCGGCCTGACCACCGCCGCCCTCGCCGAGCGGCTTCCCGCCCAGGAACGGGTCGTCGACGTGGTGATGACCGCTGCCTGGTCCGTGGTCGGCCGCTGGCGGGAGAGCTACGACTCGGCCGACGAGGCCCGCGCCCGCATGCTGCTGGACCAACTGGGCGTCAGCGGGTTGGCCGACCGGTCCTACGGCACCCTGTCGGAGGGCGAACGGAAGCGGACGCAGATCGCTCGGGCGCTGATGACCGATCCGGAGCTGCTGCTGCTCGATGAGCCGGCGGCCGGGCTGGACCTGGGCGGCCGGGAGGATCTGGTGGCCCGCCTCGCTGCCCTGGCGCAGGACCCGGACGCTCCGGCGATGGTGCTCGTCACGCACCACGTCGAGGAGATTCCGCCCGGCTTCACCCACGCGCTGCTGCTGCGCGACGGGGCCGTGATGGCGCAGGGCCTGCTCCAGGACACCCTCACCGCCGACAACCTCACCAAGACCTTCGGGCTGCCGCTGCTCGTCGAGCGCAACGGCGACCGCTACACCGCCCGCGCCGCCTGAGGCGTAAGGAAGGGCACCTTGTTAACGCCTGGTGTATAGGAAGGGCCCCTTCCTAACCACTGCAGCCCGCAGGAGGATCCCGTGCGACAGACCCGCGTGGCAGTGGTGGGCAGCGCGAACATGGATCTGGTCGCCACCGCCGAGGCACTGCCCCGACCGGGGGAGACCCGACTCGGCACCGATTTCGTCACCGTGCCCGGCGGCAAGGGCGCCAACCAGGCCATCGCCGCCGCGAGAGCGGGCGCGGCCAGCGTCTTCCTCGGCGCGATCGGCTCGGACGCGTTCGGGGTGACCCTGCGGGCCCGGATCACCGCCGCCGGGGTCGACGCCAGTCAGCTGCGTACCACCTACGGGGCGTCCGGGGTGGCCCTGGTGATGGTCAACGCCGAGGGTGAGAACGCGATCCTGGTGACGCCGGGGGCGAACGCGTCACTCACCGACCTGACCGAGGCCGAACTCGCCGCCGTACGCGACGCTGACGTCCTGGTGGCGCAGCTGGAGATTCCGGTGGAGACGGTGACCGCCGCGGCGGTGGCGGCCCGGGCCGCCGGCACCCGGGTGGTGCTCAACGCGGCGCCGGCCGTGCCGCTGCCACCGGAGCTGCTCGCCGCCGTGGACCTGCTCGTGGTCAACGAGAACGAGGCGCAGGCGTACACCGGACGGGGCCGGGAAGATCCGCACGCGCTGCTCGACCTGGTGCCGCGCGCGGTGTTGACCCTCGGTGCGGAGGGTGCCTGGTACGGCGACCGGGACGGCACGGCGGTACACGTGCCGGCGGTCAAGGTGGACACGGTGGACTCGACGGCTGCCGGGGACGCCTTCACCGGCGCGCTCGCGGTCGCCTGGGGTGAAGGGCGTGACCTGGTGGACGCGGTTCGCTGGGCCTCGGCCGCCGGTGCGGCCTGCGTACGGCGGCTCGGCGCGAGCGTCGCGCTGCCCCACCGGAGCGAGATCGACCAGCTGTACGTACCCGCCGGATGAACACCTCAGCGGCGCTCGGCTCGCCCGTCGTGGCCCGGTCCGGGGTCGCAACCGGCGCGGAAGGCGCGACGGTACGCCGACGGTGAGGTCCGCATCGCCCGGGTGAAGTGGTGACGGTAGGTCACCGGGGCGTCGAAACCGACGGCCGTCGCGATCTGTCCGACCGGCGCGTCGGTGGTTTCCAGCAGCGTCAGGCTGGCCCGGATCCGTTGCTCGACCAGCCATCTGATCGGGCTGGTGCCGGTGGCCCGCGCGAAGTGCCGCAGGTAGGTGCGGGGTGACATGTGTGCCTGCCGGGCCAGCCGGGCCACGGTGAGCGGCTCAGCCAGATGTGCCAGGGCCCAGGCGATGCTGCCGGCGATCCGGTCGTCGTCCGGATCGACCGCCACCGGTGCCTCGATGAACTGCGCCTGACCGCCGTCGCGATGCGGCGGGATCACCAGCCGGCGGGCCACCGCGTTGGCGACGGTCGTGCCGTGGTCACGTCGCACGACGTGCACGCAGAGGTCGAGTCCGGCGGCGCTGCCGGCGCTGGTGAGGATGTCCCCGTCGTCGAGGTACAGCACGTCGGCGTCCACCGTGACCTGCGGGTACCGGCGGGCCAGCAGGTCCGCGTACCGCCAGTGGGTGGTGGCCCGCCGGCCGTCGAGCAGCCCGGCGCCGGCCAGGGCGAAGGCGCCCGAGCAGATGGACATCAGCCGTGCACCGGCCCGGTGTGCCCCGCGCAGGGCCGCGACCAGCTCCGGCGACGGTGACCCGTGGACGTCGGGTACCCCGGGAACGATGACGGTCGCGGCGGCGGCCAGCACGTCGAGCCCGTACGGGCTGTGCAGGCTGGCGCCGCCGAGCAGCGGAACCGGACCGGGTCGCTCGGCGCAGAGCCGCAGGTCGTACCAGGGCACGTCGAGCTCCGGCCGGGGCAGCCCGAAGACCTCCGCGACGATCCCGGTCTCGAAACCCGACATTCCGGGGTACGCGAGCACCGCCACGCTGCGGTCGACCGGATTCATGGCGGGATGTTAGCGGAGTCCGGCGTGGCCGCCACTCGTCCACCGGTTCGGCTCGGTCGACGATCGAGGACATGACACGAGCCTTCGCCGTACCGGCTGCCGAGCCGTCCACCGCCGTCGCGCATTTCCTCGCCCGGCTGCGCTTCGAGACCGACGTGGCCGACGTGTACGCCGACCTCACCGCCGGAGTACCCGACCTGGTCGTGGTCGACTCGCGCGGCGACGCGGGCTGGGCGCAGGGCCACCTGCCTGACGCCGTGCACCTGCCCACTGCCCTGATCGCCGAACGGGCCGCCGAGGTGGTGCCGCCCCGCGCGCGGGTGGTCACCTACTGCTGGGGTCCCGGTTGCGACGGTGCCACCCGGGCGGCGCTGGCATTCGCCCGCCTCGGCTACCCGGTCAAGGAGTTGCGCGGCGGCTACGAGTACTGGATTCGGGAGGGACTGCCCGTGATGACCGCCGCGGGACTCGTCCACCGGCCGGTGGACGACCTGACCGCACCGGCGACCTCCGCCGCCTGCGACTGCTGACCACCCGACGCGACGGCTTGCGGCGCGGGTCAGCAGGCGTCGTCGTTGAGCTTCTCGCCCCGCCTGCGCAGCATCGACAGCCCGGGGATGCCCGCCACCGCGAGTTTGAGGTCCCGGGTCACGTCGAGCAGGTCGTGCAGGTCCGGGCCGACCCGGTCCAGGGTGGCCAGGATCGGCAGGACGTCGGCGGTGAGGTGCTGCCGCAGCTTCGGCAGCTCATCGACGAGTCGAACCGCCGCGGTCACCTCCTCGTGGCTGAGCTGCTCGACGAAGTGGTTGGCCATCGGGGCGGCCCGCCGCAGCGCCGGTTCGTACGCCGACAGCAGTTCGGCGGCGGTGGCGGCGGCCTCAGCCGCCGTGCCCACCGTCTCGGCGGCCCGCCCGGCCACCGACCTCGCCGACTCCACGACGACGGCCGCCGCGGCGGCCACCTTGGTGGCGTTGTCCACGGCGGCGGTGGCGGCGGCGCTGATCACCGCGACCTCACGGACCGCCACCTCAGCGTCGGTGACCATGCGGTCGGTCCGGTCCAGGGTCTGCTCGACCCGGTCCACCACCCCGTTGATCCGGGCCAGCAACGCCTCCACCTCGTCGAGCACGGTGAACGCGCGGGCCGGGAGGGCGGCGAGGGACGCGGTCTGGTCGAGGGCGGAACGGGCGAGGCCGAGAACCGCGGTCGGCCGGGGTAGGGGGAGTGCCATGGGGTCAAGTGTGCGACGCGCGGGCCAGGGCCACCCGAGGCGGGTCAATGACCGCTCTGCTCGACGGCGCGCTGGACCGCCCGGTAGATCTGCCCGAAGCGTAGGGCGTCCGGCGTGCGCAGCACCATCACCTCCTGCCGGCGGTACTGCACCCACAACTCCAGGACCCGGTTGCCGCGCTCGTAGGAGCGGTCCAGCCAGCTGAGGGGTATCTCCAGGAACGGGGCCAGGGCGAGCGGGATGATCACACAGGCGGCGAGTACGACCAGCGCCGGCAGCCACTCGCCCCGGTCCTGTGCGGACCAGGCCAGTGAGAGCACACAGATCAGCGCCACCAGTGGGGGCAGGGACAGCAGCAGGACCAGGACGCCCCGACCGAACACCCGGCCTCGTACGGCGAGTGTGGTGCGGCCCTTCGCGTGCCAGACGTAGGTGACTTCGGTGATGGGAATGACGTGCCCGCCGACCTGGATCGCCTCGGAGGTGACCTGCACCGTGTCGTCCTGGTAATAGAGCGCCATCACTAAGCTTAAGCACTGATGGGCAACTCCGTGCTGTCGGCTGGTCGCTCAGCGTCGGCGGGGCGGTATCGGTCGGCCGGCCTCCATGGCTCGTTGCACGGCGCGGTAGATCTGACCGAAGCGCAGCGCGTCCGGGGTGCGGAGCAGCTGCACCGGGTGATGCCGCCAGCGGATCCAGACCTCCCGCTGCCGGCTGCCCCGGGCGTAGGACCGGTCGAGCTGTTCGAAGAAAAAATCGGCGACCGGCCCGACGGCGAGTCCGACCAGCACGGACGCCCCGATGATCGCGATCGTGACGGTGGCCGAGCGGTCCAGCCAGACGGCCAGTGCGACTCCGGCGGCGGCGGCCACCAGCGGGGCGACCATCGCGGCGCCGATGGCACCCCGCCCGGCCAGGACCCGCCAGGAGAGGGTGCCGTGCTGGTGCCAGATCTCGCTGATCTCGGCCAGGGGATAGACCCGACCCTCGACGGTCACGGCGGCCGAGGTGACCCGCACCAGCCGGTCGTCGTAGTAGGTGACCACGGGACGTCTGTCGACTCGCCCGTGCACCCGGCCAGGGTGGGCGGCCGCGGCACGGCCACCGCGCGGCTCAGGTTGCTGAGGGTTCATCGTGCGACTCCCGGTTGACGGGCTGGCACCAGACTAACTACCCCAACGAGCCGGGTCGTAAGGTTGGCACGCGACTTCGACGAGGAAGTGAGGCTCAGCGTGGGCGAGTTCGTGCGGCTGGAGACCCGGGACGGCATCGGCACCATCCGGCTGGAGCGGCCGCCGATGAACGCCCTCAACACCCAGGTGCAGGAGGAGTTGCGCGCCGCCGCGACCGCCGCCACCGCTGACAGCGGCGTCCGTGCCGTCATCGTGTACGGCGGGGAGAAGGTCTTCGCCGCCGGCGCGGACATCAAGGAGATGGCGGACATGTCGTACGTGGACATGGCCGAGCGGGCGGCCGAGCTGTCGAGTGCCCTCGGCGCGATCGCCCGGATCCCCAAGCCTGTCGTCGCCGCGATCACCGGCTACGCCCTCGGCGGCGGCTGCGAGCTGGCGCTGGCCTGCGACTGGCGGGTGGTGGCCGAGGACGCCAAGCTCGGGCAGCCGGAGATCAAGCTCGGCATCATTCCCGGCGCCGGGGGTACCCAGCGGTTGGCCCGGCTGGTCGGCCCGGCCCGCGCCAAGGATCTGATCATGTCGGGGCGGATGGTCGACGCGCAGGAGGCGCTGCGGATCGGCCTGGCCGACCGGGTCGCCCCGGCGGCCGAGGTCTACGACGCCGCGGTGGCGATGGTGCAGCCGTATCTGAACGGGCCGGTGCAGGCGCTGCGGGCGGCGAAGCTCGCCGTCGACGGCGGCCTGGACATGGATCTGGCTTCGGGTCTGGCCTGGGAGAGCCAGCTCTTCGCGGCGTTGTTCGCCACCGACGACCGGCGCGAGGGAATGGCGGCGTTCGTGGCGAAGCGGAAGCCGGACTTCACCGGACGCTGAGCGCGAGAGCAGTTCACATTCCTCCTACCGGCCAGTAGCGTGTGACTCCGGTCAGGCGACGAGAGGGAGCGGGAATGACGGAGCGGATCGAAGGCCACGGTGGGGAACTCGCCCTCGCGGCGCTGCGCGCGTACGGGGTGCGGGAGATGTTCACCCTCTCCGGCGGGCACGTGTTCCCGCTCTACGATGCCGCGCACAAGACCGACTTCCCGATCTACGACGTGCGGCACGAGCAGTCCGCCGTCTTCGCCGCCGAGGCGGTGGCGAAGCTTCAGCGCCGACCCGGGCTGGCCGTACTCACCGCCGGCCCCGGCGTCACCAACGGCATCTCCGGGCTGACCAGCGCCTTCTTCAACGCCTCGCCGGTGCTCGTGCTGGGCGGTCGGGCACCACAGTTCCGTTGGGGATCGGGCAGCCTCCAGGAGATGGACCACCTCCCGCTGGTCGCCCCGGTCACCAAGCACGCGGAGACGGTGTTCAGCGCGGACGACATTCCCCGAGCGGTGGCCGCCGCGCTGACCACCGCGCTCACCCCGCACCGGGGGCCGGTGTTCCTCGACTTCCCGCTGGAGGCGATCTTCTCGGTCGGCGACGCGGAGCTGCCGGCCGGCCCGCAGCTCAGCCCGCTCGACGCCGATCCCGACGAGGTGGCCCGGGCCGCCGGCCTGATCGCGGGCGCGGCCCGTCCGGTGATCATCGCCGGTTCGGACGTCTGGACCGGCGATGCGGTGGATGAGCTTCGGGCTGCGGCCGAAGCGCTCACCGTGCCGGTCTTCACCAACGGCATGGGTCGCGGTGCCCTGCCGCCGGAGCATCCGTTGGCCTTCGCCAAGGCGCGTCGGGTGGCGCTGTCCAACGCGGATGTGGTCGTGGTGATCGGCACTCCGCTGGACTTCCGGCTCTCCTTCGGCGACTTCGGTGAGGCCCAGGTGGTGCACATCGTCGACGCGCCCAGCCAGCGCGCCGGCCACGTACAGCCCGCCGCCGCCCCCGCCGGTGACCTGCGCGGCATCCTCACCGCCCTGGCCGAGCACTCCGGCGACCGGGTCGATCACGACGACTGGGTGGCCCAGTTGCGGACCGCGGAGGACGCCGCCAAGGCGCGCGACGCCGAGGAGATGGCCGCCGAGACCGATCCGATCCGCCCGGCCCGGATCTACGGCGAACTGCGCAAGGTGCTCGCCCGCGACGCGGTCACCATCGGCGACGGCGGCGACTTCGTCTCCTACGCCGGGCGCTACCTGGAGCCGGCCCAGCCCGGCACCTGGCTCGACCCCGGCCCGTACGGCTGCCTCGGCACCGGCATGGGCTACGCGATGGGTGCCCGGGTCACCCACCCGGACCGGCAGATCTGCGTGCTGATGGGCGATGGCGCGGCCGGCTTCTCGCTGATGGACGTGGAGTCACTGGCCCGGCAGAAACTGCCGGTGGTCATCGTGGTCGGCAACAACGGCATCTGGGGTCTGGAGAAGCACCCGATGCGGGCCATGTACGGCTACGACGTGGCCGCCGACCTCCAGCCCGAGCTGCGCTACGACCAGGTGGTGGGCGCGCTCGGCGGGGCGGGCGAAACGGTCGCCAAGGCCGCCGATCTGGGTCCGGCCCTGCGACGGGCCTTCGACGCCGGGGTGCCGTACCTGGTCAACGTGCTCACCGACCCGGCCGACGCGTACCCCCGCTCCTCGAACCTGGCCTGAACCGGAGCCCCCGCCCCGGCCGCTACACCTCGGGGCGGGGTTCCTCGCGCGGCGGCTCGCCCTCGCGCTTACGCAGGTCGTTCTCGCGCCGACGAAGGTCCTCCTCCCAGCGGCGGAAAAGTTCCTGGTCCTCTTCGCGGGAGCGCTTCTCGATCGAGCGGAGGAACTCCGGGTCGTCGTCCGGCGCGAGCGGCCGGGGGCGTTCGGCCGGGCGTGCGCCCGGAGCCCAGGACGTGGGCCCGCCGACGGCCTTGCGCTCCCGCCCGGCGACGAACCAGGCGATCGAGCCGACCAGTGGGAAGAACAGGATGATCAGCAGCCAGCCGATCCGGGGGAGGTGGCGGATGCCGTTCTCCTCGGCGGAGAGGCAGCTGATCAGGGCACAGACGGCGAGGACGACCTGCACCAGGAAGAGGAGAATGTACAGCCGGGCCATGTCACCATCATGACCTACCTTGCGTAGCGGTCACAGCCCGCGGAGCACCAGCAGCGTTCCGATGAGCGCGAATCCGGCGGCGGCCAGCCCTACCAGGGCAAGGTGTCGACCGCCGGTGCGGGACACGCCGCTGCCGGTGGCCCGGCGCCAACAGAGCGTGACGACAGTGCCCCAGCCGAGGAGGGCCAGCACCGCCGACCCGGCCGCACTCCGGCCACCGGTGAATGCGAGCCGTACGGTCAGCAGCGTCACCACGGTCAGCGCGAGCAGGGTGCGTCGCCAGGCCAGCCGGGTGCGTTCGGGTTGCAGCCCCGGGTCGCGGACCGTGGTCACTGGGTCATCGCGCCGGCCAGCACCGCCACCATCAGCGCCAACGCGCCGAAGCCGACGATCAGGGCGAGGACGGCCGGGAAACGGGAGGCGGGCAGTTCCTCACCGAGCCGGATGGCCCGTTCGGTGCGCGACCAGTGGTCGACGGCCCGGATCGCGACCGCGCCACCGAGCAGCAGCAACGCCACGGCGATCGCCTCGCGCAGGTGGACCAGCGACAGGGTCGGCAGGAACTGCGCCGCGGCGAGTCCTCCGGCGATCAACGCCAGTCCGGTACGCAGCCAGGCCAGGAACGTGCGCTCGTTGGCCAGGGAGAAGCGGTAGTCGGGGGTGACTCCCACCGACCGCAACTCCTGCGGGTCGAACCAGTTCCTGATCATCTGCCACACAGTGGTGATTATCCGGTGTCGAGCGGGAATAGTTGGGCAGCATGACGGATCTTGACGCGACCACCCTGCGTGCGACGTACGACGCTCAGCTGCGGCCGGATCTGCCGCGCCCGGTGCCCGAGGGCGTGGTGGTGGAGCCCGACGGTCCGTTGTTCCGGGTGCTGGGCCTCGATCAGCGGGGCATGGTGACCTACCGCGACCTCGGCGGGCTGACCGGTGCCGACCTCGACGAGTTGATCACGCGGCAGGTGGCGGTGTCCCGCGAGCGGGGCGAGCCGATCGAGTGGAAGCTGCACGGCCACGACGACCCGGCCGACCTGCCGCAGCGCCTGCGCGCCGCCGGCTTCGTGCCGGAGGATCAGGAGACCGTCGTGGTCGGCCCGGTCGCGCCACTGGCCTCCACGCTGCCGGTGGTGCCCGAGGGCGTACGCCTGCGGGAGGTGACCGGGCGCCCGGACCTGGACCGGATCGCGGAGCTGAAGACGCAGGTGTGGGGGCGTGACCTGTCCGCGTTGGCCGACTCGTTGGAACGGGAGATCGCCGCCGATCCGCAGGCGATCGCGGTCGTGGTGGCCGAGGCCGACGAGACGATGGTGAGCGCCGGCTGGGTGCGGTTCCCGGCGGACAGCACCTTCGCGACGCTCTGGGGTGGCTCGACCCTGCCGCAGTGGCGGCGTAAGGGCATCTACCGCGCGTTGGTCAGCTACCGGGCCCGGTTGGCCGGGTCGCGTGACCGGACGTTGCTGCAGGTCGACGCCGCCGATGGGAGTCGCCCGGTGCTGGAACGGCTCGGGCTCGTCCCGGTCAACACCACCACGCCCTACGTCTACACTCCGTGATCATGGGCCAGCGGCTGACGGACGACGAGAAAATGACCCTGAAGACCGGTGCCTTCGGTGCGGTGCTCATGGTCTCGAACGCCGACCCGGGGTTGTTCGCGCTGTTCCGGGAGAGCTTCGCGGCCTCCGGGGCGATCGCCGGCGCCAGCGGCATGGTCAAGGAGGCGTTGACCAGCGGGCCGCTGCCGAAGCTCCCTCGCGACTCGGCGCTGGAGGTGGAGTCGCTGGTGCTGCCGGCGCTGCGCCGGGGGATCGAGATCCTGGCCGAGAAGGTCCCGCAGGACGTCCCGGTCTACCGGGCCGTGGTGCTGGCGGCGGCCGATCGCGCGGCCCGCGCCCACAATGGCGTCAGTCCGGCCGAGGCTGAGGTCATCGCACGAATCAGGGGCGTGCTGGGCGCGGATGCTACTGGCAGGTAACATGGGTGCCGTGGGCAACCGCACAACAGCTCATGGTTGACCGGACGGCGCCGCCCGCGCGAGGCTGCGCCCAGATCGGGGCGAAAAATCACATACCCACAGCAGGAGGGTCGTCGCAGGCGATGAACATCGTCGTACTCGTCAAGCAGGTGCCTGATTCGGGCGCGGACCGCAACCTGCGTACTGACGACAACACAGTCGACCGCGGTTCGGCGAACAACGTGATCAACGAGATGGACGAGTACGCCATCGAGGAGGCCTTGAAGATCAAGGAGGCGCACGGCGGCGAGGTGACGATCCTGACCATGGGTCCGGACCGGGCGACCGAGTCGATCCGCAAGGCGCTGTCGATGGGCCCGGACAAGGCGGTGCACGTGGTGGATGACGCCCTGCACGGCTCCTGCGCCGTCGCCACCTCGAAGGTGCTCGCCGCCGCGCTGGGGCAGCTCAACGCCGACCTGGTGCTCTGTGGCTCGGAGTCGACCGACGGACGGGTGCAGGTGATGCCCCACATGCTCGCCGAGCGGCTCGGCATCGCGGCGCTGACCGGTGCGCGCAAGCTCACGGTCGACGGGGCCACGCTGACCGTGGAGCGGCAGACGGAGGAGGGCTACGAGGTGGTCACCGCTTCGACGCCGGCCATCGTCTCCGTGTGGGACACCATCAACGAGCCCCGGTACCCGTCGTTCAAGGGCATCATGGCCGCCAAGAAGAAGCCGGTGCAGTCGCTCTCCCTGGCTGACCTGGGAGTGGCGACGAACGAGGTCGGCTTCGACGGGGCGACCAGCGCCGTGCTGGAGCACAGCACGCGTCCGCCGCGTTCGGGTGGCGTCAAGGTCACCGATGAGGGCTCCGGCGGCACGCAGCTCGTCGAGTTCCTCGCCACCGAGAAGTTCGTGTGAGGGGTGTGGGACATGTCTGAGGTTCTCGTCGTCGTCGAAGCCACCGCGGAGTTCGGCGTCAAGAAGGTCACCCTGGAGATGCTCACCCTCGCGCGTGAGCTGGGCGCCCCGTCGGCGGTGGTGCTCGGCGGCACCGGCGCCGCCGAGGCGCTGGCGGGCAAGCTGGGCGAGTACGGCGCGGAAAAGATCTACGCCGCCGAGGGTGAGGAGATCGACGGTTACCTGGTGGCACCGAAGGCCACCGTCGTCGCCGACCTGGTCAAGCGGGTGCAGCCGGCTGCCGTGCTGCTCGCCTCCTCCCAGGAGGGCAAGGAGATCGCTGCCCGGCTGGCGGTCAAGCTCGACAACGGCATCCTGACCGACGTGGTGGCCCTGGCCGCCGACGGCACCGCCACCCAGGTGGCCTTCGCCGGCTCGACCATCGTGAAGTCCAAGGTCACCCGGGGTCTGCCGCTGGTCACCGTCCGGCCGAACTCGGTCAACCCGACGCCGGCCGCGGCCACCCCTGCGGTCGAGCAGCTCACCGTCGCCGTCACCGACAGCGACAAGCTGGCCAAGGTCGTCGACCGGGTGGCCGAGCAGAAGGGTTCCCGTCCCGAACTCACCGAGGCCGGCGTGGTCGTCTCCGGTGGTCGCGGCGTCGGCAACGCGGACAACTTCAAGCTGGTCGAGGAACTGGCCGACCTGCTGGGCGGTGCCGTCGGCGCCTCCCGGGCCGCGGTCGACTCCGGGTTCTACCCGCACCAGTTCCAGGTGGGTCAGACCGGCAAGACCGTCTCCCCGCAGCTCTACATCGCGCTGGGCATCTCCGGCGCGATCCAGCACCGGGCCGGCATGCAGACCTCGAAGACCATCGTCGCGGTCAACAAGGACGGCGAGGCACCGATCTTCGAGCTGGCCGACTTCGGCGTGGTCGGCGACCTGTTCAAGATCGTCCCGCAGGCCGCCGAGGAGATCCGCAAGCGCAAGTGAGCCGTACCCGAACAGCCGCCGCACCGGGGTTCCGGGCGGCGGCTGTGTCGTCCGGAGGCGAGGGAGCTGACCGACGGGCCGGGGAGCTGAACCGGCCCGTCGATCAGCCCGTCAGGGAGCCCCTCAACAGGCTGTCGCCGGAGTGTGCGGTGTCGTTGTCGAACTGCTCGGCCGAGACGTCGATGACGGAGTACCGCTCCAGGTCGACGTTTGGTGGCAGCGGCAGCAACACGTCGGAGCCGCCGCCGAGGACACCGACCGAGAACATCTCCATGCTCTGCGGGTTGATGAGCCAGACCTCGTAGTACCCCGGAACGGCCGGGAGATTCGCCACGTGCAGGTGCAACTCACCGGTGCCCAGCACCCGGGCGTCACCTCGGGCGGCAGGAGGAGTCGACCCGTACGCCGCCAGCGGGGCGCTGGCCACCACGGTCTGCTCGGCGGGCGGGGCCTCGCGCAGTACGGCGGCGGTGCCGACCACACCGACGGTGGCCGCGGCGACCGCCGTGACCGCTGTCGTGGCGAGCCGTGACCACCGCCCGCGCCGCGACCCGCGCGCGACCGGCGGGCTGCCGCTGCCGACCGGGACGACCGGGTCCGGCCGCTGCCGGTCGGCGGTGAGCCGGGGCAGTTCCTTCGCCGCCGTGATCTCGGACATGATGCCCTGCCAGACGTGTTCCGGCGGGTCGGGCAGATCACGCAGCCGCTGACTGTCGGCGCCGAGGCCGGCGACGTGACGCAGGCTCGCCAACTCGGCCCGGCAGTGTGGACAGGCGTCGAGGTGGGTGCGGTCGGCAGTGTCCACGTCGCTCTCACCGAGCGCCAGAAAGACCAGCCGATCGTGCTCCAGGTGCTGCACCGTCCACCTCCCATCTGCGCTTCAGACTGGCCATGCCACGCCGGATGTGACTCTTCACCGTGCCGAGCGGCACCCCGGTCACCGTCGCTATCTGCTGGTGGGTCAGGTCGTCGAAGAAGGCCAATTCCAGCATGCGTCGCTGTTCGTCCGGCAGACGCGCCAGCTCGTCGGCCACCACCAGCCGGTCGACCACCGTGTCCGGGTCGCTGCCGGAGGGCACCGGGTCGGGTAGCTGGCGTACGGTCTCGACCACCCGGTTGTCCCGCGCGACGGACCGGAGCCGGTCGATGACCTTGCGCCGGCCGATTCCCAGCAGCCAGCCGACCAACGAGCCCTTCGCCGGATCGAAGGTCTCCCGGCCGAGCCAGGCGGCGACGAAGGTGGCCTGGGTCGCGTCCTCCGCGTCGCTGCGGTTCACCAGCGTGCTGGTGGCCAGGTGGAGAACGGCCCGACCGTAACGGTCGTACGCCTCGCGCAGCGCCTGCTCGTCGCCGGCGCGGAAACGGTGGGCAAGCTCGTCCTCGGGTGTGCCCGGTTGTTGCCGGATCCCGGTCACGGGACGGTTTGCCTGGTTGAGGGCATGCCCGACTGTAGCCCGCACCGGTGCCTCCCCCTCTTTCCGCCCAGCGTTTCACCAACCCCTCTTCGTCCGTCCGGGGCCCGCTGGATGCGGTTCCGGCCGGAAAAAGAAAAACCCCGCCGCCCGCATCCGGGCGGCGAGGAGCCGGCGTAACTCGGGGTGCACAGCAAGCATGACGAAGTGCCATGAATCACCAGGAGGTAGACATGCAGTTCGCGCACCTTCGCCGCGTCGCCGCAGGTGGCGCGGTGGCCGCGCTCACCTTCGCCGGAGTCGGCGTGGCGACGGCGACCCCGGCGTACGCCGCCAACTCGAAGGTCTCCGTCGTGCACGGCATTCCGGACACCCCGGTCGACGTGTACGTCAACGGGGAGAAGACCCTGGAGAACTTCGCACCCGGTGACGTGGCCGGGCCGCTGGACCTGCCCGAGGGGCAGTACGACATCGCCCTGACCAAGCCGGGCGAGCCGATCGGGCAGGCCATCCTCACCGCCGACGACGCCGAGGTTCCCGGCGGGGCGAACATCAGCATCGCCGCCCACCTCGACGCCGACGGTCAGCCCACGATCACTCCCTTCGTGAACGACACCGCGAAGGTCGACGCGGGCAAGGCCAGGCTGATCGTCCGGCACACCGCCGCCGCGCCGGCCGTGGACGTGCGAGCCGGCGGTAGCCCCGTCTTCGAGGACCTGACCAATCCGAACGAGGCCAAGGGTGACGTGGACGCCGGCAACGTCTCGGCGGACGTGGTGCTCGCCGGCACCGACACCGTGGTGATCGGGCCGGCCGACCTCAACCTGCGGGAGGGCACGGCGACGATCGTGTACGCCACCGGTTCCGCCGAGGCGGAGAACCTGGCCGTCGTGGCGCAGACCATCGACGGCCTGCACTCGGCGCCGTCCGGCGTGCCGAGCGGCACCGGCGGGCAGGCCGACACCGGTCTCGGCACCTGGTGGTACGCGCTGGCGGGCACCGGGCTCCTGCTGCTGGTCGTGGGTGGGGCGCGGGTGGTTGTCGTCCGGTCGGGTCGCCGGTGACCGTCGTCAACCGTGGGGCGCTGGCGGCTGTGGCCGCCGGCGCCGCCGCGCTCGCCGTCGCGGCCGTGGTGGCCGTCGTGTCCAGGCCGGCGGGAGACGTCGGCGCCGAGCAGGCCGCCGCGTTGGCCAGCCCCACCCCGTCGACCAGCGGACCCGCCGTGCCGGTGGCCCCGGGGACGCTGCCCGACGATGCCGAACCGGTACGCCCGGTCGGGCTGCGGATCCCCTCGATCGAGGTCACCGCGCGGGTCGACCCGGTCGGTGTCGACGAGCGAACCCAGGAGTTCGACGTGCCGCCCAGCGTCGACCAGGTCGGCTGGTACCGCTACGGGCCGGGGCTTGAGGCCGAGTCCGGCTCGGTGGTGATCGCTGGTCACGTCGACAGCGCTGAGCAGGGCCGGGGCGCCTTCTACCGGCTGCGTGAACTCGCGCCGGGCGACACCGTGACGGCCACCGGCGAGGACGGGACCGAGCGGACCTACCGGGTGGTGGCTCGGGAGGAGTACGACAAGACGAAGATTCCGCTGGAGCGTTACTTCGCCCGCGACGGTCGACCCCGCCTGACTCTGATCACCTGCGGCGGGCCGTTCGACGCCGACGCCCGTCGTTACCGGGACAACATCGTGGTGACCGCATCACCGGTCTGACGTCCCGCCAGGCAATCCGGACTGCGGTCGGAACCGGAGTGGTCGTTAGGCTGGACCGTGATGGCTTACCTGGATCATGCCGCGACCACTCCGATGCTCGACGAGGCATTGGAGGCGTACGTCGCGACCGCCCGCGAGGTCGGCAACGCGTCCTCCCTGCACGCGTCCGGTCGGCGTGCCCGTCGCCGGGTGGAGGAGTCGCGGGAGCGGGTGGCCGCCGCGCTGGGTGCCCGACCGTCGGAGGTGATTTTCACCGGTGGTGGCACCGAGAGTGACAACCTCGCCGTGAAGGGCATCTCCTGGGCGCGCCGGGCCGTCGACGCCGGGCGGATCCGGGTGATCTCCAGCGCCGTCGAACACCACGCCGTCCTCGACGCGGTGGAGTGGCTGGAGCGGCACGAGGGCGCCGAGGTGGGCTGGCTGCCCGTCGACGGTGCCGGCCGGCTGCACCCGGAGGCGCTCCGTACCGAACTGGCCGAACACGGCGACCGGGCGGCGCTGGTCACCGCGATGTGGGCCAACAACGAGGTCGGCACCATCCAGCGGATCGGCGAGCTGGCGGCCGTGGCCGCCGAGTACGGCGTGCCGTTCCATACCGATGCCATCCAGGCGGTCGGTCAGGTGCCGGTCGACTTCGCCGCCAGCGGCGTCGCCGCGCTCACCGTGACCGGTCACAAGCTCGGTGGTCCGGTCGGGGTCGGCGCGTTGTTGCTGGGTAGGGAGGTGGCGGCGGTGCCGCTGCTGCACGGCGGGGGACAGGAGCGGGACGTGCGTTCCGGCACCCTCGACGCGGCCGGCATCGTCGCCTTCGCGGTCGCCGTCGAAGCGGCCGTCAAGGGCCAGCAGGAGTACGCCGCCGGGCTGGCCGCGCTCCGCGACGACCTGGTGCGACGGGTCCGCCAGGCGGTCCCCGAGGTCGTCCTCAACGGCGATCCGACCGATCGGCTCCCCGGCAACGCGCACTTCTCCTTCCCCGGTTGTGAGGGGGACGCGCTGCTGCTCCTGCTGGACGCCCAGGGCATCGCCTGCTCGACCGGCTCGGCCTGCTCGGCCGGGGTGGCGCAGCCCTCCCACGTCCTGCTGGCGATGGGCGCGGACGACGACCGGGCCCGTTCGTCACTGCGGTTCTCCCTCGGTCACACCAGCACCACCGCGGACGTCGACGCGCTCATCGCCGCCCTTCCGGGGGCCGTGGACCGGGCCCGGCGGGCGGCGGCGCCGCGTACTCCCCGCTGAGCCGGTGCCGGGCGGAGATAGGCTCGGTGGGAAGGGAGAGTGGTCCGGGTGAGGGTGTTGGCGGCGATGTCCGGCGGCGTGGATTCCGCCGTGGCGGCGGCGCGGGCGGTGCAGGCTGGGCATGACGTGACCGGCGTGCACCTGGCGCTGGCCCGCAACCCGCAGACGTACCGCACCGGTGCCCGGGGCTGCTGCACCCTGGAGGACTCGCGGGACGCCCGGCGGGCCGCTGACGTGCTCGGCATCCCGTTCTACGTCTGGGACATGGCCGACCGTTTCCACGCCGACGTGGTCGACGACTTCGTCGCCGAGTACGCGGCGGGGCGTACCCCGAATCCGTGCCTCCGCTGCAACGAGAAGATCAAGTTCGCGGCGGTGCTGGACCGGGCGGTGGCCCTGGGATTCGACGCGGTGGTCACCGGTCATCACGCCCGGCTCGGCCCCGACGGCCTGCTGCGTCGCAGCGTCGACGAGGCCAAGGACCAGTCGTACGTGCTGGCCGTGCTCACCCGCGAGCAGCTGGACCGTTCGATCTTCCCGCTCGGCGACTCGACAAAGGCTCAGGTCCGGCAGGAGGCCGCCGAGCGTGGGCTCGCCGTCGCCGACAAGCCGGACTCGCACGACATCTGCTTCATCGCCGACGGCGACACCCGGGGCTTCCTGGCCCAGCGCCTCGGTGAGACGCCCGGAGACGTGGTCGACGCGACCACCGGCGCGGTGGTGGGACAGCACGCCGGCGCCTACGCGTACACCGTCGGGCAGCGGCGCGGACTGCACCTGGACCGGCCGGCCCCGGACGGCCGACCCCGCTACGTGCTCTCCATCACACCGAAGACGAACACCGTCACCGTCGGCCCGGCGGAGGCGCTGGAGGTCTCCACGGTCCGGGCCACCCGTCCGCTCTGGACCGGTGGCCCGCGCCCCGACGGTCCGATCGAGTGTGAGGTCCAGTTGCGCGCCCACGGCGTCGTGGTGCCCGCCGCCGTCACCGTCGACGGCGACACCCTCCACGCCGAGCTGCGTCGCCCGGTGCGCGGCGTGGCCGCCGGCCAGGCCATCGTCGCCTACCGCCCCGATCCCGCCGGTGACGTCGTCCTCGGCTCCGCCACCATCACCGGCTGATCCTCACGGGTACGCTTCGGCCGTGACTGATCAGGTCTGGCCGTGGGCGGCGGGCGCGGCGACCGGTTTGGGCTCGCTGCCCGGCACCGACATCGCCGAGGCGCAGCGGATCGTCCTTGGTGAGCTGCCCGCCCTGCCGCATCTTCCGGAGCTGCCGGCCCGAGGGCCGGGTGCCGACGTCATCGGGCGCACCGGCGGTCTACTGGTGGAGCTGCCGATCGAGCTGTACGCCGCACGCTGGCGGGTGGCCCCGCGTCCGGGCCGCGACCTGCGCCGGGCCCGCGACCTGATGGAACGCGACCTGGACCAGCTCGCCGAGCAGGCCGAGGAGTACGCCGGCCCCATCAAGCTCCAGGCGGCTGGCCCGCTGACCCTGGCCGCCTCGATCGAGCTGCCGATCGGCGGTCGGATGCTGCGCGACCCAGGTGCGCTGCGTGACCTGACCGGCTCACTGGCCGAAGGGCTGCGCGGCCACGTCGACGCGGTGCGTCGTCGATTGCCCCGCGCGTCGGTGCTGCTTCAGCTCGACGAGCCGTCGTTACCGGCGGCGCTGACCGGTCGGGTGCCCACCGAGAGTGGCCTCGGTGCCTACCGGGCGGTGGAGTCGGGCGACGCCCGCACCCTGCTGGGCACGGTGATCGAGGCGGTCGGGGTGCCGACCGTGGTGCACTGCTGCGCCCCGGAGGTGCCGCTGGAACTGCTCCGCTCCACCGGGGCGATCGGCGTCGCGCTCGACCTGAGCCTGCTCACCGACCTCGACCCGCTCGGCGAGGCGCTCGACGCCGGGTTCGGGCTGCTGGCCGGTGCCGCACCGGCGACGCCGACCGGTCGCGCCCCGACCTCAGCCGACCTCGCAGACCGGGTACGCACCCTCTGGGACCGCCTCGGGTTTCCGCGCCGTCAGCTTGCCGAGCAGGTGGTGGTGACTCCCGCCTGTGGCATGGCCGGGGCCGATGTGGCGTACGTCCGGGCGGTCCTCGCGGCCTGCCGGGACGCCGGACGCCGGCTCGCCGAGGAGTGAGGTTTCTCGTCGTACCCACGGGGCAGGATGCTCGTCATGATTGGACAGCTGCGTTCGACGGTGATCGACTGCCCCGATCCGCGTGCGTTGGCCGGCTTCTACTCCGAGCTGCTCGGCCTGCCGCTGATCGAGGACAATTCGGACGGTAACGACTGGGTGGTGCTCGGCGGGCCGCCGAACCACCAGCCACGGCTGGCCTTCCAGCGGGCACCCGACCTGGTTCCGCCGGCCTGGCCCGATCCGGGACGGCCCCAGCAGTTCCACCTCGACGTGACGGTGGACGACATCGAGGCGGCGGAGCAGGCGGCTCTGGCCCTGGGTGCCCGCCGGCTACCCGGCGACGGTGAGGGTTTCCGGGTCTACGCCGACCCGGTCGGCCACCCGTTCTGTCTCTGCTGGGACTGAGCATCAGGCCCCGCCCGCCGGATGGTGGTGGCCCGATCGGAGGCTGCGCGGCTTGCGGCCGGCAGGCATCATCGCGTTCATGATCAGTCCTGCATCGCGTCGCGCTGCCGGTTCGCTCTTCGGCCTGGCCTACGGTGACGCGCTCGGCAAACCCACCGAGTTCCTCACCGTCGCCGAGATCGACAGGCGGTTCGGTCCGACCGGCCCCCGGGAACTCGTCGGCGACCCGGCGCTGGTCACCGACGACACCCAGATGGCGCTGGCGGTGGGCTGGGCGCTGCACGACGCGCCGACGTACACCCCGGGGGCGGTGGAGCCGCTGCTGCGCCGTCGCTTCCTGGACTGGGCGACCAGCCCGGACAACAACCGTGCGCCGGGGATGACCTGCCTGCGGGCCTGCGCCGAACTGTCCCGAGGGCTGCCCTGGCAGCAGGCCACCGAGGCCGGCTCGAAGGGGTGCGGGGCGAACATGCGGGTCACCCCGGTCGGGCTGCTCGACGTCGACCTGGACACCCTCGCCGGGCTGGCGCAGCTCCAGGCCGGTCTCACCCACGGCCATCCGACCGGCCTGGCGGCGAGCGAGTTGACCGCGTACGCGGTGCGGCTGCTGGTCGACGGTGCCGCCCTGGCCGACCTCCCCGACCTGCTCACCGCCCGGGTCGACGAGCAGCGCCGGGTGTACCGGGCCGACTGGTTGGGCGACCTGTGGAAACGGTCGGGAGTACGGGCACCGGAGGAGTTCATCTCCCGGGGCTGGCAGGAGTGCGAGCGGGCACTGGCCCGACTCGACGTGGCGCTGGCCGCCCCGGACGACGGCGGGGATCCGTGCCGGCTCACCGGTGAGGGCTGGATCGCCGAGGAGGCCCTCGCGGCGGCTCTGTACTGCGCCATCCGGCACGCCGACAGCCCGGTCTATGCGCTCGTCCGGGGTGCCCGGACCGCCGGTGACTCCGACTCGATCGCGGCCCTCGCCGGAGCTTTCGTCGGCGCGGCCCACGGCATGTCCGGCTGGCCGAGCGGATGGGCCGAGCGGATCGAGTACGCCGACCAACTCGCCGCGCTGGCGGCAGCACCCGACTGACCCGGATCGCGCAGCCGGGCCCGGTCGTGCACCACGCGGTCGCTCGGCCGGGTTTCTGGCATGTCAGGCCGGGTGGCGGCACCGTTGTCCCACCCGGGCACTACCGTGCGGGGGTAGCACGATCACGGGAGGTCGACGACGGTGTCCGAAGGCGGCAGGGTGTCCGAGGAAACGGTTCCCCAGCAGGTCGATGCGGCGCAGGAGGCCGCCGGCCCCGAGCCGACGCCGCAGGTGCGGGAGCGGCATGCCACGCTCAGCCAGGAGCTGACCGAACATCAGTACCGCTACTACGTGCTCGACGCACCGACCGTCTCCGACGCCGACTTCGACCGTCAACTGCGTGAGTTGGAGGCGCTGGAGACGGAGTTTCCCGCGTTGCGTACCCCGGACTCACCGACTCAGCGGGTCGGCGGCACGTTCTCCACCGACTTCACCCCGGTCACCCACGCCGAGCGGATGATGTCGCTGGACAATGCCTTCGCCGACGAGGAACTGGCAGCCTGGGCGGAGCGGGTCGAGCGGGATGCCGGCGGCCCGGCGCCATACCTGTGTGAGCTGAAGGTCGACGGGCTGGCGATCAACCTCACCTACGAAGGTGGTCGGCTGGTCCGGGCGGCCACCCGCGGCGACGGTCGTACCGGCGAGGACGTCACCGCGAACGTACGCAGCATCCGGGACGTGCCCAGCCGGCTGACCGACTCGGCCGACTTCGGGCCGCCTCCCGAGTTCATCGAGGTACGCGGCGAGATCTACTTCCCGGTGGCCGCCTTCGCCGACCTCAACGCCAGCCTGGTGGAGCAGGGCAAGGCACCCTTCGCCAACCCACGCAACGCCGCAGCCGGCAGCCTGCGACAAAAGGATCCGCGGATCACCGCCTCCCGCCCCCTGCGCCTGGTGGTGCACGGCATCGGCGCCCGCCGCGGCTTCCAGCCCATCGCCCAGTCCGAGTCGTACGCGGCCTTGGCGGCGTGGGGGTTGCCCACCAGCGACCGTTGGCGGGTGGTGCCCGACCTGGCCGGCGTCCGGGACTACATCGCGTACTACGCGGAGCATCGGCACGACGTCGAGCACGAGATCGACGGTGTGGTGGTGAAGGTCGACCCGGTGCCCATCCAGGGTCGGCTGGGTTCGACCAGCCGGGCACCTCGCTGGGCGATCGCCTTCAAATACCCGCCGGAGGAGGTCAACACCACCCTGCTCGACATCGAGGTCGAGGTCGGCCGGACCGGTCGGGTCACCCCACGGGCGGTCCTCCAGCCGGTCCGGGTGGCCGGTTCCACCGTCGAGTACGCCACCCTGCACAACGCCCGCGAGGTCGAGCGCAAGGGGGTCCTGATCGGCGACACGGTGGTGATCCGTAAAGCCGGTGACGTCATCCCCGAGGTGCTCGGACCGGTGGTCGACCTGCGTCCGCCGGACGCCCGCCCGTTCGTCATGCCAACCACCTGCCCGGCCTGCGGCACCCCGCTCGCTCCCGCGAAGGAGGGCGACGTCGACATCCGGTGCCCCAACTCGCGCAGCTGCCCGGCACAGTTGCGGGAACGGGTGTTCCACCTGGCCGGGCGTGGTGCCTTCGACATCGAGGCGCTCGGCTACAAGAGCGGCGCGGCGCTGCTCGATGCGCAGATCATCACCGACGAGGGAGATCTGTTCGCGCTCGACGCCGAGCGGCTGGCCCGCGCGCCGTTCTTCGTCAACAAGGACGGCAGCCTCGGCAGCAACGCCGTCAAGTTGCTCGACAATCTCGCCACGGTCCGGCAGCGGGACCTGTGGCGGGTGCTGGTGGCGCTCTCCATCCGGCACGTCGGGCCGACCGCCGCGCAGGCGTTGGCCCGGCACTTCCGCTCGATCGAGGCGATCGACAAGGCGACTGAGGAGGAACTCTCCTCAGTCGACGGTGTCGGCCCGACCATCGCCGCCAGCATCCGCGAATGGTTCGCCGTCGACTGGCACCGCGAGGTGGTCCGCAAGTGGGCCGAGGCGGGTGTCCGCATGGCGGAGTCGGCGGTACAGGAGGGGCCACGTCCGCTGGAAGGGGTGACGGTGGTGGTGACCGGCACGCTCGACGGCTTCTCCCGAGACCGGGCCGCCGAGGCGATCCAGTCCCGGGGCGGCAAGGTCAGCGGCTCGGTCTCGAAGAAGACCGGCTTCGTGGTGGTGGGCGACAACCCCGGGTCCAAGGCGGACAAGGCGGCGAGCCTGAAGGTGCCCGTGCTCGATGAGGAGGGCTTCCAGGTGCTGCTCGACGCCGGCCCCGAGGCAGCCCGGCAGGTGGCCCGCGTAGCGGAGTAACGATCTTTAGAGCGGCCGCTCTTAGGACACTCTGCTGGATACCAACTTAATTACGACTACGACCGATTCGTGACTGTCGCGACGGGTAAGTGGGTGGTGGGGGCGTTTCATTGGGGCACGGCACGTGGACCCACGGGCCGTTCTCGTGCCGGGAGGTGTGATGGAGTCGCCCGATCCACGCAACCTCGTCCCGCCCGGGCGGACGGCGCAGTTCTCGACGTTCGTCGCGGCCGTACTCCTGGTGGCCGTGCTCGTCTCGGCGGACGGGCTGGTGTCACTCGCGTCGGCCCTGCCCGACCTGCCGGCGGCGTTCTGGACGATGGCGGTGCTCGCCGTGGCCTGCGACGCGCGCCCTTTCCTGCCGCCCGGGCGCGGGCAGTCCTCCTCGGCCGTCTTCCCCTCGACCTGCTTCACCTTCGCGATTCTGCTCGGCTGGGGGCTCGGCCCCGCGGTTGCTGTGCAGGCGGTCGCCGTGGTGGTGTCCGGGATCAGGATGCGGCACGCACCCTGGCGGACGGCCTTCAACGCCGGTCAGTACGCCTGCTCGCTGGCCGCCGCGTACGCGATCACCCGGCTCGGGCCCGGCGGCATCTTCGCCGGCGGTGCGCTGGGGTGGGCCGACGTCGCCGCCATCGGTGGTGCCGGCATCGCCTGGTTCGCCGTCAACTACGGGCTGGTCACCGCTGCCGTGCGGCTGCGATTCGGCGAGCGGTGGTGGCCCAACGCGTGGCACGGGCTGCCCTTCGAGTTGCTCTCCACCGGGTCGCTGCTGCTGCTCGCGCCGGTGCTGGTCACCGCCGCGAGAGCCAGCGCCGCCCTGGTGCCGCTGGTGCTGGTCCCGCTCTTCGCGGTGTACCGGATGGCCCGGCTCACCGTCGAGCAGCACCAACTGGCCGCACTCGACCCGCTCACCGGGCTGCCCAACCGCAAGGCGCTGCTCGCGGAGGTCAACGAGCAGGTGCACCGGCACGCCGAACGAGCGGCCCGAGACGAGCCCGGTGCCCGGCTGGCGCTGCTGCTGCTCGACCTGGACCGCTTCAAGAACGTCAACGACGCGCTCGGACACGCGGTCGGCGACCGGCTGCTGGTGGAGGTGAGCGCCCGGCTGACCGACGTGGTCGCGCCGCCGCAGATGGTCGCCCGGCTCGGCGGTGACGAGTTCGCGATCGTGATGACCGGGCTCACCGATGTCAGCGAGGCCCGCGCGCTGGCCGACCAGGTCGTCCAGGCGCTCGCCGAGCCGGTGCCGCTGGACGGGTTGCCGTTGGATGTCGGCGGCTCCATCGGCATCGCCCTGTACCCGGAACACGGCGAGGACTTCGCCACCCTGATGCGGCACGCGGACGTGGCGATGTACGACGCGAAGCACCGCAACGACACCGTCGCGGTCTACACCGCCGAGTCCGACCACAACTCCGCTGAGCGGTTGGGCCTGCTGGCCGACCTGCGCCGGGTGCTGGAGGTCGGCGCGGCGGGCCGGGGCGACGGATCCGGCCCGGCCGACGTGACCACCGTTCGAGGCGGGGACGGCGCGGTGTTGCCCATTCCCACAGCACTGCGCGAGTCGACCGACGCCCGATGGTGGAGCCGGCGACGCCGCCGTCCCCGGGCGGTGGATCACGACGACGAACTGATTGCCCGGATCATCACCGGTGCGGACCCGACCCTGCGCCGGGCGGCCCGGCACGCGGATGCCGATGATGCGACGACCGGCGGTGCGGTGTGGTCCGAGACGCGTGCCGGTGCCCCGCCAGGTCTCAGGGGCGACGGAGCGGATCCCACGACGTCGACCGCCGACGACCGCCCCGGCGCCGAGCCCAGCATCGATGCAGGCGAGATCATGATGTACTACCAACCGCAGGTCGCCATCGCCACCGGAGAGGTGGTCGGGGTGGAGGCGTTGCTGCGCTGGCGACACCCACGGCGGGGGATGGTCGACCCGGAGGAGTTGATCCGGGTCGCCGAGCAGAGCGCGGTGATGCGTCTGCTCACCCGCCGCGTGGTCGACGACGTGGTGGAGCAGCTCGCCAAGTGGTCGGCGGCCGGCCTCGCACTGCGGGCGGCGGTCAATGTCAGCGTGCGGGACCTGCACACCGGCGAGATCGCCGACCAGATCGCCGACCGGTTGGCCCGCTACGGCGTGGCTCCGGAGCGGCTGCAACTGGAGATCACCGAGGGCGCGTTGATGGCCGATCCGCGCCGGGTGCTGACCACCATCACCCGCCTGCACCGGATCGGGGTGGGCATCGCGCTGGACGATTTCGGCACCGGTTACTCCTCGCTTCAGCACCTGCGCCGGCTGCCGTTGTCGGAGGTGAAGGTCGACCGTTCGTTCGTCCTCGGCATGACCGAGGACACCGACGACGCGGCGATCGTCCGCTCGACGATCGAGCTGGCCAAGGCGCTCGGGCTGCGGGTGGTGGCCGAGGGGGTGGAGGACGAGCGGACCTGGCGAATGCTGCACGCGGCTGGCTGCGACGCCGCGCAGGGCTGGTTCTACGCCCGGCCGATGCCGGCCGAGGAACTGGTCGCCTGGCTGGCCCGGTACCGTCCGCTACGGCCGTTCGGCGGCCACGACGACGCGGAGGTGCCGCGCCGGCACGCCCGCTGATCCTGACGGTCGCTCCAGACAATAGACTCGCTGCCGTCACCGCGCGTCGCGTAACCGGCCGCGGTGGACGCAGGTCAGGCAGACGTAGCACAGCCACGAAGGGGGCACCGATGGCCGCCATCTCCCGCGAGGAGGTCGCGCACCTGGCGCGACTGTCGCGGCTCGCCGTGACGGAGGAGGAGCTGGGCACCTTCGCCGGTCAGCTCGATGTGATCCTCCAGGCGGTCGCGCAGGTGGGCGAGGTCGCCGCCGCGGACATTCCGCCGACCTCCCACTCGGTGCCGCTGACCAACGTGCTCCGCGAGGACGTCGTGACGCCGTGCCTGACACCCGAGGAAGCGTTGTCGGGTGCCCCCGACGCGGAGGAGCAGCGGTTCCGCGTACCGCGGATCCTGGACGAGGATGTGGCCTCATGACCGACGTCACCGCAATGACCGCGACGCAGATCGCGGGGCTCGTCGCCACCGGTGCGGCCTCCGCCGTCGAGGTCACCCAGGCCCACCTGGACCGGATCGCCGCCGTCGACGGCCGGATCAACGCCTTCCTGCATGTCGACACCGAAGGCGCGCTGGCCGCCGCCCGCGACATCGACGCCCGCCGGGCGGCCGGCGAGGAACTGGGCCCGCTGGCCGGTGTGCCGGTCGCGGTCAAGGACGTCCTCACCACCAAGGGCGTGCCGACCACCGTCGGGTCGAAGATCCTTGAGGGCTGGCATCCGCCGTACGACTCGACGATCGTGGAACGGCTGCGCGCCGCCGGCACGGTCATGCTCGGCAAGACCAACATGGACGAGTTCGCGATGGGCTCCTCCACGGAATACTCGGCGTACGGGCCGAGCCGTAACCCGTGGGACACCGACCGGATCCCGGGCGGCTCCGGTGGGGGGAGCGCGGCGGCCCTGGCCGCGTACGAGGCACCGCTGGCCATCGGTTCGGACACCGGCGGCTCGATCCGCCAGCCCGGCGCGGTCACCGGCACCGTCGGCGCGAAACCGACCTACGGCGGCACCTCCCGGTACGGCCTGGTGGCCTTCTCCTCCTCGCTCGACACTCCCGGCCCGTGCGCGCGTACCGTGCTCGACGCGGCGCTGCTGCACGCGGCGATCGGCGGGCACGACCCGCGTGACTCCACCTCCATCCCGGCGCCGGTGCCGGACGTGGTGGCCGCGGCGAAGCTCGGCGCTACCGGCGACCTGAGCGGGGTACGGCTCGGCATCGTCACCGAGTTCGGCGGCGAGGGCGCGGAGCCCGGCGTCACCGCCGCCTTCAACGAGGCCGTCGCCACGTTGACCAAACTCGGTGCGGAGATCGTCGAGGTCTCCTGCCCGCACTTCCGCTACGCGCTGCCGGCGTACTACCTGATCGCACCGAGCGAGTGCTCCTCCAACCTGGCCCGCTTCGACGGCGTGCGCTTCGGCCTGCGGGTCGGCGACGACGGCAACCGGTCGCTGGAGGAGGTCATGTCGCTGACCCGGGAGGTCGGTTTCGGCCCCGAGGTCAAGCGCCGCATCATGCTCGGCACGTACGCGCTCTCCTCCGGCTACTACGACGCCTACTACGGGCAGGCGCAGAAGGTGCGTACGCTGATCACCCGCGACTTCACCGCGGCGTTCGAACGGGTCGACGCGCTGATCTCGCCGACCACCCCGTTCGTCGCCTTCCCCCTCGGCGCGCGGACCTCCGATCCGTACCAGATGTACCTGGCCGACCTGTTCACCATCCCGACCAACCTGTACGGCGGGCCGGGCATTTCGGTGCCGTGCGGGCTCTCCGACGGGCTGCCGGTCGGACTTCAGGTGATGGCACCGACGCTGGCCGACGACCGGATGTACCGGGTCGCCGCCGCGTTGGAGAGCGCCGTCGGCACGTTCACCCCACCGGCACTGTGAGGCAGGAGCACCGATGACCACGACACTGCCCGCGTACGACGAGGTCGTCGCGCGCTACGAGCCGGTGATCGGCCTGGAGACCCACGTCGAACTGGGCACGAACACCAAGATGTTCTGCGGCTGCCCGACCGACTTCGGCGGCGAGCCGAACACCCGGGTCTGCCCGGTCTGCCTGGGGCTGCCCGGCTCGCTGCCGGTGGCCAACAAGGCGGCGATCGAGGCCACCATCCGGATCGGCCTCGCGTTGAACTGCTCCATCGCGACGTGGTGCCGGTTCGCCCGGAAGAACTACTTCTATCCGGACATGCCGAAGAACTTCCAGATCAGCCAGTACGACGAGCCGCTCTGCGTCGACGGCTACCTGGACGTCGAGGTCAACGGCGAGACGGTGCGGATCGGCATCGAGCGGGTGCACCTGGAGGAGGACACCGGTAAGACGCTGCACGTCGGCGGCGCCACCGGTCGGATCCACGGTGCGACCGAGTCGCTTGTCGACTACAACCGGGCCGGCATTCCGCTGGTGGAGATCGTCACCAAGCCGATCCCCGGCACCGGCGCGCTGGCGCCCGAGGTGGCTCGCGCGTACGTCACCGAGCTGCGTGACGTGCTCCGCTCCCTGGGCGTCTCCGACGTACGCATGGAGGAGGGCTCCCTGCGCTGCGACGTGAACACCTCGCTGAACCTGCCGGGCCAGGAGTGGGGTACGCGGACCGAGACCAAGAACGTCAACTCGCTGCGTTCGGTCGAGCGGGCGGTCCGCTCCGAGATGCTGCGCCAGGCCGCCGTCCTCGGCGCGGGTGGGCGGATCACCCAGGAGACCCGGCACTTCCACGAGGACACCGGGGACACCACCCCCGGCCGGTCCAAGGAGACCGCCACCGACTACCGGTACTTCCCCGAACCGGACCTGGTGCCCCTCGCGCCGGACCCGGCCTGGGTGCAGGAACTGAAGGCCGCCCTGCCGGAGCTGCCCCGGCTGCACCGCCGCCGGCTCCAGCAGGCGTGGGGTCTCTCCGACGCGGACATGCAGTCGGTGCTCAACGCCGGCGCGGTCGAGCTGATCGAGGCGACGGTGGCGGCCGGTGCGACACCGGCCGCGGCCCGCAAGTGGTGGCTCGGTGAGCTGTCCCGGCGGGCCAACGAGACGGGCGTGGAACTGGCCGACATCGGCGCCACCCCGACCCAGGTCGCCGAGCTTCAGGGCCTGGTCGACGCCGGGAAGCTCAACGACAAGCTGGCCCGTACCGTGCTGGAGGGCGTGGTCGCCGGTGAGGGTTCGCCGACCGAGATCATGACCAACCGCAAGCTGGAGGTCGTCTCCGACACGGGCGCGCTGACCGCGGCGGTCGATGAGGCGATCGCCGCCAACCCGGCCATCGCCGACAAGGTCCGCTCCGGCAAGGTCGCCGCCGCCGGCGCCCTGGTCGGCGCGGTCATGAAGACTACCCAGGGTCAGGCCGACGCCCAGACCGTCCGCGCCCTGATCCTGGAACGCCTCACCCCCTGACGTGCAAGGAAGGGCCCCTTCTTACCGCCTGGTGTAGAGGAAGGGGCCCTTACTAACATCCACCCGGCCACCCCCCGGTGGCCCGCACCACCCCTCGCGAGGGCGTCAACGGAGACGCCCGGATGGAGTTGATCGTGAACCAGCGCGACCTCGATGTCCTCGACGAGATCCAGCGGCGGGTGCTGTGGCTCGCCACGCGGATCGTGGACGCGGCCAACCACGATCGCGGCACCGGTGACGGGGTGAAGGTTGGCGGGCATCAGGCGTCCAGCGCCTCGCTGGTCACCGCGATGACCGCGCTGTGGTTTGCCCACCTGGACGCCGAGGACCGGGTCGCGGTGAAGCCGCACGCCTCCCCGGTCTTCCACGCCATCCAGTACCTGCTGGGCAATCTGGACCGGTCGTACCTGCCCCGGCTACGGGCGCGAGGTGGACTCCAGTCGTACCCGTCGCGGACGAAGGACCCGGACGAGGTGGACTTCTCCACCGGCTCGGTGGGGCTCGGCGCGGCCGCGCCGCTGTTCGCCGCGGTGACCCGCCGCTACGTCGACGCCCACTTCGGGGCCCGCCCGCACTCCCGGTTCATCGCCCTGATCGGTGACGCCGAGCTGGACGAGGGCAACATCTGGGAGGCCGTCGCCGACCCGGCCACCACCGGCCTCGGCAACGTGATGTGGGTGGTCGACTTCAACCGGCAGTCGCTCGACCGGGTCGTCCCCGGGGTGCGGATCGACCAGTGGCGCGGCCAGTTCGAGGCTGCCGGCTGGCACGTGGTCGAGGTGAAGTACGGCCGCCGGCTCGCCGAGGCGTACGACCGGCCGGGCGGGAGCGCGTTGCGCGACTGGATCGACGCGATGCCGAACGAGCAGTACCAGTCGCTGTTCGGGCTGACCGGCCCGACGCTGCGCAAGCAGTTCCTCGACGGTGCCCCCGAAGGCATCGCGGCGTTGCTGGCCGATGTTTCCGACGAGGACCTGGGCCCGCTCGTCACCGACCTGGGCGGGCACGACCTGGCGGCGCTGCTGGACGCGTACGCCCAGTGCGACGCGGTGACCGACCGCCCGAGCGTGGTGTTCGCGTACACCGTCAAGGGGTGGGGTTTGCCCATCGCCGGCAACCCGCGCAACCACTCGGCCCTGCTGACCAGCGAACAGGTCGACGCGTTGCGCGCCGCGCAGGGGTTGACCCGCGACACCGAGTGGGACCGTCTGGACCCGGCGTCGCCGGCCGGGATCCGGGCCGGGCAGCGTCGGGAGGCCCTGTCCCGCGCGCCCCGCGAGCGGGCGCTCGGGGTCACCGTCCCGCAGAGCACGGCGGTACGCGCCAACAAGCCGATCTCCACCCAGGAGGTCTTCGGTCGGGTGCTGGTCGACCTGGCCCGCGATCCGCAGGTCGGCCGGTACCTCGTCACCACCGCGCCGGACGTGGCCACCTCCACCAACCTGGCCGGGTTCATCAACAAGACCGGGGTGTTCGCCCCCACCGCCCAGCGCTCCTGGTCGGAGGACCGGATGCTGCGCTGGACGGAGAGCCCCGAGGGCCAGCACATCGAGCTGGGCATCTCCGAGATGAACCTGTTCCTGCTGCTCGGCCAGCTCGGCCTGGCCTGGGACCTGTCCGGGCAGCCGCTGCTGCCGGTCGGCACCGTCTACGACCCGTTCGTGCTGCGCGGTCTGGACGCCTTCCTCTACGGCACCTACTCCGGTTCCCGGTTCGTCGTCGCCGGCACCCCGTCCGGAATCACCCTCGCCCCGGAGGGCGGTGCCCACCAGTCGACCATCACCGCGAGCGTGGGCCTGGAACTGCCCGGGGTGACCTTCGTCGAACCCGCGTACGCGGCCAGCCTCGACTGGCTGCTCTGCGACGCCTTCGGGCACATCGCGGGCGCGGTACGGCCGACGCCGACGGCGGTGCCGGCCGAGGACGGGGCGTACTACTTCCGGCTCAGCACCCGGCCGATCGACCAGGCGCCGTTCGAGGCGGCTCGGGCCCGGCTCGGTGACGCGGTGCTGCGCCGGCAGGTGCTCGCCGGGGCGTACCGGCTGGTCGACGCCCACCAGGCGTACCCGCACCTGGCCGACGCGCCGACGGTGCAACTGGCCGCTTCCGGGGCGGTGCTGCCGGAGGTGCTGGCCGCCGCAGCCGAACTGGCCGACGAGGGTGTCGCCGCCCACGTCGTCGACGTGACCAGCCTGGACCGCCTCTACCGGGCCTGGCAGCGCACCCTGCGTCAGGGCGTACGCACAGCGACCGTGCCGAGCGTGCCCGGCGCGCTGCGGTCCGCCTTCGCCGACCGGGTGCCGGTGGTGTCCGTCCACGACGCCGCCTCGCACGCCATGGCCTGGCTCGGCTCGGCGGTCGGCGCACCCGCCGTGCCGCTCGGCGTCGACGAGTTCGGCCAGTCCGGCACCGTCTCCGACCTCTACGACCTGCACGACCTGCTCCCCGGCAGCATCGTCAACGCCGCCCTAGCCGCCCTAGCCCTCCGCTGACCCCCCGGCTCCCCTCCCACCCCACCCCTCGCCCCACCCCTCGCCCCACCCCTTGCCCCACCCCTCGCCCCACCCTTCGCCCCACCCTTCGCCCCACGCCCCGGTGATCGCCCCGGTGATCATGAGGTTATTGCCAGTGGAGAGCGCTCTCCGAAGCAACAACCTCATGATCATCGGGGCGAGGGGAGGAGGGGAGGAGGGGAGGGGGAGGGGACGGTGGGGGTTAGCGGGTTGGGGTGGGGGTTGGGGTGATGGGTGGGGAGGGGGATGGGGTTGGGGTTTGGAGGGGGGTGGGGGGTGGGGCGATGACGGTGCGTTCCAGGTTGACCTGGGCCTGGCCGGTGCCGCCGACGGTGATGTCGTCGTACGCCTGGAGTCGTTTCTCCTGGTCGAAGTAGAGCACCGTCATCGCCAGTGGAGTCGGCTCGTCACTCTCCAGCCCGCGCAGCCCGGCACCGCCGGTGGAGCCCTGCACCATCAGCGTGGTGGTCTGCTGGCCGGGCACCTCCGGCAGCGTGTTGACCCGCCGGTCGTGGGTGTGCCCAGCGAGCACCAGCGGACAGGTGCCCGACAGGGGGCCGGCGGCGGAGGGGTCGTGCACCAGCGCGATGTCGACCGGTCGGGGCGAGGTACGAATCGTGGCGGCGAGTTTCTCGCCATTGGTGATCAGCTCGTTGGCGGTGGGTTGGCTCAGCCCACCGCTGGCCGGCGAGGTGCTCTTGTCCGGAGTGAAACGGGGATCGCCAATTCCGGCGATGGTGAGCCCGGCGACCGTGGTCGTGGTGTTGTCGAGCACTATCGCGTTGGGCTGACGGGCCACCGCCGCCGCCGTACGGCCTGAGTCGTGGTTGCCCCGGACGTACACGTACGGCTTCTCCAGCAGACTGATCGACCCGACGTAGGAGGCCTCCGGCTCGCTGCCCCAGTCGGTGATGTCGCCGGTGTCGACCACCACGTCGATGCCGAACTGCTCCGTCACGGTCCGGATGAGTTGCCAGGCGCTCGGGTTGAGGTGCAGGTCGGAGATGTGCAGCACCCGGGTGGTGCCCGGCTCCGGCTCGTACACCGGCAGTGCCGACACTGTCGTGTAGAGCTGGGTGACGTTGCCGATGAGCCGCTGGAGCTGCTCGGCGTACCGGGTGTAGTCGTCGGCGATCTTGCGTACGTCACCGACGATCGCCGGGGCGTTCACCAGCAGCCCTTCGTACCGGGGCTCCTCGATCGCCTGGGGCCGGATGGTCGCCGCCGCGGTGCCCAGACTGCCGACCGTGATCAGCAGCGCCAGGCCGCCGGCCCAGGCGGCCCTGCGGGTGTCCCGGAACACCAGCAGCGCCAGCACCAGGGTGGCGAGCACGGCGGAAGCGATCGTGCGGAGCCCGAGCCGCAGCACCCCCTCCCGGACCTCGTCGACGGCGGACTGGGTGGCCCGGTTGAGGCTCGCCGGGTCGTCGAACAACGCCTCGACCCGGCTCTGGTCCAGCGCGCCCAACTGCACGGTCAGGTGGGTCGGCCCGCTGTGGCTCTCCAGCAGCAGCGAGCCCAGCGGCGGGATGTTGACGGTCGTACCGCCGGTGGTCGCGGGCGACACGGAGAGCCGGGCCTGGAACGGCCCGATGTCGGTGCTCACGTTCCCGCCCGCCATGACACCGGCGAGCACACCGATCAGCGCGACGACCAGGACGGCCCCGGCGACGGCCAGCCGACGCAGCCCGCGGTGCCGCACTTCGCCACCATCCGGTACGGCGGAGCGTCGCATCGATGGAAAGCGGCGGGCGCGACCAGTGGGGGTCTCCCCGTCCCGATCGCGGCGCGGCTCCTCGTTCTGCTGACCGTCCATGTTGAGATTCTGACCTGCCCGACGAAAGATCTTGGCAAACCTGGGATGACGGGTCGCGCGGCCGATTCAGCCGCGCCCGGCACCGCCACCGGCGAAGACGAGACGCAGCAACCGGTCGTCCTCGGGAGCGGGCTGGCCGCGCCCGTCGTGGTTGGAGGTGCTGACCCAGAGCGAGCCGTCCGGCGCGGCGGCGATCCCGCGCAGTCGCCCGTACCGCTCGGTCAGCAGGTCCTGCGGTTGGCCGAGGACCGTGCCGGTCTCGGTCAGCTCGACCAGCCAGAGCCGCTGACCGCGCAGGCACGCGGTGGCGAGCATCCGTTCCGTCGCGGCCAGGCCGGAGCAGGACGCCTCGTCGGTGGACCACTGCACGATCGGGTCGACGTACTTGTCGTCGTCGCCGCGCCCCTCGACCTCGGGCCAGCCGTAGTTCTTGCCCTTGGTGATCTGGTTGATCTCGTCCCAGGTGTTCTGGCCGAACTCGACGGCGTACATCCGTTCGCCGACCCAGGCCATGCCCTGCACGTTGCGGTGACCGAGGGACCAGACCGGGGAGTCCGGGAAGGGGTTTCCGGGAGCCGGCTTCCCCTCGGGCGTGATCCGCAGGATCTTGCCGCCGAGCTGCTTGACGTCCTGCGACTGGTCGGTCTTCCCGGCGTCGCCGGTGCTGGCGTAGAGCTGCCCGTCGGGTCCGAACGCCAGACCGCCACCGTTGTGGATGCCCGCCTTGGGGATGCCGGTGAGGATCGGGGTGGGCTCCTCACCGAGCCGCATCCGAGCCACCCGGTTGTCCCGCTCGGCGGTGTAGTAGACGAAGACCGTCCGGTTCTGGGCGAACTCCGGGGAGACCGCGATGCCCAGCAGTCCGCCCTCGCCCGAGGCGACCACGTCGCCGATGGTCTGCACCCCAGCGATCTTCAGACCGTCCGCGGTCGACTCCGGCCCGACCTGGACGATGCGACCACTGTCACGTTCGGTCACCAGTGCGCCGCCGTCGGGCAGGAAGGCGATCCCCCACGGGACCCGCAACCCCTGCGCCAGCACGGTGGCGACGATCTCCTTGTCGCCGTCGCCCGCGGTGACCGTCGGGCGGGGCAGGTTCGGTGGCTCGCCCGCCGGGTCGGGCTCCGGGTCACCGAGGCTGCAACCACTGGCGATGAGCAGCAGCGTCGCGCAGGACGCCACGAGGGCGGCACGGACCTGACGGGCGCGGAGGTACGAGGGGGCGCTCACCCGCCCCAGAGTAGCCCGCCCGGGCGGTCCCCGTGGAAGGCGAGGCGGGCCGACCCCCATCGGCTGGTCGGCCCGGGGCGACGCCTATCGTCGGCGAGGTGAAGGTATGGATCCCGCACGAGGTCGGCCACGCACTTCTCGGCGAGCTGCCGCCGGAGGTCACCGTCGAGACGATGGAGGACCCGGCGAAGCTGCCCTCGCCGGTGGCCGGCGTCCGGTTCTGGGTACCGCCCTTCCCGACCGTTGGGGACGCGGTGACGCTGCTGCACGAGCTGCCCGACCTGGCGGTGGTGCAGCTGCTCACCGCCGGCGCGGACGCCTGGGTGGGGCGGGTACCGGCCGATGTCACGCTCTGTGACGCCCGAGGGGTGCACGACCCGTCCACCGCCGAGTGGGTGGTCGCCGCGATCCTGTCCCAGTTGCGGGCCTTCCCGGTCATGGCGCGGGCGCAGGCCCGACGGCAGTGGGCGTACGACGAGGTGGCCCCGACCGACGAACTGGCTGGCAAACGGGTGCTGATCGTCGGTGCGGGTTCGATCGGCACCGCGTTGCGGGACCGACTGACGCCGTTCGAGGTGGAGTTCGTGCTGGTGGCCCGGACCGCTCGACCCGAGCAGGGCGTACACGGCGTCGACGAGCTGCCGCGACTGCTGCCGCAGGCCGATGTCGTGGTGCTGCTGGTGCCGCTGACCGAACAGACCCGTGGGCTGGTCGACGAGACGTTCCTCGCCGCGATGCGGGACGGCGCACTGCTGGTGAACGCCGCCCGGGGCCCGGTGGCCCGAACCGACGCCCTGGTCGCCGAGCTCGCCACCGGACGGATCTCCGCCGCGCTGGACGTGACCGATCCCGAGCCGCTACCCGTCGACCATCCGCTCTGGGAGATGCCGAACGTGCTGATCACTCCGCATGTGGCCGGCTCGGTGCGGGGGCTGCTGCCCAGGGCGTACCGCCTGGTCGGGGAGCAGATCCGACGGTTCGTGGCGGGCGAGCCGCCGCGCAACGTGGTGGTGGACGGCTACTGATCCGACTCGGCGGCGTCGTGCCCGGCTGCCGCCACCAGGCGGGGCAGGTCCGCACCGCGTACGGCGGGGAGCATGAACCACCGACCGTCGTCGAGTCGGGCCACCGCGCGACCGCGTGGATCCGCCGTCAGCTCCACCACCTGGTCCCAGGGGATGCGGAGTTCTCCGGCGAGCGCCCGGACGCGCAACCCCTGTACGTCGGCGTCGGTGCCGGCCCGCCAGGCCCAGACGGCCACCGCCAGCGGCACCGCCAGCACCGGCAGCAGATAGGTGCGGGCACTGGCCAGCGGGAGGGCGCCGATGGTGGCGACGATCGCCCCGACCAGGATGGCCTGGTTGTGCCGGAATCGTGCGGTGTCGGTGCGAGGCATGACCAGATGATCGCACCCGAGCCGGAACGGCCGGCGGTGGGCCGAGGTCACGAACGGCACGACCACCCGAGCGGGGCCCACCGGTACGCGTTCGCGCGCCGATCGGGACGCTCAGTTGTGGTGACCTGACTCACTGTCGATTCGCCGTCACTTAACGCCGGACCGCTCGTTCATCGATGGTGGGCGGTGGACCATGTCCACCGCCCGCGTACCGCCCCCGTGCCCCCTCACGAAGGCGACCGTCGTGCCCGTCGCGTCTGTGTTCCGTGCCGCACCGTCCCGTGTCACCGGCCACCGTCCGCTCCTGCCGGAGAGCTGCGTACTCGCGTTCACCGCCGTGCTGACCGCCCTCGGTGCGGCCGGTCCATTGCCAGCCCTCGCCGTGGTGGCGCTCACCGGCGCGGCCGCCTCCACACTGGCCGGGGCGCGGTTGTCCCGGCTGACCCTGATCCCCGACTCGACCACCGGCCCGCCCGTCGGACGGCTGGCCCGCCGTCGGGCGGCGCGTCCGCGCCGGGCCGCCGCCCTGCTGCACGCGGCGGTGGTGGCCGCCGGACTGACGGCTGCCGTGCTACCGCTGGCCTCCGCCGGATACCGACCGGCGGCCGCGGTGGCCGGGCTCGTCGGGACCGCGGCGCTGCTCGGCGGGGGCCTGCTCAGCCTGCCGCACCGATCCCGTCCGTCGGTCCGGGGTCGCCTGCATCGCCTACTCGACCAGGCCGCGCCGGGTGTCTGTCTGGTGCTCACCGCCTGGTTGCTGCTGCCGTACGCCGGGGTGACGGCCCCGGTGCGGCTGGCGGTGGCGGTGGCTCTGGGCCTGCTCGCCGTCGACGCGTTGGCCGTGCTGACGGGGCCGGACCGCCACAGCGGGAGCGCCCGCTGTCGTGGTGGCGCGATGCTGACCCTGCTCGCGCTGGTGCTGGTGGCCGCGCTGCCGGCCGGTCCCGCTGCCGGGCGTGCGGCGCTGCTGGCAGTACCGCCACTCGTGGCCGGTGTGCTGCTGGTCGCCGCCGGGGGCCGGCAGGTGGCCCAGGTCGCGCCGGCCCGGCAGGCCACGCTGCGCTGGCCGCGGGCGGTGCTGCCACCGGTCGCCGTGGTGTTCGCGGTGGTCCACCAGTTGCAGGCCGGCCTCCTACCCGACCGTACGGCGGTGCTGCTCGCGCTCGCCGCCGTCCCGCCGCTGGTGATGCGTGAGCTCGTCGGCGTCGCCTCGACGTCGACGGACGGGCCGACCGGCACCGACCCGGCAGCGACCGCCGTCGACCCCGTTCCGGAACCCTCGACGGCACCGGCGGTCATCGATCCGGGTGGCCCGACCGGTCGCGTCGCCCTGCTGCGGGCGTTGGCGTCCCGTCCCGAACCGGCCTGCGGTGCCCTGCTCGTGGTCGACCTGCATCTCACCGAGCTGCCCGGCCGGCTGGTGCGCGACGACGTGGCCGCCGAGGCCGTGCGCCGGGCCCGGGCCGTGGCAGCCGACGAGGACGAGGTCTTCGATCTGGCCGGAAGCGGACTCGCGGTGATCAGCGGATCCGGCCCGGTGCTGGCGTACGCGCTGGGTGCCCGGCTGCTCACCGCGCTGAGCCGGCCCTACGAGGTCTCCGGGGCGGTGCTGCGGTCGCGGCCCAGCGTCGGGTTGGCCGAGCTGGGCAGAGGGTGCCCGGAGGATCTGTTCCGCCAGGCGGACCTGGCCCGTCGGCGCGCGGCCCAGCTCGGCCGGGACCGGGTCGAGTGGTACGACGCCTACCTGGAAGAGCAACTGGTCCGTCGGCTGGACCTGGAGCGGGAGTTGCCCGGCGCGGTCGCCCGGGGCGAGTTGGATCTGGTCTACCAGCCGGTGCTCGGCCTGGCCGATCGGGCTCCGGTCGGTACGGAGGCGCTGCTGCGCTGGCGCAACCCGGTGTTGGGCACCGTGTTCCCGGCGGAGCTGCTCCCGGTGGCCGAGGATCTCGACATCGTGGGTGAGCTGGGGGTGTGGGTGCTGGACCGGGCCTGTCGCCAGTTGGCCGACTGGACGGTGGGCGGGCGACGGCTGTGGATGGCGGTCAACGTGACCATTCGGGAACTCACCTCACCGGACTTCGTACCCCGCACGGCGGCGGTGCTGGAGGCGTACGGGATCGGACCGGACCAGTTGGTCATCGAGGTCGCCGAGCCCAAGGTCGCCGCCGAACTGCCGACGGTGGTGGCCCGGCTGGCGGGGCTGCGCTCCATGGGCATCCGCACCGCCCTGGACGACTTCCGGGCCGAGCAGGCCTCCCTCACCCAGCTCCGGCGGCTGCCGATCGACCTGCTCAAGGTCGGGCCGGAAGTGGCCACGGTCGGTGGCGACCCGCACCGTCCCCTACTGGACGTGGTGGTCACGGTGGCCGAGCGGCTGGGCCTGGAGGTGGTGGCCGAGGAACTGGAGTCGGCTCACCAGGTTGATGCGGCGCATCGGGCGGGTTGCCGGTACGGCCAGGGGTTCGAGCTGGCCCGGCCGGCGACCGCGGAGCGGGTCGAGGCGTTCTTCGAGGAGTTTCCCTCGACGTCGCGCTGATCACCGGGATTGCTTAACCGCTTCATCAGGTGGCGGTGGGCCGGTGCTGCCGCGCGGGGTCAGGTGGGGGGTCTCGTCCTCCAGCCCGACTGTCGGGGCTCCCTCGATGAGCTGGAGCAACTGGCGCGCCGCGTGTGCCCCGTAGGCCGGGATGTCCCGGCCCAGCGCGGTCAGCGGCGGGTGCACCAGCCGACACAGCGGGGAATCGTCCCAGGCCACGATGGACAGGTCGGCGGGGACCACGAGTCCCATCTCCTGGGCGACCGACAGCCCGGCGATCGCCATCACGTCGTTGTCGTAGATCACCGCGGTGGGCCGGACCCGGGAGCTGAGCAGCCGCCGGGTGGCCCGTGCGCCTTCTTCGCCGGTGTAGTCGGAGGAGGCGGTCACCGCGTCGGCGAGGCCGAGACGCCGGCACACCTCGGTGAACGCCTGGGTGCGGATCGCGGTGTGCTGCAGCTCGGGCAGGCCACCGACCCTGGCGATCCGCCGATGACCGAGGGCGTAGAGGTATTCCACGGTCTCCACCAGTGCCGCCGCGTCGTTCGACCAGACACTGGGCAACCCGCCGGTGCCGGTCGGACCGCCGACCACCACGGCCGGCAGGCCCAACTCCTCCAGCACCGGCACCCGCCCATCGTCGGTCCGCAGGTCGCAGACCAGCACGCCGTCGACCCGTCGCTCACCCCACCATCGCCGGTAGACCGCGATCTCGGCGCTCTGGTCGGCCACCACCTGGAGGGTCAACGCGTACGACCGGGCGGACAGCTCCGCCTCGACGCCGCTGATCAACTCCATGAAGAAGGGTTCGATGCCGAGTGTGCGGGCCGGTCGGGCGAGGATCAGGCCGATGGCGCGGGCGGTCGCGCCGGACAGGGCACGAGCGGCGCTGCTCGGGTTGAACCCGATCTCGGCGGCGATGGCGAGAATGCGCTGCCGGGTCGCCTCGGAGACACCCGGCTGGCCGTTCAGCGCGTACGAGACCGCGCCCTTGGAGACCCCCGCCCGCCGGGCGACGTCCGCGATCGTGGGTCGCTTCACCGGGGTGTTCCTCCTGAACCAGTTCGTCCTGCCGGCCGCGTCGTTGGCGGGGCCAGCGTGGGACACGCTACCCGCCCAGCAGCCTGCGGACGTTATCGGGCGGGTCGACACCGGCCGGTTCCGAGCTTGTTCGGTTCAGCCTATGAGGGCCGGCTCCCTGATCGGGTGTCGGAGCTGGCGTCGACTCGTCGTTGACACACTGGAAGAGCCCCCGTACGGTGGCTGCACTTATCCGGTTCAGTCGATGTTCCTCGATTCTTGGAGGGTCTCCGATGGTCTCGGAGGATGGGTTCACGCCTCGTTGGCTGCGGGTCGTAGCCGTAGCTCTGGCGGTCGGCGCGGTGCAATCTTGAGCGATGCGCGGGGAAACCGCCCCGTCCGGCTGGCGCTGCACGACGGGTGGACCATGCGGGCGGTGCCCGACCAGCAGGTGCCACCCGAGGTCGACGGGGCGACGGTGCCGGCGACCGTGCCAGGCTGTGTGCACACCGACCTGCTGGCGGCGGGGCTGATCCCCGACCCGTACCTCGACGACAACGAGACCGCGCTGGCCTGGATCGGGCGCACCGACTGGGCGTACGAGACCACCTTCGACCGGCCGGCCGGCGAACACACCCGCCTCGACCTGGTCTGCGCCGGCCTGGACACGGTCGCCACGATCACGCTCAACGGCGTCGAGGTCGCCCGCACCGAGAACATGCACCGGGGTTACCGTTTCGACGTCACGGCCCTGCTCCGCGCCGAGGACAACAACCTGGCCGTACGCTTCGACTCCGCCTACCGGTACGCCGAGGCGCAGCGCGACCGGCTCGGCGACCGACCCAACGCGTACCCGGAGCCGTTCCAGTTCATCCGCAAGATGGCCTGCAACTTCGGCTGGGACTGGGGACCGACGCTGGTCACCGCCGGCATCTGGCAGGAGATCGCCCTGCACGGTTGGTCGGTCGCCCGACTGGCGGTGGTACGCCCCGCAGTCACCGTCGACGGCGACACCGGCCGGGTGCAGGTGCACGTCGACGTGGAACGGGCCGCCGATCGGCCACTCACCGTGCGGGCGCAGGTGGCGGGCGAGCACGCCGAGGTGACCCTCCCGGCGCGGCGATCCTCCGCGCTGCTGACCCTCACCGTCCACCGGCCGGAACTCTGGTGGCCCCGGGGCCACGGGGCTCCGCACCGCCACGAGCTGACGGTCACCCTGCACGACTCCGACGGCGGCACACTCGACGAATGGCACCGCCGGATCGGCTTCCGGTCGGTACGCCTGGACACCACCCCCGACGAGCACGGCGCCCCGTTCGCGTGGTACGTCAACGAGGTGCCGGTCTTCGTCCGGGGCGTCAACTGGATCCCCGACGACGTCTTCCCCAACCGGGTCACCCGTCAGCGTCTGGCCCACCGGTTCGACCAGGCCGAGGCCGCCAACATCAACCTGCTGCGGGTCTGGGGCGGTGGCCGGTACGAGTCGGCGGACTTCTACGACCTGGCCGACGAACGCGGTCTGCTGGTGCAGCAGGATTTCCTCTTCGCCTGCGCCGCGTACCCGGAGGAGGAGCCGTTCGCCACGGAGGTGGCTGCCGAGGCGAGCGAACAGGTGATCCGGCTCGCGCCCCACCCCTCACTGGTGCTGTGGACCGGCAACAACGAGAACATCTGGGGCTGGCACGACTGGGACTGGCAGGCACCGCTGGCCGGGCGCAGCTGGGGGCGGGGCTACTACCTGGAACTGCTGCCCCGCATCATCGCCACGTTGGACCCGACCCGACCGTACTGGCCGGGCAGCCCCTGGTCGGGCCGCGAGGAGATCCACCCCAATCACCCGGCCTACGGCACCACGCACATCTGGGACGTGTGGAACACCGACGACTACGTCACGTACCGGGAGTACCTGCCCCGGTTCGTCGCCGAGTTCGGTTACCAGGGACCACCCGCGTACGCGACGTTGCGCCGGGCCCTCTCCGACGAGCCGCTCACCCATGACTCGCCCGGCATGGCACACCACCAGAAGGCTGCCGACGGGGACCGGAAACTGCGCCGGGGCCTGGAGGCGCATCTGCCCGAGCCGCGCGACTTCGACGACTGGCACTGGCTGACCCAACTCAACCAGGCCCGGGCCATCGCGCTCGGGGTGGAACACTTCCGCTCCCACCGGGGCCGGTGCATGGGCGCCATCGTCTGGCAGCTCAACGACTGCTGGCCGGTCACCTCCTGGTCCGCCGTCGACGGCGACGGCCGCCGCAAACCCCTCTGGTACGCGCTGCGCCGCGTCTACGCCGACCGGCTGCTCACCGTGCAGCCCCGCGGCAGTGGGCTGGCCCTGGTCGCGGTCAACGACAGCGGGCAGCCGTGGCGGGCATCGGCCATCGCCTCTCGGCTGACCCTGACCGGTGAGCCGAAGGCGAAGTCCACGCTGGAGCTGGAGGTGCCCGCGTACTCGGCGGTGACCGTGGCGTTGCCGGACGAGCTGGCGCAGCCCGACGACGCCCGGAACGAACTGCTGGTCGCCGAGACCGGTGACCGGACCGATCGGGCGTGGTGGTTCTTCGCCGAGGACCGCGACCTGACGTGGCCGGCGGCAGCCTTCGACGCGACGGTGGAACCGACTGAGGGCGGTCAACGGGTGCGGGTCACCGCCCGCACCATCCTGCGCGACGTGACCCTGTACCCGGACCGGCTCGACCCGTCCGCCGAGGTCGACGCGGCGCTGGTCACCCTGCTCCCCGGCGAGTCGGCCACGTTCACCGTGCGGGCCGACGCCCCGCTGGACGCCGCCGCGCTGACGTCGCGCCCGGTGCTCCGCTGCGTCAACGACCTGCAAGGAAGGGCCCCCTTTTAACGCCTCAGGTAGAGGAAGGGCCCCTTCCTAACACCACCACCAGAAGGGGAAGCCGATGAGGAAGAGACTGGCCGGCGTACTGCTGGCCATGGCTGGCCTGCTGGCGACGGCGGGTGCCGGGCCGGCGGTGGCCGCAGCTCCGGTGACGGATGCCGCGCCCGAAGTGGTGACGGCGGCAGTCGGTGGCCGGGACCAGGGATTCGTGGTCCGCAGGGGCGACCGGTTGTTCGCCGACGGCAAGCCGTTCCGGTTCGCCGGGACGAACAACTACTACCTGATGTACAAGTCCCGGACGATGGTCGACGACGTCTTCGCCGACGCGAGGGCCGCCGGGTTCACCGTGCTGCGGCACTGGGGATTCCTCGACATCGGCACCCCGGGCGGCTCCGACTCGGTGCACGGCCCCGTCGACGGTGTGTGGTTCCAGCACTGGGAGCGAAGCCCGTCGTCAACGACGGTCCGGACGGCCTTGAGCGCCTCGACTACGTGCTGTACGCCGCCCGCCGGGCCGGTGTCCGAGTGGTGATCCCGTTGACCAACAACTGGCGCGACTTCGGCGGCATCGACCAGTACGTGCGGTGGCGCGGCGCCGAGCACCACGACGCCTTCTACACCGACCCGGTGATCCGCGGCTGGTACCGCGACTGGGTGTCGCACCTGCTCAACCGGGTCAACACGCTGACCGGGGTGGCGTACAAGGACGACCCGACCATCATGGCCTGGGAACTGGCCAACGAGCCGCGCTGCAAGGGCTCCGGGGTCTACCCACCGTCGCCGCAGTGCACCACCGACACCATCACCACCTGGGCCGACGAGATGAGCCGGCACATCAAGTCCGTCGACCGCCGGCACCTGGTCGGCGTCGGCGACGAGGGCTTCTTCTGTGACGGCCCCGACGCCGGGCACTGGACGGTCAACTGCGGCGAGGGCGTCGACTCGATCGCGTTGAGCCGACTGCCCGCGGTCGACGTGCTCGGCTACCACCTGTACCCGGATCACTGGGGCACCGACGCCGACTGGAGCGTGCGCTGGATCGAGCGGCACAACCGGGAGGCCAGGCGGATCGGCAAGCCGGCCGTGCTGGGCGAGTTCGGCTGGCACGACAAGGCCACCCGCAACCCGGTCTACCAGCGCTGGACCGACACGTTCATCCGCACCGGCGGCACCGGCCTGATGCACTGGATCCTCTCCGGTATCCAGGACGACGGCACCCTCTACCCGGACTACGACGGTTACACCGTCTACTGCCCGAGCCCGGTCTGCACCACCCTGAGCAACGCGGGGGAGACCATCCGGCGCGGCTTCCGGCCCCGCCCACCGGTCGCCGACCACGACACGTCGATCACCGAGGCCGGCACGCCGGTCACCCTCACCCCGACGAGCAACGACATCGCGTACGCGGCAACCGTCCGGCCGTCCACCATCGACCTGGATCCAGGCGTACGCGGACAGCAGCGCACGATCTCCGTCACCGGCGGCCGGTTCGCGCTGGGCCGCGACGGATCGGTCGTGTTCACCCCCGCCGAGGGGTTCCAGGGCCGGGCCGTCGCCTCGTACACCGTTGCGGACAGCGCCGGTCGGCGGTCGAACGTGGCCGAGCTGACCGTCACCGTCAAACCCGCGCCCGGTGCTCCGATCGTGCTGGCCTCGTGGGAGACCGGCGTGGAGGGCTGGGCGCCCGGCAACTGGCAGTCCGACGCCGGCACCCTGGCGCAGACCGATGCCTTCGCCACCGACGGCGCGTACGGGTTGCGGGTGACCGCGACCGGCGGCGGGTGGTTCGGGGTGAGCCTGCCCGAGCCGGTGGACCTGTCGACCAAGAGCGTGCTCCGCTATGACATGCGCACCTCGACGGGCACCTCCACCTCGATCGCGGTGCAGACCGGTGCCGGGTGGGCCTGGTGCCAGTCGGAGTTCGGCTGGGCCGGCGAGGGCACGAACAACACCGTGACGATCGACCTGATGACGCAGATGTCCTGCGACACCTCGGCCCTCGCCGACGTCCGCGGCATCCTGATCTGGTTCGGCCCCGGCGTCCACGACCTGGACCACCTCCGCGCCGAGTAGACCGCGCAGCGGGCTGTGGAGGTGACCGGGTCGGCGCGTGGTCCCCCGACGCGCCGGCCCGGTCACGCCTGCCGGTCCTGCTCGCACCGCAGGGCCGACATCGGCGGCTGTCAGGCGCAGACTTCCTTCTTGATCTTGTCGCCGGCGGGGGTGTCCACCCGGCCCACCGCACACACCACCATGTTCCAGCCGTAGAGCTGGTCGCTGTAGTACTGCTGACCGAAACCGCGGGTCTTGACCGTCTTGGTGGCTCCTCGGTACGCCCACACCCGGACCTCGTTCTGCGGGCTCACCCGGTTGCTGATCCGGCCCCAGTTCGTACGGCAGCTCGGGCTCCACCGCAACTCCAGCACCGCCACGACGACCCCGTTGTGCATGATGTCCGTGACATTCGCGTTCTGGGCGTCTGCGGAGCATCCGGTGCTGGCCGGATCGGTGCCGTCGCAGCTGGTGCCGCTGCACGTGGCGGCGTTTGCAGGGGTGGCGACCAGGAGGCTGCTGGCGACGAGGACGCCCGCAGCGGCGGTCGACATCAGACGTTGAAGGGCGCGGGGGATGGTCATGGTTCCTCCGATTGGTGGGCTGCCGAGGTCTGCAGGACCGGCCACTCATCTCTACCGTCCGTCGACCCTGATCTCTACGCTGTGTCGCGTCAGACAATGAATCCCGGTTCTGGTCAATCAATTCGAGGAGCGGCTCATGGCCCGGGCGGAACGTCCCCTGGACCCCACCGCTGATCCCCTCCAGGCGTTCGCGGTCGAGCTACGCAGGCTGCGCGACGCGGGTGGACGCCCCACCTATGAGGCGCTGGCCCGCAGGGCACACCGGTCGGCAAGTTCGTTGTCCGAGGCTGCGGGCGGGCGGAAGCTGCCAACCCTGGACACCACCCTGGCGTACGTCCGAGCGCTCGGCGGTGACGAGGCCGAGTGGACCGAACGGTGGCGGAGAACCGTCGCCGTGACGACCGCCGCGACGACTGCCGCCGCGACGGCGACGGCCGGGACAACTGCCGAGGCGACGACAGCGACGGCCGGGACAACTACCGCCGCGACGGCGACGGGCGGGGCGACGACGACCGCCGGCGCGGTGACGCCTGGCGCCATGGCGAGCCGACCGGTTGACGATGCTCCGGTGAGGGCGCATCGGGCCGATACCGGGCTGCCGGAGAGCGACGCGGGCGCACCGCAGCGACACGGCCGGCGTACGAAGGCCGCGCTGGCGCTGGCCGCCGTGATGGCGGCGGGGTTCGCGATCCTGCCCTGGCTGGCTGGGGGATTTCGCTCGGGTGACGGACCGACGGCGACGGCACCATCGGCGTCACCGACGGAGGGACCGGAACCCGCTGTGGGTGCCGGAGAGTTGCGTGACGGTGCCGATCCGAAGGACACCGGCTGCGCCACCGATCCTGCGGTGACCACCGTCGACAGTGCCGCCGTGCTGGTCGATGAGCGGGTGATCGGAATGGTCGAGCTACGCTACGCGCCATCCTGCGGAGCGAGTTGGCCGCGGTTCATGCCGGTGCCCGCAGCCGTGGAGGTGCCTCGGCCCGCCCGGATCCAGCTCACCGTGGTCGACGGCGACGACGCCGGCCGGAAGGCCGACTTCGCGATGGACTACGCCGGCATCTCCACCTTCGGCAACTTGCTGACCAGTACGCGTACCTGTGTCTGGGCCCAGGTGCAGCTCTCCGGCCGGGGCTGGGCCTCGCCCCTGGCCCGGACCGGATGCTGGCGGGGTGCCACCCAGGTGAGACCGATCCCCTGACCGCTCACCGGCGTCACTCCGGCGCTCGCGTGGTGCCGATCACTGACCCGAAAGGGTCTCGCTCCTAGTTGAAGAATTTCGCAAGTGCTAAACTCTTCAGTGTGTTGCCGGGGCGGTGGCACGTTGACGTGGAGGAGTGAGGCGTGTCCGTGCCGCTGTACCAGGCGAAGGCGGAGCTGTTCCGCACCCTCGGGCACCCGGTCCGGATCCGGGTGCTGGAGCTGCTCCAGGACGGCCCCAAGCCGGTGCGTGACCTGCTGGCCGCCATCGACGTCGAGGCGTCGAACCTCTCCCAGCAGCTCGCCGTGCTGCGCCGGGCCGGCATGGTCACCTCGTACCGGGACGGTGCCCTGGTGATGTACGCGCTCAGCACCCCCGACGTGGCCGACCTGCTGGCCGCCGGCCGGCGGATCCTCGGCGCGGTGCTCACCGACCGGGACGCCCTGCTCGACGAGTTGCGCGCCGGACCGGACCGATGACGGCCACCGACACCCGGCCGACCAGCCCGCCCCTCTCCGCCGCCTGGCGTCGGCTCCGTGACCTGCTACCGGGTCGCGCCGACTGGCAGGCGGTACGCCGTTCACCCCGCCGCGACCTGGTCGCCGGGCTCACCGTGGCCGTGGTCGCGCTGCCGCTGGCGCTCGCCTTCGGGGTCACCTCCGGGCTCGGTGCGGAGGCCGGGCTGATCACCGCCGTGGTCGCCGGTGCGGTCGCGGCCGTCTTCGGCGGCTCGAACCTCCAGGTCTCCGGCCCGACCGGCGCGATGACCGTGGTGCTGGTGCCGGTCGTCGCGCAGTTCGGGGCGGCCGGGGTGCTCATGGTCGGCGCGCTGGCCGGGCTGATCCTGATCGCCCTGGCGCTGGCCCGACTCGGCCGCTACGTCCGCTACCTGCCGGTGCCGGTGATCGAGGGCTTCACCGCCGGCATCGCCGTGGTCATCGCCCTGCAACAGGTGCCCGCCGCGCTCGGGGTCACCGACGCTCAGGGCGAGAAGGTGTGGGCGGTGGCGGCCGACGCGGTCGCCCGTTTCGTCGTACACCCCCGGCCGGCCGCCGTCGCGGTGGCCCTCGGCGTCGCGGCGGTGATGCTGCTCGGCGCCCGGTGGCGTCCCGGGCTGCCCTTCTCGCTGCTGGCGGTGGCCGCCGTCACGCTGTTCGCCGAGTTCGTGCCGGTCGACCTGGTCCGGATCGGCGCGCTGCCGCAGGGGCTGCCCGCGCCGTCGCTCGATTTCCTCGACCTCGGGGCGGTGGGGGTGCTGCTGCCCGCCGCGCTCGCGGTGGCGGCGCTGGCCGCGCTGGAGAGCCTGCTCTCGGCCACCGTCGCCGACGGGATGACCGTCGGCCAACGGCACGACCCGGACCGGGAACTCTTCGGTCAGGGCCTGGCCAACCTGGCCTCCCCGCTCTTCGGCGGCATCCCGGCCACCGCCGCCATCGCCCGTACCGCCGTCAACGTGCGGGCCGGAGCGACCTCGAAACTGGCGGCGCTGACCCACGCGGTGGCGCTGGCCGTCATCGTGCTGACCGCCGCCCCGCTGGTCGGCCGGATCCCGCTCGCCGCCCTGGCCGGCGTCCTGCTGGCCACCACCGTACGCATGGTCGAGGCGGCGTCGCTGCGGGCACTGGCCCGATCCACCCGGGGCGACGCGCTCGTGCTGGTGCTGACCTTCGCCGTCACCGTGATCTGGGACCTGGTCACCGCGGTGGCCGTCGGCGTCGCGGTGGCGATCGTCGTGGCGCTGCGCGCCATCGCCCGCAGCGCCAAACTCGAACAGGTGCCGCTCGACTCCAGCGAGCACACCGCCGAGGAGCAGGCCCTGCTGGCCGAGCACATCGTGGCCTACCGGCTCGACGGGCCGCTCTTCTTCGCCGCCGCGCACACCTTCCTGCTCCGGCTCTCCGACGTCGCCGATGTGCGGGTGGTCATCCTGCGGATGTCCCGGGTCTCCACCATCGACGCCACCGGTGCCCACGTCCTCGGCGACGCCATCCGCCGGCTCCAGGGACGCGGGATCACCGTGCTGCTCTCCGGCATCATGCCCGGCCACGACCAGGTGCTCGACGCCCTCGGCGTGGCCGACCAACTCCGTCGCGACGGGCTGATCTTCCCCGACACCCCGGCCGCCATCGCGTACGCCCGGGGCGTCGCGCTGCCCGCGACGGGCGATCGCATCGCGGCGGCCAACCGCTCCTGACCCGCCGCCGTGTGGACGGTGGTCATACAATGCGAGGCGATGTTGAACGTGTTCAAGAGCGGTCGCCACGCGGAGGAGGAGCTGTGAAGGTCGTCATTCCCGGCGGGACCGGGCAGGTCGGCACCATCCTGACCCGGGCGTTGACCGCCGAGGGCCACGACGTCGTGGTGCTGACGCGCGCACCGAGGGGCGAGCGTCAGGTCCACTGGGACGGCGCCACGCTCGGCGACTGGGCCACCCAGATCGACGGCAGCGACGTGGTCATCAACCTGGCGGGGCGCAGTGTGAGCTGTCGGTACACCGCGCAGAACCTCGAAGCCATGATGAGCTCCCGGGTCGATTCGGCGCGGGTCGTCGGCGAGGCCATCGCCGAGGCGGCCAGGCCGCCCGGGCTGTGGTTGCAGATGAGCACCGCGACCATCTACGCACACCGCTTCGACGCGGCCAACGACGAGCACAGCGGCGTGATCGGCGGTGGCGAACCCGGTGTACCCGGATACTGGGCGTACAGCGTCAAGATCGCGCGCAACTGGGAGGCCGCGCAGGAACAGGCGGTGACCCCGGGAACGCGGAAGATCGCGCTGCGGTCGGCCATGGTGATGAGCCCCGACCGTGGTGGCGTGTTCGACGTGCTGAGCTGGCTCGCGCGGCTCGGGCTCGGCGGACCGGTCGCGGGCGGTGGGCAGTACGTCTCGTGGATCCACGACCGGGACTTCGTCCGCGCCATCCGGTTCCTGATCGAAGGAGACGACCTCACCGGCGCGGTGAACCTGGCCGCACCCGGTGCGTTGCCGCAGCGGGAACTCATGCGAGAGCTGCGCGCGGCCTGGCGGATGCCGATCGGCCTGCCGGCCACCCGATGGATGGCCGAGATCGGCGCCTACGCGCTGCGGTCGGACACCGAACTGCTCTTGAAAAGCCGGCGGGTCGCCCCGGGACGGCTCACCGATGCCGGCTTCACCTTCGACCACCCGCAGTGGCGGACCGCAGCCGCGGACCTGGCGTCCCGCCGCCGAGGCTGATCGCGGTCCGAGACGTTCAGGTGCACTGATGTTATGCGGAGGAAAGGCGGGGAACCTCTCCGAAACTGACTACTCGGACCGTCGGGGGGCGTCTGAGCATGGGAAGACTCAAGGACAAGGTCGTGCTGATCACCGGTGCATCGTCGGGATTCGGCCGGGCGAGCGCGGTGCGTTTCGCGCGCGAGGGTGCCAAGATCGTCGTTGCTGACCTCACCGAACAGGCACTGTCCGGCGGCTTCGAAGAGAATCTCGAAGAGCCGACGGCGCAGGTGATCGCCGCCAATGGCGGAGAGGCCACGTTCGTCACGTGTGATGTCACGAAGGCCGACGCCGTCGAGCGAGCCGTGCAAACCGCCGTCGACACCTACGGCCGGCTGGACGTCATGTTCAACAACGCGGGTATCTACCGTGGTGGGAAACTCATGGACGAGTTCACCGAAACGGACCTGCAAGCCTGCTTCGACGTCAACGTCAAGGGCACCTTCTTCGGTACGCAGTCCGCGGTGCGTCAGTTCCGCCGCCAGGGAAGGGCAAGCAACGGGATGGCGGGGACGATCGTGAACCTGGTCTCCACCGCCGGCCTCCAAGGGCACCCGAAGCAGTCGGTCTACAACATCTCCAAGGGCGCGCAGGCCAACCTCACCCGCTGCGCGGCGATCGAGTACGGCCATGAAGGCATCCGGGTCAACGGCATCTGCCCGACGTACGCGAAGACCGCGCTGACCCGGGAACTCTTCGACAACATGGAGTTCATGCAGACCTTCGCCGAGAGTGTGCCGCTCAAGCGGTGGGGCGAAGTCGACGACATCGCGGAACTGGCGCTCTACCTCGCCAGCGACGAGTCAAGCTACGTACACGGTGCCCTGATCAGGATCGACGGCGGCGAAACGCTGTCCCGCTACTCGGTCTAGTCCGGTTGCCGGCACCATCGATGCCGGCGTGAACCCTGCACCCGGGACTTGTCCGCCCATCTGTGGCACGACCGGGCACGATCGCCGGCCCGCGCTCCGCCGACGGCTCGATTCCCGCCTCGGACTTCAACGGCGTCGGCGTCCGGTTCCCCGGCTGACGGAGAAGCTAGGCGCGGCGACGCAGGTCCCGTACCTCAGGATCTTGTTGGAAGCCGGCCGATCGGTAGGTGGCGACGGCGCCGGCGTTGGCACTCTCGGTGCACACGATCGCGCTCGACGAGCCCATTTCCCGGAGGGCGACCGCCGCAGCGATGGTGATCGCCCTGCCGTACCCGTGGCCGCGATGCGCGCGGTGTACGCCCATCGGTTCCAGCAGTCCGGGCTTGCCCGGACCGGCAGACCACACCGTCGCGGCTGCTACCGCGGTGCCCTGGTCGTCGTAGGCGACCAGGCACCGGGCGTCGGCGTACGTCGGTCCGGCGGCCATCGCGTGCCAGCGTTCGTCGCTGAACGTCGACTTGTCGAACGACGCCCGCTGGACGGCGGAACGCACCTGCGCCCCCTCCGGGCCGGTCACCTCGACCCGCACACCGCAGCCCGCCAACGGCTCGGCGAGGTCGCGCCGCAGCGGTGTCCAGGGCTGGTCGAGTTCCCACCCGCCGTCGAGAAGCAGTCCTCGGAACAGGGTGCCAGACCGTGCTTCGAGGTAGGCGTTCCCCTGCGGCAGGACGCCTACCTCCGGCCGGGTCACGTCAGCGGCCATCCGGTGGGCGAGTTCCCCGTCGGGTTCGGCGTCTGGCGCGATTGCCAGTCGCAGCAACCCGGGACCGTCGACCAGCCCGACAGCGAGAATCCGTCCGTCCCGGCGCCAGGTCCGAACCGCCTCGGCCGTCGCCTCCGCGCCGAACCGCCAGTACCAGCCCAGGTCCCCCGGATGCAGCTGCAACGGCGCCCCGTCGTACTGCCACTCCCGCAGCGCGCGCACCGCCTCGCCCAATCCGTCGACTCCTGGCCTGCTCAACACGACTGCCACACCTTGATCGAAGCCCGCCGCGACGTCAGGCGGCAAGGGATTTTGACTACGCCTCGGTCCGTGCGGCTCGCTCGACGCCGGCCTGTTCACCTTCGCTGAGGACGCCGTCGTCGTCCTGTGATCGCCAATCTTGGACACTTACCGTTCGGCTCGAACGGTAAGTGTCCAAGATTGGCCGTCCTTGTTCCTCCAGTCGCGGCGCGCCACCGCGCGAATCAGGTCGCTGAATTCCGTCCGTACGCTCACGGTGATGTAACCGTGCAGCGGCTCGAAGGTGATCCCTGGAACCAAGGCCGCAACTCAAGGGGGCAGGTTTGGCAGCGCCAGCGGTGGCAAACATTGCGCTGGCCTATTCCCGTTGGCGCATGAAATTCTCTGGACGAAAATTCACGTATGATGGCCTAGATCAATTTGTGTGCGATCTTGGTGCGCTGCTATCTAGGTTCGGTGCATTACGTCAGAGGTCACTACCGGAACGGGCGATGGGTGCGTCCGCACTATCGCCGCAACGGGGGCGCCGCCCCCTTGATCAGCGAGGATGCGCAGGTGCGTGTTCGCCGCCACCAGCGCGCTGATGGAACGTGGGTGCGTTCGCACTACCGTCACCGCACAACGACGCAGCCGGACAGTGAGGACGATAGCAACGTCGGTTTCCTGGTCGCTGGCATGCTGCTGCTCGTGGTTTTCCTTGTGATCGTGTCTTCGCAATCCTGATGGATCATGGCGGCCTGCCGCCAGAGGCTTGCCGGGTGTGGCTTATGGAGCCACACCCGCTGGCGTCGATCAAGTGCCGGGTTTCGACTTGAGAAAGGTTTCGCTTGCAGAGGTAAGCGGAGCCTCGCCAAGGTCTTGAAATCTCGCAGACGGCCGCGCCTCGAAGAGGTCAGTGGTGCTTGCGGGTCGCCGCGAGGAAGGTCGTCCAGGCGGTGGGGGTGAAGGTGAGGGCGGGGCCGTGTGGGTCTTTGCTGTCGCGTACGGCGACCACGCCGGGCAGGTTGCCGGCGACCTCGACACACTCACCGCCGTTGCCGCCGCTGCGAGTGCTCTTGCGCCAGCGCGCGCCGGTCAAATCAACCACGATGAACCTCCCCGATGATCTTGTCGATCAGTTGCCTTGATTGTTCCTCATCAAGGGCGAGCCTGAGCAGGCTCGACCATGCTTTCTCGTAGGCGGCGAACTCAGACGGTCGGTCCAGGTACAGCGCGCCGGTCCACGACTCGCAGTAGACGACGGAGGGCTCGGGAGTGGCGCGGTTGCCCAAGGGAAAGTCGAGCAGCACGAATTCGCCGCCGACCGCTCCGAGGTGCGGGCCAGCGGCGAGCGGCAGGAATCGAATCGAGACATTCGGCAAGCCGCTCAACTCCTGCAAGTGCTTCAACTGCTGAGCGGTGACGGTCGGCGTGTCGACCGGTCGGAGTAGGACGGACTCGCAGAGGACGACCTGCACCTGGGGTGCCTTGGGCAGGCGGCGGGTCAGCAGCGACTGGCGTTGTAGACGAAGGTCGACGGCGCGTTCGCGGTCGTCGTCGGTCATGTCCGGCTGGTCGATCCGGTAGATGCCCCGGGCGTAGTCCCGAGTCTGAAAGATGCCCGGCACGAGGCTGTTCTTATAGAACCGCAGTCGAGATGCGGCGGATTCGAGGCCGACGTACAGCTCGAACCAGTCGGGGATGGCGTCGCCGTAGGCGTGCCACCAGCCTTTCGCCTTTGTCTCGGCGGCCAGTGCGGTGAGCGCCCGGGTCAGGTCGCCGCGTGCGCCGTACAGCTCGCACATGGCTCGGACGTCGACGCCGCGCACGGAGCCGAGGCCGCTCTCGATCCGCCACACCTTCTGCCGGCTGCACTCCAGCGCCTCGGCGGCGGCGTCGAGCGTTATCCCGGCCTCGGTGCGCAGGTCACGCAGGGTCCTGCCGAGTTGGCGTCGGGGCACTGTCGACCCCATGTCTTCGGCCATCGCACCCTCCCTCCTGTTGTGTTTTGCAACATCCTGGCGGCGAATATGGAATCCGAAAAGGGTGTGCGCGAGCAGTGAAACGGTATGACGCGACATCCATTGTGGCGGTGTTTCCGACCCTACAAGATGGGGCTGACAAGGGCCATGACCGTGGAATTCCCGGCCCCGTCAAATTCGAATTCATCTGTCCCGCACCGAAGGGGTGGTGCCGACCCGTGCGCGCATTCAGTCAATCGCCAGGCAGCAGCGCAGACCGGGCAGGTGAGCGGTGACCGTCGTGACCTGCCCCGACTGTGACGGGTTGACCTTCCAGTTGTCGCCGTGCCGGTGCACCAACTTGGGGGACCGGTTCCTGGCCGACGAGGCGGCCACGCCCACCCGACCGGAGGCGTACCGCGAGTGTGAGCAGTGTCGGGGCGTGGGCAAAGCGGCGTACCCCTGTCATCGCTGCGAACGGCGCGGGCGGCGGCGGGCGCAGCTGGTGCTCAGCGTGGCCAACCTGGACACCGGCGCGGTCGCCTCCCACAATGTTGTGCCCGGCGGCCTCGATCCGGAGCCGACCCCGACCGGGTGGGTGGTTCGGCTCCGCGACCGGGTACGCGAGTTGGCCGCCAGCGTCGGTGCCAGCGTGACCGGCGGTGTGCCGGAGCTGTGGTTGCCGTCGCAGTGGCGGCCCGACCTGCCGGCCCTGCACCGATTGGAGCTGGAAGCCCAGGCGATCGTGGGGTGGGACAGCACGCCCTGGCGGCTGTTCGTCGGGAGGTGCCAGCCTGCGCCGCCGGTCGATCCGGCCGATCGGCTGGTGCGGCTCTGTGCGCTGGCCGACCTGCTCCTGCTCGACCTGGTTGTCGAGGTACGTCGGCAGGGGCAGGGCTGGACCGTCCGGTACGAGGTGCCCGGATCGCCGGTGCCGCAAAGCGCGATCGGTCGTCGCGACCTGCCGGAAGCCCTGGCCGCCACCGACGTGGCCGACGCGCTCGCCGGGCTCGCCGAGCGTGGCCGGGGCGTCGCCGCCCGGCTGGTGCAGCCCGACCGGACGCGCCCACCCGCCGTGCCGGCGGTCGACGTGGACCAGCTCGAACGCCGCATCCTCGCCGACTGCGTCGACCCGGTCGACGGTGTCGAGCTGCCCGGAGCGCAGGCGATCTGGCGGGACGGGTGCTGGTGGCACACCAGCCTGCGCGACGGCGAACCGGTCGAGGACCTGGTCGAGCAGCCCACCGGGCAGGTGCTGCGCCGGACGCGGGTGCCGTTGCGGCGCGGCTTCACCCCGCCCGACCCGTCCTGGCTCGGTGCGGAGATCGGTTGGCGGCCCTGCCCGGACTGCGTGCCCGGCAGCCGGCTGCGTAGCTGCGACTGCCGCCTCGGTGGCCGTACCGCCGATGTTGGCTGCCCGCACTGCCGGGGTGCCGGCCTGCGGCCCTCGGCGCTGGCCTGTTTCAGCTGCGATGACACCCACCGGCTCTACGACGCGGTGGTGATCACGCTGAGCGACCTGCGGCACCGGGTGGTGCACCTGGCCTGGCACACCGGCACGTCGGAGGAGGTCACGCTCGTCGCCACGCAGCCCGGCGGCAAGCCGGTGGTCCGGCTGCCCGACCGCTACCGGCTCGCGGCCTGGGCACCCATCCTCGGGGTACGACCCGAGGACCTTGCCGAGGCCGACGGCGGGTACGACATCGAGGCGGATCTGCTCGGCGGGTACGTCACGCTGCCCTGGACCGGGGCCGACCCGGTGGCCGAGCAGGTGCGCGCCGCCGGCCGGGGCCAGCCCGCCGGCCGGTTGGTCGTGTCGGCGGTACGCCCCGACGCCCCACCCCTGCCCGAGCTGATCCGGCTCGCGCTCGGCCTGGACCTGGCGTTGGAGGTGAACGTCTGCGACCTGCGGCGCAACGCCGGTGACCCGCTGCTCGTGAGCGGGCTGCGCTGGTCGGTCCACCTGCGCAACCGCGACGCCCCGGTGAGCCCGGACGAGTGGCCGTACCGGCCGACCCTGGAGGCGGCGCTCGCCGGGTGCGTCGAGTACCTGGCCGACACCGTCGTCGAGGCCGTGCCGGTCGACCTGGCGGTGCCGATCCCGGTGCCTGCCGCCGCGCCGAGCGACGTGACCGCCGACCCGGTGCCGGTGCTGCTGCGGCTGGCCGCCCGGCACGCCGGGCAGACCCTGACCGTCCGCTTCACCCGCGCCGGCTGCACCCTGCACCTCCATCACGACGAGGGCGTGCACCTGCTCGCCGAAGCCACCGACCTGCACGAACTCCGGTTGACCTAACGGTCTGATGCGCTGCGTCGGGGCACCAGCGCCAGCCCGGCGAGGCGGGTGAGCGCGACTGCCACCGCAAGCCCGGCAACGGCGCCGATGACCTGCGCCACGTCGGGCATCCACAGGGAAACCTGACCGAGCCCGTCGGCTCCCTTGAGGGCCGGGACCCCCCACACCACCGTCGCGGCCAGCCCACCGCAGCCAACGACCCAGCCGAGCGTACGGACGGTCTCGCGACGGTCGCGGACGGCTCCCGAGCGGCGTCGGCGGACCACGCGGACGAGCGCCCAGACCAGCGCGACCACCAGGAGCGCAGCAAGACCCATCAGCCCGACCAGGCCTCCGGTCAACAACGGGTCCGGCCCCGCCTCGGCGGTCGGCGCAGCGTGCAGTATCCGGGCGATGTTGAACGCCGCCGAGACGAGCAGCGGGTCCATCGCCAGGCTGTAGGCGTTGGCCAGGACGACCACGCCGATCCTGGTTTCCGGCACCAACACCAGGTGGCTGAAGTATCCCGGCGTGGCGCCGGCGTGCCACACGATGCGGGCGTCCGGTCCCGTGAGGGTTGTTTCTCGCCAGCCCAACCCGTACCGGCCGCTGCCACCGGTCGACACCTGACCGGTCTGCATCCGCTGGATGGTGTCGGCGGACAGCAGGGTCGTGTCGCCGTACCGGCCGCCGGCGAGTTGGGTGGTGGCGAACCGGGTGAGGTCGTCCAGGCTCGCCGTCAGGTAACCGTACGGCACGCCGGAGGTGTCGAAGGGCGAGTCGAACCGCTGCGGACGGCCGAAGTAGTACCGGTGGCCAGCCGGCAGTCCGATGGCCTGCGCCTCGTCTGCCGTGGTGGCGACCTGCCGTGTCCCGAGCGGGTCGAGGACGGCCTGCCGGAGGTAGCCGCCGAACGGCAGCCCGCTGACGGCCTCCACCAGCGCACCGAGGACCAGGTAGTTCGCGTCGCTGTACTCGTGCCGCGTACCCGGGGCGGCGACGATGCGCAGCTTCGCCAGGTTCCGCACCGCGCGGGTGAGCGCGCCGGGCGCGTTGTCGAAGCGGTCGGTGTAGTCCGCCCTGCCCGCGACCTGGGGCATCCCGCTGGTGTGGGTCAACAGGTGCCGGACCGTGATCTGTTCGGCCGCTGACTCGTCGGCCAGCCGGAACCACGGGACATACCGGCGCACCGGTTCGTCGAGTGCGACCCGGCCGGCCTCGACCAGCGCAAGGACCGCGACGGCGGTGACGGGTTTGCTCACCGATCCGATCAGGAACGGGGTCTGTGGGGTCACCGGGGCGCCGTCACCGTCGACTCCCCGCCCTTCCCGGTACGCGACCTGCCCGTCCCGAATCACCGCGACGGCCAGACCCGGGATCCGGGCCTCGGCCTGGTATCGATCTACCAGTGCCGTCACCTGTGCGATCTCATCGACGTCCGAGCCGGTCGCCGCAGCGGCCGGCAGCGCCACACCGGGCGGCAGCACCGCTGGCACCGTGACGGCGACGACCAGGGCCAGTGCCGCCAGCATCCGTCGCCAGCCGGTCACCGCCCGATCCGGTTCGCTGAACATCGCCCGCATCCCGTTGCTCAGCCGATCTGGCTGAGCAGCCGTTCCAGGTTGGCCAGGCGTTCCTTGACCTCGGCGATCTCGGTACGCGTCGTGTGCAGCTCCTCGCGGATTCCGTCGAGGGCGGTAGCGGTGGTCCGGCTGTGCTCGACGAACCGCGTCTGGGCGTCACCGGCGTGTTCGGCCAGTTGCCGGTACTGCTGCTCCCGTGCCGCGGAGTGCCGGGCCCGGTAGATCCCCATTGCCACGAACGCGACGATCACCATCAACGCGACCAGCAGCACGGTCGATGTGATCATGGCGATCTCGGGGATGTTGTCGTCGGCAGCCACGATGCTCGTCATTGTTTTTCCTCATCCTTCTGCCCGGGAACGGTCAGCGTCGGTACGGCCGTCGCGATGGTCTGCGCAGTCAGCGTCAGCGCGAATGGAGCGAGGTCGAACCACTTGACCGAACTGCCGTCCGGGGCCGTCTCCAGGGTGCCGACGACCAGTTCGGCGGCCTCCAACTTCTGTAGGTGCATGTAGAGCAGGGGCCGGTTCATCCGCAGCCGGCGGGCCAACTCGCTGACGTAGCTGCGACCCTCGGCGAGCGCGGCGACGATCCGCAGCCGGTGCGGACTGGCCAACGCCGCGAGCATCGCCAACAGCTCGTCGCCGGTCGGCGTCTCACGACTCATGCTCTGGCACCCTTCCACCACACTGGGTGTCAGAAACTTCTGACGCCCCCTGTCAGAGAATACTGACAGTCTGGTGGGCGGTCGTCAAGCAGCCGTGACGCGATCGGTCGGGTTCGGAACCGACCCGGTTGGCACGGCAACGACCGGACGTGGCACGGTGAGCGGGGAGGTGGCGGTGAGCAGGGCGGTGGAGGAGACGAACCGGGCGATGTTGCGGGCCCGGGACGCCATGGACCGGGCGTACGCCCAGCCGCTCGACATCCCCAGCCTGGCGCGGATCGCGCACGTCTCCGAGGCGCACTTCATCCGCACGTTCCGGGCCACCTTCGGTGAGACGCCGCACCGCTACCTGCAACGGCGTCGGGTGGAGCGGGCGATGGACCTGCTGCTGAACACCGGCCGGGATGTCACGGACATCTGCACGGCGGTCGGGTTCGGCAGTCTCGGGACGTTCAGTCGTACCTTCCGGCAGATCGTCGGTGAGTCGCCCACCGACTACCGCAGGCGGCGGACGGCGCCCGCAGCGCCGGTGCCGAGTTGCTTCACGAAGGCGTGGACCAGACCGAGCAGTTTTGGATAAGCAGCAGCTCAGAGCGTTGCACTAGCGTTCCCGGCATGACGATGAACGCGATCAGCCGCTCTCAGATCTACGTCCTCGACCAGGACGAGGCACTCGACTTCTACATCGGCAAGCTCGGCCTGGAGCTGCACACCGACCAGGATCTCGGGTTCATGCGCTGGCTCACGGTCAACATCCCCGGTGACCGGCAGCGGGAGATCCTGCTGGAGAAGCCGGGCCCGCCGAACCTCGACCCGGCCACTGCCGAGCAGGTCCGCGAACTGCTCACCAAGGGCGCCGCCGGTGGCTTCCTCTTCATGACCACCGACGACGCCCACAAGACGTACGAAGACCTGGTCGCCAAGGGCGTCGACATCACCGACGAGCCGGTGGAACGGCCGTACGGCATCGACTTCGGTGTCCGCGACCCGTTCGGCAACCGGATCCGCATCGGCCAGATGTTCGATGCGGCGGGGTGAGCCGTGGCCGGGTCGTCAACCGTCGCGTCTGGACGGAGTCGATGTCGATCAGACTTCGTGCAGCGTGGCGGTGACGGCGCGGGCGGGGTCGGCTGTGCTGAGCACCTCGGTGCTGTCCACGAACTGGTCGACCGCGCCGATGTAGGGCGGCAACGCCAACACCTGTGGGTCCGTGATCGTACGGCGGGTGGCCTCGACGAACCGGTCCGCCGCCAACACGCGGAACGGCCGGTCGTGGAACGGACGCACGGTCGGCGCGACCGGCTCACCGAGGCCGAGATCGTTGTGGGCGCGGGCGAGATGCTCGTACGCGGCGCAGAGCGCATCCTCGCGATGCGGCCAGTCGGTGGCGGCGAGGGCTTCGGCGAGCAGCGGTTGCAGCGCCGGGGCGCAGCGCAGCCGGGCGAACGCGGTCCCCAACCACTTGTTGTAGGGCGGGTAGCGACGCTCGATGAGCATCGCCAGGCGCATCAGGTCGCGGACCAGGCGGCCGGCGACCAGCCGGGCGCCAAGGTCGTCGCCGCTCTCCGCGCAGCGGCCCGGGAAGGCTTCTTCCTGAGCGATACGCCGCCACTGGCAGGCCAGCAGATACCGCCAGACGTCATCCGGGTACCACGCCAGCGCGGTCCGGACGGGTTCGAGCTGGCCGAGCCCGTCGTGGAAGACGGCCCCCTCGGTGACCTCCAGCAGCAGCTGGGTCGGGATGGCCAGCCAGTCGCGGGCGCGCATGCCGTCGCGCGGGTCGACGCCGATCCGGTCGACCAGCCAGGTGTCGAGGTCGTGCAGGTCGACGCGGTGTTCGACCGGGGCGTCGCCGACGGGTTGCAGAGTCCGTGACCGTCCGGGCTCGGGTGAGCTGAAGTTCGTGCTCCAGCCGCGCACCGAGGCGGGCATCCGCTCGGCGAGCACCCTGCTGACCTGGCGGGCGTGCCGACGGGCGTCGGCGGGGTGGAGAAAGAGCAGCAGACGCGGCCCCCAGTCGTGGTCGGTCGAGCGGGCGGTGTCGAAGCCGAGCACCTCGGAGCCCGGGCCCAGCAGTGCCGCCGAGTGCGCCAGATCCGGGAAGGCGGCATCGAGGATCGGTCGCACCGCCTCGCGGTACGTGCTGGCGGCCAGTGACAGGCCGGGTACGAACGTCGGCACGGTTCATCGCCTCCCCAGCAGCGGACGAGGGATCACAGTGGCCCCAGGACGTCGTGCGGGTCCGCGTCCAGGGCGAGCGTGTCGAGTACCGCCAGTAGCTGGCGTTCCTCGTACCGGAAGTGGCTCTCCATGATTGCGGCGATGCCCTCGACGTGGCGGTCGAGTTCGGCCGGGGAGGCGGCCCGCTCCACGGCAGCCTGCAATCCGCCGAGCAGGTGCGCGATCATCGAGTGGTCCTGCCTCAGGTGCCGCAGGGTGTCGCGCAGCTCCGGATGGGCGGCGGCGATCGCGGGGAACAGGTCGCGGTCCTCGCCCTCGTGGTGCTCGGTCAGCGCGACGCAGAAGCCATGGCAGAACAGCAGCAGATCGCGGGTGGCTGTTGCCGCGGCGTCGCCGCTGGCCAGCGCGCTGCGGGTCACCTCCAGCGCGCCGCGCAGCCGATCGTGCACGCGGCGCAGTTCGTGGCTCCAGGCGACGAGCCTGGTCTCCTCGCCCTCAGTCACAAGAGGGCGAAGGCAACGACTGTGTCATCGTCGTGGTCCTTTGTGTCCGACGCCTCCATGTCTGACACGGCCTGCCACCGACACGCGACGCTGGGGTGAGGCTACCCGACGACGTCGGCGGCGGCAGCCCTGATGGCCCGGCGCCGGAGGGCCGGGCCATCAGGCCGGTCACTCCGGGACGCGGCGGTAGGCGCCGTCGCTGGCAGAGGTGGCCATCGAGGCGTACGCACGCAGCGCCGCCGACACCGGGCGTTGCCGGTCGAGCGGGGTGTAGGGGCGGTCCCGCTTCTCCTGGGCGACCCGGCGGGCGTCCAGCACGTCGGTCGGCACGTTCAGCTCGATCGAGCGTGCCGGGATGTCGATGACGATCTCGTCGCCGGGCTCGACCAGCGCGATCAGCCCACCGGCGGCGGCCTCGGGGGAGGCGTGGCCGATCGACAGGCCCGAGGTGCCACCGGAGAAGCGGCCGTCGGTCAGCAGCGCGCAGGCCCGGCCCAACCCCCGGCCCTTGAGGAACGAGGTGGGGTAGAGCATCTCCTGCATGCCGGGCCCGCCCTTCGGCCCCTCGTAGCGGATCACCACCACGTCCCCGGCGACGATCTCCTTGGCCAGGATGGCGGTCACCGCGTCGTCCTGCGATTCGTAGACCTTCGCCGGGCCACGGAAGGTCAGGCACTCCTCGGGCACCCCGGCGGTCTTCACCACGCATCCATCCGGGGCGAGGTTGCCGTACAGGATGGCCAGGCCGCCGTCGGCGGTGTACGCGTGCTCGCGGTCGCGGATGCATCCATCGGCGGCGTCGGTGTCCAGTGCGGACCAGCGGTTGGTGGTGGAGAACGGCTCGGTGGTGCGCACCCCGCCGGGTGCGGCGTGGAACAGCTCGACCGCCTCGGGCTTGGCGGTTCCGCTCCGCACGTCCCAGTCGGCCAACCAGCCGTCCAGGGTGGGGGAGTGCACCGCGTGCACGTCCCGGCGCAGCAGGCCGGCGCGGTTGAGTTCGCCCAGGATGGCCGGGATGCCACCGGCGCGGTGCACGTCCTCCATGTGGTACTGCGGCGAATTCGGGGCGACCTTGGCCAGGCACGGCACGCGACGGGAGATTTCGTCGATGTCGGCCACCGAGAAGTCCAACTCGGCCTCGCGAGCGGCGGCCAGCAGGTGCAGGATCGTGTTCGTCGATCCGCCCATCGCCACGTCCAGCGCGACGGCGTTCTCGAACGCGGCCCGGGAGGCCACCTCGCGGGGCAGCACCGAGGCGTCGTCGCCGTCGTACCACCGCTTGGCGATCTCCACGGCGGTGCGGCCGGCTTCGACGAAGAGCGACCGGCGGGCGGCGTGGGTGGCCAGCACCGAGCCGTTGCCCGGCAGCGCCAGCCCGATCGCCTCGGTCAGGCAGTTCATCGAGTTCGCGGTGAACATGCCGGAACAGGAACCGCAGGTGGGGCAGGCGGACCGCTCGATCTCGCCGAGTTGCTCGTCGGTGACGCTCTCGTTCGAGGAGGCGATCATCGCGTCGATCAGGTCGATCTTGCTGTGCACGATCCCCTCGATCGCCACCGTCTTGCCGGCCTCCATCGGGCCGCCGGAGACGAACACGGTGGGGATGTTGAGCCGGAGCGCGGCCAGCAGCATCCCCGGAGTGATCTTGTCGCAGTTCGAGATGCAGACCAGGGCGTCGGCGCAGTGCGCGTTGACCATGTACTCCACCGCGTCGGCGATCAACTCTCGGCTGGGCAGGGAGTAGAGCATGCCGCCGTGGCCCATGGCGATGCCGTCGTCGACCGCGATCGTGTTGAACTCCCGGCCCACCCCGCCGGCGGCGGCCACCGCGTCGGCCACCAGACCGCCCATGTCCTTGAGGTGTACGTGGCCCGGCACGAACTGGGTGAAACTGTTCGCGATGGCGACGATCGGCTTGCCAAAGTCGTCGTCGGTCATCCCGGTGGCCCGCCAGAGGGCCCGGGCACCGGCCATCGTCCGACCGTGCGTGGAGGTCTTCGACCGCAGCTCAGGCATGTGTACCAGTCTTACACCGCCGGGACGGTCCGGACACGGGCCTCGCGCCGTGTCCCAACAGATGCACACCCGACCCCCACAGCGGCCGTCGATCCGGCAGAGTTGAGGGCGTGCACACACCCCCGGCCATGATCGGCGCTGCGGTGCTGAGCACGCTGATCGCCCTGACGGCCGGCGTGTTGCTGGGCGTCGCCGTCCGCCGCCGGGCCGCACCCCACCGTCTGGTGTACGCGGTACTGGCCGTCGGCGGCGCGCTCGCCGTGGTGACCATGCTGGTCGGGGTGGCGGTCACCCTGACCACGAACGAGCACTGGGCGCACGAGCAGCAGCAGCGCACCAGCTGGGCCACGCTGGTGGCGCTCGGCATGGCCCTCAGCGGCCTGCTGTTCTGCTTCAGTCTGCTCCGGTTGCCCGGGGTGACCGGTTCGGTGCCCTCGGCGGCCCGGCTCGCGCTGGACGGCGTGATCGTGGGCACCGCGCTGTGGTTCGTCGGCTGGGTGTTGTTCTCCGAGCCGACCCGGGTGCTCGGCGACGCGACGCCGATGGCCTGTCCGTCGATCCTGCTCGCCTCGGTCAGCGCGGCGTTGAGCACCGGTCTCTCCGCGATCATGGTGCTCCGGGCACCCGCGCCCCGACGGTGCCTCGTCGTGCTGGGTACCGGGATCACCGCCGTGTCGGTGGGTGGGCTGGGGGTCGCGGCCGGGCTCTGCCAGGCCGGGCCGGGGCTGGCGTTGATCGGCGCGGTGGTGCTCGCCACGGGGCTGCTCACCGCCGCGATGGCGGCCTACCGCATCGACCCGCCGGGCCAGCTCGCCATCGACGTGATTCGCCGCGACGGCGAGTACGCCTTCGTGCCGATGGTCGCGATGGCCGCCTCCGCGATATACCACCTCCTCCAGGACGGCCGGTTCGACGGCTTGGCCATCGCCGCCGGCAGCGTCGAGGGGTTCGCCCTGGTCGCCCGGCAGTACCTCACCCTGCACGACGTGCGGGCCTACGCCCGCCGACTGACCGACCGGGAGGCGCACTTCCGGCAGCTCGCGCACACCGACGCGCTCACCGGCCTGGCCAACCGTCGCGGCCTGCTCCAGGCCCTGCACCGCGGTGCCGAGGAACAGGTGCCGTGCGTACTGCTCGGCTTGGACCTGGACGGCTTCAAGAACGTCAACGACATGCGGGGCCACGACGTCGGCGATGCGGTTCTCGCCGAGGTCGGTCGGCGGCTGCGGAACAACCTGCGTCCCGGTGATCTCGCGGCCCGGCTCGGTGGTGACGAGTTCGCGGTGCTCATGCACGGTGGCGCGGCGGAGGCGGGGGTGGTCGCGGAGCGGCTGCTGAAGGTGCTCGGTGGCGCCTACGAGCAGCCCGAGGCTCCCGTCTTCCTCTCGGTCAGCATCGGCCTGGCCGGCTGGGCCGACGAACCCGACGTCGAACTGCTGCTGCGGCACGCGGATCTGGCGCTGCGCTACGCCAAGCAACGCGGCAAGAACCGGATCGAGCGCTACGACGGCGCGTACGACCGGCTGTTGCGCCGCCGTACCACGCTGGAGCACGAGCTGCGCGGCGCGATCGAGCGCGACGAGTTGCGGCTGGTGTTCCAGCCGGTGGCCTCGCTGCCGTCGGTGCGCCCGGTCGGCGCGGAGGCGCTGCTGCGGTGGCATCACCCGGAGCTGGGCAACGTCCGGCCGGACGAGTTCATCCCGCTCGCCGAGGAGAGCGGGATGATCGCCAAACTCGGCGCCTGGGTGCTGCACCAGGCCTGCTACCAGCTGTCCCGCTGGCTGGCCGAGGGTCACGACGTCTGGGTGTCGGTCAACGTCTCCCCGCGTGAGCTGCACGCCCCCGAGTACGTGGTGCAGGTCGCCGAGGCGCTGCGCGCCCATCACGTGCCGCCGCAGCGGCTGGTGCTGGAGGTCACCGAGCACGCGGTCGCCACCGACCTCGACGAGCTGATCCGGCGGCTGACCGCGCTGCGGCTGACCGGGGTACGGATCGCCCTGGACGACTTCGGGGCCGGTTACTCCTCGCTCAACCAGCTCCGCCGGCTCCCGATCGACATCCTGAAGATCGATCATGGGCTGGTGGCGGAGCACGAGCCGGTCCGGCCGGTCGGGCGTGACGGCCCGGCCTTCGCCCCGATGGTCGACATCGTGATGCGGCTGGGCCACCAGTTCGGCCTGGAGGTGATCGCCGAAGGGGTCACCACCCCCACGGAACTGGCCGCGGTGGTGGCCGCCGGTTGCCGGTTCGGTCAGGGTGCGTTGTTCGGCTGGGGCGTACCGGCGGAGCACCTGGAGGCGATGCTGGAGGCGGCGACGTCGCCGGGTGCCCGCCCGGCCCGTCCCGCGACCGAGGTCACCTCACTCCCGCAGCCTGTCGCCCCGCCCGTCCAGCGCCGGGCCGAGGGCGTCTCCCAGCAGGTCAGACCCGGTCCGTACGGCGCGTCCGGTGGTGACGCGCCGACGTCCGTTAACCAAAATGTGGGATCAGTTGACTCATCGCATGAGATGCGTCAGTCTTGAGCTCATGTCGTCGTACCGGTCGCTGCGAGTACTTACCTGAGCGCACTCTCCCTGACTGAGAGTGCGCTGGCCCCGTGCATCTGGCACGTGGGCCTTTTTCTTGCCGTCGAACCAATCGAACGCAGGCCCCGCCCGCGTTTCCCAGTGTGAGCAGCCCCACCCACTCCAGCCAAAGGCCAACCGCCATGACGAGACCCACGCCCGAGACTCTCGCCCACTCCGCCCGGCGCGCCCGCACCGCCGCCGAGGCGCCGGGCGACGCCGATCACACCCGCGCCGCCTCGCCGGCCGTACCAGCGACGCGGCCGGCTCCGGCCCAGGTGTCCGGTGCCGGCTCCCTGGTGCGCTCCCTGGAGGCACTCGGTGTAGACGTCGTCTTCGGTATTCCGGGCGGCGCGATCCTGCCGGCGTACGACCCGCTCTACGACTCGACCGTGCGGCACATCCTGGTCCGGCACGAGCAGGGCGCCGGGCACGCCGCCACCGGCTACGCCCAGGCCACCGGGCGGGTCGGGGTGTGCATCGCCACCTCCGGTCCGGGCGCGACGAACCTGGTCACCCCGATCGCCGACGCGTACATGGACTCGGTGCCGCTGGTGGCGATCACCGGTCAGGTGGCTCGCCCGTCGATCGGCACGGACGCCTTCCAGGAGGCGGACATCCAGGGCATCACGCTGCCGATCACCAAGCACAACTTCCTGGTCCAGGAGGCCAGTGAGATCCCCCGGGTGCTGGCCGAGGCGTTCCACCTGGCCTCGACCGGGCGTCCCGGGCCGGTCCTGGTGGACATCCCCAAGGACGTCCTCCAGGCGCCGACGACCTTCGCCTGGCCGCCCGCGCTGGACCTGCCCGGTTACCGGCCGACGCTGCACCCGCACGGCAAGCAGATCCGGGAGGCGGCCCGGCTGATCAACGGTGCCCGCCGGCCGGTGCTCTACGTCGGGGGCGGAGTGCTCAAGGCCGGTGCCACCGAGGGCCTGCGCCGGTTGGCCGAGCTGACCGGCATCCCGGTGGTCACCACGCTGATGGCGCTCGGCGCGTTCCCCGACTCACATCAGCAGCATCTGGGCATGCCCGGCATGCACGGCACCGTGGCCGCCGTCTACGGGCTGCAGAAGGCCGACCTGATCGTGGCGTTGGGCGCCCGGTTCGACGACCGGGTCACCGGCAAACTGGACTCCTTCGCACCGGACGCCACCGTGGTGCACGCCGACATCGACCCGGCCGAGATCGGCAAGAACCGGCACGCGGACGTGCCGATCGTCGGGGACGCCCGGCATGTCATCGACGAGCTGGTGGCCGCGGTCACCGCCGAGCGGGCGGCGGGACGCACCGCCGACATCACCGACTGGTGGACGCAGCTGGACGACCTGCGCGAGCGCTACCCGCTGGGTTACGAGGAGCCGTCCGACGGCACCCTCTCCCCGCAGTACGTGATCAAGCGGCTGGGGGAGATCGCCGGGCCGGACGCGATCTACGTCGCCGGGGTCGGCCAGCACCAGATGTGGGCCTCCCAGTTCATCTCGTACGAGAAGCCGCAGACCTGGCTCAACTCCGGTGGCCTCGGCACCATGGGCTACGCGGTGCCGGCGGCGATGGGCGCCAAGGTCGGCCGACCGGACACGGTGGTCTGGGCCATCGACGGTGACGGTTGCTTCCAGATGACCAACCAGGAGCTGGCCACCTGCGCGCTGGAAGGCATCCCGGTCAAGATCGCGCTCATCAACAACGGCAACCTCGGCATGGTCCGCCAGTGGCAGACGCTCTTCTACGGCGAGCGTTACTCCAACACCGACCTCGGCACCCACAAGCACCGCATCCCGGACTTCGTCAAGCTCGCCGAGGCGCTCGGCTGCGTGGGACTGCGTTGCGAGACCGTTGAGGACGTGGACCGCACCATCGAGATGGCCATGTCCATCAACGACGCACCGGTGGTCATCGACTTCGTGGTCGGCAAGGACGCCATGGTCTGGCCGATGGTCGCCGCCGGCACCAGCAACGACGAGATCATGTTCGCCCGCGGCGTCCGCCCGGCCTTCGACGAGGATGACCTGTAATGACCATTCACACTCTCTCCGTTCTGGTGGAGAACAAGCCTGGTGTGCTGGCCCGGGTCTCCGGGCTGTTCTCCCGGCGCGGGTTCAACATCGACAGTCTCGCGGTCGGCGAGACGGAGAACCCGGACGTCTCGCGGATCACCATCGTGGTCAACGCGGAGTCCTCGCCGCTCGAACAGGTCACCAAGCAGCTCAACAAGCTGGTGAACGTACTCAAGATCGTCGAGCTGGATCCGACCACCTCGGTGGCTCGGGAGCTGCTGCTGGTGAAGGTGCGCGCGGACCGCAACGCCCGAGGTCAGGTCCTGGAGACGGTGAACCTGTTCCGGGCCCGGGTGGTCGACGTGGCCGCCGACACCCTCACCGTCGAAGCGACCGGCACCCCCGACAAGCTCGACGCGCTGCTGCGCGACCTTGAGCCCTTCGGCATCAAGGAGATGGTCCAGTCGGGCCTGGTGGCGATCGGGCGCGGCTCGCGTGCGATCACCGCCGGCCCGGCGCTGCGGGCCGCCTGATCCCCACCCCGGCCCCGGTCCGCGTGACCGGGTCGGTCACAAGCCACGACGCGCCGCTGCGGCCGCCGTACGAAAGGGAAGTCATGAGCGTTGAGGTGTACTACGACGACGACGCCGACCTGGGCCTGATCCAGGCGAAGAAGGTCGCCGTGATCGGTTACGGCAGCCAGGGACACGCGCACGCGTTGTCGCTGCGTGATTCCGGCGTCGACGTGGTGATCGGTCTGCCGGAAGGCTCGAAGAGCCGGCCGAAGGCCGAGGAACAGGGGCTGCGGGTGCTCACCCCGGCCGAGGCGGCGGCCGAGGCCGACGTGATCATGGTCCTCGCCCCGGACACCGCGCAGCGTCACATCTACGCCGAGTCGATCGCGCCGAACCTCAGCGCGGGCAAGGCGCTGTTCTTCGGGCATGGCTTCAACATCCGGTACGGCCTGATCAAGCCGCCGGCCGGGGTGGACGTGGCGATGGTCGCACCGAAGGGCCCGGGCCACCTGGTCCGCCGGCAGTACGTCGACGGCAAGGGTGTGCCCTGCCTGGTCGCCGTGGAGCAGGACGGCAGCGGTAGCGCGTTCGCGCTGGCTCTTTCGTACGCCAAGGGGATCGGCGGTACCCGGGCGGGCGCGATCAAGACCACCTTCACCGAGGAGACCGAGACCGACCTCTTCGGTGAGCAGGCGGTGCTCTGTGGCGGTGCCGCGGCACTGGTGCAGACCGGCTTCGAGGTGCTCACCGAGGCCGGTTACGCGCCCGAGGTGGCCTACTTCGAGTGCCTGCACGAGTTGAAGCTCATCGTGGACCTGATGTACGAGGGCGGCATCGCCCGGATGCGTTACAGCGTCTCCGACACCGCCGAGTACGGCGACCTCTCCCGTGGGCCCCGCGTCATCGACGGCCGGGTCAAGGAGGAGATGCGCAAGATCCTCGGTGAGATCCAGAACGGCGAGTTCGCCCGTGAGTGGGTGGCCGAGGACGAGGCCGGCCGGCCCAACTACAACAAGTGGCGCAACGAGGGCGCGGCCCACCCGATCGAGGCGACCGGGAGCAAGCTGCGCGGCATGATGAGCTGGGTGGACCGGCCGATCACCGAGACCGCCTGAACGCATTTCCCAACGGCACCCGGGCCCGGCGTTCTCCCCGACGCCGGGGCCGGGTGCCGTGTTGTCACCTGCTGGCTAACGATCGTTAACACGCACGTCACGGCGGGGTTGTGAGGGCACTCACCCCACACTCCAGGGCGCGTCGGGCGGCCCGCGCCCTACGATCGCGGGTAGGTGCTCCAGGCGGCACCTGACGGCCATGGCCCGGAGCGCGCCGGGCGCAGCGCAGCGCCCAGCCCCCGGCCGACCGCTCTGACGACATCTACGAGGACCAATGACTCCTGTCGTACTGATCGCCGAAGAACTCGCTCCCGCCGCCATCGAGGTGCTCGCCCACGACTTCGACGTCCGGCACGTGGACGGCACCGACCGCCCGGCCCTGCTCTCGGCGCTCTCCGAGGCCGACGCCGTCATCGTCCGCAGTGCCACCCAGATCGACGCCGAGGCCATCGCCGCCGCCCCCCGACTCAAGGTCGTCGCCCGGGCCGGTGTCGGACTGGACAACGTCGAGGTACCGGCCGCCACCGCGCGGGGCGTCATGGTCGTCAACGCACCCACCTCCAACATCGTCTCTGCTGCTGAGCAAGCCGTCGCGCTGCTGCTCGCGGTCGCCCGCAACACCGCCAGCGCCAGCGCGGCCCTCAAGGCGGGGGAGTGGAAGCGGTCGAAGTACACGGGTGTGGAGCTCCAGGGCAAGACGGTCGGCGTGGTCGGCCTCGGCCGCATCGGCGTGCTCTTCGCCTCCCGGATCGCCGCGTTCGGCACCCGGCTCATCGCGTACGACCCGTACATCCAGCCGGCCCGGGCCGCGCAGCTCGGGGTACGGCTGGTCGGCCTGGAGGAGTTGCTGCGGGAGAGCGACTTCATCTCGATCCATCTGCCGAAGACCCCGGAGACCGTGGGTCTGATCGGTGAGAAGGAACTATCCATCGTCAAGCCGGGCGTACGGATCGTCAACGCTGCCCGGGGCGGGCTGATCGACGAGCAGGCACTGGCTGACGCGCTCGCCGAGGGACGGGTCGGCGGTGCCGGGGTGGACGTCTACGCCAAGGAGCCGTGCACCTCCTCGCCGCTGTTCGCCTTCGACAACGTGGTGGCCACCCCGCACCTGGGCGCCTCCACCGCCGAGGCGCAGGACAAGGCCGGTCTGGCGGTCGCCAAGAGCGTGAAGCTGGCCCTGCAGGGCGAGTTCGTGCCGGACGCGGTCAACGTACAGGCCGGCGGCGTGGTGGCCGAGGACGTCCGGCCGTTGCTGCCGCTGGCGGAGAAGCTCGGTCGCGCCTTCACCGCGGTAGCCGGCGGAGTCGCCGCCAGCGTCACCGTGGAGGTACGCGGTGAGATCGTCAACCACGACGTCTCGGTGCTCAAACTCGCCGCCACCAAGGGCCTGTTCAGCTCGGTGGTCGAGGAGCAGGTGACCTACGTCAACGCGCCGCACCTGGCAGCCGAGCGCGGCGTGGAGGTGTCGCTGAGCACCCAGACCGAGACCGTCGACCACCCGGTCCTGGTCACCGTGCGTGGTGCGCTGCCCGACGGCCGTACGGTCAGCGTCTCCGGCACCGTCACCCAGGCCGGCGCCCGTGACGTCATCAAGCTGACCGAGGTGGACGGCTTCGATGTGGAGATCGGCGCCGAGGGCATCCTGCTCTTCCTGCGCTACGCCGACCGGCCGGGTGTGGTCGGTATCGTCGGCACCCTGCTCGGTGAGGCCGGCATCAACATCGCGGCGATGCAGGTGGCCCGCCGGGAGGCCGGCGGTGAGACGCTGATGACCCTCACCGTGGACCAGGCGCTCGGTGCCGACCTGCTCACCTCGGCCGCCGACTCGATCGGTGCCATCTCCGCCAGCGCCGCCGACCTGCGCGACGAGTAGCCCGCGCGGACAATCCAGGCACGCCACGGAGGGGCCCGGCCATCGGCCGGGCCCCTCGTCGTCCGATCGCCGGGCAGGTGGCGGTCGGGTACCGCGTCCGCACCTGCCGCCGGGTTCGCCCCCCGGCGCCTGGCGGGTCGGTCAGCCGGGCAACCGAACCCCGGGCGGCGGGTAGACCGAGCCGTCCTGGGCGTCGAAGAGCATCAGCCGGTGCTCGCCGGCGAGCCGCTCGATGTCGAGCAGCACCTGGTCCGGGCAGGCCGGATCCAGGTTCAGCTCGATGTGATCGGCCGCTTTGTGCAGTGGCGCGACCGCCCACGGAGTGTTCGGGCCGGCCGGCTGCTCGGGGTAGCTGGCGGTGATCGCCCGATAGAAGGCGACACACCGCGGGTCCGGTTGACGCTCGTGGTGCCGGCCGTTGCGGCACTGCTGCACCGCCGCTCGTACGTCCTCGGGCGTCGCCCCATCCGCCAGGGCCCACACGCTCAGATCGAAACTCACGGCGGACAGCGTGCCATCTGCGATTCACCTTGTCGAAAACGCCCCCGCCGCAGGCAGACCGCCCGGTACCAGGATCACCCAGATGCTCCCCTGTGGAACCCTTGCCGCGAAACGCGTCAATTCGATAACGTACGGATGCGGTCACCTGCCGAGCACGTGGCGCCGGCCCGTCTTCGGGTGGCGAGGTCGACGTCCGGCCGAGCGGTCCGCACCCCTCGATTGCGCGAGCCACGCGCACTCGTCGCCGACCGGCCTCCACGGTCGTTGCCGCGACCGTGGAGGCCGATCGCTGTTCCCACCACGCAGTGGCCGCTCGACATCCACATGCCGTCGACGTTCACGCAACGTCCGCGGTCATGCACGCAGTGGCCGACCCGCCGGTCGTGCCGCTACCGTCCGGGATCGCGCGGGTCAGCGGTGCGCGGCGAAGAGCACCCGGTAGTCGGATCCGGGGCGGAACCAGTCCAACCCGGCCGCTCCGGCGGCGTACAACGCGGTGGCGTAGGCGTCCGCCACCGCGAGGTCGGGACCGACCACGGTCGCGGCGACCAGTTGCCCGGCCGGCTCACCGGTGTGCGGATCCACCACGTGTCCCTGCCGTCCGGTCACCCCGGAGGTGCCGACCGCGCCGGCCGTCATCTCCAGCAGCAGCGGTGCCCGGCCCCGATCGGTGGGGTGATGCACGGCGACCCGCCACGGGCCACCGTGTGCGGCATGGCCGCGTACCACCAGGTCGGCGCCGCAGAGCACGGCGTAGTCGTGGATGCCGGCGTGGCGCAGCCGGGTCGCGGCCCGCTCGACCGCCCATCCGCCGAGCAGCCCGCCCGGGTCGAAGCCGCCCGGCACCGCCCAGGCGTCGAACCAGCCGTCGGTGGCCGCGCGCATCGCGGCGCACCGGTCCACCAGATCGGCCAACGGCGGGTACGACTCGGCGCTGATCTCGCCCCGGCGTAGCCGCGACACCAGGCTCTCCGGGCGGTTCGGGCCGTAGGTCAGGTCGATCGCCCGCAACTCGGCCACGGCGTCCCGCAGCGCCTCGCCGGTGCCGCGCCGGCCCAGCCAGTCGGGGGCGTTGAGCAGCAGGGTGTACTCCGCTGTCGAGGTGCGGACGGTGTGCCGGACGGCGATCCGGTCCCCGGCGACCACGGTGGCGCGGTCCGGCTGTTGCTCCCCGTGGCCCAGTCGCAGGTCGGCCCGGCGGAAGCGAAAGACCGCCGGGTCCACCCAGCGGGTTCGTGGTTGCTCGTCGGTCCACATGTGCGCCCCCTCCTCGGCGTGTGCCGCCCCCGTCGCGGCGCCTCGCCCGGCCTCATGGACCGTCGCGTTCACGCTAGGCAGCGGAGATGACCGGGCCATGAATGCCGCCTGGGAACCTGCTGTGCGTACCAGCCTTCCCGAAAAGTGGAACACTCGTACCGGGGGGCGGGACGGCGGCGTACCGTCGAGCCATTCGAGCGAAGGAGCTGACGGACGTGGCACGGATCGCGGTGGTGGCCGGGGACGGGATCGGACCCGAGGTGGTCGGTGAGGCCCGCAAGGTCGTCGACGCGGTGCTGCCCGGAGTCGAGGTGACCGAGTACGACCTCGGCGCGGCACGCTACCACCGCACCGGCGAGGTTTTGCCCGACTCGGTGCTCGCCGAACTGGCCGGGCACGACGCGATCCTGCTCGGCGCGGTCGGTGACCCGACGGTGCCGCCCGGCGTGCTGGAGCGGGGTCTGCTGCTGAAGCTGCGCTTCGCCTTCGACCAGTACGTCAACCTGCGCCCGTCGCGACTCTGGCCGGGAGTGGCCAGCCCGCTCGCGGCGGTCAAGCCGGGCGAGGTCGACCTGGTGGTCGTCCGGGAGGGCACCGAGGGCCTGTACGCCGGTGCCGGCGGTTCGCTGCACCGGGGCACCCCGGCCGAGATCGCCACCGAGGAGAGCCTGAACACCCGGCACGGGGTGGAGCGGGTGATCCGGGACGCCTTCGCCCGCGCCGCTCGGCGCGAGCGGCGCAAGGTGACCCTGGTGCACAAGACGAACGTGCTGACCCACGCCGGTTCGCTGTGGTCGCGCACCTTCGAGGTGGTCGCCGCCGAGCATCCCGACATCGCCACCGAGTACCAGCATGTCGACGCCGCGGCGATGTTCCTGGTCACCCAGCCGCAGCGGTACGACGTGGTGGTCACCGACAACCTCTTCGGCGACATCCTCACCGACATCGCCGCCGCCGTGACCGGCGGCATCGGACTCGCTGCCAGCGGCTCCATCAACCCGGACGGGACGTACCCGTCGATGTTCGAGCCGGTGCACGGCTCCGCGCCGGACATCGCCGGCCGTGGCGTCGCCGACCCGGTCGCCGCCGTACTCTCGGCGGCGCTGCTGCTTGACCAGCTCGGGCACGCCGACGTCGCCGCCCGGATCACCGCCGCGGTCAGCGCGGAGCTGGCCGCCCGGAGCCCCGAGGTAGCCGTACGGACCGCCGAGGTGGGCGACCGGATCGCGGCACAGGCCGTCGGCTGAACCGTACGCGTCCCACCGGCCGGCGAGGCTCCGTCGGCCCTGCCGGCCCGGGGTCACGACGGCCACTCACCGGTGATGTGCCACCTGTACACCGGTGGACCTATCCGCTGAACGACCGTTCGGGGTAGGTTTTCTGGCACAAAACATGTTTCCGGCGTGCGGTCGGCGCATGCCGTGATCCCCCAGGGAGGTCAGCGCGATGAGCGGTGGTGACAAGATCGACTTCGAGATCCGTCCGAACCCCGCACCGGTATCCGCCGCAGACCGGGCTGCGCTGCTGGTAAACCCCGGGTTCGGCCGGGTGTTCACCGACCACATGGTCACCATCCGCTACGCCGACGGCAAGGGCTGGTACGACGCCCGGGTCGAAGCACGCGCGCCGATCCCGATGGATCCCGCCAGCGCGGTGCTGCACTACGCACAAGAGATCTTCGAGGGCATGAAGGCGTACCGTGCGGCCGACGGCGGAGTGACGATGTTCCGTCCGTACGCCAACGCGGCCCGGTTCAACATCTCCGCCGCCCGGATGGCCATGCCGGCACTACCGGAGCAGACCTTCGTGGACTCGCTGCACCGGCTGATCGAGATCGACCGGGAGTGGATTCCCGACGGCGACGACGGCGGCAGCCTCTACCTGCGGCCGTTCATGTTCGCCAGCGAGGTCTTCCTCGGCGTCCGCCCCGCCAACGAGTACCTCTACTCGGTGATCGCCTCGCCCGTCGGGGCGTACTTCTCCGGCGGGGTCAAGCCGGTGACGGTCTGGGTCTCGCCCGACTACACCCGGGCCGCGCCCGGCGGCACCGGCGCGGCCAAGTGCGGCGGCAACTACGCCGCCTCGCTGGCCGCCCAGGCCGAGGCCCTGGAGCACGGCTGCGACCAGGTGGTTTTCCTCGACGCCGTGGAGCGCCGGTTCGTCGACGAACTGGGCGGCATGAACGTCTTCTTCGTCTACGACGACGGGTCGATCGCCACTCCGCCGCTGACCGGCACGATCCTGCCCGGCATCACCCGTGAGTCGGTGCTCACCCTGGCCTCGGCGGCCGGGCACCGGGTCGAGGAGCGTCCGGTGAGCTTCGACGACTGGCGGGCGGACGCCGCCAGCGGCCGGCTGCGCGAGGTCTTCGCCTGCGGTACCGCAGCGGTGATCACCCCGATCGGGCAGGTGCGTTCCCCGGACGGAGAGTTCGCCGTGGCCGGCGGGGAACCGGGCGAGGTCACCATGGCGCTGCGACAGCAGTTGGTGGACCTCCAGCGGGGCAAGGCCGAGGACCCGCACAACTGGGTCCACCGCGTCTTCTGAGCGGTAAGGAAGGGCACCTTCTTAACGCCTGGTGTATAGGAAGGGGCCCTTCCTAACGCTTGCGCCCGGGTCGAGCTAGTCGAGCAGGTGGGTACGCAGGGCGGTGAGCTGGTCGTCGGTGACTCCCGCGCCGCGCAGGTAGTTGTCGACGGAGCCGTGAGCGGCACGGATCTCGGCGAGGAAGAGCAGCATCGTCTCGGCCGGCGAGGACAGGAACGGCGACGGGATTTCGGCGGCGTCCGGGAAGGTGGCGGCGGCCCAGGCGGCGAACCGCTGCGACGCCTCGGTGCTCAGCGCGTAGTTTGCCGCGATCTCGCTGTCGTCGACCCCGAGGACGGCGAGGGTCAGCCCGCAGACGATTCCGGTGCGGTCTTTGCCGGCGACGCAGTGCACCACCACGGGCGCGTTCGCCTCGTCGGCGATCAGGCCGATCGCCTCGGCCAGCCCGGCGGTGCCGGTGCGGGCCAGGTCGGCGTACCGGTCAGCAAGGTAGCGGGCCAGGTCGTCACCGGGTTGGTACGGCCGCTCACCCCACTCCGCGTGCTCCGGGTGGATGTGCCGGTAGGTCAGACCGTCGAAGTCGGGAACCCGGCCGTCGCGTTCGACCTCGTACGGGCGGCGCAGGTCGATGACGGTCCGCACGCCGAGGGCCGCGAAGGTGTCCCGGTCGTGGTCGTCGATGCGGTGCAGCGAGTCGGAGCGGAACAACCGGCCGGTGCGTACCTGGCGGCCGTCCGGGACGCGGTAGCCCCCCACGTCCCGGAAATTGAAGGTACTGACGAACGGAATCCTGCGGTTGATCTCGATCGAGTCCACCCTGCCACGGTAAACGGCCGGTGGGCCGATGCCCACCGACCGTTCAACCGGTCCGCGTCGGGTTACCGCAGCCCGTCACCGCGCGGGGTGGCGGTGTACGTGTCGTTGTAGTAGCCGCCGAGCTTCTCCCGGTAGGCCGGGTCGGTGGCCGTCTCGTCGTACTCCGGTGCAGCCTTGATCTGGTCCTTGGTGCGGTCGACGTAGACCTTCTGCTCCTCGTGGTCGACGTGGTTCACCGTCCCGGCGGGGAGCATGACCTTCTTGCCGAAGATCCACGGTCCGGTGTCCACCACCAGGTAGCTGGCGTTGACCTCGGTGCTGTCACTGTCGATCTTTCCGATGGAGCCGTCGCTGGCCTCCACCTTGTAACCGATCAGGGTGCTGCCGGCCACCCCGGCCTCATCCCGGTAGCTCCAGGGGTCGAAGGCACCGGCGGGGGTGCCGCCGGCGACGACGCTCTGGTCGACCGCGCGCAGCTCCGGATCCGGCGTGGCGTTCGTGGTGTTCGGGTCGAGCCTGTCCATGGGATGTCTCCTGCCCCGGCTGTGCTCAGCCGTCTCGGAGGAACGTGTTTCGTTGTCCCGAAAACTCCTACCCGTTGACGGACGCTCTACACGCGTCCCAAGAAAACCATCTGACACGCGCGCCACCGGTCGTCCCGAGATGTGGATTGTGCCTCCCAGAAACGGCGGCGAGGTGGCAGAGTACGGATCGTGACCAGCACCGCCCGCATTATTGGCAACTAGCGCGCCGGCTTCCCCTCGCCGAGCGCGCAGACCTCCCGCATCCGCGGGGGGTCTTTTTGTTGCGCTGGCCGGTGCCTGACGAAGGGATCCCCATGACGTTCCAGGTCTACGACACCACGCTGCGCGATGGTGCGCAGCGCGAGGGGCTCAGCTACTCGGTGATCGACAAGCTCGCGGTGGCCCGGCTGCTCGACGAGTTCGGTGTCGGGTTCATCGAGGGCGGTTGGCCGGGTGCGGTGCCCAAGGACACCGAGTTCTTCCGACGGGCGCGTACCGAACTCGATCTCAAGCACGCCGTGCTGGTCGCCTTCGGCGCCACCCGCCGGGCCGGTGCGGTGGCCGCCGACGACCCGCAGGTGCGGGGGCTGCTCGACGCGCAGACCCCGGCGATCGCCCTGGTCGCCAAGGCCGACCTGCGCCACGTCGAGCGGGCGTTGCGGACCACCGCCAAGGAGAACCTGGCGATGATCCACGACACGGTGACCCACCTGGTCGCCGAGGGCCGCCGGGTCTTCGTCGACGGCGAGCACTCCTTCGACGGGTACCGCCACGACGCGGCGTACACCGCCTCGGTGGTGGAGACCGCGCTCGCGGCGGGTGCCGAGCGGTTCGTGCTCTGCGACACCAACGGTGGAATGCTTCCGTCCCAGGTGACCGCCACCATCGCCGACCTCACCGACCGGATCGGCGTCGCGCCGGAACTGCTCGGCATGCACGCCCAGAACGACACCGCCTGCGCGGTGGCCAACACCATCGCCGCCGTCGAGGCCGGGGTGCGCCACGTGCAGGGCACCGCCAACGGGTACGGCGAGCGGCCCGGCAACGCCGACATCTTCGCGGTCGTCGCGAACCTCCAACTCAAGCTCGGGCTGCCGGTCCTACCGGAGGGCTGCCTGGAGCAGATGGTGCGGGTCTCCCACGCCATCGCCGAGATCGCCAACATCGCCCCCGACACCCACCAGGCGTACGCCGGGGCCGCTGCTTTCGCTCACAAGGCGGGGCTGCACGCGAGTGCGATCAAGGTGGATCCGCTGCTCTACAACCATGTGGAGCCCGAGGTGGTCGGCAACGACATGCGGATCCTGGTCACCGAGATGGCCGGCCGAGCCAGCATCGAGCTCAAGAGTCGCGAGCTGGGGCTGGACCTGGCCGGCCATCCGGAGACGCTGTCCCGGGTCACCAACCGGGTGAAGGAGTTGGAGGCCGGCGGATGGTCGTTCGAGGCCGCCGACGCCTCGTTCGAGCTGCTGGTCCGCTCCGAGCTGCCGGACGCCGCGCCGGCGCGGCCGTTCGCCCTGGAGTCGTACCGGGTGCTGGTCGAGCACCGTGAGGATGGCGCGGTCGTCTCCGAGGCGACCGTCAAGATCCGGGTACGCGGGGAGCGGGTGATCGCCACGGCTGAGGGCAACGGGCCGGTGAACGCGCTGGACGAGGCGCTCCGGGTCGGCCTCGGCCGGCACTATCCGGAGCTGCAGGACTTCGAGCTGGCCGACTACAAGGTGCGGATCCTGGAGGGCAGCCACGGCACCGGCGCGGTGACCCGGGTCCTCGTCGAGACCGCCGACGGCCGGGGCGGTGGCTGGACCACGGTCGGCGTGCACCCCAACGTGGTCGAGGCGAGCTGGCACGCACTGGTCGACGCGCTCACCTACGGCCTCGACCGAGCCCGGGTCTGAGCGGGCGCTGTCGTAGGGCGCCAAGTTGCCCGGCGGCCACGATCGTGCCCGCCGGGCAACTGTTCGGCTGCGGTCAGGTCCCAGCCGCAGAACAGCTCAGCTTTCCGTGCCGGTAGGTCTTACCACCATCTGGTGCACCTGTACCCGGGGGACGTTGCACCCGGCGAGAAGCAGGCCCGGGCCTCCAGGTCGGCGTCGTTGACCATGGCGGTCCAGAGGCTGTCTGCGGAGTATTCGGTCATCGTGGTGCGGTGGTTCCCGTTGAGGTGCCGGCTGTCCACCTTGAGCGTGAGGGTACGCCAGCCGGGGGTTCTCGCCCATGCGGTGCGGCATCGTGGGCTGTAGCGTAGCTCGACCTCGCCCGTCACGTCGGATTGGTAGTACGTGTAGCTGCCGGACTTCGGGGTGATGGCGTCCTCACTGCAGGTGTAGTAGTTGCCGTAGCTGGTGTAGATCTTGAAGGTTTGCGGGTTCTTGCCGTCGCAGACGGAACCGCAGCCGGTTGCGGCGAGCGTCACCTCGTCGATCATGGCAGCCTCGCTGGCAGCGATCTCCGCCTCAACGTGGGCGGCCGCCTCGGCGGCGGCGCGGTCGGGTGCGGCCTGGGCTGAGGCGGGTGCCACGAGCAGGCTCAGAGCGAGGGCGGAGGCGAGCCCGGACATCCGTAACAGTCGCTTCATTGTTTGCTCCTGTGAATAGGGGACGACCGCAGTATGGCGAGCGTCATCATCACGCTCTCATCAGTTGACCATCGCTTTGAGTGAGCATTCGGCCTGCCGTTCGCCAGGGCGTGGGCGACCACCCGGCGAATCGGTTCAGCGCTGCGCCGGCAGGCGTAGTTCGGCGAGGACCATGCGGTGGTCGCTGCCGGGCAACGGGTGGACCGTCACGTCCCGTACGGCGATGCGGCGGTCCACCAGCACGTGGTCGATCACCACGGGCGGGATGAGGTCGCCGTCGTACGGCCCCCAGGTGCCGACGAGCCCGGCGCCGACCGATGCGGCGGCGTCGACGTATCCGGTGTCGAGCAGGGTGCGCAGTGGACCGTGGTCGAGGGTGGCGTTGAAGTCCCCGGCGAGGATGCTCAACGGCCCGTCCGGGGTGGCGGCCGGCTGGGCGGCCAGGTCGGTCCGCCAGGAGCCCACCTGGTCGATCGCGTACGGCGCCGCCGGGTGCGCCGACTCGACGCGTACCGGGGGTGCGCCGGGCACCGCGACGGTCGCGTACGCCTGGGTGAAGCCCCACGCGCCGCGGAGTTGGCGGATGCCGCCGTCGCTGATCGGATGGCGGGCGTAGAGCCCGGAGCCGGGAGTGCCGACGACCGGATTGAGCTGCCGGTGTGCCAGTAGCTGGTCGAGGCCGAGCCGATCCAACTCGGCCGCGGCGGTCGGGGTGAGCTCCTGCACGAGCAGCAGGTCGACCTGCCGGGTGCGTACCAACTCGACCACCGTGCTCGGATCGGCGGCACCCGCGAGCAGGTTGGCGGTGAGGATCCGCACCGTGGGCCCGGCGGTGTGTGGCTGCGACGCGGGCAGTGCGCGGGGCGCGACCAGCGCGACCAGGACCAGGGTGGTCAGCGCCGCGACGCCCGCCGGACCGCGCCGCCGCAGTGCCAGCGCGAGCACCAGTGGGACCAGACTCCCGAGCGTCACGTACGGCGTGAACGCCAACGCCTGCACCAGCGGCCCCCGGTCCAGACCGACCGACCGCACCAGCGTCCACCCGGCACCCGGCGCGACTGCCAGCCAGCAGAGCAGGGTGACGCTTGACGGTCGCCAGGTCCGGCGACCGATCGTGATCTCCACGGCCCTCACCCTACTGAGCCGTGCCAGGTGCGCAGATACCGCGTCGCGGCGCCGGGCGCCGCCAATCGGCGCGTGAGCGTGCCAGCCGACACCTGCCTGTCGAATTGTTTTCGTGAATCGACAACGGCTTCACTTTCGCGATTTCTGGCGTTGATCCGACAACTCGCCGACGTCATTTTCACTATTGACCAGCAGCATTTTTCGGTGCTACGTTTCAGCTGCTCGGGAGGCTGTGTTTAGCCAAGTATCCCCAGCTCAGGGCGCATGACAGTCGATGAGGCGGAAACGTCTGCGGGATGCGCTCCCGGACGGGGTGCGCGGGCGGTGCCCGTTCATTGCCACCCGACTCGAAAAAGGAAAGAAACCGCCCCGTGTGCCACGGGCCGGCCGTATCTCCACGCCTGGACAAGGGAGAACCGTCATGACCAGATTATTCCGACGTAAGACGGCTGCGGTGGCGATCGCGGCGCTGGCGCTGGCGTTGGCCGGCGGCGGAATCGCGGTAGCGAAGCCGCTCGCCGAGTCCGCCCAGCCTGCGGCCCGCACCGCCCAGCAGCCGGCCGTCACCACGGCCTCGCTGAACAGCGCGAAGGCTGCCCTCGCCAAGGGCGAAGGGATGAGCACTCAGGCGGTTGCCGGCTTCTACGCCACGGTGGTCAACGCCAACGGCACCAAGGCCCGCGGCGACGGAGTCGTCATCAAGTACGGCGTCGGTGAGTACGAGGTGCAGTTCGGCACCAACGTCACCAACGGCGTCTACGTGGCGACGATCGGCCGGCCGGACTCGTGCTGCATCCCACCGGCTGGTGAGATCTCGGTCGCGCGGCGGTTGCTGACCCCGAACGCGGTCTTCATCCAGACCCGCAACTCCGCCGGAGCCCCTGCCGACCTGCCGTTCTACCTCCTCGTGCACCGCTGAACCGTCCACTGTCACCGGCCCCCGTCGCATGACGGGGGCCGGTGTCGTGTCGGATGCGGGTCGAGCGGCTCTGCGGGCGGTGCCCGGTAACGGCGTTCCTCGTCCGGTCTGGGCAGCGTAAGGCCGTAAATTCCGACGTTTGTCCGCCGGTCGCCTCGGGAAGCAAGCACCGTGACGGACATCTCGGACACCATGGCCAGCCTGCCCAGCCCGGCCGATCCGGACGCGACCGCGGCCGAGTTGGACCAGACGCTCTTCGAGGTCAAACGCGTGATCGTCGGGCAGGATCGGCTCGTCGAACGCCTCCTGGTCGCGCTGCTGGCCGACGGGCACTGCCTGCTGGAGGGCGTACCCGGGGTGGCCAAGACCCTCGCCGCGCAGACCCTCGCGACGGTGGTCGGTGGCAGTTTCTCCCGCATCCAGTTCACCCCCGACCTGGTCCCCTCCGACATCGTCGGCACCCGGATCTACCGCGCCTCCAAGGAGAGCTTCGACGTCGAACTGGGCCCGGTGATGGCGAACCTGGTGCTGGCCGACGAGATCAACCGGGCACCGGCGAAGGTGCAGTCAGCGTTGCTTGAGGCGATGGCCGAGCGTCAGGTGTCGATCGGTGGGCGCAGCCACCCGGTGCCGGAGCCCTTCCTGGTGCTGGCGACCCAGAACCCCATCGAGTCGGAGGGGGTCTACCAACTGCCGGAGGCGCAGCGGGACCGCTTCCTCATGAGGATCGTGGTCGGCTACCCGGACGCCGCCGACGAGTTGGCCATCCTCTACCGGATGAGCGCCGACCGTCCCCGGGCACACCGGGTGCTCGACCCGGAGCGGTTGCGCGAGTTCCAGCGTCAGGCCAGCCAGGTTTTCGTCCATCACGCCATCGCCGAGTACGTGGTCCGGCTCATCCTCGCCACCCGTGATCCGGGCCGGTTCGGGGTGCCGGAGATGGCCGGGTTGCTCGCCTACGGTGCCAGTCCGCGCGCCACGCTCGGCCTGGTCGCGGCGGCCCGTGCACAGGCGCTGCTCCGGGGACGGGGCTACGTGCTCCCCGACGACGTCCGGGAACTCGCCGTGGACGTACTGGCTCACCGGCTGGTGCTCTCCTTCGACGCGGTCGCCGACGGGGTGAGCGCCGAGTGGGTCGTCCATCGACTGGTCGAGTCGGTCCCGCTGCCCCGGGAGGCCACCGCCAGGGTGGAGCACATGACCGACCTGGCGGTCGCCTGATGGGCCGCCGCAGCCCCACCCCATCGTTGGCGGCGGACCCGACACTCACCGACCTCACACCGGACCAGCGGCTGCGGCGGCTGGAGCTCACGGTGACCCGGCGTCTTGATGGACTGCTGCACGGTGAGCGGCGCGGTCTGCTGCCCGGGCCCGGTAGCGAGCCGGCGGGCAGCCGCGAGTACCGGCCCGGTGAGGACGAGGTGCGCCGGATGGACTGGTCGGTCACCGCCCGTACCGCGGTGCCGCACGTGCGGGAGGTGGAGGCCGACCGCGAGTTGACCACCTGGCTGCTGGTCGACGCCAGCCCCAGCATGGAGTACGGCACCGCGGAGCTGGACAAACGGGAACTGGCGGTGGCCGCGGTGGCCACCATCGGTTTCCTCGCCGCCGGGCCGGGCAACCGGCTCGGCGCGCAGGTGCTCACCCCGTACGGGCTGCGCCGGGTGCCGGCCCGCAGCGGGCGTACCCACCTGTTCGGGCTGCTCCGCGCGTTGCTGGCGGCACCCCGGGCCGGCGACCACGCCGGGTCCGGGGCCGTGCCCGCCGTCGGGCTGGCCGACGCGCTGGCCGAGGTGCGCCGGGTCGCCCACCGGCGTGGTCTGGTCGTGGTGGTCTCCGACTTCCTCGACGGCCTGCCCGACGATCCAGGGTTACCGGCGCACTGGGAACGCCCGCTGCGGCAGCTCTCGGTACGCCACCAGGTGCTCGCGGTCGAGGTCACCGACCCCCGCGAGCTGGAACTGCCGGACGTCGGTCTGATCACCCTGGTCGACCCGGAGACCGGCGAACACCGCGAGGTGTGGACCGGTGACCGGCACCTGCGGGAGCGCTACGCGGCGGCGGCGACCGCCCAGCGCGACCAGGTCCGGCACGCGCTGCGCCGGGCCGGCGCGAACCATCTGGCGCTACGCACCGACCGGGACTGGACCGTGGACATCGTTCGGCACGTGCACGCCCAACGTCGGCTGGCCGCCATGGCGGTCCCGTCGGGCCGTGGAGGTGCGGCGTGATCTGGCAGTCACCCGTTCGGCTCTGGCTGTTGCTCGGGGTGGTCGCAGTGGCCGTGGCGTACCTGGTGGCGCAGCGCCGCCGCAGCCGGTACGCGGTCCGTTTCACCAATCTGCGGCTGCTGGACCGGGTGGCACCCCGGCGTCCGACCTGGCGTCGACACCTGCCGGCCGGCCTCTTCCTGGCGATGCTGGCCCTCCTCGTGGTCGGCTTCGCCCGTCCCACCGCCGAGGTCCGGGTCCCCCGGGAACGCGCCACCGTGATGGTGGCGGTGGATGTCTCCACCTCGATGCTCGCCGGTGACGTGGAGCCGGACCGGCTCAGCGCGGCCAAGAGCGCCGCCCGGCGGTTCGCCGACGGTCTGCCCGACGAGTTCAACGTGGGACTGGTCGCGTTCGCCGGCAGCGCGGCGGTACTGGTGCCACCGGGTACCGACCGGGAGGCGCTGCACGACGGGATCGAACGGCTGGCCGAGGGGGCGACCGGGGTGCAGGGCACCGCGATCGGTGAGGCGATCAGCACCTCGCTGAGCGCGGTGAAGGCGCTCGACGGCAAGGCCGCGACCGAGCCGCCGCCGGCCCGGATCATCCTGCTCTCCGACGGGGCGAACACCTCGGGCATGGATCCGATGGAGGCCGCGGCCGAGGCGGTCGCCCTCGACGTGCCGGTGCACAGCATCTCCTTCGGTACGCCGAGCGGCTTCGTCGATCGCGGCGGACGACCGATCCAGGTGCCGGTGGACGGGGAGACGCTGCGGGCCGTGGCCGAGGAGACCGGGGGCGGTTTCCACGAGGCCGGTACGAGCGCCGAACTGCGGGCCGTCTACGACGACATCGGCAGCTCGGTGGGTTGGCGCACGGTACGGCAGGACGTCTCGGCCCGGTTCATCGGGCTCGGGTTGGTGTTCGCCATGGGCGCGGCGGTCGGCTCGATGCGCTGGTTCTCCCGCCTGCCCTGATTCCGACGGCCCGATCCGCGACAGCGGCCACCGCCGGCCGCGCACGTGAGGAGCGTACGTATGGCAGTGCAGACCGGACTGGGCGAACCGCGCGGACCCTGGTTCGTCTCACCCGATCTCGACCCGGACGGGCGGGGCGGATCGGACGGGCCGTCGCAGGCGGGGGAGGGGTTGCTGGGCGGCTGGCGACGCCGGCTGCTGGCGGGGGTGGCGATGGTGGCGATCTCGGCCGGGTCGGGGGCGCTGGCCGGCGGTTGGGCGGCCGGGCGTGACGGCGTACCCGGCCCGGCCGCGGCATCCGCGGCCCCGGTACCGGCCGAGTTGGTGACGGCCGCGGCGAAGACCGTGCCCGGTGTGGTGTCGGTGCTGGTGGGCGGCGGTGCGGGAGGCTCGGCGAGCGGCTCCGGCTTCGCGGTCGACTCCGAGCAGCACATCATCACCAACGACCACATCATCGCGAAGGGTCGTGGTGGCCCGGTGACCGTCGAACTGCCGGACGGCCGGCGGTTCGCGGCGCAGGTGGTGGGTCGGGAGCCGGAAAGTGACCTCGCGGTGCTCAAGGTGCCGTCGTCGGCCGGCCTGACGTCGTTGCCGTTGGCCAAGCCGGGGTCGACCCGGGTGGGCGAACCGGTGCTGGCGGTCGGATCGCCACTGGGGCTGCCCGGCACGGTGACCGCCGGCATCGTCAGCGCCCTGGACCGCCAGGTGCGCCTCGGTGACAACCGGCACCGGGCGGTGCAGACCGACGCTTCGATCAACCCCGGCAACTCAGGCGGACCACTGGTGAACGCCCGAGGCGAGGTGGTCGGCGTGAACACGGCGATCGCGACCATCGACGGCAACGGTTCCATCGGCATCGGGTTCGCCATCCCGATCGAGCAGGTGCAGCAGACCGCCGACACGATCATCGGGAAGGGCGGCTGATCACCCAGAGCCACTGTCCGATTACAGAGAGATTGGGGCAACTGTCGGATTCCGGCGTTCAACGATCGGACAATGGAAATATGACGCTCCGTATGGATACTGGCGTGGGTGGAGCGTCCTCTCATCACGGTCCTCCTGCTGGTGGGCCTCATCATCGGAAGTGGCGTCGGGTCGTCGTACGCGCGCGCTCGGCGGGGCTGGAACGACTACCAGGCGGCGAAGAAAACAGTTCCCGGAGCGCGTCGCGCGGCCTGGATGCTGATCAAGGTGGTGACCACGAAGGTCGGCATCATCGCCCTGCTCCTGGTCGGAGCGGTCGCGTACGCCGCCGTCGGTGGTAGTGACGAGCCGGCTCCGACGGAACCGACGCCGAGCAGCAGCGCCGACGAGCGACCCGCCCGCTGACGTCCCGGGTACCGGGCTCGATGTGCGCTCGCGGGATCGGCGTGAACAGGTTCCGGATCCCGCGCTAGCCTCAGGGCGTGGACGACGGGCTACGGGTGACCGACCGGTGGGTGGTGCCCGCCGCTGAGCTGCGGGAGCGTTTCTCCCGGTCGTCCGGACCGGGTGGGCAGGGAGTCAACACCGCCGACTCACGGGTGGAGCTGAGCTTCGACCTGGCCGGCTCACCGAGCATCCCCGAGTCGCTGCGCACCCGGGCACTGGACCGGCTCGCCGGACGGCTGGTCGACGGGGTGCTGACAATTGCCGCCAGTGAGCACCGGGCACAGCTGGCCAACCGTGAGGCGGCCCGGGATCGCCTGGTGTCGTTGCTGCGCGAGGCGGTCGCCCCGCCACCACCGCCACGCCGCCCGACCCGCCCGTCCCGGGCGGCCAAGGAGCGTCGGCTGGCCGAGAAGAAGCGTCGCGGGCAGCGCAAGCGCGACCGTCGGGTGGACGGCGAGTAGCCGTCAGGCCTTGGCGCGCGCCCCTGGTTCGACCTGCGCCAACAGCGCCGAGCAGACCTCGATCAGCCGGGCCCGCAACTGGCCCGCCCGGTGGGCGAACTCGCGTTGCCGCGCCACGTACTCGGCCTTGCCCTCCGGCGTCTCGATGGCCACCGCCGCCTCCCCGTACGAGGAGAAGTCGTACGGCGACGCGCGCATGTCGAGCAGCCGGATGTCACCGGCCAGTTCGAAGCAGTCGAGCGCCAGGTCACCGGGGACGGCCGGACCCAGCTTGGTGGCCCACTTGTGGCAGTCCATCGAGGCGTGCAGGCAGCCCGGCTGGTCGAGGTCCACCTGACTGTCCCGGGTCGGACGGAGGTGGTTGAGGCCCACCGCCTCCGAGGTGAAGAACCGGTACGCGTCGAAGTGGCTGCACCTGATCTGGTGCGCCTCGACCACCGCGTCGGTGCCTTGCTGGCCGAGCCGCAGGGGAAGCGGATGCCGGTGCTCACGCTGGCGGTAGACCATCGCCCACTCGTGCAGGCCGAAACAGCCGGTGAAGGCGGGTCGGGACGCGATCGCGGTCAGCAGCCGGTGGATGAACCGCACCGAGTCGCCCCGGTCGGCGAGGAACGCTCCGGTGTCGAGGCGTACCGCCCCGTCCGGGTCCGTCGCGTACCAGCGCCACCGGTGGTGCGGTGCCGGGCCGTCCGGGCCGGCTTCCAGGCGGACATCGACGCCCGGGTGCCACCGTCGCAGCACCGAGGGCCGGGTGCCGTAGTAGTCGTACAGGAAGTCGTCGATGGCGTGGCGCTCCCCGGTCGCCCGGCGGGCCCGGTGTCCGGCGGTCAGCGCGTCGGCTCGCTGTTCGTGGCTCGCCAGCAGGGGCTGCCAGACGGCTGCGGGGAGGGCGGTCACGGCCCCAAGGGTACGACCGCCGTCCGGCCGCCGGTCAGGGCACGTCGACCCGTACGCCGGCGGAGAAGACACCGCTGCGCAGCTCCAGCCGCTGCGGCGCCTCCCGCCCGTTGATCGTGAAGACCAACGGCAGCACCAGGCGGCTGCCGGCGGCCACCGGGTCGGCGAACACGTCGCGTCCCTGGTTCGCCCGGCGGGTGGCCGACTCGTCGGTGGTGACCCAGTTTCCGTTGGCCAGGTACGCCCGTTGCAGCTTGCCGTGCCAACTCTGGTGCTCCCGAGTGAGGTTGCGAACCCCGACGGTCGCCTGGCACTGCCGCGCGCCCCGGCCCGGTTCACAGGTCATCCGGTAGACGGTGAACTCGAACGCGTCCTCGCGCAGCGGCATCCCCAGCACGCCGCTGGCCCCGGTGCCCTTCCAGGCACCGTTGGTCGGCTGGCTGTCGGTGTCGATGGCGGTGACCTGGCGGGTGGCCGACCACGCGGCGGCACCCACCGTGCCGGCCAGCACGGTCGCGGCCACCGGAACCACCAGCCACACCGGCGGTTTGCGACGCCGTACCGACGGTCGGGGGGCGGCCGGGCGGGGATAGATCGTGCCGGGCCCGTCCGAGGCCAGCGCCGCCGCCACCGGCCGTCGACGGCGTCGCCAGGTGATCAGCCCCACCAGGCCCAGCACCAGCAGCGCGACCCCGGCGGCCAGCAGCGCGGGTGCCTGGCGACGCCAGCCCGTGGGCTCCTGCGTCTGGGTGGCCGCCGCCCCTGACGCCGCCCAGGTGGCGCTCGCACAGTCGTACGGCTGTTGACCGTCACTGGCGAAGGCACAGGTGGGCGCGGTCACCGGCGCTCGGGAGGCGGTGGTGAGCGTGGTGCCCAGCGTGGTGGTGCCGCCCGGCGGCAGCTTCAGCTGCCAGGTCACCGCGGTCGCCGCCGACCCGCTGGGGCGTACCACCCGGCCTCCGTCACTGACGCTGGTCGCCGAGACGCCCTGGGGCAACTCCTGACGGACCGTGGTCTCCACCGGAGTTCTGCCGGTGTTTCGGACCTCGATCCGGTACCTGGGTGCGGCGCTCTGTTCCGGCGCGACCCGGACGCTCACCTTCGGCCTGGCGGCCGGCTCGACCACCCGGGTCGGCGTCGGTACCGCCGGTGGCGCCGCCGGCATGCTGGGATCGGGTGTGGCTGCCGCCGGCTGAAGTGGCCCGGCCGGCGGCGCGTTCGGGACGGTGGCCGCCGGCAGCACCGGCAGGGCGGTCAGCAGACCGATGCAGTGCACGATCGCCGCGAGGGCCTTGTGGTGTCGTGTCGATGCAGGCATACGAACGAACCTCCGAAGCCGACGCTAGGTGCGGGCGTGCGTCGTGCGGGTACGAAGCGGTGAATCCGGCCCCGGCCCGCAGTGGCGCGGGTAAGCTGCCGCGGCCGTCCGCTGACCGCACTACATTGGCCTGGTGCGTATCGCTCGTTTCGCTCATGCCAAGGGAATGTCGTTCGGTGTCGTCGAAGGGGAAGCGGAGGCGGGCCCGCAGGGGCTCACCATCGCCGAGATCTCCGGCCACCCGTTCGGCCAGATCACGTTCAGCGGGGTCCGCTGGGCATTGTCCGACGTCCGGCTGCTCTCGCCGATCCTGCCCAGCAAGGTGGTCTGCGTCGGCCGCAACTACGCCGAGCACGCCGCCGAACACGGCGCGGAGGTGCCGAAGGAGCCGCTGTTGTTCCTGAAGCCCTCGACCTCGGTCATCGGCCCCCGGGACGCGATCCGGCTACCGGAGTTCAGCAAGCAGGTGGAGCACGAGGCCGAGCTGGCGGTGGTGATCGGCGCGCCCGGCGCCCGCCGGGCGGACCGTGCGGCGGCGGAGCGGGCCATCTTCGGTTACACGTGTGCCAACGACGTCACCGCCCGGGACCTGCAGCGCTCGGACAGTCAGTGGACCCGGGCCAAGGGGTTCGACTCGTTCTGCCCGATCGGGCCGTGGATCACCACCGGGCTGGACGTCACCGATCTGGAGATCCGCTGTGAGGTCGGCCGCGACCCGGAGGAGATGGAGGTACGGCAGCTCGGCCGTACCGGGGACATGGTCTTCGACGCGCCGGCGCTGGTGTCGTACGTCTCACACGTGATGACGCTGCTGCCCGGTGACGTGGTGTTGACCGGTACGCCAGCGGGGGTTAGTCCGCTCACGGACGGGGATACGGTGAGCGTCCGGATCGAGGGGATCGGCGAGCTGTCGAACCCGGTCGTGTCGGCGGCCTGATCGCCGTTTTGGCAGCTCAGGCGCGCTTTGGGGAAGTCGATTTGGCCTGTCGGTGCCGGGAGGGTAGAGTTTGTTCCCGGCGCCGCAAGGGGCCAATGGGGTATGGGGTAATTGGCAGCCCGACTGATTCTGGTTCAGTTAGTCTAGGTTCGAGTCCTGGTACCCCAGCGCAGCCTCGATTCGTGGTGAATCGAGGTCGCTGGATTCTGGTTGGAGTTTCGCGTCGAGGCACCGTAAGGGACTCGGTCGCGAGGTCTGGTAGAGTTCGGCGGCACCGCCTCGCAGGTGGTGCCGCGATGTGTTCTGGCCCCGTCGTCTAGCGGCCCAGGACGCCGCCCTCTCAAGGCGGTAGCGCCGGTTCGAATCCGGTCGGGGCTACAGGTGTTCACGGCTCGTTCCGCTGAGGCGGAGCGGGCCGTCTCGCTTTCCGGGGCGGTCCGTTCCCGGCCGCCACCACCCCTGTGCGGGCTGCCCCAAACGCGCCGCTAGACTACTGCCGCACCGCCCGCAGGGGCCGGTGAATCAGGAAAGTACCTGGCCCCGTCGTCTAGCGGCCCAGGACGCCGCCCTCTCAAGGCGGTAGCGCCGGTTCGAATCCGGTCGGGGCTACCACTCCTCCCTCCCTCCCTCCCTCCCTCCCTCCCTCTCCGTTGATCATGAGGTTGTTGCCTCGCCACGCCGGACGGGGCGGCAACAACCTCATGATCAACCGAGGGGTCCGGTGTTCGGGGTGGGTGGGTTAGAGGCCGGAGAGGCGTTGGCCGGCTCGGACCACGGCCATGGCGTGGCGTTCGCCGGGGCGACGGCCGAGGCGTTCGATGGGGCCCGAGATGCTGATCGCGGCGATGACCCTGCCGGTGCGATCGCGGATCGGGGCTGAGACGCTGGCCACGCCGGCCTCGCGCTCGGCGACGCTCTGCGCCCAGCCGCGACGGCGGACCTCGGCCAGGGTGCGCCCGGTGAACTTGGACCGGGGCAACAGCGGCATCACCGCCTCGGGCGGCTCCCAGGCGAGCAGGATCTGCGCCGCCGATCCGGCGATCATCGGCAGCACCGAGCCGACCGGCACCGTGTCGCGCAGCCCGCTGGCGCGCTCGGCAGCGGCCACACAGATCCGCTCGTCGGCCCGTCGCAGGTAGAGCTGGGCGCTTTCGCCGGTCGCGTCCCGCAGCGCGGCCAGCAGCGGCTCGGCCGCGGTCAGCAGCACATCTGGCGCCGCGTTCGCCAGCTCACCCAGGCGTGGACCGGGACGCCAGCGACCCTGGGTGTCCCGGACCAGCATCCGGTGGATCTCCAGCGCCTGCGCCAACCGGTGCGCGGTGGCCCGGGGCAGCTTGGTGCGTTCAACGAGTTCGGCCAGGCTGGCGCCGTCGACGCAGGCGGCCAGGATGACCACCGCCTTGTCGAGAACGCCGACACCGCTCATACTGTGTCCCACAAGCCGAAATTTACCTCCCAGAATTTAGGATGTCCAGATGGTGGGAGTCACTCCTGAGCCGAGGACCTTGGCCGAGAAGGTCTGGGACGCACACATCGTCCGGTCCGCCGATGGTGAGCCCGATCTGCTCTTCATCGACCTGCACCTGCTGCACGAGGTGACCAGCCCGCAGGCGTTCGACGGCCTGCGCATGGCGGGCCGCCGGGTGCGGCGTACCGACCTCACGCTCGCGACCGAGGATCACAACACCCCGACCGGGTACGCCGATCCCTCGTTCCAGCAGCGTCGTGGCGACCTGCTCACCATCGCCGACCCGACCTCACGTACGCAGATCGAGACGCTGCGCCGCAACTGCGCCGAGTTCGGGGTGAAGCTGCACCCGCTCGGCGACGAGAACCAGGGAATCGTGCACGTCATCGGCCCGCAGCTCGGTCTCACCCAGCCCGGCATGACCATCGTCTGCGGCGACTCGCACACGGCCACGCACGGGGCGTTCGGCGCCCTGGCGTTCGGCATCGGCACCAGTGAGGTCGAGCACGTGCTGGCCACCCAGACGCTGCCGCAGGCCCGACCGAAGACGATGGCGGTCACCGTCAACGGTCGACTCGGCCCCGGCGTCACCGCCAAGGACCTGGTGCTCGCTCTGATCGCCAAGGTCGGCACCGGCGGCGGGCGCGGGCACATCGTCGAGTACCGGGGCGAGGCGATCCGGGCGCTGTCCATGGAAGGGCGGATGACGATCGCCAACATGTCCATCGAGTGGGGTGCCAAGGCCGGCATGATCGCGCCGGACGAGACCACCTTCGCGTACCTGAAGGGGCGTCCCAACGCGCCCAGCGGTGCGGCCTGGGACGCGGCGCTGGAGTACTGGCGGACACTGCCCACCGACGAGGGCGCGACCTTCGACGCCGAGGTGACGCTGGACGCTGCCGAGATCACCCCGTTCGTGACCTGGGGCACCAACCCTGGGCAGGGCGCACCGCTGGCCGCGACCGTGCCAGATCCGGAGGAGTTCGTCACCGAGCCGGAGCGGGCCGCCGCCCGCCGGGCCCTGGCCTACATGGACCTGACCCCCGGCACCGCGCTGCGGGACCTCTCCGTCGACGTGGTCTTCGTCGGTTCGTGCACCAACGGACGCCTGGAGGACCTCCGCGCTGCCGCTGACGTGCTGCGCGGTCACCAGGTGGCCGACGGGGTACGCATGCTGGTGGTGCCCGGATCGGCCGCGGTGCGGGAGGCCGCGGAGGCGGAAGGGCTGGACAAGGTCTTCACCGACGCCGGAGCCGAATGGCGCTTCGCCGGCTGCTCCATGTGTCTGGGCATGAACCCGGACACCCTCTCTCCGGGGCAGCGCGCCGCCTCGACCTCCAACCGGAACTTCGAGGGCCGCCAGGGCCGGGGCGGGCGTACCCACCTGGTCAGTCCGCCGGTGGCCGCCGCCACCGCCGTCGTCGGCCGGCTGGCCGCTCCCGCCGACCTGTAGAAGGGCTGCGACAGATGGACAAGTTCACCGTGCACACCGGCACCGCCGTGCCGCTCCGTCGGTCCGACGTGGACACCGATCAGATCATTCCCGCCGTGTACCTCAAGCGGGTGACCCGTACCGGATTCGCCGACGGGCTGTTCAGTGCGTGGCGTGAAGACCCGGCATTCGTGCTCAACGATCAAGCTTATTCGGGAGCGTCGATTCTGGTCGCCGGCCCCGAGTTCGGCACCGGATCATCGCGGGAGCACGCCGTCTGGGCGTTGCGTGACTACGGCTTCCGAGTGGTGATCTCGCCGCGCTTCGGTGACATCTTCCGGGGGAACGCGCTCAAGGAAGGGCTGCTTCCCGTAGAGCTGGAATTGAAAGCCGTCGAAGAAATCTGGCGGACGGTCGAGGCGGAACCGACCACCCGAATCGTCGTCGACCTGACCGCGCGCGAGGTGCGGGTCGACACCGCCACCTGGTCGTTCCCGCTCGACGACTTCAGCCGCTGGCGGCTGATGGAGGGCTTGGACGACATTGGACTCACCCTCCGGCACGAGGACCGGATCAGCGCCTTCGAGGCCGACCGGCCGGCCTTCCTGCCCCGGGTCGCGTAGCCCGCTCACCCCGATCTCCAGCCGATTTCGCCCCCACCGGTGCCACCGGTGGGGGCGAATCCGTTACGACACAAGGGCTTTTTTCCACCGAATGTTTGTGTCCCGCCAGCACAGGGCATACCGTGCGCGCAGAATGGCTCGCGTCGAGTCAGTTGCACAATCAGGAGGAAGTCGTGAACAAGGCCGAGCTCATCGAGGCGCTCGCCGTTCGCCTGGGGGACCGGAAAACGGCGACGGCCGCGCTCGACGCGGTCCTCGCTGAGGTCCAGGCGGCGGTCACCAAGGGCGAGAAGGTGGCGATCACCGGTTTCGGAGCGTTCGAGAAGCGGGTGCGGGGGGCGCGAACAGCCCGGAACCCGCGTACGGGGGAGGCGGTGAAGGTCAAGAAGACCTCCGTGCCGACGTTCCGCCCCGGCGCCGGGTTCAAGGAGATGGTGGCCAGCGGCAAGGTGCCGAAGGCCACGGCTGCGGCGAAGAAGACCGCCGGAGCCACCGCCAAGACCACTGGTGCCAAGGCGACCGCGCCGAAGAAGACGACCGCGGCGAGGAGCACCGCAGCCAAGAAGACCACGGCAAGCAAGAGCGCGGCGGCCAAGAAGACCACCGCGACCAAGACGACCGCCAAGGCCGCTCCGGCGAAGAAGGCCGCCACGAAGAAGGCCGCCACGAAGAAGGCCGCCCCGGCGAAGAAGACCGCGGCGACCAAGTCGACGACGGCCCGGAAGACCGCGACGGCCAAGAAGGCACCGGCGAAGAAGGCGCCGGCCAGGAAGGCGACGACCCGGCGCTGAGCCGGTCGTACGACGAGGGCGTCCGCCGACACGGTGGACGCCCTCGTCATGTTCACCTGACGGTCCACCGCCATGGCGGGGAACCGTTGACCGGCACGGGACACGGCCAGCAGAATCGCCGCACCACCCCTCGCCGGAAAGAGAATCGTGTTGAGTCAGCGTCGTCTCGGCACCGCCGTCCTGGCCCTGGGACTCGTCGTCCTGACGGACGTGCTGCGGGTCTTCCTGCCGTCGGTCATCACCATCTTCGGACAGGCCGCCTCGACCCCGGCCGAGCTGCTCGGCGCGTTCGCGCTCGGCTGGTTCGTGCTGGCCCTCGCCGCGCCGCCGCTCGTCGCGCGGGTAGGTGCCGACCTCGTCGGTGTCGCCGCGGTGCTGGTGCTCGGCGTCGCCCGGCTCGCCCTCACCGCCGCGCCGGGTGGTCAGACCCAACTGTGGTTGGCCAGCGCCGGCCTGCTCGCCGGCCTGGTCTGGCTGGCCGCCACCGCCGTCCGGATCGCCCACCCGGTGCCCGGCCTGGTGCTGGGACTGACCGCGAGCGCGCTGAGCCACGCCCTGTTCGGCACGTACGACCTGGTGTGGTGGGGGCGCTGGCCGGCGTGGGTGGTCAGCGTGGCGGTGGTGGCGGCGTTGCTGGCCGCCGAGATGGCGTTCGGTCGCGGCCGTCGCGCCGCCCGGCGGGCCGACGACGATGCGCCGCCGGCCCGGCGGGCCTGGTTGCTCGTCGGGCCGGTGCTGTCGCTCGGCGGCATGGTGGCGCTCTCACCCGCCGTCGCGATCGCCGCCTCGTCCTACTGGTACGGCGAGGCGGGCACCGGCACGACGCCGCTGTTCGCGCTGGCACCGCTGGCCGTAGCGGTGCCGTTGTTCCTGCTCGGCGTGCTGAGTCCGCCGCACCCACGGTGGCGTGCGGTGCCGCCGGTGCTGGTGGTGGCCGGCGCCCTGCTGTTCGGGTACGGCCCGCCGAGACTGCTCACCGTCTCCATCCTCGGCGTCGCGGCGGGGCTGGGTGGCTGCCTCGGCCTGGTCGGTGCCGGGCCGTCGCCGGGACGGGCCACCCGTACCGGCACCGGCTCGGCGTACGCGGCGGTGGGCGGAATGCTCGTCTTCGCTGTCGCCGCGATGGTGTACTACGCCGCCTACGACATCGGCTACCCCAACGAGTGGGTGCCGGCCGTGGTGGCCGTGCTGACCGGGCTGGTCGCGATGCGAGGCGCATCCGACGGGATCCGGGCACCGCAGACCGGATCCGGGCCCGGACTTCCCCGGTGGCGGATCACCGTGCTGGCCGTCGTCGTCGCTCTCGCCGCTACCGGGCTGCATGGGCCGTGGCTCACCGCGACCAACCGGGATAGGCCGCCGGAGCAGGTGCGGCTGGTGGCGTACAACATCCGGATGGGCTTCGGCCTCGACGGCCGCTTCGACCTCGACGCCCTGCACCGGGCGGTCGACCGGGCCGACGTGGTGGTGCTCAGCGAGGTCGACCGGGGCTGGCTGCTCAACGGCGGCCACGACACGCTGGGCCTGCTCGCCGCCCGACTGGGGATGCCCTACGTCTTCGCGCCGGCCGCCGATCCGCTGTGGGGAGATGCGGTGCTCAGCCGCTGGCCGGTGCAGCGGGCCCGCACCCGGACGCTGCCCGCGGTGGGCGCACCCACCGGGGCGCAGGCGCTCGGCGTGACGGTCGATTTCGGTGCCGGCGTACGCCTGGCCGTGGTGAGCACCCACCTCCAGCCGCCGCCCGGTGCGGACCCGGTGGTCCAGGCCCGCGTCGTCGCGGACTTCGCCACCGGGTACGCCGACGGCGTGCCGCTGGTGGTCGCCGGTGACTTCAACACCGAGCCGGGCGATCCGGCGTTCACCGCGTTCACCGGTGCCGGTCTGGTCGATGCTCTCGCCGCCGCCCGTCCGCTGCCGACCAGTCCGGCGGACGATCCGCGTGAGCAGATCGACCACGTATTCGTCTCATCCGACCTGGGCGCTGCGGACGCGGTCGCGGTGCCGGGCACGGCCAGCGACCACCTGCCGGTCGCCGTCACCCTCACCCTGCCTGACCGCTGAGGCGCAGGTCGGGTCAGAGGCGGTCAGCGGCGACGAGGCGGTCACCGGCGAAGGCGAGCAGCCAGCCGCCGCCCTTGCCGGTGACGTAGTCACCGCATCGCCCCGCCAACCGCTCCAGGGCGCCCGGAATCACCTTGCCCTGACTGCACAACGCCGCCGGTTCACCGGCGGCGGCCAGCGCGGCCAGGCGTGCGGCGGCGGCCAGCACACACTCGTCGGATTGCTGGCCGGCGCGCGGCTCGTCCAGGTCGCCGCAGACCTCGATCGGCAGGTCCAGCAAGGCGGCGGTCGGGTCGAGGGTCTGCACGCACCGGCGCGGCGACGCGGAGAGCAGCCGTGCCGGTCGGATCAGCCCGATCAGCGGTGCCAACGCGTGTGCCTCGGACCAGCCACGGGCGTCCAGCGGTCGCCCGGTGTCCGGGCCCGGCCAGGCCAGCCGCTTACCGGCGTGACCGTGCCGGATCAGCATCAGGGCCGCGGTGACCGGCGGCAGCGCCGCGAACGCGGCGAGCACCTCCATGTCGTGCGGATAGCTGACCAGCTTCACCGCGTCGTCGACGGCCAGCCACCGGACGTCGTCGACCTCCGTGTCCGGCTGGAATCCGCCGGTGCCCACCGCCCGCATCGACCAGTAGTCGACCACCTTGGGCAGGCCCTCGCTGCGGTAGCGCACCGAGGGCAGCCGTACCTGCGGCGCGGCCTGCGCGTCAGCCTCCTCGGCAACCTCCCGGGCGGCGGCGAGCAACGGATGCTCGCCCGGCTCCAACTTGCCCTTCGGCAGGGTCCAGTCCCCGTACCGGGGTCGGTGTACCAGGCACACCTCGACGGCATCGGCGCCGGCTGGCCGCCACACCACGCCGCCGGCCGCTCGGATCGTGGTCACGTCAGCCACCGCGGGCGGTGTCGTCGGCGGGCTGGCGAGGCCGGCACGGCGGGGAAGGGGTCGGGTTGCGCCCCTTCGACATCCACCGTGAGCGTCCGTTCCTCTTCGACCATCTGCTCAGCCTATTACCGCCCGCTCAACTGGCCGTGCTGCCGACGCGACGCAGCAGCAGGTCCTGAAGATGACTCCGGACCGTCTCCGGCCGGCCCGTACGGCGGGTCCAGGTGCCATCGCCGGCCAGTTCGAACGAGTCCACGTCCGGGCTCATCGCCGCGCTGAGCACCTGGTCCAGTTCGGCCCGCGCCACCGGGTCGGCCACCTGCACCAGTGCCTCCACCCGACGGTCCAGGTTGCGGTGCATCAGGTCGGCGGAGCCGATCCAGAACTCCGCGTCGCCGTTGTTGCCGAAGCGGAAGACCCGGGAGTGCTCCAGGAAACGACCGAGGATCGAGCGCACCCGGATGTTCTCCGACAGCCCGGGCACCCCAGGTCGCAACGTGCACATCCCTCGAATGATCAGATCGACGTGCACACCGGCCTGGGAGGCCCGGTACAACGCGTCGGTGATGTCCTCGTCGACCAGCGAGTTCACCTTGAACTGGACGAGCCCCGGCATGCCCAGCCGGACGTGGGCCTTCTCCCGTTCGATCCGCTCGATCAGGCCGCTGCGGATGCCCTGCGGGGCCACCAGCAGCCGCCGGTACGCGGTCTGCCGGCTGTACCCGGTGAGCACGTTGAACAGGTCGGTCAGGTCGGCGCCGACTTCGGGATCGGCGGTGAGCATGCCGAAGTCCTCGTAGAGCCGGGCGGTCTTCGGGTGGTAGTTGCCGGTGCCGATGTGGCAGTAGCGGCGGATCTGGTTGCCCTCCTGACGTACCACCAGGGCGGTCTTGCAGTGGGTCTTGAGACCGACCAGGCCGTAGACCACGTGGCAGCCGGCGCGTTCCAGGGTGCGGGCCCAGCCGATGTTGGCCACCTCGTCGAAGCGGGCCTTCAGCTCGACCAGCACCACCACCTGCTTGCCGACGGCGGCGGCGTCGACCAGCGCGTCCACGATCGGTGAGTCGCCGCTGGTGCGGTAGAGCGTCTGCTTGATGGCCAGCACGTTCGGGTCTGCGGCAGCCTGCTCGATGAACCGTTGCACGCTGGTCGCGAAGGAGTGGTACGGGTGATGCACCAGCACGTCGCCGTCGCGCAGGGTGGCGAAGACGCTGCGCGGCACCTCACCCTCGGCGAGCCGGGGGTGGGTCGCCGGGACGAACGGTGGGTCCTTCAGGTCGGGCCGGTCGGCCTCGTCGTAGAGCTGCCACAGCGCGGAGAGATCCACCAGGCCACGGACCCGCAGCACGTCCTGGGTGTCCATGTCCAGTTCCCGGACGAGCAACTCCAGCATGTGGTCGGAGATCGAGGCGGCCACCTCCAGCCGTACCGGCGGGCCGAAGCGGCGGCGGGCGAGTTCCCGTTCCAGCGCCTGGAGCAGGTCCTCGTCCCGGTCCTCGTCGACCTCCACCTCGGCGTTGCGGGTGACCCGGAACAGGTGACACTCGACCACCTGCATGCCGGAGAAGAGCTGACCGAGGTGCACCGAGATGAGGTCCTCCACCGGCAGCATCCGGACTCCGGGCCGGTCCCGGTCGACCCGGACGAAGCGGGGCACGTTGTTGGGCACCTTCACCCGGGCGAACAGCTCCGGCCCGCCGTCCGGGTCACGCACCGCGACGGCCAGGTTGAGCGATCGGCCCGAGATGTACGGGAACGGGTGGGCCGGGTCGACCGCCAACGGGGTGAGCACCGGGAAGATCTTCTCCCGGAAGTAGGTGCGTAGCCGTTCCCGCTCGGCGTCGCCCAGGTCGGACCAGCACAACACCTGGATGTCCTCGGCGGCGAGCTTCGGCAGCAACTCGTCGACGTAACAGGTGGCCTGTCGGGTCACCAGTTCGGCGGCCTTCTCCGCGACCAGGGCAAGCTGGGTCCGCAGCGGCAGCCCGTCGCCGCCGCGTACGGGTAGCCCGGCGGAGAGCCGACGCTTCATCCCGGCGACCCGCACCATGTAGAACTCGTCGAGGTTGCTGGCGAAGATGGCCAGGAACTTGGCGCGTTCCAGCAGCGGGGTGCGTTGGTCCTCGGCCAGAGCGAGCACCCGGGCGTTGAAGTCGAGCCAGGACAGCTCCCGGTTGAGGAACCGGTCCGCCGGCAGCGGTTGGATGGGCTCCGGTGTGTCGGTGGGCGGAGACAGGACCGGTGCCGAGACCGGGTCCAGCACCTCCTCCAACCCGGCGGAGTCCGCCGCCGCGTCACTGCCGCCGACGGTGTTCAAGGTCGAGTGGTCGCTGCGGAACCGCCCGTCGGGTCCCCGGCGGCGACCGCCCCCGGTGCGGTCGGTGGTGTCATGGGTGGCGGTGGCAGGGCTGGCGGGACGTTCGCGAGGGGTGCTCACCAGCTCATAATCACCCGAACACGGTTGACGTAAAACGAACTTCCGGTGGCTTGTCAGGACATCGTCGGCAACGTGACGCGTACGACGTCGCCGGAGGCGTCGGTTTCCACCCGGACCCGCTGGCCGAGGCGGAGCAGGCGCAGCCCGGAGGCGTCGAACGCCCGGGCCGGGAAGGACAACTCGGTGCCGTCGTCCAGCAGCAGCAGCCCGCTGCGGGTAGCCGCGTCGAAGGTTGCCACCGTGCCCTGCATGCCAGCACCGTACCGCGCCCGGCCGGCGCTACGGCAACAGGTTCAGGTGGACGAGGATTCAGTGAGGCAGCCGGCGACCAGCGCCGTGGTGCGCGGACCGAGCCCGATCCGCGCTGCGGCGGCCAGGTCGTCGGCGGTGTCCACGTCGCGCCGCAGGCTCGGCCAGTCGCCGGCGAGCGGGCGGGCGCCGCTCGCCGCGTGCGCGGCGGCCGAACCGGGTCCGAAGCGCGGGTCCAGGGGTACGCCCGGCGGGGCGGCCAGCAGCACGGTGCCGGTGCCCGGGGCGTCGGCCACGAACCGGCGTGCCCCCGGCGGTCCGGTCAGTGCCGTGTGCAGCGCTGCCGCCAGTTCGGTCGGTCGCAGGGCGGGCAGGTCGGCGGTGAGGCCGGCCACCCATCCGGCGATTCCCGCCGCGCCGTGCCGGAATGCGGCGTTGAGTCCGGCGTCCGCGATGTCCGGCAGGACCTCGGCTCCTCCGGAGCGGGCCACGCTGGCGACCCGGGGGTCGTCGGTGACCACCCGCACCTCGGCGACCGCCGGACAGGCCCGCACCGCCGCCAGGGTGTCGGCGGCCAGGGCCAGGGCCAGGTCCTGGTGGGGTATGCCCGGCAGCCCGCCACGCAGCCGGCTCTTCGCGGCTGCCAGGCGCTTGACCGGCACCACAAACGTCCAGGACTGCGTCACGCCTGTCATCCTGCCAGCCGGGCGACGGTACCCTCACTGGCCCGTACCCGGGGCGAACAGGCATGATTTCGGCTGCGGACCTCACCGGGTTCTCCGGTGAGCGGGTCGGGGCGGGCACGAGGAGGCACGGTGGGTCGGCGGAGGCTGGGGTTCTGGCAATGGTTCGCCGTGGTGCTGGTGAAGCCGGTGATGATTGTCTGGACCCGGCGTACCTGGCGTGGCCTGGAACATCTGAACCAGGGCGGCCCCGTGATCATCGTGCCGAACCACATCTCGCACGCCGATCCGCTGGTCTCCGCCCACTTCGTCTACGACGCCGGGCGGTGGCCGCAGTTCCTCGGCAAGGCGAGCGTGTTCAAGGTGCCGGTGCTCGGCTGGATCCTGCACCGGTGCCGGCAGATTCCGGTCGAGCGGGGCTCGGTCGATGCGGCGAAGTCGCTGGACGCCCTGGTCAAGGCGCTCGACGAGGGCGGCGCTGTGATCATCTACCCGGAGGGGACCACCACCCGCGAGCCCGACCTGTGGCCGATGAAGGGCAAGACCGGCGCGGCCCGGCTGGCGCTGGCCACCGGCGCTCCGGTGGTGCCGCTGGCGATGTGGGGACCGCAGCGGATCTTCGATCCGCGTCGTGCCCGGATCAACCTGCGGCCCAGGATCCCGGTGACCGTGGTGGCCGGACCGCCGGTCGACCTGAGCCGCTGGGCCGGTGCCACCCCGACCCGTCAGGTGCTGGAGGAGATGACCGACGTGATCATGCTGCGGCTGCGGGACATGCTCGCCGAGATCCGAGGTGCGACACCACCGCCGCTGTGGCAGCGCGTCACCCGCCCGCGCACCGACCGTCAACGCCCGGAGACGGCGGCATGAGCGAGCGTCAGCGAGTGAATCATCGGTGCAGCGCGGTGGTGCCTCATGGCGGCACGGAGCGTCAGCGGAGTGCCGGCATGAGCGAGCGTCAGCGAGTGAATCATCGGTGCAGTGCGGTGGTGCCTCACGGCGGTGGCGACCGTAGGGAGGCGGCGGCGTGAGCGGGCAGGTGGCGGTGCTGGGGGCGGGATCGTGGGGCACGGCGTTCGCGAAGATCCTCGCCGACGCCGGCCGGGACGTGACGCTCTGGGCGCGACGACAGTCGATCGCCGACGTGATCCGCGCCGAGCGGCGTAATCCGGAGTATCTGCCCGGCGTGGTGCTGCCGGAGCGGATCACCGGGACCGGGAACCCGGTCGACGCGATCAAAGGTGCCGAGATGGTGGTGTTGGCGGTGCCGTCGCAGACCCTGCGCGGCAACCTGGCCGAGTGGGTGGAGCACCTGCACCCCGAGGCGACCCTGGTGTCGTTGATGAAGGGGATCGAACTCGGCACCACCAAGCGGATGAGCGAGGTGATCGTCGAGACCGCCAAGGTCGCGGCGGACCGGGTGGTGGTCGTCTCCGGCCCCAATCTGGCGCCGGAGATCGCCGCGGAGCAACCCGCGGCCACCGTGGTCGCCTGCACAGATTCCGAGCGGGCGACGCTGGTGCAGCGGTCGATCACCACACCGTACTTCCGTCCGTACACCAACGACGATGTCATCGGCTGCGAGCTGGGCGGGGCGGTCAAGAACGTGATCGCCCTGGCGTACGGCATCGCCACGGCGATGGGTTTCGGCCACAACACCCGGGCGATGCTGGTCACCCGAGGGTTGGCCGAGACCGCCCGGCTCGGGGTCGCCCTCGGCGCGGATCCGCTCACCTTCGCGGGGCTGGCCGGCATGGGTGATCTGGTGGCCTCCTGCTCGTCGCCGTCGGCCCGCAACCGCACCTTCGGTGAGCACCTCGGCCGGGGCGCAACCCTTGAGGAGGCGCGGGTGGCCACCCGGCAGACCGCCGAAGGGGTGAAGAGCGCGCTGGCGATCCGGGATCTGGCCCGCGCGCACGGGGTGGAGATGCCGATCACCGAGCAGGTCGAGCTGGTCTGCCACGAGGGGGTGGATCCCCGGTTGGCGGTCCAGGCCCTGATGAGCCGTACCACGAAGCCGGAGTGAGCACCGTGGACGACTACCGGTTGCCCTCCCCGGAGCAGGGGGACGGCACCCGCTGTGTGCACGCCGGCCTGCCCGAGCCCACCCCCGGCGCGCCGTTCCTGCCCGGGCCGGTGCTCGCCGCGCCGTACCATCTCGATCCGTGGCAGGGGCCGCCGGCGGCCCCGAACGGGTACGGGCGTCCGGACAATCCGACCCGCCGGCTGCTGGAGGCCGCGGTCGCTGAGCTTGAGGGCGGCGACTGTCGGGTCTTCGCCAGCGGTCAGGCGGCGATAACCGGGCTGCTGCTGGCGGTGCTACGGGCGGGGGACACGGTGGTGCTGCCCACCGACGGGTACTTCCCGGTGCGCGCGTTCGCCACCGACACCCTCGCCGGCAACGGCGTACGGGTGCTGTTCGCGCCGACCGCCGGACCGTATCCGGCCTTCGACGGGGTGCGGCTGGTGCTGGTGGAGACGCCGGCGAACCCGGGGCTCGACGTCGTCGACCTACCGGCGCTGGCCGAGCGGGCGCACGCCGCCGGAGCGCTGCTGGCCGTGGACAACACCACCGCCACCCCGCTCGGGCAGCGTCCGCTGGACCTCGGCGCGGACGTGGTCGTGGCCTCCGGCACCAAGGCGCTGACCGGGCACTCCGACCTGCTGCTCGGCTACATCGCCACCCGGTCACCGGAACTGTTGTCGACGCTCACCGCCTGGCGTACCGCGACGGGCGCGGTGCCCGGCGGGTTCGACGCCTGGCTGGCCCACCGGTCGTTGGCCACCCTCGACCTGCGTCTGGCCCGGCAGACGGCGAACGCCGAGGCGCTGGCCCGGCTGCTGGTCGAGCGCGCCGATGTCAGCGGGCTGCGCTGGCCCGGCCTGCCGGACGACCCTTCGTACCCGGTGGCGGTGCGACAACTACGGCGGATACCGGGCGTGCTCTCCTTCGATCTCGGCAGCGCCGAGCGGGTCGCCCGTTTCCTCGACGCGTCCCGGCTGGTCGCCGCGGCGACCTCCTTCGGCGGCCTGCACACCACCGCGGACCGCCGGGCGCAGTGGGGTGACGACACCACGCCAGGTTTCGTGCGGCTCTCCTGCGGGGTGGAGGACACCGCCGACCTGGTCGCCGATGTCACGGCCGCGTTGGACGCCGCCGCCTGATGGGCACGCCGGTCTTCCCGGTCGGGTACGACGTCCTGGTCAGCCGGTTGCGGCGGGCCGGCTGCGTGTGGGCCGAGGAGGAGGCCCGCCTGCTCGTGGCGGCCGGCGGCGGTCCGGAGAAGCTGGCGGAACTGGCCGACCGGCGGGTCGCCGGTGAGCCACTGGAGTACCTGCTGGGCTGGGCCCAGTTCTGTGGCGAGCGGATCGAAGTGGACCCAGGTGTGTTCGTGCCCCGGGCGCGTACCGCTCTGCTGGTCTCGACCGCTGTTCGGGTGACCGGGCCGGCGGCGACCGTGGTGGAGCTCTGCTGTGGCTCGGGCGCGGTCAGCCGGATACTGGCGCGTCGGCTCACCGCGCCCCGGCTGGTGGCCGCGGTCGACGTGGATCCGGCGGCGGTGGCCTGTGCCCGGCGGAACCTGGCCGACCTGGGTGTGCCGGTCCTCTCCGGGGACCTCTTCGATCCGCTGCCGGCTGCCTGGCGGGGCCGGCTCGACCTGGTCGTGGCGAACGCGCCGTACGTGCCGACGGCGGCGATGGTCCTGCTACCGCCGGAGGCGCGCCGGTACGAGTCTCCGGCGGCGCTCGACGGTGGGCCGGACGGGTTGGCGGTGCTGCGCCGGCTGGCTGCCGCCGCGCCAAGCTGGCTCGCGCCGGGCGGACATCTGGTGGTGGAGGTCGGCCAGGCGCAGGTCGAGCGGTTCCAGGCGGTGCTGAGCGAGGCCGGGCTGGTGCCGTCGGCGGTGCGCGACGACGCCTCGGACGCGACCGCGATGATGGGCCGGTGCCCGGTCGGCATGACGGGCCGACGGCACGAGAACTAGCCTCACGTCAGTGTGGCGGTGGGAGGTGGAGCTCGGGTGGACAGCGCAACGGTGGTCGTCGGGATCGACAACGGTGGCACGGCCAACAACGCCACCGTGCTCACGTTCGACGGGCGGTTCCTGGTCGATCGCCTGGTGGAGACGCCCAGCCGGGTGCAGGACGGACCGCAGGCGGCGGTGGCGGCGATGGCGGAAGCCTTCGACGGCGTGCTGGCCGTCACCGGGGTGACGCGCGACCGGGTCGCCGCGGTCGGTCTGGACACTCCCGGTCCGGCCAGTGCGGACGGCGTCATCTCGTCGAAGGGTTCCACGAACTTCTCTCAGCCAGCGTGGCGTGGCTATGACGTGCGGGGTGCCCTCGAACGTCGGTTGGGGTTGCCGGTGGTCTACCACAACGACGGCAACGCCGCCGCGCTCTACGCCCATCACGTTCATTTCGGGACCGACGCGATGCGGCGCTCGTCGGTGTCGGCGATCGTCGGCACCGGACTGGGCGGTGGCCTGGTCGAGAACGGCCGGGTGGTCTCCGGCGCGGCGGGCATGGCCGGCGAGCTGGGGCATGTGCATATCCCGTTGACCACCGTGCTGGCCCCGGGGCAGCCGGTGCCGACCTGCGCCTGCGGTTTCGACGGTGACGTCGAAAGTGTCGTGTCGCTCACCGCGATCGAGCACAACCTGTTGCCGTACTGGCTGACCCGTTTCCCGGGGCATTCGCTGGCCGGTGAGGCACCGGAGCGGGCGGCGAAGCTCGTGCGCGGCTACGGCGAGCGGGGTGACGAACTGGCCCGGGAGATCTTCGCCCAGCAGGCGAGGGCGCTCGGCGCGCTCTTCACCATCGCGGCGAACTTCACCGATCCGCACGCGTACTTCGTGGGCGGTGGGGTGGTGGAGACGGACGCGGAGTTCCGCGACTGGTTCCTGGCCGCCGTGCGGGAACACACCAGGCTCCGGGTGGAGCAGGCGGCCCTGGCCACCTTCGCGTTGGTGCCCGATCGCGACATGGCCGGCGCGCGGGGTGTGGCGCTGGCCGCGCTGGAGGCGGTCAGGGCGCTGCCCGCGCCCCCGCCGCTGGTCGGCGACTGAGGACCGGCCACCCTCGCCCTGCGGTCAGCCGACGGCAGCGGAGGAGCTGACCGGGCCGGCGGTGCCCTTACCGGCCCGGTCAGCGGCACTGGGTTGCGGTTCCTCCGGGGCTCAGCGGGTCGGCGGAGCCTCAGCGAAGGCGGTCCACGCCGACGGTGGGAAGGTCAGCAGCGGACCGTGCGGGTCCTTGGAGTCGCGTACGGCGACGATGCCGGGAACGACCGCCACCTCGACGCAGGCTCCCTCGTCACCGCTGTGGCTGCTCTTGCGCCACCCGGTCATGGTCACCGCCGCGTTGGTCGTCGGTGTCATCGCTTTACCGTCCCTTCAGGAGTTTGAAGATTTCCTCGCGGCTGGCCGTCGGACTGAGCGCGACGGTGCGCAAGTGCTCCATGATCTTGGTGCAGGTTCGCAGCTCACCGGGACGGTCGAGGATCATCTGCCCGGCCACCGTTTCCACGGAGGCGATGATCGGGTCCTCCGGGTCGGCGAATTCGAGGATGTGCAGGGAACCCCGGGTGCCCCGGTGGTAGCCGGCGGCCAACGGGATCACCTGGACCGTGATGTTCGGCAACTCGCTCATCTTGAGCAGGTGGCTCAGCTGACCCTGCTGCGCGGAGTCGTCACCCACCGGGCGGAGCAGTGCGGCCTCGTCGAGGATCGCGTCGAAGATCGGCGGGTCCTCCTCGAAGACCCGCTGCTGCCGGTCCAGCCGCATGCGTACCCGCTCCTCGACGTCGTTGTCGCTGAGGGTGTGTGGCCCGCCCCGCATCACGCCGCGGATGTAGTCGGCGGTCTGCAGCAGCCCCGGCACCACCGACGGCTCGAAGTTCGCGATGGCGATGGCTTCGGCCTCCAACGCGATGAAGTCGATGGTGCGTCGGTCGAGCAGGTACGAGTAGGACACCCACCAGCCCGGCTTGCGCGCGTCCTTGGCGAGCTCGACAGCGGCCACGACCTCGTCCGCCGCGACACCGTAGAGGGTGAGCAGGGCGCGCACGGTGGCCGGACTGACCAGGGTCTGCGCGTTCTCGTAGCGGGAGAGCGTGCTGCGGGTGCTGTTGATCTCGTCCGCTGCGGCCTCCAGGGTCAGGCCGGCGGCCTCTCGGTGATGTCGCAGGGCGATGCCCAACCGACGGGCGCGTGCGGTCTTCGGAGCCATGTATAGATGGTCGCATGTATTTGGGAATCTGTACATGAGAGAACGTCGGTGAGAGTTGCATTCATGCCCATGGAGGTGTCAATCTGTTAGCGCGTCCTCACCGCCGGTTGTCGTGGCGACGGTGGTGGTGAGCGACCGGAGGGGATGGGGCGCGCGGCGGTCGGGTTTTCCCCCGTACCCGACCGCCGCGTGCCGCGCCAGTTGGTCGGCCACCGGAAGGGAATCGACGTGCGAACTGGTCAGCGGATTTTCGGCGAGCGCCGGGGTGGCCGGCGATGACACGTTTCCTGGTGGTGCTGACGGACGTCCGCCCGTACGACGTGGAGGGCCGCAACGAGCGGGTGGCGCCCGAGCGCCGCCGCCAGGTGGTCGGTGCGAGCAGTCGCGAGGCGGCCGAGCGGATCGCCGGTGCGTTCATGGCGCTGGGCATGGTGCGGGCCGGTCGGCAACGGGTCAAGGTCCTCGCCATCGGTCGCCGGCACGCGTACGGAGAACGGGAGTTGGCGGGCTGACCTCCGTACCGTCCGATTACGTTCCGTATACTGCTCGTTGACCGTTTGCGGCGGGCCCGTGTTGCCGCAGGGTATCGACCACCCACGCCCGCCACGCACAGTAAGGTCATCCGGGAGAGCGCCAGCAGCGCGTCCCGGAAAGGTGACCACAGTGACCACCCCAGGCAAGACCCGCGTGGCGATCGTCTTCGGCGGCCGCAGCCCGGAACACGGCATCTCGTGCGTCAGCGCCGGCAGTGTTCTCGGCGCGCTGGACCCGGACGAGTTCGAGGTGGTGCCGGTGGGCATCACCCGGGCCGGCCAGTGGGTGCTCACCAGCGACGACCCCGGCCACTTGGCGATCAGTGCCCGCCAACTGCCGGAGATCACTGCGGCGTCCGGCACGGACGTCGTGCTGCGGGCCGACCCCACCGGCGGCGGACTGCTGGTGCTGGACCCGGCCGAGGGGCCCCGCGCCCTCGCCGACGTGGACGTGGTCTTTCCGGTGCTGCACGGCGCCTACGGCGAGGACGGCACCATCCAGGGCATGCTGGAGATGGCCGGCATCCCCTACGTGGGGGCGAAGGTGTTCGCCTCGGCCGCCGCGATGGACAAGGAGTTCACCAAGAAGCTCTGCGCCGCCGAGGGCATTCCGGTCGGCCCGTACGCGGTGCTGCGCAGCGGAGTGACGTTGAGCGAGGCGGACAAGCAGCGCCTGGGACTGCCGGTCTTCGTCAAGCCCTCCCGGGCCGGTTCCTCGTTCGGCATCACCAAGGTCAACGACTGGGCGGATCTCGACGCGGCCGTCGCCACCGCCCGTGAGATCGACAGCAAGGTGCTGGTCGAGGGTGCCATCGTCGGTCGGGAGATCGAGTGCGGCGTGCTGGAGGGCGAGGCCGGTGGCGCGCCGGAGGCGTCCGTGCTCGCCGAGGTCCGGCTGGTCGGGGACTACGACTTCTACGACTTCGAGGCCAAGTACATCGACGCCGAGGCGGCCTGCGAGTACGACATTCCGGCCGACCTGCCGGATCGGGTCACCCGGCAGGTACGCGACTACGCGGTGCGCGCCTTCACCGCGCTGGACTGCGCCGGTCTGGCCCGCGTGGACTTCTTCGTCACGCCCGAACTCGACGTGTACCTCAACGAGATCAACACGATGCCCGGTTTCACGCCCTCGTCGATGTTCCCCCGCATGTGGGCGGCGGCCGGCCTGGAGTACCCGAAGTTGGTGGACCGGCTCATCCGCACGGCGATCATCCGCGGGACCGGGCAGTACTGAGCGCCGCTCCGGCGCCGGTGTTCCGGTGTGTCAGGAGGTGCAGCCGGACGGTGCCGCCCCGGACGACGGGATCGACTCGACGATCGTGGCGGAGACCGGGGAGGCCCACTGCAACGCCTCGCCGTAGAAGTGCGGCACCCGCAGGGTCACCGGGGTCTTCCGGTCGACCGTGGTCAACTCGGTGGCATCGGGTCCTTCCACCGCGTACCAGCAGACCGAGTTGACCAGGTAGAGGTGGTCGTCGGGTTTGACCGACGGCTCGTCGCCACCACAGGCCACGGTGATCGCCGGATCGCCGTAGGCGGCGTTCTGCTCCGGCCCGGCGCTGACCGGCCGTTGCGGCAGGTCGCGGTACGAGTCGGGCAACTGGGACAACAGGGCGCGGCAGAATACGGTCGGGCGTTCGCCGAGCTGAGGCGCGGCCATCTCGACCGGCGCGGCGGAGACCGGGCCAGGCGTGGTCGCCGATGGCTGCGGCGCGGCGGCCGGCTCGTCCGGCGAGACGTTGCTCAGCGCGAACGCACCCACCAGCAGGGCCACCGGCACCGCCACCGCCGTGGCGATCAGCGCCGCGCTGCGGTTGGTACGGTCGGGTGCCGTGGTGCCCGGGCGGTCGGCCTGGGGGTCGGGGGATTCAGCGTGCTCGTCCACTTACAGGCGCACCACCGAACAGGTGAGGGTGCGGGTGATGCCGGGCACCATCTGCACCTTGCTCACGATGAGTTTGCCGAGCTCGTCGACGGTGTTCGCCTCGGTGAGCACGACCACGTCGTACGGCCCGGTGACCGCGTCGACGCGGACCACACCGGCGAGATCCGCGATGAGACCGGCCACGTCACGTGCCCGGCCGACCTCTGTCTGGATGAGGATGTACGCCTGTACCACGACTCGACCTCCCTCCGTCGCCGCCGCCAAGCGGCCCGAAGGGAGAAAGTACCTTACGGACCAGGGCAGATCCCTATCGGTGGCCAAGGAGAAGCAATGAGCGAGGACAGTGAGTGGCCGGCGTGAGCGTCGCGGGTGTCGGGGAGTTCGGGCTGATCGACCGGGTGACCGCCCGGCTCTCGTACGGCTCCACGGTGCTGTTGGGCCCCGGTGACGACGCCGCGGTGGTCGCCGCGCCGGACGCTCGGGTGGTCGCCACCACCGACGTGCTCGTCGAGGGGCGGCACTTCCGGCGGGACTGGTCCGGTGCGTACGACATCGGCCGGCGGGCCGCGGCGGCGAACCTCGCCGACGTGGCGGCCATGGGTGCCGAGCCGACGGCCCTGCTGGTGGCGCTCTGCGTACCGGCGGATGTCGGCACCGACTGGATGGAGGAACTCACCGACGGGCTCGGTGCCGAGGCGACCGGTGTGGGGGCCAGCGTGGTGGGCGGAGACATGTCGGCCAGCCCGACGCTGACCATCGCGGTCACCGCCCTCGGCGACCTGGGTGGTCGGCCGCCGGTGACGCGGGCCGGTGCCCGTCCCGGTGACCTGCTCGCCCTGGCCGGGCGCACCGGATACGCGGCGGCCGGGTTCACCGTGCTCTCCCGGGGCTTCCGTACGCCCCGACTGCTGGTCGAGGCGTACCGGCGGCCGGAGGCGCCGTATGCGGCCGGACCGCAGGCCGCCCGGCTCGGCGCCACCGCCATGATCGACGTTTCGGACGGGTTGCTCGCCGACCTCGGGCACGTGGCGAAGGCCAGCGGCGTGGCCGTCGACATCGCCCGGGACGCCTTCGAGGTGCCACCGCAGATGCGTGACGCCGCGCAGGCGCTCGGCGTCGACCCGTACGCCTGGCTGTTGGCCGGTGGCGACGATCACGCGTTGGCCGCGACATTTCCCCCGGCGACGGCCCTGCCGCCGGGTTGGCGGGCGATCGGCCGGGTCACCGAGGGTTCCGGTGTGACGGTGGATGGCCGCCCGTTCGACGGCCCACCGGGCTGGGACCATTTCCGCTGACCACCGGCCGCCCGACGGTGCCCCGTCGATCGGGTCGTACCCTGCACAGGTGCACGAGATCCAGATCCAGCAGGTGCCGTTCGACTCGCCGGTCGCCCAGCGGTTGATCACCGCGACCCTGGCCGACCTGGCGGCCCGCTACGGCGGCAGCGGTGACGCGACGCCGGTCGACGCGCACGAGTTCGTACCACCGGCCGGGGCTTTCCTGGTCGCCCAGATCGACGGGCAGGCGGTCGGGTGTGGCGGCTGGCGCAGCCACGGCGAGGCGACCGCCGAGTTGAAGCGGATGTACACCGCACCGGAGGTCCGGGGGCGGGGCGTGGCGCGCACGCTGCTGGCGGCCATCGAGCGCTCGGCTCGTGAGCACGGCCGCCGGCGGCTCATCCTGGAGTGTGGCGATCGGCAGCCCGAGGCGATCGCGCTGTACAAGGCGGCCGGCTACGAGCGGATCCCCAACTTCGGCTTCTACGCCGACGAGCCCGGCTGCCTGTCGTTCGGCCGTACCCTCTGAGCAGCACACACGCTGCGGACACGACGACACCGGCGGGCCCGCTGGGCCCGCCGGTGATGACGGTCGTGAGGTCTGTTGTTACCGCGTCAGGCGCGGGCGACCTTGCCTGCCTTGATGCAGGACGTGCAGACCTTCAGCTTCTTGGTCGTGCCACCACCGGCGGGGGTGCGCACCGACTGGATGTTCGGGTTCCAGCGGCGGTTGGTCCGCCGGTGCGAGTGGGACACGTTGTGGCCGAAGCCCGGCCCCTTGCCACAGACGTCACACACGCTAGCCACGGGATACTCCTGGGATTGAAACGTTCATGAAGTCGCCGCCAGGCGCAGCCCGGGCAACCTGGCCAGGGTACCCGATCGGGGAACCGTCCGCCCAACCGGGCTCGAGCACCGCCACGGCCGTCGGTAGGCCCACCGACAGAGGCGGGCAGAGCGGGTGCCCGCGCGGAAACCGGACGACGCGGGACCGCCGGTGCCGGGCAAGTGTCAGCGTACGCCAGTAGGCTGCCACCGTGCTGGACACCCTCGACGCCGCCGCTGTGCGCCGCTGGTGCGCCAGCGGACTGGCCGCGCTCAAGCGGCACCAGGGTGAGATCGACGAGCTGAACGTCTACCCGGTGCCCGACGGTGACACCGGCACCAACCTGGTGCTCACCCTCACCTCCGCCCAGCAGGCGCTCGCGATGGATCTGGACACCCACGCCGACGGCATCTCCACCGCGCACGGGCACGCGTTGCGCCTGATGGCCCGGGGTGCCCTGCTCGGCGCGCGGGGCAACTCCGGGGTGATCCTGTCGCAGATCCTGCGCGGCCTCGCCGACGCCCTGGCCGCCACCCCGCAGGTGCACGGCCGGGAATTGGCCGTGGCCCTGCGGGAGGCGACCGACGCGGCGTACACGGCGGTCGTCCGTCCGGTGGAGGGCACCCTGCTCTCCGTGGTCTCGGCCGCCGCCGGCGGGGCCGAACAGGCCGGCAGCGACGAGCTGTACGTGGTGGCCCGGGCGGCGGCGAACGCCGCCGCCGGCGCGTTGGCCCGCACCCCCGAGCAGTTGCCGGCGCTGGCCCGGGCGGGGGTCGTCGACGCCGGTGGCCAAGGGCTGTGCCTGCTGTTGGACGCCCTGGTCGAGGTGGTCACGGGGGAGAGCCCGGAGCGGCCGGCGCCCAGCCTTCCCCCGGTGCGACCGCCGGTCACCGTCGCCCGCGAGACCGGCTCGGCGGAGTACGCCTACGAGGTGCAGTTCCTGCTCGACGCCGACGCGGCGGCGGTGGAGCGGATGCGGGAGTCACTGGCCGCGATCGGCGACTCCCTGGTGGTGGTCGGCGACGCCGGCACCTGGCAGGTTCACGTGCACGTCAACGACGTCGGCGCAGCGATCGAGGCGGGCGTGGAGGCCGGCCGCCCGTACCAGATCGCGGTGACCCGCTTCGCCGACCAACCGGCGCCCGTGTCGCCCCGATTGTCCGACGGACGTGCCGCCGTGGTGGTGGCCGCCGGTGCCGGGATCGCCGAGTTGCTCGCCGCCGAGGGGGCGGTGGTGGTGCCCGGCAACCCCTCGGTCGGGCAACTGCTGGACGCGGTACACGCCACCGGCGCGGCTCGCGTGGTGGTGCTGCCCAACGACCCGGACGCGCAGGCGGTGGCGAACCAGGTCGTCGAGGAGGCGCACCGGCTGGGGGTGGAGGTCGCCGTGGTGCCAACCCGTTCACCGGTGCAGGCGCTGGCGGCGCTGGCCGTACGCGACCCGCGGCGGCGGTTCGCCGACGACGTGATCGCGATGGCCGAGGCGGCGGGCGCCTGCCGCTACGCCGAGGTGTGCCGGGCCGGCCGCGAGGCGCTGACCGTCGCCGGTCCGTGCCGTGCCGGCGACGTGCTCGCCCTGGTCGAGGGTGAGGTGAACCTGATCGGCGCCGACCTGGTGGAAACCTGTGTCGCACTGGTCGACCGGATGCTCGGCGGTGGCGGTGAGCTGGTCACCCTGCTCGTCGGCGCCGACGCGCCCGACGGGTTGGTCGACGCGGTGCGTGCGCACATCGCGGCCCGGTGGCCCTTCGTCGAGGTGCAGGCGTACCCGGGTGGGCAACCGCACCATCCCCTGCTGGTCGGTGTCGAATGACGGTCGAGCCGTCCGACCTGGACACTCCGCTGAAGAAGCTGGTCGGTGAGAAGACCGCCAAGGCGCTGGCCGGCCACCTCGACCTGCACACCGCCGGTGACCTCATCTACCACTTCCCCCGTCGCTACGACGAGCGCGGCGAGCACACCGACATCCGCTCGTTGGACGTCGGTGAACAGGTCACCGTGCTGGCCCAGGTGCAGCGCACCGCCGTACGCCCGATGCGTCAGCGCCGGGGAAACCTGTTGGAGGTGACCGTCGGCGACGGCTCCGGGGGCAGTCTCACCCTCACCTTCTTCGGTAACCAGGCGTGGCGCGAGCGGGAACTGCGGCCCGGCCGGTGGGGGCTGTTCGCCGGAAAGGTCACCGAGTTCCGGGGCAGGCGGCAGCTCAACGGACCGGAATACGTCCTGTTGGGCGAGCAGACCGACACCGAGGCTGCGGCCAGCGAGCAGATCGAGGAGTTCGCGGGGGCGCTCATCCCGGTCTACCCGGCCGCCGCGGCGGTGCCCACCTGGGTGATCGCCCGCTGCGTACGGGTGGTGCTGGACACGGTGGCGCCGCCGGAGGATCCGTTGCCGGCGACGGTGCGGGCCAGCCGGAACCTGGTCGGCCTGGGCACCGCCCTACGGGAGATCCATCGGCCGTCCAGCCGGGAGGAGCTCTACCGGGCCCGTCGGCGACTGAAGTGGGACGAGGCGTTCGCGGTGCAGGTGACCCTGGTCCGCCGCAAGCGTGCCGCCGCCGCGTCGCCCGCGCGTCGCCGGCCCGGGCGCTCCGGTGGTCTGCTCGACGCGTTCGACGCCCGGCTGCCGTACGAGCTGACCGCCGGCCAGCGCGAGGTCGGTGTCGAGATCGCCGCCGACCTCGCCACCGGTCATCCGATGCACCGCCTGCTGCAGGGCGAGGTTGGCTCCGGCAAGACCGTGGTGGCGCTGCGGGCGATGCTCCAGGTGGTCGACGCGGGTGGGCAGGCCGCGCTGCTGGCCCCGACCGAGGTGCTCGCCGCCCAGCATCACCGGGGCATGCTCGACCTGCTCGGCCCGCTCGCGCAGGCCGGTGAGCTGGGTGCCGCCGAACACGCCACCCGGGTGGAGCTGGTGACCGGTTCGCTGGGCGCGGCGGCTCGCCGTCGGGCGTTGGCCGAGGTCGCCAGCGGCGCGGCCGGCATCGTGCTCGGCACCCATGCCCTGCTCTACGAGGGGGTCGACTTCGCCGACCTCGGTCTGGTCGTGGTCGACGAGCAGCACCGGTTCGGGGTCGAGCAGCGGGACGCGTTGCGGGCCAAGGCGGAGCAGCCGCCGCACGTACTGGTGATGACCGCGACCCCCATCCCTCGTACGGTGGCCATGACGGTCTACGGCGACCTGGAGATCTCCACTCTGTCTCAGCTGCCGCGTGGTCGTTCACCGATCGCCTCGCACGTGGTGCCGGCCGCCGAGAAACCGGCCTTCCTCGATCGCGCCTGGCGTCGACTGCGTGAGGAGGTCAACGCCGGTCACCAGGCGTACGTGGTCTGCCCACGGATCGGGGAGGACACCTCCGGTGCCGACGAGGAGCCGCCAGCGGTCGACGACAACGGCCGCCGGCCGCCGCTCGCGGTGACCGATGTGGCGCCGTTGCTGGCCGACGGACCGCTGAACGGTCTGCGGATCGGTGTCCTGCACGGCCGGTTGCCGGCCGACGAGAAGGACGCGGTGATGCGGTCCTTCGCCGCTGGTCACCTGGACGTGCTGGTGGCCACCACGGTGGTCGAGGTGGGCGTGGACGTGCCCAACGCGACGATGATGGTGGTGTTGGACGCCGACCGGTTCGGCGTTTCGCAGCTGCACCAGTTGCGGGGTCGGGTGGGCCGAGGCAGCGCCCCCGGGCTCTGCCTGCTGGTGACCGAGGCGACCGAGGGCACCGCAGCACGGGAGCGGCTGGACGCGGTGGCCTCCACGACGGACGGTTTCAAGCTCGCCGAGTTGGATCTGGAGCAGCGGCGGGAGGGGGACGTGCTGGGTGCGGCCCAGTCCGGTCGCCGTTCGCACCTGCGCCTGCTGTCCTTGCTGCGTGACGCGGACCTGATCCGCGACGCGCGGGCGGAGGCGATCGCGTTGGTCGACGAGGATCCGGACCTGGCCCGGCATCCGGCGCTCGCCGCCTCGGTGGCCGCGCTGGTCGACGCCGACCGCGCCGAGTACCTCGAAAAGGGCTGACCGGCGGCGACCGCCGGAGCCGGGATGCGAACCGCCCCGGTCACCCGTGGAAAGGGGTGACCGGGGCGGACCCGTTCAGCTCAGCTCGGCTCAGGCGGTGAAGTGGACCCGCCGCCGCCGCGCCATCACGAACAGCACCGCGCCCAGCGCCAGCAGGGCGATCGCGCCGGCGGCGATGCCACCGGCCGCGGCACCGGTCACCGGCAGGCCCGGGGGCTCCTCGCCGCCGCCACCGCCGCCGCAGCCCTCGGGCGCGTAGACGACCTCAAGCTCCAGACCAAGCTCCGGCAGGACGACCAGGGCCGCCTCGTCGTCACCGGCCGGGAAGCTGACCTTCTCCGACGAGCCCGGTGCGACGGTACGGGTCTCGGTCTTGTCGCCGTAGGTGAACTCCACCTTGACCGGCATGCCACCCTCCGGGTTCGACGCGGTCAGCCCGAAGGTCTCGCAGTCCGCGTCGGTGGTCACCGTCGGCAGCGGGCAGTCCTCGGGACGCTCCCAGGAGTAGGTGCCGTTCTCGATGACCTTGCCGTCGACCAACACCTCGATCTTGCCAGCGTTCTCGGCGGGCACCACGGTCTCGTTGTCGGCCTTGCCGGGCTCGACGGTGACCTTCTTGGACCAGCCGTTCTCGCCCCGGACCTCGAACTCGACCGGGTACTTCGAGATCTTGCCGTCGTTGCTCAGCGAGACGGTCACCGTGCCGTCGCAGGAGGAAGCGAAGGTGGACGCCGGGGTGGTGCAGTTCTTGCTGCCGCCGTTGTACCAGCCCTGCGGGCCGGACGAACGGTTGCCGGGAGCGCCCTTGTCGCCCAGCTTCTTGGAGCCGTAGCGCGGGCCGTCCTCGACCAGCGGGTCGATGATCTCGTCGACGCCGCCCCAGATCAGGTCGACCTGCGTGTGGCAGTCCGGCACACCGATGTTCAGCTCGATCTCGTTCTGGCCGGCGCCGAGGAAGTCGCTGTCCGGCTCACCGTAGACGTACTGCGGGGTGGCGAACTGCGGGCGCGGCGCGAAGTACGACACCAGGGTGAAGTACTGCTTCTCGTCGCCGCACAGCGGCAGGTCACCCTCCAGCTTGACGGTCGCCGTGCCCTTCGGGCCGTCGAAGGTGTGGCTGTACTTCGCCTGGCTGGCGTCGACGCACTTCGGTGCCGGGTTGCACGCGGCGTCGGTGGCGAGGTTGATGGTGCCCTCGTTCGTCTTCTCCCGCTTGTTGTCCCAGCGGCCCTCGACGATGAGCTTGGCGCTCGTGGTGGCACCCGGCACTCGTTGGACGGCCTCGACAGAGCCGCCCCGGGGGATCGCCACACCCTGAAGGTCGACGGGCTCGGCACCCGGCACGAGCACCTGGACGGGGGTCGAGGGCTCGGCGGTCACCTTCTTGATGGTGGCGGCGGTCCTACGTTCGCTGTTGACCACCTTCCACGTGATCACACGTTCACCACTGAGCTGGTCACAGAGAGCGGTGGCGGTGATGGTGGTGTGGTGGGCGGCGGCCGGGGTTGCCGCCACCGCTGCTCCGGTCATGCCGATGAGGGCGGCTGCCAGGACAGCCAGCGGTCGCCGCAGCGACAGCTTGGGTCGGATCACGCGTACTCCCGGGGTGAAGAAGAGCGTCAGGGTCGGCGCGGGCGGGACGGACGGCGCTGGCGGCACGATGCCGCGCCTGAAGGGTGTCTGCCGTGCCGATGACCGGCGGCGATGACGCCGGCACCGGGCAGACCCTAGCGAGATCGTGAGAAACGGAACAGTCCTCAGCCAGGCTTAAGCATGATGTTATTGATTTGAGATCACCGATACACGAGCGGTGACCGCGCGGCAGCTTTTCGCACCGATGTCCGCTTTGGACGGTACGTGACGGACGATGTGGTCGGGAGTGAGCCCGGGCGGTGGGCGGCGGCGTTTCGGGCCGGTAACGCCCGAGGGCGCGTCGACCTGGTGGTCGACGCGCCCTCGGATCAGGTTCGGGTCAGCAGGGTCAGGCGGTGAAGCGCACCCGACGTCGGCGGGCCACCACGAACAGCGCCGCTCCAGCGGCCAGCAGCACGGCGGCGCCGGCGATGATGCCACCGGTGGCGGCGCCGGTGACCGGCAGACCGCCGCCCCCGCCACCGCTGGCGCAGCCCTCGGGCTGCTCCCAGGCCACCGGCTCGCCCTCGACGGTGCCGTCCTCGTCCTCGAAGCTCGGCGTGACGACCAGGCCGGGGTACGCGTCGAAGGTGACCGAGGTGGTCTCGCCCGGGACCGCTTCCAGCGTCTTGGTCGTGCCCTTCTCCGAGGTCAGAGTGATCGAGAACGGAACGCCGTCGGCCGGGTTGTTGATCAGGAAGGTCAGCTCGTCGCAGGTCTCGGTGAGCTCGAAGGTCGGCTCACCCGGCTCCGGCACCACCGGCTCGTCCGTCGGCGTCGGGGTCGGCTCCGGGCTGTCCGTGGGTTCCGGGCTGTCGGTGGGCTCGGGGCTCTCGGTCGGCTCCGGGCTGTCCGTGGGTTCCGGGCTCTCGGTCGGTTCCGGGCTCTCGGTCGGCTCGGGGCTCTCGGTCGGCTCCGGGCTGTCCGTGGGGGTGGGCGTCGGCTCGGGCTGCGCGCACTTGCCGATGTACCGGGCCTTGCCGGTCTGGGTGTTGGTGACCGTGTGCCGGTCCTTCTTCCAGACCGCCCGCACCGTCAGGTGGGCAGCCTGGCCGCGCGGCACGATCTGCTCGCCGACCAGCGAGCCCTCGCCCGCCTTCGGCAGGGCGGCGCCGACGACGATGTTGGTGATCGGGGTCCTGGACGGCGTGTGCACGGCGTCCACCGTGGCAACCCAGTGCCGCTCGCTGTTCGTGACGGTCCATTCGACCTTCACGGTGCCGTCCTTCAGCTTGCAGCCGACACCTTTGATGATGGGGTGGTGAGCACTGGCCGGGGCGGCGACGGCGGCGACGCCCGCGAGGCCGATCAGCGCACCGGCGGCGGCTGCCGCGATACGCCGGAAGTTCGGACGGTTCACGTGTACTCCTGAGTGGGGGAACCGGAAGCATCGTCGGTGACGGACAGGCCGATCCGCCCCGACACCCGGCAGACATTAGCGATGGGGCCATGTGCGCCATAGCCTTCAGCAGAACATAAGAATGATGTTGCAAATTCGTGATCTCCCATCTACGGAAGGTCTTCGGCCGGGTGCGGAGAGATCACGTGTGAGGTGCCCGGCGGCCGGGCGGGCGTCGCGTAGCGTCGAGGACATGAGCAGGAGCGAGCGATGACCCGCATCGTCGCCGGCAGCCTCGGTGGTCGGCGGCTCACCGCCCCGTCCGGTGCCGGCACCCGGCCCACCTCCGATCGGGTACGCGAGGCGTTGTTCAGCGCGGTGGAGGCGGAGGTCGATCTCGACGGTGCCCGTTTCGCCGACCTCTACGCGGGCTCGGGCGCGGTCGGCCTGGAAGCGCTGTCGCGGGGCGCCGCGCACGCGCTGCTGGTCGAGTCCGATCCGCGTGCCGCCCGGGTGATCCGGGAGAACCTGACGGCGCTGCGAGTCGGCTCCTCGGCCCGACTGGTCACCGGCAAGGTCGCCACCGTGCTGGCCGCCGGGGCGGAGGGCGACCCGTACGACGTCGTCTTCGCCGATCCGCCGTACGCGCTGCCCGACGACGGCATCCAGGCGATGCTCGCCGCTCTGCTGGACCGGGGGTGGCTGGCGCCGGAGGCGTTGGTGGTGGTGGAGCGATCCAGCCGTAGCGGACCGGTCGAGTGGGTGGAAGGCATCACTGGCCAGCGCAGTCGTCGGTACGGCGAGACCACCCTTTGGTACGGTCGCCGATCATGAGACGTGCGGTGTGTCCCGGCTCGTTCGACCCGGTCACCAACGGTCACCTCGACATCGTCGGCCGCGCCAGCCGGCTGTTCGACGAGGTGATCGTCGGCGTACTGGTCAACCAGTCGAAGAGTGGCCTGTTCACTGTCGAGGAGCGCATCGAGATGCTCCGCGAGGTGACCGTTTCCTACGGCAACGTGCGGGTGGAGTCCTTCCGGGGCCTGCTGGTGGACTTCTGCCGGGCGCAGCGGGCGACCGTGCTCATCAAGGGTCTGCGGGCGGTCAGTGACTTCGACTACGAGTTGCAGATGGCCCAGATGAACATCGGCCTCGCCGGAGTCGAGACGCTGTTCATGCCCACCAATCCGCTCTACTCCTTCCTCTCGTCCAGCTTGGTCAAGGACGTGGCCAAGTGGGGCGGTGACGTCACGCCGCACGTACCGGACGTGGTCCGTGAGGCGCTGAAGGCTCGGCTGGCTCCTCCGCCGGCCTGAGCCGACACGCCCGGGGAGCGGGCCGGGGCGTGGAGGGGCGCGGGACGACATCATTGGGTGAAGCGGGAAACTGGCCGCAGCCCGCATGATGTAGGTCGGCCCGACGAACGACAGGAGTGAGGTACCGGTGGACCCGCTCGACCGCATCGACGAACTGATCGCCATCGTGGAGCAGGCGCGCTCTGTGCCGATGTCGCGCAACAACTGCATGGTCGACCGGGGCGAGATGATCGGGGCTCTCGACGAACTGCGCGCCGAACTCCCCGCCGACCTGCGCCGCGCCGCCGCTCTGCTGGAGGAGCGGGACAAGATCATGGAGGCCGGCAAGCGGGAGGCGGACCGCATCATCAGCGAGGGCGAGGCGGAACACGCCCGGCTGGTCTCGGTGAACGAGATCACCGTTTCCGCCGAGCACGAGGGCGCCCGGATCATCGCCGAGGCGCGGGCGGAGGCGCAGCGGCTGCGCGAGGAGGTCGACGACTACGTCGACACCGCGCTGGCCAATTTCGAGCAGTTCCTGACCCGGGCGTTGGCCTCGATAGAGCGCGGCCGGGACAAGATGCACGCGCTGCGGGAGATCGGCACCTTCGCCGGTGACGAGGCGGAGCGACCGCTGCCCTTCTGATCCCGCCGGTTCCGATGGGACGGAACGTCCGCTGCCGACCGGACTGTCCGTCGCCGACGGGATCGTCCGATGCTCCCGGCGGGCCGGGACGGCTGGTCACCCCCGGTTCGACGCTGGGGCGTCCGTCCGGGTAACCTCGTTTGTCGGCCTCTCACCGGCCGGAGTCTAACTATGCCCAAGAACTCACCCACTTCACTCGACCCCAGGTCGCCGCTGGTCCTCGACACGAGGGAGCTGCCGCGCCGACCTGGTGTTTTGCGTACCGTCGAACGGGTGGTCCCGGCACCGTCTGACCTCGGCGTGGAGTTGATCGGCGTGCCGGAGGGCGCGGACCTCGACCTCGATCTGCGGATGGAGTCGGTGTCCGAGGGCGTGCTCGTCTCGGGGACCGTCAGCGGTCCGATCCAGGGCGAGTGCGGTCGCTGTCTGCGCGAGATCAACGACTCGGTGACGGTGACGATCCAGGAGCTGTACGCGTACGAGAACAGCACCACGGACGCCACCACCGAGTCCGACGAGGTAGGTCGAATGCAGGGCGACCTGATCGACCTGGAACCGGCGTTGCGGGACGCGGTGGTGCTCGCGCTGCCGAACAACCCGCTCTGCCGCCAGGACTGCCCAGGTCTGTGCCCCGACTGCGGGGTGCACCGGGACGATCTGCCGGCCGATCACAGCCACCAGCAGATCGACCCGCGTTGGGCGGGCCTGTCGCAACTGACCCGTACAGAGGAGTAAGAACCGTGGCCGTCCCCAAGCGCAAGATGTCGCGCAGCAACACCCGGTCCCGCCGGGCGAACTGGAAGGCCGCGGCGGTCGCGACCGTCGCCTGCCCGCAGTGCAAGTCCGCGAAGCTGCCGCACGCCGCCTGCTCGGTCTGCGGCACCTACAACGGCCGTCAGGTCCTTGAGGTCTGACCCGGACGGCGCGTGACGTCTCCGACCGCAGGTCGGGCGACGCACTCACCCCGGCGGTCGCCCGCAACTCCGGCCGACGCCGGCCGGCCCAGGCCGGCCGGCGTCGAGACGGAGTCGGACGTCGCACGGATCGCCGTTGACCTCCTCGGCGGGGACGACGCTCCCGCCGTCGTGGTGGACGGCGCTCTGCGGGCGGTGTGCGACGACCCGGACCTGCACCTGCTACTCGTCGGGCCGACCAGGGCCGCCGGCGCGTTGATCGACGCCCTGGACCCGGCACAACGGGACCGGATCACGGTCCGGCCGACGCACGCCGTCGTCGACATGGCCGACGACCCCAGCGCGGCCCGCGCCGAGACCACCGTCCGGGCAGCCACGGCAGCCGTCCGGGCCGGGTACGCCGACGCGCTGGTCTCCGCCGGCTCCACCGGCGCGACCGTCACCGCCGCCGCCCTCGGGCTCGGACGCTGGCCCGACGTGCGACACCCGGCCCTCGCCGCCGCGTTGCCCGGCGTCTCCGGCATCGTCGTCCTGCTCGACGTCGGTGGCTCGCTGGAGCCGACCCCGGCGACCCTCGCGCGACACGCCGCGCTCGGTGCCGCCTACGCCTCGGTCGCCCACGGCGTCACCGCACCCCGGGTGGGGTTGCTCTCGGTCGGCACCGAAACCGGCAAGGGCGACCGGACCCGTCGACTCACCGACCCCATACTCAGCGCGGCGACGCTGCCCGGCGACGCTCGCTACGTCGGGCTCGTCGAGGGGTACGACGTCTGTCTCGGCACGCGCGCCGATGTGGTGGTCACCGACGGGTTCACCGGTAACGTGCTGCTCAAAGCCGTCGAAGGCGCGTACGCCATGGCCGGTGGAACCCCGCCCGGTGGTGGCGCGCCCCGGGCGGCGGCGCTGCTCGGAGTGGCCGGCACCGTCGTCGTCTGCCACGGCGCAGCCCGCGCCGAGGACATCGCCTCCGGCATCGCCCTGGCCGCTCACCTCTGGCGGCGCGACGCCACCGCGCGGGTGGCCGCGCTGCTCGCCGGGGACCGCACCGATCGCACGACCGACACCGAGGTACGCACATGAGCAACGACAAGCGCCGGCGGCCCGCAATCGGCCACTTGGAGGCCGCCTTCGGCATATCACTGGATCCGGAACTGCTGGAACGCGCGCTCACCCACCGCTCGTACGCGTACGAGAACGGCGGTCTGCCCACCAACGAGCGACTGGAGTTTCTCGGTGACTCGGTGCTGGGCGTGGTGATCACGACCGCGCTCTTCCAGAACCATCCCGACCTGCCGGAAGGCCAGCTCGCGAAGCTACGGGCCAGCGTGGTCAACATGCGTGCGCTCGCCGACGTGGCACGCGGCCTGGGCCCCGACGGGCTCGGCCCCTACCTGCTGCTCGGCAAGGGCGAGGAGACCACCGGCGGTCGGGACAAGGCCAGCATCCTCGCGGACACCCTGGAAGCGCTGCTCGGCGCGATCTACCTCCAGTACGGGCTGGACACCGCCGCCATCGTCATCCACCGACTGTTCGACCCGCTGATGGCCGAGTCCGCCGGCCGGGGCGCCGCACTGGACTGGAAGACCAGCCTCCAGGAACTGACCGCCGCGCTCGGCCTCGGCGTTCCGGAATACCGGATCGAGGGGACCGGGCCGGACCACCTGAAGACGTTCACCGCGTGGGTGGTGGTCGCCGGCAACCGCTACGGCGGCGCCGACGGGCGGAGCAAGAAGGAGGCCGAGCAGCGGGCGGCGGAGTCGGCGTGGCGGACCCTCACCGAGCAGGCCGAGTCGACCGTCGACGGCTCGGCGGAGGAGCAGTCGGACGCGCTGGTCGGCGACGAGCGGAACCTGGTGGGCGAGGTCGAAGCCCAGGCACACCATGCCTGAGCTGCCGGAGGTGGAAACCGTCCGGCAGGGGCTGTCCCGCTGGGTCACCGGCCGCCGGATCCTGTCGGTGGAGGTGCGCCACCCCCGGGCGGTCCGTCGGCACGTACCCGGTGGGGCCCACTTCGCGGACGTGCTGGCCGGTCGGAAGGTGCTCGACGTGCGGCGGCGCGGCAAGTACCTCTGGCTCCCGCTGGACAGCGGTGATGCCGTCGTCGGGCATCTCGGGATGTCCGGGCAACTGCTGTTGCAACCGGCGGACGCGCCCGACGAGACACACCTGCGGGTCCGGTTCCGTTTCGACGACGGCGGTCCTGAGCTGCGCTTCGTCGATCAGCGCACGTTCGGTGGGCTGTCGGTCAGCGAGGGTGGGGGCACCCTGCCGGCGGAGATCGCCCACATCGCCCGTGACCCGCTGGATCCGGAGTTCTCCGACGCGGAGTTCGTGGCCGCGCTGCGCCGCCGGCGTACCGAGGTCAAGCGGGCGCTGCTCGACCAGAGCCTGATCTCCGGCGTGGGAAACATCTACGCCGACGAGGCGCTGTGGCGGGCAGGGTTGCACGGCACCCGGTCCACCGACGCGCTGACCGGCCCGGCCGCCCAGCGACTGCTCGCGCACGTGCGGGACGTCCTCGGCGAGGCGATCATCGCGGGCGGCACCAGCTTCGACGCCCTCTACGTCAACGTCAACGGCGAGAGCGGCTACTTCGACCGGTCGTTGAACGCGTACGGACGGGAGGGGCAGCCCTGCCGTCGCTGCGGCGCGCCGATCCGCCGTGAGGCGTTCATGAACCGCTCGTCGTACAGCTGCCCCCGGTGCCAGCCCCGCCCCCGAAGCGTGCCCCGCCCGACATCAAGGAGAAGAGCAGGGTAGGCGCCAGGCGTCCAGGGTGCGGTTCTTGCGGATGGAGGCGAAGCCGTAGCCGACGCTGGTCACGCAGAAGTCGGTGGTGGCACCGGAGTACTCGACGTGGAACACCGGCTTGCCGGCGTCGGTGAAGGGCAGCAACTTGTCGCACTGGCCCAGCCGTACGCACTCCTCGTTGACGGCGAAGTCGAAGTCCGGTGCCAGCGCGGCGACCTGCGCCAGATCGCCCAGCAGGCCGGGGGAGAGATCGAGCGAGCGGGCCAGCTCGGCGACCCGACGGTTGAACGTCAACTGGTGGTCGAAGTCCAGCGGAAAGCCGGAACGCTTGTCGTAGCCGTCGGCGTCGGCGAAGAGCACCGCGCCGAACCCCTTCCCACGGCAGAGCCGGAACCGGTCGGCGAGCACCGGGCGCAGGACCTCCCATTGGCGTACGTCCAACCAGACGCGGCCGGTGCGGGCCGCTGGGGCACCGCGTACCTGCGCTGGATAGCGGCTGGCGTCGGGATCCGTCGGCTGCACCGAGCCGATGTGCACCTGGCAGACCAGCCGGCGGCTCCGGGAGCGTAGCTCCGCGGTCTCTGCGGCGGTGGTGTCGACCGGGTCGAGGACGAACACCTCCGCCTCGACCTCCGGATCGAGCACCCCGTCCAGCTGCCACTGCCACTGCCAGTGTCGCGCCGAGGCGGTGGGCCAACTAATCGGTGCTCCGGGCGGCGTCAGCTCCGGCCGGCAGGCCGCCACCGTGACCAGCAGCGTGAACGTCAGGCCGGCAGGCAGCGCCCGGCGGTGCATCCACCGCGCCGGTCGCCCGCCCAGGCCGCTCCGCATCGCCAGCTCCGCAGGTCGCGGGGCGGCATCGGGCCGCCCGAGCCGGTACGCCGGGTCTCGACGTACCCCACCCGGTCAAACGAGCACGGACCCGACAAGGACTCGCACTCAGCGCGGTGCGGCGAAGACCTGCGTCCAGTACGGTCCGTTGCTGCTCGCCACGCCGACGCCGATCTCGGTGAAGGCACAGTTGAGGATGTTCTGCCGGTGCCCGGGGCTGTTCATCCAGGCGTCCATGACGGCCGCCGGCGTGCGCTGGTTCCAGGCGACGTTCTCGCCGTAGGTGCGCCAGGAGTAGTTGACCCGGTCGATCCGGTCACCGGGATCGCTGCCGTCGCTGCCGGTGTGCGACATGTTCTGGTGGTCGGCCTGGTCCTGGCTGTGCCGCTGGGCTGCAGTCATCAGCTTGTCGTCGATGCTCAGCGCACCGCAGCCGGCCTTCGCCCGCTCGGCGTTGGCCAGCGCGACCACCTCGGCCGCTTCGGAGGCGACGCCGCCGCCGGAGGAGGACGGGCTGGCCGAGGCACCGCGGCTCGGGCTGCCCTGGCGGTCGGCATTGAGCCGGGAAGGCGCCGTGCTGCGCGAGGGTGCGGGCTTGGTTCGGGCGGCCCGGCTCGGGGACGGCGACGCGGTGGCGGCACTGGGGGAGGCGCTGGCGCTGGCGCTGGGGCTCGGACTCAGGCTCTCGGGCAGGTCCAGCGACAGCGCCTGGTCCTCCTCCGGGGCGGCCGGCGCGCTGGCGATCGGTGCCTCGCCGGCCGTGGTGTCGGCGGGGGTGTCGTCGCCGGGCAACGCGAGCGCCGCGACTCCGATGCTCACCACGAGGGTGGCCGCCGCGGCGGCGCCACCCATCACCAGGGGACGCGACCGCCGACGGGACCGACGGGCCCGGCCAGCCGGATCGAGCCCCGGCTCGTCGGCGCCGGCCAACTCGGTCTGTGCCGACCCGTAGGGAGAACGGACGACCGGTTCGGCGTACGCATCGGTCCGGTCGCGGTAGCCGGCGGACTGATCGGCGTACCGGTTGGGCCGATCATCGTAGCTGTACGGGTCACCCTGCGGTGACGCGTGGTGCGTGGGCCAACCAGCGGTATGCAGGTCGGTGGCGTCCTCGTCGCGGTGGTGACGTCCGGTCTCCGGCCAGGACGACGCGGAGGTGCTGTACCAGTCCTGTCCTGCTGTCGGGTACGACTGCTCAGTCGGCTGGTGATAACGCGGAGCGTCGGATCGCCACTGCTCGGTCGGCTGGTCGCGGTACCACCCGACGGACGGCTCCTCCGGATCGTCGCCGAACAGATAGGACGACCGTGGCGCCGGCCGGTCGGTCAACCAGGCCGGATCCTCCGTCGGCGGTTCCGGTCGCCGGGGGGCGTGTTCGGGGTCGATCGGATCATTCCAGCCGTGCACGCCTGTCGCCTCCACGCGTCAGTTGATAGCCGGGGTGACGCTACGTGTGTGTCTGAGCAGCAGCAATCTGGCTAAGGAAGAGTTAAGAGGGGCTTGTACGTCCGGGTGAGGTGTTCGGTGATTTCGGAGCGTAGAGTCGAGACGTCCGGACAGAGCGTGTCCGCGCCTCGTGGCAGCCTCCCGGGACGGGTGAGGCCGACGCCGAGATGATCTACGGCCTGCGTGAACTTGACGAATCAGGGGCTGTCGGCTCAATATGGTGATGTCGCCAGTCGCGCCCGGCCATGCCCAGGAATCGTGGGAATGGTAGTCGCGTTCACATGGGCGCGCGTTGGCCGGCCTCTCCGGCAGCGCACATCAAGGAGTAAAAATGGCGAAGGCCCTCTACGGCCACGTAGGTGCGGCGCCCGACCGGCGCCTGCTCGACGAGGTCACCCGACTGCGTGCCAGGGTTCAGTCACTTGAGTTCGAGGTCACCCGGCTGCGAGCTGAGAACGATCGGCTCGCGGCGGCTGCGGCAGAGGCGGACGATCTGCTCCGTCTGGCCGAGCCCGCGCTGACCTGACCCACCTGGTCGCCGACAAGAGCGACTGCACCCAACTGGTCGCTACAACTGAACAGCACCATCGCACTGAGCGCGCCGACACGATGTGCCGGCGCGCAGCTCTGTGCGTACCCGAGCGGTATCGGCCGTTCGGGGCGGGGGCACGGCCCGGACGGTGTCGACGACCGGCAGGCGGGTCGCGTCGCGTGCTCCACCCGGTCCCGGGTTAGTCTGCGGGTTTACCAGGGTCCGCGCAGCCGGGCGACGGTACGGCGGCCACCGGACGAGGATCGAGAAGGTGCATCTCAAGAGTCTGACGGTGAAGGGCTTCAAGTCCTTCGCCTCCGCGACGACGCTCAAGCTGGAGCCGGGGATCACCTGTGTGGTGGGTCCGAACGGCTCCGGCAAGTCCAACGTCGTCGACGCCATCGCGTGGGTGCTCGGCGAGCAGGGCGCGAAGGCGCTGCGTGGCGGCAAGATGGAGGACGTCATCTTCGCCGGCACCGCCGGCCGGGCTCCGCTGGGCCGCGCCGAGGTGACCCTCACCATCGACAACACCGACGGTGCCCTACCGATCGAGTACACGGAAGTCTCCATCACCCGCCGGATGTTCCGCTCCGGCGAGAGCGAATACGAGATCAACGGTGACTCGTGCCGTCTGCTCGACATTCAGGAACTGCTGTCGGACTCCGGCATCGGCCGGGAGATGCACATCATCGTCGGGCAGGGCCGGCTCGACGGGATGCTGCACGCCAAGCCGGAGGACCGGCGGGCGTTCATCGAGGAGGCGGCCGGCGTCCTCAAGCACCGCAAGCGCAAGGAAAAGGCGCTGCGCAAGCTCGACGCGATGCAGACCAACCTGAACCGGCTCACCGACCTCACGGCGGAGCTGCGTCGACAGCTCAAACCGCTCGGTCGGCAGGCCGAGGTGGCGCGCCGGGCCGCCGTGATCCAGGCCAACCTGCGCGACGCCCGGCTGCGGTTGCTCGCCGACGACCTCGCCACCCTGCGGACCACGCTGGACAAGGAGATCGCGGACGAGACCGCCCTGCGGCAGCGACGCGAACAGGTCGAGGCCGAGCACGCCGAGGTGCAGTCCCGCCTCGGCGAGTTGGAGGAGGCGCTGGCCTCCGACGCCCCGCTGCTGGCCGCCGCACAGGACACCTGGTACAAGCTCTCCGCGTTGCAGGAGCGGTTCCGCTCCATCGAACAGCTCGCGGTCGAGCGGTTGCGGCACCTCAGCGCCACGCCGGACGACGAGCGCCCGGGCCGGGATCCGGAGCAACTGGAGGCCGAGGCCGAACGGGTACGCGAGCAGGAGGACGAACTGCGCGCGGCGCTCACCGACGACCAGGTCCGACTCGCCGAGGCGGTCGAGCACCGGCAGGAACTGGAGCGGCAGCTCGCCGCCGCCGAGCGGGAACTCGTCGCCGCAGCGAAGGCGATCGCCGATCGGCGTGAGGGCCTGGCCCGGCTGACCGGGCAGGTCAACTCCGCTCGGGCGCGGACCACCAGCGCCGGTGAGGAGATCGAGCGGCTCGCCGCCGCGCACACCGACGCGTTGGCGCGTGCCGAGCGGGCCCAGGCGGAGCTGGACGCGGTCGCCGAACAGTCCACCGAGGCCGACCGCGACAACGCCGACCTGGATGCCCGGCACGCCGAGGCGGTCGCCGTCCAGGAACAGGCCCAGGCGACGGTCCGGTCCCTGTCCGACGCGGAACGGGCGGCGGAGAAGGACGCCGCGACCTGGAAGGCCCGCGAGGAGGCGCTCGCTCTCGGCCTGCGGCGCAAGGACGGCGCCGGGGCCCTGCTGGCCCGCGCCGACCAGGTGCCCGGCCTGTTGGGTGGCCTCGCCGGCCTGCTCACGGTGGCTCCGGGTCACGAGGCGGCGCTCGCCGCGGCGCTCGGTGGGCTGGCCGACGCGGTCGCGGTGACCGGGGTGGACGAGGCCGTCGAGGCGATGCGTCTGCTGAAGATCTCCGACGCCGGGCGGGCCGGGCTGCTCGTCGGTTCACCGGCCGGGCCGGGCATGTCCGGCACGCCCGACGCGTTGCGTCCGAAACTGCCCGACGGCGCCCTATGGGCACCCGACCTGGTCGACTGCGACGCCCAGATCCGGCCTGCGGTGCACCGGGCCCTGCGTGACGTGGTTCTGGTGGACGACCTGTCCACCGCCGCCGAGGTGGTCACCGGCAACCCCGAACTGCGTGCGGTCACCCGGGAGGGTGACGTGGTCGGCGCGTACGCGGCGGCCGGCGGATCCGCCAAGGCGCCCAGTTACATCGAGGTGCAGGCGGCCGTAGAGGAAGCCCGGGCGAGCCGGCTGGCGGCCGAGCGGACCAGCGTCGAACTGCGGGAACAGTTGGTCGAGGCACGCGCCGAGGTGGCCACCGCCAAGGAGGCGGTGCAACACGCCGCAGCAGCGAAGCGGGAGGCGGAGAGCCACCGCAACGCCGCGGCGCGGCGGCTGGCCGAACTGGGGGCCGCCGCGCGGTCGGCGAAGGCGGAAACCGACCGGCTCGGCGAGTCCCGCTCGCGTGCCGAGGCGGCCCGGGAACAGGATCTGACCACCCTGGCCGAGCTGGAGGAGCGGCTGCGGCTGGCGGAGGCCACCCCGATCGACGCGGAACCCTCCACCGAAGAACGTGACCAGCTCGCCGCCATGGTGCCGCAGGCCCGGCAGAACGAGATGGAGGTCCGGCTCGCGGTGCGTACCGCCGAGGAGCGGGTCGCCTCCATCGCCGGACGGGCCGACTCACTGCGTCGCCAGGCCGGTGCCGAGCGGGCGGCCCGGGAGCGGGCGGCGGCCCGCCGCGCGGCGCGGACCCGGGGCGCCGCCATCGCCCGCGCGGTGGCCGGTGGTGCCCGGGCGGCGTTGACCCAGCTGACCGAGAGCATCGCCCGGGCGGAGGAGCACCGCGACGCGGTGGCACGCGAACGGGCCACCCGCGAGGCGGAGCTGCAGGAGGTGCGGGCCGCCGCGAAACGGTTCGGTGCGGAACTGGAACGGCTCACCAGCCAGGTGCACCGCGACGAGGTGGCCCGTGCCGAGCAGCGGCTGCGCATCGAGCAGTTGGAGGCCAAGGCCGCCGAGGACTTTGGCCTGACGGTCGAGACCCTGATCGCCGAGTACGGCCCGACGCAGTTGGTGCCCCCCACCGAGGCCGAGGTGGCCGCCGCCGAGCGGGACGGCCTCGCGGTGCCCGAGCCGGTCCGCTACGAACGCCCGGTACAGGAGAAGCGGGCCGCCAAGGCGGAACGGGAACTGGCCCTCCTCGGGAAGGTCAACCCGCTCGCGCTGGAAGAGTTCGCGGCGCTGGAGGAGCGGTACAAGTTCCTCTCCGAGCAGTTGGAGGATCTCAAGGCGACCCGACGTGACCTGCTCACCGTGGTCAAGGATGTCGACGACCGGATCCTGGAGGTCTTCGCCAGCGCCTTCGCCGACACCGCCCGGGAGTTCGAGCAGGTCTTCACCGTGCTGTTCCCCGGTGGCGAGGGCCGGTTGGTCCTCACCGACCCGGAGGATCTGCTGACCACCGGCGTCGAGGTCGAGGCCCGCCCGCCGGGAAAGAAGATCAAGCGGCTGTCGCTGCTCTCCGGCGGCGAACGTTCCCTGACCGCGGTGGCGATGCTGGTGGCCATCTTCCGCGCCCGGCCCAGCCCGTTCTACATCATGGACGAGGTGGAGGCGGCCCTCGACGACGTGAACCTGGGCCGACTGATCACCCTGCTGGCTCAGCTACGGGAGAAGAGCCAGCTCATCGTCATCACGCACCAGAAGCGAACCATGGAGATCGCCGACGCGCTCTACGGTGTGACGATGCGCGGCGGGGTGACCCAGGTGATCAGTCAACGGCTCAACCGGGCCGATGGGGACGACGAGCGGCAGGGCCGCGGCGAGGAGAACGGGTAGTGGCTCGGGAACGCGCGACGGCGCTCCTGGTGGACTTCGACGGGGTGCTGCGGCGCTGGGATCCGGCGGTTGCCGCCAGCGTCGAGCGGGAGTACGGCCTCTCCACCGGTGTGCTCGGCGAGATCGCCATGCAGTGGGGGCGGCTGCAACCGGTGCTCACCGGTCAGGTCAGTCACGCCGACTGGATGACCAGCGTGGCCGAAGCGCTCACCCCGTCAGTGGGGGACGTCGAGCGGGCCCGCGCGGCGGTGGAGCAGTGGCAGCGCTATCGCGGTGAGGTTGACCCGGAGGTGCTGGCGTTCGTCCGCGAGGTGAGGGCCGCCGGCGTCCGGGTCGGGCTCGGCACCAACGCGACCGACCTGCTCGACGCCGACCTGGCCGCGCTCGGCCTGACCGACGAGTTGGATGTGGTGGTGAACTCCTCGGTCATCGGGGTGCACAAGCCGGCGCCCGAGTACTTCCAGGCCGCCTGCGCGGCGCTGGAGACCTCGCCGGCCCGGGTGCTCTTCGTCGACGACGAGGACCGGGCGATCAGCGGCGCGCGGGCGGCCGGGCTGTCGGCGTACCGCTGGAACGGGCCGGCTGACCTGCGTTACCTGCGGGCCGCACTGGCCGGTTGAGGCACGGCCGGCGAACCGTTGCCGACCGGCCGTGCGCTGCGTCACTCGCCGACGACGCCGTCGATGCGCTCGCGGATCAGGTCGGCGTGCCCGTTGTGCCGGGCGTACTCCTCGATCATGTGGACGTAGACCCACCGCAGGTTGAAGGTCCGCCGCTTCGGACCGACCTCGGTGAACGTCTCGTCGAGCGACCGGCCGACGACGGCGGCGCGGGCCAGCGCAACCTCCCGGTGGTAGGTGGCGAAGTCCGCCTCGGCGTCGGCGGTGCTGACGTCGAGGTCGGCGTCCGGATTTTCCGTCGTGTAGTAGGGGTAGTCGACCTGCTCACCGAGGAAGTTCTCCCGGAACCACCAGGCCTCCACCTCCGCCAGATGCCGGACCAGCCCGAGCAGGGTGAGGCCGGACGGCTCGACGCTGGCGGTGCGCAGCTGCTCGGTGGTGAGTCCGGCGCACTTCAGCAGGAGGGTCTGCCGGTGGTAGTCGAGCCAGCCTTCCAACATGGTGCGTTCGTCGCCGACATAGGGCTCGGGGGTTCGGTCGATCTGCGGTGCTGTCCACGTCATTCGAGGATTCTGGCCGGTACGTCCGACAGTCGGCGACGGGATTCCGGACCGGTCGGCTCGACTACGTCGTCGACGTGCCGTGCGCGAGCCGTTGCCGTGCGACCTCGTGCAGGTGACCGTCTTCGGTGGTGCCCTCGATGATCACCTCGGCCCCACGGCCGGCGTGGGTGAGCGTCGCCACGGCGTTGCCGAAGTAGGGCCCGGCCAGCTTGCGCCACTTCACCAGGGGGCGGCGTACCCCGGCGGTGCGGGCCAGGGCACGGGCCGCCCCGGCCGGGCCACGCGCCCACCCGAGCCGCATCAACGGGCGCAGCCCGGCCGGCACCTGGTTGTGGATCGGCGAGCAGGTGAGCTGGTGCACCGGAGTGTGCACCCCGGCGTCGGCGAACCGGACCCGCGCCACGTACGAGTGGTGCACGTCGCCGGAGAGCACACTGATCGAGGCCGGTGGCGGGTACGCCGGCCCGGCGCCCTTCCGGTCGTCGGGCGTGCCCGGCGCGCCCGCGCCGATGCGGGCGAACAGCTCCGCCAGCGCGTCGAACGAGCGGCGGAACGCGGCCCAGTGCTCCAGGTCCAGACCTCGACGCAGGTGTTCGCCCAGTCTGGCGACCCACGGTCGGGGCGAGTCGGCCAGTTTCTCGTTCCACGCCTCGACGTGGTGGATGCCCGGCGGCAGGAGCCAGGGCAGCGAGGAGCCGACGACCAGGTGGTCGTAGCCGCCATGAGCGCGGTCGACGAACCACGCCCACTCGCCGGGCGGCAGCATCGCCCGCCGACCGGGTAGCAGCACCCGGCTGCACCGGTTGTCGAGCATCACCAGCCGGGTGCGCCCCAGGTCGAGCGCGTAGCTCCACTGGTACTGCACCGCACGCCAGCGCTCGGTGTCGTGGGCCAGGTCGGCCTCAGTGTCGACCCGCGCACCGAACTCCCGCAGCACCTCGGTGGCGTCCTCCGCCGCGCTGACCTTGGCGAAGACCGGGTCGGTCGCGATCTCGTCCGGGGAGAGGTTGCCCAGGTGCTGGTAGACCCAGTAGGAAGCCAGGCCGCTGGCGATCCGCTCGGCCCACCACGGCTGTTCGCGCATCTCGGCGCGCCAGGAGGCCGAGGTGTTCCAGTCGTCGATGATCTCGTGATCGTCGAAGATCATCACGCTCGGCACGGTGGAGAGGAGCCAGCGGATCTCCGGGTCGCTCCACGATTCCAGATAGAGCTTGGTGTACTCGTCGAAGCTGACCACCTGGTCGCTCGGGGCGTTCGCCGGACGCCGCCGCCGACGGCGCAGCAGCCGCTTCACGGTGGGCGAGGTCTCATCGGCGTAGACCTGGTCGCCGAGCAGCACCAGCAGGTCGGGCAGGGCCGCCGGGTCGGGGTCGGCCATCACCCGTCGGGCGTACGCGTCGAGCGCGTCCGGCGGCAGCTTACGGGTGGTCGCGTGCTGGGTGGTCTCCCGACAGGAACCGAAGAGCAGGCGGACCGGCTGGTCCCGATCGTCGGCGGCCCGGGTACGGATGACACTGGGCGGGAAGCGACTCTCCGGCAGGGGCCAGACGATCTCGTCGTCGATCAGGACTTCGTACCGGGTGGTGCTGTCCGGGGTGAGCCCGTCGACCACCACCAGCGCGTAGTGGTGGTCGTACGCGCTGAAGGTGGGTGCGGTGCCGGTGGTGCCGTCGCCCGCGCGGACGGTTACCACCGCCGGTGCCGTGGTCTCCACCCACACGGTGGCCCGCGTGCCGACGACCCGGCGTAGCAGGGGGCCGATGAGCAGTTCGGCGGGCATAACGGGGACCTCCAGACGAGAGAACTTCATCCTTTACTACCCGGCCGCTGGTGCACCACTGCCAACTGTGGCCGAGACTACCGCCGCTGCCTGGACCGTTGCCGCAGCGGCGGGTGCCCGGGAAACCGCCGGGGCCGGCGGGACCGGTGGCTGAGACGCGGTCGTCGGCATCTGACAGGATTCCGGCATGACGGAATACCTCCTGATCGCTCTCGCCCTGCTCGGTCTGCTGATCCTCGGCGGCCTCGGGTTGGTCGTGCCGCGGCTGCGCCGACGGCCGCAGCCGCCGCTGCCGCGTACGGAGGTCGACACCCGGGCGGAGGAAGACCTCGCCGGTCCGCCGGTGCAGGCGCCGGAGTCGGATCTGTCCACCGGCGTCCTGGTCGAACCGCCGGTCATCGAGGCACCGCCGACCGTCGAGGTACCCGAGCCGACCGCCGGACGGCTGGTGCGGCTGCGGTCCCGGCTGTCGCGGTCGCAGAACGTCTTCGGCAAGGGCCTGCTCGGCCTGCTCAGCCGCGACCGGCTCGACGAGGACGTCTGGGAGGAGATCGAGGACAGCCTGATCACCGCTGACGTGGGCGTCGACGCCACCCGGGACATCGTCGACCGGCTGCAGGAGCGGACCCGGGTGCTGGGCACCCGTTCGGTGGCCGAACTGCGCGCCCTGCTCGCGGCCGAGCTGGTCAACGCGCTCGACCCGGGGTTGGACCGGTCGCTGCACACCGCCCCGAAGGAGGGCGCACCGGCGGTGCTGCTCGTGGTCGGAGTCAACGGCGCGGGCAAGACCACCACCTGCGGCAAGATCGCTCGGGTGCTCATCGCCGACGGCCGGAGCGTGCTGCTCGGCGCCGCCGACACCTTCCGGGCCGCCGCCGCCGACCAGTTGCAGACCTGGGCCGGGCGCGTCGGTGCCGAGACGGTCCGTGGTCCCGAGGGCGCCGACCCGGCCAGCGTCGCCTTCGACGCGGTCAAGCGGGGCATCGAGACCGGCGTGGACACCGTCCTCATCGACACCGCCGGCCGCCTGCAGAACAAGATCGGCCTGATGGACGAGCTGGGCAAGGTCAAGCGGGTGGTGGAGAAGCACGGCCCGATCGACGAGACACTGCTGGTGCTCGACGCGACAACCGGTCAGAACGGGCTGGAGCAGGCCCGGGTCTTCACCGAGGTGGTCAACGTCACCGGCGTGGTGCTCACCAAGCTCGATGGCACCGCCAAGGGCGGCATCGTCATCGCCGTGCAGCGCAAGCTCGGCATCCCGGTGAAGCTGGTCGGCCTCGGCGAGGGCGCGGACGACCTGGCGCCGTTCGACCCGGCGCAGTTCGTCGACGCGTTGCTGGGCACCGAGCCCACCGGTCAGACCGCGTAACCTCGGGTGACCAGAGACGATCGGGCGTACGCGGGCTGGCGGGATCCGAGCTACCCGTCGCAGCGCCTCGGGAGACCGTACGTGACTTCGCAGGAGATCCCGCTGCACGGCGGAAACGTGAGCACCGTGGTGCGGGTCGGTGACACGGTGCGGCGCAACGCCGGGCCGTGGACCCCGTCGGTGCACGCCCTGCTGCGTCACCTGGAGTACGTCGGGTTCACCGGTGCGCCCCGGGCCCTCGGCATGGACGAGCGCAACCGGGAGGTGCTGTCGTACCTGGAGGGGGAGTGCGGGGAGTATCCGCTGGCCCCGCACTGGGTCACCGACGAGGCCCTGGTCACCGTCGCCACCATGCTGCGCATGTTCCACGACGCCCAGTACGGTTTCGTGCCGCCGCCGCAGGCGGTGTGGCGCTCGTTCGGCCCGCCACCGCCGGACACCGAGGTCATCTGTCATCACGATGCGGCACCGCACAACGTGATCTGGCGGCCGGACGGCACGCTCGGGCTGATCGACTTCGATCTGGCCTCGCCCGGCGCCCGTATCTACGACGTGGCGTACGCGGCCTGGACCTGGGTACCGATCTTCTCCGACCGGGACTCCATCACGCTCGGCTGGAAGCGCCCTGACCGGCCCCGAAGGCTGCGGCTCTTCGCCGACGCGTACGGGCTCATTCCGCGTGACCGGCACCGGTTGATCCGCACCATCCGCAAGCGGATCGTCGACCACGTGGAGGGCATCCGCCGGATGGCCGCGGCGGGAGAGCCGGCGTTCGTCCGGATCGTGCACAAGGGACACCTGCGTCGGCCGATGCGGGATCTGCGGTTGCTCGATTACGAGCGGCACGCCCTGGAGTACGCCCTTCGTTGAGCTGTCGGGGGACGGGTCGGCACCGAACGGCCGATCCACCTCCGTCGAAGCGCCGAGGTGTGCGGTTTTCTTCACACGTCCGAAACAAGCTGTCACTGTCCGGAAACCAGCCTGGGCCCCTGTGCGAAACAGCGGACGACCAGGCTTCCGCGCAACCGGCGTACGGGCGATGGTGCGCGGTGCCGGGAGGGAGGGAACACAACCCGAGAGGAGGCAGCGTGCCGGAGCTAGATTCTGGTGCCACCGCCTGGATTTTGACTTCTGCCGCGCTGGTGTTGCTCATGACGCCCGGCCTGGCGCTGTTCTATGGGGGCATGACCCGGTCCAAGTCCGTGCTCAACATGATGATGATGAGCTTCGGAGCGATCGGCCTGGTCAGCCTGTTGTGGGTGTTCTACGGCTACAGCATCGCATTCGGCGAGGACATCGGCGGGATCACCGGTGATCTCTCCGCCGCCGGTCTGCGCGGCATGTTGGAAAGTGGCACCGAGGGCGGCATCCCCGACCTGCTCTTCGCCGGCTTCCAGTTGATGTTCGCGGTGATCACCGTCGCCCTGATCAGCGGCGCGATCGCCGACCGGGCGAAGTTCGGCCCGTGGCTGCTCTTCGCCGGCCTGTGGGCCACCCTGGTCTACTTCCCGGTCGCGCACTGGGTCTGGGGCGGCGGCTGGATCATGGAGCTCGGCGTGCTCGACTTCGCCGGTGGTACGGCGGTGCACATCAACGCCGGTGCCGCCGCGCTCGCCCTGGCGCTCGTCCTCGGTAAGCGGGTGGGCTGGCCGAAGGACAAGTTCAAGCCGCACAACCTGCCGATGGTGCTGCTCGGCGCGGGCCTGCTGTGGTTCGGCTGGTTCGGCTTCAACGCCGGTTCCGCCGGTGCGGCCAACGGCGCCGCCGCCGTCTCGCTGATCAACACCCAGGTCGCCACCGCCGCCGCGGTGCTCGGCTGGATCGTGGTCGAGTGGCTCCGTGACGGCAAGCCGACCACCCTGGGTGCGGCCTCCGGCGCGGTCGCCGGTCTGGTCGGCATCACCCCCGCCTGTGCGTTCCTGGAACCACTGGGCGCCATCGCCCTCGGCCTGGTCGCCGGCGCGATCTGCGCGCTCGCGGTCGGCCTGAAGTACAAGCTCAAGTACGACGACTCGCTCGACGTGGTCGCCGTGCACATGGTCGGCGGCATCATCGGCTCGCTGCTCATCGGCTTCCTCGCCATCGAGGTGCTGGCCGGTGAGGGCAACGCCGGTCTGTTCTACGGCGGCGGCATCAAGTTGCTGGGTCTTCAGGCGGTCGGTGTGATCGCGGTACTGGTCTACTCGTTCGTGGTGGCGTACGTCATCGGGTTCGCGATCGAGAAGACCATCGGCTTCCGGCTCAGCGCCGATGCCGAGGTCGAGGGCATCGACAACGCCGAGCACGCGGAGAGCGCGTACGAGTTTAGCTCCACGGGTGGTGGCGGTGGCGCGTTCGCCGCCGCGGGCATCGGTGCCTCGGCCGTGCCGAAGCCCGAGCCCACCGAACCGGTAAGCGAAAAGGTCGCCGGCTAACGTACCTGCGAATGGAGGGCTTGGACATGAAGCTGGTGACCGCGGTCATCAAGCCGCACCAATTGGACGCCGTCAAGGAGGCTCTGCACACGCTGGGCGTGGCCGGGTTGACGGTGAGCGAGGTTCAGGGCTACGGACGGCAGAAGGGCCACACCGAGGTCTACCGAGGCGCCGAGTACACCGTCGAGTTCCTGCCCAAGATCCGGGTGGAGGTGCTCACCGACGAGATCGACGTCGAGAAGATCGTCGACGCCGTCGTGGCGGCCGCCCGGACGGGCAAGATCGGTGACGGGAAGGTCTGGGTGACTGCCGTCGAGGAGGTCGTCCGGGTCCGTACCGGCGAACGCGGCCTGGACGCACTGTAGGACGAGATCGATGACCTCGTTGACCAGCAGGACAGCCTCGGAACCACCCAGTAGCGCTGAACTCCTGGTCAACGAGGTCGTCGGCGTACCGGCCGGGATCGGCGCGGCGGCGCGTCGGGCCCGAGCCGACGCGTACGACGCCTGGCTGGCCCGGTTGCTGCCGGCCCGGTCCGGTGTCGCGCTGCTCGCGGTCGGCGGACTGGGCCGGCGGCAGTGCGCCCCCTACGGCGATCTCGACCTGGTGCTGGTGCACGCCGGGGTGCCCGGCGTCGACGAACTCGCTGCCGCCCTCTGGTACCCGATCTGGGACGCCGGGCTGCGGCTGGACCACTCGGTCCGTACTGTCTCCGAGGCGCTGTCGGTCGCCCAGGACGACGTGAAGGTGGCTCTCGGGCTGCTTGACGCCCGGCTCGTCGCCGGTGACCCGGAACTCGCTGACACGCTGGTGAGCAGCGCGACCGACCACTGGCGGCGCACCGCCGTCCGTCAGCTCGCGCCGCTGCGGGAGAGCACCGCCGCCCGCTGGCACGCCCACGGCGAACTGGCCCACCTCCTGGAGGGCGACCTCAAGGAGGCGGCCGGGGGCCTGCGCGACGTGGGCATCCTGCGGGCCGTCGCCGCCGCCGGGATCACCGACGCGCTACGACCCGCCGTGCACGCGGCGCACCGGCGGCTGCTGGACACCCGCGACGCATTGCACCAGCAGGTCGGCCGACGGATCGACCGGCTGCTCGCCCAGGAACGCGACGGGGTCGCCGCCCTGCTCGACCTGCGCCGGGTCACTCCCGGCGGCTCCACCCGCGAGGAGGTCCCGCCGGCTGCTGCGACCCGGGAGGCCGCTGCCGCCGGTGCGGACGCCGCGACGGGGCAGGCCGCTGCCGGCGGCGTTGAGGTCGAGCCGCCTCGGCCACGGCGACCGGATGCGCCGCACGCCGAGGACGGCGACGGTGACACCCTGCTGCGCCGGGTCGCCGGCGACGCCCGGACCATCAGCCACGCCCTGGACGACGCCTTCCGCGCCGCCGACCGGCTGCGCTCCGGTCGCCGTCGGGGTGCCGACGGAAGGCCACTGCGCCGACCGGTCGCCCGGGACGTGGTCGAACACGACGGCGAACTGGTGCTGGCCCGCACCGCCATCGGCGCCCGCCCCGACGCCAGCCTCTCGCTGCGGATGGCCGCCGCCGCGGCGACCACCGGGCTGCCGATAGCCCGAGCCACCTGCGAGTGGCTGGCCGCGTACTGTCCGCCGCTGCCGACGCCCTGGCCGGCCGAGGCCCGCGCCGCCCTGACCACGCTGCTGGGCGCCGGTGCCGGCATCATCCCGGCCTGGGAGACCTGCGACCGGTACGGACTCATCGACGGTTGGTTGCCGGAGTGGACCCGCCTGCGCAGCCTGCCCCAGCACAACCCGGTGCACCGGTTCACCCTGGACCGGCACCTGGTGCAGACGGCCGCCGAGGCCAGCCGGCACACGCGCGACGTGGATCGCCCCGACCTGCTACTGCTCGGCGCGCTGCTGCACGACGTCGGCAAGGGGCTCCCGGGTGATCACAGCGTGGTCGGCGCACCGCTCGCCGAGGGCATCGCGACCCGGATCGGCCTGCCGGCGGCCGAGGCCACGCTGATCGGCAAGCTGGTCCGGCTGCACCTGGTGCTGCCCGAGGTGGCCACCCGGCGGGATCTGTCCGACCCGGTCACCATCGCCCGGGTGGCCGAGTCGGTAGGCGACGCGACCACCCTCGACCTGCTCTACGCGCTGGTACGCGCCGATGCCGCCGCCACCGGCCCGGCTGCCTGGTCGGACTGGAAGGGCCGACTGGTCGCCGAGCTGGTCGCCCGGGTGCGCACCACCCTCGACACGGGAGACGTCCCCGCCCCGCCGGCACCGGACCCGACGCTGGTGGCCGGGCCACTGCCGGTCGTACACCTGACCGGGGACCGGGTGGCGGTGGCCGCGGCGGACCGGCGTGGCCTGCTCGCCACGGTGGCCGGCTGCCTCGCCCTGCACCGGCTGGAGGTGCTCGCCGCCGACGCCTCGACCGTCGACGGGCGGGCGTTGGTGCAGTGCCGGGTGCAGCCGCGCTACGGCCTGGCCCCGGATCCGGTGGCGTTGAGCGCGGACCTGCGCCGCGCGGTGCGCGGCGACGTGTCGGTGATTCAGCGGCTGCGCGGTCGGGCCCTGGCCGGACGGGGGGCCGGGGCCCGACCGCGGGTGGTCTGGCACCGGGACGCCGCCACCGACGCGGTGCTGCTGGAACTGCGCGCCGCCGACGCCGCCGGCCTGCTCTATCGGGTGACCAGTGCGCTGGACGCGGCCGGCGCCCAGGTCCGGGCGGCCCGGATCGCCACGCTCGGCGGCGACGTGGTCGACGCCTTCTACCTGGTCGGCGGCTGGCCGCCAGCCAACGAACGCGCCCGCCTGGAAGCCGCCGTCCTCGCCGCGGTGTAAGGAAGGGCACCTTCTTAACGCCTGCTGCATAGGAAGGGCCCCTTCCTAACGCCGCGCGTTGCCGCACGCGTCGCCGCCGGGTTGCCGGAGGTGGCCGGGTGGGAACGGCGGCGGGGGCCGCCCGGCCGGGAGCGCAGGTGTGGGTGGCGGGCTACCCTAGCGTTGGTCGGACAGCTCTCCCGGCCTCGTTCGTGCTCGCCGGAACACTGACAAACGGGATGTTCGCGTGTTTGACACCTTGAGTGACCGCCTCTCCGGGATCTTCACCAAGCTCCGCGGCAAGGGACGTCTCACCGACGCCGACATCGACGCCACCGCGCGTGAAATCCGCCTCGCGCTGCTGGAGGCGGACGTCGCGCTGCCAGTGGTCAAGGGCTTCATCGCTAACGTCAAGGAGCGGGCGCGCGGCGCAGAGGTCTCCCAGGCACTCAACCCGGCCCAGCAGATCATCAAGATCGTCAACGAGGAACTGGTCGCCGTGCTGGGCGGCGAGGGACGGCGGCTCCAGTTCGCCAAGCAGCCGCCCACCGTGATCATGCTCGCCGGCCTCCAGGGCTCCGGTAAGACCACACTCGCCGGCAAGCTGGCCCGCTGGCTCAAGGCCCAGGGCCACCAGCCGCTGCTGGTCGCCGCCGACCTGCAACGCCCCAACGCCGTCGGGCAGCTCCAGGTCCTCGGTGGCCGCGCCGGTGTCGAGGTGTACGCCCCAGAGCCCGGCAACGGTGTCGGCAATCCGGTGCAGGTGGCGAAGTCCTCCATCGAGCACGCCCGCCGGGCCGCCCGGGACGTCGTCATCGTCGACACCGCCGGCCGGCTCGGTGTCGACGCGGAGATGATGCAGCAGGCCGCCGACATCCGTGACGCGGTCGACCCCGACGAGGTCATCTTCGTCATCGACGCGATGGTCGGTCAGGATGCGGTGCGGACGGCCGAGGCGTTCCGCGACGGGGTCGGCATCACCGGCGTGGTTCTCGCCAAACTCGACGGCGACGCCCGTGGTGGTGCCGCGCTGTCGGTGCGTGAGGTCACCGGGCAGCCGATCCTGTTCGCCTCCACCGGCGAGAAGCTGGAGGACTTCGACGTCTTCCACCCCGACCGGATGGCCAGCCGGATTCTCGGCATGGGCGACGTTCTCACTCTGATCGAGCAGGCCGAGGCGGCCTTCGACACCGATCAGAAGGAGAAGATGACCGCCAAGCTGGTGGGTGGCGAGCAGTTCACCCTGGAGGACTTCCTCGACCAGCTCATCGCGGTACGCCGGATGGGCCCGATCGCCAACGTGCTGGCGATGATGCCGGGCATGGGGCAGGTGAAAGACCAGCTCGCCGAGCTGGACGACAAGCACTTCGACCGGATCACCGCGATCATCCGCTCCATGACCCCGGCCGAGCGCACCAACCCGAAGATCATCAACGGCTCCCGGCGGGCTCGGATCGCCAACGGCTCCGGGGTGACCGTGATGGACGTCAACCAGCTGCTCAACCGCTTCACCGACGCGCAGAAGATGATGAAGCAGATGGGCGGCATGATGGGTCTGCCCGGCGCCGGCCGGCGCAAGGCGACCAAGTCGCCGAAGAACAAGCGCAAGGGCACCAAGGGCGGCAACCGGCCGCGCAGCGGCGCCGGTACCCGAGGCGTGCAGGGCGGGCTGCCGGGCGGCTTCCCGGGTGGGATGCCGCAGTTGCCACCGGGCATGAACCCCGACGATCTGGCCGCCGGTCAGGGCCTGCCGCCCGGCTTCAAGCTGCCAAAGATCGACTTCAACAAGTTCGGCAAGGACGGCAAGCCGCCCCGCTGAGCGTGTCGGTGACGGCGGGTGACGTCATCAGCTCCTAGGGTGATGTTGCCCCGGTAAGGAGGAGTCATGACCGTGGCCCCCATGCTGCCCATCCCACCCGAGCGCTCGGAATGGACGGTCGACGACCTCGGAGAGCTGCCGGAGGACCTTCCGTACGAACTGGTCAACGGAAGGTTGATCGTGCCGTCGCCGACCGCCCTGCATCAGGACCTCTGTGTCGAACTGCTGCTCGCGCTCAGAGTCAACTGCCCATCCGAGTACCTGGTCAGCATCGACCTGTCGATGCGGATCGACCGGCGCAACGAACCCCGCCCCGACGTGGTCGCCATCCGCCGGGAGCACGCGAACCGCTCGCCCGTCCCGGTGGAGGACGCGCTGCTCGCCGTCGAGGTCATCTCACCCACCTCGACCTTCCGCGACCTGTACGACAAGGCCAAGGTCTACGCCCACGCCGGGGTCCGGTCGTACTGGGTGGTCGACCCGCTGCACGAGAAGATGACGCTTACCGAGTACGCCCTCGGCCCGTCGGGAGACTACGAGGTCGCCAGCCACACCGAGGACCTCTTCGTCACCGAGCGGCCCTGGAAGGTGTCGGTGGATCTGCCCGCGTTGACCGCGCGGCGAGCGGGGCTTCTCGCCCGCGACGGGGAGTGATCGGGTAGGACTGTGCGCATGGCTCTGCATGTGCGTGGTGTGCTCCTGCCCGACGACGAGGTACGCGACCTGTGGCTGGTCGGCGACCAGGTCACCTTCGAACCGGTGCCCGGCGCGGAGACGATCGCCGACGGCGGCTTCATCCTGCCCGGCCTGGTGGACGCGCACTGCCACATCGGCATCGCCCGGGGCGGCGCACCGATCACCTCGCTGGATCAGGCCCGCGCCCTGGCTCGGATTGACCGGGACGCGGGTGTGCTGGCCATCCGGGACGCCGGCTCGCCCTTCCCGTACCCGGAACTCGACGACGAGCCCGGCCTGCCCCGTCTGATCCGCGCCGGGCGGCACATCGCACCGCCCAAGCGGTACCTGCGTGACATCGGCGTGGAGGTCGGCGCCGCCGAGGTGGCCGCGACCGTGGCGGAACAGGCCGCCGCCGGAAACGGCTGGGTGAAGCTGGTTGGCGACTGGATCGACCGGGGCGTCGGTGACCTGGCGCCGGCCTGGGACGCCGACACGATGACCGCCGCGGTGGCCGCCGCGCATGCCGCCGGAGTACGCGCCGCCGTGCACACCTTCAGCGAGTCGGCCGTGGAGATCATGGTGCGCGCCGGGGTGGACTCGGTCGAGCACGGCACCGGGCTCAGTTTCGACCTGATCGACCTGATGGCCCGGCAGGGCACCGCGCTGATCCCGACGATGATCAATGTCGGTACCTTTGGCGGTATCGCCGACCAGGCGCGGGCGAAGTTCCCCGGGTACGCCGAGCACATGCTCGCCCTGCGGGACCGCTTCCCGCAGGTGGTGCGGGCCGCGTACGAGGCCGGTGTGCCGATCTACGTCGGCACCGACGCCGGCGGTGGCATCGACCACGGCCTCGCCGTCGAGGAAATGCTCCTGCTGCACGAGCAGGCCGGCATGTCCACCCTGGACGTCCTCGCCGCCGCCTCCTGGGGCGCCCGGGCCTGGCTGGGCCTCCCCGGCCTGGTCGAAGGTGGCCTGGCCGACCTCTCCATCTACCCCGACGACCCCCGCGCAGACCTCAACGCCCTGCGCACCCCCACCCACCTGATCCTCCGCGGCCACCCCCTCCCACAGCCGCGCTGATCATGAGGTTGTTGTCTGCGACACGCCGAGGGAGCGCCAACAACCTCATGATCAACGGTGTGAGGTGGGCGGGGGAGAGAACGGGGGGTTGGGGGGACGCATAGGATGTGCGGTCATGGCGCGTGTGCTTACTCCCCGGGCTGAGGACTTTCCTCGCTGGTACCAGGATCTGATCGCCAAGGCGAAGCTGGCCGACAACGGGCCGGTGCGAGGGACCATGGTGATCCGACCGGCCGGTTATGCGATCTGGGAGCGCATGCAGGCCGAGATGGACGACCGGATCAAGGCCGCCGGTGCGGAGAACGCGTACTTTCCGCTGTTCATCCCCGAGAGCTACCTCAAGCGCGAGGCCGAGCACGTCGAGGGCTTCTCGCCCGAGCTGGCCGTGGTCACCCACGGTGGCGGCAAGCAGCTGGCCGAACCGGTCGTGGTCCGGCCCACCAGCGAGACGGTCATCGGCGAGTTCATGGCCAAGTGGATCGACTCGTACCGGGACCTGCCGCTGCTGCTCAACCAGTGGGCCAACGTGGTCCGCTGGGAGCTGCGCCCCCGGGTGTTCCTGCGGACCAGCGAGTTCCTCTGGCAGGAGGGGCACACCGCGCACGCCACCCGGGAAGACGCCCGCGCCTACGCCCGCAAGATCCTGCACGAGGCGTACGAGGACCTGATGGTCAACGTGCTCGGCATCCCGGTGGTGGTCGGGCTCAAGACCGCCCGTGAGCGCTTCGCCGGGGCGACCGCCACCTACACCTGCGAAGGCATGATGGGCGACGGCAAGGCGCTCCAGCTCGGCACCAGCCACGAACTGGGTCAGAACTTCGCCAAGGCCTTCGACATCAGCTACTCCTCGGCCGAGGGCGGCCGGGAGCACGCCTGGACGACCTCCTGGGGCACCTCCACCCGGATGCTCGGCGGCCTGATCATGTGCCACGGCGACGACAACGGGCTGCGGGTGCCGCCGAGGCTGGCGCCGACCCAGGCGTACGTCATGGTGGTCAAGGACGGTGACGGGGTCACCGAGGCGGCGGCCAAGCTGCGCGACGCGCTGCGTGACGCCGGCGTCCGGGTCACCCTCGACGACCGCACCGACACCCCGTTCGGCCGCCGGGCCGTCGACGCCGAACTCCGCGGTTATCCGGTACGCGTCGAGGTCGGTCCCCGCGATCTGGCCGCCGGCAACGCGGTGGTGGTCCGCCGTACGGACGGCTCGAAGTCGCCCACGCCGGTGGCGGACGTGGTCGGTGCGGTGCTTGCCGCCCTCGACGACGACCAGCGAGCGCTGCACGACCAGGCGCTCGCCTTCCGGGACTCGCGCACGGTCGACGTGGCCACCCTCGACGAGGCGCTGGAAGCGGCGGCCACCGGCTGGGCCCGGGTGCCCTGGTCCGTCGTCGGCGTCGACGGCGAGGCGAAGGCCAACGGGCAGGGCGTCACGGTGCGCTGCCTGCTCCGCGCCGACGGCTCCGTCCCCGACACCGAGGACGAGCCCGACCTCGTCGCCATCCTCGCCCGCGCCTACTGAGGTGTAAGCAAGGGCACCCTGTTAACGCCTCCGGTAGAGGAAGGGCCCCTTCCTAACAGTTCGCCGGCGCGGGTGCTGCCGCTCGGGATGGGTAGGGTCGAGGCTGTGAGGTTCGAGCCGGGGCGGCTGGTGGTGCACCGCAACGTGCGGCGGGGGCGGATCGGCTGGGTCCGGCCCGCCCGGGTGGTCAGCGACGACGAGCGGGGGCTGCTGCTCTGGGTGGCCGAGGGCACGCCGGTGGCCGGCGAGGTCAACGAGGCCGGGCTGGGCATGCGGGCGGTGCCCTTCCGGGAGTGGCTGACCCCGACCTACCGGTTGGCGCAGGGCCACTGGAACGGTCCGCCGCTGTTGAAGTTTCTGCCGGCCGGCGCGGCCCACTCCGTCTGGTGGTTCCGTGACGCGCGGGGTCGCTTCGCCGGCTGGTACGTCAACCTGGAGGAACCCGGCGTCCGCTGGGAGGACGGTGGACCGGCCGGCGTCGACATCGTCGACCAGGATCTCGACGTCTGGGTCCGCCCGGACCGTAGCTGGGAGTGGAAGGACGAGGACGAGTTCGCCGAGCGGCTGGCCTTCCCGGAGCACTACTGGGTGACCGATGAGGCGGCGGTGCGTACCGAGGGCAAACGGGTGATCGCGCTGGCCGAGGCCGGGGTCTTCCCCTTCGACGGCACCTGGTGCGACTTCACCCCGCCGCCGCACTGGACGGCGCCCGATCGCCTGCCCGAGGGCTGGGATCGTCCCCCGGTCCGCTGACACCCGGTCGGTGTGTTCTTCGTCACGTATGTGCCGCCTCGGGCGACCCGGGCCGGTGCGGTGTGACCGTTCCGGAGGCGATCTGGCAGAATGGCTGGCTGGTATCCGGCACGCGTTCGGCGCCCTCTAACCCGGCGCGTTGCCAGTCCACCCGAGCGGTCTCCGGCCCAACCCCACTGTGCCGTTGGCGCTCACCCGTGCACACCGCCCGTACCGGGTCGGTGAGATCGCAACAGGAGCGAAACAACCGTGGCCGTAAAGATCCGGCTCCTGCGGATGGGCAAGATCCGCAACCCGCAGTACCGCATCGTCATCGCCGACTCGCGCACCAAGCGCGACGGCCGGGCGATCGAGTTCGTCGGGATCTACCAGCCGAAGGAAGACCCTTCGGTCATCGAGGTGAAGTCGGAGCGGGTCCAGTACTGGCTGTCCGTCGGCGCCCAGCCCAGCGAGGCGGTGCAGCGGCTGCTGGAGCTGACCGGTGACTGGCAGAAGTTCAAGGGCCTGCCGGCCCCGCCGCCGCTGAAGGTCGCCCCCGAGCGGGCCGACCGCAAGGCGGCCTACGAGGCCGAGGCGAAGGCCGCCGCAGGGGTGGCCGACACCCCGGCCAAGCCGGCGAAGAAGGCCGCCAAGGCCGCCGAGGCGCCGAAGGCCGAGCAGGCGCCGAAGGCCGAGGAGCAGCCCGCTGCGGACTCCGGCGAGCAGGCCTGACATGGCGCTGCGGCCGGCGTTGGAGCACCTGGTCAAGGGCATCGTCGACCACCCTGAGGACGTACGCGTCCGGATGGTCGACTCCCGTCGGGGCAAGCGGCTGGAGGTCCGTGTGCATCCCGAGGACCTGGGCACCGTGATCGGGCGGTCCGGCCGGACCGCCAAGGCGCTGCGCCAGGTGATCGGCTCCATCGGTGGGCGCGGCGTACGCGTCGACATCGTCGACTCGTACTGATGCTGCTCATCGTCGGCAGGATCGGGAAGCCGCACGGCATCCGTGGTGAGGTCACCGTGGAGGTGCGTACCGACGAGCCCGAGACGCGATTCGCTCCCGGCATGGTGCTGACCACCATGCCGGGGGTGAACGCCGCCAAGGCACCCGCCGCCCAGCCCGCGCCGGACGGTGCCGGTGTGCCGTTCCAGGTGCCCGACGAGTTGACCATCGAGTCCGCTCGCTGGCACCAGGGGCGGATGCTGGTCGCCTTCGACGGGGTGCTGGACCGCGATGTCGCCGAGGCGCTGCGCGGCACCCTGCTCGCGGTGGACAGTGGCGACGTCGCGCCGCCGGAGGATCCGGAGGAGTTCAACGACCACCAACTGGTCGGGTTGGCCGTGGTCACCCCGACCGGCGAGCGGTTGGGCGAGGTGGCCCGGATCGACCATGCTCCCGCCTCCGACCTGCTGGTGCTGCGGCGTCCCGAGGGGCGTACGGCGTTGATCCCGTTCGTCAAGGAGATCGTCCCCGAGGTCGATCTCGCCGGTGGTCGTGTCGTCGTGGATCCGCCCGGCGGCCTGCTCGATCTCTAGCTGGCGGAGCACCCCTGATGCGCGTCGACATCGTGTCGATCTTCCCGGAGTACTTCGCCCCGCTGGACCTGTCGTTGATCGGCAGGGCCCGAGCCAACGGGACGTTGCGGCTGGCCGTACACGATCTGCGCGGCTGGACCCACGACGTGCATCGGACCGTCGATGACACCCCGTACGGCGGCGGACCGGGCATGGTGATGCGGCCCGAGCCGTGGGGCGAGGCGTTGGACGCCCTCACCCCCGCGGAACTGCCCCCGCCACGGCTGTTGGTGCCGTCGCCGGCCGGCGTGCCCTTCACCCAGGCGTTGGCCCACGAGTTGGCGGCCGAACCGCACCTGCTGTTCGCCTGCGGCCGGTACGAGGGCATCGACCAGCGGGTCCTTGACCACGCGGCGACGCGGATGCCGGTCACCGAGGTCAGCCTCGGTGACTATGTGCTCTTCGGCGGTGAGGTCGCGGTGCTGGTGATCCTGGAGGCGGTGACCCGGCTGCTGCCGGGAGTGCTCGGTAACGCCGGTTCGTTGACCGAGGAGTCCCACGCGCACGGGCTGCTGGAAGCGCCGATGTACACCAAGCCGGCGACCTGGCGCGGACTGCCGGTGCCGGAGGTGCTCCGCTCCGGCGACCATGGCCGGATCGCCCGCTGGCGCCGCGACGAGGCGCTGGTCCGGACGGGTCGCCGCCGGCCGGACATGCTCGCCGGCCTGGACCCGCAGAGCCTGGACAAACGGGACGTGGCGGCGTTGGATCGGGCCGGATTGCAGGTGCCTGGAGCGGATGTGGCAAAGTAGGGGGGTTGCCGCAGTCGTCTGCGCCCGTAGGCGGCTGCGAGGATCCCCGACCGGGGTCGGTTGCCGCCGGCCACCACCCGAGGATCAGTATCACCCATCCGCGCGCCGAGTGACGGTGCGCCGTGAGCCTCACGAGGACACAGCGATGAACATCCTGGACGCCCTTGACGCCCAGTCGAAGCGCACCGACCTGCCCGACTTCCGTGCCGGTGACACCGTCAAGGTGCACGCCCGGGTGGTCGAGGGGGCCCGGTCCCGGGTCCAGATCTTCCAGGGCGTCGTCATCCGCCGCCAGGGTGCTGGGCTGCGCGAGACCTTCACCGTTCGCAAGCTGAGCTTCGGCGTCGGCGTCGAGCGGACCTACCCGATCAACAGCCCGGCGATCGACCGCATCGAGGTCGTGGTTCGGGGCGACGTCCGCCGTGCCAAGCTCTACTACCTGCGTGAGCTGCGCGGCAAGAAGGCCAAGATCAAGGAGCTGCGCGAGAAGCAGCCGAGCTGACCTCGCGCTGCGCCACGCCGCCCGAACTGCGCGTATGTCGTACCGGCCAGTCAGCACTACTCTGGTCGTACGGGCGCAGCGCGGCGGTGACCCGCCTCGTGCGGCGGGTGACCTCCACTACCGCCCGGGGAACCTCGACGAGGATCCCGGGCGGTAGTCGTTTCTGCGGACCGGGGAGTGGGTGTGGTACAGGCGCTTGACGACAGCGGTGCAGCCGATCCCTGGCGTCGGCGCGCTCGGCGCGGTAAGCGGCAGATGCCGCTCTGGCAGGAGCTGCCACTGCTGCTCGTCGTCGCCTTCTGCCTGGCGGTGCTGATCCGTACCTTCCTCCTCCAGGCGTTCTTCATCCCTTCCGGGTCGATGGAGGACACCCTGCTCGTCGGCGACCGGGTGGTCGTCAACAAGGTCGTCTACAACGTCCGGAATCCGCAGCGGGGCGAGGTGGTGGTCTTCCGGGGCACCGACGCGTGGGTGCCACAGGTGGATGTGCAACCGCCCACCGGTTTCGTCGACAAGCTCGGCCGCACCGTGGGTGACCTGGTCGGCGTCGGTCGTCCGGGCGAGAAGGACTTCATCAAACGCGTCATCGCGTTGCCCGGGGACCGGGTGAGCTGCTGCGACGACCAGGGGCGGGTGCTGGTCAACGGCACCCCGCTGGACGAGTCGGCGTACGTGTTGCGTGACTCGCCGCTGGATCTCCCGCCGAACCCGGAGGAGTGCCGCTCCCGGCGGTTCGAGGAGATCGTCGTTCCGCCCGGTCACATGTTCGTCCTCGGCGACCACCGACAGGTCTCGCAGGACGCGCGTTGCCAGGGCACGGTGCCGATCGACAATGTGGTGGGTCGGGCCTTCGCGGTGGTCTGGCCTTCCGACCGGTGGCACTCGCTGCCGATCCCCGAGACCTTCGCCACCGTCGCCCCACCACGCACCGCGACCGGCGGCGCGGCTCCGGTAAGGCCCACGTCCGATGGAGGTGTCGTCCTGCTTCTCCCGATTGCGACCACGCTATCCGTTCTCGCGCGTTCCAGACGATGGCGCTCGGCCGAGCAACGTAGGCTCCTCCCGTGATTGACGAGCAGACCGACAAGCCACGCCATTCCTTCTGGAAGGAACTGCCCATCCTTCTCGGGGTGGCGATCCTGGTCGCGGTACTGGTACGCGCCTTCGTACTGCAGACCTTCTTCATTCCTTCGCCGTCCATGGAGAACACTCTCAAGATCGACGATCGGGTGTTGGTCAACAAGCTCGTTTACCACACCCGGTCGCCGCATCGGGGCGAGGTGATCGTCTTCAAGGCGCCGCTGGAGTGGAGTGGCAACCCGGCGGGGGAGGACTTCATCAAGCGGGTGATCGGCGTCGGTGGTGACCGGGTGGTCTGCTGCGACGACCAGGACCGCCTGATGATCAACGGCACGCCTCTGGACGAGCCGTACATCTTCTCGGTGGACGGTCAGCGGGACAGGCCGGCGGACCAGGAGTTCGACGTGCAGGTGCCCGTGGGCCGGCTCTGGGTGATGGGTGACCACCGTTCCGCCTCGGGTGACTCGCTGGAGCACTACCAGCAGTCGGGGCAGAACATCGAGTCCGCCACCATCCCCGAGAAGGACGTGGTGGGCCGGGCCTTCACGATCTTCTGGCCGTTCGACCGTGCCACCCTCCTGACCGTGCCGGATGAGTTTGACGCGATTCCGAAGTCTTGATCAGGGGCGGTGCACCGGTCGGCGAGCGCCCGCCACTGCGGAGCAGCATCGGTGCTGCCGGGGCGTGGGCGCGGTCGGAGGCTTCTGGCAGTCTGGTGCGGTGACCGTCTACACCCCGAGGTGTGCCGCCCGCATCCTCCTGGTCGACGCGGCCGGCCGCCTGCTGCTGTTCCGTGGCTCCGACCCCGCTCGCCCGGATCACGGGCGGTGGTGGTTCACCCCGGGTGGAGGACTGGACCCGGGGGAGACGTACGCCGAGGGTGCCGTCCGCGAACTGGCTGAGGAGACCGGGCTGCGGCTGTCGGTGGCCGATGTCGGTGAACCGGTGCACGCCGATGTCACGGAGTTCTCCTTCGACGGCGTGTGGTACCGGCAGGAGCAGCAGTTCTTCCTCGTGCGGGTGACGGCACACCAGGTCGACACGGCGGGTTTCAGTGAGGTGGAGCGGGGCAGTGTCGACGGCCACCGGTGGTGGTCGGTTGACGAGTTGACCCGCACCGGGGAGCGCTGCTACCCACTGGACCTTGCACAGGTGCTGGCCCGGGTGTTGGCTGGTACGACGGCTGCCACCGGGGGACGGGCATGCTGACTCCACCACGCACCGTGGTACGCCGTGAGGCCGGGCTCTACGCCCTGGAGCGGGCCCTGCAACGGCGCGGTTTTCGATACGTCGCCGGTGCCGACGAGGCGGGCCGTGGTGCTTGCGCCGGGCCGCTGGTCGCCGCCGCCGTGGTGCTGCCGGAGGGCCGACGGGGTGAGATCGACGGGCTGGCCGACTCCAAGTTGCTGACCCCGGCCAGCCGGGAACGGGTCCACGACGAGGTCGTCGAACGGGCCATGGCGTACGCGGTGGTGGTCATCCCGGCGGACGAGGTCGACGCCCGGGGGCTGCACGTGTGCAATCTGGCCGCGATGCGGCGGGCGCTGGCCTCGCTGACGGTCCGACCCGAGTATGTGTTGACCGACGGGTTCGGCGTCGATGGCATGGGTGTGCCCGGGCTCGCGGTGTGGAAGGGGGACCGGGTGGCCGCCTGTGTGGCGGCGGCGAGCGTGCTGGCGAAGGTCACCCGGGACCGGATCATGGTGGATCTGGATGCCGAATATCCCGGCTACGGGTTCGCCGAGCACAAGGGGTACATCACCGCTGAGCACACCGCCGCCTTGCGTGAGCGTGGGCCATGCCGGGAGCACCGCTTCTCCTACGTGAATGTGGCCGCTGTCTCCGGGCTCGACAACCGGCCACCCCGCTCCCGGCGACCACTGGGCGCAAGCCGGGAAGAGCCGATGGAGCGCTCGGACGCCGCAGGGGGTACCGTCGGCGTGGCGTTGAGCGAGCAGCCTCGGCCTCCGGCGCCGGTGGGGGAAGATGTGGTCATGGAAGGCGGAGTGCGATGAGCGCGGAAGATCTCGAAAAGTACGAGACTGAGATGGAGCTTCAGCTCTACCGGGAGTACCGCGACATCGTCCGTCAGTTCTCCTACGTGGTGGAGACCGAGCGCCGGTTCTACCTGGCCAACCAGGTTGACCTGCACGTCCGCAACTCGGACGGCGAGGTCTACTTCGAGGTCGAGATGCACGACGCCTGGGTCTGGGACATGTACCGCCCCGCCCGATTCGTCAAAAATGTCCGGGTGATGACGTTCAAGGACGTCAACGTCGAGGAACTGGAGAAGCCCGACATCTCCCTGCCTGCCGACTCCGGCTTCGGTGGCTGACCAGCGCACCGCCCACGCGCGGTGACGGCGGATCCCCACCCGCCGCGATCATCCGCGTCGTCGCCCGCATCACCGCCTCCACAATGCACCGCCGGCCACCGTCGCCCGCCCGTCTTCGGCTGTCGGTTGCTGCTCCGGTTCTCCGGCTGACGGGCCAGGCGATCGCACTGGCGGTGCCCGGCGTACCGGTCGCGACCACGTCCTGTGCCCGGGGTGGCAGTGGCCCCATAGCAGATCATCCAGTTCGTGCCTGGACTGTCCACAGGACGTTCGGTCGTCCACAGGCGGAGGGTTCGGGGCAGCGAAGAGCGGTGACCCGGACCAGGCTCGACGTCATGCGACCACGGATGTCGATACTCGGCGGACTCATCGCGCTACTGCTGCTGACACCAGCCGGGCCGGTGGGCGGTGCCGCCCGCGCTCCGGCCACCCCCGGCGGATGGGCGGCGGCTCCGGCCGCACCGGGTGGCGGGTCGCTCCCGCCCTCCGCGCCGCAGGCGGGTGGCACACCGGGCACCGGTGGCGTCGGGTCGGCACGGTGGCCGGTCGGCGGCGCGCCGCAGGCCGGCAGCACCGGACCGTTCCGGTGGCCGGTGGACGGCGTGCCGCAGCCGGTACGCCTGTTCGACCCACCGCACCGGCCGTGGCTGGCCGGTCATCGGGGGGTGGACCTACGCGCCTCTGCCGCCACCACGATCCGGGCGGCCGGGGCCGGCACGATCCTGTTCGCCGGCATGGTCGTCAACCGGCCGGTGGTCACCGTCGGGCACGCCAACGGCCTACGGACCACCTACGAACCGGTCCGACCGGCCGTCACGATCGGCACGTTGGTGCCGGCCGGGGCGCCCCTGGGTTCCCTGCTGCCCGGGCATGCCGGCTGTCCCGGTGCCGCATGCCTGCACTGGGGGCTGCGTCAGGGGTCCGACTATCTCGACCCGTTGGCCCTGCTCGGTCTGGGACGCGCCCGACTGCTGCCGCTCGGCGACCACAAGCCTCCGCTCAGCGCTGGGCGAGCAGGCCGGGCAACCCGACGGCGAGGCGCTGGTACTCCTCGGGCGTGTTGTAGACCTGCCCGCACAGCCGCAACCACCCACGTCCGCCCCAAGCCATGATCGCGACCTGGGTGGCGAGCCGCTCGGCGACCCGGGTCTGCAGCGCCCGGGCACCGTCCAGGGTCGTGGCGAGGCCCGCCGGCAACGGGATGAGCCGCATGGCGACCGTCGGTCCGCCGGGGTCGGGCAGCTCGGCCGGTGGCACGCCGAGCGCGTCCCCCACCACCCGTTGCCCGTACGCGGCCAGTCCGGCGTTGTGCGCGCGTACCCGGTCGACGCCGAGACTGCGCAGCGTGTAGAGACCCGCAGGGGCGCTCAGCCAGGCCGTGTAGTCCGACGTGCCCTGCCACTCCAACCGAGCGGGGAAGCCTGAGTCCTGTTCCCAGGAGACCACCAGCGGCTCGATCCGGTCCCGCCACGGCGGAGCCACCACGAGTACGGCGGTGCCGCGTGGGGCGTACCCCCACTTGTGCAGGTTGCCCACCCAGAAGTCGGCTCCGATGCTGCGTACCGACGCCGGCAGCATGCCCGGCGCGTGCGCGGCATCGACCAGCACCGGTACGCCGTGCTCCCTGGCGACCCCGACGATCGCGGCGACCGGGAACAGCCGGGCCGTGGCCGAGGTGACCTGATCCACCACCAGCAGGCGGGTACGGCCGGGACGCAGGCCGTCCCGCACGATCTGCACCACCTGTTCCTGAGTGGCGGTCAACGGCACCGGCAAGACCCGGTGCGTCGCCCCGGTGCGGCGGCACTCCCGACGGATCGAGTAGTCGACCGCGCCGTAGCCGTGGTCGGTGGTGAGCACCTCATCGCCGGAGCGGAGCCCCAGGGACTGGAACACCACCGCGGCACCGGTGGTCGCGTTCGTGGTCAGGGCGGTGTGCTCGGGATCGGCGCCGAGGAAACCCGCCAGATGCCGCCGAGTGTGCGCGATCCGGTCGGCCAGGCCCTGGGTGAAGAAGCGCAGCGGGTCGGCCTCCATCTCGTCGCGTAGCCGTTGCTGTGCCCGCTGCGCCACGATCGGTACCGCCCCGAACGAGCCGTGGTTGAGGTGACTGACCGCCGGGTCGAGAGAGAAGAGCAGGCGGGCACCGGTGATCGGCTCAGGCGGTGGCGGGACGCTCACCTGATGATCGTAACCGTCAGGTCGGGCGTGACCGGCCTACGCGATACTGAACGGACCGGGAAGGGCCGGCTGGTGGGCGTCGCCCCTGCCCCCGATCCCGCCTGCCCGTCAGGCGCGGGGGTGGGCCTGGCGGTAGGCGGCCCGGAGACGCTCCACCGAGACATGCGTGTAGATCTGGGTGCTGGCCAGCGAGGAATGTCCCAGCAGTTCCTGGACCGCCCGCAGGTCCGCCCCACCTTCGAGCAGGTGGGTCGCGGCCGAATGGCGCAGCGCGTGCGGACTGGTCCGGGGTAGCCCGGCCGCCTCGGCGTAGTCACTGACGATCCGGCGGGCCGTCGTCGGATTCAGCCGGCCGCCCCGGGCACCGAGCAGCAGCGCGTGACCCGAATCGGGGACCGCCAGCACCGGCCGCCCGTGCCGCAGCCAGTCATCGAGGGCGCGCTGCGCTGGCAGTCCGTACGGCACCGTCCGTTCCCGTCCACCCTTGCCTCGGACCCGGACGACCCGCCGGGCCTGGTCGACGTCTCCCGTGTCGATTCCGCACGCCTCGCTGACCCGTACCCCGGTGCCGTAGAGCAGTTCGAGCAGCAGGCGGTCGCGCAGCCGCACGGCCGTACCGTTGTCCTCGGCGGCGTTGGTGCCGGGTGCGTCTTCGGTGCGTGGCGACTCGGTGCCGGGTGCGTCTTCGCTGCGTGGCGACTCGGTGGCGGATGCCGAGGCAGCGGATGCCGAGGCAGCGGATGCCGGCGTGGCCGGGTGACGGGTGGGTTCCTCGACGAGCAGCGCCGCCTGCTCGGGACGAAGCACCGTGGGTAGCGTCCGGCGCGGCCGAGGACTGGCCAGCGTGGCCGCGACGTCGGTGGGCAGCAAACCTGTCCGGTGCGCCCAGGCGCTGAAGGTTCGGGCTGCGGCGGCCCGGCGTGCCAGTGAGGTGCGGGCGGCCCCGGTCGTACGATGCCGGGCCAGCCAGCTGCGTACCGTGTCGAGGCTCAGCTCGGCCACCTCCGTGCAGCCCATCCGCCGAGCATGGTCCAACAGCGACACCAGATCGGCCACGTACGCCCGCACCGTGTGTGCCGAGCGGTTACGGACCGAGGCAAGGTAACCCGCGAACTCGTCGACCGCCTCCCGCAGCGGCGCCGGCAGTGCGCCGTGCATCGCCCGGGTGCTGTTGCCGACCGGCTCCCGCGCCCCCATCCTGCCCACGGGATCCACCCTACGATCGGGACGTCCAAGCGGCGAGCAGCCGGTGTGCTCAGTCGGGCGCCCTGATGGCTCGATCGATCGGATTGGCCAGGGCATAGCCGTCGTCGCGGCGTACCACCAGCGACAGCTCCTCCAGCAGGGACAATTTGCGCAACACCGTGCGGACGGCGAGGCCGGCACGCGCGGCGAGAGCGTCCACACCCACCCGACCGCGGCGCGGCATCACCTCCACGATCGACCGGGCGTCGTCGTCGAGCAGATCGGTGGGCCGTTCGGGCCCACGCGGCACCGGGGCCAACTCGCCGATCCGACCCACCTCCTCCAGCACCTGTGCGAGGCCGGTCACCAGCCGCGCCTCCGAGTGCTCCCGCAGCACCTCGTGCGCACCGACCGACATCGCCGAGGTGACCGGACCCGGAACCACCATCGCCGGGCGACCCAGGGCGAGAGCGCGTCGGGTGGTCTGTGTCGCGCCGCTACGGGCCGCCGCCTCGACCAGCACGGTGCCCCGGGTGCCCGCCGCGATCACCCGATTGCGGATGAGAAACCGGGGACGCAGCGGCTCCGCCCCCGGCGGCCACTCGCTGACCAGCAGACCCGTGTCGCCGATCCGATCGAACAGCGCCGCGTTGCCCATCGGATAGGCGCGGTCCACACCGCAGGCGAGCACCGCGACAGTGCGCCCGCCGGCGTTCAACGCGCCACGATGCGCGGCGGCGTCGATGCCGAACGCGCCGCCGGAGACAACCGTCCAGTCCCGGTCCGCCAGTCCGTAGCCGAGATCCGTGGCGATGTGGGTGCCGTACGCCGTGGCGGCACGCGCCCCCACCACCGCCACCGACCGGTCCAGCGCCTCGGCCAGCGGCCACGACCCGCGTACCCAGAAGCAGAGCGGCGGCGCGGTCTCGATGTCCACCCGGCGGCGCGCGTCGGACAGGCGGAGGGTGCGCAGGTGCTCCACTGTGCCGGGCCACTCGTCGTCGCCAGGAATGACGACCCGGACACCGAGCCGGTCAGCGCGGTGCAACGCCTCGGCGGCGACCGCCCTGGCATCGCCGGCCCGATTGCGCGCCGCCACGGACTCGCGCAGCGCCTGCTGCGGTGCTCCGCCGTCCAGCAGCAGGTCCAGCGCGCCCACCGGACCCAACTCGTCGACCAACCCGTGCACCGACCGCGTGCCCGGCTCGGCCAGCCAGGTCAACGCCACCCGTGCCAGGGTCAACTCCTCGTGGCTGCTCACGTGCCCTCTCCCGTCCTGAGCGTGATGGCCTCGCCGACGTCCTCCGCGTCCGGCCGTGCCCGCCCGTCCAGGTCGGCGATCGTCCAGGCGAGTCGGATGACCCGGTCGAAGCCGCGTGCGGAAAGCGACCCGGAATCGAGCCGAGACCGCAGCTCGACGGTCACCCGTCCGGGCAGTCGCCACGGCATCCGACGTAGGTCCGGACCAGGAATCTCGGCGTTGAGCCGCCGACCCAGCGGTGCCCACCGCGCAGCCGCTGCCGCCCGTGCCGCCGCCACCCGGCGGGCGACCACCGCCGAAGACTCCTGACTGCCGGTCTCCATCAACTCGGCCGCGCGCATCGGTGCCAGCCGCACCTGAAGATCGATCCGGTCGAGCAGTGGGCCGGAGAGCCGGCCCAGGTAACGACGGCGGGTCAGTGGGGGACACTCACAGCGGTCGTCGCCGGCCGGGTTCGCACACGGGCACGGATTGGCCGCGAGCACCAGTTGGGCACGGGCAGGGTACTCGGCACTGCCCCGGCTGCGGGTCAGCAGCACCCGGCCGTGCTCCAACGGCTGACGCAACGCCTCCAGCGCCGCCTTGCTGAACTCGGGCGCTTCGTCCATCAGCAGCACCCCACGGTGCGCGAGTGAGATCGCACCGGGGCGGGCCAGCCCTGACCCGCCGCCGACGATGGAGGGAACGGTCGCGGTGTGATGCGGTGCCTGGAACGGTGGCCGCCGGATCAACCGGCCACCCGGTGGCAACAACCCGGCGATGGAGTGCAGCGCGGTAACCTCCAGCGCGGCCTGGTCGTCCAACTCCGGCAGGATCGACGGAAGGCGTTCGGCGAGCATCGTCTTGCCCGCTCCCGGAGGCCCGATCAGCGCCAGGTGGTGCCCACCGGCGGCGGCAACCTCCAGGGCACGCCGGCCCAGGCCCTGCCCGGCAACCTCGGCCAGGTCAGGGCCGGGTGTGGGCGGGGGTGGAGTGTCGGCCGGCGGTTCGATCAGCGGGGTGCCGTCGCGGACGAAGGCGACCAGCCGGTGCAGGGTGTCCACACCGCGTACCAACAGCCCGGGAACGACCGCCGCCTCGGCGGTGTTGCCCGCCGGCACGATCACCCGTTGGATACCGGCCTTCGCCGCCGCGGCGACCATCGGCAGTACGCCTCGGACCGGCCGCACGGTGCCGTCCAGGCCCAACTCCCCGAGGACCGCGACGCCGTCCAGCGGCAGCAGCGGAAGCTCGCCGGATCCGCCCAGCAGCGCCACCGCGATCGCCAGATCGAACGCCGAACCGACCTTGGGCAGAGTGGCCGGCAGCAGGTTGAGGGTGATCCGGCGGTTCGGCCACCGCTGGCCGGAGTTGACCACCGCGGCCCGGACCCGGTCACGCGCTTCATGCAGGGTGGTGTCCGGCAACCCGGAGATCACCACCCCGGGCAGCCCGGCAGCGAGATCCACCTCCACCTCCACCAGATGTCCGGTCACCCCGACCAGCCCAACACAGAGCACCCGCGCGTAGCTCAT
>NZ_BOPB01000003.1 GCF_016863535.1 Micromonospora lutea
GGCGTCACCTCGCTGCGCTCGGCGTCGCGATGAGCCACCACGACACCGATGATTCGCTCCCTGCGTTCGCTCATCGGAACGCGTCCTTGACGTGCTCGACGCTTGCCCGACCGGCGCGGGGCAGCAGCACCGAGATGACGTCGAAACGAACCTCGTCGGCGGTGGTGCCGGTGGCGGCCAGCCAGGCGGCGGCAAGCCCTCGCAGGCGACGGGCCTTGCGGGGCACCACCGCCTCGGCGGGGCTGCCGAAGGTGACAGTGCGGCGCGTCTTCACCTCGCAGAAGGCGAGCACCGGCCCGTCCCAGGCGATGATGTCGATCTCTCCGGCGGGGCAGCGCCAGTTGCGGGCCACCGGGCGTAGTCCCGCCTCGATGAGGTGTCGTACGGCGCAGCGTTCCCCGTACCCGCCGACCGCCTGGTTCCGCTTGGTCATGACCGGCACCCTGCTCCCGTGCCAGGACTCGCGGCGACCCCGCCATGCTGATCTGTGGACAACCGAGGGTGTTGTGGACAATCAGACGATCATGGCCTGGATGTGCTATTGGCGGCAGTTTCCGGACGGGCAGGTGCCGGGCCGGATGGCGTACGAACCGCTGGTCGCATACGGTGCCGGCGTGGACGGACGACGCAGTTTCGCCGACGACCAGGAGTCGCGCTGGTACCCGGCTGATCATGACCGTGGTTACGCCGAACCGCAGTGGCGCCCGACGGGGGACGGGCACTACCCCGCAGACGAGCCGAGGGCGGTCCCCGAGCAGCGGGGTGACGACGACGACCGGTACGGCTCGCCGCGACGCGCAGCCCTGACGGACCCGCTGGGGGACGTCGCCGCAGAGACCGAGCGCTACCGGGCGTCGCGTTCCCGCCGGGCCGAACCGACGGAGCCGGACGTTTCCGGTGAGTTGCCGGCCGATCGTCCGGGCCGACGTGCTGCCCGCGAGGTGGGCCCGACCAGTGGCGGGGCGCCGTCGTCGACCGATCCGACCCGCGCCGTGCTGGCCGGATATCCGATCGTCGAGGCGAAGCGTGTGCCCGAGGGCACCAATCCGCTGGAGCAGCCGACCGGGCCGGTGCCGTCGGTGGCACCCCGGGTGGAACCGCCGGTGGGCGAGGTCCCGCCCGGCCACGTCGAGGCCATGACCGGCCACCCGGGCTCCGGCTACCAGACGAGTGGCGTTCAGGCGGGTGGCATCCAGACGGGTGGCGTCCAGCCAAGCCTGCCGGCCGGGGACGGCGTCTACCGGACGCGACGACCGGTGCTCGCGGTGCTCTTCGCCGCGCTGGTCGTGATCTTCGAGTTGCCGGCGGTGCGGGTGCTGCTGCACGGCGCGACGGCGGATCCGGTGGTCGCCGGGGACGTCCTGGCGGGCACGTTCCTGGTCTGCGGTCTGCCGATCTTCGCGGCCGGCCTCTACGGGCTGCGGACGACCGGGTTCTCGCTGACCGACGGCGCCCGGGGGTGGCTGCGACCGCCGACCGCGTACCTGACGGTCGGCCTGGCGCTCTTCCTGGTGGCCGCGATCGCTGCCGGCTGAGCGGATTCGCGCCGCGCGGGCGTCGATCGCCCCGGGCGGGTCCGCGTTGCACCCGGGCGTGGATCCGCCGGGAGGGCGCGTACACTGGTCAACCGGCGACCGCCTCGTGCGGTCGACCTCGCGTGCCCTCCTCACGAGTCGTCGTGTGGCGGCGGCCTCCCTGGTCCCGATTTCGTCGGGCCCACCCTGGCCGACGACCGGGCACCAGGACGCCCAGCCGCCTGGCCGGGCGGGACAACCAGGGACCGCAAGGAGTACGAATCATGGCCGTCGTGACCATGCGTCAGCTGCTGGAGAGTGGTGTTCACTTCGGGCACCAGACCCGGCGCTGGAACCCGAAGATGAAGCGCTTCATCTTCACCGAGCGCAACGGCATCTACATCATCGACCTGCGCCAGACCCTCGACTACATCGAGAAGGCGTACGACTTCGTGCGCAACACGGTGGCCGAGGGCGGCAGCATCCTCTTCGTCGGCACGAAGAAGCAGGCGCAGGAAGCGATCGCCGAGCAGGCAACCCGCGTCGGCCAGCCGTTCGTCAACCACCGCTGGCTGGGCGGCATGCTGACCAACTTCCAGACGGTGTACAAGCGGCTGCAGCGGATGAAGGAGCTGGAGGCCCTCGGTGACCTCAGCGGCACCGCCGCCGGCTACACCAAGAAGGAGACCCTGCAGCTCTCCCGCGAGAAGATCAAGCTGACTCGCACCCTGGGTGGCCTGCGGGACATGCAGAAGCTCCCGGCCGCGGTCTGGGTGGTCGACACCAAGAAGGAGCACATCGCCGTCGACGAGGCCCGCAAGCTGGGCATCCCGGTGATCGCCGTGCTCGACACCAACTGCGACCCGGACGAGGTCGACTTCCCGATCCCGGGCAACGACGACGCGATCCGCTCGGCCGAGCTGCTGACCAGGGTCGTCGCCGCCGCCGTCGCCGACGGCCTGATCGCTCGCTCCGGTCGTCGCCGGGGCGGAGACGAGAAGCCGGAGGCGGGGGTCGCCACCGACGAGCCGTTGGCCGAGTGGGAGCGCGAGCTGCTCGAGGAGCCGAAGAAGGCCGATGAGCAGCAGCCCGCAGCCGAGCAGCCGGCCGCCGAGCAGCCCGCAGCCGAGCAGCCGGCCGCCGTCTCCGGTCAGTGACTGTGTCGCCGTCCGGCCACCGTCCGTTCCGCTGACGGTGGCCGGCGGCGGGTAGGCCGGGCACGAACCTCTCGGAACCGGGTAACCGTCACCTCAGACCATTCCACGCAGTCTCAACATCGAAGAGAGAGCCATGTCCCAGATCACCGCCGCGGACGTCAAGAAGCTCCGCGACCTGACCGGCGCCGGCATGATGGACAGCAAGAAGGCGCTGACCGAGGCCGAGGGCGACTTCGACAAGGCCGTCGAGATCCTGCGCGTCAAGGGCGCCAAGGACGTCGGCAAGCGGGCCGGCCGGACCGCCGCGAACGGTCTGGTCGCCCACTCCGGCAAGGCGCTGCTCGAACTCAACTGCGAGACCGACTTCGTCGCCAAGAACGACAGCTTCATCGCGCTGGCGCAGCAACTCGTCGAGCACGGCGAGCGCTCCGGCGTCAGCACCGCCGAGGAGCTGCTGGCCAGCGAGCTCGACGGTCGTACCGTGGCCGACCTGGTCCAGGAGCAGTCCGCCAAGATCGGCGAGAAGCTGGTGCTCAACCGGTTCGCCAAGCTCGACGGCACCGTCGCGGTCTACCTGCACCGCAAGGCGCAGGACCTGCCCCCGGCGGTTGGCGTGCTGGTGCAGTACACCGGCAAGACCGACGAGGCGGGCGATGCCGACGCGCGCGGCGCGGCGATGCAGATCGCCGCGATGCGGCCGCAGTACCTCACCCGCGACGAGGTGCCGGCCGAGGTCGTCGACTCCGAGCGGCGCATCGCCGAGCAGACCGCACGCGAGGAGAACAAGCCCGAGGCCGCGCTGCCGAAGATCGTCGAAGGCCGGGTCAACTCGTTCTTCAAGGACTTCGTCCTGCTGGAGCAGTCCTCGGTCACCGACAACAAGAAGACCGTGAAGCAGGTGCTGGCCGAGGCGGGCATCGAGGTCACCGGCTTCGTGCGGTTCGAGGTCGGCCAGGCCTGAGCCGGCTCGGGCGTCCGACGCCCGCGAGCTGGGAGCAACGACGAGACGAGGGGGCCGCCGGTGTACGCGATACACACCGCGGCCCCCTCGTCCCATAAGGTCGGCAGCGGCAGGTACGCGCACCCGAGCGCGCCAGTGGGGGAAGGACGGGCGGATGACGCAGGTTGTGAGTGACCGGACGTTGGCAGCGGACGATCCGACAGCACCACCGCCCGGCCGGGCCAGGCGGGTGGTGTTGAAGCTCTCCGGCGAGGTGTTCGGCGGGGGCGCCATCGGCGTCGACCCGGACGTCGTGCAGGCCATCGCCCGGCAGATCGCCACCGTGGTACGCCGGGGTGTGCAGGTTTCCGTGGTGGTCGGCGGCGGCAACTTCTTCCGTGGCGCGGAGTTGCAGAAGCGGGGCATGGACCGCGCCCGGGCGGACTACATGGGCATGCTCGGCACGGTGATGAACTGCCTGGCCCTCCAGGACTTCCTGGAGAAGGAGGGCATCGAGACCCGTGTGCAGAGCGCCATCACGATGGCCCAGGTGGCAGAGCCGTACATCCCGCTGCGGGCGATCCGGCATCTGGAGAAGGGCCGGGTCGTCATCTTCGGCGCCGGCGCGGGAATGCCGTACTTCTCCACCGACACGGTGGCCGCCCAGCGCGCGTTGGAGATCCACGCGGACGTCGTGCTGATGAGCAAGAACGGGGTGGACGGCGTCTACACGGCTGACCCCCGGATCGATCCGACCGCCAGTAAGTTCGACTCGATCACCTTCTCCGAGGTGCTGCGTCGCAACCTTCGGGTCGCCGACGCGGCTGCCTTCAGCCTCTGCATGGAGAACGGCCTGCCGATGCTGGTCTTCGGCGCGCAGGGCGACGACACCATCGTCCGGGCCGTGGGTGGCGACAAGATCGGCACCCTGATCACCACCTGAGCCGACCGCCGAGGCGATCCCCGGCGGTCACGGTGACCCGACAAGCCCACGACGAGCACAAGAAGGAGGCGAGGAGACCGGTGATCGACGACACCCTCCTCGAGGCCGAGGAGAAGATGGAGCGTGCGGTCGAGCACGCCAAGGAGGAGTTCGGCGCCATCCGCACCGGTCGCGCGACTCCGGCCATGTTCTCCAAGATCATGATCGACTACTACGGCAGTCCGACCCCCCTGACGCAGATGGCATCGGTGGCTGTTCCCGAGCCGCGGATGGCCATCATCAAGCCGTACGACAACTCGCAGACCAACGCCATGGAGAAGGCGATCCGCGACTCGGACCTCGGGGTCAACCCGAACAACGAGGGCAATCAGCTGCGCATCCTGCTCCCGCAGATGACCGAGGAACGCCGCCGCGAGATGATCAAGGTGGCTCGGCAGAAGGGTGAGGAGGCGAAGGTCGCCATCCGTAACATCCGCCGCAAGGGCAAGGAAGAGCTGGACCGGATGGTCAAGGACGGCGAGGTCGGCGAGGACGAGGGCCGGCGCGCGGAGAAGGAACTGGACGACCTGACCCAGCGATACGTGGCGCACGTCGACGAGTTGGTCAAGCACAAGGAGTCCGAACTCCTGGAAGTCTGACGCCGAGGTCACCGCCTGCTTGATCATGAAGATGCTGCCACCCCGTCCGGCGTGGCGTGGTGACAACTTCATGATCAAGCTGGTGGGAGCGGACACCGGCACGTCCTGCCGGACGGGCGGGTGCAGTAGGCTCGGCACGATTCCCGGTGACCCGACAGTGAACGGCGGGGATCAGCCAGCCGACAGGCCGGCATTTCAGACGGAGCGCCTCGCGCGGGTAGGGGATGGTAGTGGCTGTGCGTCAAGTGGTGGATCTCGTACCGCTCCCCCCTGGTGCGTGATGTCCCACCTCGACCCCTACGGCGGCGCCGAAGCCCGTGACTGGGATCGCCCGGACCGACCCACCTCCCTGCCCTGGCCGGATCCAGACGTCGAACCCGGTCCGTGGGGCCGAGGCCCTAAACCCGGTGCCGAGATGTACGCCAGCCCGCGCACCCGTCCCGGCCCGCACTCCGATCACCTGTACGCCGACCGCCCTGACGACCGGGACGGCCCGGTCGGTGCCGGCTTCGGCGAGCCGTACGACGCGGATCCGGACGGTGGCGGCCGGCCGACCCAGGAGAGCTGGACCGGGCGTGGACCCGCTGGCTGGGACCAGCCACCGAACACGCGCACCGGTGCCCGCGACCTGAACCACGGCGACGCACCCACCGCGCAGATCGCGCCGGTGCGGGTCGGCGACGGTCGGGACCACGACGACGCGCCCACCACCCAGATGGCACCGGTGCGGGTCGGTGACCAGGTGGGCCACGACGACGCGCCGACCACGCAGCTCGCGGCCGTTGCGACCGGGGACGCTGACCCCGAGGCGACCGGGCAGGACGGGCCGGGCCGGCGTCACCGTGGTCGGCGTCGGGCCGGTGCGGGCCGCCCGGCCACCCGGCAGAGCGCGAGCCGGGCCGGTCGGAACTTGCCGGCGGCCATCACGGTCGGGGTCTGCCTGGGCGCGGCGGTCCTGCTGCCCCTGTTCCTGTACACCCCGGCATTCCTGCTGGTGCTCGCCGCCGCGTTCGGCATCGGCATCTGGGAGATGTCCCGGGCGGTGCGCCGCCAGGGTGCCGAGGTGCCCCTGGTGCCGCTGGTCGCCGGTGGGGTACTCACCGTCACGCTGGCGTGGTTCGCCGGGATGGACGCGCTCCTGCTCGGCCTCCTGGTCACCATCACGGGCACGTTCGTCTGGCGGCTTGGCGACGGCACGGCCAACCTGCGGCGGGACATGACCGCGGCGACCCTGATCGCGGTGTACGTGCCCTTCCTCGGCGGCTTCGCCGCCCTGCTCGCGTCGTCTCCCGATGACGGGGCGCTGCGGGTGTTGGTGACGCTGGTCGCGGTGGTGCTCTCCGACACCGGTGGGTACGCGGCCGGCGCGAACTTCGGCAAGCACCCGATGGCCCCGACGATCAGCCCGAAGAAGTCCTGGGAGGGCTTCGCCGGCTCGGTGGGCGCTGCGGCGCTGGGCAGTGGTGTGCTGCTCTGGGCGCTGTTCGACGTGGCGCCCTGGTGGGGTGCCGTGTTCGGGGTGGCGGTCTCCGGCGCTGCCGTCCTCGGCGACCTCGCCGAATCGATGATCAAGCGGGATCTCGGCGTGAAGGACATGAGCAACCTGCTGCCCGGCCATGGCGGGCTGATGGACCGGCTCGATTCCGTCCTGTTCGCGGTGCCGACGGCGTACCTGTTGCTCGTGATGTTCGTTCCGGCGGTGAACTGAGGCATGACCCACGCCGGCGGGACCGTGGCGCGGACGAGGCGGGAGCGGACCCGGCACCTCCGCAGGGGTGCGTCTCCGGCCGAGCGTGCCAGACTGGATGTGCCATGACGAGTCTTCCCCTGATCCCGGTCGACCCGGACGCGCCAGGTGCGCGCCGGGCGGCAATGCCACCGCAACACCTCGCCGATCTCGACCTGGCCGGCCGCAAGGACCTGGTCACGAAGTTGGGCGAGGCGTCGTTCCGCGCCCGGCAGATCTCCACCCACTACTTCGGCCGGCTGGTGCGTGACCCCGCGCTGATGACCGACCTGCCGACGTCGTCCCGCGAGCGTCTCGCCGACCAGCTGCTGCCCCGGCTGCTCACGCCGGTACGCGAGCTGGCCTGCGACGACGGGGCCACCCGCAAGGCGTTGTGGCGGCTGCACGACGGGTCGCTGGTGGAGAGCGTGCTGATGGGCTACCCGGACCGGGTCACCGTCTGCATCTCCAGCCAGGCGGGATGCGGCATGGCCTGCCCGTTCTGCGCGACCGGCCAAGCCGGCCTGACTCGGAACCTCTCCACCGCCGAGATCGTCGACCAGGCGGTCTACCTCGCGGGCGTGGCCGCCTCCGGCAAGGTCGCCGGGTCACCGCCGAGGCTGTCACACGTGGTCTTCATGGGCATGGGCGAGCCGCTGGCGAACTACAACAGGGTTGTCACCGCGATCCGCCGCCTGGTCGCACCGGCACCCGAAGGGCTCGGCCTGTCACAGCGTCACATCACCGTTTCCACAGTCGGGCTGGTGCCGGCCATCCACCGACTGGCCAGCGAAGACCTCTCCGTGACTCTTGCGTTGTCGCTGCATGCCCCCGATGATGAGCTGCGCGACGAACTCGTGCCGGTCAACCAGCGCTGGAAGGTGTGCGAGGTGCTGGACGCAGCCTGGGCCTACGCGGCCCGCACGGGCCGTCGTGTGTCGATCGAGTACGCGATGATCAAGGACGTGAACGACCAGCCGTGGCGAGCTGACCTGCTCGGCCGGCTGCTGGCCGGCAAGCTGGCCCACGTGAACCTGATCCCGCTCAACCCGACTCCGGGTAGCCGCTGGGATGCGAGCCCGAAGCCGGTCGAGCGGGAGTTTGTCCGGCGGTTGCGCGACGCCGGGGTGTCCACCACGGTGCGGGACACCCGAGGTCGCGAGATCGACGGAGCGTGTGGGCAGCTGGCCGCCGCGGAGGACAGTGGCACCGACCCGGCCGGGGAGATGACGGCGTGACCGGGCGTGGCGAACGAGACCAGGAGACATAGTGGCGAGTCAGGGTCAGCGTTTCCGGCGTAAGGCGCTCCGCCGGGGATACAAGGTTGACGAGGTGGACGCCTTCCTGGACCGGGTCGAGGCGACACTCGCCGGTCAGCCGGTCGGAGCGCCGGTGGCCTCGCAGGAGGTCCATGACGTCGTCTTCCGGGTTCGCTTCAACGGCTATGACGAGTGGCAGGTCGACCTGCACCTCGACCGGGTCGAACGGCAGTTGGCCGAGCTGGAGGAACGCGGCGGCGCTCCCGGGCGCGGCGATGGCCGGATGGGTCCGGTGGAGCGGATGGGTCCGGGCATGCGCGAGGACCGTGGCATGTCTCCGGTGCCGCAGCCGCCGATGCCGCCGCGGGGGATGCCGGCACAGCCCGGGCCCCCCTACGGCCGCTATGACGAGCCGACCGGTGCCTTCGCCGGCGGTTACGACAACGCTCCCCGGGGTGGTTATGACGGCCCGCGCGGCGCTGCTCCGATGGGTCCGGGTGCGCCGATGGGCCCTCCGGGCGGCATGGGGCACGGCGGACCTCCACCGCGTGGTCTGCCCGCGGGCCCCGGCGGCTACGGTCCGCCGGACGGTCCCGGTGGTTACGGTCCGCCGGACGCCCCCGGAGGCTATGGCCCGCCGCCGGACGAGCAGCGCTTCGACGGGTTCGAGGCGGGTCGACACGGCCGTACCGACATGACCGCCGAGATGAGGCTGTCGGACCGGGACCCGCGCCGCGGCCCGGCTGGCCCTCCCAACCTGCCGCAGCAGGCCCTTGGCGGGCCTCCGATGGGTGGCCCCCCAGCGATGGCCGGCCCGCCGATGGCCGGTCCGCCCGGCAGTGACCTCTACCGGGTGGACCAGATCCGGCGAAGCTTCCAGGTCCGCCGCTTCGGCAGTGGGTACGACCCCGACCAGGTGGACCGGTTCTTCGAGACACTGCTCGGGGGGATGGCCGGACGCAACCAGATGCCGGTGAACCCGAAGGACCTGGACACGCTGCGCTTCGGACTGGTGCAGGGCGGTTACTTCGAGGCCGAGGTCGACGCCGCACTGAAGAACGTGCAGGACATTCTCTTCGGCCGCTGACGCACATCGACGCGCGAGGGCCCGCCTCCGGAGACCGGGGCGGGCCCTCGCGCGTCGTCGTGTGGGTGGTGCGGCGGGTGGGTCGACGGTCACCCGGGAGCTGGTCCGTCGGGAGCGCAAACCGTCGCGGGTAAGGCCGATGCGTCAGGAGCGCAGGCCGTTGCGGCGCAGCACCGCGTCACCGATCACGATGAGCAGCAGGAGTGCGGCCAGGCCGATCAGCCAGAGATCCTCGACCCTGCCCTCGTGGTTGCCGCAGAGCATCGCCAGCAGCGCGAACGCGGTGAGCACCGCGCCGATCCGCCCGGCCTTACGGTGCCCAGGCTTGTGCTGGTCTGGCGACGTTACCGGCTCGCTTCCTGCCACTGTCGGTCCTTCCTCGCGAACGGATCTCCGGCTAGTCTGGCACGTCCCCTGCGAGGGTTTCCGGCCAGGGCCGATAGGCCCGCTCAGGTGGGTGGTAGGGCACTACCGGCGTCGCTGGGCGAGGACCAGACTGCCTCCGGTAGCGTTCTGGGGCGTACACCTTGATTGTCTCTTTGAGGGGGAACTGCGGTGCGAGTGACCGGTACGGGGCACGCGAGCATGCGGATCGACACGGCCGCGGGCAGCATCCTGTGCGACCCGTGGGTCAATCCGGCCTACTTCGCCTCCTGGTTTCCGTTCCCCGACAACTCGCAACTCGACTGGGAAGCCCTCGGCGACGTCGACTACCTGTACGTCTCCCACCTGCACCGGGACCACTTCGACGCGGCGCACCTCAAGCGGTACGTGTCGAAGAAGGCCACCGTCCTGCTGCCCGAGTTCCCCACCTCGGAGATGGAGGACGAGTTCCGCGAGCTGGGCTTCACGAAGTTCCTGAAGACCCGCAACGAGGAGGTCGTCGAGCTCGACGGCGGCCTCAAGGTGATGATCCAGGCGCTGACCAGCCCGACCGACGGTCCGATCGGTGACTCCTCGCTCTGGGTGGAGTACGACGGCATCCGGCTGCTCAACCAGAACGACGCCCGCCCGACCGACCTGAGCACCTTCGCCGAGCTGGGCCACGTGCACGCGCACCTGCTGCAGTTCTCCGGCGCGATCTGGTACCCGATGGTCTACGAGCTGCCGAACGCGGCGAAGACCGCATTCGGCAAGCAGAAGCGGGACCGGCAGTTCGACCGCACCTGGCGCTACATCGACGACCTCAAGGCCGACCACGTCTTCCCGATCGCCGGCCCGCCGTGTTTCCTCGACGACGAGCTGTGGCAGTTCAACGACATCTTCGGCGACGAGGGGAACATCTTCCCCGACCAGTCGGTCTTCCTGGCCGAGTACGCCAAGGTCGGCGGCACCAACGGCATCGTGCTGCTGCCGGGCAGCGTCAGTGAGATCACCACGACCGGCGCCTCCACCACCCACCCGGTGCCGGTGGCGGAGTTCTTCGCCAACAAGGTCGCCCACCTGGAGGAGATGCGCGAGCGTAAGCGGCCGATCATCGAGGCGGAGAAGGCGTCCTGGCGGCACCCCGAGGTGGACGTGCTCAAGGAGCTGAAGCGCCGGATCGAGCCGCTGCTCGACGAGTCGATCTACCTTGCCAAGGGTGTCGGCGGTCCGGTCCGCTTCGACCTGGTCGGCTACGACGGTGAAAGCGTCGAGTCGATCGTGGTGGACTTCCCCGGCAAGCAGGTGCGGCCGTACGCCGACGAGAAGGTCCGCTACCGGTTCCGTACCGAGCGGGCGCTGGTCGAGCACCTCCTGCACATCGGCGAGGTGGACTGGGTCAACTCGCTCTTCCTGTCCTGCCGCTTCTCGGCCGCCCGGATCGGTCAGTACAACGAGTTCGTGTACGCCTTCTTCAAGTGCCTCTCCACCGAGCGCCTCCAGTACGCCGAGGGCTGGTACGACGAGCACGAGCGGGCCGTGGACGCCGAGGACATCACCATCGGCGACTGGGTGGTGCAGCGGCGCTGCCCGCACCTGAAGGCGGACCTGAGCCGGTTCGGCATCGTCGACGGCGATCAGCTCACCTGCCAGCTGCACGGCTGGCGCTTCGACCTGCCCAGCGGGCGCTGCCTGACCAGCGTCGGTCACAAGGTCCGCGCCCACCGCGTCGGCGAAGAGGCCCCTCAACCCACCAGCTGACGCGCGCCGCCTTCCCCAGTGTTAGGAAGGGCCCCTTTTAGTACGCCAGGCGTTAACAAGGTGCCCTTCCTTACGCCTCAGCGGCCGAGGTCGGCGAGGATGCGCTGGGCGGCGTTGTGGCCGGCGGCCCCGATGACGCTGCCGGCCGGGTGACAGCCGGCGCTGCCCGCGTACACCCCGTCGACGCCGGTGGCGTAGGGCATCCGGTCGGCGAACGAGATGGTGTTGTCCACGTGGTGGATGTGCCCGCCGGTGATGCCGAAATGTGCCTCGATGCCGGGCGGCGGCAGCGGCACCGCGTCGGCGATCAGGTCGCCGGTGCCGGGGGCGTAGCGCTCGCAGATGCCGACCAGCGTGTCGACGTAACCGGGCAGCGCCGCGTCCCAGGTGGTGTCGGCCAACTCGTACGGCACGGACTGGACGAACAGCGCCGACGAGTGGTGCCCGGCTGGGTCGGCCAGCGACGGGTCGACGGTCGTGTGCAGGTACCACTCGATGGTCGGCTCCTCCGGCAACCGCCCGGCCCGCACGTCGGCCCACATGGCGCGTAGCGCCGCCATCGGTGACTCGCCCGCACCGCCGGTCAGCGACGCCGACCCGGGCAGCAGGTGGATCGTCGAGCCGAACGGGCTCGGCGCGCCCTCGGGCAGGCAGGAGAAACGGGGCAGACCACGCAGCGCCAGGTTCAGCTTGAGGGTGCTGCCGGTGCGCCGGACCGCCGCCATCCGGCCGGTGAGCGTGGTCGGCAACGCACCGTCGGGCAACAGCTCGATCAGCCGGTACGGGTCGCAGGCGCCGAGCACCACCTCGGCGTCGATCTCGCGGCCGTCGGCGAGCACCACACCGCTGGCGGCGCCGCCGTCGAGGGTGATCGCTGTGACCGGGGCGCCGCTGACGATCCGGGCGCCGGAGGCCCGGGCCGCGTCGGCGAAGGTCCGCGACACCGTACCCATGCCACCCTCGGCGATCATCCAGGTGCCGCCCGAGCCGGGCAGCCGGCACATGTTGTGGACCAGGAAGTTGTGCCCGGTGCCCGGGTCGTCGGGGCCGGCGTTGAGCCCGGACAGGCCGTCGGTGACCGCGTACATGCTGACCAGCAGCTCGGACTGAAAGTCGAAGCGGGCCAGGTAATCGGCGACGGAGCCGCGTACCAGGTCGACGAAGACCTGTCGCAGCGCGGGACGGACGTACCGTTCGGCGGTCTCCTCCACCGACACCGGCTCGGCCAGCCAGGCCGGCGCGACGTCCTCTCGCAACGCGGCCAGTTCCGCCTGCAACGCCTCGTCGGCGGTCGCGTCGGCGGGGGAGAAGACCTCGGCGAGCTGCGCCCGGCTGGCTGCCGCGTCGGTGCCGAAGAGCAGGTACGGCGAGCCGATCCCGCCGGGGGTGGGCAGGAAGTAGTGCGGGTCGCGGCGCAGCACCGGGATACGGACGTCGAGCGCGGCCAGCAGCTCCGGCGGCATCAGTCCGAGCAGGTACGACCCGGTGGAATGGCGCAGTTCGGGCACCTTCGGGAAGGGGTTCTCGGTCCGGGTCGCGCCGCCGATCACGTCGGCGGCCTCCAGCACGAGCACGTCCAGCCCGGTCCGGGCCAACAGGATCGCCGACACCAACCCGTTGTGCCCCGACCCCACGATCACGACGTCCGCGCGCCCCGGCACCTCACCACCCGCCACCCTCGCACCCTAACCCTCCGCGACCCGGCGGCGGGCGCGCCAAGCGGACAGGGCCAGAGTGGCGGAGTAACCGGCCAGCACGATCACGTGGAACACGTAGAGCCAGAGCAGGATCGCCACGGCGGCCCCCACCTCGTCCAGCCCGCCGAAGGGCAGGCCCAGGTCAAGCGGCAGCGAAGCGAAAAGCACGAAACCGTGCAGGAAGCCGGAGAGATTCGCCGCGGTGAAGGACCCCATCCCCAGCGTGGAGAGCCAGTCCGGCGAGGCCGGTCCGACCACCCGGAACACCCACATCAGCACCGGCGTGAGCACCAGCCACACCGCCAGGAACGACAGCACCACCCCGAGCACCCCCGCCCAGCCGCCGCGCCGAACCAGCCCGGTGGTGGTCGGCAGGGCCAGCAGGATCGACAACAGCAGCGCCGGTGCCGGGGCCAGCAGCGGAAGCAGCAGCAACCGGCCCCGCCAGCCGATCAGATGTTCGTCGGAGCGAGGCGCGGCAACCGAGACGAACGCCCGGCGCAGCCCTTCGCCGTACAGCGAGGCCGGCAGCAGCGCGGCCAACGCCAGCCAGGGCGTCAGACCGACCCCGGCCTCGACCAGCGCGACCACCGCGTGCGGCACACCGATCGCGTCCGGCAGCGTCTCCACGGCGTGCCCGGTGAGCCGCCGTACCTTGGACGCTCCCACCAGCAGTGAGGTGAGCCAGATCGCCAGCAGCGCCACCGGCACCACGGCGATCGCCCCGTAGAACGTGATCGCGGCGGCGTGCAGCGACAGATCACGACCACGTACCGGGCGGAAAGCCGCCCGGGTAATTCGTCTCGTCCGATCCCACGCACCGCCCATCGCGCCTCAGTTCCCCGTCCGCTGCCCCGACAACCGTGCCTGTTACCTGAACCGCACCGCCGGTGGTTCGGGCACTCCAACCTTGTCAGCGAGCCTGACGCGGCAGGGTGAGGTCCTGGGTCTGCGGCGCTGTCGCCCTGAGAGCGTCTATGGATCGGGCATCCCAGCTGCCCGTGGGCCGTCAACATCGCAATGTCGACCTCGCCAAGGTCAGCCGAAGGCACGGAAGGGGGTGTAGTCAGGCGACAGAACGACCTGAACTGACGCGTCGATGTTGGTGAGGGAGGGCCGATGGAGCCGGATCATTCCGTCGGTGCCGGAGCGGGTCCAGAGATCAGGTATCCCGTCGCCGCTCACGTCCGGTATGCCGATCACCGCGTTGTAGGCCGCCTCCGTCCAACCCGTGCCGATCCGGACGTCGCCGTCCCGCGAGTTGGCCGCCTGCTTCAGCGAGTCCAAGCTCACGCTGTTGGCACCCGTGCCGGGAAGCCCGTGCCGGACGTAGAGCGTGCCTGCGTCCATGTTTCGCCAGAGCAGGTCCGGAGTGCCGTCCCGGTCAGTTCGTTCGCTCATCGACGCTCAGCGCACCTACTCGACTCCCGGTGGCGCGGTGCTGCGGCAGTTCGTCGGCACGGCCCAACAACCGTTGACGGTGGTGGCCGGTGACCATCAGGGCAGCCCGTACGCAGAGGTGAACCTCTCCGGTGTGATGGAGGCCCGGATCCGTAAGCAGGATCCGTTCGGCAACGTGCGCACGGGCGCGGTCAGCGGCTATCTCCGGACCAACCAGGGCTTCCTCGGCGCGGTCCGCGACGACGCCTCCGGCTTCGTGCCGTTGGGTGCCCGGCTGTATGACCCGGAGGTGGGTCGGTTCCTCTCCGCGGACCCGGTGCTTGATTTGACCGATCCGGTGCAGAACAACGGCTTCACGTACGCCCACAACAACCCGGTCACCCACTCCGACCCGTCGGGTCTGTCGGTGGCATTGACCCCGTCGGAGACGGCGGCGGCGCTGGCCGGTGCGGGTTTGTCGTCGGCGATGGTAGCTCAGGCGCAGGCCAACATGGGTCGGTCGTTGATCTCGGTCATCCTCGACTCCGCGTGGTACATCCTGAAGGAGTTCATCGGCATCAACGACGCCCTGAACTGCTTCGGCGGGGATCTGTGGGCGTGTGGCAGCCTCATTCTCAACGCGATCCCCTGGACAAAGGTCGCCAAGACTCCCAAGGTCATCGGTGCCATCAACCGTACGATCAACGCTATCCAGGCGTGGCAGGCTGCCAAGCGGGCGGCTGAGGTCGTGTTGGCGGCGGCGCGGGCCGCTCAGACGGCCGCACTGAACGCCAAGAAGCTTGCCATCGAGCGAGCCAGGAAGGCAGCCCAGGCAGCGAAGAAGAAACCCGTCGACAAGGTCAACACGACAAGCAACGCGGCGACCAACACGGCCAAGAAGACCGGTAACCGGGTCCAGAAGGATGCCCAGGCCAACTCCAACCCGAAGGCATCCTCGGCTGCGTCCAGCGGTGCCGGTAAGAAGACCGGTGGCGGCAAGGGCGATTCCAAGCCGGGTGGCTCGTCGGGTGCCTCTAGCCGCAGCAACGGCGGCAGTACTGGTGGCTCGTGCAAAAACCCGAACAACAGCTTCGTCCCAGGCACGAAGATCCTCATGGCTGACGGCTCAACCAAGGCGATCGAGGACGTCAAGCCCGGCGACGAGGTGGTGGTCACCGATCCGGAGACCGGTCGTACCGAGGTGGACACGGTCACCGCCACGATCACCGGCGACGGTGTCAAACACCTGGTGAAGGTCGTCATCGACACCGACGGCGACCACGGCAGCGAAACCGCCGAGGTCACCGCCACCGACGGCCATCCGTTCTGGGTGCCCGAACTGGGCGAGTGGATCGACGCCACCGACCTCCAGCCCGGGCAGTGGCTGCAAACCAGCGCTGGCACCTACGTCCAGATCACCGCCATCGACCGCTGGAGCGTCCCCCGCGCCGTCGTCCACAACCTCACCGTCGCCAACACCCACACGTACTATGTGATTGCGGGCAGGGATCGGTTGTTGGTTCATAACTGTGACGGCGAAGTCAGCCGCGTATCGGAGAATGCCAGCAAGTCTGCCGAGGCTGCCGACTATGAGGGCGGTTCAGGGGGCCGGGTTCCGGCGCTAGACTACGTGAATGGTGCCCTCGAAATTGCTGAGGTTAGATTCGATGATTTCGATGCTGCGGCAGGTGTACTTATTGATCGAAAGCATGGTGTTGCCACCACGCGCAAGATGGTCGATACGGCAGTTCGGCAATCTATGGCTCTTGAGCAGAATGGTTACACCGGGAGGTGGGAGGTTCCTAACGAGAGGGCGTTTCGTAGGGCCAACAAGGTATTCCGAGATGCTGGCGTAACGAACATTGTGGCAGTGGTGGTGAAGCATGATCTCGCAGGTTGTAAGTGTACTCGTTAATCTGCTCGTCTCGATTGATGTTGCGGCCGATTCTGAAATCGATCCAGACTTCGCCGTGTCGCTTCAAGGGCAGGCCGCGTCAGTATTCGACGCAATGACGAACGATGAGCGGCGCGAAGTGGCGCGCTTGGTGCGGGATATGACTCGATTGGAACTAAATTCTGAACGAAAGAGCGCCTTAGGCGAGTTTATCGATGCCTACGGTCTTGAAGATGACGACTAGAAGTAATTGCATGGCAGTCGTGGCTACACCGTACCGCTTCTGTCTTGGTGTGGGTTAGTGTTGTTTGCCCGATCCTCCCATATGCATCCGCCATCTGCTCAGAGTTGGTGAAGGGATTGTCACGGTTCTGACTGGCCGCCGGCCTGGGCCCATGGCTGACTAGTGCCTTCGCCTTTGAACGTTGGTCGTGTAATGCGTCGGTTCTGAGGATGTATCGGGCAGGCTGTCTTCCAGCGCTCGTGGTGGGAGGTGGTGGCCCGGGGGCCGTGCTCGTTGCCAACGTCACGGAGTCATTGCAGGCACCGGCCGGCCGGATCTGCGTCGCGGGCATCCCCGCAGTTGCGATGGTGCCACTGCCGTTGCTGCTGCGTCTGCTGGCGAGTTGGCCAACGCAACGCGCGGCGGTCGCCGTCGTGCCGACCGCGGTGGTTGTCGGCGTTCCGTGGGCTATCCGTACGCCGGGTGCCGAGGCGAGGGTCCCATCGACGGGCACACCGCCGTGGACGCCAGCCGACCCACCGTGGCCGGAGACCGATGACGCGCCGCGAACCGACTGATCGGGTGGTGCTCAACGGTCCGTTGCCGCGTAGGTGCCCGAGTGGTCGTCGGGCGGGGGCGGCGTTGCCAACGGACGTCCAAGGTAGCGGCGGGGGCGTGTTGGGTGAGCAAAACGGTACCGCATGGTACGGTGCGGTACATGGCGAAGATTACGCTGCGGGAGTTTCGCGATGGCGTGGGTCGGGTGCTGGAGGGGATCGAGCGCACCGGCGAGCCTGTGATCATCACCAAGTACGAACGGCCGGTGGCCGTCCTGATCGGCATCGACGAGTGGGAGGAAATCGAGGCGTTTCGGGACCGCCGGGACTCTGCCGTGATCGCCCGCTCCCGGGCCGAGGGCGAGTTCGTGCCGCTGTCGGCGGCTCTGGAGTCGCTAGGGGTCGACCCTCGCGAGGTGGAGGCGTTGCTGGCTGACCGGGCCGGCGGTGCCGCGGCGTGAAGGTTCAGATCGACCGGGACGTGCTGGTTTGGCTGCACAAGCAGCCTCGCAACGTCTTCTTGACCGTCCTGAGCGCGATCCTCGGCTTGGTCGCCGATCCTGTGCCGCAGAACTCGACCGAGATGCGCGACGGATCTGGGCGTCGTCTGCGGGTCGGTGACTACCGGGTCCTCTACCGGCTCGACGACGACGAACTGACCATCCACCATGTGGGGCATCGCAAGGACGTCTACTCGTAGGCCGCTCGGATCTGGCGACCTGTCTCGACCGCGACGAGCTGATGGTTGAGGGTCAGCGGGCCTGACCGACCCGCTACCGCTCGTCTGGGCATGCGAGGAGCTGGGCTTGTGGCGGGTTGGCTGGTCACCATTGTGTGGTGGTGACGAACGATCCTGCGTGCCGACTGCGTATTACGGATGAGGCTCAGGTCCTGGCTCTCTTGGCGGGCCGGGTGCCTCAGAGGAGGTCGTAGACGTCGCTCCGGTGGCCGAGGTGGACGACGAGCACGATCAGCTCCTGGTCGCGGACGGTGTAGATGATGCGGTATGCGCCGACGCGGATACGGAACAGGCCGGAGTGGCCGGTCAGGGCTTTGACGCCGGCTGGGCGAGGTTCGGTGGCGAGGTTGGCGATCGCGGTGACGAGGCGGGCCTGCAAGGGGCGGTCGAGCTTGCGCAGCAGCTTGGCGGCGGCTCGGTCGACCTGGACGGTGTAGGCGGGTGGAGTCGGGCTGGTCACAAGCCGAGCTCATCGCGTAGGTCGGTCAGCGGTATCGGGGTGTCGCCGGCGTCAATGCGGGTCAGGGCCTCGCGGGCGGCGGCGACATCGCTGGCGTCTTCGGCGCGCTCGATGGCCTCGGCGACCTCGGCCGGCACGATGGCGGCCAAGCGTTGCCCCCGACGGGTGACGTAGGTGATCCTCCCGGCGTAGTGCGCGCGGGAGACGACGTCCGCGAGGCTGTCGCGGGCGTCTGAGATCGGGAGTTCGGCTGCGGGCTCACTCACGGTTCCGATTGTACAACTCGTACGAATCGTACGGTCGACGTAGGTCATAAGAACACGAGCCGGGCCCGGCCGTGGGCGTCAAGATCGGTCGAGAGCGCAGGTGCCCGGGTGGGCGTTGAGGCGGGGGCAGCGTCCGGGGCCGCCGAGTGGGGTGTCGCACCAGACTCGGGTACGCAGGGACTGGCGGTCTTCTTCGCTGAGGGTGGTTTCGCCGAAGTCGATGACCGTCAGGTGGCCGAGGGAGTCGCGGAGGGCCACGGCGAGCGCGGTGGCGTCTTCGAGGCTGGTCAGGGTGGTGGGTAGGTGGATGACCCAGCGGGGTGGGCTCATCGGGAGCCGCGACCGTAGTGGTGGTGGGCGGCCTGGCGGGAGTGCCATTGGCGCAGGGCCTGGCGGATGCGTTCGGCTTCGGTGTTGGCGGTGGTCAGTTCGCGGTGCAGGCGTTCCAGTTCGTCGGCGAGCCGGTTGAGGTAGGCGTACACCTGGTCCGGGTCGAGGCCGCGCCAGCGGGTCTCGAAGGTGGCGGCGCGGGAGTGCTGGGGGAGCGGGCGCTCCCTGGACAGGTAGATCATGGGCGGGCGGCTTCCTGCTCGGCGAGCATCGTGGTGATCTGCTGATCGGTGAGGCCGCGCATGGTGAGGATGCGGCTGCCCCAGCGGTGCAGGCGGCAGGGGTGGGGTGCCCGGTCGTTGCGGCAGCGCGGGCCGTCGGGCCATTGTTCTGCGGCGTGCACGCTTATCGCCCGCAGCGCGAATGTGACATCTTCGGCGCTGATGTAGGGAGGCAGCGGAATCTCGTCGAGGGCTTCGTCGATCGAATCCATGGTCCTCCCTTGTGGAATCGTCGCGGGGCCGGAGCGGACGCCGGGATGAGGTTCGTGGGAGGCGTCCGCTCCAGCCGTGACCTGCCAGGGGGATTGGCTGGTCATCCACGATGGTGGTTTCACTACTGGCCTGGCGCAATGTTCTGCGGAAGAATGCGAATAAAGGGATGAGGTGCCTTACGCGACGACAGCAGAGGAGATGACGTGGACGACCCGGGAAGCACCGTCCCGCGTAGGCAACTCGGCAGGTATTTGAGAGAACTTCGCGAAAATGCGCACATCACTGTGGTCGCGGCCGCGAAGGAACTGGAATGGTCGACGCCGCGAATCTGGCGGTACGAAACCGGTCAGGTCCCCGTGCACCCGAATGACGTGGAGGCCATGTGCCGGGTGTACGGCGCGACCTCCGAGACCATCCAGACCATGCGGTCGCTGGCCCGCGAGACCAAGGCGCACGGTTGGTGGCACAGCTACGGGGAGGCGATCGAGGACTGGTTCAAGCTGTACGTCGGCCTGGAGGCCGCCGCGACCAGAATCCGAAAGTACGAGGCCGACCTGATCCCCGGCCTGTTGCAGACGGTCGAGTACATGACCGAGGTCATCGCGACCGACCACCCGCAGATGAGCGGGGCGGAGCAGCAGGCCAAGGTGGACGTCCGGCTCCGCAGACAACGGCTGTTGGCTCGGGTGGTCCCCCGAGCGCCCTACTACGACGTGATCCTCAACGAGGCGGTGCTGCGCCGACCGTTGCGCGACCGGTCAGCGATGGTTCGGCAACTCGACGCTTTGGTGGTGGCAAGCCGGCAGCACAACATCAAGGTCCGAGTGCTACCCCTGGCTGCCGGGCTGTTCCGGTCGGCGTTCACGGGCACTTTCACCATGCTGGACTTCCCCACCGACGTGCGGGAACCGGAGCCGACCACGATCTACATGGACGGTCCGTGCGGTGCGGTCTACCTTGACAAGCCGCACGAGATCCAGACCTACGAGGAAGTCTGGCGCTCGCTGCACGAGCGGGCGCTCGATGTCGATGAGTCCCGTGAGCTGATCACGGCGATCGCGAAGGAGATGACCCATGAAACGTGACGGGGTGTGGCGCACGTCGTCCCGGTCCGGTGGTAGCGGTGAATGCGTCGAGGTGGCCGCCTTCGCTGACGCGGTAGGCGTACGCGACAGCAAGGACCGGCAGGGCGCGGAGCTGAGCTTCGGCGCGACCAGCTGGACCGGGTTCGTCGCCGCCACCCGCGCGGGCCGCTTCGCCTCCCGCACCTGAACTCGACGCGACCCGCCCGGTGCCGACCGAACCTGGTCGGCACCGGGCGGTGTCCTCGCGGTCCTGCGCCGGTCGGACCATGATCAGGAAACCGGTTCGGTGGAACTCGGCGTGCCGGGGCCGAGATCGGCCCCGGCACGTGCGCGTCGGTAACGGGATCAGGGCAGGGGCCAGGAGATGGGGTCGGTGTCGCTCGGGGGCGTGGTCCCCGAGAGGTCGATGACTTCCTGGAGGTTCGGGTCGTACTCGGGGTGGGCGCGGTTGAAGAAGGTCTGCCCGCCCACCGCGAGCGTCATCACACCGTCCGGGTTGGCGGTCAGGATCAGCGGGCCGAGACCGTCCGACGGCGGCTCGGCGTTGCTGATGTCGATCTGTCCGTAGTCGTCCTGGGAGGGCGTACGGTTGCTGTTCAGCCGGTCGAGGACGCGGGCCAGGTCGTCGCCGGTGATCGGTCCGGTGCCGACATTGTCCGGGTTGGGCATCCCGGTCTCGTCGTCGGCGCTGTCATCCGGACAGTCGGCACCCTCGCAGGTTTCCTCGGTCTCCGAGGACTCGACCTCACCGTCCTTGTAGGTGACGGTCGTCGTGGTGGTGGTCGTGGTCCCCTCGTGCTCGGTCGTCGTGGTCTTGACGACGAGGGTCGGGTTGTCGTTCTCGTCGTAGTGGGTCGTCACCGTCGTGGTCTCGGTCGACCCGTTGGCGTAGGTGTCGGTGAGGACGGTGACGGTGATGCGTTCGGTCTGATTGCCGCCCTGGTCCCAGTTGATGGTGGTACTGAAGAAGTCGTCGAGTGACGAGCCATCTTCGAACGTCTCGGTGACCTGGCGGTACGTGGTCTCGCCCGACCCCAGGAAGTTGCCCTCCGCGTCGTACCCGTCGGTGGCGATGGTGCCGGTCGTCGTGGTGGTCTGCGTTTGGTTGGTGACCCGTACGTTGTCCCAGCTGCCGTCGCTGTAGCCGACGGAGTAGTCGCGCCCGAACGAGCCGGGCCGTTCGCCGTAGGTGAACCCACGATCGTCGAAGCCGGTGGGCCTCTTGTGACCGTTGACGCCGAAGTTGGTCGCGCCGACGATTCCCTCGATCGATTCGCCCTTGAGGCCCCAGACGGCGACGTTGCCGAACGCCGCGAACGCCAGTTTCTGGTCGGTGCGCAGCTTCGGTTCGCCGGTCAGGACCGTGGTCACGCCTCGGCCGAGGTGCTCGAAGCCGTTGGATCGCAACGTACCCAGAAACCCATCGACCGAATGTACGATCGGCCCCTTCTCCGGGACGGCGAGCGCACCGGCCGCGGTGGCGAGGGCCTTGCCGTCCGGGGTGTCCCGGGGTAGCACGACCAGCTCGGTCAGGTGCCGTTCGAACGAGGGCAACGTGCGGGCGATGGCGAGGTCGAAGATCCGCTGAGGTTCCGGGTAGCTGCGCGCGTCCTGCGGGTCGGTGCCGAGCTTCTTCTCGTCGAGGTCGGTGACGCCGTCGCCGTCACGGTCCGAGGCGGTGTCGAGGATGAACAGGCAGAGCCGGTGCTGGCATACCGCGCGGGGACCTTCGCGATCCTTCGCCGAGGCGGGGGCTGGCGCTATCGCGCTCAGGCCGACGGAGAGACAGAGCGCTCCGACGGCCGCAGAAAACTTTCTCATGATCGACGAAGTTAGATCATGAGAATGCGGTGAAGAGCCAGAAATCCGACAGCGCAGGGCGGGGTCGGTGTACGACATGCGACAGAACCTGGAATCGGACCGGCTGTGCGACGGGGTGTGCTGCGAGCTGCGCTGGTTAGGCTGAACTGAGCAGAATGTCACGCTGAGGGGGTGAGCCCGGATGGCCCAGGCCGCGTACGTGCCCGAGCCGCCGTCCGACGATGTCGAAGCCCGTCCCGCCGGGCCGTCGTTCGACGTGCTGCGGTGGCACGACGAGCCGTGGACCGCCCAGCTCGCCCTCGACCTGTTGCCGGAGACCAACGGCCCCAAGGTTGAGGTCCTGAGCGGAAGCGTGATCGTGACACCCCACGCCGGTTATGACCACCAAGATGCCGAGCTCGACCTCGCGTACCTGTTGAAGCAGGCGGCCCGGAAGGCCAAGCTGTGGCTCTACGTGGAGGCGAACGTCGTCTCCGGGCCGGATCTGTTCATCCCCGACATTGTGGTGCTGCGCGTTCCCGGAGGGGGGCGCACAACCATGGACATCAAGCATGCCGTTCTGCTTGGCGAGGTCGTGTCGCCCGGCAACCGGCGTAAGGACATCATCGATCGTCCGCGCGAGTACGGTACGGCCGGCGTACCCTTCTTCCTCCGGGTCGACCTGCGTAACCGGGTCCCCACCATCGCACTGTTCGAGCTGACCGACGGCGAGTACCGACCGGTGGCCGCCGCCGAAGCCGGAAGCACCTTCGTGATGCGGGAGCCATTCGAGTTCGCAGTCGATCCGGGTGCCCTGCTCGGCGAGGAAGCTCCGTGGGAAGAGGGGAACCCTCCGCCCGGAGAGAGCTGAAGGTAGCTCCCCGTGTTAATAGGGGGCCCTTCCTCTACCTCAGGCGTTAACAAGGTGCCCTTCCTTGCACCCAGCGGCGGTGCGTAACAATGGGCGGCGTGACGTCCCCCCGTGATCTTGTGGTGCTGGGTTGTACCGGGTCGATCGGTACGCAGGCCATTGACATCGTGCGGCGCAACCCGGACCGGTTCCGGGTGGTGGCGCTGGGCGCCGGTGGCGGCAACATCGGGCTGCTCGCCGCCCAGGCGCTCGAACTCGGCGTCGACGTAGTCGGGGTGGCCAAGGCGTCCGCCGCGCAGGACCTTCAGTTGGCGTTCTACGCCGAGGCGAGCCGCCGGGGCTGGGCCACCGGCCAGTTCAAGCTGCCCAAGATCGTGGCTGGTCCGGAGGCGATGACGGAGCTGGCGCAGTGGCCGTGTGACGTCGTACTCAACGGGGTGGTGGGGTCGCTCGGGCTGGCGCCGACCCTGGCGGCGCTGCGCGCCGGGCGTACGCTCGCGCTGGCCAACAAGGAGTCCCTCGTCGCCGGCGGCTCCCTGGTCAAGGCCGCGGTGACCCGACCGGAGCAGATCGTCCCGGTGGATTCGGAGCACTCGGCGCTGGCGCAGTGCCTGCGCGGCGGCGCCCGGGACGAGGTACGCCGCTTGATCGTCACTGCCAGTGGTGGGCCGTTCCGGGGCAAGCGGCGCGACGAGTTGACGGCCGTGACGCCGGAGCAGGCGCTCGCGCACCCGACCTGGAACATGGGGCCTGTCGTCACGATCAACTCGGCGACGATGGTCAACAAGGCGTTGGAGGTGATCGAGGCGCACGAGCTGTTCGACGTGCCGTACGCCGACATCACCGTGATGGTGCACCCTCAGTCGGTGATCCACTCGATGGTGGAGTTCGTCGACGGTTCCACGCTGGCGCAGGCCAGCCCGCCGGACATGCGGCTGCCGATCGCCCTCGGGTTGGGCTGGCCGGACCGGGTGCCCGAGGCTGCCGCCGCCGTCGACTGGACGACCAGCCACACCTGGGAGTTCGCGCCGCTGGACGACGAGGCGTTCCCGGCGGTGGCGCTGGCCAAGGCGGCCGGTGCGGCGGGCCGGTGCCGGCCGGCGATCTACAACGCGGCCAACGAGGAGTGCGTGGCGGCGTTCGTCGCCGGACGGTTGCCGTTTCTCGGCATCGTCGACACGTTACGGCGGGTGCTGGACGAGGCTCCCGATTTCGGCGAACCGGGTACCGTCGAGGACGTACTCGAAGCCGAGTCGTGGGCGCGCGCACACGCGCAGGAGATCATCGCTGCTGCGGTGGAAGGAGCTTGATGTCGTTCGCGTTCGGGGTGGTGCTGTTCGCCCTCGGCATTCTCGTCTCGGTGAGCCTGCACGAGGCCGGGCACATGCTCACCGCCAAGGCCTTTGGCATGAAGGTCACCCGCTACTTCGTCGGCTTCGGCCCCACCATCTTCTCGTTCAAGCGGGGCGAGACCGAGTACGGCCTCAAGGGCATCCCGCTCGGCGGCTTCTGCAAGATCGTCGGCATGACGCCGCAGGACGACGATGTCGAGCCCGGTGACGAGAAGCGGGCCATGTGGCGCTACCCGGTGTGGAAGCGCACCATCGTGATGTCCGCCGGGTCGGTCACCCACTTCGGGTTGGCGATCTTCGCGGCCTGGCTGGCCGCGATGACCTTCGGCCTGCCCAACCCGGACTTCCCCCGTGACGAGCAGCAGATCCGCGCCGAGCCGGCCGTGATCGCGATCCAGGACTGCGTCCTGCCGGACACCACCTTCCGGGAGTGCACCGAGAGTGACGCGGCCAGCCCGGCCGGGGCGGCCGGGCTCCAGAACGGCGACCGGATCACCTCGATCAACGGCACCCCGATCAACAACTACGGCGAGCTGCTGACCACGCTGCGAGCCACCACCCCGGGCAGCACCGCCGCCATCGGGTACGAGCGCGACGGTCAGCCCGGCACCACCACGACCACGCTGGCCACCACCAAGCGCCCGCCGATCGACAACCCGGACGGGCCGGTCACCGAGGTCTCCGCGCTGGGCGTGGGCCTGGTCCTCTCCACCCCCGGCCTGGTCTCCTACGGTCCGGTGGAGGCGGTCGGCGCGACCAGCACCTTCATCGGCGACATGGCGGTGGCCACCGCTCAGGCGTTGCAGCGGCTGCCGGAGAAGATCCCCGCCCTGTGGAACGCCATCGTCGGGGGCGAGCGGGACATCGACACCCCGATCAGCGTGGTCGGCGCGAGCGTCCTCGGCGGTGAGGCGGTGGCCAACAACGCCTGGGAAATCTTCATCATGCTGTTCATCTCGCTGAACTTCTTCATCGGCGTGTTCAACCTGCTGCCGCTGCTGCCGCTGGACGGCGGCCACATCGCCATCGCCTGGTTCGAACGGGCCCGCTCCTGGCTCTACGCGCGGCTGCGTCGGCCCGACCCGGGCCGGGTGGACTACTTCAAGCTGATGCCCTTCACGTACGTGGTGATCCTGATCGGTGGTGTGTTCACCCTGCTCACCATCACTGCGGACGTGGTCAATCCGATCACCCTCTTCCCAAAGTGAGTGCCTGAAGTGACCGCTGTCAGTCTTGGTATGCCGCCCGTACCACCGCCGCCGCTCGCGCCCCGCCGGGCCAGCCGCCAGATCATGGTCGGGTCCGTGCCGGTCGGCGGCGGCGCACCGGTGTCGGTGCAGTCGATGACCACCACGTTGACCGCCGACGTCAACGCCACCCTTCAGCAGATCGCGGAGTTGACGGCGTCCGGGTGCCAGATCGTCCGGGTGGCCGTGCCCAGCCAGGACGATGTGGAGGCACTGCCGGCGATCGCCCGCAAGTCGCAGATCCCGGTGATCGCGGACATCCACTTCCAGCCGAAGTACGTCTTCGCCGCGATCGACGCCGGCTGCGCGGCGGTCCGGGTCAACCCGGGCAACATCCGCCAGTTCGACGACAAGGTCAAGGAGATCGCGGCGGCGGCCTCCGCCACGGGTACGCCCATCCGGATCGGCGTCAACGCGGGCTCGCTGGACAAGCGGCTGATGGCCAAGTACGGCAGGGCTACCGCGGAGGCGTTGGTCGAGTCGGCGTTGTGGGAGTGCTCGCTGTTCGAGGAGCACGGCTTCCGGGACATCAAGATCTCGGTGAAGCACAACGACCCGGTGGTGATGATCCGGGCGTACCGGCAGCTCGCCGAGGAGTGCGACTACCCGCTGCACCTGGGGGTGACCGAGGCCGGGCCGGCGTTCCAGGGCACCATCAAGTCGGCGGTCGCCTTCGGAGCGCTGCTGGCCGAGGGCATCGGCGACACCATCCGGGTGTCGCTCTCCGCGCCGCCGGTCGAGGAGATCAAGGTCGGCAACCAGATCCTGGAGTCGCTCGGGCTGCGCGAGCGCGGCCTGGAGATCGTCTCCTGCCCCTCCTGCGGGCGGGCCCAGGTGGACGTCTACAAGCTGGCCGAGGAGGTCACCGCCGGCCTGGAAGGGCTGCCGGTGCCGCTGCGGGTCGCCGTGATGGGCTGTGTGGTCAACGGTCCCGGTGAGGCCCGCGAGGCCGACCTGGGGGTGGCCTCCGGCAACGGCAAGGGGCAGATCTTCGTCAAGGGCCAGGTCATCAAGACCGTGCCCGAGGGCCAGATCGTGGAGACCCTGATCGAGGAGGCGCTGCGGCTCGCCGACGAGATGGGCGCCGAGCTGCCCGAGGAACTGCGCGACCTGGTTCCCGGCGCCACCGTCACCGTGCACTGACGACGCGACGAACACGAGGGCGGCCACCCCACCGGGTGGCCGCCCTCGGCGGTACCGATCTCACTGCGATTCGGCGAGGATCGCGTACAGCTTGCGGCGGGTCTCGTCGAGCACCTGGGCGGCTCGTTCCCGCTGGTCGTCGGTGCCGGTCATCATCACCTGGCGCAGCGCGTGCATGGCCTGCATGCCGGCGTTGCGGATGTCGTGCCAGCTGTTGATGGTGTCTTCGGCCACCTCCGCCCAGGGTGGCGTCTGGGCCGCCTCGCCAGCCTCGGCGCGGCCCTGCTCGGTGAGGGTGAACCGCTTGCGGCCTCCACCGGCCTCGTCGGTGGCGACGATGACGCCCTCGTCCTCCAGCAACTGGAGGGTCGGGTAGATCGAGCCGGGGCTGGGGCGCCAGCCTCCGCCGGTGCGGGAGTCGATCTCCTGGATCATCTCGTAGCCGTGCATCGGCCGCTCGATGAGCAGGGCCAGCACCGCGTTGCGGACGTTCGGTCGGCGCCCCCGACCCCGTCCGCGCCCGCCTCGGCCATGACCGAAGCCGTGCCCGCCCGGCCCGAACGGCGGCCCTGCCGGGAAGGACGGGAAACCGAATCCGCGCATCCGGCCCTCGTGCGGAGCGTGCCCACGTCGATGGAATTTCACGACTGTCTCCTTCGTCAGAACTATCACTGATGCATCAACGATATATCGCCGACACAACGCCGACAACCCTGCTATACCCCACGCCCTACCCGGTCGGGGGCGGGGCGGGTGGTGGTTGGCGTCCGCCGACACGCGGGGGACGGATCTGGCAGGCTGGTATCCGTGCTGACGGCGCCGGTGCGGCAACTCGGGGAATCGGAACGGCGTGCGGTCGAGCGACTGCTCGACCTCGACCCGTTCGCGAGCGCGCAGGTCGCGGAGCGGGTCGCCGCGCGCGGGCTGGCGTGGTGGCGGGCCGAGGGCCGGGTCCTGGGGTACGGCACCCGCCGGCACCTCGAATCGGTCTGCTGGCTCGGCGGCAACCTCACCCCGGTGCTGGCCGGCCCACAGGCCATCGCCGCCTTCGCCGACCTGCTCGCGGGCGAGGAGCGGCTCTGCTCCTCGATCGTCGGGCGAGCCGATGCCGTCCTGCAACTGTGGGATCGCCTCTCCGACACCTGGGGACCGGCCCGGGACGTACGCCCGAATCAGCCGTTGCTGGTCACCGACGCGCTGCCCCCGGTCTCCGTCGACCCGCAGGTACGCCGGGTGCGTAGCGGTGAACTCGACCGGCTCTTCCCCGCCGCGGTGGCGATGTACACCGAGGAGGTCGGCGTCTCACCGCTGGCCGACGATGGTGGGCGCGGGTATCGGCGTCGGGTCACCGACCTGATCCGCTCCGGTCGGGCGTACGCCCGGTTCGTCGACGACCAGGTGGTCTTCAAGGCCGAACTGGCGGTCGTCACCCGACGCACCGCGCAGGTCCAGGGGGTGTGGGTGGCACCCGAGTGGCGGGGCCGAGGGATCGCCACGTCCGCGATGGCGGCGGTGGTCCGCGACGCGCTGGCCCGGGTCGCCCCGACGGTCAGCCTGTACGTCAACGACTTCAACCTGTCCGCCCGGCGCGTCTACGAGCGCTGCGGCTTCCGCCCGGTCGGCACCCTGGCCACCGTGCTCTTCTGAGGTGTGCTGATCGACTGAGAGATCTTGGTCCGCGAACGCCCTTGGCGGGGCATTCGCGGACCAAGATCCGGCGACGTCGGGCCGGCGAAAATGCGTTGAGCCGGGCGGTCCGGCGCAGCAGGCTGGAGGCACCGCCACCAGACCGGAGGAACGACCCATGCGCCTGCTCCGTGATCTGTGGGTCACCTCGTCGCGCCGGATGACCCTGGTGGTCGTCCTGATCCTGCTCGGCGGCATCGGCCAGGCGGCCACCGCCGCGCTCGCCGGGCCGGTGCTGCTGCATCGCTCCGTCGGGTTCTTCGTGCTGCTGTCGGTGGCACTGGTCGCGTCGGTCTGCAGCGATCTGGTGATCAGCCTGGTGATGGCCGGGGTCACCGCGGACTGGTCCGCCGACCTGCGTCGCCGACTGTGCCGGGTGGCCCTGGGACAGCCCGTGCCCGCCCTGGAGACGACCCCGGTGGGGGAGATGCTCGACCGGATCGACGGTGACGTGTACGACGTCGCCTCGGGGGTGCGGGGTCCCGGTGTGCGGCTGGCCCAGGCGTTGGCCGTCGGCCTGCTGTCCACGCTCGTGGCGGTCGTCGTCTGGTGGCCGGCCGGAATCGGCATGCTGCTGCTCTGCATCCTGCTCGCGGTCACGCTGCGGCGTCCAGCCTCCCGGATCGCCCCGGCCCGGATGTACGAGGAGGCGGCCTGGTCGGACCTCGCGGCGGTGATGGAGGAGTCGATCCACGGCCAGGACGACGTACGCACCAGCCTGGCCCGACCGTACGTGCTGCGGCTGTACGCCCGCCGGGCAGCCGAGGTGCTGCGCCGTGGTTTTCGGGTGTGGCAGATGTCGGCGCGGGTCAACACCGTCGCGGCCGGGGTGACCCGGGTCGGGGTGGCGTTGGTCGTGCTCGGTGGGGTGTGGGCGCTGACCACCGGCCGGGTCGACGCCGCCCGAATGACCGCGATCTGGCTGCTCGCGCTCTCCCTCGGCATGACCGTCGAACATGTCAGCCGGATGGTGCCGGAGGTGCAGTACGCACTCGGCGCGTGGGGGCGGGTCCAACTGCTCTCGGCCGCCCCGCAGGAGCCCAGCGGCGGTGCCGCCCCCAGCGACGGCGACCTGGTCATCCGCGACCTGACCTACCGCTACCCGAGCACCGGTCCGGACGCCGATCGCCCTCCGGCGTTGCGCGACATCGACCTGACCTTCGTGCGGGGCCGCTCGTACGCCCTGGTCGGCCGGACCGGGTCGGGTAAGTCAACGTTGGCCAAGGTGCTCACCCGAGCGGTCGACGTGCCACCCGGGACGGTCCTGCTCGGTGGGCGCGACGTGCTCGACCTCGACGTGGAGCAGTTGCGCCAGTGGATCGCCGTGGTGCCGCAGCGTACCGAGATCCTCGCCGGCACACTCGCCGAGAACGTGGCGCTGTTCGACCCCGAGCTGCTCGACGCCGCTGCCCGAGCCCTCGACGAGTTGGGGCTGACCAACTGGGTCGCCGAGCTGCCGGCCGGCCTGGACACCCGCCTCGGCGAGGGCGGCCACGTGCTCTCGGCCGGTCAGGAACAGTTGGTCGCCTTCGCCCGGATCCTGGTCCGTGATCCACACGTGGTGATTCTCGACGAGGCCACCGCCCGACTCGACCCGGTCACCGAGACCCGGGTTCAGCAGGCCACCGAGCGCCTGCTGCGGGACCGGATCGGCATCGTCATCGCCCACCGGCTGTCGTCGGTGAGCCGCTGCGACGAGGTGGTGGTGCTGGCCGACGGCGCGGTGGTCGAGGCCGCCCCGCTGGCCGAGTCGCGTCGCTTCGCCGAACTCGTGGCCGCCGGCCACGCGGGCGGTGACGCCGGCCTCGATCTGCTCGACGGGGCGGACTGGACGCGGGCGGAACCGGTACTGATCGGGGCCCACGCGGCGGAGGCGACGGTGGCAGCCGAGGCCGGTGGTCCGACGGGTCTGGTCGTGGCGGGCTTCCGGACACCAGGCTCGTCGGGTGGCACTGATCCGCTGGCCGAAGCCGCCCGGACGGACCCGCCGACCGAGGTCGTCGCCGGTGGGCCCGTACCCGCGGTCGGACCCGAGCCGGTCGAGCCGGCGGCGGGCCGGGAAATCGGCGGACACGAGGTGGGCGGACCCGAGTCGAGTGCAGCCACGGTCGGCCGGCAGGGCGATCAGCTACCCGCGTCCCGGGCACGGACCCTGCGGGAGATCTTCCGGCTCTGCCTGAACGACCCCCGATACGGCGCGGCGGCGGTGGGCATCTTCGCCGTACTGGCGATCCTCGGTCTGGACGGGCCGGTGCTCGCCTGGCTCTGGGCCGACGTGGTCGACGGCACCGGCGACCCCTGGCTGCCCGCTCTGGGTATCGCGGCCGGCCTGATCCTCGCCATCCCGGCGCACTACTGGACCCACCTGTGGTTCCCGGCCTGGTGGGTACGGCAGATGCTGCGGATCAGCGCCCGCCTCGTACACGGCCAGACCGGGCCCCGCCGGGTCAGTCGACACACCCCCGCCGAGGTGGTGGCCCAGGGCGGCGACACCGAGCGGGTGGTGCAGCTCGCCGACAACGTGCTCGACCAGACCGTCGGCCTGATCCTGCTGATCGCCATGACCCTGATCACCGACAGCGTGGTGCCCGGGCTGTTCTTCCTCGGCACGATGGTGCTCTCCGGGTTGGCTGCCACGATGTTCGGGCCGAGGCTGGAGCGGGCGGCGCGGGACACCGTCGCCGCGCGGGCGGCCTTCGCCACCGCGCTGGTCTCCACGCTGTCGGCGGCCCGCACGGTGAAGCTGGCCGGTGCCACCCGGCCGGTGCTGACCCACCTCGCCGACCTCGACACCGTACGCAGCGAACGGCAACGACGGGAGATCGTCGTGCAGGTCTGGGCCCGCTCCACACCGGCGGTGGCCAGCGGACTGCTTCCGATCGGCGTGTGGGCACTGTTCCTCGTCGGTGGACTCTCCACCGGGGCGGCACTGGTTGCGGTCGCCACGCTGGGCGCGGCGCGCTGGTTCGCCTGGACCACCGCCTCGTTGATCTCCCAGGTGCCGTCGGCGCGGGTGTGGACCCGGCGGACGGCGGAGATGACCGGAATCGAGGCGTACTCGGCGCGGGTGCCGGGGGTCGACCTGGACGCCGGCACCGCCCCCGCCCCGACGGCGCCACCGCGTACCCCGCTGCGGCGGCTGGAACTGGTCGGCTTCGGCGTCCGGCACACCGACGGCGTCACCGCCGTACGCGACGTGGACCTGACCGTGGCCCGCGGCCAACTGGTACTCGTCGTCGGGCCGGTCGGCTCGGGTAAATCGTCGCTGCTGCGGGCCCTCGCCGGAATCGCCCCGCACACCGGGTTGCTGGCCTGGAACGGCGAGCCGGTGTCCGAACCTGAGCTGTTCCTGCGCCCCAACCAGGTCGGCTACGTCGGCCAGTTGCCCCGGGTGCTCTCCGGCACGGTCGCCGACAACATCACCCTCGGGCATCAGGTGGACGCCGCACACGCGGTCAGCACCGCCCAGCTCGAACATGACCTGGCCGCCACCGGCAGCGGGCTCGGCCTGCTCATCGGGCACAAGGGCACCCGGTTGTCCGGCGGGCAGTTGCAACGGCTGGCGCTGGCCCGGGCGCTGGCTCCGCGTACCGAGCTGTTGGTGGCCGACGACGTCTCCTCCGCGCTGGACGTCACCACCGAACTGGCGCTGTGGCAGGCGTTGCGGGAGCGCGGCGTCACGGTGGTCGGCTCCACCTCGAAGCGGGCCGCGCTGGTGCGGGCCGATCACGTGGTGGTGCTCATCGCCGGTACGGTGGCCGCCCAGGGCCCGTGGCGCGACCTGGAGCGACACTGGGGACACCTGGCGGGCTAGACCCGCACCGGTCCGGCTGCCCTGGGCAGCCGGACCGCCGGTCAGGCCGCCCTCAGGTACGGGTCCGGCCAGTTGGGGGCCGCGCCCAGCTTGGCGGCTGCCTGGTGCGGCCAGTACGGATTGCGCAGCAGTTCCCGGCCGAGCAGCACCAGGTCGGCCTCGCCGTCGACGATGATCGCTTCGGCCTGCTCCGGTTCGACGATCAGGCCGACCGCGCCGGTCGGCACCTGTGCCTCGCGGCGGACCTGAGCGGCCAGCGGCACCTGGTAGCCGCGCCCGACCGGGACCTTGGCGGCTGGCGACGCCCCGCCGGAGGAGCAGTCGATCAGGTCCACCCCGGCGGCAGCGAGTTCGGTGGCGAGGGCCACGCTGTCCTCCACCGTCCAGCCGCCCGGCACCCAGTCGGTGGCCGAGATCCGGGCCAGTACCGGCACGTCCGCACCGACGGCGGCGCGCACCGCCCGGGCCACCTCCAGCGTCAGCCGCATCCGCCCGGCCCGGTCACCGCCCCAGCCGTCGGTGCGGTGGTTGGTCAGCGGGGAGAGAAATTCGTGCAGCAGGTAGCCGTGTGCGGCGTGAATCTCCACGGCGGCGAAGCCGGCCGCCACCGCCCGCGTGGCGGACTCGGCGAATGCCGCGACGACGTCGGCGATCCCGGTGGCGTCCAGGGCCGACGGCACCCGGTACTCCGGCACGAACGGTTCACCGGTGGGCCCGACCGGCGTCCAGCCGCCCTCGGCGTCCGGCACCCCGCCCTGGCGCGGCTCCCACGGACGGTACGTCGACGCCTTGAACCCGGCATGCGCGAGCTGCACCATGGGCACCGCGCCGTGCGCGGCCACGAACCTGGTCACCGGTCGCCAGGCGTCGACGTGCCGGCCGGACCACAACCCGGTGTCCTGCGGACTGATCCGGCCCTCCGGCAGCACGGCGGTCGCCTCGGTCATCACCAGGGCCGCGCCACCGATCGCCCGGGTGCCGAGGTGCACCAGGTGCCAGTCGGTGGGCAGGCCGTCGGGGCCGGCGCTGTACTGGCACATCGGTGCCAGCGCGATCCGGTTGGGCAGGGTGACCGTCCGCAGCGTCAGCGGCGTGAACAACGAACTCATCGCGCCATCCTCTCCCGGCGCGCGATCTCAGCGCCGACGGCGGACTGTGGGCTCGCGCACGGTCGGTTCCCCGTGCTCGTGCGCCGTGGGGTCGCGTACCACCAACGTCGCGGCGGTGGCCAGGGCCCAGCCGACGGCAACCGTCAGCAGCAGCCGCTCCAGCACCCCGACCAACGGACTCCGGCCGACCAGCAGCATCGCCAGACCGACCGCGCCCGCGAGCGGTAGCGACACCGCTGCCGCGACGACGCCGGTGCGCCGCAGCCGGCGTCGAGCCACCGGCGAGATGGCGACCGCCAGCATCGCGAAGACCACCGCCGCCGTCGCGGCGACACTGGCCGCACCGTGCACCAGGTCCGCCACGGTGGCCCGCTCGAACGGCGGCAGTGGGCAGCCCGCGCTGCACGTCACGGCTCCGGACAGGACCGTGCACAGACTCGCCGCCACGAGTAGCGTCACGGCGACCCGAAGTGCCGCGTCGTGGCAGTGCGATGCCCCGACCCGTAACGCGACGGCGAGCAGCAGCAGCGCCCCGGCCAGGGCGAACACTCCGATCCGGTACGTCCAGGCGTAGCTACTGTCAACGACACCGGCCTCACTCACGTACCCGGTCAGGCCCGGTCCTGGACCGGCGACCACGGCGAGTGTCACCGCGGCGGCGCCAGCCAGGGCGCAGAGCGCGGCAACCAGCGCGGTGCCGCGCCGCACCGACCGTCGGACCGTTGCCGGCGGCTCAGCCACGCCCGTGCGGCGTCGTCCAGCCGTGCAACTCCGGTCCGAGCGGCACGATGCCGGTCGGGTTGATCTCGTCATGGGTGGCGTAGTAGTGCCGCTTGATGTGGTCGAAGTCGACGGTCTCGCCGAAACCGGGGGTCTGGAACAGGTCCCGGGCGTACGCCCACAGCACCGGCATCTCGGTGAGTTTCTGCCGGTTGCACTTGAAGTGTCCGTGGTAGGCCACGTCGAAACGGACCAGCGTGGTGAACAGGCGCACGTCCGCTTCGGTGATCGAGTCACCCATCAGGTAACGCTTGCCGGCCAACCGCTCCGACAGCGCGTCCAGCCGCGTGAACAGCGCCTCGTACGCCTCGTCGTACGCCTGCTGCGAGGTCGCGAAGCCGCATCGGTAGACGCCGTTGTTGACGTCCCGGTGGATCTCGGCCATCAGCGCGTCCATCTCCGGGCGCAGTTCGACGGGGTAGAGGTCCGGCGCGCCCGGAGCGTGCAGCCGCCGCCACTCGGTGGACAGGTCCAGGGTCAGTTGCGGGTAGTCGTTGGTGACCACCCGCCCGGTACGGGTGTCGGTCAGCGCCGGCACGGTGACCCGGCCGGTGTAGTCCGGATCGGTGGCCAGGTACGCCTCGGAGAGGAAGCCGATACCGAGCACCGGATCGAAACCGTCCTGGTCGAGGGTGAACCGCCAACCGCGATCGTCCCGGATCGGGTCGACGGTGCCCAGCGAAATGGCGTCGGCCAGCCCGAGCAGGTTACGCACGATCAGCGCCCGATGGGCCCACGGGCAGGCCCGGCACCAGATCAGCCGGTACCGGCCCGGCTCCAGCGGCCAGCGGTCCTGCTCGTCCGGGCCACCGCCCGGCGGCGAGGTCGAGTGCGGGGTGACCCGCCCGGTGAACCGGTTGGGTTGGCGGACGAACGCGCCACCGCCGCTGGTTTCCGCGCTGAACTGGGCTCGTGCCATGCCCACAACCTATCGGCACCCACCGGGGATATCCTGGCCGTCGGTGAGTCCCCGTGGACCCGTGGACGCGCCGCTCCGCCCTTCCGACCCCCGAAGGATTCACGATGACCGTGGCATACCTGGTGGCTGGTGTCCGCACCCCGTTCGGCCGGTACGCCGGCGCGCTGGCCGGCGTACGCCCCGACGACCTGGCCGCCCACGTGATCCGCGAACTGGTCGCGAGGCACCCGTCGGTGGACTGGGCGCGTACCGACGACGTGGTGTTCGGCTGCGCCAACCAGGCTGGCGAGGACAACCGCAACGTGGCCCGGATGGCGGCGTTGCTCGGCGGGCTGCCCGAGCAGGTGCCCGGCAGCACGGTCAACCGGCTCTGCGGCTCCGGCCTGGACGCGCTGGCCACCGCCGCCCGGTCGATCGTCGCTGGCGAGGCGGACCTGGTCGTGGCGGGCGGGGTGGAGAGCATGAGCCGGGCGCCGTTCGTCATGCCGAAGGCCACCACCGCGTTCTCCCGATCCGCCGAGGTGTACGACACCACGATCGGTTGGCGGCTGGTGAACCCGTTGATGGAGCGCGGCTGGGGCATCGACTCGATGCCCGAGACGGCGGAGAACGTGGCCGCCGAGTACGCGGTCGACCGGGCGGCGCAGGACGAGTTCGCGTACCGCTCGCAGTTGCGGGCCGCCAAGGCTCAGGCCGACGGCCGGTTGGCCGAGGAGATCGTGCCGGTGACCGTGCCCGCTGGTCGGCGGGAAACCAAGCTGGTCGAGGTCGACGAGCATCCGCGACAGACCTCGCTGGAGAAACTGGCGGCACTGCCCACCCCGTTCCGCGACGGCGGCACGGTGACCGCTGGTAACTCCTCGGGTGTCAACGACGGCGCGGTGGCCCTGCTGGTCGCGTCGGAGGCGGCCGTCGCCGCGTACGGCCTCACTCCGTTGGCCCGGGTCTCCGGCACGGCGGCGGCCGGCGTACCGCCCCGGGTGATGGGGATCGGGCCGGTTCCGGCGACCCGGCGGCTGCTCGACCGGCGCGGGTTGACCCTGGCCGACATCGACGTCATCGAACTGAACGAGGCGTTCGCCGCCCAGTCCGTCGCGGTGCTGCGTGAACTCGGCCTGCCCGAGGACGCGGAGCACGTCAACCCGAACGGGGGCGCCATCGCGCTGGGACACCCGCTCGGTGCCAGTGGCGCCCGGCTCGCGCTGACCGCCGCGCTGGAGCTGCGTCGACGCGGCGGACAGCGGGCGCTGGCCACCATGTGCATCGGGGTGGGGCAGGGCATCGCGCTGCTGCTGGAGGCCGTCTGACCTGCCCCGTGCCGGAGGGAGATCAGGAAAAGAGCGTTGTGGATCTCCCTCCGCGCCATGGACCAGCCTAGAGTGGGCAGCATCACACGATCCACGGCGACGACGTGAGGTGCAACAAGTGCAGAAGCCGGACGGACTTCCCGCCGAGATCGACCTCTCCCGGCCCAGCGCGGCACGGGTCTACGACTACTTTCTCGGCGGTGCCCACAACTTCGACATCGACCGGCAACTGGCCGAGCAGATCGCGGCCATGACGCCGAACCTGCCGGCGACCATGCGGGCCGGGCGGGAGTTCCTCCGCCGGGCCATGCGTACCCTGCTCGACGCCGGCATCGACCAGTTCCTGGACATCGGCTCCGGCATCCCGACGGTCGGCAACGTGCACGAGGTCGCCCAGGCCGCGAACCCGAAGGCGCGGGTGGTCTACGTCGACATCGACCCGGTGGCGGTGGCACACAGCCGGGAGCTGCTCGCCGGCAACGAGCTGACCGGTGTCATCCACGCCGACCTGCGGGACCCGGAGCGGATCCTGTCCGAGGCCCGCGCGCTGGACCTGCTCGACTTCGGCCGACCGCTGGGTGTGCTGCTCGCCGGGGTGGTGCACTTCCTCCCGGACACCGACCGGCCCGGTGACGTCCTGGCCACCCTGCGCGCGGCTGCCGCCCCCGGCAGCTACCTGGTGATCTCGCACTCGACCTTCGAGGATCAGCCGCAGGAGATGCTGGACGCGCAACGGTTGTCGGCGCGTACCGCTACCGAGATAACGCTCCGCTCGCGGGCCGAGGTCACCGGATTCTTCGGTGACTGGACCATTGTGGAGCCCGGGGTCGTGCACATGGAGCTGTGGCGTCCCGACTCGGCGTCCGAGGCGGCTGCCGACGGGCCGCGCTTCGGCGCCTTCGGTGGTGTCGCCCGGAATGACCGACCCGCCAGCTGATCGGGGGGTCGCCGTGGGTGTCTCCGGCGGGAGCACCGTCGACCCGGCGGGCGTCCAGCGGTACGCCGCCGACTGGGCGCGGGCCGTGCACCGGCTCGGTTTCGTGCCGCTGAGCGCGGCGGAGACCGAGGAACTGCTGCTCCGGCACACCGTCCGGTTGGCGGAGGCGCTGCTCTGCGCCGAGTCGCCGGCAGCGGCAGCCGAGGAGGTCGGGCGCGCCCTGGTCGACGCGCACCTCACCGATCCGGGCGTGATCGAGTGGTCGATCCGTACGCTCAGTGGGCGATTTCGCACCGAGGTGCTCGCCAGCGCGGGCGGGCGGCCGGGGCTCGACGAGCGGATCGCGACGGTGCAGGGCGCGCTCGCGGCCAGTTTCGCGCGTGCATTGCGCCAGCGGACCTTCGTCCAGCAGGAGGGCATTGCCCGCGCCATGTGGCAGGCGCGTGATGACGCCGAGCACGCGCTGCGCGACAGCGAGGCCCGGTTCCGGGCGGTCTTCGACGGTGCCGCCATCGGCATCGGTATCGCCGGGGTCGACGGGACGATCATCGACGTCAACCACGCCTTCGCCGACATGCTCGGCTACTCGGTCGACGAACTGCGGCAGATCAACGTGGCCGCACTGTTCCACGCCGACGACGCGGCCGGCATGTGGGAGCTGTACCAGGAACTGATCGAGGGCAAGCACGAGGCGGCCCGGGTCGAGAAGCGCTACTACCGCAAGGACGGCAGCACCGTCTGGACGGATCTGGCCGTCTCCCTGATCCGCCACGACGACGGTCGACCCCGGTTCACCGTGGCCGTGGTCGAGGACATCACCGAACGGTACGAACTCCAGCAGCGGTTGCGCTTCCAGGCGCTGCATGATCCGCTCACCGGCCTGCCGAACCGGACACTGTTCTTCGACTCGCTGTCCGGCCTGGTGGAACTGCCCGGCGAGGCGGCCCGGGTCGGTGTCTGCTTCCTCGACCTGGACGGTTTCAAGGCGATCAACGACAGCCTCGGGCACGCCCTCGGCGACCGGCTGCTCGTGATGATCGCCCGACGGCTGGCCGACTGCGTGGCCGAACAGGGCTACCTGGTCGCCCGGATGGGCGGCGACGAGTTCGTCATCCTGGTCGACGGGGTCACCGCCATCGAGGACGTGATCGCCGTGGCCGAGTCGGCCCTGGCCGCCGTCTCCACCCCGGTGTGCGTCGGCGACCAGCAGCTCGTGGTCTCGGCGAGCATCGGCATCGTCGACTCGGCGGTAGCCGGCACCAGCGTCGTGGAGTTGATGAAGGCGGCCGACGCCACGCTCTACTGGGCTAAGGCGGAGGGCCGTGACCGGTGGGCGGTCTACGACCCCGAACGCAGCGCCCGGGACATCGCCCGGTCAGCGCTGGCCGCCGGGCTGCCGGTGGCCCTGGATCGGGGCGAGTTCGTGCTGCACTATCAGCCGATCGTGTCCCTGCTCGACGGCCGCATGCTGGCCGTCGAGGCGCTGGTCCGCTGGCAGCATCCGCAACTGGGACTGATCGGTCCGGACCAGTTCATCGGGCTCGCCGAGGAGACCGGCCTGATCGTCCGGCTCGGTGAGTGGGTGCTGCGGCAGGCCTGCGATGACGCCCAGCGATGGCACGCCGATTTTCCGGACGCCAGGCTGGTGGTGAGCGTCAATCTGGCCGCCCGTCAGGCCGACCGACCGGCGATCGTGGACACCGTGGCCGATGCGCTGGCCAGCACCGGACTTCCGGCGGCCCTGCTGCAACTGGAGCTGACCGAGAGCGCGGTGATGGGGTCCGCGGGGGAGCCGCTACGGACGCTGCACCGGCTCGCCGCGCTCGGGGTGCGGTTGGCCGTGGACGACTTCGGTACCGGGTACTCGAACCTGGCGTATCTGCGCCGGCTGCCGATCACGTGCCTGAAGCTGGCGGGTCCGTTCGTCGAGGGGATCCGGGGCACCGAGTCGGCCGACGCCGACCACCGCGACGAACGCATCGTCGACGCGCTGGTCCGGCTGGCCCACGCGTTGGAACTGTGGGTCACCGCGGAGGCGGTGGAGACCGAGACACAGGCGGAACGGTTGCGGGCGTTACGCTGCGACTCCGCGCAGGGGCGCCTGTTCGGTCCGCCCGGTCCGGCCGAGGCGGTGGCGGCCCGGTTGCGTGGCGACGAACTGTGACGATCAGGGCGTGACGCGGCCGACGGGGAATGTGGCGAGCGGGTGGGGAGTCGACGTGGGGCTGACGGAAACCGGAGCGGTGGTGTCGGTCATCGCCGCGCTGGCCATTCTGGCCGGGCTGGCCGGGGTGGTGCTGCCCGGGCTGCCGGCGCTGCCGTTGTGCTGGGGTGGCGTACTGGTGTGGGCCCTGTTCGGTGACGCCGGAGCCGGCCGCTGGCTGGTGCTCGCCGCCGCGACGCTGGTCGCCCTCGGCGGCATCGTCGTCAAGTACGCCTGGCCCGGCCGCAACCTCAAACGGGCCGGGGTGCCTACCACCTCGCTGCTGGCCGGTGCGGTGCTCGGTCTGGTCGGCTTCTTCGTCATCCCGGTCGTCGGCCTGGTCATCGGTTTCGTCGGTGGCGTCTTCGCGGCGGAGCGGCTGCGGCTGGGTGACACCCGGCTGGCCTGGCCGGCGACGAAACGTGCCGTCGGCGCGGCCGGGCTGTCGATGCTGATCGAGTTTCTCTCCGGGGTGGTGATCGGCGCGCTCTGGGTGGCCGGTCTGGTGCTGACCTGACGTGACACCGAGCGGCGCGGGGCAAAGCGAGGGTACGGCTCGACGCCGTGCCCGAGAGAGAGGTGACGTGTCCCCGCGCCGCCACGGTGCCGGGCCGTTCCGAGGGCCCGGGTCGGCCCGTCGCGATCGGGCCTGGTCACAAGCCCAAGGATGGGGTACGCAGACGCGTCCGGCAACGCAATTGCGCTCCCGCCGCAGCGGACGCCGCTCAGCTACCGTCGAGCAGATCTACCCGCCCGCTGCCGGAGCAGATCGGGGCCCGGCTCGACGCCAGAGGAGTGACCGCCTAACGCACAGGTTCCAGGACGAGGACTGGGATCTGGCGGCTGGTCTTACGCTCGTAGTCGGCGAAGATCGGATACGCGGCCTTATGCGCGCTCCAGATCCGTTCCCGCTCGTCCCCGGTGACCACCCGGGCGAGGACCTCGACCGTGTCGGTGCCGACCTCAACCCGCGCCCCGGGGTGAGCGAGCAGGTTGTGGTACCAGTCGGGATTGGTGGGTGCCCCTGCCTTGGAGGCGAACACGGCGTAGCCACCATCCACCTTTTGGTACATCACCGGGTTCACCCGAGGCTGGCCGCTCTTGGCGCCGATCGTGTGCAACAGCAGCAGCGGCTCACCCGCGAAATGGCCGCCCACCTGTCCGCCGTTGGCGCGGAACTCGGCGATGACCTTGTCGTTCCAGTCGCTCATGACATCCCTCCAACCGGGCAAGTACCGGCTCCCTGAAACAACATGGGGTGGGGCTCGTGGTCAGCCTACCGGGCCGATTGGCACCTCGCGGGTCCGAGCAGGACGGCGACCGAGGGGTATGGGCGGAGCGGCCGATTGACGGTGATCGGTTGCGGCCGGTAGACCTTGGTGATGGAGACGCGTGGATGAGAAGGCCCCCGCTCACGCTGGAACAACTGCGGGTCGCCGTCGCCGAGGGCGAGATCGACACGGTGGCGTTGGCGCTGGTCGACATGCAGGGCCGGTTGCAGGGCAAGCGGTTCCACGCCCCGTACTTCCTCGACCAGGTGGTCGCCCACGGCAGTGAGGGATGCAACTACCTGCTGGCCGTCGACGTCGACATGAACACCGTCGACGGGTACGCGATGTCGAGCTGGGAACGCGGTTACGGCGACCTCGTGATGAAGCCCGACTTCGACACGCTGCGTCGGGTGCCGTGGCAGCCCGGCACCGCCATGCTCCTGGCTGATCTGGAGTGGCCCGATGGCAGCGGTCCGGTGGTCGCCTCACCCCGGCAGATCCTGCGCGGTCAGCTGGATCGCCTGGCCGCGCACGGGCTGACCGCGTACGCCGGCACGGAGTTGGAGTTCGTGCTGTTCCGCGACTCGTACGAGCAGGCGTGGCGGCGTGGCTACCGGGATCTGACCTCGGCCAATCAGTACAACGTGGACTATTCGCTGCTCGGTACCGCCCGGGTGGAGCCGCTGCTGCGCCGCATCCGCAACGAGATGGCCGGCGCGGGGCTGGTCCCGGAAAGTGCGAAAGGGGAGTGCAACCTCGGCCAGCACGAGATCGCCTTCCGCTACGACGAGGCGGTGGCCTGCGCCGACCACCATGTGATCTACAAGAACGGGGCGAAGGAGATCGCCGCCCAGGAGGGCATGTCGATCACTTTCATGGCCAAGCCGAACGAGCGGGAGGGTAACTCCTGCCACATCCACTTCTCGCTGCGCGACGACGCGGGTGGCTCGGCGATGCTGGGCGACGGCCCGGCGCGGCTGAGCGTCACCGGGCAGCGGGTGCTCGCCGGGCTGCTCGCCACGATGCGGGAGCTGAGCCTGCTCTTCGCGCCGAACATCAACTCGTACAAGCGATACCAGCCGGGCTCGTTCGCGCCGACCGCACTGAGGTGGGGCGCCGACAACCGCACCTGCGCGCTGCGGGTGGTGGGTCACGGTCAGGGGATGCGGGTGGAGAACCGGGTGCCGGGTGCCGACGTCAACCCGTACCTGGCGATCGCTGCCCTGGTGGCGGGTGCGGTGCACGGCATCGAGAACGGGTTGGAACTGGCTGAGGAGTGCACCGGCAACGCGTACGACGACGCGTCGGCCGAACGCGTTCCCGGCACCCTCCGCGACGCCCTCACCCTCTGGGAGTCCTCCGAGGTCGCCAATGCCGCCTTCGGCGGCGAGGTGGTAGCCCACTACGCCAACATGGCCCGGGTCGAGCTGGCCGCCTTCGACGCCGCCGTCACCGACTGGGAACTAACCCGTGGCTTCGAACGCCTCTAACCCTCCCCGCCCCCCAGGCCCCCGCGATCATGCAGTTGTGGCACCTGAAAAGCGAAGAACGTCAGCGTTTGTCAGGTGCCACAACTGCATGATCGACGCGGAGTGGGTGGGGTGGGGACGCGGAGTGGGTGGGTGAGGTGCGGGATCCGGCTACGGGTGGGGTGGGGTGAGGGTGGGTGGGTGAGGTGCGGGATCCGGCTACGGGTGGGGTGTTGTGCGAGGTGCGGGACAGCTCCGTCGGGGACGTCGATGCGGCGGTGGAGCGGGCGTCGCGGGCGTACGAGCGGTGGCGGGGGGTCAGCGCGGGGGAGCGGGGGCGGTTGCTGCGGCGCTTCGCGACGATGGTCGACGAGCACCTGGAGGAGTTGGCCGGGCTGGAGGTGTCCAACGCCGGCCACACCATCGGCAACGCCCGCTGGGAGGCGGGCAACGTCCGGGACGTGCTCGACTACTACGCAGGTGCGCCGGAGCGACTCACCGGGCAGCAGATCCCGGTGCCGGGCGGGTTGGACGTCACTTTCCACGAACCGCTCGGTGTGGTCGGGGTGATCGTGCCGTGGAACTTCCCCATGCCCATCGCCGCCTGGGGCTTCGCTCCCGCGCTCGCTGCCGGCAACACGGTGGTGCTCAAACCCGCCGAGCTGACTCCGTTGACCGCGCTGCGGCTGGCCGAGTTGGCCGATCAGGCGGGCCTGCCCGAAGGCGTGTTCACCGTGCTGCCCGGACGCGGCGAGGTGGTGGGTGACCGCTTCGTCAGCCACCCTGCCGTACGCAAGATCTGCTTCACCGGCTCCACCGAGGTCGGCACCCGGATCATGGCGGGTTGCGCGACGCAGGTGAAGCGGCTGACCCTGGAGTTGGGGGGCAAGTCGGCGAACCTGGTCTTCGCCGACGCGGACCTGGAGCGGGCCGCCGCCAGTGCGCCGTACGCCGTCTTCGACAACGCCGGCCAGGACTGCTGCGCCCGGTCCCGGCTGCTGGTACAGCGCAGCGTGTACGACCGCTTCCTCGAACTGCTCGAACCGGCGGTGCGCGCCTTCCGGGTGGGTGACCCGGCCGCCGAGAGCACCGAGATGGGACCGCTGATCTCGGCCGGGCAGCGGGACCGGGTCGCCGGGTACGTCGAGGGAGCACGGGTGGCGTTCACCGGCTCGCGGCCCGACGGCACCGGCTACTGGTACGCCCCGACCGTGCTGCTCGCCGACTCACCCGCCGACCGGCACTGGCGGGAGGAGATCTTCGGTCCGGTCGTCTCGGTGCTCCCGTTCGACGACGAGGCGGACGCCGTCCGGTTGGCCAACGACACCGAGTACGGTCTCTCCGGCTCGATCTGGACCCGCGACGTGGGCCGGGCGCTGCGGGTGGCCCGGGCGGTGGAGTCCGGCAACCTCAGCGTCAACTCCCACTCCTCGGTGCGGTACTGGACGCCGTTCGGCGGGATGAAGCGCTCCGGTCTCGGTCGGGAACTGGGGCCGGACGCCCTGCACGCGTTCACCGACGTCAAGAACGTCTTTGTCAGCACCGAGGAGTGAGCATGCAGGGACGGTTGCGGGATCGGGTGGCCGTGGTGACCGGGGCGGCCAGCGGTATCGGACTGGCCACCGTGCGGCGGTTCGCCGCCGAGGGTGCCCAGGTGGTCTGCGTCGACGTCGACACCGGGGCCGGCCAGCGGGCGGCCGACGAGGTGGGCGGGAGCTTCGTCGCGGCCGACGTCGCCGACGAAACGGCGGTACGCGACCTCTATGACGGGGTGGTCGAGCGGTACGGGCGGGTGGACGTGGCGTTCAACAACGCCGGCATCTCGCCGCCGGAGGACGACTCCATCCTGGAGACCGGGCTGGACGCCTGGGAACGGGTGCTGCGGGTCAACACCACGAGCGTCTACCTCTGCTGCAAGCACGTCATCCCGCACATGCGCAGGCAGGGCCGGGGCTCGATCATCAACACCGCCTCGTTCGTGGCGTTGATGGGCGCGGCGACGTCCCAGATCGCGTACACCGCGAGCAAGGGCGGGGTGCTGGCACTCACCCGGGAACTGGGCGTGCAGTTCGCCCGGGACGGCATCCGGGTCAACGCCCTCTGCCCCGGACCGGTGGCCACGCCGCTGCTGCGTGAGCTGTTCGCGGCCGATCCGGAGCGCGCCGCCCGCCGGCTGGTGCACGTGCCGATGGGGCGGTTCGGTGAACCGACCGAGATCGCCGCAGCGGTGGCCTTCCTGGCCAGCGACGACGCCTCGTTCATGACCGCCGCGCAGTTCGTGGTCGACGGTGGGATCACCGGCGCGTACGTCACCCCGTTGTGATCCCTCTTACACCGAGCGTGAGCGACCTGGACCGATCGCGCGGCCATCGGTGCTCACCGGGAGCGGAACAGCGTCCGGAGGGTCGTGAGTGTTACGTCGCCGACCCGTCTGGGTAGAAGGCGGGTCAGGGCACTTGGTGATCGGGCGCAGTGCGGAAACGGCCGGGAGGCTGCATGAACTCGGCCCAGAGGGGCGTGGACGGAAGTCAGCCGCTGGCAGCGGAAGACGGAACGTCCCGGCTGCTCGCGGCAGCATTCACGGGCGGCGGTGAGATGGGCGCGCTGATCCGCGACCGTGACTGGTCGACCAGTCCGCTCGGCCCCCCGGACCGCTGGCCCGCCACGTTGGGCAACGCCATCAGCACGATGCTCGCCTCCAAGGCGCAGATCGCCATGTTCTGGGGGGAGGATCTGCGCGCCTTCTACAACGACGCCTACCGGCCGACCATCGGCGACAAACATCCCACCCTGCTGGGCGAACCCGCCCGGGAACACTGGGCGGAGACCTGGAACGTGCTGGGGCCGCTGCTGACCGGCGTACTGCGCGAAGGTGAGTCGTACCAGGCCCGGGACCATCACTTCCTGCTCAACCGGCACGGCTTCGTGGAGGATGTCTACTTCGACGTCTCGTATGATCCGATCCGCGACGTCGACGGGGCGATCAGCGGGGTGCTCTGCATCTGTAGCGAGACCACCGGGCGGGTCCTCAGCGAGCGTCGGCTACGCGCGCTGGCCGAGCTCGGCTCGGAACTCGCCGATCCGGCCGGCGGCGAGGAACTCGGCGCGGTCGCGGCGGCGGTGCTTGACCGGCATCGGGCCGACGTGCCGTTCGGGCTGCTCTACCTGCGGGACAGCGAAGGACGTCTGCGACTGGCCGGGGTCAGCGGTGCCGGTACCGTACCGGTCGATCCGTCCGACCGGCTGATGGACCTGGCCGCGACCGGTGACGGCGCGGTGGTGGCCACCGCCGACCTGCTCGGCCGGGTCCCGGCCGATGCCGCCGACGAGGCGGTGGTGCTGCCGATCAACGCGACCAACGACCTGGCCGGGGTGCTGGTGCTGGGCGCGGGCCGACGCCTGCCGCTCACCGACGACTACCGCACGTTCTTCGAGCTGGTCGCCGCGCAGATCTCCCGCGCGGTCGGCAAGCAGCGGGCGTACGAGCAGGAACGGGCCCGGGCCGCCGAGCTGGCTGCCCTGGACCTGGCCAAGACCAACTTCTTCGCCAACGTGAGTCACGAGTTCCGCACGCCGTTGACCCTGGTGCTGGGTCCGTTGGAGGAGCTGCTCGCCGACCCCGAGCTCAGTGGGGACCACACGCAGCGGCTGGCCGTGATGCACCGCAACGCCCTGCGGCTGCTGAAGCTGGTCAACACGGTGCTCGATTTCTCCCGGCTGGAGTCCGGGCGGCTGGTGGCACACTACGAGCCCCACCGATCTGGCCGACTACACCTCCCGGGTGGCCAGCACGTTCCGCTCCGCCAGCGAGCGCGCCGGGCTGCGGCTGGTGGTGGACTGTCCGCCGTTGTCGGAGCCGGTCTTCGTCGACCCGGACATGTGGGAGAAGGTCGTCCTCAATCTGGTCTCCAACGCCCTGAAGTTCACTTTCGAAGGCGAGATCAGCATCCGGATCCGGGAGGTCGACGGCGTCGTCCGCCTGGAGGTCTCCGACACCGGTGTGGGCATCGACGCGCGCGAGCTGCCGCACGTGTTCGAGCGGTTCCGCCGGGTGCCGGGAGTACGCTCCCGCAGCCACGAGGGCACCGGGATCGGTCTGGCGCTGGTGCGGGAACTGGTCGAGATGCACGGCGGACGGGTCAGTGCCACGAGCCAGGTCGACGTCGGCAGCACCTTCGTGGTCACCATCCCGTTCGGTGCCGAGCACCTGCCGGCGGAACGGGTCGCCGACGCCGACCACACCCGGCGCGAGCCACGGCAGGCCCCGCTCTTTGTCGCCGAGACCGCGCAGTGGACGGGCGGGGCGGCCGCGTCCCACCCGGCGTCGGTCGACGTCTCGGCCGGGTCGGATTCCGACGCCTCGGCGCCCCGGCCCCTCACCGCGTCCGCCGGCCACGTGCTGGTTGTCGACGACAATCCCGATCTGCGCGAACACGTCGCCCAGTTGCTCGTGCCCACCTGGGAGGTGAGTACCGCCGCCGACGGGTTGGAGGCGATGCGGCTCGCCACCGAAGAGCCCTTCGACCTGGTGCTGACCGATGTGATGATGCCGCGCCTGGACGGCTTCGGTCTGGTCGCCGCGCTGCGCGCGGACCCGCGTACCCGGTACATGCCGATCGTGCTGCTCTCCGCCCGTGCCGGTTCGGCGGAGGAGGTGGCCGGATTGTCGGTGGGTGCCGACGACTACCTCACCAAGCCCTTCTCGGGGCAGGAGCTGATCGCCCGGGTCCGCGCCAACATGGCTCTTGGTCAGTTGCGTAACCAGATCATCCGGCGGCTGCGGGCGCTCGCGGACGCGGCGGTCGCGGTCAACACGGCCCGTTCCACCGCCGACGTGCTCCAGGTCGCCGCCCGCCACGCGTTGAGTCTCGCCGAGGCTGTCCGGGTGGTGGTCTCCGCGGGTGAAGCACGCTACGAGGCCGACGCCGGTGGAGCCAGCAGCGCCGAGCCCTCCTTCGTCCTGCCGTTGACCGGCGTGGCCGACCAGCAGCTCGGTGAGCTGCGGGTGTGGCATCCGGCCGCCGAGAACGCCGACGCCGACGAGGCCGCACTGACCGAGCTGGCCCGCCTGGTCGGGGTGCGGTTGGAAAACGCCCAGCTCTACGAGGCCGAGCACCGCATCGCCACCACCCTTCAGCACAGCCTGCTGCCCCGCACCCTGCCCCAGTTGCCCGGAGCCGTGGTGGCCAGCCGCTACCTGCCGGGCAGCGCGGATGTCGAGGTGGGCGGCGACTGGTACGACGTGGTGGCCCGGGATGACGACGAACTGGTGCTGGTCATCGGCGACGTGGTCGGCAAGGGAGTGCCAGCGGCAGCGGCCATGGGCCAGCTGCGTAACGCGCTGCGCGCGTACGTGCTGGAGGGCTTCGACCCCGGCGAGTCGCTGACCCGGTTGAACCGGTTGGTGGGGTCCACCGAGTCGCGTTCGTTCGCGACGGTCTTCTGCCTGTGGTTCAGTCCTCGGCTGGGCCGGCTGCGTTACGCCAGCGCCGGGCACCCGTCGCCGCTGGTGATCCGGGAAGACGACGTGGCGTTCCTGCACGATCGGGCGCTCGGACCGCCGGTCGGTGCCATCGCGGGCACCGAGTACGAGACCGTCTCCGGCGAGCTGCGGGCCGGTGATCGACTGCTGCTCTACACCGACGGCCTGATCGAGGACCGGCAGATCGGCATCGACGACTCGCTGGCCCTGCTGCGCGCCGACGCGACCCGGTCGGGTGAGCACGTGGCCGACCTGGTCGAGGCGGTGGTGGCGCGGGTCGCCGGCCGGCCGCGACGCGACGACGTCGCGGTACTGGCTCTGGAGGCGGTCGAACTCGACCGGTTCGAGCTACGGCTGCCCGCTGACCCGACCAAGCTGAGCGTGCTGCGCAAGCGGTTGGAGGACTTCCTCGTCGCACACCGGGTGAGCGACACCGACCTGTTCGATCTGACCGTCGCGGTCTCCGAGGCGGCGGCGAACGCGATCGAGCACCCGGTCGACCCGGTGGAACCGGTGGTCGACGTCGAGGTGCGGGTGGAGGACCGCACGGTGGTGGCGACGGTGAGCGACAGCGGGCGGTGGCGGGAATCGACCGGATCGAGCTTCCGGGGGCGCGGACTGTCGCTGATCCGGGCACTGGGCGATCTCTCGGTCGAGCACACCCCGCAGGGGACCCGGGTCGTCCTGCGCCGGGAGTTGAGCGCATAGTCGAGCGCCGGTCGGGCGGATCACGCCGGCCGGCGGCAGGGACAGATTCGGATCAAGCTGGATGCAGCCAGGGTTGACTGCTCAGGCCGGCGATCTCCAGCACCCGACTGACCTGCCGGGACGGCAGTACCGTCAACGCGTGCGGATAGTGGCCGGCGAGCCGGACCAGCGCGTGAATGGCTGCCGAGTCGAAGAAGGTGACCGCGCGCAGGTCGAGTGTCACCTGGGAGGCCGGCTCCCGCAGTGCGGTCTGGAGCATGGTGTCGGCGGTCGCCATGTCCACCTCGCCGGTTACCACCACGCTTAAGTGATCACCATCGGTTTCCGCGCTGGCGGAGAAGATGGGAGGTGCGCCCCCTTGATCCACGCAGACACCTTGACACAGTGCCTCTGGTGGGGCAACAACCATCGTGACGGACGGTGCTGGGGGTCTCCGGCCGGGCGGCGATAGGCTTGCGTCATGACCGTCCGTGCGCCGCTGACCCCCGGCACGCTCTCTCCGTGGCGGCCGGTACCCGCCCACATCACCCGACCGGAGTACGTCGGTAAGAAGGCTCCCCGACCCTGGCAGGGGTCGCACGTGCAGACACCGGAAACCATCGAGAAGATGCGTCTGGCGGGGCGGATCGCCGCCCAGGCGGTGCAGTTGGCGGGGGAGCACTGCAAGCCCGGCGTGACCACCGACGAGATCGACCGGGTGGTGCACGACTTCCTCATCGACCACGGGGCCTACCCGTCGACCCTGGGTTACCGGGGCTTCCCGAAGTCCTGCTGCACCAGCCTGAACGAGGTGATCTGCCACGGCATCCCCGACTCGACCGCGCTGGTCGACGGCGACATCATCAACGTCGACGTCACCGCGTACATCGGTGGGGTGCACGGCGACACGGACGCCACCTTCTGCGTCGGTGAGGTCAGCGAGGAGAACCGGCTGCTGGTCGAGCGGACCCATGAGGCGATGATGCGGGGGATCCGGGCGGTTGCCCCGGGACGGCAGATCAACGTGATCGGCCGGGTCATCGAGTCGTACGCGAAGCGTTTCGGCTACGGCGTGGTACGCGATTTCACCGGCCATGGCATCGGGGAGTCCTTCCACAGCGGGCTCTACGTGCCGCACTACGACAGCCCGCGCCCCACCGACGTGATGGAGCCGGGAATGACCTTCACCATCGAGCCGATGATCACGCTCGGCACCCATCAGTACGACCTCTGGGAGGACGGCTGGACGGTGGTCACCAAGGACCGGAAGTGGACTGCCCAGTTCGAGCACACCGTCCTGGTGACCGAGGACGGCCACGAGATCCTGACGCTGCCGTGACCGAGACCCCGGCGGCGCTGCGCGAGCACCACCACGCGGACATCTCCGGCGGCTGGCTGCGTCCGGCCGTGTTCGGCGCGATGGACGGCCTGGTCACCAACATCGCCCTGATCGCCGGGGTCGGCGGCGGTGGCGTCTCACCCCGCAACATCGTGCTCACCGGCACCGCCGGCCTGGTCGCCGGTGCCATCTCCATGGCACTCGGCGAGTACACCAGCGTCCGGTCGGCGAACGAGCAACTCGCCGCCGAGGTGGCCAAGGAACGCCGCGAGCTGGAGCGTCACCCGGAGGCCGAGGCCCGGGAACTGGCCCAGATGATGACTGCCCGGGGACTGCCGGAGCATCTTGCCACCCAGGTGGCCGAGGCACTGCGGGACAATCCGGAGCAGGCGCTGCGGGTGCACGTCATGGAGGAGTTGGGCGTCAACCCGGACGAGCAGCCCAACCCGTGGACGGCGGCGCTGTCGTCGTTCCTCTGCTTCTCCGTCGGTGCGCTGGTGCCGCTGCTGCCGTACCTGTTCGGAGCGACCAGCCTGACGCTGGCCCTGGTGGTCGGTGGGCTCGGGCTCTTCGCCGCGGGTGCGATCGTCTCGCGCTTCACCAAGCGCCGGTGGTGGACCAACGGGCTGCGTCAGCTGCTGCTCGGTGCCGCCGCGGCGGCGGCGACCTACCTGGTCGGGATGCTGATCGGCGGGTAGCCCGACCGGGTCACCCGTCGAGCAGATCGTCGACGGTGCCGTCGACGGGGCGGCCACGCGCGGTCAGCTCCGCCGACTGGCCGGCCAGCACGGTACCCACCTCGGTCATGTCCGCCCCGGCGAGCCCGGTCCGCCGGACCGCGTCGCCCCGGTCCCGGAAGTAGGTGCGGCTGAGCAGGCCGCTCACCGTCGCCGCGGCGAGCCGGGCCTCGCCGAGCATCAGCAGGGCCTGGTCCGTCTCGTACCACTCGGCCAGCCGGGCGGCCCGCGCGTGCGCCGCGCTGCCCCGGTACCAGGCCGTCCGGGCGGCGGTGGTGAACTCGGCCGGGCGGGCCCGCGCCAGCCGGCCGAGGTGCTCGTCGCGCAGCGTGGGCAGCCACCCGGTCGGGTCGTGCAGGGCCCGCGTGGTCACGTAACGGTCGGCGGTCAGCGGCCACCGGCTGGTCAGTTGCCGGGCCTGGCGCAGGCGTTCCTCGGCGGCGACGACGGTCAGGTCGACCAGTACGCCATCCACCCGGCGGGTCGCCGCTGGCGGTCCGGTGCCGGGCCGGTAGGTGGCCACCAGCAACCCGACCTCACCGACGCCACCGCCATCGTCGTCGCCGTGGGCCAACGGACCGTGCACCGCGACCGCGAGCACATCGGCCGGGAACCGCCGCCGGATGGCCGCGGCGACCCGCTCGGCAACGTCCCACCGGGGATCGTCCCGGTGTTCCTGGACACCGTCCACGCCGATCACCCCGCGATCGCGCCAGCCACCCCGTCGCCGACAGCGACGTCCCGGTCACCGCACACCCTAACGCCTGGGTCGGGAATCTCGGTCGAGCCGAGGCGGGTCGACCCTAGGTCGCGCTGCCGGGCATCTCCCACCCGTTCTGGGCTGGCTCAGTGCGGCTGGTCGGACCCGGCCGGCTCGCCGGTGACGCGGCTGTCGTCGGGCACCAGGCGGAAGATCCGGATCTCCCGGCCGCCGGCCCGCTCCACGTACGTTTCGTAGGCCGGCCACTCGTCGACCAGCAGCCGCCACAGTCGGTCGCGTTCGGCGCCGGTGGCCACCTCGGCGCGTACCGGGATCCGGCGACCCTTGACGTCCACCTCGGCCCTCGGTTCGGCGAGCAGGTTCAGCGACCACGCCGGCTGGTGGGTTTGGCCCCAGTTCGATCCGATCACCACGTAGCCGTTCCCGTCGGGCACGTAGAGCAGCGGGTTACTGCGCGGGCGACCCGACTTGCGGCCGGTTGTGGTGATCACCAGGGACGGTACGAGCCCGAGGGCGACCACCCTGCCCCGGGTCAGTCGACCGACGGCGCGGTCGACGGGTACCAGCAGCCGGATGGTGGCGCCGAACCAGCGGTGCCGACCGACCCGGCGGGTGACGCTTCCCAGAACGGACATTCGCCCAGTCTGCCGTCGCCGACCGAGCCGCGACAGTGGCCGATCAGCCGCAGCTGGCTGCGGCCGACCCGGGCCGATCAGCCGCAGCTGGCTGCGGCCGACCCGGGTTGATCAGCCGCAGCTGCGGCCGAACCGGGCCGATCAGCCGCTGCTGCGGCCACTGCGGGCTGGTCGGCGGTGCGTGCGGTCAGTCCAGGCGGCGTTCCACCGGTAGCCGCGACCGGGTGAACAGCGCCGCGCCGACCATCGCCACCAGTGGTACCGCGACCAGCACACCGAGGGTGAGCCAGGGCATCACCAGCGGGTAGGGCGGTTCGATCGGCCAGCGGTCGGCGTAACGCTGGTTGGTGAAGACCAGCACGATCACTGCCGAGGCAAGTCCGGCGACGATGCCCAGTGTGGAGCCGAGCACCGCGATCAGGCCGGCCTGGCAGAGCGACAGGAGGCGGCGTACGCCGGGGCCCGCACCGACCGCGGCGAGTGTGGACAGGTCGGTCCGTCCCTCGGCGGCGGCCAGGCCGGTGGCGATGCCGGCGGCGCCGACGGTGACGACCGCGGAGACCCCCGCCAGCAACAGCAGCAGCGGCTGGGTGTCGTCGTAATCCCGGTTCCACTCCACACCGATCCCTGCGGGATGAAGCGGGCGTAGTGCGGCGGCGAAGTCGTCCTGCTGCTCTCGGTCCGGCGGCTGGTGGGCGTCCAACGCCCAACCGATCTGCCGGATCTCGAGCCCGAGCCGGTCGGCGGCGGCGGGGGAGAGCAGCAGCCACTGTTCACCGAGCCCGGTGTGCAGCGCGTGTCCGGACACCGTGGTGGTGTCCGGCTGCCGAGTCTCGTCACCGTGTTCGACCAGCAGATCCAGCTGGTTGTCATGGAGGAAACGGGCATCGGTGACCACGGCACCACCCGAACGCAGGGTGGCGGTGGCGGCTGCGACCTCGGCCGGCGCGACCCCGGTGAGCAGGCGCAGCGTGGTGCCGTCGTCCACGGCGACCCGCAGGTACGGGTCGGGGACACCGTCGTCGACCTGCTGGCAGCGGGGGTCGGCGCGGGCTCGCAGTTGGTCGGCCTCGCTGAGCGGCTCGTACGGCTGCCAGGGGCAGGCCCGCTCGGGCGGCATGATCGCGGTGATCGTGCAGGTGTGGAAGTCGGGTGGACAACCGGCGGTCAGCAGCGGGGCGATCGTGTCGGTGCCGAGCACCGTTCGCGCCGGGCCGCTCAACTCGTCGAGGGTGAGCCGGTCCTCCGACGCGGGATCGTCGCCGGCGGTGACCAGCACGGTGTGTTCCGGGAGCAACGCCCGACGTTGCTGATCGGTGCGAACGTCGTCGCTGGCCAGGAAGAGACCGAGGGCGACACTGCCGGCGACCGCCGCCATCACCGCGGAGATGGCCGGCGCGGCCGACGCACGGTTACGACTGGCGTCACGTACCGCGATCCGGGGTGCCAGTGGGAGGAAGCGACCGAGCCGGGCCAGCAGTCCCACCAGCGTCGGGGTGGCGAACACCAGCCCGAGTTCGCCCAGGACCAGCCCGGCGAGGATGACCGACTGTGAGGTGACGACCGCACCGATCGCGGCCACGACGGTCCCACCGGCGGCCAGCGCGATACCGAGGGTGAGCCACCGGCGTCGGTGTGCCGGCGGGGTGCGCCGTCCGGAGAGCCCGGCGACCACGTCCTGCCGGGCGGCCGTCCACGCCGGCGCCAGCGCGGCCAGGACCCCGGCCAGCACCGCGACCAGCGCGATCACGACCAGCGCCGTGGGCCAGACGCGGTAGCCGCCGAGCCGTTGCTGGAAGATGAACTGTTCGATCAGCGGCCGTCCGGCGAAGGCGGCGGCCACGCCGAGCGTTATTCCGGTCGCGGCACCGACACCGCCCAGCACCACGCCGTCGGCGAGCACCACTCGGCGCAGGTGGGCGGCATCGCCACCGGCGACCGCCACCAGGGCCAGGTCCCGCCGCCGCCGACGTACCCCGACGGCGAACGCCGGCCCGACCAGCAGCACCACTTCCAGCAGGCCGAGCCCGCCGATCAGTACGCCGGTGCCGACCTCCTCCATGGTCAGCCTGTCGACCGGCGGGTCGAGCTGCTGGAGCAGCGCCCCTGGTGGCGTGGGTGTCCGGGCGGCGACCACGACGCCGTTGTCGTTGAGCCGCCGGAGGGCGTCGGCGGTGAGCGGGCCCGGCAGGTCAACCAGGTAAACCTCGTCGGGGTTCGGCTCCGTAGGTGCCCCGACGGGGTGCAGGATGACCATCGGGGTCAGTTGTTCGGGAAGTTCAACCACGCCGACGACCGTCCAGCTGCGGGTGCTGTCCCCGCCGTCGATCCGGTCCCCGAGGTCGACACCGAGGCTGCGGCGGGCAGCCGGGTTCACCGCGATCTCGTCAGCGGTGGCCGGTGCCCGTCCCCGGTGGATCCGGGCGAGGCCGTGCCCGAGCGGGTCGGTCAGGTCGACCACGGTGGCCATGATGTCGTCGCGGATCCGGTCGCCCTGCCAGGCGTTGAACGGCACCCAGCGGCGCACCGACAGCAACCGGCTGCCCTCGGGCAGCAGCGAGGCGACGTGCTCCCGGGTGCCCGGTACGGCGAGCGGGTAGTCCGTACCGACGGAGATCCAGTTGCTGCCGTCGGCGTTCTGCTCGATCGGGCTGCGACCCACCACCCGCAGTTCCGCGTCGGCGCTGCCGAGCCGGCGCTCCAGTTGCTCGCTCGGGGTGAGTTGGGCCATGTCCATGCTCACCGCGACGAAGCTCAACGCCAGCACCGGCAGGATGATCATCGCCAGCACCAGGGCGGTACGCCCCCGGGCCCGCGTCGCCTCGCGCCGGGCGATGCGCAGTGCCGTCCGCCACGATCCGATCGTCTCGGCCAGCCGTGCGCCGCCGAGCAGCCGGGATTTTCCGTCGCTCACCGGCCGCTGCCGCTGAGCAGGGCCTCCACGCCGGCCAACGGGGCAGTCGAGTCGACCGCCACGCCGTCGCGCAGAAAAACCACCCGGTCCGCCCAGGCGGCGTGCCGTGCCTCATGGGTGACCAGCACACCGGCGGCCCCGGCGTCGACCCGTCGGCGCAGCAGTCGCAGCACCGCCTCCCCGGTCTGCGAGTCCAGAGCTCCGGTCGGCTCGTCGGCCAGCACCAGGCGCCGCTGCCCGACCAGCGCCCGCGCGATGGCGACGCGCTGCTGCTGACCACCGGAGAGCTGGTCCGGGAACCGGTCACCCAGTTCGGTCAGACCAACCTCGGTCAGCGCGTCGAGCGCCAACCGGCGCGCCGTGCGTACCCGGGAGCCGTCCAGTTCGAGGGGGAGGGCGACGTTCTCGACCGCGGTCAGGCTGCCGATGAGGTTCAGGTTCTGGAAGATGTACCCGATCCGGCGGCGGCGCAGCCGGGCCAGCCCACGCCGGTCCAGGGCGTGCAGCGGCTGCCCCTCGACGTGCACCTCACCGGCGGTCGGGCTGTCCAGCCCGCCGGCCAGGGTGAGCAGAGTCGACTTGCCGGAACCGGAGGGACCCATCACCGCGATCAGTTCGCCGGGACGCACGGCCAGGCTCACCCCGCGCAGGGCGTGGACCGCGGCCGGACCGCTGCCGTGCGTGCGATGCACATCACGGAGGTCCAGCACGATGTCGTCGGCCGGGCCGGCAGCGGATTCGGAGGTCGCGGGGGAGCAGGACGGGGTTCTCCGTTGGGGGGTCGCCGGCATCCGCCCGTCACCGGTGGTCACCGTCGTGCCTCCTCACCGCTGTGGCCCACCGCCTCGGAGAGCGGCGTTGGGCCGGCGGCCGGGGGGCGATGCCGCACCAGGCTGCTCTCGCAGTGGTCCAACCAGCGCACCTCGGCCTCGGCATGGAACACCATGGCGTCCAGGACCAGCCGCCACGGCAGGTCGTCCGGGTTGTCGCTGGAGTACTTCAACCGGGTCAGTTCCTGCAACGCGCGCATGGTGGCGGTCCGTTGCGTCTGCACCACCGAACGGACGTCCACACCGGGGGTGGTCAACGCGAGCGCCAGCTTGATCGCCAGCTCGTCCCGGGGGCGGTCGGTACGGCTGATCGGGGTGGCGAACCACAGGGCCAGGTCCGCCCGCCCGGCGTCGGTGATCTCGTACGGGCGCTGTCCGGACGCGCTCTCCGGCAGCGACCTCACCAGCCCGTCCCGTTCCAGCCGGGACAGCGTGGTGTAGACCTGCCCGATGTTCAGCGGCCAGGTAGAGCCGGTCGACTCCTCGAAGGCGGCTCTGAGCTGGTAGCCGTACATCTGCCCGCGTTCGAGCAGGGCGAGCAGCCCGTGACGGATGGACATGGGAACGGAGTATGCATACCTGGTATGCGGACCGCAACCGGAGTGGACGTGAGTTCGCCTACGGGCCGGTGCGCGAAGCCGGCTCGGCTCAGGCCGGGCGGCCCGGAAACGGCACGGTCAACGGGGTGCTGCCGGCGCTGCGCCGCCAGCGGGTCGCCCGCACCGCGTACTCCACCAGGGCGGCCAGGGCGCGGTCCCGGTCAGCGCCGGTGCTGACCGGCAGCGCCGCGCGCCAGAAGGCCGCTGTCCGCTCCTCCACCTGCACGGCGAGGCGCAGGGCGCTGGCCCGGTCGGTCACCGGGAAGGGCAGCGCGTATCCGGCCCGATCCGGCGGGACGGTGCCGCCGCCGGTGCTCAGCTGCATCACCAGGGCGTCCCGGCGGGCCCGGTGGGCAGCTTCCGCAGCCACCGCGGCCTTGCGTTCGGCGTCGCTGAGTCGTACCCCGATGGGGCCGTAGGCCCAGATCGCGGCGTATTCGGCAGTGAGGGCGTCGGCGAGCGCCGCAAAGGTTTCGCTCATGACGGCACTCCGCTTCGCTGCGTGCCGTCATGAGGCACCGCCGCACTGAGCCTGATGATTCGCTCGCAACGCTCGCTCATGACCGCACTCCGCTTCGCTGCGTGCCGTCATGAGGCATGGCGGCACTGAGCCTGATGATTCGCTCGCAACGCTCGCTCATCGCAGCGCCTCCAGGTGGGTGGCGCGTGCGGCGGCGACCGAGCCGAGCAGCGCGGCGCGCTCGGCCGGAGCTGCGGAGCAGGCCTGGATCGCCGACTCCCGGCCGGCGCGCTCGGACTGCCGCAGGGCGGCCAGTACGGCCGACTGATCGCCCGGAGGTGGACCGGACGGGGAGGCCGTCGGCGTGGCGGAGGCGGTCGTGACACCGGTCAGCCGGGCCAGCTCCGCGGCGTGCGCCTCGTGTGACTCGGCCAGCGGGACCAGCCGGGCGGCCAGGTCGGGATGGACGGTGGCGGCGGCTCGCAGACCGGCCGCCAGCCGCAGCGACTCGTCCAGCAGCGGCGCGAGCGGATCGGGCTGCGGAGGTTCTTCGTCGCGGTCGAACAGGCCACAACCGGTCAGCGGCGCGGCGGCTCCGCCGAGCGCCAGCAGCGCACCGGCCCGTAGTACCGCGCGTCGGGGAAGCTGGGACGATTCGTCCTGCCGATTCGTTCTGCCCATCGCCACCGGACAAGTCAACACCATCGCCGCGATCCGTGTCCGGCGGTGGCGTCGGTGCGCCGCCCGGGCTGTCGTACCGGCGGCGCGTTACGCTCTGCGCAGCCACCGGCGCGTCCGCACCGGTGGCGTGCCGGCATGGCGTCGGCGAGCAGCGGAAGGGTTTCTTCGCATGACACAGCGTGGCCGTGCCACCAGGACGACGGGGCGACCCCGCGGCCAGGCGGCACGGGTGGGTCAGACCTCCCGCGGTGACCTCACGGCCCGCCGCGAACGGTTGCGCTCGGTGATCGCGCCGGTGGTGCAGGCCGCCGGCTACGACCTGGAGGACCTCACCGTCTCCCGGGCCGGCCGCCGGCACGTGGTGCGCGTGATCGTCGATGCCGACGGTGGCATCAACCTGGACGCGGTGGCCGACGTGTCGCGGGCCGTCTCCACCGCCCTGGACACGGCGGAAGAGAGCGGCGGCGACATCCTCGCCGGGGAGTACCAGCTCGAAGTCAGTTCGCCGGGCGTGGACCGCCCGTTGACGTTGCCCCGGCACTGGCGTCGCAACGTCGGGCGACTGGTTCGGGTGACCGTGCGCGGTGCCGCCGGGCAGTCCGGCGGCGACCGACAGGTCACCGGGCGGGTGGTCGACGCCGACGCTGAGCGGGTGGTGCTGGAGATCGACGCGGACCGCGCGGAGTGGGTCTACGCCGATCTCGGACCGGGCCGGGTGCAGGTCGAGTTCACCCGCCTCGACGAACTGACCGAATCAGAAGACGTCGACGACGATGACGATGTGGAGGACGAGGAGAGGTGAACATCGACCTCGCGGCGCTGCGCGCACTGGAGCGCGAGCGGGAGATCCCGTTCGACACGATCCTCGCGGCGATCGAAACCGCGTTGCTGACCGCGTACCGGCACACCGAGGGCGCGGAGTCGCACGCCCGGGTGGAGATCGACCGAAAGACCGGCGCGGCACTTGTCTACGCCCAGGAGTTGAGCGACGAGGGCACCGTGGAGCGGGAGTGGGACGACACCCCGCACGACTTCGGCCGGATCGCCGCCATGACCGCTAAGCAGGTGATCCTCCAGCGGTTGCGGGAGGCCACCGACGAGGTGCACTTCGGTGAGTACGTCGGCCGCGACGGAGACCTGGTCACCGGGGTGGTGCAGGCGCACGAGGCGCGGGCCGAGAAGGGCATCGTCACCGTCGACCTGGGCAAGCTGGAAGGGGTGCTGCCGCAGTCGGAGCAGGTGCCCGGCGAGCGGTACACCCACGGTGAGCGGATCCGCTGCGTGGTGGTGCACGTGGCCAAGGGCATGCGTGGCCCGCAGATCACCCTGTCCCGGACCCACCCGAACCTGGTGAAGAAGCTCTTCGCGCTGGAGGTGCCGGAGATCGCCGACGGTACCGTCGAGATCAGCGCGATCGCCCGTGAGGCGGGTCACCGCACGAAGATCGCGGTACGTTCCACCACGGCCGGAGTCAACGCCAAGGGTGCCTGTATCGGTCCGATGGGGCAGCGGGTCCGCGCGGTGATGAGTGAACTGCACGGCGAGAAGATCGACATCATCGACTGGTCGGAAGATCCGGCGACCTTCGTCGGTAACGCCCTCTCTCCGGCCAAGGCGCTGCGTGTCGAGGTGGTCGACCTGGCCAACCGGGCCGCCCGGGTGACAGTTCCGGATTTCCAGTTGTCGCTCGCCATCGGGCGGGAAGGGCAGAATGCCCGGCTTGCCGCCCGACTGACCGGTTGGCGGATCGACATTCGCTCCGACGCCGAACAAACCGGCTCCGCCGCGCGGTCCGGGACCGATCAGGTCCGGGAACCGGGCGGAGCGGTGTCGGGTAGCTAGGGGTAGACTTCCACCAGTGGCACGACGCGCGCTGCCGGAGCGCACCTGTGTGGGTTGCCGACGGCGCGCACCGGCCAGTGAATTGCTGCGGATCGTCGCGGTTGGCGATGAGACTGATTTCAGTCTCCGACCCGATCCGACCCGCAGGTTGCCGGGTCGGGGAGCGAACATGCACCCGGATCCGGCCTGCTTCGCGCAGGCAGTGCGGCGTCGTGCCTTCGGGCGCGCGCTGCGCGTCGCCGGGGTTCCGGATGACGGGGCCCTCGCGGAGTACCTGACGCGTCAACCACCACGTCCGGTCACCCGATCGGACGAGGGCCGCTAGCAAGGTAGGACGACCGACATGAGCACACGATGAAGTCCCAGAAATGATCAGGCTTCAAGTGCACGAGTGAGGTCGCTGCGGGTGCTGCCCGCACGACCTCGGAGTGAGGAGTGCAGTGGCAGGTAAGGCCCGCGTACACGAGCTTGCAAAAGAGCTCGGGGTCGAAAGCAAGACCGTACTCGCCAAGCTCAAGGAGATGGGCGAGTTCGTCAAGTCCGCGTCGAGCACCGTCGAGGCGCCCGTCGCCCGACGGCTGCGCAGCGCCTTCGTCGCCTCCGGCGGCTCCGGTGCCCCGTCGGCAGCGCCGTCGGCCGCACCAGCTCCGACGGCGGCACCGACCCCGTCGCCGACCCCCGGCGAGCCTCGGGTCACCGCCAAGCCGACGCCGCCACGGCGTCCGGCGGTGCCTGGGCCGAAGCCCAAGGGACCGGTGCCCGGTCCGCCGCCAGCGGCGGCCCCGGTCGCCAAGCCGGCGAGTGCTCACGACATCGAGGTGGCCGCCGCTGAGGCGCGTGCCGCCGCGCTGAAGGCTGAGCAGGAGGCCGCGGTCAAGGCCGCGCAGGCCGCCCGCCAGCAGCAGCGGGAGAACGTTCGCCGGGAGCCTCCGGCCGACGGTGCTGCCCGTCCGGGTCCCCGACCCGGTCCGGGCACGATGCCGCCCCGCCCGGGTTCTCCGGCCGCGGGTCGTCCCGGCGCTACCAACCCGGGTCCGGGTGGCCGGCAGGGTCGCCCGCCGGCGCGTGGCGCCGGTAACAATCCCTTCGGTATCCAGGGCAGCCAGCAGCGACCGCCGGCCGCCGGTGCCGGTGGTTCCCGTCCCAGCCCGGCCTCGATGCCGCCGCGGCCCAGCCCGGCCTCGATGCCGCCGCGGCCGAGTCCGGCGTCGATGCCGAGCCAGCGTCCGGGTCGTCCGGGTGGTCCGGGTGCCGGGCGTGCCGGTGGAGGCGCCGGTCGTCCCGGTGGCGGCGGTGGCGGTGGCTACCGTGGCGGTCCCGGTGGTGGCGGCGGTGGCGGTGGCTACCGTGGCGGTCCCGGTGGTGGTGCCGGTGGCGGTGGCTACCGTGGCGGTCCCGGTGGTGGCGCCGGTGGCGGTGGATTCCGCCCGGGTGCGCCGGCCGGTGGCGGCGGTCGCCCAGGTGGCGGCGGTCGTGGCCGTGGTGGTGGTGCCGCGGGTGCCTTCGGGCGTCCAGGTGGCAAGCCCACCCGTGGCCGCAAGTCCAAGAAGCAGCGCAGACAGGAGTTCGACAACCTGTCGGCCCCGACCATGAGCTCGGGTGCTCCCCGGGGTCAGGGGCAGACGGTACGCCTCTCCCGTGGTGCCTCGCTGTCGGACTTCGCCGACAAGATCAACGCCAACCCGGGTTCGCTCGTCCAGGAGATGTTCAACCTGGGCGAGATGGTCACCGCGACCCAGTCGTGCTCCGACGACACCCTGCTGCTGCTGGGTGAGCACCTCGGCTTCAACGTGCAGATCGTCAGCCCGGAGGACGAGGATCGCGAGCTGCTCGCGCAGTTCAACATCGACCTCGACGCCGAGGTCGCGGAGGACCGCCTGGTCAGCCGGGCACCGGTGGTGACCGTCATGGGTCACGTCGACCACGGTAAGACCAAGCTGCTCGACGCGATCCGCAAGGCGAACGTCGTCGCCGGTGAGGCCGGAGGCATCACCCAGCACATCGGTGCCTACCAGGTCCACGTGCCGCACGAGGGCGAGGACCGCGCGGTGACCTTCATCGACACCCCGGGTCACGAGGCGTTCACCGCCATGCGTGCCCGTGGTGCCCAGGTGACGGACATCGTGATCCTGGTGGTCGCGGCCGACGACGGTGTCATGCCGCAGACCATCGAGGCGTTGAACCACGCCAAGGCGGCAGAGGTGCCGATCGTGGTCGCGGTCAACAAGGTCGACAAGCCGGAGGCGAACCCGGACAAGGTCCGCCAGCAGCTGACCGAGTACGGCCTGGTCGCCGAGGAGTACGGCGGCGAGACCATGTTCGTCAACGTGGCCGCGAAGCCCGGCATCGGCATCGAGGATCTGCTCGAAGCGGTGCTGCTCACCGCCGACGCGTCGCTGGAGCTGACCGCTCCGATCGACGGGCCGGCGCAGGGTGTGGCCATCGAGGCGCACCTGGACAAGGGCCGCGGTGCGGTGGCGACGGTGCTGGTGCAGAAGGGCACCCTGCGGGCGGGCGACTCGATCGTCGCCGGTGGGGCGCACGGCCGGGTCCGGGCGATGCTCGACGAGAACGGCAACCAGGTCACCGAGGCGGGTCCGGCGCGTCCGGTCATGGTCCTCGGTCTGACCGCGGTGCCGGGGGCCGGCGACACCTTCCTCGCTGCGGCGGACGACCGCACGGTGCGGCAGATCGCCGAGCAGCGGCAGGCACGTCGACGGGCGGCGGCTTTCGCCAACTCCCGTGGCCGGGCCACCCTTGAGACGCTCATGGAGCAGCTCAAGGAGGGCGAGAAGACGTCGCTCAACCTCATCCTCAAGGGTGACGTCTCCGGTTCGGTGGAGGCCCTGGAGGACGCGCTGTTCAACCTCGACATCCCCGAGGAGGTCCAGCTCAAGGTCCTCGACCGGGGTGTCGGCGCGATCACCGAGAGCAACGTCATGCTCGCGAGCGCGTCGTCCGAGCCGGTCACGATCATCGGCTTCAACGTGCGGGCCTCCAACAAGGTCCGCGAGATGGCCGACCGCGAGGGCGTGGAGATCCGGTACTACACCGTCATCTACCAGGCCATCGAGGAGATCGAGGCGGCGCTCAAGGGCCTGCTCAAGCCGGAGTACGAGGAGGTCGAGCTCGGCACCGCGGAGATCCGCGACGTGTTCCGCTCGTCCAAGATCGGCAACATCTCCGGTTGCATCGTCCGGTCGGGTGTCATCCGACGGAACGCGAAGGCGCGCCTGCTGCGCGACGGCACGGTCGTGGCGGACAACCTCACGATCAGCTCGCTCAAGCGGTTCAAGGACGACGCGACGGAGGTCCGGGAGGGCTTCGAGTGCGGTCTGACTCTGGGTGGTTACAACAACGTCCAGGTCGGCGACGTGATCGAGACCTTCGAGATGCGGGAGAAGGCTCGCGCCTGATCCTGCGGTGACGCACTGATCAAGGGGTTTACGCCGGTCGGCGTAAACCCCTTGATCATGTGGGGTGGGGTGCGGGTAGTGTCCCCAGACGATGTACACCGCAACCGCAGTATTCGACCTGCTGCTTCCGGGGGACTCCCGGTCGCTGAAGGCCAAGAGGTCGTACGTACGGCCGATCGTCGCGGCACTTCGCCGGTTCGACGTGTCGGCCGCCGAGGTGGGAGCGCTTGACCTGCACGGGCGAGCGGAGATAGGCGTGGCGGTGGTGGCCGCCGAGGCGGCACATGCCCGCGAGGTGCTCGACTCCTGCGAGCGGCTGGTCGCGAGCCGTCCGGAGGTCGAACTGCTGTCGGTGCTTCGCCGGTTGCACGGCGACGACGACTGAGCCGGGTGGCAGCCGCCCCGCACGCTCGGGCGGACGGCGCGGGTAGGGTTCGAGTGTTGGGGTCGGTCGGGGCTCCGGTGACGCCGCGTCGCCGGTCCCGGTCGGTAGCGGGACGCCGTGGAGGTGCGGAGATGACGGATGCGGCCAAGGTACGCCGGCACGCGGAGCGGGTGCGCGAACTGGTTGCGTCGGTGGTGCGGAGTCAGATCAAGGACCCTCGCCTCGGCATGATCACCATCACCGACGCCCGGATCACCGCCGACCTGCGTGACGCCACGGTCTTCTACACCGTGCTCGGTGACGCGGCGGCCCAGGCGGACACCGCCGCCGCGCTGGAGAGCGCCAAGGGCATGCTGCGCAGCACCGTCGGCAAGGCGCTCGGGCTACGGCACTCGCCGACGCTGACCTTCGTTCTGGACGACGTCCAGGATCAGGTGAAGCACATCGACGATCTGCTCGCCGCGGCCCGTAACGCCGATGCCGAGGTGCAGCGCCTGGCGGCTCGTGCCGAGTACGCCGGTGAGGCGCAGCCGTACCGCCTCGACGAGGACGAGACCGACGAGGACGAGACCGACGAGCCGGACACCGACGACAACGTCGAGGACGCCCGGGGCGGGGAACGGCGGTGACCGCTTCCTCCGGTGGTGCCCTCACCGGGTCGGACGCCGCCGTGCTGCGGCAGTCCGGTCCGGGGCGGACCGGTCCGGCGGGCTCCGTCGGTCCGGTGGCCCCGACTGGCGGCGCGCCGGTGTCCGCCGGTCCCACCGAGGCCGACTGGGCCGCCGCGGTGGCAGCGGTACGCGAGCTGCCGGCTGACGGCCGGGTGCTGCTGATCTGTCACGTCAACCCGGACGGCGACGCACTGGGCAGCATGCTCGGCTTCGCGCTCGGGCTGCGGCGGCTCGGCGTACGCCGACTGCAGGCCACCTTTCCCGGCCCACCGGAGGTGCCCGAGCCGCTGTGCGGCCTGCCCGGCCTGGAGCTGTTGGTGCCGGAGACGGAGGCGGAGTCCGAGCCGGACCTGGTCATCTGCTTCGACGCGGCGAGTGAGTCGCGGCTCGGTGAGTTGGCCGGCCGGTTGGCGGGGAAGGGCACCGCGCTGGTGCTCGACCACCACGCCTCGAACAGTGGATTCGGTGACGTGAACCTGGTCGACCCGGCTGCGGCGGCGACCTCCGTGCTGGCCGAGCAGCTGCTGGACCGGCTCGGCGTGCCACTGGACGCCGGCATCGCGGAGTGCCTGTACGTGGCGCTGAGCACCGACACCGGGTCGTTCCGGTTCGACGCGACCACCCCGGCGGTGCACGAGATGGCGGCCCGGCTGCTGGCCACCGGGATCCGGCCGGGTGACATCTCGCGGCGGGTGTTCGACAGCCGGCCCTTCGGCGCGGTGCGGCTCTTCGGCGAGGTGCTCGGGCGAGCCCGGTTGGAGCCCGGGGAGGCCGGCGGACGGGGCCTGGTCTGGACGTACGCGACCCTGGACGACCTGGCCCGCCACGAGCAGCGGCCGTACGTGCTGGAAGCACTCATCGATCCGGTGCGCTGCACCGCCGAGGCCGACGTGAGCTGCGTGGTCAAGCAGACCGCGCCGGACGTGTGGGCGGTGTCCCTGCGCAGCAAGGGCGCGACGGACGTGAGTCGGGTGGCCGTCGCGCTGGGTGGCGGTGGTCACCGGTTGGCCGCCGGCTTCACCGGCCGTGGCACGGTGGACGAGGTCGTCGAGGGGATCCGGGCCCAGCTGCGGGCAGGCACCATGGAGAGCGGCACCGATCAGCCGGGGTGATTTGGCGCTCGGTTCCGGGGCGTCGCCGCTTCGATGCCTGGACAGGATGGGGAGAATCGGATGATGGAGCAGCCCCACGATCTGACCGTCGACGCCCCTCGTACCTGGGAGCGGCCGATCGTCTGCGTACCGGTCCTGGTGGCCCTGTCACTGGTCGGTGGCCGCTTCCCGTCCTTCTCGACCGAGGCGAACGTCTATGTGTTCGGTGCCGGCGGGGTGCTGATCTGGCTCGGCCTGACCAAGCGGGTGCAGGCTCGCCCGGCACCTGAGCGACTGAGATCCGGCGCGGTCTGGTGGGCGCTGCCGGTGGTGGTCTTCGGGATCTTCGAGGGGGCCACCTTCTTCGCGGCCGCGGGTGATGACTTTCCGACCTTCTCCCGGCTGGCCGACCCACTGCTGGAGGACCGCCTGGTCCGCTCGGCGGCCTGGCTGGTGTGGCTGTCGGCGTTCTGGGGGCTGGTGCGGCGATGATGCGGGCACTGGCGATCGGCGGGTTCCTGGTCGGGTTGGCGCTGTTCGGGCTCGTCGAGTGGTTGGCCCGGCGGGAGGGCTCGAAGATTCCGACGCTCGGCGAACTCTGCGCTTACGTGATGCGGTACGAGGTGGGTCCGGTGCCGGTGGGCCGAATCGGTCTGTTCGGCTTCTGGTGGTGGATCGGCTGGCACTTCCTGGCTCGTTGACGGAAAACCCGACGTGTCCAGATCGCGGGAACAGCGCGCACCATGTGGACCTGAACGATAACTTGGGAAACGGTCGGCGCCGCTTTGGCGCAGGTCAGGGGCGGAGCCGTACCCGGTGCCGCCTCGTTCCAGGGTCGACCGACCCGGGCCACCAGGCCGCCCATCCGCCGCTCCGGCGACCCCGGAACCGGCTTCGGGGGCGACAGTCCTCGCACCGCCCACGACGCGCCGCCGCGCCCGGTGACGCGTGCCCTGGAAGGGACCAACCATGGCCGCCAAGCCCAAGCCCGAAACCACCGACGAGGCCCGTGAGCAGGCCCGCCGCGCCCTGCAAACCTCCATGGACACCCGTCAGTGAGCCTCTCTGGCCGGCGGTGACGTCGAGCCGTCGAAGCGTACGGCGTCACCTCCGGTCCGCCCGTCCGTCCCGCGTCGCCGGAGCCGGATCGGCAGGACCCCCACCGCCGGGCTGAACGTCCGCCCGGGTAAGTGGTGTACCGCCTTGCTCCCCTTACGTTCCGCGTGCCACCATCGGCGGCGATGAGCCAGCCCGCCACCGCCACCGACCGGGTCGCGTCGCCGCGTCGAATCGCCGCGCTCGCCCTGCCCGCCCTCGTGGTGCTCGCCGCCGAACCCCTCTACGTGCTCGTCGACACCGCCGTGGTCGGCCATCTGGGCCGGGTGCCGCTGGCGGCGGTAGCCGTCGGCGGCACCGTGATGACCCTCACCGCCTGGCTGGGGACCGTGGTCGCGTACGGCACGACCGGCCGCGCCGCTCGCCGATTCGGTGCCGGAGACCGCGCCGCCGCAGTGGCCGAGGGTGTCCAGGCGTCCTGGACGGCCCTTGGCGTGGGGCTGGCGGTCGTCGTCGGCATGCAAATTGGTGGAGGTGCCCTGGCGGGTGCCCTGGCCGGCGGAGGTGAGGTGGCCGTCGCCGCCGGCGAGTGGCTGCGGGTCGCCGCGTTCGGTGCCCCCGGGCTGTTGCTCGCCGCCGCCGGAAATGGCTGGCTGCGCGGTGTGCAGGACACCCGCCGGCCACTGCTCTTCGTCGTCGGACCCAACCTGCTCTCCGCGGTGCTCTGCCCGGTGCTCGTCTATCCGGTCGGCATGGGGCTGATCGGCTCAGCGGTGGCGAATGTGATCGCGCAGACCCTCTCCGGTGTGCTCTTCGCCGCCGCCCTGGTGGCCGAACGGGTGGCGTTGCGCCCGCGCCCCCGGGTCATCGGCCAGCAACTGGTGCTCAGCCGGGACCTGCTGATCCGGGGGGTGGCCTTCCAGGCCAGTTTCCTGTCCGCCACGGCGGTGGCCGCCCGGTTCGGTGCCGCCACGGTCGGTGCCCACCAGATCGCCGTGCAGCTCTGGTTCTTCGCGGCGCTGGTGCTCGACGCGCTGGCCATCGCCGCGCAGGCGCTGGTCGGGGCGGCCCTCGGCGGCGGTGACGACGCGTCGGCCCGGGCGTTGGCTCGCCGGATCGGCCGCCTCGGCGCGCTCTGCGGTACGGCATTCGCCGTACTCGCGGCGGCCGGCGCCGGTGTGGTGCCCACCTGGTTCAGCTCCGACTCCGCGGTACACGAGCAGGCGCTGGTGGCCTGGCCCTGGTTCGCCGCGATGCTGCCGTTGGCCGGGGTGGTGTTCGCGCTCGACGGCGTGCTGATCGGCGCGGGCGACATCCGTTTCCTGCGCAACCTCACCGTGGCCGGCGCGCTCGGCGGTTTCCTGCCGGCGATCTGGTTGGCGTACGCCCTTGATCTGGGTCTCGGTGGCATCTGGGCCGGGCTGATGCTGTTCACCGTCGTCCGCCTGGTGGGGCTGTTGCTGCGGCTGCGCAGCGGTGCCTGGGCGGTGACCGGCGCGGTCCGCGGTGACGAGCGCGTCGCGGCCTGATCAGGTGTTGCCGTAGAGCGCGTAGATGAGGACTACCAGGGCCAGGCTCGCCGCGAAGGAGAAGAGCATGGCGATGACCTTGATGGTGTTCGGGTAGCGCTCGCGTAGGCGCTGTCGTCCCTGCCAGGCCCACCAGCGGCGCCGGAGCGCCCCGACGCCGGGCAGGGCGGCGACACCCTCGCCGATCCGGACGCCCAGGGTACGCCTCGCCGGTGGCGGATTGAGCATCCAGTCCGGCAGCGCGCTGGGCTGGCCGGGCGTACGCAGGCGGACCGGATCATCGGGCCGTGGTGTTCGATCGGGAACGCGGTCCGTGGCCATCTCGTTCTCCCCGTGGTCTGACGCGGTTTTCACCGCCGCCGATGCGTTCATCGTGGCAGGGACATTCCAACCTGGATATCCGTTTTCCACGGCCTGTCCGGTGCTCAGGCCCTCCGGTGGGTCTGGCAGGCTTGCACGTCGTGAGCACAGACGGCCTGATCGTGGTGGACAAGCCCGGCGGTATGACCTCGCACGACGTGGTGGCCCGGATCCGCCGGCTGGCCCGGACCCGGCGTGTCGGTCACGGCGGCACGCTCGATCCGATGGCCACCGGGGTCCTGGTGATCGGGGTGGGCCGGGCCACCAGGCTGTTGACGTACGTGATCGGTGCGGACAAGAGCTACACGGCGACCATCCGGCTCGGTCAGGCCACCGTCACCGACGACGCGGAGGGCGACGTGATCGCCAGCACGCCCGCCGGGACGCTCACCGACGAGGCGGTCCAGGGTGCTCTGGCCGGGCTGACCGGGGAGATCGACCAGGTCCCGAGCGCGGTGAGCGCCATCAAGATCAATGGACAGCGGGCGTACAAGCGGGTCCGCGAGGGGGAGAGCGTCGACCTGCCGGCCCGACGGGTCACCGTCTTCCGGCTCGACGTGCTGGCGATCCGGCGAGATCAGCCCGACGTGGTCGACGTCGACGTCGACGTGGCCTGCTCCACCGGGACGTACATCCGGGCGATCGCCCGCGACGCGGGCCTGGCACTGCGGGTCGGCGGCCACCTGACCGCACTGCGTCGTACCGTCGTGGGCGGGTTCGATCTGGCGGAGGCCGTCACTCTCGACGAGCTGGAGCACCGCGCACCGGACGTGGTGGGCCTGCCCCTCGCGGTCGCGGCCGAACGGTTCTTCATCCGCCGGGACGCCACCGACGAGGAGGCGAAGGTGCTCTCCCACGGCGGGCCGCTCGACCCGGTCGGCCACTCCGGGCCGTACGCGGTCTTCGATCCGGCCGGCGGGCTGATCGCTATCGTCAGCGAGCGGGCCGGCCGGGCCCGCGCGGAAATCGTGCTCGCCCCGGCCTGATGTCGGGTGCCGGACGGCCGACCGTCGACGGTCGGGACGAACGACAGCGGAGGAGCAGCATGCAGCGGTGGCGGGGGTACGACGCGGCGCCCGGTGGCTGGGGACGGTCGGTCGTCACCATCGGTGTCTTCGACGGTGTGCACAAGGGGCACCAGGCGACGATCGGGCACGCGGTGTCCCGCGCGCGGGAACTCGACGTGCAGTCGGTGGTGGTCACTTTCGACCCGCATCCGGCCGAGGTGGTGCGACCCGGTTCCCACCCGGCGGTGCTGACCGAGCCCGCCCGCAAGGCCGAACTGATCGAGGCCCTCGGGGTGGACGTGCTCTGTGTGATCCCGTTCACCCCCGAGCTCTCCCGGTTGCCGGCCGAGGCGTTCGTGCACGACGTGCTGGTCGAGCATCTGCACGCCGCGCACGTGGTGGTGGGCGAGAACTTCCGGTTCGGCCACCGGGCCGCCGGGGACGTGGCGCTGCTGGAGCGGCTCGGGCGTACCTTCGGCTTCGCCGTCGAGGGGGCTCCGCTGGTGGCCGAGTCCGGCACGGTCTTCTCCTCGACGTACATCCGGTCCTGCGTCGACGCGGGTGACGTGACCGCGGCGGCCAACGCGCTCGGCCGTCCGCACCGGCTGGAGGGGGTGGTCGTCCGCGGTGACCAGCGCGGGCGTGAACTCGGCTTCCCGACCGCGAACCTGCTCTGCCATCGGCACGCCGCGGTCCCGGCCGACGGCGTCTACGCCGCCCGGATGGTCCGCCGGGGTCAGCGGGAGCCGCTCGCCGCAGCCGTGTCGATCGGCACGAACCCGACCTTCTCCGGCCGGGAACGCCGGGTCGAGGCGTACGCGCTGGACTTCGACGGCGACCTCTACGGCGAGCGGCTGGCGCTGGACTTCGTGGCGCATCTGCGCGGGCAGGCCCGCTTCGATTCGATCGAGCCGCTGATTGCTCAGATAGCCCAGGACGTCGAGCGGACCCGCCGGGTGCTGGGCTGAGCGCCATCAACCCGCCTGCGGCCCTTGACCGGCCGCTTCGGGCGGGTGCTGGTAGGCTGACCGAGACGTCGGCTGACCGACGTGGGGCCTCGCCTGCCTGCTCGACGCCGCGGGTGCGAGGGCCATCCGTCACCGGTGCCATAGCCCGGTCCGACGGACATCATCGAGACACCCACCAGAACAGGGAGAACATGGCGCTCGACCAGCAGTCCAAGGCCAAGATCCGCGAGGAGTACGCGACCGCCGAGGGTGACACCGGGTCGCCCGAGGTGCAGGTCGCGGTCCTCACCAAGCGGATCGCCGATCTCACCGAGCACCTGAAGGTGCACAAGCACGACCACCACAGCCGCCGTGGGCTGCTGCTGCTGGTCGGCCGTCGCCGTCGGCTGCTCAACTACGTACAGAAGAAGGACATCAACCGCTACCGGGCGCTCATCGAGCGGCTCGGCCTGCGCCGGTGACGTGACGGGGGAGTGGCCCACCAGGTCACTCCCCCGTCGGCGTCCCACCCGAGAAACGGGCCACGACCACCCAGACAAGGGAGTGTCGGCGTACCGGTCTCCGGTAGTGGCCTCCGGGCACCCTGGCATCCCGCCGGCGGTCCCGGGCGCTTCGATCGAAGACCGGCCGTCCGCACAGCTCCCGCGTCGTGGCTCCCGACGCGAAGGAGCATCGAAACAGCATGACCGAGACCAAACTCGGCACCGAAATCCGCACCGCCGTGATCGACAACGGGTCGTTCGGCACCCGTGAGATCACCTTCTCCACCGGCCGGTTGGCCCGACAGGCGGCCGGGTCCGTCATCGCCCAGCTCGGCGAGACGGTCGTCCTCTCCGCCACCACCGCCGGCAAGCAGCCGAAGGAGCAGTTCGACTTCTTCCCGCTGACCGTCGACGTGGAGGAGCGGATGTACGCCGCGGGCCGGATCCCCGGCTCGTTCTTCCGTCGTGAGGGCCGGCCCAGCGAGGACGCCATCCTCACCTGTCGCCTGATCGACCGGCCGCTGCGTCCGTCGTTCGTCAAGGGCCTGCGCAACGAGGTCCAGGTCGTCGAGACGATCCTCGCGCTCGACCCGCAGCACCCGTACGACGTTGTCGCGATCAACGCCGCGTCGATGTCGACCAAGCTCTCCGGCCTGCCGTTCTCCGGCCCGATCGGGGCCACCCGGATGGCCCACGTGGACGGCCAGTGGGTCGCCTTCCCGACCCACGAGGAGCTGGCTCGGGCGACCTTCGACATGGTGGTGGCCGGCCGGGCCCTGCCCGACGGCGACGTCGCGATCATGATGGTCGAGGCGGAGGCCACCGAGCACACCGTGAAGCTGGTGGCCGGTGGGGCACCCGCACCGACCGAGGAGGTCGTGGCCAGCGGCCTGGAGGCCGCCAAGCCCGCCATCCGTGAGCTGTGCCGGGCACAGAGCGAACTGGCCGAGGTCGCCGCCAAGCCGGTCGCCGAATTCCCGGTCTTCCTGGACTACCAGGACGACGCGTACGACGCGGTCGTCGAACTGGCCCGTGCCGATGTCGCCGAGGCGCTCCAGATCGCCGGCAAGGCGGACCGCGAGGGCGCCCTGGACGCGATCAAGCTGCGGGTGCAGGAAGAACTCGGCTCCCGCTTCGAGGGCCGGGAGAAGGAACTCTCCGCCGCGTTCCGCTCGCTGACCAAGTCCGAGGTTCGCAGCCGGGTGCTGCGCGAGCAGGTCCGCATTGACGGTCGGGGTCCGCGTGACATCCGCCCGCTGAGCGCCGAGGTGGGCGTGCTGCCCCGGGTGCACGGCTCGGCGCTGTTCGAGCGCGGTGAGACCCAGATCCTCGGCGTCACCACGCTCAACATGTTGCGCATGGAGCAGGCGCTGGACACTCTCTCCCCGGAGAAGTCCAAGCGCTACATGCACAACTACAACTTCCCGCCGTACTCCACCGGTGAGACCGGCCGGGTCGGCTCGCCGAAGCGCCGCGAGATCGGGCACGGCGCCCTCGCGGAGCGGGCACTGATCCCGGTGCTGCCGTCCCGCGAAGAGTTCCCGTACGCCATCCGGCAGGTCTCCGAGGCGCTCGGCTCCAACGGCTCCACCTCGATGGGCTCGGTCTGCGCCTCCACGCTGGGCCTGCTCAGCGCGGGTGTGCCGCTGAAGGCACCGGTCGCCGGCATCGCCATGGGCCTCATCTCCGACGAGGTCGACGGCAAGACCCGGTACGTGACGCTGACCGACATCCTCGGTGCCGAGGACGCCTTCGGCGACATGGACTTCAAGGTCGCCGGCACCCCGGACTTCGTCACCGCGCTCCAGCTCGACACCAAGCTCGACGGCATCCCGTCCGACGTGCTGGCCGCCGCGCTCCAGCAGGCTTACGAGGCCCGGCAGACCATCCTCGACGTGATGCAGCGGGCGATCGAGGCTCCGGCCGAGATGTCCGACTACGCGCCGCGGGTCACCACGGTCAAGATTCCGGTCGACAAGATCGGCATGGTGATCGGCCCGAAGGGTCAGACCATCAACGCCATCCAGGACGAGACCGGCGCCGAGATCTCCATCGAGGACGACGGCACCATCTACGTCGGGGCGACCAACGGCCCGTCGGCGCAGGCCGCGGTCGAGCGGATCAACGCGATCGCCAACCCGACCCTGCCCAAGGCCGGCGACCGGTTCCTCGGCACCGTCGTCAAGACCGCCCCGTTCGGCGCGTTCATCTCGCTGCTGCCGGGCCGCGACGGTCTGCTGCACATCTCCAAGGTGGGCGACGGCAAGCGGGTCGAGAAGGTCGAGGACTACCTCAACGTCGGCGACCGGGTCGAGGTCGAGATCGCGGACATCGACCAGCGCGGCAAGATCTACCTGGACAAGGTCCGCCCGGAGGGCGCCGAGGCGCCGGCCGCCGAAGCCGGCGAGGAGCGGCCCGCCAGCCGTGACCGGGGCGGCGACCGGGGTCCGCGTGACCGGGGCGACCGTGAGCGTGGTGGCGACCGGGGTGGCCGGGGACCGGAGCGCGGCGACGGTGGTGAGGGCGGCGGCGACTCCCGCCCGCGGCGCCGCACCCGGCACAGCTGATCCCAGCGCAGCCGTACTGATCCGCTGACCGGCCGGGCGACACTCGTCGCCCGGCCGGTTCGTAACCCAACACTCTTCGTCGTACTGGAAGCAGGTGGCCGTGAGCGGGACCCGGCATTCGTCTTTCCCCGGGGCCCGATCGGGGCCGACGCCGCGCACCGGTCGACAGGTCACCGCGACCGCTCGGGCCGCCGCGGGGTCGACCCGGGCGGTGACCCGGACCCTGAGCGACGATCCGCTGGGCGGGACGGTACGCCGCACGGTGCTGCCGAGCGGGCTGCGCGTCCTGACCGAGGCGATTCCGGCGATGCGCAGCGTCTCGTTCGGCATCTGGGTGGCGGTCGGGTCCCGGGACGAGACCGGACCGCAGGCCGGCGCCGCCCACTTCCTGGAACACCTGCTGTTCAAGGGCACCCACAAGCGGAACGCGCTGGAGATCTCCTCGGCGATCGAGGCCGTGGGCGGCGAGACCAACGCCTTCACCACGAAGGAGTACACCTGCTACTACGCCCGGGTGCTGGACGAGGACCTGCCCCTGGCCATCGACGTGATGTGCGACCTGGTCGCCGACTCGGTGCTGGAGCCGGCCGACGTGGAGACCGAGCGCGGCGTGATCCTCGAAGAGATCGCCATGCACGACGACGAGCCCGGCGACGAGGTGCACGACCTGTTCGCCCAGGCCGTCTATGGTGACCACCCGCTGGGCCGGCTGATCTCCGGCACCGCGGACACCGTCACCCCGATGACCCGCCGGCAGATCCAGAGCTTCTACCGGCGACGCTACGTCGCGCCGCAGATCGTCATCGCCGCCGCCGGTAACCTCGACCACGCCGCCGTGGTGCGGCTGGTCCGCCAGGCGCTGCGGGGCACCCCGCTGGACACCGATCCGGCGGCGCCCGCTCCGTACCGGCCGGCCACTCCCGGCGTACGCACCCGGGCCGCCTCCACAGTGGTGGAGGAGAAGGAGACCGAGCAGGCACACGTCGTGCTGGGCTGCCCGGGCATCGACCGGCTCGACGAGCGTCGGTTCGCCCTCGGCGTGCTGAACAACGTGCTCGGTGGCGGCATGTCCAGCCGGCTCTTCCAGGAGATCCGGGAGCGCCGTGGCCTCGCCTACTCCGTCTACTCCTACGCCAGCCAGTACGCCGACAGTGGCCTGTTCGGCGTCTACGCCGGCTGCGCCCCGGGTCGCGTCGACGAGGTGCTGGAACTGACCCGCGCCGAATTGGCGCGTACCGCCGCGCACGGCATCACCGAGGTGGAACTGGCCCGGGGCAAGGGAATGAGCAAGGGTTCCTTCGTACTCGGCCTGGAGGACACCGGTTCCCGGATGAGCCGGCTGGCCAAGGGCGAGCTGCTCTACGGTGACCTGGTGCCCGTCGACGAGCTGCTCGACCGGGTCGACGCGGTCACCCTCGACGACGTCAACTCCCTTGCCGCCGAGTTGCTGAGCCGCCCGATGTCCCTGGCGGTCGTCGGCCCGTTCAGCGGCCGACAGTTCACCGGCTGAGCCGCCCGCGCCGCCCGCGCCCGCGCTCGTCGCGGAAGCGGAAGCGGGAGCGGGAGCGGGGCAGCGAGCCCGGCTGGCACCGCCACCGCGCGGCAACGGGGTGGATCACGCGACGCGATCGGATCCCGTTGGGATAGGTTGTGCCGCGTGACTGAGGAGCAGGAGACGGGCGCGCCGGGTTCGATCAAGGTTGGCGTGTTGGGCGCCGGTGGCCGGATGGGTGCCGAGGTGTGCCGGGCTGTCGAGGCGGCCGCCGACATGAAACTGGTGGCGACGGTCGACCAGGACGACTCGCTGAGCGACGCCACCGGGGCCGAGGTGCTCGTCGACTTCACCACCCCCGACGTCGTGCTGGAGAATCTGCGCTGGTGCATCGACCAGGGCATCCACGCGGTCGTCGGCACCAGCGGCTTCACCGAGCAACGGCTTGAGCAGGTACGCGGCTGGTTGACCGACCGTCCCGACGTGGGAGTGGTGATCGCTCCCAACTTCGGGCTCGGCGCGGTGCTGATGATGCAGTTCGCCGCACGCGCCGCCCGATACTTCGAGTCGGTCGAGATCATCGAGCAGCACCATCCGCGCAAGCTCGACGCACCCAGCGGTACCGCCATGCACACCGCGCGACTGATCGCGGCGGCCCGCGCCGAGGCCGGCCTCGGTCCGGTGCCGGACGCCACCAAGGACGAGTTCGCCGGTGCTCGCGGTGCCGACGTCGACGGGGTACGCGTGCACGCCGTGCGGGCCACCGGACTGGTCGCCCACCAGGAGGTGCTCTTCGGCGCCACCGGCGAGACACTGACCATCCGGCACGACTCGTACGACCGGGTCTCGTTCATGCCCGGCGTGCTGCTCGCCGTGCGCGCGGTGGGTGACCGTCCGGGTCTGACCCTCGGCCTGGACGCCCTGCTCGACTGAGTGGGCCGTGCGGCCACGTACGCGGCCGCGCCGACATACGCCGGGTGCGTGGGCTGCCGCCGGTCAGCCGGCCGGCGGCGGTTCGGTGGGGACCGCGACATGCAGGCGTAGCTGGGGGACCAGCATGTCGTCGACGTCCAGCGCGCGTCCCGCGCCGTCGGGCTCCCAGCCGGCGGTGGTGAGGAACTTCCGGGACGCCTGGTCGCCCTCGAACACCCAGGCCACCGCCCGGTCGAAGCCGGACTCCCGCCACAGGTCGACGCTGGCGGCGAGCAGCCGGGAACCGTGCCCGCGCCGACCCCACCGGGGCTCGACCAGCAGGTCGGTCACGGCCACCACGTCCGCGCCGAGCGCGTCGGCCGGTTCGTTCGGAGCGAGCGCCTCGGCGTCGACCGGACCGGAGGCGGCGAAGCCCACCAGATACGATTGCTCGGCCTGTTCGACGGCGACCAGCACCCGGTGGGTGTCGCTGGGTGGCTGGCGCACCGCGGCGTCCCAGCGCTCGGCCAGCGACGCCTCATCGAGGTCGTCCAGCACGTCCCGGGGCAGCAGCCGCCGGTAGGCGACCCGCCAGGTGGCGAGCTGGATGCGGGCGATCTCGGCGGCGTCCTCCGGACGCGCCGGGCGGACGTACCCGAGACTCATGGGACGACAGCCTACGCAGGGTGAGGGAGGCGACGGTGGCGCAGGGTGCCAGGCGGACGGTCGGACAGGTCGCCGCGGTGGTCGTGCTCGCCGTCGCGGTGGCCGGGTTCCTGTCCGTGGCGGCGGTCCGGCACGGCTTCTTCGACCTGCACGTCTACCGGGGCGCCCTGGTCTGGTGGGTGCACGACGGCGGGGAGATCTACGACTACCTCAAGCCCGGCACCCAGTACGGCTTCACCTACCCACCGTTCGCTGCCCTGGTGATGCTGCCGATGGCGTACCTGTCCTGGCACGCGGCGATCGTGGTGAGCGTGGCCGCCGGCGTGGCGACCAGTGCGGTGCTGATCTGGTGGCTGCTGGATCCGGTGTCGCGGCGGGCCGGCTGGACCCGCTGGTTCGCCTTCGCGGTGGCGCTGTGCCTGGTCGCGGCCTATGAACCCATGCGCGAGACCATCAACTTCGGTCAGGTCAACACGCTGCTGCTCTTCCTGGTCGCGGTGGACCTGCTCCGGCTGCTGCCAGGCGGCAGCAGGTGGGCCGGGATCGGCATCGGCCTGGCCACCGCGATCAAGCTCACCCCGGGCATCTTCATCGTCTACCTGCTGGTGACGCGACGCTGGCGCGCGGCGGTGACCGCGTCGGGGGTTGCGACCGCCGCGACCCTGCTCGCCGCCGCGCTCTTCCCGGACGCCTCCCGGGAGTTCTGGACCAGCGCGCTGTGGAACACCGGCCGGGTCGGTGAGCTGGCCTTCGTCTCCAATCAGTCGCTGCGGGGCGTGGTGGCCCGGCTCGACCCGCAGAGCCCCAGCACGGTTGCCTGGCTGCTGCTGGTGGCCGTGACGCTGGTGCTCTGGGTGTGGCGGTCCCGGGTCGCGGCGTCCGCGGGCGACGAGGCCACCGGCCTGGCCCTGACCGGTGCGGTGATGTGCCTGGTCAGCCCGGTCACCTGGGTGCACCACCTGGTCTGGCTGCTGCCGGGCCTGCTGCTGCTGGTGGACCGGGGCATGGCCGCGCCGGCGGGAGGTCGCCGGCGACGGGTCCTGCTGGGCTGCGCGGCCATCGGGTACGCGTTCCTGATCAGCCGGATCGTCTGGGCCTGGGAGGAGGACTTCACCGGCCTCGACGGCTTCCTGTTCAGCAACACCTACGTCTGGATCAGCCTGGCGCTGCTGGCCTTTTTGCCGGTGTGCCGCCCGGCCGCATCCCGGTCACCGTCGGATTCAGTCGCCGTCGAGCCGACCGCTGTACCGCAGCTCGACCAGCCCGATCGCCGGCCGTCCGCCGGACAACGGCACCGGATAGGTCGACCGCTCACCGTCCGGTGACAACCCGGCCCGCTCGTAGAACCGGCGGGCCCGGTCGTTGTCCGCGAGCACCCAGAGGCGGTACTCCGTGCAGCCCCGCTGCCGCAGGCCCGCCCGGGCCGCCGCGAACAGGGCCCGCGCGGTGCCGTCACCCCAGTGGGCGGGCAGGACGTAGAGGCTCACCACCTCGCCGTACGCCGGGTCGAGGTCGCCCCGGTCCTGGTTGTTGCGGTACGGCCCGAAGGTGGTGAACCCGACGAGCGCGCCGTCCTCCTCGGCGAGCAGCGTGGTGAACGGGTGGTCCGGGTCGGCGGTGCCGAGGGCCCGGCGGCGCTGTGCCCAGGCGACGGGGTTGAGCCGGTTCAGCACCTCGTCCGGCATGATTCCGGCGTAACCGGTCTGCCAGCCGCGGACGTGCACCCGGGCGACGGCTTCGGCGTCGTCGGGCTCCTCGCGGCGGATGCTGGGCATGGAAGTAGTTCTAGGCGGCCAGGGGCGGCAGGTCCAGCGTCCGCACCGATGTCGTACGCCTGTCGTAGCCTGCCTGCGATGGCCACACCGGAATCGCTCTCGCTCGCCCAGGCCCGCCGCGTGGCGTTGGCCGCGCAGGGCTTCGCCGACCCACCGCCCAGCGGGGCACCCACCCGCCGGCACCTGCGTCGGGTGCTCGACCGGGTCGGGTTGATCCAGATGGATTCGGTGAACGTGCTGCAACGGGCGCACTACCTGCCGCTCTACAGCCGGCTCGGGCCCTACCCGACCGGGTTGCTCGACTCCGCCGCCTACCGCCGCCCCCGCGACCTCTTCGAATACTGGGGTCACGAGGCGTCGCTGGTGCCGGTCACCCTGCATCCGGCGCTGCGCTGGCGGATGGCCCGGGCGCAGACCGACGCCTGGGGTGGAATGCGCCGTATCGTCGCCGAGCAACCCGGCCTGGTCGCCTGGGTGCGCGACGAGGTGGCTGCCCGTGGGCCGCTGACCGCGGCGGAGATCGAGCACGACGGGCCCCGCCAAACCGGCAACTGGGGATGGAACTGGTCGGCGGTGAAACAGGCCCTGGAATACCTCTTCTGGGCCGGCGAGGTGTGCGCGGCAGAACGCACGGGTTCCTTCGCCCGTCGTTACGACCTGCCGGAGCGGGTCCTGCCGGCAGCGGTGCTGGACACGCCGACGCCGACCGACGCGGAGGCGTACCGCACGCTGGTGGGCATTGCGGCCCGGTCGCTCGGGGTGGCCGCGGAGCCGGAGCTGCGGGACTATTTCCGGCTCCCGGTGGCCGGTGCCCGACAGGCCATCGCCGAGCTGGTCGAGGCGGGTCGGTTGCGACCGGTCACCGTGCCGGGCTGGCGGCAGCAGGCCTGGTTGCACGCCGAGGCCCGACTACCTCGCTGGGTACGCGGCAACGGCCTGGTGAGCCCCTTCGACCCGTTGATCTGGGAACGCGCCCGCACCGAGCGGCTGTTCGGCCTCAGCTACCGCATCGAGATCTACGTGCCCGCGCGGCAACGCGTGTACGGCTACTACGTGCTGCCGTTCCGTCAGGGTGAACGCTTCACCGCCCGGGTCGACCTCAAGGCGGACCGCAAGGCCAGGGTGCTGCTCGTGCCGGCCGCCTGGGTCGAGCCGGACGTCGACCCGGGGGAGACGGCGGTCGCCCTCGCCGCGGAGTTGTACCGCCTGGCCGGCTGGCTCGGCCTGGACACGGTGGCGCCACCCGCCGCCGGTGACCTGGCGGCGCCGCTGGCCGCCGCGCTGGTGGGCGTGGCCGGTGTACGGTGAGGCTCGTGACGAGCGTTGACCGATCCGACGCTGCTCAGCCGCACCCGCACGCTGACCTGCACACCGACCATTCACATGGCGGCTCGACGGGTGGCGCACCGCAGGGCGGCTGGCCGGCCGGACCACCCGGCGGCTACCCGGTCGAGTCGGACCGGTTCACCCGGTTCGTGCAGCGGCTCCACGCGCGTACGCCGCGTTGGGTGGTGCCGTTGGCCGCGGTCGGCTGTGTCGCTGCCGGCATCGGCTACACGCTGCTCAGCGATCCCACCCGCTCGGCACCCGACGCGCTGCCGACCTGCCTGCTCAAGCTCACCACCGGGCTGGACTGTCCGGGTTGCGGCGGCACCCGTGCCCTCTGGTACGTGCTGCACGCCGACCTGCCGGCCGCGGCCCGGCACCATTTCCTCTTCGTCTTTGCGCTGCCGTTCCTGGCGTACCTCTTCATCGCCTGGGCGGGCCGGCAGGCGTTCGGCTGGCGGTTGCCCGAGCTGCGGGTCGGCCCGAAGCTGGTCGGCGGGTTCCTCGCCGCCTGGTTCGCCTTCTCGGTGATCCGCAACCTCCCCTGGCCGCCCTTCACCGCCCTCTACGTCTAGTGCCGCTGCCTTCACGGTCCTCGGTCCGGTCGGGACGGGTCCGGCCGGTCGCGCCCGCCCGTTGCCGGTTGCCCGTTGCCCGGTCCAGTACAGTCCCAGGAATGCCGGAGATGGTGCAGCCCCAGGTCAAGCTCATCGCGTGGACTCACTTCGATCCGCCGGAGGATGTCCCGTGGTCGACCGACGCCGACGGCGGGCAGGCGCTCGCGGAGTTCGCCGGGCGGGCCTGCTACCAGAGCTGGAAGAAGCCGAATCCGGCGACCGCCACGAACGCCGGCTACCTGGCGCACATCCTGGAGGTGGGCCACCTCTCGGTGCTGGAGCACGGCTCGGTGAGCTTCTACTTCACCGGTGTGTCCCGTTCGTTCACCCATGAGCTGATCCGGCACCGGCACTTCTCGTACTCCCAGCTCTCCCAGCGGTACGTGCCGGAGCGGGACGCCGCGATGGTGGAGCCGACGGTGATCGCCGAGGACCCGGAACTGCACAAGCGCTTCGTCGAGGCCGCCGAGGCGAGCGTACGGGCCTACAACGAGCTGCTGGAGGGGCTGGAGCGTCGCTTCGCCGACGTGACCAACCCGACGCTGCGGCGCAAGCAGGCCCGCCAGGCGGCCCGGGCGGTGCTGCCGAACGCCACCGAGACCCGCATCGTGGTGACGGGCAACTATCGGGCCTGGCGGCACTTCATCGGTATGCGTGCCACCGAACACGCCGACGTGGAGATCCGCGAGCTGGCGGTGGAGTGCCTGCGACAGTTGCAGCGGGTCGCGCCGAACGTCTTCGCCGACTTCACCATCTCCACGCTGCCCGACGGCACGGAGGTGGCGCAGAGCCCGCACGCCCAGGCCTCCTGAACGGCGTAGGGCCGCACGCCCGGGGGTGGTGAGGCCCTTCCCCGATGGCCGGCCGTAGGCCGTCCGATAGGTTGTCACCATGACGCACGACCACCTTGACGCTCCGGTCCGAACGGCATCCCGTCCGTTCGGTCGGGTGCTCACGGCCATGGTGACCCCGTTCACCGCTGACGGGGCGCTCGACCTCGACGGCGCGGCACAGCTGGCGGATCATCTGGTCACCGAGCAGGGCAACGACGCGTTGGTGGTCAACGGCACCACCGGCGAGTCACCGACCACCACCGACGCCGAGAAGGAGAGCCTGATCCGGGTCGTGGTGGAGGCCGTCGGTGCTCGGGCCCGGGTGGTGGCGGGGGTTGGCACCAACGACACCCGGCACACCATCGAGCTGGCGACCTCGGCGGAGAAGGCCGGCGCGCACGGGCTGCTGGTGGTCACGCCGTACTACAACAAGCCGCCGCAGGCTGGTCTGCTGCATCACTTCACCGCGGTGGCCGACGCCACCGGGCTGCCGGTGATGCTCTATGACATCCCACACCGGTCCGGTGTGGCGATCGAGACCGAGACCCTGGTCCAGCTCGCCGAGCACGGCCGGATCGTCGCGGTGAAGGACGCCAAGGGCGACCTGACGGCGACGAGTTGGGTGACCAGCCGGGCAGAGCTGGCGTACTACAGCGGTGAGGATTCACTCACCCTGCCCGCTCTCGCCGTCGGCTGCGTCGGTGTGGTGGGCACCTCCACGCACTTCACCGGCGCCGAGACCAAGCGGATGATCGAGGCGTACGACACGGGGGACACGGCAACCGCGCTGGCACTGCACCGCCGGCTGCTGCCGCTGTTCACGGGGATCTTCCGTACCCAGGGTGTGATCCTGGTCAAGGCTGGCCTGGCGGTGCAGGGCCTGCCGGCCGGGCCGGTCCGACCGCCGTTGGTGGCCGCCACCGACGGCGAGATCGCTCAGCTGCGCGCCGACTGCGCGGCGGCGGGCCTGCCGCTCCCCGAATGATCAAACGACACGACGGACGCCGGGTGACGGCGTCGCAGAATGAGGTGAACGCGTGACCGAGGCGCACAACGAGGAGGCCCAGGTTCCACCGCCGCTGCCGGAGGGCGGACTGCGGATCATACCGCTCGGGGGGCTCGGCGCCATCGGCCGGAACATGACCGTCTTCGAGTACGACGGCAAGCTGCTGGTGGTCGACTGCGGGGTGCTCTTCCCCGACGTGGAGCAGCCCGGTGTCGACCTGATCCTGCCGGACTTCGGTCCCATCCTCGACCGGCTCGACGACATCCAGGCGATCGTGCTGACCCACGGCCATGAGGACCACATCGGCGCGGTGCCCTACCTGCTCGCGCACAAGCCGGACATCCCACTGGTCGGCTCGCAGTTCACCCTCGCGCTGGTGGAGGCGAAGCTGGCCGAGCGGCGCATCCAGCCGTACACCCTGACCGTGCGGGAGGGCGGCCGGGAGCGACTCGGCCCGTTCGAGTGCGAGTTCTTCGCCGTGAACCACTCGATTCCCGACGCGCTCGCGGTGGCCATCCGGACCCCGGCCGGGCTGGTGCTGCACACCGGCGACTTCAAGATGGACCAGCTGCCGCTGGACGGCCGCATCACCGACCTGGCCGGCTTCGCCCGGCTCGGCGCTGAGGGTGTGGACCTGCTGCTGTCGGACTCCACCAACGCGGAGATCCCGGGCTTCGTCACCCCCGAGCGGGAGATCGGCCCGGTCCTCGACTCGATCTTCGCCAAGGCCCGGGGCCGGATCATCGTGGCCTCCTTCGCCTCGCACGTACACCGGGTGCAGCAGGTCTTCGACTCGGCTGCCGAGCACGGCCGCAAGGTCGCCCTGATCGGCCGGTCGATGGTCCGCAACATGGGCATTGCGCGGGATCTGGGCCTGTTGAACATCCCGCCCGGCCTGGTCGTCGGGCTCGACGAGGCGACCTCGATGCCGCCCGAGCAGATCGTGCTGATGTCCACCGGCTCGCAGGGCGAGCCGATGAGCGCCCTCGGCCGGATGGCCAGCGGCGACCACCGGCACATCACCATCGCACCCGGTGACACCGTGGTGCTCGCCTCGTCGCTGGTGCCGGGGAACGAGACCTCCGTCTACCGCGTCATCAACCGGCTGGCCCGAGCCGGCGCGGTGGTCGTGCACAAGGACGTGGCGAAGGTGCACGTCTCCGGACACGCTCCGGCCGGGGAACTGCTCTACCTGCTCAACGTGGTCCGGCCCAGCAACCTGATGCCGGTGCACGGTGAGTGGCGGCACCTGCGCGCGCACGCCCGGCTGGGCATCGAGTCCGGCGTGGCGGCGGACCGGGTGGTGCTCTGCGAGGACGGCGACGTGGTCGACCTGGTGGAGGGGCGGGCCAGCCTGGTGGGCCACGTCAAGAGCCGGTACGTCTACGTCGACGGCCTGGCCGTCGGCGACGTCAGCGAGTCACTGCTCACCGAGCGGCGCATCCTCGGCGACGGTGGCTTCATCGCCGCGACCGTCGTGGTCGACTCGGTCACCGGCAAGGTGGTCGCCGGTCCCACCGTCTCGGCCAAGGGCTTCTCCGAGGACCCGGGCGCGTTCAACGCGGTGATCCCGCTGGTCACCGAGGCGCTCAACCGGGCGGCTGCGGACGGGATCAGCGATCCGCACCAGCTCCAGCAGATCGTCCGGCGCACCGTGGGTCGCTGGGTCAACGACGCCTACCGTCGTCGCCCGATGATCGTGCCCACTGTCGTCGAGGTCTGAACACCGCGAGTAGCAGACCGATGCCGCTGGGTCGCCAGACCCGCCAGATGGTGGCCCATCGGCGGCAGTACATCGATTAGTCGACGTTCGAGTTCAACCGTTCGAGCCTTTTGCCCGTACTCCGGGCCGGCAGGCGTACCCACGCCCGCCGGGAGGAGCATGGCGGATGGACCGCAGACGATTGACAGCCATCGGTGTCGTGGTGGCGGCCCTGGGCGCGGCGGCGGCCGTCGCCCTGCCGTCGTTCGCCGGTGACGGTGGCGCGCCGGTCGGCGCGCCGACCGGTGGCGCGGTGGAGGGTGCCGACCCGGAGGTGGTCGAGGCGATGCGGCGGGACCTACGGCTGAACGAGTCGCAGGTGGCCGCCCGACTGAAGACCGAGCGCTGGGCCTCCGGTGTGGTCGACCAGCTCCGGTCGGACCTCGGCGCGGCCTACGGCGGCAGCTGGCTCAGCGCCGACGGCAGCGAACTCAACGTGGCGGTGGCCAACGCGGCCCAGGCACAGCGGGTCCGGGCCGCCGGGGCGGTACCGAAGGTGGTCGAGCGGGGAGTCGGCCAGCTCGACACCCTCAAGAGCCGGATGGACCGGACCGCCGCCCGCGCCAAGCAGGTCTCCGGCTGGTACGTCGACGTCGCGTCGAACACCCTCGTGGTTCTCGCGGAGCCGGGTGCCGAAGCTGCCGGCTGGCGGTTCGTGGCCCGTGCCGGCGTGCCGCGATCCGCGGTGCGGATGGCTACCGAGGAACAGCCACGGCTCTTCGCCGACGTACGCGGCGGCGAGCCCTTCTTCATCGGCAACGGCCGTTGTTCGGTCGGCTTCGCGGTGACTGGTGGCTTCGTCACCGCAGGCCACTGTGGGCGGGTCGGTGACCGCACCACCGGTGCCGACCGGGCGCCACAGGGCGTCTTCCGAGCCTCGTCGTTCCCCGGCGACGACTGGGCCTTCGTGCAGGTCAACAACAACACCAGGGTGCTGCCGGAAGTAACCGACTTCCGGGGCGGGGTGGCCCGGGTGGCCGGCTCACAGGAGGTGCCGGTCGGCTCGTCGATCTGCCGCTCCGGCTCCACCACCGGAGTCAGGTGCGGCACGGTCCAGGCCCGCAACGCCACCGTCCGTTACCCGCAGGGACTGGTCGGCGGGTTGGTCAGGACCAACGTCTGCGCCGAGCCGGGTGACTCCGGGGGATCGTGGATCTCGGGCAACCAGGCGCAGGGCGTGACCTCCGGTGGATCGGGTGACTGCGCCCGCGGTGGCACCACGTTCTACCAGCCGGTCAACGAGATCCTCCAGCGCAACAACCTGACCCTGCTCACCACGCAGAACTTCCGCGCCCTGGGCAGCCGACGCTGATCCGCCTTCCCGGCCGGGTGGATGTCCCGACCCGGCCGGGAGCGCGTGGGAGTCAGGGCAGGGCAGCGACCGCCTCCGCGTACGCGACACCGGTGCGGACCGCCGCATCGATCAGCACGGTGACCTGATCCGGCGCGACGCCGTACGCCAGATCGGTCGTCACCTCGCCGGCCAGCACCAGCTCGCCGTCGCCCGGATCGTGCACGTACGCCTTGGGCAGCAGCCGATCCCGGTTCCAGGCGTTGCAGAAGGCGTACGCCTCGGTGCGCCGGGTCGCCACCAGTCGACGTCCGGCCACCACCCGGGCGTGCAGGATGTCGTGGCGGTCACCGGCCCGCCGGAACTGGATCACCGCCTCGCCCCAGCGCCCCAGCACCGTGCCGGCGGCGTCCACGGTGTACCCGTCACCCCGCCGGTCCAGCGCGTCCGTGATCATGGCCACGGTCAGCGTGCCGATCTCGTCCACGGCCAACTCGACGGTCCCGCCGTCCGAACCCGGCACCCCGTCCGAACCCGGCACCCCGTCCGAACCGGGCTCCCCGTCCGGTCCGAGATCCTCGTCGGTAGGCAACGGCACCGCCGAGGCGAGCGGACGTTCGGCGAGCCAGGCGGCGATCCGGCCGGACTGGTGCCCCGTGCCGTTACGGGCGTCGAAGCTCCCGGCCAGCGTGGTCGCCACGGCGAGCAGTTCGGCCCCGAGCTGACTCACCCTCACCTCGGCGGCCGGTCGCCCACGGTACGCCGGCCGGCGCACCACTCGATCGGGGGCCGTCTCGCCCACCAGTGCGCAGACCAGCGCGCCCGCCGCCGCGAACTCCAGCACGGACAGATCCTCGTGCGGGTGGTCCAGCCGAGGCAGTTGCTCGACGACGATCTCCAAACCGCGGTCCGGATGCCCTGCCAGTGCGCAGAAGCGCAGGTGGGTGGCGAGGTACCCGAACCCGCCCGGTTCCGTCCGGTGCCGCCGGTACGCCCGCACGTGGGCGTGGCCCGCCCGCTGCGCGTGGCCTGCCCGCAGCCAGGGCAGCAGCGCCGCGGTCAGGGCCGCCTCCGGCTGAGCGGTGCAGCCGGCCGGTGCGTGGAGCAGGGGATCGAGCACGTCGAGCGCCGCAGCCCAGTCACCCCAGCCGGCCAGCAGCTCCGCCTGCCGTACGGGTAGGCAGTCGGGGCAACCGGCGGCCGGATCGGGTGCGGCGGCCCGCCATCGTGCCAGCCAACGTCGGGCGGCAGGTTCGTCGCCCACGTGATCGGCGATCCGGCACCGCAGCTGTGCCACCAGCGCCGCGTTCACCTCGCCGGTCTCCCCGGCGAGCCCGTCCAGTACGCCGCGCGCCTGGTCCAGGCCGATGCGAGGGGTGCCGAGCAGCGCCTCGACGGCGTACCGCCGGTAGTGGCGCAGCGTGTCGTCGTCCGGCCCCGTCACGTCCAGGCATCGTTGGACGGGCTCGAACAGCCGCCACCGCTCGCCGCCACGCAGGTGCGTCTCGACCAACTCGGACCAGGCGTCCAGTGCGGTCCGCCGATCGCCGTCCGCCCCGGCGAGGGCGGCAACCCGTTCCAGCTCGCCGACGCGTACCTCACCGTCGGGCATGTCGCGGGCGTCGGCGAGGGCGGTGGTGAGCCGCCGGTCGACGCGTACCCCGTCCGCTGCCCGGCCGCTGATGCGTGCCCGGCCACGGCTTCTGCCACCGCCCAGGGTCGGCCCGGTCACGGGCGCGCCGTTCCCACGAGCCGGCCCACCTCGTCAGCCAGCAGGCAGCCGGCCGAGATGCCCCGGTCGAGCAGCCGGTCCAACTGGTGCGGTGTGACACCCCGTTCCAGGTCGGTGATGACCTCGCCGCAGACCCGGGCCTGACCGGCGTCGTCGACGTGCACGAACGCTTTCGGCCAGTACCGGTCACGGTTCCAGGTGTTGCAGAACTCGTGCAGCCGCGGCACCTCCTCCACCGCGAAGGCGTGGGTGGCGACGGTGCGTACCTGGAGCAGTTCTCCGGCGTCTCCGGCCCGGAGGAACCAGATGTGACCCGCTGCCCACCTGCCCACCAGCGCGCCGTCGGCGTCGCAGGTCACCGCGGGTGCGCGGTGGGCCAGCACGGCGGCGATGAGATCACGGGTCAACGGCCGTAGCGTCGACGGATGACCCGCCAGCGGGTCGCCGGTACGGTCCTCGAACTCCGGCGACCCCATCGGACACTCCCTTGCGAGGGCGGATATCACGGCAGGCGGCGGGTACCGCGTTGCGACACGCGGAGCGACCAGGATGACCGGCCAATCACCCGGCACGCCGTTACGGTGATGCTATGGCGGGCCGTACCCCTCAGGCGAGTCGGCGGCGCGGCGCGTCGCCGCGTGGCAGCACGAACAGTCGTGCCCGCCAGCCGGCCAAGAAGACCCGTGCACCGGCGCGTCGTCGCACCTCGACGAGAGGGCCGGGCCCTGCCGCGTACGTCGGTCGGGCGCTCCAGGCCCTGTGGATGGGGCTGGCCCACGGGGTCGGCTGGGCGGTGCGCGCCGCCGGCCGGCAGGCAGCCTCGGCCCGCGACCTCGACCCGGAGCACCGCCGCGACGGCGCCGGTCTGCTGTTCATCGGTCTTGCCCTGCTCGGTGCGGGCGCGATCTGGTTCTCGGCAGCCGGTCCGGTCGGTGCCCGACTGGCCGACACGGTCCGGCTCTTCCTCGGTGCCATCTCCATTGTGGTGCCGGTGTTGCTGGGGATCGGTGCGTGGCGGCTGATGCGTCAGCCCGGTGACCCCGAGCACCGGGGGCGCGGACTGGTCGGCTGGGGTTCCATGCTGGTCTCCACCGCCGCGCTGCTGCACATCGGTCAGCAGCCGGGCGGCCCGGGCGAGCGGGACTTCGCCGGTGGCCTGATCGGCGCGGGCGTGGGCAGCGTGCTGGAGCGCGCGGTCACCGCGTGGGTGGCGGTGCCGTTGCTGGTCCTGTTGCTGGTGTTCGGGCTGCTGGTGGTCACCGCGACACCGATCAACAAGATCCCCGAGCGGCTCGGTCTGCTGGCCGGCGGCGTGGTCGGGCCGGACGGCGCGGAGAAGACGGAGGCGTCCGCAACATCGGCCCGGCGACGGCCCACCAAACGGGCGGCACCGCCGGTGGACCCGGACGATTTCGACGACCTGGACGGCGCGGATCTCCAGGAGACCATGGTTCTGCCGCGCAAGACGCCGTCCCGGGTGCCGGCCAGCCGCAAGCCCGCTGAACCGCCGGAGCACTCGCCCGCGCCGACCCGAGCCGAGCAGCTCGCGCTGACCGGTCTGGCCGGCGACTACACGCTCCCCCCGTCGAACATGCTCGGCAGTGGGGCCGCGCCGAAGACCCGCAGCAAGGCCAACGACGAGGTGATCGCCGCCCTCACCGGAGTCTTCGACCAGTTCGACGTGGACGCGGCGGTGACCGGCTTCACCCGGGGGCCAACGGTGACCCGCTACGAGGTCGAGCTGGGGCACGGGGTGAAGGTCGAGCGGATCACCCAGCTGTCGCGCAACATCGCGTACGCGGTGAAGTCGCCGGACGTACGCATCCTGAGCCCGATCCCGGGCAAGAGCGCGGTGGGTGTGGAGATCCCGAACACCGACCCGGAGAACGTGGCGCTCGGTGACGTGCTGCGCTCGCGCGCGGCCACCAGCGACCACCATCCGATGGTGGTCGCCCTCGGCAAGGACATCGAGGGCGGCTACGTGGTGGCCAACCTGGCGAAGATGCCGCACATCCTGATCGCGGGGGCCACCGGTGCGGGCAAGTCGAGCTGCCTGAACAGCCTGCTCATGTCCATCCTGACCCGGGCGACGCCGGACGAGGTGCGGCTGCTGCTCATCGACCCGAAGCGGGTCGAGATGACCGGTTACGAGGGGATCCCGCACCTGGTCACTCCGATCGTGACCAACGCCAAGAAGGCGGCCGACTCGCTGGAGTGGGTCGTCCGCGAGATGGACATGCGTTACGACGACCTCGCCGCGAACGGGGTCCGGCACATCGACGACTTCAACCGGAAGGTACGCAACGGAGAGATCAAGGCACCACCGGGCAGCGAGCGCGAGCTGCGCCCCTACCCGTACCTGCTGGTGATCGTGGACGAACTGGCCGACCTGATGATGGTCGCCCCGCGCGACGTGGAGGATTCCATCGTGCGGATCACCCAGCTCGCCCGGGCCGCCGGCATTCACCTGGTGCTCGCCACCCAACGGCCCTCGGTCGACGTGGTGACCGGCCTGATCAAGGCCAACGTGCCGTCCCGGCTGGCCTTCGCCACCTCGTCGCTGGCGGACTCCCGGGTCATCCTCGACCAGCCGGGCGCGGAGAAGCTGCTCGGCCGTGGCGACGGGCTGTTCCTGCCGATGGGTGCCTCGAAGCCGGTCCGGATCCAGGGCGCCTGGGTGACCGAGCGCGAGATCAACGACGTGGTGAAGTTCTGCAAGGACCAGCGTGAGCCGGAGTTCCGCCCGGACGTGCTGACCCCCGCGCAGGACAGCAAGAAGAAGATCGACGAGGACATCGGCGACGACCTGGACCTGCTGGTGCAGGCGGTGGAACTGGTGGTCACCTCGCAGTTCGGCTCGACCTCGATGCTGCAGCGCAAGTTGCGGGTGGGCTTCGCCAAGGCGGGCCGGCTGATGGATCTGATGGAGACCCGGGGCGTGGTCGGCCCGTCGGAGGGCTCCAAGGCGCGCGACGTGCTGATCAAGCCGGATGAGCTGGAAGAGGTCCTGGACGGCCTGCGGGGTGGCGACGGCTGAGCAGCCGGCCCGCCGAGCGAGCTGTGCCACCACCCCCATCGAACCTGCTGTCATGACACAGCGTGAGATCTCAGCCGAAGCAGACCAACCCTCCCGCATCCTTTGCTCTGCTTCAATATACGCAACGTTCGCTGTGGGTGACGGCCGCTTCTTTATGTAGCGCCGGGAGGGACTGCCGGGAGGGACTGCGTCATCGCAGCTCGCGAGATGTTGCGTGGGTTGAAGCAGAGCAAAGCGGCGAAAGAGGTATGAGGGATGGTGGCGAGTGACGCTACGCACCGTGACCCTAGGTGGGGGCTGCTCTCCGTAGCGGTGCTCGGCGGTGCTCTGCGGTGCTCTGCGGTGCTCTGCGGTGCTCTGCGGTGCTCTGCGGTGCTCGGCGGTGCTCTGCGGTGCTCTGCGGTGCTCTGCGGAGTTGGGAGCGGGCCAATTGGCGGTATGAGCAGGCGGCCCGCCGCGGATACGCGGCGGGCCGCCTGCTCGGGGAAGGGGATCAGAGTGCGCTGAGGATCAGCATGCTCAGCACCATGGCGACCACGTTGGCCGCGGCGGCGTACCAGCCGAGTGGCTTGTCACCGAGCACCGCGCCGACGACGCCGAGGACCAGGCCGATGACTCCGAAGAGGATCGGGTTGAGCAGCAGCGCGAGGACCGCGCACACGAAGCCCACGATGGTGCAGATGCGGGCGGCGCTGGTCGAGCGAACGGTGCTGGTGGCCATCTCTTCCTCCAAGGGGGTGCGTCTCATGTCTGCCGTCCGGTCTCTACCCACTACGGACGATCGCCACGCCCACCCCGCGCGGAGGTTGCCACGCTTGCGTCAGTGGAAGAGCTTGAGCCCGATCACGCCGGCCACCACCAGCAGGAGGGAGATCAGGCGGAGCAGGTTGGCCGGCTCGCCGAGCGCCACCATGCCGACGATCGCGGTACCGACCGCTCCGATGCCGACCCACACCGCGTAACCGGTGCCGACCGGGATCTCCCGCAGCGCGTACGCCAGCCCCGCCATGCTCAGCACCAGCGTGACCACGAAGACCGCCGAGGCGACGGGTCGAGTGAATCCGGCGGAGCGGTCCAGGGCGATCGCCCACGCCGTTTCGAGCAGACCGGAGAGCACCAGCACGATCCAGGCCATCGAGTCACCTTTTCACGGGCCCCGGCCATCGGGGGCCGGGACGAGTCGGTCCATCACGCGGGGCGTCTTGGCCTGACCGGGTACGCCCACGACTCGTCCGGGGCGGCCACGTGGGCCGCCGAAACCGACCGTAGCACCTGGTCGATGGTTGCCTCGGTGAGACGGGTCACCCGGGATGGACCTCAAGCTTGCTTCAAGCTGCACCATTGATCCGTGACCGTGCTCATCTCTGATTCCGAGGTCGCCGCCGCGCTGGACGCAGCGACCTCGGTCGACGCGATGCGTCAGGCCCTGCTCGCCGCCTACGACGGGCAGCTCGTCGCGCCGCCCCGGGCAGCCGCGTCGCTCGGCGCCGGCCGGCTGGTGCTCACCGCCGGACACCTTCTCGGGCAGTGGTACGGATACCGGGCGTACGACACGTTCGGGCATCCCGAGGCCGAACAGGTGGTGGTGCTGCACGACGGGCAGACCGGCGCGGTGCGGGCCGTGGCCGTGGGGGAGGAGCTGGGCTCGCGGCGTACCGGCGCGCTGGGTGGGGTGGCGGTGGACGCACTGGCCCGTGCGGACGCGGCCACCGTCGGCGTGATCGGTTCCGGTGGCCAGGCATGGACCCAGGTCTGGGCCGCCGCCGCCGTGCGCCGCCTGCGCGAGGTGACCGTGCACAGCCGCTCGACCGCGCGTCGGGAGGCGTTCGCCGCCCGGGTGCGGGCCGAACTCGGGATCCCGGCCCGCGCCGTGGAGACCGCCCGGGAGGCGGTACGCGACCGGGACGTGGTGGTGCTGGCCACCACCAGCCCGACACCGGTGCTGAGCGCCGCCGACCTGTGTCCCGGCACCCACGTCAACGCGGTCGGCTTCAAGCAGCTGGACCGATCTGAGTTCGGCACCGACCTGCTCGACGTCGCGGCCGTGCTGGCCAGTGACTCGGTGGCGCAGGCGATGGCGTACGCCCCGCCGATGCTCGCCGCGCAGCCGCCGTACGCCAGCCGGTTGCGTGACCTGGGTGCGGTGCTGGCCGGCACGGCACCCGGCCGCACCGGCGCGGACCAGATCTCGGTCTTCTGCTCAGTCGGCCTGGCCGGCACCGAGGTCTTCCTGCTCGACCGGGTCATCCGGATTCTCGCCACGGCGGTCTAGGCGGCCCGGCTCACACCGCCGTCGCCGGTACGGGCACTGTCGCCCGGTACCCTCGGGTGGTGTCTGCCACCTCCTCACCTTCCCCTGATGGTCGTCGGGTCGCGCTGCTGACCCTGGGCTGTGCCCGCAACGAGGTCGACTCCGAGGAGCTGGCCGCCCGCCTGCACGCCGACGGCTGGCAGGTGACCACCGACGGCGAAGGCGCCGATGTGGTGGTCGTCAACACCTGCGGGTTCGTGGAGAAGGCCAAGCAGGACTCCATCCAGACGCTGCTGGCCGCCGCCGACACCGGCGCCAAGGTGGTCGCCGCCGGTTGCATGGCCGAGCGGTACGGCCGGGAACTGGCCGACAGCCTTCCCGAGGCGCAGGCGGTGCTCAGCTTCGACGACTACCCGGACATCGCCGCGCGGCTGGACGCGGTGGTCGCCGGCCGGGAGTTCGCCGCGCACACCCCCCGCGACCGGCGGGAACTGCTGCCGCTGACCCCGGTCGCCCGACGCGACAGCGCGGTGTCCCTGCCAGGGCACGGTCGCAACGACGTCGACGAGCACACCCCGGCACACCTGCGTACGGTGCTGCGTCGCCGGCTGGACAGTGGCCCGGTGGCCTCGCTCAAGCTGGCCAGCGGCTGCGACCGGCGTTGCGCGTTCTGCGCCATTCCCGCCTTCCGGGGTGCCTTCGTCTCCCGCACCCCCGACGAGCTGCTCGCCGAGGCCGAGTGGCTGGCCAAGAGCGGTGTCCGGGAACTCGTGCTGGTCAGCGAGAACTCGACCTCCTACGGCAAGGACCTGGGCGACCCGCGCGCACTGGAGAAGCTGCTGCCGCAACTCGCCGCTGTCGACGGCATCGTCCGGGTCCGGGCCAGCTACCTTCAGCCGGCCGAAACCCGGCCCGGGCTGATCGAGGCGATCGCCAGCACACCGGGGGTGGCACCCTACTTCGACCTGTCGTTCCAGCACTCCAGCGAGCCGGTGCTGCGCCGAATGCGTCGTTTCGGCTCCACCGACCGTTTCCTCGAACTGCTCGCCGCCGCACGGCAGTTGGCACCGGAGGCCGGGGCGCGCAGCAACTTCATCGTCGGGTTCCCCGGCGAGACCCGACGCGACGTCGACGAACTGGTGCGGTTCCTCACCGAGGCCCGACTCGACGCGATCGGGGTCTTCGACTACAGCGACGAGGACGGCACCGAGGCGGCCGGACTGCCGGGCAAGGTGTCCGCCGCCACCATCAAACGTCGGTACGACAAGCTCAGCGCGCTCGCCGACGAGTTGTGTTCGCAGCGAGCCGAGGACCGCCTCGGGTCGACGGTCGAGGTGCTCGTCGACGCGATCGACGGTGGGATCGTCGAGGGGCGGGCCGCGCACCAGGCACCGGAGGTGGACGGGTCGACCACGCTCGTCGCCCCGGACGGTGGCGGTGTCGACCTGGCTGCCCTGCGTCCCGGCGACCTGGTCCGCGCCACGGTGACCGGCACCGAGGGAGTCGACCTGCTCGCCGTACCGGATGAGATGATCTCCGCCGCGCCCGGCGCGGCGCGGTGACGGTGGGCTGGGACGAGGCGGAGGGGGCGCGAGGTGTGGTGCCGGGTGCGCCATTCGAACGGGGCGACTCGACGCGGGGCGACTCGATGACGGGGGCGACGGAATCGCCGCCGGTGCCGGTGGTGCCCCGGGTGCCCGTCGTCAACGCCGCCAACGCCCTGACCGCGCTGCGGCTGCTGCTTGTGCCGGTTTTCGCCGCCTCGGTGGTGATGTCGGGGATGACGCACGCCGGATGGCAGGTCATCGCCTGCGTCATCTTCGCCGTGGCCTCGGTCACGGACCTGGTCGACGGGTGGATCGCCCGGAGGTTCGGGTTGGTCACCGCCGTGGGCAAGGTGGCCGACCCGATCGCCGACAAGGCGCTCACCGGCGCCGCCCTGCTGCTGTTGTCCTGGTACGACCGGTTGCCGTGGTGGGTGACAGTGGTCATCCTCGCCCGGGAGCTGGGCATCACCGCCCTGAGGTTCTGGGTGATCCGGCGTGGTGTGATCGCCGCGAGCCGGGGCGGAAAGATCAAGACCGCTCTCCAGATACTGGCCATCACCTGGTACCTGTGGCCGATGCCGGCCGCCCTCACCCCCATCGGGCCCTGGATCATGGGCGCGGCGGTCGCGATCACCCTCGTGACCGGGCTGGACTACATCGCTCAGGCCACCCGCCTGCGCCGCACGCAGAGGTGAGACCACGTCGGGGCGACGACCGGCGTTGTGACGCGTAGACCGCGCCAGGTCCGGGAAGGATGCAGATCATGGGTGTGCGAGAGGCCGAGGGCTCGATGGGTGCCGCGGCGGCTGGCGTGGTGCACCGCCTCGCCGAGCGGCAGGAGACGTTCGCCACCGTCGAGTCGCTGACCGGAGGGCTGCTGGCCGCCACGGTGGTGGAGATCGCCGGGGCGAGCGTCGTCTACCGGGGTGGCCTGGTGGTCTACGCCACCGAGCTGAAGGAACGGTTGGCCGACGTACCGGCGGAACTGCTGGCCGAGCGCGGCCCGGTCGATGCCGACGTGGCGAAGGCGCTCGCCGAGGGTGGGCGGCGCCGGTGTGGCGCTGACTGGGGCCTGGCCACCACCGGAGTGGCCGGGCCGGAGCCCCAGGACGGCAAGCCGGTCGGGTTGGTCTTCGTCGCGGTCGCCGGTCCGGACAACACCGAGGTGCGGCAACTCGATCTCGCCGGCGGTCGCGACCACATCCGGGGCGCCGCCGTGACCGAGGCCCTGCGCCTGCTGGCCGACCACATCCAGGCTTTCGACGTCACCTGATCCGTGACATACCCACCCAGGCGGTCAGCGGCGGCTGTGGGAAGACCGGGCGGGGTGGGATGTCGCGGCGGCGCGCAGCGGGTACGGTTGCGGGAAAGCTCCGACAGCCGGTGCTCCCGCAGGCCGGTCGGCCGGGCGAACTGTGTCCCCCAGGGGAGGTGCGATGGTCCTGCTACGCCGGGTGATCGGTGACGCACTACGGGCGCGCCGGCAGGGGCAGCACCGCACGCTGCGCGAGGTCTCGTCCGCAGCCAACGTCAGCCTGGGCTACCTGTCGGAGATCGAACGAGGTCAGAAAGAGGCCTCCAGTGAGCTGCTCGCGGCGATCTGCGACGCGCTGGGTGCCCGTCTCTCCGAGCTGCTGCGCGAGGTCAGCGACACGGTAGCGCTCGCCGAGCAGATCCCGGGCGTGCTGGTGCCGATGCAGGACGAGTCGGCCGAGTCGACGCCGGTGGCCGCCGCATCGGTGCACAGGCCCACCGGGCGAGGGGTACGCCAGGTCAGCTCGGACGGCAACGTCGCCGTCTCCGTACGGCAGGACTCCCCACTGAAGGCCACGCTGCGCAGCGCCCGGGTCCGGCCCGCCGACCGTAGCGACCGGGACGTGGTCTACGCCGCCTGAGCCTCGCGGCCGATGGTCGTGGTAGCTCCCGCCGCGTAGGGTTGATCGCGGACGTCCCCTCTCGCCGGTACGGATGCCGTGTTGGCGCCCGGCTGGGACGATGGACTTCACCATCGCCGGCAGCCGACCCGGTCACCGGGGTGGGGCAGGCACAGCGACGTGATTGAGGGGATACCGCGGAGATGGCCAACCCGTTCGTCAAGGGGTGGAAGTACCTGATGGCGCTCTTCGGCGCTCGTATCGACGAGCACGCCGACCCGAAGGTGCAGCTCCAGCAGGCCATCGACGAGGCGCACCGGCAGCACCAGGCGCTCGTCCAGCAGGCCGCCGCAGTGATCGGCAACCAGCGTCAGCTGGAGATGAAGCTCTCCCGGCAGATGTCCGACGTCGAGCGGTTGCAGGCCAACGCCCGCCAGGCGCTCGTCCTGGCCGACCAGGCACGGGCCAAGGGCGACGAGGCCGAGGCCGGGCGGTACGAGCAGTCCGCGCAGACCCTGGCCACCCAACTCGTCTCCGCCGAGCAGTCCGCCGAGGACCTGAAGACCCTGCACGACCAGGCACTGGCCGCCGCCGGGCAGGCTCGCCGGGCGGTGGAGAACAATTCCATGATCCTCCAGCAGAAGCTCGCCGAGCGCGCCAAGCTGCTCAGCCAGCTGGAGCAGGCCAAGATGCAGGAGAGCGTCGCCGCCTCGCTGGAGTCGATGTCGGCGCTCACCGCTCCCGGCAGCACCCCCACCCTCGACGAGGTACGTGACCGGATCGAGCGTCGCTACGCGAACGCCATGGGCCGCGCCGAACTGGCCGGCAACTCGGCTGAGGGCCGGATGCTCGAGATTCAGAAGGCCACCCTGGACTCGGCCGGTTCCGCCCGGCTGGACCAGATCCGCGCCAGCATGGCCGGCGATCAGCTCGGCGCGGGCGCCGATCGGGGTGCCGTCGCCGATCAGCCGGCCACGGCCGACCCGGCGGTGGCCCGGCTCGACGAGATCCGCGCCAGCATGAGCCGTGAACGCGGCACTGGCGACACCACGGCCGCCGGCTGAGCGGAGAATCGAGGAGGCGACGGTGGCAGTGGACGAGCGCACCCGGTATTTCCGCCGGCTGAGTCGGCTGCGCGGCTCCGCCCGCCGGTGGAGCGTCCTGGCCGGCGGGTTCGGTGGCGCGGCAGCGGTGCTGACCCCGTACGCAGGGATCGGTCTGGCGGACGCGGCCTGGGCTGCCGCCGCGGGCGCGAGCACCGCACTGGCCGCGTGGCGCTGGGTTGACCTGCGGGCCCTCGCTGCCCAGCCGGCACCGCCACCGCTCGACCCGGCCCAGGTCGCCGCCCGCAACCGGGCCCGGCTGGTCGCCGCCGTGGAAAGACTGCCCGCCGGGGCCGGCGTGCTGGCCGAGGTGCGTCGGGTCCGCTCCCGCACCGCGCTGCGCGGCACCGCCGCCGCCCAGCCGTGGGAGCGCCTGGACCGGGCCGCCGCCACCATGAACTCGATGGTGGGTCGGCTGACCGGCCTCGCCGAGCCGGCGGTCGCCGAAGCCTCCGCCGCCGAACAGTCGCTCCGCGAACTGGCCAACCGGGTCGCCAGCGTGGAACGCGCGGTACGTCTGGCGCCCGCTGACGCCAAGCCGCCGCTGGTCGAGGCGCACCGGGCGCTCGCCGGGCAACTGGACACGGGAGTGGAGGCGTACGAGCGCCTGGTGGTCGCCGCCGCCGGCTACCTCGCCGAGGAGTACCGCCCGGCAACCGAGCACCCGGCCGCCGCCCGCCTGACCGAGGCCACCGATCTTCTCCACGGCTTCGCCTCGGCGCTCTCCGAACTACGCGCCGTCTCCCGCCCCGCTCCGTCGAGCTGATCATCGAGCGCGACCACGATGACCGGGACGGTCAGGGTGGGATGGTGACCGGGATGGGACCGGTGTACGCGGAGGCACCGACCACGTTGAACGAGCGCACCCGGTAGTGGTAGGTGACGCCCCGGGCCAGACCGGTGTTGGTGAAGCCACGGCCGGTGACGGTGAACGTGGCCAGGTCCCGGGTGAACGCCGGATCCAGGGCCCGCTCCACGGTGAAGCCGGTGCCTGGACCGGTGGGTGTGCTCGCTGACCAGCTCAGCACCACGGTCGCGGTGTCCGGGCCGGGGACGGTGGCGGCCACGCTGACCGCGGTCGGTGTGCCCGGTGCGGGTGGAGTGGTCACCGTGGCGACGGTGGACCACGGGGAGGCGGCACCCAGGTAGGTGGTGCGTACCCGGTAGTAGTACGTGGTGTCGGGTGCGACCGCCGAGTCCAGATGGTTGTCACCGACGCTTATCGCGGTGGTGCCCGGCCCGCTGGTGAAGGTCGGGTTGGTCGCGCGTTGCACGTCGATGCCGGTGGCGAAGGAACGGTTCACCCAGCGCAGCGCGATCCGTAGCGGTGCGGCGGGTGGAATGCTCGCGGTCAGCTTGGCGGGCGCGGTGAGCTGTACCGAGGCGGGAACGCTGTTCGACCAGGTGGAGCAGCTCGCCGCGTTCTCGGCGCGGATGCGGTAGTGGTAGGTGACGCCGGGGGTGACGGTGGCGTCGGTGTAGCGGGTCGCCGTGGCTGCCACGGTGATGGGGGTCAGCCCGTTCGTGAAGGTCGCGTCGGTGGCCCGTTGCAACAGGTGACTGGTGGCCGGTGAGCGGCTGCCGTTTCCGGTCCAGGCGAGGGTGATCGCCGGCAGCGCGGTCGCCGAACCCGGGACCGGAGCGGCGGTGAGCCCGGTCGGTGCCCGGGGCGATACCCGGACCACCAGCGGCCGGCTCATGCCCTGGTCCCGGTGGCCGGCCGCCGCACTGCCCCAGCGGTACTCCCAGCCCAGGTTGACCAGTTGGTTGACCACCGTCGCGGGCCGCCCGTCGATGGGGCTGATCGAGGTGGAATCGAGCCGGACGCCGGCAGGTCGGGCCGGGTCGAGCAGCCGTACGCTGTCGCCGATCTTGAACGGCAGGGGCGGAGCCTCCGGGCGCAGCGCGAGCAGGACGTCCTCTCCCGGATCGACCCGCACCACCTGCTTCCAGCCGAGTTCACCGGGGTGCGGCGGTCGGATCGCGCCGTCCCGCCCGACCCGGCCGACCACCTGGACGTCCAGCCCGTCGAACCGCACCGGATGGCTCTGCCGTCCCCAACCGCGTACCCGCCAGAGCTGACTGCCGTCGCCCGGTGTGCCGACCGCCAGGGCTGGGTCGCTGGCGTACACCACCTCGGTGGCCGGCTCGGTGGGACCGAGCGGCAGGGTGGCGTCGCCTCGGGGGCCGCCGTGCGGGTGAGCCACGCCGAGGCGGCCGGTGAGCCGACCGAAGTCGGGCTCGAATACCTGCCCCACGGATTTGACGATCAGCGGCAGACTCACCGGCGCGCCGCCGGGCGGAGTGAACTCCACGGTGGTGGCGTGGAGCGGCGTCCGGGTCGCCGCGCTGGCGGTGCCGAAGCAGGGGTCGTAGGCGGGTTGCGGGACGACCGGGGGGCGCTGGCTGGCCGCGTACGCGCCGGGCAGCCGGTCCCGCAGCCGATCGAGGTCGTACGGCGCGGCACCGGTACCGGTGCCCGTCACCCGTAGCTGCACCAGAGTTCGGGTGTTCGGGCCGTACCCGGGCACGGTCGGTGGCGCGCCGCCCTCGGTCGTGCGGTCGGGGCCGCCGCTGTGGTGGTCGTAGCGGGGATCGAAGCAGGGCAGCGGGGCGGGGCAGTCGTTGTAGAGGATCAGGGTGGTGCCGGGGGCGACGGTGGCGAGATCCACCAGCACGTCGGCCCGTTCGCCGGGGGCAAGCAGCAGCGCGTGGCCGTCGACATTGAGCACGGTGGGATCGCGTCGGTCGTAGCGATAGCCGATCGGCCGGTTCGCAACGATCACGGGGGCCGGCAGCAGGCCGCCTTCGTTGCCGATCTGGATCATCCGCGGGCCGGCGGCGGCCGGGTTCGGCACGCCGCTGGACCGTCCGTCGGTGGGCCATTCCGCTGGCCGGTCCGGCGCGCGTACCGCGTCGACCATCGGCACCTCGCCGGCGGCGGCGTCGGCGAGACGACCCTCCGGTGTCCACATCGGCGCGTCCGAGGCGGCCCGGTACAGCTGGAGGTTAAGCCAGCGATCGGCGCAGGCGTTGAGGATGCGCCACCGGTGGAGCTTCGGCTGCACCTCCAGGTACGGGTACGCGGCACCGTTGACCAGGATGGTGTCGCCGTAGGCGGTGGGCACCGCGCTCGGGCTGGGCACACCGGGGGTTTCCGGTGGCTCGTCCGGGTCGGTGACCGGGTCGTGGTGCGGGTTGGGCACAACGGCGGCGGGTGCCTCGGGACCGACCGGGACGGCGGTACGCGACCAGGGCCCGTAGTCCCACCGGCCGGTCGGGTTGATCCCGTCGTGGCGGTACGGGTTCTGGCGGGACTGGTAGACGTGCGGGTGCCAGAGGGACCCCCGGGCACCCCACCGGTCCCGGTCCCAGGTCGGGTCCTGCGCGGCGAGCTGGGCGTCGTCGGGTACGAACGTCTTGTCCTCGAAGACCAGCGGCAGCTGCTCGGCCGGCAGCGTCCCGTCGGCGATCAACCGTTCCTGTACGTCGTCGGTGAGCAGGTAGAGCGCGAGTTGACCGGAGTAGACGGTCAGCCGGGACAGTCCGACGGTGTTGTCGTGGAACCAGAGCAGCCGCCCGCTCTGGTCGTTGGGGTAGTAGAGGGTGGTGGCACCCTGCCCCGGGTGGGCCATGTCCGGCACGTGGGCCAGGCCAGCACCGTCGGGGTAGGGGGTGATCTCACCCGCCGGTGTGATCCACTGCCACGGAGTGCCGGCGCTGATCCAGCCGGTCGACGCGCCACAGAGATGCAGCACCGCCCGGTTCTGCGGGTAGGGCGCCGGTCCGTCGAGGGGCCCCGGGCCGGCGCCGGGCACCGTCGGGTCGACAGGCAGGAAGAGGTCGCCGGCCGGGCCGGCGGGTAGCTGGTTGATGAATTTGATGCGTACCGGCCGACCGCGTCGGGCCAGTACGACCGGACCGAGGTGCCAGGGTCGCGGTGGCGGGGCGATCGTGTTGTGTCCGTCCTGGTCGGTGCCCAGATTCAGTTGGCGGTAGCCGCGCAGCCGGGTCGGCGGCAGATCCCGGTGCAGCCGCTGGGCGTACTCCTGCAGCCCGATCTCGTAGTAGTCGCAGCCGGGGTGGGTGATCGTGTCGGGTACGGCCACCGGCAGGTGGGCACCGAGCGGGGTACGTCCCATCGGGCCGAGGCCGGGCAGCGGGTCGACGAACTTGCGCAGCCCGGTGCCGGTCATCACCTGCCCGTCCTCGTCGTGGGCGGGCAGTGGACTGTAGGCGTGGTTCGGCACCGGACCGAAGCAGCGGGGCGTCGCCGTCGGATCGAGACTGGTCGGCGTCGGGTACGGCGACGGCCCGGCTGCTGGACGCGGCGGCGCGGATGGTGTCCGCGCTGGGGTGGCCGGGGCGGTGTCGTCCGGCCCGGCGGGAATGTCGCGATCAGGGTGGGCCGGGGTGGCGTTCTCCGCGTCCGGACCGGTTCGGGTGGCGGGGACGGCGCTCGGCGGGCCCGGCTGGTCGGTGCGGGCGGCGCGGTCCAGCCAGGTCGACCGGAGTCTGCGGAACACGGCCATGGCTCTCCCGGTGATCGGGGCGCGGCGGCCACCACCCCGACGTGGCGGCGCGGACGCGCGTGCTGACGTTCCGTGAGCCCTCAACCGCAGCATGCGACGGAAGTGGGCCGGTTAGGAAGTCCCCTTTCGTGCGAATCTGTCGAGCTGCCGGCGTGTCGTCGCCGCCACTCCGCGTCACTCGTATGACCGGCCGCCAACCAGCTCCGACCTGCCCGGACCACCCCGTGGAAGATGCGCGGAGCGACCCTGACCGTCGCGTGGAAGATGCACGGGAGAGGGCCTGACCGCCGCGTGGAAGATGCGCGGTGGCGGGGAGGCCGTGGGTGTCCGCTGCGCGAGGGTCAGGCCGGGTTGCCCGGCTGGCAGGCGGGGCACCAGTAGGTGACCCGTTCGCCCAGTTCCTCCTTGCGGACGGGGGTGCCGCAGCGCCGGCACGGCTGTGCCCGTCGACCGTAGACGTAGCTGGTCCGGCCGCGCCCCAGCGAACCGGTGGTGCTCTGCGTCCAGCGTCCCCGGTTGGCGGCCAGCAACTTCTGCGCCAGGGTCACCAGGCCGATGAGGTCGGGCACCTCTCGGACCGGCGTGCGGGGGTGGACGCCGCGGAGGAACAGCACCTCGCACTTGTAGAGGTTGCCGACGCCGGCCAGGATGCGCTGGTCGAGCAGGGCCACCCCGATCGGGGTGTCCGGGTGGGCGGCGAGTCGAACGACCGCCTCGGCCGGGTCCCAGTCGGTGCCGAGCAGGTCAGGGCCGAGGTGACCGACGAGGCGCGTCTCGTCGGCGGTGGGCACCAGCGCCACCTCGTGCAGGTGGTAGCCGACGGCGGTCGCGACCGGCGCGCGGAGGATCACCCGGATCAGATGTGCCGGCCGGGCCGTCCACCGCTGACCGGGGGCGTACGCCCGCCAGGTGCCGTCCATCCGCAGGTGCGAGTGCAGTGTCCAGCGCGACTCGCCGGTGCCCGCGGGAGCGTCCAGCCGGAGCAGCAGGTGTTTGCCCCGGCTCGCGCTGTCGCGCACCGCCCAGCCGGAGAGGTCGGTGGTGGCCAGCGAGGGCACCCGGAAGTCGCTGCCGGTCAGTCGGGTGCCGACCAGCGCGCGTTCCAGGACGCGGGCGGTGTTCCACACGGTGTCACCTTCGGGCACGCGCCTATTCTCCCTCACCCGAGCGCAATTCACATGTATCGCTATTTGTAGGACGCTTCTCTTCGATCTACAGATATAGGCACTATCGGGGAGATCTGAGGAGAATGCTGATGAAACATCCTCGTAATGCCGTCCTGGCTGTCGTTCTGGCCACCGTCCTCGTCATCGCCCTTCATCCGAACTCCGCCTCCTCGGCCGCACGGGCCGACCGATGGAACGCCGACCTGTCGGTCGTCGATGCCGACGACGTCAACGTGCGACACACCCGCGTGGGCCTGCGACTGGCCGACGCTCGGCCGCCCGGCGTACCGGCCCGGCGTAGTGCGGTCGCCGAGGGCATGCTGGTGATCGCACCGCGTACCCTCAGCCGCCCGGCCAGCCGGATCCGCGCCGAGGTCACCACCGTCGCCCGACCCGGTGCCACCGCGACCGTCCAGGTCCGCGGCTGGCGGACGACCGGCTGGACCGAGTGGCGCGACGCCTTGCCGGCAGCCGTCTTCGACCAGCCGGTTCGCCGGGTACAGGCCCGGGTGGTGCTCACCGGCAGCCGCTCCGGTGCCAGCGCCGTGGTCCGCGCCGTCCGGTTCGCCGCCGACACCGTCGCCTCGACCACTGCCGCCACCCCCGGCCTGACCTACCGGGTGTTCGCGACCCGGATCGGACTGGTCGGCGAGGTGACCGCCAACGGGCACACGGTCCGTGTCCGGGACCATTTCGTGGCGTTGCCCTCTCGCCGAGGGCTGTCCCCGCGCAACTCCGGCGACTACACCGTGCGGGTCTGCACCGTCACCGGCAGCCGTTGCGAGTACGCCCCGGTCTGGGACGTCGGCCCGTGGAACACCCGCGACGACTACTGGAACATCAGCGGAGTACGGGAGAACTGGAAGGCCCTGCCGCAGGGCAGGCCGCAGGCGCAGGCCGCCTACCAGGACGGCTACAACGGCGGACGGGACCAGTTCGGTCGGGTGGTGCTCAATCCGGCGGGAATCGACCTGGCCGACGGGACGTTCTGGGACGGGTTGCAGTTGACCACGAACGCCTGGGTCGACGTGGCGTACCTGTGGACCGGCACCGGCTCACGTGGCGTGGTCGGTGACGGGCCGCTGGTCGTGCGGGCCGGCCCGGGCACCGGTTACCAGTCCCGGGGTCTCGCCGCCCAGTACGCCAACGTGCCGATCCAGTGTTACGTGACCGGGCAGACGATCGTCGGGCCCTACCGCACCACCAACCGGTGGAACCGCCTGGCCAGCGGGCAGTTCGTCAGTCACGCGTACATCTCGACGGTCTGGGGTGAGTCGGTGCCGGTCTGCTGAGACCGGCACCCCGAGCCGGGTCGGCGTCCTCCCAGGCCGGCCCGGCTCGCCCGGCTCAGGGCATCTCCTCCGGTCTCGGTGCCCGCACCAACTCCTGGTACCGAGGGTGGCAGGCGCCGTAGACGGCGAAGTTGAGGCGGGCGTGCGACAGGCTCAGGTCCCCGTTCGCCTCGCCGCGGACGACGTCCGCGTCGGCATCGGACTGACCGTCATCCGTCCAGAAACAGACCGGGCAGGTGCCGCCGCCGGTCCGGTAAGCGCAGCAGGGACAAGCGGCGGGAACCCAGCGATCATCCACCTCGACAGCTTTCCACAGTAGACGCCTCATGCCTGTTGTCCGGGAGCGTCCCCCACGACGCCGGAACCCCGGACCCGCAGCAGCGTACCCGGGGCCACCGCGAGCAGTTCGGCGGCGTGTCCACCGTTGACGGAGAGAGCGACCCGCCCGGCCGAGTCGGCATGCGCCACCAGGGCACCCACCGGAGCGTCGCCGAACGTACGTCCGTGCACCACCTCCCGTTCCCACCCGCCCCCATCCCTCGGGCCGCTCTCAGCGGCCAGGCCGCACGCCGTCCGGTCGCCGGTCTCCGGGCTCACCCGGACCCGCGCGGGCAGCGGATCCAGCAACTCCGCCGGGGCGGCCAACTGGACGTTGCCGAAGTGGTCCACCGTCAGCACCTCGGCCACGAACCCGTCCGGCAGCCGGCGGACCAGCGGTGCCGGCAGCCGCACCAGCGACTCCGGATCGATCGCCGGGCCGGCCTCGACCAGCGGTGCGCCGAGGGCCAGGCGGGCCGCGACCGGTGCGAAGACGTCCCGCCCGTGGAAGGTGGCCGACACCCGTGGCGCCAGCCACCGTGGGTTGGTCAGCTCCACCGCCCCGGTCAACCCGCCGAGTGCCTCGGCGGCGTCCAACAGCAGGCCGTTGTCGGGGCCCACCAACGTTCCCGCAGGGGTGCTCAGCGCGACACCCCGACGGTTCGTGCCGACCCCCGGGTCGACCACCGCCACATGCACCCCCGGCGGCAGGTAGGGCACGGTCTGGGCCAGCACCGCACCGCCTCGCCGGACGTCACCCGGCGGGACCAGGTGCGTCACGTCGATGATCCGCAGTGCGGGCCCGAGACGGGTGATCACCCCGTGGCAGGCCGCCACGAAACCGTCGGCGAGGCCGTAGTCGGTGGTCAGCGAGACGATCCCGGGTGCCTGCGACTCGCGGGCGATACTGCTGGTCACGGCACCGGATCGTACGCCCGCTCGCGTCGCTCCGGGGAATCACGGCGTCGGCGGCGGGGGCAGGGCCGGTGCTCGTCACTGCTGCCGGCGTCGCGATCCGGTCGGCGTCCACTGTGCCGGATAGTCGACAGCACGGCTGACCGACCGGCCACTGCCTGCGACCGCCCCGGTTGGGCAGACTGCCGGGGTGAGCCACCGGATTCTGCCAGCCGTTGTCCTGCTCGTGGTCACGGTCGTCCTGACCGCCTGTGGCGCGGACCCGGAGGGGTCGCCCGCCGCCGCTCCGACACCGACGGTCGTCGTGCCGTCGGTCGACCCGTCCGCACCGAGCGCGCCGGACCCCGTGCCATCGCCCACCGGCGAGGTAGGTCTCGTCGCCCCGAGCAGTGCCGCAGCCGTCCCGAGCAGCGCCGCGGCACGGCCCACGCCAGCCGGTCCGGACGCCGGCGGCACCACCGAGCGGCGGCCGTCGAGCCCGCCACCGGTGGTGCTGCCACCGCGCCAGGCGGACGCACCGACCGGCCGGGAGGTCGTGGCGGCATTCCGGAAAGCCGGGCTCAAAGCGGCCAACGCCCGCGACCGCTCAGTCGACTGTGGACCGGACGGGTTGGGGCTGGGCTGCTCGGAAATCGTCGTGACCGACAACGTGGCCGTCTACGTCTTTCCCGACGAGAGCAGCGCCGGTGACCTGGCCGAGCGGTGGAGCGGAGCCGCCTATCGCAGCGGCACCGTGGTACTCAACTACCTTGAGGGGCCGACCCCGCCCGCCGACCGTCCTCGCTACGCGAAGGTCCTCGACGCCCTCCGCTGAGCGGAAGGTGTTGCCGGGAGCGCTCAGGCGCGCAGCCGGAGACCGCGAGGGGTGGTACGGAAGCCGGCGGCGGTCAGCGCGTCGCGCAGCGGTGACGAGCGCACGGACTCGCCGTCGGCGCGTTCCACCGAGATCGGACCCAACGCGCCGGAGTGGACGGCGTCGGCCAGCGCCTTGCCGGCCGCGCCCAGCGCGTCGGCGTCGTCGGTGAAGGAGAGCAGGGTCCGCCCACCCCGCTCCACGTAGAGCGCCAACTCGCCTTCGACCAGCACCACCAGCGCACCGGCCTTGCGGCCCGCCCGGTGCCCGGTGACCGGCGGCGACGTCGCGTCGCCGGAGTCGATGGCGCGATCCGGCCAGGGCAGCGCCGCGCCGTACGGGTTGGCGGGATCGGTGGCCGCCAGCACCACCGAGGACCCACCCGGTCGCCGGACACCGTCGAGCGGCTCGGCACCGGCGCGGATCCGGTCCACCGCGCCGGGGACCGCGAACTGCGCCGCGCCGAGCCCGTCGACGAAGTATCCCCGCCGGGCCGCGCCGCGCTCCTCCATCGCGGCGAGCACCGGATAGACGGCGGCGAAACCTCCCGCCACCTGCTCGGCGACGACCGCGCCCCGGGTCAGCACGCCGTGCCGTTCCAGCAGGACGTCGGCGAGCGCGGCGGCGCGTCGGGTCGGGTCGGTGTCCCGCGCCGGCAGCCGCGACCAGCGCCCAGCCACCGTCGGCGGCCCACCGCGACTCGGCAGCGCCACCCGTCCCGGACGTCGGTATCGACTCCGGGCGGCGGCCGGTCGGGCGCGATGCGCGCCGCCGCCGCCGAGGAGCGCCCGCAACGGTGCCAGGGTGTCGTTGGTGAGTTGACCGGCCCAGACCAGGTCCCAGATGACAGCGGTCAGCTCGGCGTCGTCGGTGGCGCCGACCCGGTCGGCCAGTGGCCGGAAGAACATCGCCTGCCCGTCGTCGAGCGCGTCCAGCACGGCGTCGTGCAGGGGCGTCCGCGCGAGCGTCTCATCCGGTGGCGGGAGCAGCAGCGGAGCCGAGTCGGCGTACGCCAGGCTGACCCAGCCGTCCCCACCGGAGATCGGCCCCGCGCCGGCCCAGAGCACCTCGCCGCTGGCGCACAGCTCGTCCAACTGCGCGGGGGAGTAGTCGGCGACCCGGGCGGGCAGCACCAGCCGTTCCAGCGCCGACGCGGGCACCGAGGCGCCCTGCAACTGCTCGATCGTCGCCGCCACCGCCTCGACCCCGCGAGCCGAGGAACCCACCTGCTGCCAGCGGGGCAGGAAGGTGGCCAGGGCGCGCGGCGGCACCGGTTCGATCTCCCGGCGCAGCGCGGCGAGGGAACGGCGACGCAGCAGGCGCAGCACCTCGACGTCACACCACTGGGTGCCGGCGGTGTCCGGGGTGAACTCGCCGGAAACCACCCGGCCGGTGGCGGCCAGCCGCCGCAACGCCTGCTCGACCACGAAGACCCCGAGCCCGAACCGGGCCGCGCAGCCGGCGGCGGTGAAGGGGGCGTGGGTGCGGGCGTACCGGGCCACCAGGTCGCCGAGCGGGTCGGCGACCGGTTCGAGGTACGCCTCGGCGACGCCGACCGGTAGGGCCACGCCAAGGGCGTCACGCAGCCGAGCGGCGTCCTCGACACCGACCCAGCGTTCCTGCCCGGCGATGCGGACCGGCAGCACCCGCCGTGCGGCGGCCAGGTCGGTCAGCCACGCCTCCGATGCCCCGCGCTCGGCCAGCTCAGCGGTGCTCAGGTCACCGAGCTGCCGAAGCAGCTCGATGACATCCTCGGCGTCGCGGGTGCGGCGTTGCGGCGTGAGCCAGCGCAGCTGCCGCTCGGTCTCGGCGAGCACCGCCGGGTCGAGCAACTCGCGCAGGTCGACCCGGCCCAGCAGCTCACCGAGCAGGGCCGAATCCAGGGTGAGGGCCGCGGCCCGACGTTCCGCGAGCGGGGCGTCACCCTCGTAGAGGAAGGCACCGACGTAACCGAAGAGCAGCGAGCGGGCGAACGGCGACGGTCGGGCGCTCTCCACCTCGACCAGGCGCACCCGGCGGCCGGCCAGGTCACGCATCACCTCGGTCAGGGCGGGCAGGTCGAAGACGTCCTGCAGGCATTCCCGGGCCGCTTCCAGGGTGACCGGGAAGTCGGCGTACTCGCGGGCGACGTCGAGGAGCTGGGCGGCGCGTTGCCGTTGTTGCCAGAGCGGCTGGCGGCGGCGCGGATCCCGGCGGGGCAGCAGCAGCGACCGGGCGGCGCACTCCCGGAACCGGGCGGCGAACAGCGCCGAGGTGCCGACCGACTCCTCCACCACCTGGGCGATCTCCTCCGGATCGAAGGTCACCACCTCGGGGCCGGGCGGGGTGTCGGCGGTGTCCGGCAGCCGGATCACGATTCCGTCGTCGGCGGGCATCACCTGCGCGTCGACCCCGTAGCGTTCGGTGAGCCGGCGGCCGATGGCCAGTGCCCAGGGTGCGTTGACCCGGGCACCCAAGACGCTGTGCACGGCCAGTCGCCAGTCACCCAACTCGTCGCGGAAGCGTTCGACGACCACCGTCCGGTCGTCGGGCAGGGCCCGGGTCGCCGCCCGCTGCTCGTGCAGGTAGGTCAGGAGGTTTCCGGCGGCCCAGTCGTCCAACCCGGTGGCCCGCAGCGTGGCCGTGGCCTCCCCGGCGTCCTGTCGGAGCAGGGCCCGCAACCGGGCACCGATCGCCCGGCCCAGCTCCACCGGCCGGCCCGGCTGGTCGCCCTTCCAGAACGGCATCTTCGCCGCCTGCCCGGGAGCGGGGGAGACCAGCACCCGGTCGGGCGTGATCTCCTCGATCCGCCAGGATGAGGAACCGAGCAGGAAGACGTCACCGACCCGGGACTCGTAGACCATCTCCTCGTCCAGCTCGCCGACCCGGGCGGCCCGTTCCGCGCCGGCCAGGAAGACGCCGAACAGGCCCCGGTCGGGGATGGTGCCGCCACTGGTCACCGCGAGCCGTTGGGCACCCGGCCGGCCGGTCAGCACGTCGGTGGCGCGGTCCCACACGAGTCGCGGGCGAAGCTCGGCGAAGGCGGTCGACGGGTAGCGGCCGGAGAGCATGTCCAGCACGGCGTGCAACGCGGAGTCGGGCAACTCGGCGAAGGGGGCGGCCCGACGGACGACGGTCGCCAGATCACCGACCCGCCACTCGTCCAGCGCGACCATCGCGACGACCTGCTGGGCGAGCACGTCCAGCGGGTTGCGGGGATGGTGCAGCTCTTCGATCGCGGCCTCACTCATCCGCTCGGCGACCACGGCACAGGAAAGCAGGTCACCCCGGTGCTTGGGCAGGACCACGCCCCGCGACACCGCGCCGACCTGGTGCCCGGCCCTACCGACCCGCTGGAGGCCGGCGGCCACGCTCGGCGGTGCCTCGATCTGCACGACCAGGTCGACCGCGCCCATGTCGATGCCGAGTTCGAGGCTGGAGGTGGCCACCACGGCCGGCAACCGGCCCGCCTTGAGCGCTTCCTCGATCTGCCGGCGTTCCTCCCGGGAGACGCTGCCGTGGTGCGCCCGGGCGATCAGCGGCGGGGCGATCAGCGGCGGGGCGCCGGACACCGCGCCGGCCTGGGCCATCATCTCGGCCGGTGGCCGAGCGGCCGGACCGGCCGTGGGCGGCGCCGAAGCCGCCTCGTCGGCGGCGAGTTCGTTGAGCCGGGCGCAGAGGCGTTCGGCGCTGCGTCGGGAGTTCGTGAAGACGATCGTCGAACGGTGCGCCCTGATCAGGGCGAGGACCCGTTCCTCGACGGCCGGCCAGATGGACGCCGTGCGGCCACCGGCGAGGTCGTCCTCCGGTGCCGCCTGCTCGTCGAGGCGGGTCATGTCCTCCACCGGCACCTGGACGCTGACCTCGATCGTCTTGGCGGTCACCGGAGCCACCACCTCGACCGGGCGGGCACCGCCGAGGAAGCGGGCGCATTCGTCCAGCGGCCGGACGGTGGCGGAGAGCCCGATGCGCTGCGCCGGGGCCGGCAGCAACTCGTCGAGTCGTTCCAGGGAGAGCGCCAGGTGGGCGCCGCGTTTGGTGCCGGCGACGGCGTGCACCTCGTCGACGATCACTGTCTCCACCCCGCGCAGCGAGTCCCGTGCCGCCGAGGTGAGCAGCAGGAACAGCGACTCCGGCGTGGTGATCAGGATGTCTGGCGGGGTCCGGGCGAAGGCCCGCCGCTCGTTCGCGGGGGTGTCACCGGTACGCATCCCGACGGTGATGTCCGGCGGGGGCAGGTCGAGTCGGGCGGCGGCGTGCCGGATACCGGTGAGGGGAGCACGGAGGTTGCGTTCGACGTCGACCGCGAGTGCCTTGAGGGGGCTGACGTAGAGCACCCGACAGCGCCGCCGAGGGTCGGTCGGGACTGTCTCGCGGGACAGCCGGTCGAGTGACCACAGGAACGCGGCGAGGGTCTTGCCGGAGCCGGTGGGTGCCACGACCAGGGCGTGTCGGTCGGCAGCGATCGCGTTCCACGCGCCTGCCTGCGCTGCCGTCGGCGCGGCGAACGCCGCGGCGAACCACTCCCGGGTCGCCGCGCCGAACCGGGAGAGCACCTGCTCACCGGGGGCCGTGCTGGAATCCGCCACGAACCCATCCTGCCCCCGGGTACCGACATTCGTGCACCGCGCACTCGGGTGCGGTATGTCTTGTTAAGACCTTAAGGGCGACTTGCTCCTAGAATCCGTTAAGTCTTACTTAACTGCTTGCTCTTGATGGGCAACCTAAAGTAACTTCACCCGGGTCGTCGCGAGCCGTGGAGGGAGTCGGATGGCCGTCGAGGAGCGGAGTGCGGGGTTTGGCACTGACGTCCTGATCCGCAAGGTCGACAGCCATGTCACCGCCCTGCGTGCCGGGCTGCACGGTCCGGATCTCGAACTGGCCGAGCGGCTCGCCAGCTGCCTACGCGAGCTGGTCCTCTCCACCGCGCAGGCCAGCGCCGCCGACCGGGCCCAGGTGCGGGCCGCGGTGCACTACTTCGTCCTGCGTCGCGAGAGCCGTGGCCGGTTGTTGTCCGTGCGCTCGCTGGCCGCCGCCCAGCGACTGGTCAACCGGGCCGCGTCGCAACTGGGCCGGCAGGATCTGGTCGTCGAGGGGCGCCCGGGCCGCGGCAGCGGAAGCGCCGCCACGGACGTCGCTACGCACAGCTGATTCGGTCAGCACCCCTGGTTCGCCGCATTGACGGCGAAAGTGTGTTCATTTCAGGAAAAGCACCCATAGCGCGCTGAACTGTCGTCTGATCGCTGCTAGGTGCCCCAACCCCCGTGGGGCGTCTCGGCCACCTCGACCGGGAGCGCGCGTGCTCGTACTGCTGATCCTGCACCTCGTGGCGGCCATTGTGGCGCCGCTGCTGGTACGCCGGTGGGGTCCGCGCGCCTGTTACCTGCTGGCGTTGGTGCCGGCGGCGGCCTTCGGCTGGGCGTTGGTACGCACACCCGACGTGGCCCACGGCGGTGCGGTGGTCGAGACGTACCCGTGGATCCCGGACCTCGGGCTGGACCTGGCTCTGCGGATGACCACCCTGTCGTGGCTGATGACCCTGCTGATCGGCGGCGTGGGCGCGTTGATACTCGTCTACAGCGCTCGGTACTTCCCGCCGGACGCGCTCGGCAACTCGCGGTTCGCGGGCGTGCTGGTCGCCTTCGCCGGGGCGATGCTCGGCCTGGTTCTCGCCGACGACCTGCTGCTGCTCTACGTCTGCTGGGAACTCACCACGGTCTTTTCGTACCTGCTGATCGGCCACAGCACCGAGCGGCGGTCGAGCCGCTGGGCGGCCGTCCAGGCGCTGACCGTGACCACCTTCGGTGGCCTGGCCATGCTGGTCGGGTTCCTCATGCTCGGCCACCACGCCGGCACCTACCGCTGGTCGGAGCTGGCGCAGCAACCGTTGCCCGGCGGGGCGTACCTGGTCGTCGCGGTTCTGCTGATCCTGCTCGGCGCGTTGTCCAAGTCGGCGGTGCTGCCGTTCACCTCGTGGCTGCCGGTGGCGATGGCCGCACCGACGCCGGTCAGCGCGTACCTGCACGCGGCGGCGATGGTGAAGGCCGGCGTCTACCTGCTCGGCCTGCTCGGCCCGGTGCTCGCGGTGGTCGGTCCGTGGCGGCCGGTGGTGTTGGTCGCCGGCCTGGCCACCATGCTGGTCGGCGGCTGGGCGGCGCTGCGGCAGACCGACCTGAAGTTGCTGCTGGCGTACGGCACGGTCAGCCAACTCGGCCTGCTGACCGTGGTCGTCGGGATGGGCACCGCGGACGCCGCGCTCGCCGGTGCGGCCATGCTGCTGGCTCACGCGTTGTTCAAGGCGGCGCTGTTCCTCGTGGTCGGCGTGATCGACCACGGCGCCGGCACCCGGGACCTGCGCCAGTTGTCCGGGCTGGGGCGTACCGCTCCGGTGCTGACCGGGGTGGCCGTGCTCGCCGCCGCCTCGATGGCCGGACTGCCACCCCTGCTCGGCTTCGTCGCCAAGGAGGCCGTGTTCGCCGCCTTCACCGATCAGCCACTGGTGCTGGCGGTGCTCGTCGCCGGCACCGTGCTCACGGTGGCGTACAGCATCAGGTTCGTCTGGGGTGGCTTCGCCACCCGCCCCGGTGTCGCCACCACGGATCTGGGACGGATCGCACCGTCGCTGCTGGTCCCGCCGGCTCTGCTGGCGGTCGTCGGGCTGGTCACCGGTCCGGCAGCGGGAGCGTTGGATCACCTGCTCCGCCCGGACGCCGAACTCTTCGGCACCGTCGGGGAACATCTGGCCCTGTGGCACGGCCTCACCCCGGCGCTCGGTCTGTCCGCGCTGGTTCTGGTGGGTGGCGCGGCGATGTTCGCGCTGCGGGGCCCGCTGGCCCCGGTGCTGGCCAGGCTGCGTTCGCCGGTCACCGGCCACCAGGGGTACGAGTGGATCACGCATGGCTTCGACCGGGTCGCGGTGGACGTCACCAGCGTCACCCAGCGCGGGTCGCTGCCGCAGTACCTCGGTCTCATCCTGATCGTCCTGGCCGCCGTGCCGGGTGGGGCGCTCTTCCTCGTCCGGCCCTGGGAGCAGCCGCTGGACCTGTGGGCCACCCCCGCACAGCCGGTGGTGCTCCTGGTGGTCTGCGTTGCCGCGCTGCTCGCGGTGACCGCCACCCGGCGACTGACCGCGATGCTCCTGGTCGGCGTGACCGGTTACGGCACTGCCATGTTGTTCGTGCTCTACGGCGCACCCGACCTGGCGCTGACCCAGTTCCTCGTGGAGACGATGACCATCGCGATCTTCGTGCTGGTGCTGCGTCGGCTGCCCGAGCGGTTCTCGATGCGGCCGTTGCGGCGCAGTCGCTGGATCCGACGGGCCATCGGGGCGGTCGTCGGTACGACCGTGGCCGCGCTGGCCGTCGGGGCTGCGGCGGCCCGGCAGGCGCGCTCCATCTCCGAGGACTTTCCGCGCTTGGCGGTGGAGGAGGGGCACGGGCGCAACGTGGTCAACGTGACCCTGGTGGACATCCGCGCCTGGGACACCCTGGGAGAGATGGCGGTGCTGGTGGCTGCCGCCACCGGAGTGGCGAGTCTGGTTTTCCTCCAGTCCCGCACCGGGCCCCGTCCCCGTCGACGGGAGGTCGTCGAGGACGAGACACCCGCGGGCCGGGCGGTCTGGCTGCGCGGCGGGGTCACGCTGCACCAGCGGCAACGGTCGATCGTGCTGGAGGTGATCACCCGGCTGATCTCCCACACCGCGGTGCTCTTCTCCCTCTACCTGCTCTTCTCCGGGCACAACGCACCCGGCGGCGGTTTCGCCGGTGGGCTGGTGGCCAGCCTCGCGCTGGCCATGCGGTACCTCGCCGGTGGCCGGTACGAGTTGGTCGAGGCGGCGCCGATCGGTGCCGGCACGGTGCTCGGTGCCGGCATGGTGCTCGCGGTCGGCAGCGGGGTGGTCTCCCTGATCCTCGGGGGTGCCGTGCTGGAGAGCACCATCATCGACCTGTGGCTGCCGTTGATCGGTCACTTCTACCTGGTCACCTCCCTCTTCTTCGACGTCGGCGTGTACCTGGTGGTGATCGGGCTGGCGCTCGACGTGCTGCGCAGCCTCGGTGCCGAGGTGGACCGGCACATCGAGACCGGCGGTGGGGTCGGGGGCGGGCTGGCCGGTCGACGAGGGGAGGCGCAGCCATGAGCGCCGGAGCCAACCTGGTCTCCTTCGTCACGATCGGCGTGCTCGTCGGCTGCGGCGTGACCCTGTTGCTGGAACGCAGCCTGAGTCGGATCCTGCTCGGCGTCGTCCTGATCGGCAACGGCGTCAACCTGTTGATCGTCTTCGGCGGCCGGAGCGGGGAAGCGCCGGTGGTCGGCATCAGTGACGAGGCCGCGATGAGTGACGCGTTGCCCCAGGCCATGGTGCTCACCGCCATCGTGATCACCTTCGGCTTGACCGCCTTCCTGCTGGCCATCAGCTACCGCAGTTGGTACCTGAACGGCGACGACGAGGTCCCGGACGACCTTGAGGACCAGGAGATCGTCCGCCGGGCCGCTCGGCGCGAGGTGTCCGCCACCGACCTGGCCACCGAACCGGCGGCCGATGACCCGGAGCAGATCGACGCGCCGGCCCCACCCCGAGGGGAGGGCCGGGAATGAGCCGGTACGCGCGGACCACGTCGGACCGGTGGTGGCGATGAGTACGCTCGTGCCGCTGCCGGTGGTGCTACCCCTGGTGGGCGCCGCGTTGACCCTGCTGCTGGGCGGCCGGCCGCAGGCCCAGCGGGCGGTCAGCGTGGGCTGCCTCAGCGCGAGCCTGGTGGTGGCGACGGTGCTGCTGGTGCAGGCGTACCGGCAGGGACCGCTGGTGGCGCAGATCGGCGGCTGGCCGGCGCCGGTGGGCATCGTGCTCGTCGCCGACCAACTTGCCGCGCTGATGCTGGTGGTCTCCTCGGCGGTGATCCTCTGCGTGCTGCTGTACTCGATCGGGCAGGGGCAGGCCGAAACCGGGGAGAGCACCCCGGTGGCGATCTTCCACCCCACCTATCTGGTGCTGACCGCCGGTGTGTGCAACGCGTTCCTCGCCGGTGACCTGTTCAACCTCTTCGTCGGCTTCGAGATGCTGCTCGCCGCGAGCTTCGTCCTGATCACCCTCAACGGCACCCGGCTGCGCATCCGCACCGGCTCCACCTACGTCATGGTCAACATCCTGGCGTCGATGATCTTTCTGATCTCGGTGGGCCTGGTCTACGCGGCCACCGGCACGCTCAACCTGGCACAGCTCGCCGCGCGGCTGGACGCGCTGCCGGACGGCGTACGCCTGAGTCTTCAACTGATCCTGCTGGTGGCCTTCGGTATCAAGGCGGCGGTCTTCCCGCTGTCCGCCTGGCTGCCGGACAGTTATCCGACGGCCCCCGCCCCGGTCACCGCGGTCTTCGCCGGCCTGCTCACCAAGGTCGGCGTGTACGCGATCATCCGGACCCAGACCCTGCTCTTCCCGGGGCAGCAGGCCGACGAACTGCTGCTGGTGGCGGCCGGGCTGACCATGCTGGTCGGCATCCTCGGCGCGGTGGCCCAGTCGGACATCAAGCGGTTGCTGTCGTTCACGCTGGTCAGCCACATCGGCTACATGATCTTCGGGGTGGGTTTGAGCACGGCCGCTGGCCTGGTCGGCGCGATCTTCTACGTGGTCCACCACATCACCATCCAGACCACCCTGTTCCTGATCGCCGGACTGGTCGAGCAGCGGACCGGCAGCACCGATCTGCGCCGCCTCGGCGGACTCGCTCGGATGGCACCCATGGTGGGTGTGCTCTTCTTCGTCTCGGCGATGAACCTGGCGGGCATCCCGCCCTTCTCCGGCTTCCTGGGCAAGCTCGGCCTGCTGCGAGCCGGGGTGGCCGTGGGCGGACCCCTGCCCTGGACGCTGGTGGCCGTGGGCACCGCGACCAGCCTGCTCACCCTCTACGTGGCGAGCCGGGTGTGGAACATCGCCTTCTGGCGCTCCCCCTGCGAGTCGCGCCCGTCGACCCCACCACTGCCGGCGCTGATGGTCGGCGCCACGGTCGCGCTGGTCGTGGTCGGGGTGGGGCTGACCGTGGTGGCGGGTCCGCTGTTCGAGTACACCGGGCAGGCAGCCACGGATCTGATCGAACGCACCCCGTACGTGCGCGCCGTCCTGCCCGGCGGGGCGTCATGACGGCGCCGGGCGCAGTGCCGCCGGACCGGCGGACCCGCTTCGGCCGATGGCGTGACCAGATGATCGCCTACGGCTGGCTGGTGCTGGCCTGGAACCTGTTCTGGGGGGAGTTCACCTGGGGCAATCTGCTGGGCGGGCTGCTGATCGCCGCCGTGGTGCTGCTGTTCTTCCCACTGCCGCCAGTGACCTTCCACGGTCGGCTGCGACTGTGGGGTGTGCTGGCGTTCGGCAGCCGATTCGTCGTCGAGCTGGTCCGAGCCAGCGCCCACGTCGCCCGGATCGCGGTGCAGCCCGGCTTCACGCCCCGTTCGGCCATCATCGCGGTCCGGCTGCGCGTGCCCACCGACCTCAACCTGGCCCTCACCGCCGAGGCGCTCTCCCTGGTGCCCGGCACGTTGATCGTGGAGGTGGACCGGGACGCCGGAATCCTCTACGTGCACGTGCTCGACGTACGCGGCCCCGCCGCCCTCGCCGCCAGCCGTGAGCAGATCCGTGACCTGGAGCAGCGGATCGTCGCGGCGGTCGGCTCAGACGACGAACTGCGCCTGGTGCGTACCGGAACCGTAGCCAAGGAGCCACCGTGACCACCTTCCTCGTCATCACCCTGACCAGCCTGCTGTCGATGACCGCCCTGCTCGCCCTCGTCCGCCTCTATCGGGGCCCGTCGCTGCTGGACCGGGTCGTCGCCGCCGACATGCTGCTGGCCACCATGGTCGGCGCCGTCGGCGCGGAGGCGGCGGTCAACCGGCACGCCACCACCCTGCCGGTGCTGGTGGTGCTCGGCCTGCTCGGTTTCGTCGGATCCGTGTCGCTGGCCCGGTTCGCCGTGCGGGACCGACCGTGACACTGGGTACCGTCGCCGACTGGCTGGGCGCGGTCAGCCTGATCGCGGGTGCGCTGCTGAGCCTGGCCGCCGCCATCGGGGTGCTGCGCTTCCCGGACACGTTGAGCCGGATGCACGCGGCCACCAAGCCACAGGTTCTCGGCGTGCTGCTCCTGCTGCTGGGCGTGGGTTTCCGGCTGCGCAGCCCCGCCGACCTGGGCATGGTGGTGCTCATCGGGATCTTTCAACTGGCTACCGCTCCAGTGGCCGCGCAGATGATCGGCCGGGCCGCGTACCGCGCCGGGCGGGTTGACCGGCGCCTGCTCGACGCCGACGAACTCGCTGACCGCTGAACGTGCTCTCCGCTCGGGCGGACACAATCAGTACGCACTCGCGCCCGGCCCGGGTCCCGACCCCGGTAGAATGACCGCATGATCGACTCCTCTGCCCAGGAGGGCAGCAGTAGCCAGCCGGGTAGGCCCCGGCATCCCCGCAGACCGACGACCCCGGGAGCCCTGAACCTCCCGTGTTGATCCTCGCCGGTCTTCTTCTGATCACTGTCTTGACCGTCGCGACGGGGTACTTCGTCGCGCAGGAGTTCGGCTACGTCGCGGTCGACCGCGGCAAGCTGAAGCAACGCGCCGCCGAGGGTGACCAGGCGTCAGCCCGGGCCCTGGAGGTGACCGGGCGGCTGTCGTTCATGCTCTCCGGCGCGCAGCTCGGCATCACCGTGACCGCCCTGCTGGTCGGTTACGCCGCCGAGCCCTACCTCGGCGCCGGCCTGGCCGAACTGCTCGGCGTGGCCGGCGTCTCCAGCAGCGTCAGCCTGCCGTTGTCGGTCGGCCTGGCCCTGGTCATCGCCACGGTGGTGCAGATGGTCGTGGGTGAGCTGGCCCCGAAGAACCTGGCCATCGCCCGTCCCGAACAGGTGGCTCGGGCCTTGGCCCGGTCCACCCTGGTCTACCTGGCCATCGCCGGCCCCCTGATCAAGCTCTTCGACAAGTCCGCGGTGCGACTGCTGCGGCGGGTCGGCATCGAGCCCATCGAGGAACTGCCCAGCGGCGCCACCCCGGAGGATCTGGAACAGATCATCGCCGAGTCCCGGTTGGAGGGGCACCTCGACGCGGACATGTCGACCCTGCTGGACCGGGGGCTCGACTTCCGGGAGCTGACCGCCGGCGAGGCCATGGTGCCCCGGGTCGACGTGCACACCGTGCGGGCACACGAGCCGGTCAGTCGGGTGGTCGAGTTGCTCGACACCGGCCGCTCCCGATTCCCGGTACGCGGTGCGGAGGGCGTCGACGACCTGGTCGGCGTGATCGGCATCGCCGACGTACTCCAGGTGCCACCGGCCGAACGCGCCACCACCCCGGTCAGCGCGGTGGCCGTACCTCCGCTGCTGGTGCCCGAGACGCTGCCGCTGCCCACGGTGCTGGACCGGCTCCGCTCGGGGCACCGGCAGCTCGCCTGTGTGGTCGACGAGTACGGCGGCTTCGCGGGTGTCATCACGCTGGAGGACATCGCCGAGGAACTGGTCGGTCCGATCCGCGACGAGGACGACCCGCCGGAGCGGGCCCCGGCGCGGCAGGAGGACGGATCATGGGTGGTGCCCGCCCGCTGGCGCATCGACGAGGTCGCCGACAGCACCGGCATCGCCCTGCCCGAAGGCCCCGAGTACGACACCATCTCCGGGCTGGTCATGCGGGAGCTGGGTCGGGTACCCGAGGTCGGTGACCGGCTGGAGATCAGCCTGCCGGCCGACGGGGACAACGGCCAGGTCCCGCCGCGTGCCCTCGTCGAGGTGCTCGCGGTGGACCGGCACGTGGCCGATTCGGTCCGCCTCCAGCTCACCGAGGGGCCTGCGGAGGTGACGGCATGAGCACCGGCTTCGCCCTGATCACCTCCGTGATCCTGCTGGCGCTCAACGGCTTCTTCGTCGCCGCCGAGTTCGCCCTGGTGGCGAGCAAGCGCTACCGCCTGGAACAGGCGGCGGTCAATGGCGGTCGGGCCGCTCGGGCGGCCCTCGACGGCGTACGCGAGCTGTCGCTGATGTTGGCCGGTGCGCAGCTCGGCATCACCCTGTGCACGCTGGGCCTCGGTGCCCTCGCCGAGCCGGCGATCGAACGGCTGGTCGGTCCGCTGCTGCACGCCGTCGGCCTGCCGTACGGCGCCAGCCATGTGATCGCGCTGATCTTCGCGCTGAGCCTGGTCACCTTCCTGCACCTGGTGGTCGGCGAGATGGCCCCGAAGTCCTGGGCGATCACCCACCCGGAGCGGTCCGCGCTGCTGTTGGCACTGCCGTTCCGGGCCTTCGCCCGGGTCGCCCGTCCGGTGCTGTCGCTGCTGAACGCGGTGGCCAACGCGCTGCTGCGGCTGGTGAAGGTCAACCCGCAGGACCAGCTGGCCCAGGTGCACGGCCCCGACGAGCTGCGGATGCTGCTGGAGCAGTCCCGAGAACACGGGCTGCTCGGAGCCGCCCAGCACGAACTGCTCACCAGCATGCTGGAGTTGCAGGGCACGACGGTTGCCCAGGTGATGGAACCGTTCGACCGGATCGTGACCGTCCGCCGCGACGACCCGGCGGGCCGTATCGAGCAGGTCAGCCGGGACAGCGGCCGGTCACGGTTGGCGGTGCTGGACGCCGCCGGTGACGTCTGCGGTCTGGTGCACGTCCGGGAGGCGGTGCGGGCCATGGCCGGCCGACCCGATGCCACCGCGGCCGACCTGATGAACGACGCCATCACCATCCGCGACACCGCCACCGTGACCGAGGCGGTGGCCGTGATGCGGGCCCGCCAGTCACAACTCGCCCTGGTCCGGAACGGTGGTGGTCCCACCAGGCCGGTCGGCTTCGTCGCCCTGGAGGACCTGTTGGAAGAGGTCATCGGGGAGTTCGACGACGAGACCGACTCGATTCCGCGCGCGGTCCGCCGGCTCAGATAGGGGCATGCGGGTGCGGCTGACGGGGGTGTCACCGGGAGCAGGCGGCACGGGCCTGACGGTGCAGACCGCGCTGGCCAACCCGAGCACCCGCCCCGGCCTGCGACTGCCCGGGCGGGTGAACCTCGTCGCCGGTTCCGTCGACGTGCCGGTCCTGCACGTCCGGCTCGGCCTGCTCAGCACGGCCGAGCCGGACGATCCGGAGGCGCCCCGCCGACTGGTGCAGTTCCATCAGGCGCAGGTGACCGGCGCGCTGGTGCTGCGGGCCGGCCGGGCCCGGTCGATTCCGTTCGAGTTCCCGGTGCCGTGGGAGACGCCGGTGACCACCCTGGGCGGGGTGCCGCTGCTCAGCCTGCGGATGGGGCTGCGTACCGAGGTGGCGATCGAGGCCACCCTGGACCAGGGCGCCCTGGTGCCGATCTTCGTCCATCCGCTGCCGACCCAGCAGCACGTGCTGGCCGCCCTGGACACGCTCGGCTTCACCGTCCGCCAGTCAGGGTTGGTCGACGGTCGGTTGCCCGGTGTGGCGCAGACCCTGCCCCTGCACCAGCGGTGGGGTTTCTGGGTCGGTCCGCTCTACGCCGGGCCGATCACCGAGCTGGAGGTGATCTTCGTGGCCAACTCCGCCGGCCTGGAGGTGATCCTCTGGTGCGACCGGCGGTTGGCGCTGGCCGGAATCACCCACACCAGCATCAGCCGGTTCCGGATCTGGCACGTCGGCGCCGACCAGCGGGACTGGGTGAGCACCGTGGACGGCTGGCTGCGTGAGGCGATCAACCGGCACGCCGCCGCGGCGGCGCACGCCGACTGGTCGGCCCCCATCACCGAGTCGGCCCACGTCAGCCGTCCGCCCGACCACCCCGTGCCGCCGGGTTCCGACCTCGACACCTCCGGCGGGACCGGCAGCAGCGGCGGTGGCGCGGCCGGCGGCAGCGGTGGCGGCGGCTCCGACGGCACCTGACCCGCCCGGCGCGGTGGACGCCGGTGCGGTGTTAGGAAGGGCCCCTTTTACTACCGGAGGCGTTAACAGGGTGCCCTTCCTTACCCTTGGGCGAGCTTGAGACCGAAGCCGAGGAAGAGGGCACCCACGGCACTGGTCGCGCCGGCTGCCAACCGTCGTCGCCGACTGAACTGAGCGGCCAGGAACGTGCCCGCGAAGATCAGCGCGGTCAGGTAGAGCGCACTGGTCACCTGGGCGATCAGGCCGAGCAGCAGGAACGACAGCGCGGGCCAGGGGTAGGTCGGGTCGACGAACTGGATGAAGAACGAGACGAAGAAGAGGATCGCCTTCGGGTTGAGCAGGCTGATCACCAGCGCCTTGCGGAACGGGCTGCGCATCGCCGCCGGCTCCGCGGCGTCGATCAGCCGCGGGGTGTTCGGGTCGTTGCGGTCCCGCCAGCGCCGCCAGGCTCCGCGCAGCATGGTCAACCCCACATAGCCCAGGTACGCGGCACCCGCGTACTTGATCACGAGGAAGATCGGGGGGTATGCCTTGAGCAGCGACGCCACCCCGGCGGCGGAGAGGAACATGAGTACCGCGTCGCCGACCCAGACACCGCTCGCCGCCTGATAACCGACGCCGACCCCACGCCGTGCGGCGGTGGCGAGGACGAACAGCGAGTTGGGGCCGGGCAGCAGCACGATGGCCACGGTGCCCAGCACGTACGTCCAGATGTCGGTGATTCCCAGCACGCCCGACATCATCGGGGCGAGGTGGCTTGAGCACGAAGCCTTTCCCGGAGGCTGACCTGTGCTTTCGGCCACTCGTCGATGATCATCGAATACTGTACGGCGTCCCGCCAGGAGCCGTCCGGACGCTGCCGATCCATCCGCAGCACCCCCTCCCGGCGTGCGCCGAGCCGCTCCAGGGAACGCTGGGACCGTTCGTTGCGGATGTCGGTGTGCCAGACCACCCGCACCGCGCCCAGCTCGTCGAAGGCGCGGGTGAGCAGCAGCAGCTTCGCCTCGGTGTTGATCCCGGTACGCCACCACGAGCGGCCGAGCATGGTGTGCCCGATCGCCACCGAACGCCGTTCGGAGCTGATTCCGTAATACGAGGTGGTGCCGACCACCGCCCCGGTGACCGCGCACCGCTGCACCCAGGCGACCCGGTCCCCGCGCTGCTGCTCGGTCAGGGCGGCGACGATCACGTCCCGTACCTGTTCCGGCCCGGTCGGCAGCGGTCGGCTCAGGTGCCGCCAGACCTCGGCCTCGGCGGTGGCGGCGTACAACTCGTCGGTGTGTGACACATCGAGCGGCTCCAGCAGCACGTGTGCGCCGCGCAGCACCGCCGGCTCGTGCCAGGGCGAGTGGTTCGGGCGCAGATAGCCGGGCAGCGGTGCGGTGACTGCGGCATCGGGTTCCGGCAGGCCGGGGGTCAGCCGCAGCGGCACCACCCCGGCCCAGTGCGGCAGATCGAGGTCGGCCGGGTCGTCGCGGACCTGGCCGGTGCGGGTGCGCAGCGACACCTCCACCAGCGGCAGTGCCAGCACGGCGGTCTCGGCCAGTTCCCGCCGGTTCGCCGGGCGGCTGTCCGCCGCGCGACCGGTGCCGGCCTTCTCCACCAGGGCGGTCAGCACGTCGGCCTTCTCGGCCGGGTCGGTGACCAGGTGGGCGATGCCGTGCGCGATCACCGAACGGTAGTTGGCGCTGTGGTGGAACTGGGAGCGACCGTAGACCAGCCCGTCGAGCAGCGTGACCGCGACGCAGACCGGCAGACCGTCGGCGCGGGCGGCGAGCAGCGGTCGGCTACCGGTGGAGCCGTGCAGGTAGAGCGTGTCGCCGATGCGCACGTGCAGCGTGGGCAGGACGCGGGGCTCGCCGTCCACGGTGAACCCGAGTGCGCAGTCGTACGCCTCGTCGAGCACCGCGTGCGTGGCCGTCCGGTCGTAACTCATCCGGTCCCGGGACCGGCTGGCGGTGGTGCGGGTGGTCTGCGGGTACATGCTTGCTTCGACCTTTGTTCTAGTACAGAATATTGTTTGTGTCAGCACGCTATCAGGTCACCGGCGCGACAGCCGTCGAGATTTCGGCCAGCATCGAGTCCGGCATCCGCGAGGCGGCCCTCGCCCCCGGCGACTCCCTGCCACCGGTCCGCACCCTCGCCGCAGACCTCGCCGTCAGCCCGGCCACCGTCGCCCGCGCCTACGCTGAGCTGCGTCGTCGTGGGCTCGTCGTCACCGCCGGCCGGCACGGCACCCGGGTACGTCCCCGCCCGCCGGTCGCCGCCCGCCGGGCCGCGCTGCGCCCGCCGCCCGCACCCGGGCTGCGCGACCTGTCCCGAGGTGAACCCGACCGGCGACTACTGCCGCCGTTGGGTCGACACCTGGCCGCCCTCGCCGATGTCGTCGGCGACCCGGTGGCCTATCCCGACCTCGGCGTACTCCCCGAGATGGCCGAATTGGCCGGGGCGCGGCTGCGTGCCGACGGGGTGCCCGCCGCCGGGCTGACCCTCACCGGCGGCGCACTGGACGGCATCGAGCGCCTCCTCGGCGCGCACCTGCGCCACGGTGACGCGGTCGCCGTGGAGGACCCGGGCTGGGCCGGGCTGCTCGACCTGCTCGCCGCCCTCGGGCTGCGGCCGATCGGGATGCCGATCGACGACGATGGGCCGATCGTCGCAGGAGTCGCGGCGGCCCTGGCCGCCGGAGCACGAGCGCTCATCGTGACCAGCCGGGCCCAGAACCCCACCGGCGCGGCGGTCTCCGCCGACCGGGCCAGAGCCCTGCGCGCCCTGCTCGCCGGACGAGCCGATCTGCTGTTGATCGAGGACGATCACGCCGCCGAGCTGGCCCGCGTACCGCTGCACCCGCTCGCCGGAGCGACCACCCACTGGGCCTTCCTCCGGTCGGTGAGCAAGCCCTTCGGCCCCGACCTGCGCCTGGCCGTGCTGGCCGGAGACGAGACCACGGTGGCGCGGGTTGCCGGCCGGGCCCGGGTCGGCGCCGGCTGGGTCTCCACCGTGCTGCAACGGCTCGTGCTGTCACTCTGGCGCGACCCGGCGACGGCCGCCCTGGTCGACCGGGCGGCAGAGAGCTACGAACGGCGACGCAAGGCCCTGATCACCGCCCTGGCCGACCGGGGCCTGCCCGCGCACGGATGCACCGGCATCAACGTCTGGGTGCCGGTGGACGACGAGACCAGCGCGCTCACCGCCCTGCGTGACGCCGGCTGGGCGGTCGCGCCCGGCGTGCTCTACCGCCTCGCCGGCCCACCCGGACTGCGCATCACCGTCAGCGGCCTGCACGAGGAGGAGATCCCGGTGCTCGCCGAGGCGGTCGCCCGCGCGGCCCGTCCCACCCCAGCACCCGGCTTCACCGCCTGACCGGCAGGGGCCGTGCCCTGATCGGCACGACGCTGGCACGCCGTGCGCGGCGCCGGGCGAGACCTGGAACGTGAAATCTTGGACAGTTCCTGTTAGCCGCTAACGGAAACTGTCCAAGAATGGCTGGCAGACGGTGCAGCGTGCGCTGGTTGAGAAGGGGAGTGCGAGCTGCGGGGCTGTGGGCGTACCACTGGCTAGAGTTTCCGAAGGCCCTGCAACCAGACGAAGACCGCGCGACGAGCGATCGCGTCGCCCCGGTCGTCGATTTGGTATCCCTCCAACCAGATCCAGCCGTCGTAGGTGCTCAGATCAAGCTCCCTGATCACCCGGAATCGGATGGGTCGGTGGAACTGCGGGCTTGCCGCTCGGGTCAGCCACAACAGATCTCCCGACCGAGGTGCGCCAGGCGTTGATGACCGCTGCCGCGTCGGCGAGGCTGGGGCAGACCGAGGCCGGCCGACACCGTGAGCAGACCGTGACGTGATGGGCGTCGATGACCGACCAGGCGAGTTGGACACGGAAGGGAACCTCAGGCCGGATCCGAGGCAGCGCCACCGCGCCTCCTCCCCTCGCGCCGACAGAGCGCGAAGCGTGAGCGCCCCGATGCCGCTCTGCTCGACCGCCCATGTTTACGCAGCGCCTGCGCCGGGCCGTCCTGTGCCACCGGGGGGCGAGGCTGCCCGTCCTGTCGGCCGTACCTGGTCGCCGGCTGCACGACATCGATCGGTTCGGCTGGGCGGTGGAACCACTTCCACTGGGACACGGATGCCTCCCTGGGTCCGTAGGGCAACCGGCACAGGCACCTACCCCTAGGTCACGTTCTGTGCCGGTTGTCTCACAACGATAGACATGTCTAGGCAACCTGTCTAGACAGGCTTGCCACCCGCGCGGCGAGGAGGAGGAGTCTCCGGGGGATCGGCGGTACGGTGGCGAGCGTGCCTGCCCCGCACCCGGAGCCCCGCCGGTATCGGCTGGTGGCAGATGAACTGCGCCGCCGGATCATGGCCGGCGCGATCCCGCCTGGCTCACTACTTCCCAGCGAATCGACCCTGATGGCCGAGTTTTCGGTGGCGCGGGGAACGGTCCGGGAGGCACTGGCCCTCCTGCGGGCTGAAGGACTGGTGGTCACCGAGATGGGCCGGGGGACGTACGCGCGTCCGGTAATGCCCGTGCGCCGTCTCGGCTCCGACCGCTACCGCAAGGAACTGGACCAGGTTCGCTCAGGTGAGTTGGGCACCTCCTTCACCGCCGATCAGCGGATCGGATGGTCGGCGTACACCCTGGACAAGAAGTTCCGTGAGGTGCCCGCCACCGACGCGACAGCTGAACTCTTCGGAGTACAGCCGGGGACGTCTCTGCTGGAGCGGCGCTTCGTCTTCCGCGCTCACGGCGTACCGCAACAGATGTCGACCTCCTACCTCCTGCTGGAGATGGTGGCCGGAACGCCGGTTGCCGACCCGGCCAACGAACCATGGCCAGGCGGAAACACGTCCCAGCTACACAGCCTCGGGTACACGATCACCTCCGTTCGGGAACAGGTGCGGGCGAGAATGCCGGTGGCAGATGAAACGGAGGCGCTCAAGATTCCCGGTGGAGTGCCGGTCGTTGTCATCACCCGCCAGACGTACGTCGGGGATCGGGTGGTGGAGGTCGCCGACATTACGATCCCTGCCGACAGGGTGAGTTTGGATTATCGGATCGACCTGTCGAGCTGAGCCGCGTACGCCCTCGCGTTTGTCGCCGTCGGCGGGCCGGTCAGTGGATGGCGTGCGGCATCGGCCCACCGCGGTGGCGGTCGGTCACTGCGATCCGTTGCCGCTCTTAGCTCGACAGGGCCGCGACAGACATGGTCGACCCCCGGGTCGACCACTCCGGCACGGCAGCACCCTACTCGGGCATCCTGCTTTCAACGGGTATATAACAGTCGCCATGGCCGAGACCGCACCAGGTGCCCAGCAGTTCATTCCGCCGCAGGCCGACACGCTCGACGAGCTGCGCGTCGCCGCCACCGACTGTCGGGGCTGCGAGCTGCACCGGGATGCCACGCAGACCGTCTTCGGCCGGGGCGACGCCAGCGCCCGGGTGGTCTTCGTCGGCGAGCAGCCCGGTGACATGGAGGACCAGAAAGGACTGCCCTTCGTCGGCCCCGCCGGACGACTGCTGCGCAAGGCGGTCGACGACGCCGGACTGGACCCGAAACACATCTACCTCACCAACGCGGTCAAGCACTTCCGGTTCGAGCTACGCGGCAAGCGGCGCATCCACCAGACCCCGGACCGGGTGCACATCACCGCCTGCCGACCCTGGCTGGTCGCCGAGTTCGCCCAGCTCAACCCGGAGGTGATCGTGGTGCTCGGCGCGACCGCCGCGAAGGCGCTGCTCGGCCCGACCTTCCGGGTCACCCGCCAGCGCGGCGAACTGCTGCCCTGGCCGGCTGCCGCACAACACCCGGAGGACTTCCAGCGGGTGCCGGTGGACAGCGCCGGAGCCACCACCGACGCGCCATCGGCGCAACTGCTCGCCACTATCCACCCGTCCGCCGTGCTGCGCGCCGACAACCAGGACGTCGCGTACGACGGGCTGGTCGCCGACCTGACCGTCGTGGCTCGCGCCCTCGCCGGCTGACGCCCCCGCCGAGGCGGTGCCACACTTGCCGCCATGCAGCAGCACCTCTACGAGTCAGACCACGACGAGTTCCGTGACCTGTGCCGACGGTTCCTCGTCCGCGAAGCCGTACCGCACCACGACCGCTGGGAGGCCGACGGCATCGTCGACCGTGAGGTGTGGCGCACCGCCGGTGCCGCCGGCCTGCTCGGCATGGACGTCGACCCCGAGTACGGCGGCGGCGGACAGCGGGACTTCCGGTACAACGCCGTCCTCGTCGAGGAGATCGTCAACTCGGGCTGCTCCGGCCTCGGCTTCGGCCTGCACAACGACGTGGTCGCGCCGTACCTCACCGAGCTGACCACCGAGGAGCAGCGCAAACGCTGGCTGCCCGGCTTCTGCTCCGGCGACCTGGTCACCGCCATCGCGATGAGCGAACCCGGGGCCGGCTCCGACCTGGCCGGCGTCCGCACCACGGCCGTCCGGGACGGGGACAACTTCGTGCTCAACGGGCAGAAGACGTTCATCACCAATGGCGAGATGGCCGACCTGGTGATCGTGGTGGCCCGTACCGCCGACGAGGGCGCCCACGGGGTGAGCCTGATCGCGGTGGAGACCGGCACCGACGGCTTCACCCGGGGCCGCCGGCTGGCCAAGGTCGGGTTGAAGGCCAACGACACCGCGGAACTCTTCTTCGACGACTGCCGGGTGCCGGCCACCAACCTCATCGGCACCGAGAACCACGGCTTCTACCACCTGATGGCGAACCTGCCCCGGGAACGGCTCAGCATCGCGGTCGCCGCGGTCGCCGCCGCGGAACGGCTGCTCGCGCTCACCCTCGACCACGCACGCACCCGGGAAGCCTTCGGCCGGCCGATCGGAAAGTTCCAGCACAACCGGTTCCTCCTCGCCGAACTGGACACCGAGGTCACCATCGCGCGGACCTTCGTCAACCACTGCGTCGCCGAGTTCAACGCCGGACGGCTGTCGGTGACCGACGCGGCCAAGGCCAAGTGGTGGACCACCGAATTGCAGAACCGGGTCGCCGACCGGTGCGTGCAGTTGCACGGCGGCTACGGCTTCATGCTGGAGTACCCGGTGGCGCGGGCCTGGCTGGACAGCCGGGTGCAGACCATCTACGGCGGCACCACGGAGATCATGAAGGAGATCATCGGTCGCGGCCTGGGGCTGTGACGAAAACCGGGCTGCCGGCGACCGGTCGGGTGCGAAAGGATGGCCACCCCTTACCAAGGAGCCTCCCGTTGGCCACTGACCTGACGCCCTCGCCGGCGGCGCATCCGGAGGTCGCGCCGATCCAGCGGCGCACCCTCCGGCTGCTCTTCACCACCCAGATCGTCGGCGGCATCGGGGTGACCATCGGCATCGCGGTCGGCGCCCTGCTCGCCGCCGAGATCGCCGGCACCGCCGTGGCCGGCCTGGCACAGAGCGCCGCCGTGATCGGTGCCGCCCTGCTCGCTGTGCCGGTCACCCGGATCATCGCCGGGTACGGTCGCCGCCCCGGCCTGGCCTTTGCGTACGTGGTAGGGGCGCTCGGCGGGGCGCTCGTCGTGGTCGCCGCGGCGACCCGCTGGGTTCCGCTGCTCTTCCTCGGCATGCTTCTCTTCGGCGGGGGCTCCGCCGCCAACCTCCAAGCCCGTTACGCCGCTGTGGACCTCGCCGAACCGGACCGGCGCGCCCGGCAGCTGTCGCTGATCGTCTGGGCCACCACCATCGGCGCGGTGGCCGCGCCGAACTTCGCCGCGCTCGCCGACCGCACCACGAGCGGCTGGGGGTTGCCGGCGCTGTCCGGCCCGTTCGCGTTCAGCGCCGTCGCGTTCGTGCTCGCCGCCGGCGTACTGCTGCTGTGGTTGCGGCCCGATCCGCTGCTCACCGCGCGCCGGCTGGCGGCGGGCCGAGCGGGCGAGGCCACGTCGGTCTCGGCGACGCCCGATCCCGCGCCGGCCGCGTCTGCGCTCGCTCCGGCGGCCACGGCTCCGGCGGCGACCGCGCCGGTCGCGGCACCGTCGGCCCGGCGCGGCAAGGGCATGGGCGCCGCCTGGTCGGTGGTACGCGCCCGACCGGCCGCCCGGCTCGGCGTCGCCGCCGTGGCCGTGGGTCACCTGGTGATGGTGGCGGTGATGGCGATGACCCCGGTGCACCTCCGGGAGTACTACCCGGTCGACGAGGTGCTGCCGGTGGTCGGGCTGGTGCTCAGCCTGCACATCGCCGGCATGTACGCGCTGGCACCGGTGGTCGGTTGGCTCGCCGACCGGTTCGGCCGACGCCCGGTCATCCTCGGCGGGATCGGGACGCTGCTGGCCGCCTGTGCGGTCGCCGGCACCGCCGGGCACCACACTCCCCGGCTCACCATCGGGCTCATCCTGCTCGGGCTCGGCTGGTCGGCGACCATGGTGGCCGGTTCCACCCTGCTGTCGGAGTCGGTGCCGGACGCGGTGCGCCCCAGCGCGCAAGGGCTGTCCGACCTGCTCATGGGGCTGGCCGGAGCGCTGGCGGGGGCGCTGAGCGGGTTTGTCATGCAACTGGCGGGCTATCCGGTGCTGACCCTGCTCGCCGCGGTCGCGGTGGCGCCCCTGCTGGCGCTAGCGTTGCGTCCGGTGCCGGTGGGTGCACCGGACAGGGAGGACTGATCACGTGCGGCTGACCGACTTCTGGACGCGCCTGGGCGAGGCGTTCGGGCCGGCGTACGCGGCGAGCATCGCCCGCGACCAGGTGCTGTCGGAACTCGGCGGCCGGACCATCGAGCAGGCCCTCGCGGCCGGCGTGGAGACGCATGTGGTGTGGCGTGCCGTGGTCGCCGCCTATCCCGACCGGGTGCCTGCCCGGCTACGCTGAGCAGCCGATTCGTTACTTCCGCGTGTCTCTTGCCGAGTCGTACACCTGTTCGGCTATTGTCCACAGCGAGGTGCTCGTCCACAGGCCACGGCCGGTCGGCTGGTTTTCTGTCGGACCCAGCGCCTAGCGTGTCCCGCGTGACGCGAAGCTCAGGAAAGACGCCGGCGAAGGCAGGGGTGGCAACGATGGCGGCAGGTCCTGACCGGGAGAAGGCGCTCGACCTTGCTCTCGCTCAGATCGACAAGCAGTTCGGCAAGGGCTCGGTGATGCGGCTGGGGGATCGGCCGGTCATCCAGACCTCGGTCATTCCGACCGGCTCCATCGCGCTCGACGTCGCGCTCGGCGTGGGTGGTCTGCCCCGCGGCCGGGTCGTCGAGGTGTACGGCCCGGAGAGCAGCGGTAAGTGCCTCACCGCTGACACGCACGTCTGGACGGACCGGGGCCTCGAGACTGTCGAGGAGCTTTTTGCGCGGTGCGGTCAGCCGGCAAGTTGCACCAGCCGGGTCACTGACATCCGCGAACTCGGTGTGCGGATGGTCAACGAGCGTGGCGAGCTCGAACCTGTCGCGGCGTTGACGCACAACAACCGCAAACCGGTGACCAAGCTCAGGCTGCGTTCCGGGCGGACCGTGACGGCGACGAAGAACCACCCACTGCGGGTGATCACCGAGCGCGGATTCATCGCCTGGCGGACGGTCGGGAACATTCAACCTGGTGACTACCTGGTATCGGCCACCTTCGGCGCATCGGAGGCCGCTCACGGCGACGGTCTGTCCGAGGACGAGGCCGTGCTCCTGGGCTATCTCGTTGCCGAGGGCTCGCTGAGTTATCAGCACAGCGTCCGGTTCACCAACTGGGATCCCGAGGTGAGCGGTGAGTACTGCCGCCTCATGGAACAGACGTTCGGTGTCGACGTCCGCAACTACGACAACAGGGAGTTCGTCGTCTCGGGTGGGGCGTTCCGCAAGCGCCTTTCCGAGGAATACGGCCTCGACTACGTGACTGCGCACGGCAAGAGCGTGCCCTACCGGGTGCGTACCGCCGGTCACAAGATGCAACGCGCTTTCCTGTCGGCGCTGTTCGAGGGCGACGGGTGGATCGACGAAAGTTCCACGATCGGGCTCGGCACCGCCTCCGAGCAACTGGCCCGTGAGGTTCAGCTGCTGCTCTACGGGCTCAACATCCCCAACACCGTCTCCGCGAAGTGGAACGAGAAATATCAGCGCGACTACTGGACCGTGACGGTCAATCCGTCGGTCGCGCACCGGTTCGTCAACGAGGTCGGGTTCCGCTCCGCCCGGCGTCGCGCGCAGGTCGAGCGCTGCTTCCGGCTCAGTAGCCGCGACGCCCAGTTCGAGAACATCCCTCATCTCAAGGGCCTCATCCGGGACCTTCGCGACGACTGCGGAGGTGACCGGGCGTTCGACCGGGCCGCTGGCGACCTCTTCCGCGCGGACACCGAGCTGGCCTGTTCCCGCAGCCGCCTGATGAAGATCGTGGAGTGGGGTGATCGGCGCGCGGACCGCCTGTCGGTGTCGGGTCAGGCAATTCTGGCGCACCTCAGGCACCTGGCGACCTCCGCCTACACCTACGAGAAGGTCGTCGAGGTTGCCGACGCGGGCACCCAACCCACCTTCGACGTGATGCTCCCGGGAACGCACAGCTTCCTGGCGAACGGAGTGCTGTCCCACAACACCACGGTCGCGCTGCACGCGGTGGCCAACGCCCAGCGGGCCGGCGGCATCGCCGCCTTCATCGACGCCGAGCACGCGCTCGATCCGGAGTACGCCAGGGCCCTCGGCGTCGACACCGACGCCCTGCTGGTTTCCCAGCCGGACACCGGCGAGCAGGCGCTGGAGATCGCGGACATGCTGGTCCGCTCCGGCGCGATCGACATCATCGTGATCGACTCGGTCGCCGCGTTGGTGCCGCGCGCCGAGATCGAGGGCGAGATGGGCGACAGCCACGTCGGTCTGCAGGCCCGGCTGATGAGCCAGGCGCTGCGGAAGATCACCGGTGTGCTCAACAACACCGGCACCACCGCGATCTTCATCAACCAGCTCCGCGAGAAGATCGGGGTGATGTTCGGCTGCATGTCGTACTCGACCAGGGTCACCCTGGCCGACGGCACGCAGGAGAAGATCGGCAAGATCGTCAACCAGCGGATGGACGTCGAGGTTCTCGCCTACAACCCGGACACCGACCGGGTGGAGCCGAAGCGGATCACCAACTGGTTCAACAACGGTCCGGCAGAGCAGTTCCTCCAGTTCACCGTCGCCAAGTCGGGCGGCAACGGGCGGGCGCAGTTCGCAGCCACCCCCAACCACCTGGTGCGCACTCCGGGCGGCTGGCGGGAAGCGGGCGAATTGATCGCCGGTGACCGGGTGATGCTCGCCGAGTCACGCCGCCTCAGTGAGCAGCAGTGGCAGGTCGTGCTCGGCTCGCTGATGGGCGACGGTGCCCTGTCGCCGAACCGTCAGGATCGCTCCGGTGTCCGCTTCCGTCTCGGCCACGGTGCACAGCAGGTCGACTACCTCGACTGGAAGATCTCGCTGCTGGGCAACATCGGCCACTCTCGGCGTACCGACGCACGAGGTGCGGCGTTCGTCGACTTCACCCCGCTGCCGGAGCTGGATGAGCTGCGCCGCGCGGTCTACCTCGGCGACGGCAAGAAGCACCTCAGCTGGGATTACCTCAAGGCGTTGACCCCGCTCGCTCTCGCCGTGTGGTACATGGACGATGGCTGCTTCACCGTCCGCTCCAAGGGCCTGCAGGAGCGTACGGCCGGCGGCTCCGGTCGGATCGAGATCTGCGTCGAGGCGATGGCGGAGGGCAGCCGCGACCGTTTGGTGGAGCATCTGCGTGACGCGTACGGCATGGACGTGAAGTTGGTCTCCCGGGGCACTCGGCAGACGGCGTCGATCATCTTCACCACGGAGTCCTCGGCGAGGTTCCAGGAGCTGGTTGCTCCCTACGTTCCGGTGGCGATGGAGGCCAAGCTGCTGCCGCGCTTCCGGGGCCAGTGCGCCGTCGAGCCGCAGTTCGTCCCGGCGGAGCTGATGCCGGTGCCCGCACGGGTCATCGATGTCCGGGTCAAGCCGAAGACTCGATCGATGAACCGGTTCGACATCGAGGTCGAGGGCAACCACAACTACTTCGTCGACGGCGTCATGGTGCACAACAGTCCCGAGACCACGACTGGTGGCCGGGCGTTGAAGTTCTACGCTTCGGTCCGGCTCGACGTGCGGCGCATCGAGAGTCTGAAGGACGGCACCGATGTGGTCGGTAACCGCACCCGGGTGAAGGTCGTGAAGAACAAGGTCAGCGCCCCGTTCAAACAAGCCGAGTTCGACATCATGTACGGCAAGGGCATCTCCCGTGAGGGCTCACTGATCGACGTCGGCGTCGAGCAGTCGATCATCCGCAAGTCCGGCGCCTGGTACACCTACGAGGGCGACCAGCTCGGCCAGGGCAAGGAGAAGGCCCGCGAGTTCCTCCGGGAGAACCCGGACGTGGCCGCCGAGATCGAGAAGAGGATCCTGGAGAAGCTCGGCGTCGGGGCCGGCGCGGGCGACGCCGCTGGCGGCCCGGAGCTGCCGCCGGTCGACTTCTGATCGAAGACCCATGGCAGGACGACGTGCCCGCACGGGGCGAGGCTGGGATGCCAGCCCGCCCCGTGCGGGTGACACCACACCGCGCCCCCGCCGAGGCCGCCGCGCCTCCGGGAACGCCTCCGACCCGGGTGACCCGGCATCCGCGCCTCGCGAGGAGGCCGAGGTGGCCCGGGAAATCTGTCTGCGGCAGCTCGCGGTGCGTCCGCGTACCCGTGCCGAGTTGGCCACCGCCCTGGCTCGGCGGGGCATCTCCGAGGAAACCGCGAACCAGGTTCTCGACCGGTACGACGAGGTTGGCATCATCGACGACGCTGCGTTCGCCCGGGCCTGGGTGAGCAGTCGGCACGCCGGCCGTGGGTTGGCCCGCCGGGCACTTGCCAACGAGCTGCGCCAGCGGGGCGTGGATGGTGACACGGCCAGCGAGGCGTTGGACGAGTTGGACGAGACCACCGAGGCGGAGACCGCCCGCGCGCTGGTGGACCGAAAGCTGCGTACCGCCCGAGGCGAGCCGGACGCGGTGTTCCGGCGGCTGGTCGGCATGCTGGCCCGGAAGGGTTACCCGGCCGGTGTCGCGATCCGTGCGGTGAAGGACGCGATCGCCGCGCAGAGCGCCGAGGCGGCCGAGTTCGCCGAGCAGATCGACGCCGACGCCCTCGCCGACGCCGAGGGCGAGATCGACCGCTGAGCAGATCGTCGGGGCGGCGGGTGCCGCGTCCTGACCGTGCGAGCTCGGCTCCGTGCGCCATGGGCCCCTGTCGACTGACCAGCCCGGATGTGTCACTTCGGCGCTGATTGTTCGTCTTTTTTGCCCGCTGGCGTCCGAGTATTCATTGGCGGAGGGTGACGATTCAACTTCCCTCCGTCTGGGTGGTTTGATCATCTGTTCTTGACCGGAGGCCGGTTGGGACCTAGCCTCGCCATAAAGGCTCACATTGCCCGACCCAGCGCAGGCTAAGCGCACAACATAGATCCCGTAACAGAACAGCATCACTTTGGCCGGCACCATCGGCCGCGTACGTCAGCTTCGGACAGGCCGGTCCGGGCTCGCGTGACACTGCACCCGGCCCGCCGACGGCTGTCAGGACGTCGGCGGAGGAAGCCAACCCACGGCCATGCGCTCCGGTCGGGCGTCCAGAGTCGCAGGAGCATGCCCACCCGGCACGCTGTTGCGGCGCGACGGTTCAGGGGAGGCGCGCCATGGCGAGGCGGCACAGGTTCACCGGGGTCCCGGCATGAGCGAGCGGATCGAGCGGAGCGAGCCGACCTTGAGGCTCCGTTCGGTGCTGTCCGGTAGGGGCGCGCGGAACGGAGCGCCGGCATGAGCGGGGGGAGCGGCGTTCCCGGCGCGGCGACGTCGGAGGGCACCGACGACGGCGAGCAGGGTTCGGGATCGTCCGCTGATCACCAGGCGACCGCCGGTGCCACCGTGGTCGGTGCCGGGCCGGGCGGGGCCGCCGTATGAGCGCCTTCGATGTCGTGATCCTGACCGCCGTGCTGGTGCTGACCCTCGTGGTGCTCGGCGCGGTCGTCGTCGGGTTGCGGGTGGTGCGGGGTCTGCTGACGCGTCCGGCACCGGAGGATCCCGCGTACGTCGCGGAGAAGGACCGGCAGGAGCAGTCGCTGGCCGCGCTGCGTACCGCCGCTGACGAAGTCAACAGCACCATCGATGTGGCGAAGTCCGCAGCAGCGGCGGCCCGCGCCGAGGCGGCGGCGGCCAAGGCCGAGGCGAAGGCGGCCCGGGCGGAGGCCCGCCGGGTGCTCGACGACGCCCGCGCCGAGGCGGACACGGTACTCGAACGGGCGCACAAGCAGGCCGAGGCGGATGCCGAGCAGTTGCGTGCCGCGGCTCGGCGCAGCGGCGAACGGGAGGTGGCGGTGCTCGCCGCGACCACCCGTGAGCAGGCCGCCGAGGTGGAGCGGCGGGCTACCCGGATGGACGAGCGGGAGCGGCTGCACACCGAGGAGGTGGAGCGGCTCGCGGAACGGGAACGCCAGCTCACGGCGGCGACCGCCGCGCTGGCCGCCCGTGAGGCGGCGTTGGTCGAGCGGGAGGCGGAGCTCGCCGAGGCGGAAAATCAGCGGCGACGTGAGTTGGAGCGGGTCGCCGAGTTGACCGCCGACGCCGCGCGGGCCGAGCTGGTCGAGGCGATCGAGGGCCAGGCGAAGCGGGAGGCCGCCCTGCTGGTCCGGGACATCGAGTCCGACGCGAGGTCCACCGCCGAGCAGCGGGCCCGACACATCGTGGTCGACGCCATCCAGCGGGTGGCGAGCGAGCAGACCGCCGAGAGCGTGGTCAGTGTGCTGCACCTCCCGGGCGACGAGATGAAGGGGCGGATCATCGGCCGGGAGGGCCGCAACATCCGGGCCTTCGAATCGGTCACCGGGGTCAACCTGATCATCGACGACACCCCCGAGGCGGTGCTGCTCTCCTGCTTCGACCCGGTACGCCGGGAGGTGGGGCGGTTGACCCTGGAGAAGCTGGTGCTGGACGGCCGGATCCACCCGCACCGGATCGAGGAGGTGCACGAGCTGGCCCGCCAGGAGGTGGACCAGCTCTGCCACCGGGCCGCCGAGGATGCCCTGGTGGAGGTCGGCATCACCGAGATCCACCCGGAGCTGGTGACCCTGCTGGGCCGGTTGCGTTACCGCACGTCGTACGGGCAGAACGTGCTCAAGCATCTGGTGGAGACCGCGCACATCGCCGGGATCATGGCTGCGGAACTGCGCCTGGACGTGCCGCTGATCAAGCGGTCGGCGTTCCTGCACGACATCGGTAAGGCGCTCACCCATGAGGTGGAGGGCAGCCACGCCATCATCGGTGCGGACGTGGCCCGCAAGTACGGCGAGAGCGAGGACGTGGTCCACGCCATCGAGGCGCATCACAACGAGGTGCCGCCGCAGACCGTTGAGGCGGTGCTGACCCAGGCCTCGGACGCCTGTTCGGGCGGGCGGCCGGGGGCACGGCGGGAGAGCCTGGAGGCGTACGTCAAGCGGCTGGAGCGGATCGAGGAGATCGCCGCCGGCAAGCTCGGGGTGGAGAAGGTCTTCGCCATGCAGGCGGGCCGGGAGATCCGGGTGATGGTCAAGCCCGACGACGTCGACGACATCGGCGCGGCGGTGCTGGCCCGGGACGTGGCCAAGCAGATCGAGGAGGAGCTGACCTACCCGGGTCAGATCCGGGTGACGGTGGTCCGCGAGTCCCGCGTCACCGAGATCGCCCGCTGAGGCAGTAAGGAAGGGCCCCTGCTTAACGTCTCGTGCATAGCAGGGGCCCCTTCTTAACATCGCCCGGTCCGAGCCGGCGACGCCGTTCATCGGGCACTGGCGCACGAACCGGCGAGGGGTGCAACGGCGGAGACGCGGGCGGCGCCGGCCAACCTGGCCGGCGCCGCCCGCGTGCCATCGGGTCAGCCCTGCGGTTCCACGGCGGTGCCGTCGCCGCCGGGCGTGGCATCGGCGGCGGCGACCGGCCCGGTCTGCCTCGGCATCCGGAAGGCCCGGACGCGGGTGCGCCGGTCCAGCCAGCCGGCGAACCAGGTGAGCAGCGAGTTGAGGACGATGTAGATGACCGCGATCACCATCGCGGCGGCGATGATGTTGCCGTAGTTCGCGGCGAGGTCGTTGACGCCGCGCTGGAGCAGCTCCGGGTAGGCCACGATGTAGCCGAGCGCGGTGTCCTTGAGCAGCACCACCAGTTGGCTGACGATGATCGGCAGCATGGCCCGGGCCGCCTGCGGGAGCAGGATCAGCCGCATGACCTGGTTCTTGCGCATACCGACCGCGTACGCCGCCTCGGACTGCCCGCCGGGCACGGCCCGGATGCCGGCCCGGAATGCCTCGGCCAGCACCGAGCCGTTGTAGAGGGTCAGGCCGATCACCACGGCCCAGAAGGCGGTCACCGGTCCTTTGATGAGGAACGGCACGCCGTAGAAGATGAAGAAGATCATCAGCAGCAGCGGTACGGCGCGGAAGAACTCCACCACCACGCCGGCCGGCACGCTGATCCACCACCGGTCGGAGAGCCGGCCAAAAGCGAAGACGATGCCGAAGGCGAGTGACAGCACCATGCCGACGCCGGCTGCCTTCAGGGTGGCCCACAGGCCCGGCAGGATGAACTGGGTCCAGGTGGTCGACCGGGTGAACGGCTCCCAGAGCCGAGGCTCCCACTGGTTCGCCTGGTCGAACTTGGTGTAGATCCAGTAGAGCAGGCCGAGCAGCGCGATGCCGAAGAGGACGCTCAGCACCGCGTTGCGGACCTTGGCCCGGGGGCCGGGGTGGTCGTAGAGGACGTTGCTGGTGCTCATCAGCGTTTCACCGCCAGACGGTTGGCCAGCCAGCCGAAGAAGTAGCCGGTGGGGATGAGCAGTGCGGCGAACGTGCCGGCGAAGACCAGGAAGATCACGATGACGGCGTCACCGTTGGAGTTGATCAAGTCCTTCATGATGTTCGAGGACTCCAGCAACCCGATGGTGCCGACGATGGTGGCGTTCTTGCACAGGGCGATCAGGACGCTGCCAAGCGGCGCGATCACCGACCGTGCCGCCTGCGGCAGTACCACGATCCGCAGGGTCTGCGCGAAGGAGAGCCCGATCGCCCGGGCCGCCTCGGCCTGACCGGTCGGCACCGTGTTGATACCGGAGCGCACCGCCTCGCAGACGAAGGCGGCGGTGTACGTCGACAGGCCGATGACACCGAGCCAGTAGATGTTGAGGTCCAGGTCCTGCGACAGGCTCAGGCCGAGGGTGGCGTAGAGGCCGAAGTAGCAGAAGAAGATGACAAGCGTCAGCGGGGTGTTGCGGAAGATGTTGACCCAGGCCGCGCCGAAGCCGCGCAGCACGGGTACGGGGGAGACCCGCATCGCGGCCAGCAGTACGCCGATCACCAGCGCGCAGACCGCGGACGCACCGGTCAGCTTGAGGATCCAGAGGAAACCCGAAACGTACGCGTCGAAGTTGTCCGGATCAGTGAATACGTGCATGCTTCGGCTCCCGGGGCACGGGGCGGCGGCCGGTGACAGGCCGGAGCCGGCACCCGCACGGGGTGCCGGCTCCGGTGCCGGTCAGGCTGCGCCGCAGTGGGTCAGCTTGGTGGTGTCCAGCTCGGGCGCGGGGGTGCCGCTCTTGCCCAGGGTGGCATCCCAGGCGGCCTTGTAGCTGCCGTCCTCGGCCGCGGCCTTGAGGATCTCGTTGACCTTCTCGCAGCCGGCGGTGTCGTTCTTGCTGATGCCGATGCCGTACGGCTCGTCCGAGAAGGTCTTGCCGACGACCTTGAACTTACCGGCGTACTGGTCCTGCGCGGCGTAACCGGCCAGGATGATGTCGTCGGTCGTCACCGCGTCGACCTGGCCGTTCTCCAGCAGCGGCAGGCACTTCGAGTACGCGTCGAACTGCTGCAGCCGGGCCTTCGGGTAATCCTCCTGGATCCGCTTGGCCGGAGTCGAGCCGGTCGCCGAGCAGACCGTCTTGCCCTCCAGCGATTCCGGCCCGGTGATGTCGGAGTCGGCGCGCACCAGCAGGTCCTGGCCGGCGAGGTAGTACGGGCCGGCGAAGCCGACCTTCTGCTTACGCTCGTCGTTGATGGTGTAGGTGGCCAGCACCAAGTCGACGGTGCCCTGCTCGATGAAGGGCTCACGGTTGGCCGACACGGTGGTCTTCCACTCGATGTTGCCCTCCTCGACGCCGAGACCCTTCGCGATGATCTTCGCGAGCTCGATGTCGAAGCCCTCGTACTGGCTGCCGGTCTGCAGACCCAGGCCCGGCTGGTCGGCCTTGACGCCGATGACCAGCTTCTTCTGGTTCTCGGCCTTGCCGACGATGCCGCTGGCGCCCGTGCCGGAACCGCCCTCGTCGCTGTCCCCGCCACAAGCGGCCATCGCGACCGCGAGGCCGGCAACGGCGGCGATCGCCGCCATCCGCTTCATACGCATACCTGTTCTCCTTCTTCGACTGGAGCCGGCCGGGTCACGGCCCGCTCCACTACCGGACGCCTAGTGGGTGAGGATTTTGGAGAGAAAGTCCTTGGCACGCTCGCTGCGCGGGTTCGCGAAGAACTCCGTCGGAGCGGCATCTTCGACGAGTTTGCCGTCGGCCATGAAGATGACCCGGTTGGCTGCGTGCCGCGCGAAACCCATCTCGTGGGTGACCACGACCATCGTCATGCCGTCGCGGGCGAGGGAGGTCATCACGTCCAGCACCTCGCCGACCATCTCCGGGTCGAGCGCGCTGGTCGGCTCGTCGAAGAGCATCGCCTTGGGCTGCATGGCCAGCGCCCGGGCGATCGCGGCGCGCTGCTGCTGGCCGCCGGAGAGCTGGGCCGGGTACTTGTCGGCCTGGTTGGCGATGCCGACCCGGTCGAGCAGGGCCAGACCCCGCTCGCGGGCCGCCGCCGGCTTGTCCTTGCGGACCTTGATCGGACCGAGGGTGACGTTCTCCAGGATCGTCTTGTGCGCGAAGAGGTTGAACGACTGGAACACCATGCCGACCTCGCTGCGCAGCTTGGCCAGCGCCTTGCCCTCGGCCGGCAGCGTCCGACCGTTGAAGGTGATGGTGCCGGAATTGATCGGCTCCAGCCGGTTGATGGTGCGGCACAGCGTCGACTTGCCGGAGCCGGACGGGCCGATCACCACGACCACCTCGCCCCGCCCCACCGACAGCGAGACGTCGTCCAGTACGTGCAACGGCCCGAACCATTTGTTGACCGAGTCCAGCACGATGAGCGGTTCGCCCGTCGCCACGTGGCCTGTCCTCCTCGTCGCTGTCGGGAGTCGGTCGACCCCCGGTAGCGGCCACTGTAAGCGGGGTGACGTGGCAGAACACAACCGAGATGGTCACGGAGCGGTAACACCATCGACGATCCGACTCCGGCGTCCGAACCTGACTCGTCCGGCTGGCGTCCCGCCCTCGGGATGGAGATCATGAGGGGGTGACCGAGCCTGTGCGGCTGACCCGGTACGCCCGGGGCGGCGGATGTGCCTGCAAGATCCCGCCCGGTGAACTGGAGGCGATGGTCGCCGGTCTCGGGCCCGCTGCCGGCACCGCCGAGCTGTTGGTCGGGCTCGACCACGGCGACGACGCCGCGGTGGTCCGGTTGGACGAGCGCACCGGCCTGGTCACCACCGCCGACTTCTTCACACCGGTGGTCGACGACGCGTACGACTGGGGTCGGATCGCCGCCACCAACGCCCTGTCCGACGTGTACGCGATGGGCGGCAACCCGCTGGTCGCGCTCAACCTGCTCTGCTGGCCCCGGGAAGCGTTGCCACTGGAGTTGGCGCGGGAGGTGCTGCGCGGCGGCTTGGACGTGGCGCGCGCGGCGGGCTGCCATCTGGCCGGCGGGCACAGCGTCGACGATGACGGTCCGAAGTACGGCCTGGCCGTCACCGGGTTGGTCCGGCCGGAAGAGTTGATCACCCTGGACGCCGGGCGGCCCGGGCTGCCGCTGTCGTTGACCAAACCGCTCGGCGTCGGTGTGCTCAACACCCGCCACAAGAGCACCGGCGAGAGTTTCCCGGAGGCGGTGGCGGCGATGACCACCCTGAACCGGGACGCCGCCCAGGCGGCGGTGGCGGCCGGTGTGCGCTGCGGCACCGATGTGACCGGCTTCGGGCTGCTCGGTCACGCGGCGAAGCTCGCTCGGGCGAGCCGGGTGACCGTGGCGATCGACGTCGCTCGGGTGCCGTACCTGGCCGGTGCCCGTGAGGCGGTCCGCGACGGCTACGTCAGCGGCGGTTCCCGCCGCAACCTGGAGTGGGTGACGCCGTGGACCGATTTCGGTGCGGCGGCCGAGCCGGACCGGCTGTTGCTGGCTGACGCGCAGACCTCTGGTGGGCTGCTGGTGGCCGGTGAGATTCCGGGTGCTCCGGTGATCGGTGAGCTGCTGCCCGGGGGCGAGCACCGGATCGTGCTGCGCTGATCCGACGTTCGAGCGCGCGTGCCGCTGCGTGGGTGCGCGCACCATACCCGATAAACTGTCATCTTCCTGCTACCCAGAGCGATGATGCTCGGGGAAATTTAGGCCAGAATGGTCACAGACCGGTAACTTGCCCACTCCTGGGGGCAAATGCCCCGCACCATCGTCGGTAAGGCCCGATCCGGAGGCCAGTAGGGACGAGCACAGCGAGGAGACGGCATGACCGAGCTGTGGAACTGGAGAATCGACCAGGTACGACCGGTGGAGGTCTACCCGGCGCTGGCCGATGCGCTCGGTCGGGTGGTGATGCCGCTGGCGGTGGCGGATCCACTCCGACTGCCGGCGTACGCGGTGGTCTGCGACGTCTGGCAGGCGCCGGGGGAGTTCGCCACGATCGTGGACTGCTACGGGGTGCCTGACGAACTGCCCGAACTGCCCAGCATCGCGGCGCTGGCCCGGCTGCTCGGCCGCAACTGCCTGCTGCGTGACGACACGCTCGACGAGACCCGGCACCTGCTGGTCGCTCCCGACGGCAGCATCCGCCCGGTGCACTTCGACGTCCGGGAGACCGACGACGGCGAGGTGCTCAGCGACCGGCGGCTCTGCACCGAGGCTGATCCGCGTTGCCGAGGCTGGTCGCGCTGCCACCGCTCCCGCTGGGCCCCCGACTCGGTCAACCCCGCCCTCGCCGCCGCCTGAGGCGTCCTACGACGCGGCGGACGGTCGCGTGCCGCCGCGCACGACCAGGTCGTCGAGCAGGGTACGGGTGGCAGTGGCCACCGCGGCCACCGCGGCGTCGAACGCCTCGGCGTTGTGCGCGGCCGGTGCCCGGAATCCGGAGATCTTGCGGACGTACTGCAACGCCGCGGCTCGCACGTCCGCGTCGGTGACCTCGGGGGTGTACGGCTCACGGAGGGTCTTGATGCTGCGGCACATGGCTTCTCCTCGTTCCGTCGGATTTCCGGACCCGGCTACGCTGTGCACGTCATGACTACCGCAGCGGCGAGCGGCCCGCGCACCTACCAGGTGCGCACCTACGGCTGCCAGATGAACGTGCACGACTCCGAGCGCATTTCCGGCCTGCTGGAGCAGGCGGGGTACGTCCGCGCCGGTGAGGCCGACGACACCCCCGACGTGGTGGTGTTCAACACCTGCGCGGTCCGCGAGAACGCGGACAACCGACTGTACGGCAACCTCGGTCACCTGCGTCCGGTCAAGAACCGGCACCCGGGGATGCAAATCGCCGTCGGCGGTTGCCTGGCCCAGAAGGACCGCGGCGACATCGTCCGCCGGGCACCCTGGGTGGACGTGGTGTTCGGCACCCACAACATCGGCTCGCTGCCGGTGCTGCTGGAGCGCGCCCGGCACAACACCGCGGCCGAGGTGGAGATCCTCGAAGCCCTCGACGTCTTCCCGTCGACCCTGCCGACCCGCCGCGAGTCGACGTACGCCGGCTGGGTGTCGATCTCGGTGGGCTGCAACAACACCTGCACCTTCTGCATCGTGCCGTCGCTGCGCGGCAAGGAGAAGGACCGCCGACCCGGCGACATCCTCAGCGAGGTCCGCGCGCTCGTCGACGAGGGCGTGCTGGAGGTGACCCTGCTCGGGCAGAACGTCAACTCATACGGCGTCGAGTTCGGCGACCGGTACGCCTTCGGCAAGTTGCTGCGCGCCTGCGGCGAGATCGACGGGCTGGAGCGGGTCCGGTTCACCAGCCCGCACCCGAAGGACTTCACCGACGACGTGATCGCGGCGATGGCGGAGACGCCGAACGTCTGCCCCTCGCTGCACATGCCGTTGCAGTCCGGCTCGGACGACGTGCTGCGCGCGATGCGCCGGTCGTACCGGTCGGACCGGTATCTCGGGATCATCGAGAAGGTCCGCGCGGCGATGCCAGACGCGGCGATCACCACCGACATCATCGTCGGTTTCCCCGGCGAGACCGAGGCCGACTTCGAGCGCACCCTGGACGTGGTCCGCGCGGCAAGATTCTCCTCCGCCTTCACCTTCCAGTACTCGAAGCGCCCCGGCACCCCGGCCGCGACGATGGACGGTCAGCTGCCCAAGCAGGTCGTGCAGGAGCGCTACGAGCGGCTGATCGCCTGCGTCGAGGAGATCACCTGGGCGGAGAACAAGAAGCTCGTCGGAAAGCCGGTCGAAGTGCTGGTCGCCGTCGGCGAGGGCCGCAAGGACGAGCGGACCGGCCGGATGTCGGGTCGGGCCCGCGACGGCCGCCTGGTGCACTTCGCGACGGGCGCAGCCGCAGCGAACGGCCAGCCCGGCGACGCCGGCTCGTTCGCCGGAGCGATCCGGCCGGGCGACATCGTGCACACCACGGTCACCTACGCCGCGCCGCACCACCTCAACGCCGACGGCGAGCCGCTGTCGCACCGGCGTACCCGGGCCGGTGACGCGGCCGAGGCCGGGCGGTCACCGCGTACCCCAGGGGTGTTGCTCGGGCTGCCCACGCTCGGCGTCCCGGCCGCGACGCCCGCGCCGACCACCGGCTGTACCGTCACGCACTGAGTCAGGTCGGGCCGTTCTTCCGGCTTGAGCGCCCGCAGGTTCGGCGGTCACGTCGGTCGAGAGGACAACCGACCGGATCGCGCCCGCCGAGGCCCGTGGCCGTCCGGTCGCCCGTACTCTCCTCGCCCAGGTCGTCCAACGCGGACCGGCAGCGGCCGACGTCGCACGCCTGGCCACCATCGTCGGCCTGGCCCGACAACCCTGACCCACGAGACCCGCAGGCTCCGAGTGCTGCTGTCCGGCGGCGTGTCGGGCCGGGCAAACCACCCACCACTTGGCGTCCTTTGCTCTGCTTCAACCCAAGCAATGGGTGAGGCGGCAAACCATTGCGTGGAGTGAAGCAGAGCAAAGGGTCCACCACCCACACCCGGCGGGCCCCGAATGCGGGCCGCGCCCACGCAGCCCGGGGCCCTGTGTCGAAGTCCGGGGCCGGCCTGTCGGCGGGCTCGCGCGCCGCCTGGCCGGCACCGACCGGGCGCCGCCTCGGCTCGACCGAGGACTTCGACACAGGCCCTTACCGCGCGGTCAGACCGAGATCCGACCGGCGCCCGCGCCGCCCGTCACGATCGACTTGACGCTGCTCGCGCTGTCCAGGGTGTACGAGTAGGGGATGCCGGCCACGCTGCCGCCGGTCTGCCCGCCACCGGAGTTGACGAAGTGGTTGTTGCGGGCCACCAGTGAGCCCGGCCCGGAGCTGCCCTCACCCAGGTGGTACGGGTCGGGAGTGTTCTCGAAGTAGTTGCCCTCGACCAGCACCCCGGCGTTCATCGTGGACGCCACGCCGTAGCCGCGCACGTTGCTGTAGTAGTTGTTGTAGACGTGCACCGGGTTGCCGAAGCGGACCCGCGGGTTGCGCTGGTTGCTGCCGTCGAACCAGTTGTGGTGGTACGACACCCGCAGCCGCCCGACGTCCTGGCTTGCGTTGTCGTCGCTGTGCCCGAGCAGCATCGTCTTGTCGTGACCGTAGACGCGGTTCCAGGACACGGTGATGAAGTCGGAACCGCGCTTGATGTCGACCGCGCCGTCGTATCCGGCGGTGAAGGTGTTGTGGTCGATCCAGATGTTGGTGGCCGACTGCTCCACATTGATCGCGTCGTCGCTCCAGTTCCGGAAGGTCAGGTTCCGGATGATCACGTTGCGGTCACCGTTGATGGTGAATCCGCAGCCGGCGATCGTGGCGCCGGAGTTGCCGAGGATCGTCTTGTTCGAGCGGACCCGCAGCATTCCCGAGCAGTTGATGGTGCCGGAGACCCGAATCACCGCCGCGCTGCTGGAGTTGAGCGCGCTGGTCAGCGCCGAGGCGCTGGTGACCGTGGTGGTGCCGGCGTTGCCGCCGCCGGTGGTGCCGCCGTTCTGGGTGGCCCAGCCGACCAGGCCGGTCTGCGGGGCGGGGTTGGGTGGGGGAGTGGTGCCGCCGCCCAGCCGAACCAACTGCCACCGTTGGTTGGTGCCGTCCAGGTCGGCGTACTGCGAGATCATCCCGCCGTCGGCGGTGGACCACTCCCACAGGTCGAGCGCCTTGCCGCTGTGCCGGTTGATGAACCGCACGTCGCCGTTGGCGGAGTCGCGCAGCGCCCAGTGCTGCTTCGTGTCGTTGCTCGCGGTGACCTGGGTGATCTGCACCCCGTCGTTCGAGTTGGGCACCGTCACGACCTTGCCGGAGTGCCGGTTGCGCAGCTGGTAGTAGCCGCTGCCCACGTCGACGAACTGGAACTGCTGGTTGTTGCCGTCGAGGCGGGTGAACTGCCGGATCTCTCCGCCGTCGGCGGTGGACCAGTTCCAGAGGTCCATGGCCTTGCCGCTGTGGCGGTTGACGAACACGTAGTAGGCACCGGTGTCGACGGTGGCTGCGGCGGCCGGGGTGACGGTCACCGCGACGGCGGCGGCGGGCAGCGCGACGGCCGTCGCGGCCAGCACCGCCAGCCGTCGGGCCAGGCGCGGCTTGACGTCTGCAAGCACGGTCGTTCTCCTCATCGGTAAGTGGGACGGATCAGGTGGCGGGTCGGCGCACCGTGGGACCGGCGAGGAAGGCCCGCCCATGACGTGGGCGGCCACCGCGGATGGCGTGCCCGTGGCGGACGCCCGCATGTGTCACCTGGTGCGGTCGGCAGAGGGGTGCGCCACGACGGTGGGCTGCCGTGCCCGGCGGCAGCGAGGCCGTGGCGGTCGCAGGATGCGCCCTGCCGTTGCTGAATCGGTCGGATTGGCTCCCGCGCCTCACCCGACGAGAGGGCAAGCGCTTTCCCAGGTAACCACAGATCCACGTCGATGTAAATGTCGTACGCTAACATCGCCGGGACCTGCGAAAATGGCGATGCCCCCGGCCTCCTGTGAGGGAGAACCGGGGGCATCGGCCAGACAGGTCAGCCGGCCTGCTCGGCCAACTGGAGGAACTGGCGCTTCGAGGCGAGCGCCTGCTCGGCCTCCTTGATCCGCCGGGCGTCGCCGGCAGCCTGCGCCCGGGCCAACCGCTCCTCAGCCTCCGCGACCTGCGAACGCATCTGAGCCAACAGCGGGTTGTCCTCCCGGCTGGTGCGCCGCCACGCCGAGTCCATCACCTCGCGGACCTTCTCGTCGACCGCGCGCAGCCGGCGTTCCAGACCGGCGGCCGCCTCGCGCGGCACCCGGCCGGCCTCGTGCCACTGCGCCTGGATCTCCCGCAGCTTCGCCTGGGCGCCCTTCGGGTCGCCGTCGATGTCGAGCGCCTCGGCCTCGGCGAGCAGCGCCTGCTTGCGCTCCAGGTTGGCGCGCTGCTCGTTGTCGCGGGCGGAGAAGACCTCACTACGCCGGCTGAAGAAGGCGTCCTGGGCGGCGCGGAACCGTTCCCAGAGCCGCTGCTCGGCCTCCTTCGAAGCGCGCGGCGCCGCCTTCCACTGGGTCATCAGGTCCTTGAGCTGGTTGGCCGTCGCCGCCCAGTCGGTAGACTCGGCGATCTTCTCGGCCTCCGCGACCAACTCCTCCTTGACCGTCTGCGCCTGCTTGCGCTGCGCGTCCAGTGAGGCGAAGTGGGCACCTCGGCGGCGGGTGAAGCCGTCGCGTGCGGCGGCGAAGCGCTTCCACAGCTCGCCGTCAGTCTTCTTGTCGACCCCCCGGATGGTCTTCCACTCGTCGAGGATTTCCTTGAGCCGATCCCCGGCGGTCTTCCAGCCCGTCGACTCGGCCGCCAGCTTCTCGGCCTCCTCCACCAGAGCGGTCTTGCGGGCGAGAGCCTCGACGCGGGCGGCTTCCTTCGCTGCCCGCGCCTCGCCGGCCTTCTCCTCGGCCACGGTGGCGAGCTTGTCGAGCCGGGTCGCCAGGGCATCGATGTCACCGACGACGTGAGCCTCGGCGAGGGAGGCGCGGATCCGCCGGATGGTGGCGAGCGAATGGTTGGCGTCCGCCGCCCCGGACTTGAGCCGTGCCTCGGTCAGGTCCACCTCGGTCACGACGTCGGCGAAGCGGCGTGCGAAGTGTGCCAGTCCTTCCTCCGGTGCCCCTGCCTGCCAGGATCCGACCACCCGCTCGCCCTCGGCGGTCTTGACGTAAACGGTGCCGTCCGCGTCCACCCGTCCGAAGGCAGTCCAGTCGCTCATGTGCCCATCCTCGTTCTCCCGGCACCAGGGAGCAGTCTCCCGGATGCCGCCACGGCGCAGCCAAGTTTCTCCGGGCATTGTCACAGGTGCGCCCCGGTCCGCGTCGAGCGCCTATCGCCGACCGTGACCATACGGTGTCCTAGGGGCGGTCTGCACCATCCGAGCGGCGTGCCGCGTTGGCCCGTACGACCCAACGTACGCGCGGTTTGTCCCGTCGGGTGGCGCGGCACGCGGCGGTAGGCAGGCCGCTACGGTTGCCTGGTGCCACTGGTCGCCGCCGCCGTCTGCCCCCATCCGCCGCTACTCGTTCCCGAGATCGCCGGTGCCGCCGCGTCCGAGCTGGACGATCTGCGCACCGCCTGTGACGTCGCCGTCGCCCGATTGCTCGACTCGGGAGCGCAGAGCGTCCTGGTGATCGGCGCCGGCGATCACAGGGCCGATCTCGATTTTCCGTTCCGGGGCAGCTTCGCCCCCTGGGGAATGCCACTGGAGGTACGCCTGGGGAACCACCCCGACGGGCTGGTGGGCACCGATCACCTCCCGCTCAGCCTGCTGGTCGGCGCCTGGCTGCTCGGCCGGCGTTCGGTGGCCGGGACCGGCGGCATGACCTGGCGGATGAAGACGGTGGGGGCGGACGACCCGGTCGAGACCTGTGCCGACCTCGGTGCCCGGCTCGGTTCGCACGAGCCGTGGGCGCTGCTGGTGATGGGGGACGGCTCGGCCTGCCGGGGTGAGAAGGCACCCGGGTACTCCGATCCGCGCGCCGAGGCGTACGACGAGACGGTCGCGCGGGCCCTGGCCGACGCGGACCTCGACGCCCTGCTCGGCCTGGACCCGGGCCTGTCGGCGCAGCTCCGGGTCGCGGGGCGGGCGCCGTGGCAGGTGCTCGCCGGTGCGGCGCGGGCGGCGGGCGGCCCGTGGCGCGGTGAGCTGCGCTACCACGCCGCGCCCTACGGAGTGGGCTACCTCGTGGCGAGCTGGGAGCGGCCGTGAGCATCCCGGGCGTCGTGGTCGCGGTGGTCGGGCCGACGGCGGCGGGCAAATCCGCCCTGAGCATCGCGCTTGCGCACGCGCTCGACGGCGAGGTGGTCAACGCCGACTCGATGCAGCTCTACCGGGGCATGGACATCGGTACGGCGAAGCTCACCGCTGCGGAACGCGACGGCGTGCCGCATCACCTGCTCGACATCTGGGAGGTCACCGAGCCGGCCAGCGTCGCGGAGTACCAGCGGCTGGCCCGGGAGGCGGTCGACGACATCCTCGCCCGGGGCCGAGTACCACTGCTGGTCGGTGGGTCCGGGCTCTACGTCCGGGCGGTGCTGGAGCAGTTCGAGTTTCCCGGCACCGATCCCGCGCTGCGGCAGCGCCTGGAAAGCGAGTTGGCGGTGCTCGGGCCGGCGCCGCTGTACGCGCGACTGCGCGAGGCCGACCCGACCGCGGCGGCCGGCATCCTGCCGGGCAACGGCCGTCGGATCGTGCGTGCGCTGGAGGTGATCGAGCTGACCGGTAAGCCGTTCACCGCGGCGCTGCCGGAGCCCACGCCCTACTACCCGGCGGTGCAGATCGGTGTGGACCTGGACACTGCCCTGCTCGACGAGCGGATCGCGGTCCGGGTGGATCGGATGTGGGCCGACGGGCTGGTCGCGGAGACCCGGGAACTGGTCGGGCGCGGCCTGTCGCAGGGGCGTACCGCGAGCCGGGCGCTCGGCTACCAGCAGGTGCTGCGTTTCCTGAGCGGGGAGCTGACCGAGACCGAGGCGCACGACGAGACGATCCGCGCGACCCGACGCTTCGTCCGTCGCCAACGTTCCTGGTTCCGGCGTGATCCGCGCGTGCACTGGCTCGACTCGGCTGACCCGGGTGTGGTCGGGGCCGCCGTGCGGATTCTCGGTGAGACTGCGCGATGATGGGGGAGTGGAGTTCACCAAGGGGCACGGCACCGGCAACGACTTCGTGATCCTGCCGGACCCGGATGGCGTGCTCGACCTGACGTCGGAGCTGGTGGCGACGATCTGCGACCGGCGACGTGGCCTCGGCGGGGACGGCGTGCTGCGGGTGGTCCGCGCCGCGAAGCACGCCGACGGCGCCGACCTGGCCGGTGAGGCCGAGTGGTTCATGGACTACTGGAACTCCGACGGCTCCTTCGCCGAGATGTGCGGCAACGGTGCCCGGGTCTTCGTCCGGTACCTGGTGGAGATGGGGTTGGCCGTACCGGCCGACTCCGCCCTGCCGGTGGCCACCCGGGCCGGCCTGGTGCGGGCGACGGTCGAGGGCGACGCCATCGCCGTCGAGATGCAGCGCCCCCGGCTGTACGCCGCCTCCGCTGCCGCCCTGGGCGGGCTGACCCTGCCCGGCACGGCGGTCGACGTCGGCAACCCTCACCTGGTCTGCCCGGTACCCGCCGGGCTGGACCTGGCCGGGCTGGACCTGACCCGGGCCCCTGACGTCGACCCGACGGTCTTCCCCAACGGGGTGAACGTCGAGTTCACCACCGCCGGGGCGCCAGTTGCCGGTGTCGACGCGCACGCGCTGATGCGCGTCTACGAGCGCGGCTCCGCCGAGACGCTGTCCTGCGGCACCGGCGCCTGCGCCGTCGCCGCCGTGGCGCTGCGCGACATCGACCGGGAGACCGGCACTGTCGCCGTGGACGTCCCCGGCGGCCGTCTCACCGTGACCGTCACGCCCAACTCCTGCTGGCTCTCCGGCCCCGCCGTCCTCGTGGCCACCGGTCAGCTCACCCTCCCGGCCCTGCGCCCCTGACCCACCCCACCCAGTTGGGTGCGGGGAGGATCAGGGGGTGGCGGAGGCGGAGGCGGCGATCTCGGGGAGGTCGGCCGGGCCCGGGTCGGCGGCGGGCGGCGGGGTCGGGTTCTGGGCGGCAGCCCGTACGGCCGCAGCGACCGCCGGAGCCACCCGGACGTCGAAGACGCTGGGCACGATGACCGTCGGGTTGATCTTGTCCTCGCCCACCACGTCCGCGATGGCCTGGGCGGCGGCGATCGCCATCTCCTCGGTGAACTCCTCGGCGTGCGCGTCGAGCATGCCGCGGAAGACACCGGGGAAGGCGAGCACGTTGTTGATCTGGTTCGGTTGGTCCGAGCGGCCGGTGGCGACGACCGCGGCGTGCTGGCGAGCCTCCCGCGGGTCGACCTCCGGGTCCGGGTTCGCCAGCGCGAACACGATGGCGTCCTTCGCCATCGTGGCGATGTCGTCGCCGCTGAGCAGATTCGGGGCGCTCACCCCGATGAAGACGTCGGCACCGGCCAACGCACCTGGCAGGTCACCCGAGTAGCCGTCCCGGTTGGTGTTCTCGGCCAGCCACCGCCACGCCGGGTTGAGGTCGGCCTGGCCACGGTGCAGGGCGCCCTTCCGGTCGTACGCGACGATGTCACCGACGCCCTGGCGCAGCAGCAGCTTCATGATCGCGGTGCCTGCCGCGCCGCACCCGGAAACCACGACCCGCACGTCCGCCAACTGCTTGCCCACGACGCGCAGCGCGTTGGTCAGTGCGGCCAGCACGCAGATGGCGGTGCCGTGCTGATCGTCGTGGAAGACCGGAATGTCCAGCGCCTCGCGTAACCGGGCCTCGATCTCGAAGCAACGCGGTGCCGCGATGTCCTCCAGGTTGATCCCGCCGTACGCAGGGGCGATCGCCTTGACGATCGCGACGATCTCGTCGGCGTCCTGCGTGTCGAGCACCACCGGCCAGGCGTCCACCCCGCCGAAGCGCTTGAACAGCGCCGCCTTGCCCTCCATCACCGGCAGCGAGGCGGCGGGACCGAGGTTGCCCAGCCCCAGCACCGCCGAGCCGTCGCTGACCACCGCGACCGTGTTGCGCTTTATGGTCAGCCGGCGGGCGTCGGCGGGGTTGTCGGCGATCGCCTGGCAGACCCGGGCCACCCCCGGGGTGTACGCGCGAGAAAGCTCGTCCCGGTTCCGCAGAGCGACCTTCGGACTCACCTCGATCTTGCCGCCGAGGTGCAGGAGGAAAGTGCGGTCGGAAACCTTGCGCACGTCGACACCGTCGAGCGCCCGGAGCGCGATCACCACCTGGTCGGCGTGGCTGGCGTCGGCGGTGTCGCAGGTCAGGTCGACGATCACACAGGTCGGGTCGGAATCGACCACGTCCAGCGCGGTGACGACCGCGCCGGCCTCACCGACCGAGGTGGTGAGTCGGCCGATCGAGGAGGCATCGGCGGGCACGGCGATCCGGATGGTGATCGAGAATCCGGCACTGGGCAGTCGGGTGGTGGCCACGCAGGTCCCTCCGTCGGCGCTGAACGGCTCGTCCGCATTTCTACCCGCCCGCTGCGGGCAGCCGGTAGCCGCCCCCACTCCCCGTCGGTTCGCAGGTGGGCATATACCAGGTGCAGCGGGCGTTGACACATGTCAGGATTGCTCGGTACGTGCACAGAACGGACAGGAGAGATCGCTTGCGAGACCAGGAGACCTACGTTCCCATCCCCGACGACGAGCTCGACACCACCACCGGCGAGTACGAGCTCTCTGAACGGCAGGCGCTGCGACGGGTCCCCGGCCTCTCCACCGAGCTGACCGACGTCACCGAGGTCGAATACCGGCAGCTCCGGCTGGAGCGGGTGGTCCTCGTCGGCGTCTGGACCGAGGGCACCCAGGCCGACGCGGAGAACTCCCTCACCGAGCTGGCCGCGCTGGCGGAAACCGCCGGGTCGCAGGTGCTCGAAGGGCTCATCCAGCGGCGCAACCGTCCCGACCCGGCGACCTACATCGGTCGCGGCAAGGTCGACGACCTCGGCGCGGTGGTGCTCTCCGCCGGTGCCGACACGGTCATCTGCGACGGTGAGCTGTCCCCGTCCCAGCTACGCAACCTGGAGCAGCGCACCAAGGTCAAGGTGGTCGACCGCACCGCGCTGATCCTCGACATCTTCGCTCAGCACGCCAAGAGCAAGGAGGGCCGGGCGCAGGTCGAACTGGCCCAGCTGGAATACCTTCTGCCCCGGCTGCGCGGTTGGGGTGAGACGCTGTCCCGGCAGACCGGCGGGTCCGGCCGGGGTGGCGGCGCCGGCGGTGGCGTGGGCGTGCGTGGCCCAGGTGAGACCAAGCTGGAAACCGACCGGCGGCGCATCCGCCATCGGATCTCCCGCCTCCGTCGGGAGATCAAGGCCATGCGGAAGGTACGCGAGACCAAGCGCGCCCGCCGTACCCGCAACGCGGTGCCCGCGGTGGCGATCGCCGGCTACACCAACGCCGGAAAGTCCAGCCTGCTCAACCGCCTGACCGGGGCGGGTGTGCTGGTGGAGGACGCGCTGTTCGCCACGCTCGACCCGACCACCCGCCGGTCCACCACCTCCGACGGGCGGGTCTACACCCTCAGCGACACGGTGGGTTTCGTCCGGCACCTGCCGCACCAGATCGTCGAGGCGTTCCGGTCGACGTTGGAAGAGGTCGCCGAGGCGGATCTGGTCGTGCACGTGGTCGACGGCGCACACCCCGATCCGGAGGAGCAGGTCCGGGCCGTCCGCGAAGTGCTGGGTGAGGTCGGCGCCGACCGGCTGCCAGAGCTGCTCGTCGTCAACAAGATCGACGCTGCCGACGAGGAGACCCTGCTCCGACTCAAGCGTCTCTGGCCCGAGGCGGTCTTCGTCTCCGCGCACAGCGGCCGGGGCCTCGACGACCTCCGTGAGACGATCGAGCGGCGGTTGCCCCGCCCGGCGGTCGAGGTACGCGTGGTGCTGCCGTACGACCGGGGCGACCTGGTGGCCCGGCTGCACCGGCAGGGCGAGGTGCTCAGCACCGCCCACCTACCGGAGGGGACGATGCTGCACGTACGGGTCAACGAGGCACTCGCGGCCGAACTGGCCCCGTACCACGACACAGCGCAGGCGGTCCGTACCGCCGGGTGACCGTCAGTCGTGACCGGACTGCCGCGTCACCCGAAGGAAACCTGCGGCATGCGACACTTCTTTCATGCTCCGCACTGTTTCCTCCGTCACGGCTGCCCTCGGCCTGGTCGGGGCCACCGTGGCGGTCGCCGGTGCCGCGCTCGTCGCGCCCGGCTCGACGCCCGCCAAGGCAGCATCTCCCGTGGCGGCGGCCCCTCCGGCCGCCGTCATGGGGCCTCCGGTCATGGCGGCGGGTAAGAAGCAGTGCTCGATCACCGACCCGCGGCTGCGTGAACTTTCCGGCCTGGTGGTGACCAAGAACGGCTACATCGTCATCAATGACAGCAGCGAGCGGGACGACCGTAAGCGCGTCTTCTACCTCAACAAGGACTGCCAGGTCGTTCGCGAGGTCCCCTACTCCGGCGGTGGACCGTACGACACCGAGGATCTCGCCGTCTCACCGGACGGTAAGACGCTGTGGATCGCCGACACCGGCGACAACGTGACCAGCCGTGAGCGTCGCAAGCAGGTGGCGGTCTGGAGCATGCCGGTCGGCGGTGGCAGCCAACCGAAGCTGCACCGGCTGTCCTACCCGGACGGCAAGCCGCGCGACGCCGAGGCGCTGCTGATCGGCGACGACAAGATGCCGTTGATCATTACCAAGGTCACCGCCGGCAAGGCCGAGATCTTCACCCCGGACGGGCCGCTCAAGACCGGCGACACCGAGCCGGTGCCGATGAAGAAGCTCGGCGACGTCGAACTGCCGAGGACAGACACCGAGAACCCGTTGAGCACCTTCGGTCGAGTCGCGATCACCGGTGCGGCCCGATCCCTGGACGGTTCGCGGGTGGTCCTGCGTACCTACGCCGACGCCTTCGAGTACGACGTCCAGAACGGCGACATCGTCGGCGCCATCACCACCGCCACGCCTCGGGTCACCGCCCTGGCCGACCCGTTCGGCGAGGCGATCGCCTACTCGACCGACGGCAAGACGTTCCTGACCGTTTCCGACGCCGGCCATCTGGAGGATGACGACCCTGTCAACATCCTCAGCTACACCCCCTCCACGGAGGGTCCGAAGGCCCTGGCCAACGACCCTGACGCCGCGCGGAAATCCGGGCAGTCGTTCCTCGACGGATTGACCCCGACCGACATCATGTACCTGATCGCCGGGGTCGGTGTGATCGGAGCCCTGCTGGTCGGCGCGGGCATCTTCGGCATCCTGCGCGCCCGCAAGCGTCCGGCACCCAGCGGCCGGAAGCGCGACGGTGACGATGACGCCGATGCTCCGGGCCGCAAAGGCGACGGAAACGGCCCGGCGCCGGGCCGGGGCGGGGTGTACGGCGGGGCGTCGGGCAATGGCGTCTACGGCGGCTCGCCGGCCGGCGAACGGCCCGGTGGTGGCGCCCGCCCGGGCGGTGTCTACGGCGGCAACGGTGCCCGCCCAGGTCAGGGCGGCGGTGGTGGTGTGTACGGCGGTGGCCGGCCCGGCGAGGGTGCCCCCGTCTACGGCAGGCCCGGCGGCGGTCGACCGGCCAGCGGCGGCGGACGTTCCGGTGGCGGTGTCTACGGCGGCGGCGGTGGACGCGCCGGCGGACAGCCGGGCGGGAGCGGCCGCGCGGAGCCACCTCGACGGGGTGGCCCGGCCGAGCCCGACTACCGGGGGCGACGTTCCGGTCGCTACCGGGAGGACGACGGCGAGCCGCACGGCCAGGTGCGTGGCGGCAACTACGGTTACCGGGGCGACCGGTACTGACCTGGCGACCGGTACCGACCTCGGGTCAGCACCGGTCCTGGATCGGCCGGGTCAGATGCGGCGTAGCACCGCCACCACCCGGCCCATGATGGTGGCGTCGTCGCCGGGGATCGGATCGAAAGCCGGATTCTGCGGCATCAGCCAGACGTGGCCGTCACGGCGGCGATAGGTCTTCACGGTCGCCTCGCCGTCGAGCATGGCGGCGACGATCTCACCGGAATCCGCGGTCGGCTGCTGCCGGACGACCACCCAGTCGCCGTCGCAGATCGCCGCGTCGAGCATCGAGTCACCCTTGACCTGAAGCATGAAGACCTCGCCCTCGCCGACCAGCTCGCGGGGGAGTGGGAAGACCTCCTCCATCGACTGCTCGGCGAGGATCGGCCCACCGGCGGCGATGCGGCCGAGCATCGGCACATAGGCCGGGGTGGGCCGCTGAGAGCGGCTGAGCTCGTCGTCCACGTCGCTCGGAGAACGGACGTCGACCGCGCGCGGCCGGTTCGGGTCGCGCCGCAGAAAGCCCTTCTTCTCCAGCTCTTTCAGCTGGTAGGCGACGCTGGAGGGGGAAACCAACCCGACCGCCTCACCGATCTCGCGCACGCTCGGCGGGTAACCGTGGCGCTCGACCCAGGTGCGGATGAAGTCCAGGATGCGCCGCTGTCGAGCGGTCAGATCTACCGTGGCCGGTTCGGGGAAGCCGCTGACCACCGAGGTCACCGGGCGCACCGCCGGCTGGCCGGAACGGGCGCGGGCGACGCTGCGGCGTCGGGCGGCCTGGGGACCCGCCTCGATGCTCTGCTGCGGGCTCTGTGGCCGGTTGGCCCGGTCCTCGGTCACGTCCGTCCTCCCTGGTCGGCGCTGAGTGCCTCGGCGGCTCGTGGTGCGCACGGTGATCTGTTGACCGGTGGGTCGACCATGGTCGCCTCCGGCTGTTCATGACCGTATAGGTGAGATCGGTCTTTTTCAAACATCTGTACGACCTGTTGTGGCGTGTTGGCGCGGAAATCCAGCACCTCCTCCGGCCTGCCTGACAAATAGTACGACTGTTCGAGTCGAAAGGAATTGTCGGCGCGGCGACCGGTGGGTGGTAACCCGCGCCGCCGGTCCGCGTTGGGCTCTCCGGTTGCGAAACCATGCTGGTGCCGGTGAGGTTCACCGTGACGCGCCGGACACGCCGGCCAACTTGACCCCGGATCGTCAGCGACATACGGTCAACCCCTAGATGTAGTAGTCACATGGGCGTAAGTTGCCTACAGGTTGGGTTCGACTACCGACCGCACTCCCGCACCGCCGAGCCGGGGCCATCCTGCGGGGATGGGTCCGGCTTGCTGAGGCGTGCCCGGGAGTGGGTCGGCTGGACCCTGGTCGATCAAGGAGGTCGCGCGATGCGGTGTCCGTACTGCCGGCACGCCGACTCCCGGGTGGTCGACTCGCGGGAGGCCGACGACGGCCAGCTGATCCGGCGACGGCGGGCCTGTCCCGAGTGCGGCAAGCGGTTCACCACCGTCGAGGAGGCGGTGCTCGCCGTGGTCAAGCGCAGCGGTGTGACCGAGCCGTTCAGCCGGACGAAGATCATCGGCGGGGTGCGCAAGGCGTGCCAGGGCCGGCCGGTCGACGAGGATTCGATCGCGCTGCTGGCGCAGCGGGTCGAGGAGACCGTCCGGGCCAAGGGGGCCGCCGAGATTCCCAGCCACGAGGTGGGGCTGGCCATCCTGGGCCCGCTGCGGGACCTGGACGAGGTCGCCTATCTGCGGTTCGCCAGCGTCTACCGGTCGTTCGACTCACTCGCCGACTTCGAGCGGGAGATCGAGACGCTGAGAGCAGCCGCGCGCGCCCGCGACGGTGCCGGAGCCGAGCCGGCCGGCGCGCAGTGAATGTCTGAGCAGTACCAGTGACAGTCGGATCGCGCGGCGGACCCGCGCGGACGAGGGGGCGGATGAGATGCCGGGGGATGGTGTGACGACAAGCAGGTCACGAAGCAAGGCAGGCGCGGGGCTCAAGATCGAGCGGGTCTGGACGACCGAGGGCGTGCACCCGTACGACGAGGTCGCCTGGGAACGCCGCGACGTCGTGATGACGAACTGGCGGGACGGCTCGATCAACTTCGAGCAGCGCGGGGTGGAATACCCGGAGAGTTGGAGCGTCAACGCGGCCAACATCGTGACCACCAAGTACTTCCGGGGGGCGGTGGGAACCCCGGAACGGGAGTGGTCGCTCAAGCAGCTGATCGACCGGGTGGTCACCACCTACCGCACCGCCGGTGAGGAGTACGGCTACTTCGCCTCCCCGGCCGACGCCGAGGTCTTCGCCCACGAGCTGACCTGGATGCTGCTGCACCAGGTGTTCAGCTTCAACTCCCCGGTCTGGTTCAACGTCGGCACGCCCTCGCCGCAGCAGGTCAGCGCGTGTCTCCCGTACGACTCCCTGGTCAGCACGCCGGCCGGGCTGGTGCCGATCGGCAAGCTGGTCGAGGAGAACGCCGTCGGGACCAAGGTGTACGACGCCAACGGTCTGACCAGCATCGTCGCCGTCAAGGCCAACGGGGTGCGCGAGGTCCTCCGGCTGCACACCAAGGCGGGCTACACGCTCGACGTCACGCCCGACCACGTGGTGTGGAAGAGCACTGGCCCCGGCACCGGACACTGGGTCGAGGCCGGCACCCTCAATCCCGGCGACAAGCTCGACTGGCACCGCACGTACGCCTACGGCGAGAGCGAACTGGACCTGCGGGAGATCCGCGAGGCCGCGCTCGCCGGATGGCTCCAGTTCGATGGGTTCGTCGGCCAGTACGACCACGGCACCAACCGGTCGTTGACGATCGAGGCGATGACCGTCGACGACGACGAGCTGGACTGGGTCACCACCACCCTGGACGAGGTCTTCCCCGACGCGCACCGCAAGGAACGCCCGGTGACCACCCAGGACGAGAACCTCGACTGCCGGCGTACCCGCCTCTACGGCGAGCACCTGCGCCCGTTCGTGCAGAAGTGGGACCTGCTGACCCGTGGCACCGAGATGGAGGTGCCGGAGCGGCTCTTCACTGCGCCGTTGCCGGTCGTCGCGGCGTACCTGCGCAGCATTTTCCAGGCCGAGGGCTACGTCGCGGCGCGCGAGCGGTCGACGCTCGTCGCGGTGGACATGATCTCGGAAGAACTGATCCGCGGCGTGCAGAGCCTGCTGCTGCGCTTCGGGATCTTCTCCCGGGTGTCGTTCAAGGCCGACCCGCGCCCGGACCGCAAGGGCTGCTGGTCCGTCCGGATCCAGAACGACGGTGACCGGGACCTGTTCGCCACCCACATCGGTTTCGTCGGCGCGGAGAAGATGGCCAAGCTCGAAGCCAGCTTCGCCAAGCCGGGCCGGCCCGCCGCCGATGTGAAGCGGCTGGAGATCGACCGGATCGAGCCGCTCGGCTCGATGGAGGTCTACGACATCCAGACCGAGAGCGGCGAGTTCCTCGCCGGCAACCTGCGGGTGCACAACTGTTTCATCCTCTCCGTTGACGACTCGATGGACTCCATCCTGGACTGGTACAAGGAGGAGGGGCTGATCTTCAAGGGCGGCTCCGGCTCCGGGGTCAACCTGTCCCGGATCCGCTCCTCCCGGGAACTGCTCTCCTCGGGCGGCACCGCCTCCGGCCCGGTCAGCTTCATGCGCGGCGCGGACGCGTCCGCCGGCACCATCAAGTCCGGCGGTGCCACCCGGCGCGCGGCCAAGATGGTCATCCTCGACGTCGACCACCCCGACATCGAAGAGTTCGTGATCACCAAGGCCCGCGAGGAAGACAAGATCCGCGCGCTGCGCGACGCCGGGTTCGACATGGACCTGGGCGGTTCCGACATCGTCAGCGTTCAGTATCAGAACGCCAACAACTCGGTCCGGGTCTCCGACGAGTTCATGTCGGCGGTGGAGAACGACGGCCCGTTCGACCTGCGTGGCCGGCTCGACGGCTCGGTGATCGACACCGTCGACGCGAAGAAGCTGTTCCGCACCATCTCCCAGGCCGCCTGGGAGTGCGCCGACCCCGGCCTGCAGTACGACGACACCATCAACGACTGGCACACCTGCCCGGAAACCGGCCGGATCACCGCGTCGAACCCGTGCTTCACCGCAGACACGCTCGTACACACCGACAAGGGCCTCATCCGGTTCGACGCACTGATCGACCGGGCGCGACTTGGGGAGACGTTCGGTGTTTACACCCACGACGCGACCAACCCCGAGGCACCCGCCGATCGGATTGAGCTGACCACTCCCGAAGCATTGATGATCACGGGTACGAATGAGATCCTGCGCTTGGAGTTCAGCAACGGCATGGTACTGCGCTGCACGCCGAACCACCGGATCTGGACCACCAACCGCGGCTACGTTGAGGCGCGGGAGTTGACCAGCGAGGATCGGATCCTGCCGCTCAACCTACCCACCCCGGCGGTAGCCGCTTCCCGCGCGTTCGCCATGCGACCCGGCACGTCGGTTACCCCAGGCGATGTCGTGGCCACCAAGTGGCAGCGGGAGTCCCGGCTGCCGGAGAAGTGGACCGAGGATTTCGCTCACCTGTTGGGCTGGCTCACCGGTGACGGCTGCCTGCGCCTCGGGAGTCAGACACGTGGTGACAACCCGGTCGCCACCTGGATCTACAGCAGCGAGGACCGGGATGCGGTCCTGCCCCGGCACCAGGCGCAACTCGCAGAGATCCTTGGGTTCACGCCGAAGCCGTCAGAGCAGCCGAACGGCACCGTCCAGCTGCGCGCCGGTCGGGCAGCGGTGGTGGACTTTCTGGGCGGGCTCGGGGTCAGCACCGGCAAGGCCGCCGATAAGCGGATCCCGGCGGCCGTTCTGGAAGCCCCAGTGGAGATTCAGGCGGAGTTCCTCCGGGGCTTGTTCGACGCGGATGGCTGTGCCGGCGAGACTGCGAACGCCACCCGCTACGTCGGACTCGGCTCGGTCTCCATCGAGCTGCTTCGCGACGTGCAGCGGATGCTGAGCTGCTTCGGGGTTGGCAGTCGGATCTACGCGACCCGTCGGCCGGGGGATACCGGGTTCAGCTACACCACGGTGCAGGGCGAGTCACGGGAGTACACGGGCGGGCAGCTCTACGATCTCCGGATTTCCGGAGCGAACATCCCCACCTTCGTCGCCGCGATCGGGTTCACCCACCCGCGTAAGGCGGAGCGGCTCGCTGGCTGGCTGCGAGAGCACCGCTTCTACCGCACGGACCAGACTGCGACGCTGGTGAAGCGCGAGTTCGACGGCGTCGAGACCACGTATAACCTGTCCGAGCCGCGCAACCACTCGTACATTGCCAATGGCGTCGTTGTCCGAAACTGCTCGGAGTACCTGCACCTGGACAACTCCTCGTGCAATCTGGCCTCGCTGAACCTGATGAAGTTCCTCCGCGCCGACGGTGGCTTCGAGGTGGAGAAGTTCGTCAAGAGCGTCGAGTTCGTCATCACCGCGATGGACATCTCGATCTGCTTCGCCGACTTCCCGACCGAGAAGATCGGTGAGACCACCCGGGCGTACCGGCAGCTCGGCATCGGGTACGCCAACCTGGGTGCCCTGCTGATGGCCTCCGGCCTGCCGTACGACTCGGACCAGGGACGCTCGGTCGCTGCGGCGATCACCTCGCTGATGACCGGCACGGCGTACCGTCGTTCGGCCGAGCTGGCCGGTGTCGTCGGCGCGTACGACGGCTACGCCCGCAACGCCGAGCCGCACAAGCGGGTGATGCGCAAGCACGCCGCTGCGAACGACGAGATCAAGCCGGCCGGCACCGTGGCGACCGCGATCCAGCGGGAGGCCACCAAGCAGTGGACCCAAGGCAACAAGATCGGTGACAAGTTCGGCTGGCGCAATTCCCAAGCCGCAGTACTCGCACCTACTGGGACTATCGGCTTGATGATGGACTGCGACACCACCGGTGTCGAGCCGGACCTGGCGCTGGTCAAGTTCAAGAAGCTGGTCGGCGGCGGCTCGATGCAGATCGTCAACCAGACCGTGCCGCGCGCCCTGCGCTCCCTCGGCTACCCGGAGGAGCAGGTCGAGGCGATCGTCGAGCACATCGCCGACCAGGGTCACGTGGTGGACGCTCCCGGCCTCAAGCCGGAGCACTACCCGGTCTTCGACTGCGCCATGGGGGAGCGTTCCATCGCGCCGATGGGTCACGTGCGGATGATGGCGGCGGTCCAGCCGTTCATCTCTGGCGCCATCTCCAAGACGGTGAACATGCCGGAGCAGGCCACCGTCGAGGACGTCGAGAAGATCTACTTCGAGGGCTGGAAGCTCGGTCTCAAGGCGCTGGCCATCTACCGGGACAACTGCAAGGTCGGCCAGCCGCTCTCGGCGGCGAAGAAGAAGGCCGCCGAACCGGAGACGACCGCCACTGCCGTCGCGCCGGTGGTGGAGAAGGTCGTCGAGTACCGCCCGGTGCGCAAGCGGCTGCCGAAGAAGCGCCCGTCGGAGACCATCTCCTTCTCGGTGGGCGGGGCCGAGGGCTACCTCACCGCCTCGTCGTACCCGGACGACGGTCTCGGCGAGGTCTTCCTCAAGATGTCGAAGCAGGGTTCCACCCTGGCCGGGGTGATGGACGCCTTCTCGGTGGCCATCTCCATCGGCCTGCAGTACGGCGTGCCGCTGGAGACGTTCGTCAGCAAGTTCACCAACATGCGCTTCGAGCCGGCCGGCATGACCGACGACCCGGACGTGCGGATGGCCGCCTCGGTGATGGACTACATCTTCCGTCGCCTGGCGTTGGACTTCCTGCCCTACGAGCGTCGTGCCGAGTTGGGCATCTTCACCGCCAAGGAGCGGGCCGCCCAGCTCGCCGCCGAGGCCGAGGCCGAGGCGAACGGCACCGACCTGACCGCGATGGCCGCCTCCGCCCCGGTGGAGAGCAAGCCGGAGGAGCCGAAGCCCGGCCCGGTCGCCCAGCCGGCTCAGGAACTCGCCGACGTCGCCGCCGTCAAGCCGGCACCGTCGGTCGGTTCCAGCACCGAGCTGCTGGAGGCCGTGATCGGCAAGGCCGCCGACGCACCGCTCTGCTTCACCTGCGGTACGAAGATGCGCCCGGCCGGTAGCTGCTACGTCTGCGAGGGCTGCGGCTCCACCAGCGGCTGCAGCTGACGAAAGCGACAAGCCCCGGGCGATCACCGCCCGGGGCTCTGTCGTTCGTTGAGATCATGGACCGAAACTGCCCTCCCAAGGGCGCTTCCGTACCAAGATTCTTCTAGTCCGCTTATTGCTGAGCGCGTGAGGTGCCGGTTGGTGTGCTGCACCGCGCTTCATGGGGTGGATTCGGTAGTGAGGTGTGCGCGCACCTCGACGGCGACGGCGTCCATGTCGTACTCGGGGACACGTTCGTCGGGTGGCGCGTGGAGGTAGGCGAAGGCGCGCGGGCCACGGTGATCGAGTGGGATGTCCGCCAGGCGCGGAACCACGTGAAAATGGACGTGCGCGAAGCCGGCTTGTTCGGCGTACTGCATCACGTAGGTCTTCACACAACCGGTGACGGCGGTCAGCGCCCGGGAGAGCCGGACCTGCCAGGTGCCGAGGCTGGCCGCCTCGGCGTCGGTCAGTTCGGCGATCGACGTGACGTGCCGGCGGGGTACGAGCACCAGCCAGCCGGGCAGCCGGCTGTCGAACGCGTGCGCCACCCGCCAGTGCTGGTCGGCGTCAACGCGTTCCCGCGGCGGCAGAGTGTCGAACCGTTCCTCGCTGCGGCACACGTAGCAGTCCATGCCAGAAGGTAGCGCCCTCGGGGCACTCCGTCACCCTGGTGCGTGTCGGGGACCTGCAGACCGCCCACGAACGCCGCGCCAAAGTGATCGCCAGCGCGCTGGCCCTGACCGAAGTGCTGCGAGGCGGCCCTCGCGACGCTCCCGTGCACCGGGTGTTGTTTCGGATCACCGTGCAGCCGGTGAGTGCGGAACTCGGTCGTCGTGCGGGCGAACTTCTCGGCGCAACTGGCCTGTCGGGGCATCGGTGCGCCATCGATGCGGTGGTGGCCGCGACGGCCCTGGAGTTGACGCGTCCCGTGGTGTTGCTGACCAGCGACCCGGACGACCTGTGCCGACTCGTCGAGGAGCCGGACCGGCCGAAGGACCAGCGCATTGCTGTGGTCCACGTGTGATCCACGTCCCGGGCAGGGGATCACCTGGTTCGGGTAGCGACGACGGGCGGTGCCGACAGCAGGCGGGGCAGGTCCCGCACCGACCAGCCACCGGTGAGGCACCACAGGGCGATGACCGGGTCGCAGATCGCGCAGCCGAACGACGAATCGTGGGCGAACGGGATGATCGGGTTGCCCTTCAGGTGGTGCACGATGTCCCAGCCGGTGTGCAGCAGCCAGCCGACGCCGATCCACCGCCACGACTCCAGCCCCCGGAAGGCCACGTAGGCCAGCACGGCCACGAACGGGAACTCCCACGCACCGAGCCCTCCACCGCTGAGGTACGCCGCGCCCGCCCCCGCGATCATGATGGCGTTGAAGCGGCGGCGGTGCGGTTCCCGGATCAACGAGTTGAGGCAGACGTAGAGGACGCCGATGAGCAGCGGCACGACGATGTTCATGAGCGGTGAATCTAGGTGCCGGCGGCGGTGTCGAGCAGGGGCCGGCGAGCCATCGACCGACGGGTTCTCGCCAGAATGGGCGGATGCACCGGGTGGTGGTTGTCGCGTACGACGGTGTGGTCCCGTTCGACCTGTCTGTGCCGGTCGAGGTGTTCGGCCGCGCCCGGCTGGCCGACGGCGGTGCCGCGTACCAGGTTCGGGTCTGCGGGGCGACCGACGAGGTCCGGGCCGGCGCGCTCGGGCTGCGGGTGCCGTACGACCTGTCTCTGCTCACCGAGGCGGACACGGTGGTGGTGCCGGGGATGGCCGACCTGGACACGCCGCTGCCGGAGCCGCTCCGCGCGGCGCTGGCCGGCAGCCCGGCCCGACTGCTCTCGATCTGCACCGGTGCCTTCGTGCTGGCCGCTGCCGGTCGGCTCGACGGCCGGCGGGCCACCACCCACTGGGCGGCCGCGTCCGAGTTGGCCCGCCGGTACCCGACTGTCGTGGTCGACCCGGAGGTGCTGTTCGTCGAGGACGAGTCGGTGTTCACCTCGGCCGGTGCGGCCGCCGGGCTCGACCTCTGCCTGCACGTGGTACGCCGCGACCACGGTGCGGCCGTCGCCGCCGAGACCGCCCGTAGCTGCGTGATGCCGCTGGAACGGGCCGGGGGGCAGGCGCAGTTCATCGCGTACGAGCCACCCGCACCGGCCGGGCACAACCTGGCGTCGCTGCTGGAGTGGTTGACCGAGAACCTGCACCGCCCGCTGACCCTGGCCGAGATCGCCGCGTACGCGACGATGAGTCCGAGGTCGTTGAGCCGGCACTTCCGCGAGCAGACCGGCACCACGCCGATGCGGTGGCTCAGCCGGCACCGGGTCCGTCGGGCCCAGCACCTGCTGGAACGCAGCGACCAGCCGGTCGAGCGGATCGGCGAACTGGTCGGGTTCACCTCGCCGACCGCCTTCCGAACGTGCTTCCGGCAACTCGTCGGCGTCAGCCCCCGCGACTACCGGGCGACCTTCCGGCCCCCGGGGCTGGCGGTCAGCGGGTGAGTTCGCCCAGGCGGGTGGCGAGGAAGTCGCGTTCGGCGTCGTTGTCGACCAGGTCGATCGCGGTCCGGTAGGCCTGCGCCGCCTCGGTGTCGCGGCCGAGCCGGTGCAGCAGGTCGGCTCGGATCGCCGGCAGGTAGTGATAGCCGGCCAGTCGCGGGTCCTGGGCGAGAGCGTCGACCTCGGCCAGCGCCACGGTCGGTCCGTCCACCATCGACACCGCCACGGTCCGGTTCAACGCGACCACCGGTGACGGCCAGCGGTCCAGCAGGGCGTCGTAGAGCCGGACGATCTGCGGCCAGTCGGTCGCCTCGTAGCGGGGCGCGAGGGCGTGCAGCGATGCGATGGCGGCCTGCAACGCGTACCGGCCGGGCCGTCCGGTGCGGAACGCGCCGAGGACCAGGCGGCGGCCCTCGGCGATGGCGTCCCGGTCCCATCGGGAACGGTCCTGGTCCTCCAGTCGCACCAGCCGGCCGTCGGTGTCGGTGCGGGTGGCCCGCCGGGCGTCGGTGAGCAGCAGCAGCGCGAGCAGTCCGCGTACCTCCGGCTCGTCGGGCATCAGGCTGGCCAGCATCCGGGCCAGGTGCAGCGCCCGGTCGACCAGGTCGGCGTGGACCAGGTCGCCGCCGGCGGGCGCGGTGTGTCCGGTGGTGTAGAGCAGGTGTACGACGGCGAGCGCCGAGTCCAGCCGTTCGGGCAGTTCGGCGGCTTCGGGGATCCGGTAGGGAATCCGGGCGGCGGTGATCTTCTTCTTGGCTCGGGTGATGCGTGCCGCCATCGTCGGTTCGGAAACCAGGAAGACGTGAGCGATGTCGCCGGTGCTGACCCCGCAGACCAGGCGCAGAGTGAGCGCCACCTGGGCTTCCCGGGCAAGCGCCGGATGGCAGCAGGTGAAGACCAGCCGCGGCCGGTCGTCCGGCACGGCGATCTCGTCCGGGACGTCTGGTTCGGTGGCGTCCGGTTCGAGCAGCAGGGGCAGTTTCGCGCGGAGCACCTGCCGGCGGCGCAGCACGTCGAGGGCCTTTCGTCGGGCCGTCGCGGTGAGCCAGGCACCGGGTCGGTCCGGTACGCCGTCTCGGGCCCACGCGCCGAGCGCCGCCAGGTACGCCTCCTGGACGCTTTCCTCGGCGAGGTCGAAGTCACCTGCGACGCGGGCCGTGGCGGCGAGCACCAAGGCCCATTCGTGGCGGTGCGCCTCCGCCACTGCCCGTTCGACCTCGGCGGTTGTGGCCGGCACGGTGCTGCGCTCGCCGCCGCTCACTCGACGGGCGGCGTGAACAGCGGACGGACCTCCACCCCGCCGTGAATGGTGGCCGGGTTCAGCTTGGCGATCCGTACCGCGGTGTCCAGGTCGGGCGCTTCCAGGACGAAGAATCCGGCGACGACCTCCTTGGCCTCGATGAACGGGCCGTCGGTGACGAGGTCGCCACGTACCGCGGTGGCGGTGGTGCTCGGTTGCAGCGCGAAGCCCGTGACGATCCGCCCACCCAACTCCGTGACCTGCGCGGGGTACCGCTCCAGCAGGGCGAGGTAGTCGGGGGTGAGGTCCATCGGGTCGGCCGGCGCCGGCGAGAAGATGAGGACTGCGTACTGCGCCATGCTGTCTCCTTCATCGACGTCATCCGCTGTCCCGTCGATGGGCGGGGCCAGTGCGGACGGACACCATTCGGGGGAAATCTAGACTGCCCGGGATGAGCGGAGAAGGACGACCTCGGGCGGCACGGCCTCTGACCGAGCCGCACCCGTCGCGGTTGTCGCTCGACCACCCCGGCCGGCAGCGCATCCTCGCCGTGCACGCCGCCGCGCTGGCCGCGGGCGACGCCGGCTACCTTGACCCGGACAGCGGACTGTTCGTCCTCACCGCCGGATTCCTCGCCCGCCGCGGCACCTGCTGCGGCCGGGGCTGTCGCCACTGCCCGTACGTGAGTTGAGGGACCGCACCAGGCGCGGTCCCTCGGTGGTCAGGCGGCGGCGACGAAGACCCGGGAGGCGATCTCGCGGGGCAGCCGGACGCTCTCGCCGGAGCGGTCGATCGACACCGCGTCGCGCTCCTGCGCCACGGTCACCGTGGCACCCGGGTCGACACCGGCCGCGTGCAGTTGCCGGAGCACCTCGGCGTCGGTCTGCACGCTCTCGCAGATCCGGCGTACGACGACTGGGCCGGTGAGGCCGGGGAAGGCCAGGTTGCGCTCGCCGTCGGTCGGCTCGGGCTCGGGATGACCGGGTGAGCCCAACTCCTCCAGGCCCGGGATCGGGTTGCCGTACGGCGACCGGGTGGGCCGGTTGAGCAGGTCGTAGACCCGCTTCTCGACCGCGTCGCTCATCACGTGCTCCCAGCGGCAGGCCTCTTCGTGGGCCTCCTCGTAGGGCATTCCGATCACGTTGACCAGCAGCAGCTCGGCGAGGCGGTGTTTGCGCATCACTGAGACGGCGGTGCTGCGCCCCCGCTCGGTGAGGCTCAGGTGCCGGTCACCTTCGACCGTGAGCAGGCCGTCGCGTTCCATCCGGGCGACGGTTTGGCTGACCGTCGGGCCGCTCTGGCGCAACCGTTCTGCGATCCGGGCGCGCAGGGGAGGCACACCCTCTTCCTCAAGTTCGAGGATCGTACGCAAGTACATTTCGGTCGTATCGACCAGGTCGTGAGACTTCATGGTGTCAGCGGCCCTCCAGAGGCCGATGGTACCCTGCCGCACCCCCGACGTCTGTCTCCGAGCCGTCGGCAATGTCACTCATGGTGTTGACTGAAGGCCATGTCCGCTACTGATGATCTTTTGGTTGAAGCCGAGCGGCTCGCCGCCGAACTCGACGCCATCGACCCGCCGACCCTGCTCGATGTCCGCTGGCGCCTGGCCGGGCCGCCCGGCCGGGACGACTACCGGAAGGGGCACCTGCCGGGCGCGGCTTACGTTGACCTGGACACCGCGCTGTGCGGCGCTCCCGGCCCGGCCGGGCGCCATCCGCTTCCCGATCCGGCCGAGTTGGAGGCGGCACTGCGGGCGGCCGGCGTGCGGGCCGGTCACCCCGTGGTGGTGTACGACGGCGGTGACGGGATGTCGGCGGCCCGGGCCTGGTGGACGCTGCGCTGGGCGGGGCACCGATCCGTCCGGCTGCTGCACGGCGGTTTCCCGGCCTGGACGGCGGCCGGCCTGCCGGTGAGCATCGACCCGCCCGTCGTGGCGCAGGGCGACGTGACGGTCCGCCCGGGGGCGCTCCCGGTGCTGGACGCGGCGGACGCCGCCCGACTGGCGGCCGGTGACGGCGTCCTGATCGACGTGCGGGCCGCGCCCCGCTATCGGGGCGAGCACGAGCCGATCGACCCCGTTGCCGGTCACATCCCCGGCGCGGTAAACCTGCCCGCACCCGAGTACGTCACCGAGGGCCGGTTCCCGACCGTCGAGGCGTTGCGGGACCGCTTCGCCGCTGTCGGCGTGACCGGCGAGGCTCCGGTCGCTGCGTACTGCGGCTCGGGGGTGACCGCGGCCCAGGCGGTGCTCGCGCTGCATCTCGCCGGCCGGGCGGACGCCGCGCTCTACGTCGGATCATGGAGCCACTGGGTCGCCGACCCGGACCGGCCGGTGGCCACCGGCCCCGAGCCTGACCGGTCCGACGCGTGAGCGGCCCGGTGCCTGGCCGGCATCCGGCCTGGTGGGCGGGCCGCCAGTCGGTCCTCGTGCGACCATGGGTGGATGTCCGACGACACGGTGGTGGTCTGGGACCCCTCGCTGCTCGCCTACGACCTCGGTGACCACCCGCTGGATCCGGTCCGGGTGGAGTTGACCATCGCGCTCGCGCGGGAACTCGGCATCCTGGAACGGGCCGGGGTGCGGCTGCTGCCGCCGACGCCCGCCGACGACGACCTGCTCACCCGGGTGCACGATCCGCGCTACCTGGACGCGGTGCGGATCGCGCCGCGCGACCCGCTCTTCGCCGGGTTCGGTCTGGGCACTTCGGACAACCCGGTTTTCGACGGGATGCACGAGTCCAGCGCGCTGGTCACCGGGGCGAGCGTGATCGCCGCCGAGGCGGTGTGGCGAGGCACGGCCCGCCGGGCGGTCAACGTCGCCGGCGGCCTGCACCACGCGATGCCCGCCCGAGCCGCCGGGTTCTGCGTCTACAACGACCCGGCGGTGGCCATCGCCCGGCTGCTCGACCTGGGCGCCGAGCGCATCGCCTACGTCGACGTCGACGTGCACCACGGCGACGGGGTGCAGCAGATCTTCTGGGACGACCCACGGGTACTCACCGTCAGCCTGCACGAGACTCCGCTGGCCCTCTTCCCCGGCACCGGCTTCCCGGACGAGACCGGCGGTCCGAACGCCGCGGGCACCGCGGTCAACATCGCGTTGCCCCCCGGGGTCGAGGACGCCGGTTGGCAGCGGGCCTTCCACGCGGTCGTGCCGTCGGTGTTGCGGGCGTTCCGCCCGCAACTTCTGTTCACCCAGTGCGGGGCGGACGCCCACCGCGTCGACCCACTCGCCGACCTGCACCTGTCCGTGGACGGGCAGCGCGCCACCTACCTGGCGTTGCGGGCGCTCGCCGACGAGTTGTGCGACGGCCGCTGGGTGGCCACCGGTGGTGGCGGGTACGCACTGGTCGAGGTGGTGCCCCGGGCCTGGACGCATCTGCTGGCGGTGGCCACCGGCGCGCCGCTGGAACCGGCGACGCTGACCCCGCCGGCCTGGCGGGAACTGGCCATGGCGCGCCGGCCCGGTTTCGACGTGCCGCTGCGGATGACTGACGACGTCGACCCGGGGTACGAACCGTGGCAGCCCACGGGGGAGCCGAGCGCGGTGGACCGGGCGATCGCGGCGACCCGGAAGGCGGTCTTCCCGCTGCTCGGCCTCGATCCGCACGATCCGCGCGACTGACTGAGCCGGCCGGGGAGGTCCGTCCGAGGTGAGCACAGCAGAACAAACCGTGGACGTGTTGCTCAGCGACGGCAGTACGGTCCAGTTGCGACCCATCGAGCCATCCGACGCCCCCGCGATCGTGGCGATGCATTCCCGGTTCTCCGAGCGCACCCGCTACCTGCGTTACTTCTCGCCGTACCCGCGGATTCCGGAGCGGGACCTGCACCGCTTCGTCAACGTCGACCATCACGACCGGGAGGCGTTCGTGGTGCTGGCCGGCGACCGGATCGTCGCCGTCGGCCGCTACGAGCGGCTCGGTCCGCAGTCACCCGATGCCGAGGTGGCCTTCGTCGTCGAGGACGCGTACCAGGGGCGGGGCATCGGCTCGGTGCTGATGGAGCACCTCGCGGACGCCGCCCGCCGGGCCGGGATCGTCAACTTCGTGGCCGAGGTGTTGCCGAGCAACGGTCAGATGCTGCGGGTTTTCGCTGACTTCGGGTACCAGATCCAGCGTCAGTTCGCCGACGGGGTGGTGCACCTGAGTTTCCCGATCGCGCCGACCGAGGCGACCCTGGAGGTGCAGCGCGGGCGGGAACACCGCACCGAGGCGCGGTCCATCGCCCGGCTGCTCGCCCCGCGTGGCGTCGCCGTCTACGGTGCCAGCGCCACCGGCCAGGGGGTCGGCGCGGCAGTGCTCGGGCACCTGCGTGACGGCGGGTTCACCGGGTCGGTGGTGCCGGTGCACCCGAGCGCCGCGCGGGTGGCCGGGTTGCCCGCGTACCCGTCGGCGGCCGATGCCGGGCTGCCGGTCGACCTGGCGGTGGTGGCGGTGCCTCCGGAGGCCGCCGGGGCGGTGGTCGCTGACGCCGCGGCGGCCGGGGTGCACGGCCTGGTCGTGATCTCGGCCGGCTTCGCCGAGGCGGGCGTCGAGGGCGCCGCCGCGCAGCGTGCCCTCGTCCGCGCGGCCCACGCCGCGGGCATGCGGGTGATCGGCCCGAACTGCCTGGGGGTGGCCAACACCGACCCGTCGGTACGCCTCAACGCCACCCTCGCCCCGCGACTGCCGGTGCCGGGCCGGGTCGGCATCTTCAGCCAGTCCGGCGTGTTCGGCGTGGCGCTGCTGGCGGAGGCGGATCGGCGAGGGCTCGGCCTGTCCAGCTTCGTCTCGGCAGGCAACCGGGCTGACGTCTCTGGTAACGACCTTCTGCAGTACTGGCAGGACGATCCCGGCACCGACGTGATCATGTTGTACCTGGAGACCTTCGGCAACCCGCGCAAGTTCGCCCGGCTGGCCCGGCGCATCGGCCGGGACAAGCCGGTGGTGGCGTTGGCCTCACCGGCCCGCCCGCCGGGGGTGGGTGACGCCACCGGCCCGGATGCCACCGCCGTCAGCGCCTTGTTCGCCCAGTCCGGGGTGATCCGGGTGGACACCGTCGGCGAGTTGCTCGACGCCGGTGTGCTGCTGGCCAACCAACCGCTGCCGGCCGGCAACCGGATCGGCGTGGTCGGCAACTCCTCGGCGCTGACCGGGCTCGCGGCCACCGCCTGTGCGGCCCAGGGTCTCACCGTCGCCGACGGCTACCCGCGTGACGTCGGGCCGAGGGCCAGCGCCGCCGAGTTCGCCGACGCGCTCGCCGCCACCGCCGCCGACGAGTCGGTCGACGCGCTGGTGGCGCTCTTCGCCCCGCCGCTGCCCGGCCAGTTCACCGGCACCGAGGCCGACTTCAGCGCCGCCCTGCCCGCAGCGCTGTCCGGCGGCAAGCCGGCGGTGGCCACCTTCCTCGTCGGTCGTGCCCCGGCCGGGGTGCCCTCGTATCCGAGCGTGGAGGAGGCGGTTCGGGCACTGGCCCGGGTCACCGCGTACGCGCAGTGGCTACGCCGGCCCACCGGAATCCTGCCGGAGCTGTCCGACGTCGACCCGACGGCGGCGCAGGCGGCGCTGCGGGGGGAGGACACCGACGCGGAGGCGTTGCTGGCCGCGTACGGCATCGACGTGGTCGAGTCGGTGCCGGCCGCCTCGGTCGACGAAGCCGTCGAGGCGGCCACCCGGCTCGGGTTTCCGGTGGCGCTCAAGGCTGCGGCACCGGGGCTGCGGCATCGCCTCGACCTCGGTGCGGTCCGCCTCGACCTGCCGGACGCCGCGGCCGTGCGCCGCGCCGGTACGGAGCTGACGGTGGCCTTCGGGGCGGACGTCCTGGTGCAGCCGATGGTGCCGCCCGGGGTGGCGTGTGTCGTGGAGCTCGTCGAGGATCCGGCGTTCGGGCCGGTGGTCGGGTTCGGGCTCGGTGGGGTGGCCACGGAGCTGCTCGGCGATCGGGCGTGGCGGGCGGTGCCGTTGACCGACCGGGACGCCGCCGAGTTGGTCGACGCGCCCCGGGCCGCGCCGTTGCTGCGTGGCCATCGCGGGGCCGCGCCGGTGGACCGCACCGCCCTGGCCGATCTGCTGCTGCGGGTCGGTCGCCTCGCCGACGACCAGCCCCGGGTACGGGCACTGGCGCTGAACCCGGTGCTCGCCCGCCCTGACGGCCTGTCCGTGCTGCACGCCTCCGTCCGGATCGGCACCGCCGCCGTGCCACGCCCCGACACCGGCCCTCGCCGGCTGTGAGGTCGACGCGTTGCCAGACCTTAACCTGGACATGTAACATCCTGATATGCGTTTGGGTCAGGGTGTCGAGTGGGCGATCCACACCTGTCTGAACCTCACCTGGCTGGGCGCGGAGCGCGGTGTGTCGACCGCGCGGCTGGCAGAGTTCTATCAGCTGCCGCCGGCGTACCTGAACAAGCAGCTGCAGAGTCTCGTGCGCGCCGGGATCCTGGCGTCCACGCCCGGCCGGCGCGGCGGCTTCTCGTTGGCCCGTGGGCCGGCCGCCATCTCCCTGTTGGACATCGTGGTCGCCATCGAGGGATCGGACCCGCTGTTTCGGTGCGAGCAGATCCTGCGCGCGGGGCCCGGTGGCCGGCCGGACGTGGACTACCGCGAGGTGTGTCTCGTCTCCGGTGCGATGCGCCGGGCCGACCTGGCCTGGCGGCAGGAACTCGCGGGCCGGACGCTGGCTGACCTCAAGGCCGACGTCGAGCGGAGTTTTCCCGGCACGCCGGAGGCGACCCGCGGCCGCTTCGCCGAGTTGCACGACCGCTAGGTGATCGAAGGGCGCGGCGTCCCGGCGCCACTGTCACCTCATATCTGGACATTAGAAATCTAGAAATACGGACGGATGTCCGTTCCCTCACTCGAGGAGAGGCACATGAACGTCAACACCCGGCTCGACACCCAGGGCCCGATTTTCACCCCCGGTCAGGCCGGCTATGCCTCCGAACTGGCCGGGTACAACCAGTTGGTCGTTCACCGACCCACGCTCGTGGTCGGCGCCCGACACCCCACCGACGTCGTCACCGCCGTCCGGCACGCCACCGAAACCGGACAGTCGGTCGGCGTGCAGGCCACCGGTCACGGGCCCAGCGTCCCCGCTGACGGCGTCCTGATCAGCACCCGCCGGATGCAACGCATCGAGGTCAACCCCGCCGATCGTACGGTCACCGTCGGTGCCGGCGTGCTCGCCAAGGACCTCATGGCCGCCCTCGCCCCGCACGGGCTCGTTCCGCTCGTAGGCTCCTCACCCGATGTCGGGGTCGTCGGCTACCACCTGGGCGGTGGCATCCCGCTGCTGGGCCGGCGGTTCGGCTACGCCGCCGACCGGGTCCGTTCCCTGGAGGTGGTCACCGCCGACGGGCATCAGCGCACCGTCACCGTCGAGTCCGAACCCGAGCTGTTCTGGGCCATGCTCGGTTGCCGCGGGAACTTCGGTGTCGTCACCGCGTTGACCACCGAGGTGATACCGCTGACGAACCTGGTCGGGGGCGGCCTCTGGTTCACCGGCGATGCGATCGCGCCCGCGCTCCGAAGCTACGTCGAGTGGAGCGCCACGATCCCCGAGGAGATGTCCTCCTCGGTCCTGCTGATGCGAATGCCCGACCTCGACGGCGTGCCGGAGCCGTTGCGTGGGCGCCGGATCGCGCACGTCCGGATCGCCTACCTGGGCGATCCCGACACCGTCGACCGGCTGCTTCAGCCGCTGCGCGTGGCCGCCCCCGCAGCCCTGGACACGGTCGGCGAGATGCCGGCCAGCGGACTCGCCAGCATCCACGGGGAGCCGCCGGGGCCGGTCACCTTCGAGGCCCGCAACACTCTGCTCAACCGGCTCGACCCGGCGGCGGTCGACCGGCTCCTCGACCACGCTGGTACCGCCGGAAACGACGACTACCTGGTCGAACTGCGCCACCTCGGCGGCGCCTTCGGTCCCTCGGCGACCAGCCGTGCGGTGATCGGCCGCCGGGACGGCGAGTTCATCCTCTACACCGGCAGCCGACTCCACCCGCTCACCGGTGACGAGGCCGCCGCCGCGCAGGATCACCTGCACCGCGCCATGCTCCCCTGGAGCACCGGCGGCGTCACGCCCGCCTTCCTCTCCGGCCCGCGCGTCACGACGTCCCAACTGCGGACCGGCTACGACGACGGGGACTACCGGCGGCTCACCGGGATCAAGGCAACCTGGGACCCGGACAACCTCTTCCGGATCAACCACAACGTGCCGCCGTGCCACCCGGGAGGTCGGGCCTGACTCGACTCGCGCCAGGTGGCGCAGACGGTGTCGGCCCCGGCAACCGCCGGGGCCGACACCACGCTGGTCAGGTCAGCAGGCGTACGCCTCCAACCGCTGGGCCCGCTCCGGCGCCCGCAGCTTGAGCAGCGTCACCTTCTCGATCTGCCGGATCCGCTCACGGGAGAGGCCGAACTCCCGGCCGACCTCGTCCAGGGTGCGTTGCCGGCCGTCGTCGAGGCCGAACCGTAGCCGGATCACCGCCTGCTCGCGCTGCGAAAGTGTGGCCAGCACGATGCTCACCTCGTTGCGCAGCTCGCCATGGGCGGCGGCGTCACCCGGTCCGGCGGCCGGGTCGACGGCGGCGACGAAGTCACCGAGGGCGCTCTCACCGTCCTCGCCGACAGCCTGGTCCAGACTCACCGGCTCCCGGTCGTACGAGATCAGCTCGATCACCTGGAACTCCGGCACGTCGAGCGCGCGGGCCACCTCGGCGACCGTGGGTTCCCGACCCAGCGACGCCGCCAGCTCCCGTCGGGCGCGGACCATCCGGTTCACCTGCTCGACCATGTGTACCGGGATGCGGATGGTGCGGGCCTGGTCGGCCATGGCGCGGGTGATGGCCTGGCGGATCCACCAGGTGGCGTAGGTGGAGAACTTGTAGCCCTTGGTGTAGTCGAATTTCTCGACGGCGCGGATGAGGCCGAGGTTGCCTTCCTGGATGAGGTCGAGGAAGGCCATGCCCCGGCCGGTGTACCGCTTGGCGATGCTCACCACCAGCCGCAGGTTCGCCTCCAGCAGGTGGTTCTTCGCGGCCTGGCCCTGTCGTGCGATCAGTTCCAGGTCGGCGCGCAGCTCTTCGGAAACCGGGATGCAGGTGTTCAGTTTCTCCTCGGCGAACAGGCCGGCTTCGATCCGCTTCGCCAGGTCCACCTCCTGCACCGCGGTGAGCAGCTTCGTCCGACCGATTCCGTTGAGGTATGCCCGGACCAGGTCGGTGGAGACGCCGCGCTCGTCGGTGGCGTCCAGGTCGGTCAGGGTGTCGACGCCGTGCTCCGCCTCGGTGCCGGCGTGCGTCCGGTGCTCCGTCATCTGCTGGGCCATCTCAGTCTCTCCCCGTGTCCACGTCCGTGCCGTGTCCGCCGGCCAGTTGCGCCGGTGACAAACAGCTTGGCGGTCGGGGCGTAAAACGGGAGTGAGGCGATCGGGGAACCGACAGTTGCTGAGTCGGCACTCGGTGGCGTGGTGCTCCAGCATGTCGACGGCCTCGGCTTGTCGATGCCGGTTACCGTGCCAGCGGTCGGCCGTCGGGCCGACGTAACCGCCCGGATGCGGGCGATCGAGCGACGGAGGAAATCGTGGTCTTCAAACGGCTCATGCAGGCGATGGGAGTTGGCGGTCCGTCGGTGGAGACGGTGCTGTCGAATCCGAACTGCCGGCCGGGCGGCCACCTGGAGGGCAGCATCGCGGTCACCGGCGGCGACCACGCGGTCGACGTGTCCTACGTCGCCCTGGGGCTGCTCACCCGGGTGGAGGTGGAGAGCGGCGACAACGAGTACGTCACCAACCAGGAGTTCCAGCGCCAGCAGGTCACCGGCCCGTTCCGGCTGGAGGCGGGGCAACGCTACGACGTTCCGTTCCGGTTCGAGGTGCCGTGGGAAACCCCGCTCACCGAGCTGTACGGGCAGCACCTGCACGGGATGACCATGGGTCTGCGTACCGAGTTGGAGGTTGCCCGCGCCGTCGACAAGGGTGACCTGGACGCCGTGGCGGTGCATCCGTTGCCGGCCCAGGAGCGCCTGCTGGAGGCGCTGCTACGGCTCGGTTTCCGGTTCGCGCGAGCCGACGTGGAGCGCGGGCACATCTACGGTGTCCACCAGACGTTGCCGTTCTACCAGGAGATCGAGTTCTACCCGCCACCGCAGTACGCGGGCGCGATGAAGCAGCTGGAGGTCACCTTCGTCACCGACCCCCGGCAGGTGCAGGTGGTGCTGGAGCTGGACAAGCGCGGCGGGCTGTTCACCGAGGGCCGCGACGTCTTCGGCCGCTTCTCCGTGGAGCATGCCTCGGCGGCCACGACCGACCTGGCCGCCCAGCTCGACGGCTGGCTGCGTCAGTCGCTGCAACGCCGCGGCCTCTTCGGCTGATCTCCGTCCCGCGTCGTGGTCGGTGCCGGTCGCTGACCGGCACCTGGTGGCGTCAGAGGTCGAGGAGGATGGTCCGGGGACCGACGTTCACGCTCTCCACCAGCATGTGTGCGCGGAACCGGCCGGTCGCGACCGTCGCGCCACGCTGGCGCAGCGCCCGGATCATCTCCTCGATCAGCGGCTCCGCCACCTGCGCGGGTGCGGCAGCGGTCCAGGTCGGCCGGCGTCCCTTGCGGGCGTCGCCGTAGAGGGTGAACTGACTGACCACGAGGATCGGCGCGGCGATGTCCGCCGCTGATCGCTCGTCATCCAGGATGCGTAGCTCGTACACCTTGCGGGCCATCGTCCGGGCGATCTCCGGGGTGTCGGTGTGGGTCACCCCGAGCAGCACCAGCAGCCCGTCGTCGACCGCGCCGACCACCTCGCCGTCGACGGTCACGCTGGCCCGGCCGACGGTCTGCACCACCGCCCGCATCAGGCGACCACCGGCGTGATGAAGCCCCGCTCCACCAGGTGCGCCACGATCGGCCCGGCCGCCTCGGCCAACTCCTCGGTGGCCACGTCGTGGGCGGCGGCGAGCAGCGCCAGTTGGTCCCGCAGCGGCAACCGTCCGTCAGCTCCGCCGACCAGGGCCAGCACCAGCGGGTCGATCTCCTCGCTCCAGCGCAGCCCGTCGGGCATGGCGAGAACCTGCCGGTCCACCGCCCAACCGTCGGAGCCCATCGTCGCCTCCTGACGCAGTTGGAGCCCATCGGCGGCCCGGTAACGCGTGGCCAGCAGGCTGGCGGTGTCGCGTCCGCGCAGCCAGTCCTGCCGGTCGAACCATTCGGCGATCCGATCGCCCATCGGTGGCTGCACCCGTTGGCGCAGGTCCTCCACCCGTAGCACCGGGTCGTCGCGGTCGCTCCGGCGCAGGGAGACGATGCCGAAGCCGATCGCCTCCACCTTGTGCGCATCGAACCAGTCGAGCCAGTCGGCCATCCGCTGCGGGTCGGTGCTCTCCCCGACGTCGGTCAGCCACAGGTTGACGTACGCCATGGGGTCGGCGACCTCGCGCTGGATGACCCAGGCATCCAGGCCGGTGCCGGCGAACCAGCCGGCGACCCGCTCGCCCCAGTCCTCGCCGGCCACCTGCACCCAGTTGGCGAGGTACTGCATGGTGCCGCCCTCGGTGAGCAGTCCCGGGGCGGCGGCGGCCAGCTCGGCCCCGATGGCGTCGCCGACCCGGCCGGAGTCCCGATAGACGTGGGTGGTGGTGCCGGGCCCGACCACGAAGGGCGGGTTGCTCACCACGAGGTCGAACCGACGGCCGGCGACCGGGGCCACCATGTCACCGCGGAGCAGCTCCCAATCCTGACCGTTGAGTGCGGCGGTGGTGGCGGCGAAACGCAGCGCACGCCGGGACACGTCGGTGGCGGTGACCCGCCGCGCGTGGGTGCCCAGGTGCAGCGCCTGCACGCCCGAACCGGTGCCCAGATCGAGTGCGGTGTCCACCGGTCGCCGTACCGCGGCGCCGATCATCGTCTGCGTCGCCCCGCCGATGCCGAGCACGTGTTCGGCATGCAACGGGCGGCCGGGGCGGGCGCTGGCCGGCACGTCCGCGATGACCCACCAGTCGTCGCCGTACGGCTCCAGGTCCAGTCCCATCCGCAGCCCGTCGTCGTGCCGTTCGACAAGTCCCGCGGCGAGCGCATCGGTGAGCGGTAGCGGCGCCAGCGCGGCGGCGACCGCCGCTTCCGGCTCGGTCTGCTCGCAGATGAACACCCGGATCAGGGTGGCGAGAGGGTCCCGGTCGACGGTGGCCCGCAGCGCGGCCCGGAAGTCGTTGCGGGCGACCCCGCCGGTGGCCTGCGCGCCGAGCCGAGTGGCGATGCCGTTCGCGGTGAAGTCGGCCCGCGTCAACGCGGTCCGTAGCGCTTCGACGCCGGCGGGGGAGAGCAGCATGTCGTGTCCGTCCACACCGTCATCCTGCCTGGTGACACCGGGTCGAGAGGGCACCGCCCGTGACATTGGAAATCGATCGACGAACATCTCTGTCATATTTGTCGATCTAACGCTAGCATCTCTCCAACTCAAGTCCAGGGTGCGGACCGCCCGGCCAGAAGCCCGGTCGGCCGCCCAGGTAAGGGAGGCACCATGTCCTCAGGGTCCACCGCGCGACGGCAGCTCATCCGGGCGCTCGCCGTCGTCGCCACCGCGGCGGCCGTCTCAGCGGCCAGCACCACCGCGGCGGTCGCCGCACCCACCGGCGAGATCCGCGGCGCCAGCGCGTCGAACGCGGTCAGCGGGAGCTACCTCGTCGTCCTGAGCACCGACGCCGTCGGTGCCGCCGGGTCGTCGAAGGCTCGTTCCGCCGTGCCGGACCGGGCCAGCGCCCTGGTCAAGCGGTACGGGGGCAGCGTCTCCGACACCTACAGCGCCGCGCTGACCGGTTTCGCCGCCAAGATGACCGCCAAGCAGGCGGCCCGGCTCGCGGCCAACCCGGCGGTGGCCTACGTGGAGCAGGACCAGGTGGTCACGATCCAGGCGACCCAGACCAACGCCACCTGGGGGCTGGACCGGATCGACCAGCGTAACCGTCCACTGAACGGCACCTTCACCTACCCGAACACGGCCTCGAACGTGCGGGCGTACATCATCGACACCGGCATCCGGACCAGCCACAGCCAGTTCGGCGGCCGGGCCACCTGGGGCACCAACACGGTGGACAGCAACAACACCGACTGCAACGGCCACGGCACCCACGTCGCCGGCACCGTCGGCGGTTCGACCCACGGCGTGGCCAAGGGCGTCCGCCTGGTCGCGGTGAAGGTGCTCAACTGCTCCGGCGGCGGCACCACCACCAGCGTGGTCAACGGCGTGAACTGGGTGACCGCCAACGCGGTGAAGCCGGCCGTGGCGAACATGAGCCTCGGCGGCGGTGCCAGCACCTCGATCGACAACGCGGTGCGCAACTCGATCGCCTCCGGCGTCACCTACGCGGTCGCAGCGGGCAACTCCAACGCCAACGCCTGCAACTACTCGCCGGCCCGGACCACGACCGCGATCACCGTCGGCTCGACCACCAACACCGACGCCCGCTCCTCCTTCTCCAACTACGGCTCCTGCGTGCACATCTTCGCGCCGGGTTCGAGCATCACGTCGACCTGGCACACCAGCAACAGCGCGACCAACACCATCAGCGGCACCTCGATGGCGTCGCCGCACGTGGCCGGCGCTGCCGCGCTCGTGCTCGGCGCCAACCCGTCGTACTCGCCGGCCCAGGTCAAGAGCTACCTGGTCAACAACGCCACCACCGGCGTGGTGACCAGCCCGGGCAGCGGCTCGCCGAACCGCCTCCTGTTCGTGGTCAACTGACCTGACCCGAACCGGCCCGGCGGACCGATCGACACCGATCCGCCGGGCCGCTTCGCGCCGGTGCCGTGCGGTGCGCGCCGGACCTCACCCGGCCAACCGCGCCGGAGTGGGCGCCGGAGGGCGCACCGGCGGGTCGGTCGGGAAGGCCCGGGCCGCGCCCTGCACGCGTACGGTCACCTCGCCCCCCAGGACCACGGCGGCATCGCCGTCGAGGATCCGGGCGGTGATGTGGGTGCCGTCGGGCAGACCGAGACCGACCAGGGCGTCGTGGCCGTGGAAGTCGTGGCGCAGGACGGTCGCGGTGACGCCCTCGGTGCCGGTCGTGAGGCGCACCTGTTCGGGACGCACCAGCACGGTGACCGAACCGTCGGGCACCGCACCGGTGAGCGGTACCAGACCCAGCGCGGTCCGCGCGGTGCCCTGCTCGACGACCGCCGGCAGCAGCACCGCGTCGCCGACGAACTCGGCGACCCAGAGGTTGACCGGCTCGCGGTACACCGAGGCCGGTGCCGCGGCCTGTACCACCCGTCCCGCGCGGAGCACCACCACCTGGTCGGCTACCGACAGCGCCTCGCCCTGGTCATGGGTCACGATCACACCGGTCGCGCCGTCAGCCCGCAGCGCCTCGCGCACGTCGTGGCGCAACCCCGCGCGCAGGCTCGCGTCGAGGGCGCTGAACGGTTCGTCCAGCAGCACCACCGACGGACGGGGCGCCAGGGCGCGAGCAACCGCCACCCGCTGTTGCTGCCCGCCGGAGAGCTGATGCGGCATGCGAGCGCCGAGCCCGGCGAGCCCCACCAGTGCCAGCACCTCCTCGATCCGGCCGGACCGTCGGGCCGCCCGGTCCAGGCCGTAACCGATGTTGTCCGTCACGCTCAGGTGCGGGAAGAGGGCACCCTCCTGCGGCACCACCGCGATGTTGCGTCGGTGCGTCGGAAGGTGCCGCCTGCCGCCCGCGACCAGGACGCCGTCGATGCGGATCTCCCCGGCGTCCAGCCGCTCGAATCCGGCCAGGCAGCGCAGCAGGGTGGTCTTGCCACAGCCCGACGGGCCGAGTACGGCGGTCAGTTGGCCAGACGGTACGCGGAGATCGACCCCGGCGAGGGCATTCACCTGGCCATACCGCTTGATCAGGCCATTGACCACGACCTCACTCATGTCGCCCTCCGCTTCGCTGCGTTCCGGCCCGGCTGACCCTCGCTCATGACCGCTTCTCCTTGTCGAGCAGCCCGCTGCGGGCGACCAGCAACCAGGTGGGCAGGGCCGAGATCACCACCAGCAACACGGCATAGGGTGCCGCTGCGGCGTAGGCACCGACTGCCGTGCTGGTCCACAACTCGGTCGCCAGGGTGTCCGTTCCGGTGGGACGCAGCAGCAGGGTGGCGGGCAGTTCCTTCATGCCGGTGAGGAAGACCAGCGCCGCACCGGCGCCGATGCCCGGCAGGATCAGCGGCAGGGTCACCGTGCGGAGGACCGTCCACGGCCCGCGACCGAGTGAGCGGGCCACCTCCTCCAGCCGGGCGGAGGACTGGGCGGCGGCGCTGGCCACCGCGCCGACCGCCAGCGGCAGGAACAGCGTGGCGTACGCCAGGGCCAGCAACCACCGCGTCTGATAGAGCGGGTACGCCACATTGATGCCGAAGAAGATCAGTGAGAGCCCGACGACCACACCGGGCAGCGCGTGACCGAGGTACGCCAGCCGGTCCAGTGCGGTGGTCAGTGGGCCCGGGGCGCGGGCCGCGAGCAGGCCGAGGGGCAGCGCCAGCACCATGGTCAAGGCGGCACCGGCCAGCGACACGGTCAGGGAGTTACCGGCTGCGGCGAGCACCTCGGGCAGGGCCCCAGGACGGGACGTGCCGGCGGCGAGCCGCCGTCCCAAACTGACCGCCGGTACACCCAACGCCAGTACGGCGACAGCTACCAGGGCGGACACGGCCGGCCAGCGGGCCGCACCGAGCGACAACCGGGGTACCGGACGGCGCGCGCCGGACAGCCCTGCGTACTGGGCTCCGCGGCGACGCGTGGCGGTCTCGCCGGTCAGCAGCAGCACGGTCAGCGCGACCAGCACGCTGGAGAGCACCAGCGCCCCGGTGCGGTCGAAGCCCAGTTCGAGGGCGACGAAGATGGCTCGGGTGAAGGTCTCCGCGCGCAGGATGGAGACCGCGCCGAAGTCGGAGAGCACGTACAGCGCCACCAGCAACGCCCCGGCGGCGGTGGCCGGCCGGATCTGTCGCAACGTGACGGCGGTGAAGGTGCGCCACCCGCCGCGCCCCAGGGACCGGGACACCTCCTCCTGGGCGGGGTCCGCGCCGCGCAGTGCTGCGGCCACCGGCAGCAGCACGTACGGGTAGGAGCAGAGGGTGAGCACCAGGGCCGCCGGCCAGAACCCCGCCAGCCGGGGTGCCGTGGAGACCCAGGCGAACGCGGCGATGTAGGTGGGGACCGCCAGCGGTAGCGCTGCCAGCACGGCGAACAGTCGTCGTCCGGGAAGGTCGGTACGGGTGACCAGGAAGGCGGTGCCGACGCCGAGCAGTACGCAGGCGACAGTGACCACGCCGGCCAGCCCGAGACTGCGTAGGGCGAGCAGACCGACCCGCTCGGTCCAGAGTTCGGCGGCGATCCGGTCCCCACCGGCCTCCACGGTGCGTACCCCGAGGTAGGCAAGCGGGATCAGGGCGACGGCCACGGCTGCGGCGGAAGCGGCCAGCAGCGCCGGACGAGGGGTCAGTTTCCGTAGCCGGCCGGAGACGACCAACAGGGCCGACCGGATGCCGGGCGGCCCTGCGGTGGTCGACGGAGTGGTCAGGGGACCAGCCCCGAATTCTTGATCATGGTGACGGTGGCGTCCAGCGTGTCGAGGTCGTTCAGATCGACCTCGGGCACCGACAGGTCGGCCAGCGGCGGTACGTAGGCCGGTCCCGGCACACCGGAGATCACCGGGTACTCGAACGTCTGCTCGGCGAAATAGGCCTGCGATTCCGCACTGAGCAGGAAGTCCACGAACCGTTGCACGTCCGGGTCGCTGGCGGCACGGTTGAGCACGCCCACGCCGGCCACGTTGACCAACGCACCGGTGTCCCCGCCGGGGAAGAAGTGCACCTTGGCCTTGAGCTCCTCCGGGGTGGTGCCCTGCTCCTTGGCGATCTCCCCGAGGTAGTAGTGGTTGACCAGGCCGACCGCGACGATGCCGCTGTTCACGTCCTCGACGATCTTGCCGTTGCCGTCGCGGATCTGCGGATCGTTGGCCCGGAGCCCGGCCAGGAACTCCTCGGCCCGGGCGTCACCGTGCTGTACCCGGATCGCGGTCACGAACGCCTGGAACGAGGCGTTGGTCGGGGCCAGGGCGACCTTTCCCTTCCAGGCCGGATCGACCAGGTCGAAGACGGACTTCGGCAACTGGTCGGTCGGGACCAGATCCGGGTTGTGGACCAGGACCCGCGCCCGGGCGCTCACGCCGACCCACTGGCCGGTGCCGGCCCGGTAGGTCTGCGGCACCTGGGACGTGGTCGCCTCGGGCAGCGTGCTGAACATTCCGCGCTTGGCGACGGTGCCGAGTGCGCCCGCGTCCTGCGCGAAGAACACGTCGGCCGGGGACCTGTCGCCCTCCTCGACGAGCTGGGCGGCGAGCTGCGCGGTGCTGGCGTACCGCGGCTGCACGGTGATGCCGGTCTGCGCGGTGAACTTCTCCAGCAGCGGCTCGACCAACTTCTCACTGCGTCCGCTGTAGACGGTGATCTGCTTGTCGCCCTGTTCGTCGGAGCCAGCTTTCTCGTCTCCGCCGGAACCACAGGCGGCCAAGCCGAGAACGAGCAGGCTGGCGGTGAGCAACGCGCTCGTGGCGCGATGGGTGACTGGCACGGTGAACCCCTCTTCCGGTCAGGACGACCGACGGGAAGTTAGCACAGCCTAACCAAAGTTGGCATCGAGATGGGTGGCGGATCACGCCCTACCCTCGACGACCAGGCAGGATGTGGGCATGACGCTCGTACTGCCCATTGACCCGGAGGCGAACCGGCTGCTGATCCGCGATCCGCTGGCCCTGCTGATCGGGATGGTGCTCGACCAACAGGTCCCGATGGAGAAGGCGTTCTCTTCGCCGTACGTGCTCGTCGAGCGGCTCGGCCACGACCTGGACGCCCGGGAGTTGGCCGAGTACGACCCGGAAGCCCTGGTGGCGATCTTCGCCCGACCGCCCGCGCTGCACCGGTTTCCCAAGGCGATGGCGGCCCGCGTACAGGAGGTGTGCCGGGTGTTGGTCGAGCGCTACGACGGCGACGCCGCCCACCTGTGGGCGGGCCTGGAAGACGGCCGTGAGCTGCTCAAGCGGATCACCGCCCTGCCCGGATTTGGCCGGCAGAAGGCACAGATCTTCATCGCGCTGCTCGGCAAGCGGTTCGAGGTGCGGCCGCCGGGCTGGCGGGAGGCGGCCGGCGACTACGGCGATCCGGATGCCCACCGGTCCGTCGCCGATGTCACCGATGCCCAGTCACTGCGCCTGGTTCGGGAGTACAAACAGCAGATGAAGGCGGTGAAGGCGGGCGCGGGCGGGGGCTGATCCGGGCCGCCTCCTACGACGGCAGGAGGGCGGTCGATGGCAGCGCAGCGGGGCGGCGCGCTACTGCGTGGCGAGGTCGGATCGGCGCGGACCACCTTCCTGGAACTCTTTCTCGACCTGGCCCTGGTCTTCGCGCTGACCCGGGTGTCGGTGCGCTTCATCGACGAGGTCGAGCACGGGTTGACCGTGATGGGCTTCCTGGAGGCCCTGCTCCTGTTCCTCGTCCTGTGGCACGTCTGGACATTGATCAACTGGGTCACCAGCCGGTACGAGCCGGACGCTCTGACGATCCAGTTCGTCGTGGTCGGGACGATGTTCTGCAGCCTGGTGATGGGGGTCACCCTGCCTCGGGCGTTCGAGGAGCGGGCGCTGCTGTTCGTGGTGGCGTACCTGGCGGCGGTGATCGTCCGCCCCGTGCTGATCGCCACCGCGCTGGGAAGGCATCCCCGTCGTAGCGTGCCGTGGCGGCTGGCCGCGTGGGCGGCTGCGGCCGGGGTGTTCTGGCTGGCCGGCGCGCTGGTCCCCGAGATGAGGTTCGGGCTGTGGGTCGTGGCCATCTCGATAGACATGGTCGGATATCTACTGGGCTGGCCGGTGCCCGGTCTCGGCCGGGCGCCGGTCTCGGCCTGGCGGATCGCCGGGGAGCACATGGCGGAGCGCTACCAGCAGATCTTTCTCATCGCACTGGGTGAGACGATCCTGGTCATCGGGATCACCTACAGCGGCGAGGGATACGGGAAGCTGGCCGTGGCGGCCTTCACGGTGGCCTTCCTCACCACCGCGCTGCTCTGGCGGATCTACTTCCACCGTGCCGGTCACCTGCTGACCGAGGCGCTTCGGATGGCCCGGTCGCCGGGCCGGCTCGGTGCGTCGACATCCAGCACCCATCTGGTGATGGTGCTCGGTGTCGTGCTCACCGGAGTGGGCTACGAGTTGGTCATCGTGAAGCCGTTCGATCGCGTCGAGCCGGCATGGTTGATCTTCATCGTCGGAGGTCCGGCCCTGTTCCTCCTGGGGCGGGTCCGTTTCGAGTATGAGATCTTCGCCCGGATCGCCCGCCGACGGTTGCTGATGGTGCTGGTGCTGGCCGGATCCGCGCCACTGCTTCTGCTCGGGACGCCGATGCTGGCTCTGTCCGTGGTCGCCGGTGGCTTGGCCGTGATCGCCCTCGTGGACGGCTTGTACAGCCGGCGTCAGCCCATGGAAACGTCGGCGTCTCCACTGGCCTGGGACGATCACGGCCGCGTCGACTTCCCTACCTGACCCGCGCGCTGCGCTGCCGGGGCATCATGCCGAGCACACCAGGACGCAGGCCATATCTCGTCGGTCGCCCGGTCAGGGTGACAGGATGGGGGTGACCCCTCCGGAGGAGGTACCACGGTGAAGCGTCAGGCGTACCAGCCGATCCTCATCACCGACGCGTCACGCAGCCAGGACGACCAACTGACCAGTCGGCAGCGGCGTTACGTCGTGATGATGGGCATTCGCGTCGCCTGCGTGATCGTCGGCTCGATCCTGGTGGGCACCCGGGCACCCATGCTCTGGCTCTGGCTGCCCCTGGTCGCCCTGGGCAGCGTGGTCATCCCGTGGCTCGCGGTGCTGCTGGCCAACGACCGGCCGCCCAAGGAGCAGCACCGCCTCGCCAACCGCTTCTCGGCGCGTTCCGCCACGGAGGCGGCACCGCCTCCGATGAGCCTCGCCGCCGAGGAACGACCACACAAGATCATTGACGCCGAGCCCTGATCCGTCGGCGCAGCTCAGGTCGCCGGTCGCGCACCCACCTGGGCCACCGCCGCAGCGCCGAGATCGGCCGCCCGGGCCAGGGCGGCCTCGGGCGTCGCCCCGGCCAGCCAGGCACCCAGCAGGCCTGCCGCGAAGGCGTCACCCGCCCCGGTCACGTCCCGCACCGCCACCCGATGCGCGGGCGAGGTGACGATCCTGCCGTCCCGATCGATCCAGATCGCGCCGGCACCGCCGCGCTTGACCACCACGTGACGCGCCACGGCGACGAGGGCCCTGCCCTGTGCCGCCGGTTCCAGCCCGCCGGCCAGCACCGTGGCCTCGTCCACGTTGACCAGCAGCAGGTCGACATCGCGTACCCACTCCAGGAACGCCGCCGTACCCGCCGCCCGCAACGGTGCCGCCGAGGCCGCGTCGACACTGGTGGTGAGGCCGCGCACGCGAGCGCCGGCCAGCGCCCGCAGGCCGGCCGGTCGGGAGTCGGCGTCCAGCAGGGTGTACCCGGACAGGTGCAGGTGCGTCGCGTCCGGCGTACCGGCCAGCGCCGCGTCCACGTGCTCGGGACGTAGCCGTACGTTCGCCCCGCGCTCGGTGATCATCGTGCGCTCGCCACCGGCGGCCAGCACGATCACCGTACCGGTGGCGGATCCGGCGATCCGTTCCACCGCGCAGTCGACTCCGGCAGCGGTCAGCTCCGCCAACCGATCACGCCCCGAGCCGTCGTCACCGACCGCCCCGACCAGGGTCACCGGAACGCCCTGGGCGGCCAGCCAGGACGCGGTGTTGGCCGCCTGCCCACCCCCGGCGAACCTGATCGTCGCCGGGGTGTCGGAGCCGGGTGCCAACGGACCGGTGAGCACCGCCACCACATCGGTCACCACGTCACCGACGACCAGGACGCGGCGGGTCCCACCCGACCCGCCACCGTTGGCGTTCACGTCGGCGTGTCAGCCCGGCGCTGGGCGGCGGCGACCGCGATCCGGGCGGCCAGGTCGGCGTTGCGCAGGATGATCCGGACGTTGACCGCCAGGCTGGCCCCCGCCGTCGCGGAGTGGAAGTGGGCCAGCAGGTACGGCGTGACGGCCTTGCCGGTCACCCCGTCGCGCTCCAGCAGGGCGAGACCCTCGGCGAGCGTACGGTCGTGCAGGCCCGGGTCGAGCTGCTCGTCGGTGGGCAGCGGGTTGGCGACGATCAGCCCGCCGTGGTGGGCGCGGTGCTGGTCACGGGCGGCCAGCACGTCGGCGATCAGCTCGGGGGAGTCCACCGACCAGTCGAGGTCGAAGCCACCGTCGGTGATGAAGAAGCCCGGGAACCGGCGCGTCCGGTAGCCGACCACGGCCACTCCGAGGGTCTCCAGCCGCTCCAGGGTGGCACCCACGTCGAGGATCGATTTGACCCCGGCACAGACCACCGCGATCGGCGTACGCGCCAGGGTGACCAGGTCCGCCGACTCGTCGAAGGTCTGCGCCGCCTCCCGGTGCACCCCGCCCAGCCCGCCGGTGGCGAAAACGCCGATGCCCGCCGCAGCCGCCACGGCACTGGTCGCGGCCACGGTGGTCGCACCGTCCGCACCGGTCGCGGCGGCCACCGCGAGATCGCGTACGGAGAGTTTGGTCACATTGTCGGCGGTGGCCAGGCGGGTCAGCTCAGCGTCGTCGAGTCCCACCACGAGTTCGCCGGCGACCATGCCGATGGTGGCCGGCACCGCGCCCGCGTCCCGGACGGCCTGTTCGATCTGCCGGGCCACCCGGAGATTGTCCGGCCGGGGCAGGCCGTGCGAGACGATGGTGCTCTCCAGAGCGACCACGGGACCCTGCTCGCGCAGCGCCCGGGCCACCTCGGTGCCGTAGCGAAGATGAAAGTTGGTCACAGTCGCTCACGGTACGCTCGCCACGCGGGTCACCTCAGGTGGACCGGGTTAGGGTGACCTGCCAAACTTGACGGTCGGAGGTGCAGACGTGAGTGCACAGGTCCTCGAACGTCCCGAACTCAAGGACGCCGACACCGGTCCGGAGATGTTCCACTACGTCCGGAAGGAAAAAATCGCCGAAAGTGCCGTCATGGGCACCTTCGTCGTGGCGTTGTGCGGGGAGAAGTTCCCGGTGACGAAGACGCCCAAACCGGGCTCGCCGGTCTGCCCGAAGTGCAAGGAGATCTACGACTCGTACCGCGAGTGAAGTCTTCGGCCTCGCGCGGCGGCCGGCGTAACCTGCGGCGGTGACCACCTCCACCGCCCTGCTCCTGGCTGACCTGGCCGGAGTCGCGGTCTTCGCCGCCTCCGGTGCCTCCGCGGCGGTGGCCAAACGACTCGACCTCTTCGGCGTGGTCTTCGTCGGATTCGTCGCCGCCCTCGGCGGCGGAATCGTCCGGGACCTGGTCATCGACGAGGTCCCACCACTGGCCTTCGCTGACTGGCGCTACGCGGGCACCGCCGCCGTGACCGCCGCGGCGATCTTCTGGCTGCATCCGCAGTTCGCCCGGCTGCGTACCACCGTCCTCGTGCTGGACGCGGCCGGGCTCGGCCTGTTCACCGTCGTCGGCACCGTCAAGGCACTCGACGTCCAGGTCCCGGCGGTCGGCGCCTGCGTGATCGGCATGATCACCGCGATCGGTGGCGGACTCGTCCGCGACCTGCTCACCGGTGAGATCCCGGTGGTGCTGCGGCGGGAGATCTATGCCGTCGCGTCGCTCGTCGGGTCGATCATGGTGGTGTTGCTGCACGGTCTCGGGCACCCCGGGCCGATCCCGCTCACCGCCGCCGCCGCGCTGGTCTTCGGCGTACGCCTGATTGCCCTGCGACGGCGCTGGTCGGCGCCGGTCGCGACGATGCGCCCGCCGCGCACCGGCCTGTCGGGGCCGCCGCCGGAGTGAGTCGGCAGTGGCGAAGGGCACCCCGGCGACGGGTGTGGCGTCGCGTCGGCACCACAGCGGGTCCTGGTTATGCTGAGTCGGCCTTCGCGGCTCGGCTGCGCGGAGGCATTTTCGTGGGGCGACCGCCACGCCCCTCGGCCCGGATCCGCCGGCCTGCGGCCGGGACGTCCCCGTGTGGCCGGAGAGGAGCGAACGCGTGGCAGTCCGGACACCGGCGCTCGAAACGTTCCCGCCCCTGCGCGCCTGGCAGCGCAAGGCTCTGGTGGAGTACCTGCGCCGGCGCGGCGAGGACTTCACGGCGGTTGCCACCCCGGGGGCGGGGAAGACCACCTTCGCCCTGCGGATCGCCGCCGAGCTGCTCGCCGACGGCAGCGTCGAGGCGGTGACCGTGGTCGCCCCGACCGAGCACCTGAAGACGCAGTGGGCGGAGGCCGCCGCGCGGGTGGGGATCCAGCTCGACGCCGCGTTCCGCAACGCCGACCTGCACTCCTCGGCGGATTTCCACGGTGCGGTGGTCACCTACGCGCAGGTCGGCATGGCCCCACAGGTGCACCGGCGACGCACCATGACCCGACGGACCCTGGTCATCCTCGACGAGATCCACCACGCGGGCGACTCACGTACCTGGGGCGACGGGGTGAAGGCGGCCTTCGAGCCCGCAGTACGCCGGCTGATGCTGACCGGCACACCCTTCCGATCCGACGACAACCCGATCCCCTTCGTCAGCTACGAGCGGGGCGACGACGGCCTGCTGCGCTCCCGGGCCGACTCGGTGTACGGCTACAGCGACGCGTTACGCGACGGCGTGGTGCGGCCGGTGCTGTTCCTGGCGTACTCGGGGGAGACCCGGTGGCGCACCAACGCGGGGGAGGAACTGGCGGCTCGGCTGGGTGAGCCGATGACCCAGGATCTCGTCGCGCAGGCCTGGCGTACCGCCCTGGATCCGGCCGGCGACTGGATGCCCCAGGTGCTGCGGGCGGCCGACGCCCGGCTGACCGTGCTGCGGGAGGCGGGCATGCCGGACGCGGGCGGGCTCGTCATCGCCAGCGACCAACAGGCGGCCCGCTCGTACGCCAAGCTCATCGAGCAGGTGACGGGGGAGAAGGCGGCGGTCGTCCTCTCCGACGACGTGGGCGCCTCGGCCCGGATCGCGACGTTCGCGGCGTCCGAACAGCGCTGGCTGGTTGCGGTGCGAATGGTGTCCGAAGGCGTCGACATCCCCCGGCTGGCCGTCGGCGTCTACGCGACCAGTGCCAGCACGCCGTTGTACTTCGCGCAGGCGATCGGGCGTTTCGTCCGGGCCCGGCGTCCGGGGGAGACCGCGTCGGTGTTCCTGCCCAGCGTGCCGCACCTGCTCGGGCTGGCCAGCGAGATGGAGGCCGAGCGGGACCACGTGCTCGGCAAGCCGAAGGACCGTGAGGGCTTCGACGACGACCTGCTGGAGCGGGCCCAGCGCGACGAGCAGGCCAGCGGCGAGCTGGAGAAGCGTTTCGCCGCGCTCTCCGCCACCGCCGAACTGGACCAGGTGATCTTCGACGGCGCCTCGTTCGGTACGGCGGCCCAGGCCGGCACCCCCGAGGAGGAGGAGTACCTGGGCCTGCCCGGACTGCTCACCTCGGAACAGGTGGCGTCGTTGCTCGCCAAGCGGCAGGCCGATCAGCTCGCCGCCCAGCGACGTCGGGCGGCCGAGCGGCGGACGGAGTCAACGGCGCCCGCCTCCGCTCCGGCGGCACCGATGAGCGCCGCCCAACGCCGGGTGGCACTGCGCCGACAGCTCAACGCCCTGGTCGCGGCCCAGCACCACCGCACCGGTCAGCCCCACGGCAAGATTCACGCCGAGCTGCGTCGCCTGTGCGGCGGCCCTCCCAGTGCCCAGGCCACCATCGAGCAACTGGAAGAACGCATAGCCACCGTCCAAACCCTCTGAACCCACCCACCCCGCCTCTTCACGCTTGATCACGTTGGGGTCGGGGGACAGCATGGAAAAGCCGGCCGGAGGCATCCCAGGGATGCCTCCGGCCGGCTTATGTCGGGTTGCTGAGCCCCTCAGTTGGCCATCAGGTCAGCGCCACGCCAGCTGAACTCCGGGTCCGTCGCGTACCGCACGGTGATCTTCACGAGATCCTCGGCGTACTTGTTGGCGTGGTGGCCACAGAACACCAGTTCGCTGCCACCCGCCAAGGTGATCCGGAGCTTGCCAGCAGCATTGCAGCGGTCGCACCGTTCATCGGCGGCCGGGGGGCTCACCGTCTCGGGCGGCGGCGTGAGGGTCGGGGTCATCGCCTTCCTCCTCTGGTCGTCACCGATGAACACTCTCTTCGGTCTTGGTCACCTATCGTGCAACACCCTTGCGGGCCCTCGCCTTCCCTGTGTGCCCACGGGGGACCGAGGTCACACCTGGCACGGACAGTGTGCCGTGCACCAAGGGTGCCACGTCAACGATCACAATCGTGCAACCACCTGATCACCATCCGACGTTGTACGTCTGGTGGTCAAACGGGCACGATCAGTTGACTGAGGCTGATCAGTCAAGGTAGTCGCGGAGCACCTGGGAACGGGAGGGGTGCCGAAGCTTGGACATCGTCTTCGACTCGATCTGCCGGATCCGCTCGCGGGTCACTCCGTAAACCTGACCGATCTCGTCCAGGGTACGGGGCTGGCCGTCGGTCAGCCCGAACCGCAGGCGTACCACACCCGCCTCACGCTCGGACAACGTCTGCAGCACCTGCTGGAGCTGGTCCTGCAGCAGGGAGAACGAGACCGCGTCGACGGCGACCACCGCCTCCGAGTCCTCGATGAAGTCGCCGAGCTGACTGTCGCCCTCGTCACCGATGGTCTGATCGAGCGAGATGGGCTCCCGGGCGTACTGCTGGATCTCCAGCACCTTCTCCGGTGTGATGTCCATCTCCTTGGCCAGTTCCTCCGGCGTGGGCTCCCGGCCCAGATCCTGAAGCAACTCGCGCTGAATCCGGCCCAGCTTGTTGATCACTTCGACCATGTGTACCGGGATGCGGATGGTGCGGGCCTGGTCGGCCATGGCGCGGGTGATGGCCTGGCGGATCCACCAGGTGGCGTAGGTGGAGAACTTGTAGCCCTTGGTGTAGTCGAATTTCTCGACGGCGCGGATGAGGCCGAGGTTGCCTTCCTGGATGAGGTCGAGGAAGGCCATGCCCCGGCCGGTGTACCGCTTAGCCAGCGAAACGACCAGGCGGAGGTTTGCCTCCAGCAGGTGGTTCTTGGCCCGTTCGCCGTCCCGCGAGATCCACAGCAGGTCGCGCTGCATGTCCCGGGCGAGCTTCTCCTCACCCTCGTCGGCGGCCCGCAGACGCTCTGCGGCGTAGAGCCCGGCCTCGATCCGCTTGGCCAGCTCCACCTCCTGCTCGGCGTTGAGCAGCGGAACCTTGCCGATCTGCTTGAGGTACGCCCGGACCGAGTCCGCCGAGGCGGTCAGCTCGGCGTCCCGGCGCGCCTGCTTGAGCGCCTCGGACTCCTCGTCGTCCCACTCGAAGTCGTTGTCGGTGGCGGAGTTCGCCGCGTCGGTCGCGGCGGCCTGGGCCAGCTCTGCCGGCTCCTCGACCACGACGTCCTCGATCTCCGCGGCGAGTTCCTCGGGATTGACCTCTCCCTCGGCACCCTCGCTCTGGCCCACCTTGCCCGATTTCGCCGCGCCGGCCGCAGCGGCCACGGTGGCCTTGGTGGCCCGGGTGGACTTCTTGGCCGGCGCAGCGGCCTTGGCGGCGACCTCCGCGGTGGTGCCGGCCGCCTTGCGTGAGGTTGCCTTCCGCGGCGCGGGCGCCGGTGCCTCCTCGGCCGCGGGCGCCTGCTTCGGGGCAGGAGCGGCCGCCTTCTTGGTGGTCTTGGCGGTGGTGGCTCGGGACGCGGGGGTGGCGGACCGGGCGGCGGCGACCCGTCGGCGGGTGCTGGCCGAGCCGTCGACCACGACGGTCACCCCGGCCTCGGAGAGCGCCCGCAGGATCTTCTTGGCCTGGGCCGGAGTCACCTCGGCGGACTCGACGGTGCGCGCGAGCTGGGCCGACGTGAGCTGGCCGCCGGCGCTCTGCGCGTGGGCGATCAGGGTGTCGGTGAGCGAGCGAACGTCGGCGCCGGTCTGGCGGGGTTCTGTCACGAATGACCTTCCGGAGGCGAAGAGCGAGCACGGCCGGGTTCGTCCGACGCAGCGAGGGGCACCGCGCCGGGCGATGTGGTTGAGAGGCCCCCGTGTCCCGGGCCGGCCGGTTGTCGGGCGGCCCGTGGCGCGTGGGCAGGGGTGAATTGTAACGCCGTCTGCGGCGATCATCCTGCGCCGCACGGCTGATCGACGGTCGGGACCGCCGATTCGGTGCGCTTTTGAACTTTGTAAGGATGATACCTGCGCGAAAGCCAGATACCTGGCCGTGTGGGAAGGGGACGGATGATGGACCTCTCGGCACCATCGCCACCGCACCTGTTGGAGATCGCGATCGAGGTGGCTCGGGGCGCGGCGGCCACCGCGTACCGGATGCGCACCGAGGGTGTCTCGGTCGCGGCGACCAAGAGCACCGTCACCGATGTGGTGACCGCGGCGGACCGGGCCGTGGAACGTCAGATCACCGCCGAACTGCGTCGGCTGCGGCCGGCGGACGCCGTGCTGGGCGAGGAGTACGGCGCCGCGGCAGGCGGCGACGGCCCCCGAACCCGGGTGCGGTGGATCGTCGACCCGATCGACGGCACCGTCAACTACCTGTACGGGCTGACGCACTGTGCAGTGTCGATCGCGGCGGAGGTGGACGGCGCGGTGGTGGCGGGTGTGGTGCGCAACATCCACACCGGCGAGGAGTGGACCGCGACCGTCGGCGGCGGCGCCTGGCGCGAGGGCCGGCGGTTGCGCTGCTCCACCGAGACCGATCTCGGTCAGGCGCTGGTGCTCACCGGCTTCGGCTACGACTCCGCCCGCCGGGTACACCAGGCCCGGGTGCTGACCGAACTGATTTCCCACGTACGCGACATCCGCCGCCTCGGTGCCGCCGCCGTCGATCTCTGCCTGGTCGCCGAGGGGCGGGCGGACGCGTACTACGAGAAGGGCCTGGCCGCCTGGGACCAGGCTGCCGGAGCGTTGGTGGCCACCGAGGCCGGCCTGCGGGTGGGCGGGCTCAAGGGGCTGGCCCCTGGACCGGAGATGGTCATCGCCGCTCCGCCCACGCTGTTCGACGTGCTGCACGACCACCTCGCCGCGTTGGACGCCTCCGGCGGCCCCTGACGCCGGGCCAGGGCCGGGGTGGGACCGCCCGGTGGCCCTGGCCGGTCAGCCGTCGACCGGCATCGGGCAGGAACCAGGCGGCGCGACCGGCGCACCGAGGTCACCCAGCGACTGGTTGACCTCGGTGATGGTGGCCAACTGCTGGAAGTTGCTGCCCAGCACCACGTCGACGATGTCGTCCTCGCGCTTGGGGTCGTACTCCAGTTCGGCGTCGCCGAGGAAGTACGCCCGCAGCAGGTGCGCCGAGCCGACCCCCTTCGGGCCGTAGCGCAGCACCGCCACGTCGTCGATCTGCTTCTTCTGGTTTGCTTCCTTCTGCACCTGAAAGTCGCGGTTGCGGAAGTCGTCCCCGACATTGGCGGCCAACCCACGACGCTCCGTGGCGTTGTACACGTTGATCTTGACGTCCTTGTGGTCGCGCAAGGTGACGTCGGCGCGCGGCCAGTCGTCCGGACAACCCTCGCCGAGACCGGCGCTACCCTGGGTGTCCTTGACCAGGGCCATGACCACGAAAACCAGGGCGACCACCGCCAGCACGCCGACGATAACGAGTGCTCGCACTCGCGCAAAGCTCATCAGGGCACTCCCGGGCAGTGGTGGGTGGCGGCGGCCGGCGATCGGGCCGTCCGTCGGCCGTCGGGTACGCCGCTGAGGTTAACGGGTGTCCGACCGTCGCGTGGAAACAGTCCGACATGCCGGCGCGCCACCGGAGAACGGGGTAGTACTACCCCTATCTTCGTGTCGCCTGAGTCACATTGGGAACAACTTCCCGTGCAGGGGCGTACATCTCAGCCACGAGGGCGGTATACATGCCTCGCCCAAAGGGGGGGTAGGGTTCCGCGCTCGCCGGGGAGATCCTCTGGCGGTCTGGTCCGAGCGGTCGTCGGGTCAGGTGGCCGACACTTGCGGTGGCCGGCCAGCGGAACCGAAACAGCGTCGTCCGGCGTTACAACCGGAAGCGACAACATCGAAATGGGAGAGTGAACCGATGGCCACCGACTACGACGCCCCGCGCCGCGACGAGGTCGACCTCGGCGAGGACAGCCTGGAAGAACTCAAGGCCCGGCGCGTCGACTCGCAGTCGGGTGCCGTGGACGTCGACGAGGCCGAAGTGGCTGAGAGCTTCGAGTTGCCCGGCGCCGACCTTGCCGACGAGGAACTGACGGTAAAGGTGCTGCCGATGCAGCAGGACGAGTTCCGCTGTGCCCGTTGCTTCCTCGTGCACCACCGCAGCCAACTGGCAGTGGAACGGAACGGCGAGCTGATCTGCCGAGAGTGCGTCTGATCACAGGACGACCACGACCACGGCGGCGACTCCCGAGTGGAGTCGCCGCCGCCCGGCTCCGCGAGCGCCACGCCGTCCAACCTGGTTGACTCGTTAGCCATGAGCGAGCGAATCGGCGGCCTCGGCGTCGTGGTGCGGTCATGAGCGAGCACGGTGAGCGTGCCGAGGACGGCACCGACGAGCTGGGGAAGACGGTCGCCGCGCTGACCGCCGACGACATCGAGCCGGCGAAACGGCGTCAGCTGCTCGGCAGGCTGGTCGGGCAGGCCCGAGCCCGGGGGATCGGCGACCTGTTCAAGCCACGGGCCGCGCTGCGCTGGATGGTGGACACCGTCGCGGAGATCGCCCCGCACGTACCGGTCCGGGACCTGGCCACCCTGCGTCGGCACTTTCCCGGGCTGGAGGGCGAGGAACTGGCCGACCGGCTGGTTCGCAACGCGTCCCGGGCCACGGCGGGGGTCGGTGCTGCCGGCGGTGGCGCTTCGGCGGTGCAGTGGACGGTCACCCCGAGTCTGCTGTCCGCTCCGGTACTGCTCGCCGCCGAGACGGTCGCGGTGGTGGCGGTGGAGCTGAAGCTGACCGGTGAGTTGCACGAGGTCTACGGTGCACCGCTGCCGGCCGGTGGCACCGAACGGACGATCGCCCTGGTGCAGGCCTGGGCCAGCCAGCGCGGGGTCAATCCGATGATGCCGGGAGTCGGCGTGGGCGCGGTGCTGGGCACGGCCGCCCGGAACGAGCTGCGGGAAACCCTGCTCAAGCGTTTCGGCCGTAACCTCACCACGCTGGGTCCGTTCCTGACCGGAGCTGCGGTGGCGAGCTACCTCAACCGGCGGGCCACCCGGACCCTGGCCGAGCAACTCCGCGTCGACCTGCGTCGGCAGCGGCGCGGCCTGCCCGGTGAGCGAACCGCGCTGCCCGGCTCCTGACCCTCCCTCGGATCAGCGGCCCGCGTCCCGCGCCGCCAGCAGGGCTTCGGCCAGCTCTACCGGGTGCCGGGAGCTGACCACCCAGAACGGCGTGGGGTCGGCCGGGTCGTTCAGGACGATCTGGACGGCGCCGGGGATCCACGGCCGCTGGACGACGAACGCCAGCGGATCGGCAGCGACTCCGAGCACCTCACGCCGCCCCTCGGCGTCCAGCGCGACGGCGTCGGCGACGAACCGGACGGGCAGCCGGGCGTCATCGACCCGCAACTCTCCATCGGCCACCGCGACGCGGATGCGGCTCAGCCAGGCCAGCCCGGCGACGGTGGCCGGCAGCAGCACCGCGAACGGAAGCCAGGCGCGGGCACCGGGCGCGCCCATCCAGACCTCGACCGCGAGTCCGGCGGCGGCCGCGAGCCCGGCGAGCCACAACCACCAGGGCAGACGCAGACGCTCGGCGTACGTCGGAGGCGCCGAGACGGACGAAGGTGACGGTGACTGGCTCACTCGTGCCAGGGTACGGCGCGGCGGCTCCCGGGTACCGGGCAGGATGACAGGGTCACCCCCAGCGGAACGGACGAAAGAGGGACATCGTGACCGACGTGGTGCCCGTGCCGGTCCGGCGGCTCGATCCCGAGTTGCCGATGCCGGCGTACGCCCATCCCGGTGACGCCGGTGCCGACCTGGTGGCGGCCGTTGACGTCGAACTACCACCCGGTGGTCGGGCGTTGGTGCCGACCGGCGTGGCGATCGCGCTGCCCGAGGGGTACGTGGGCCTGGTCCATCCCCGATCGGGGCTTGCCGCCAGACTCGGCGTGACGGTGCTCAACGCGCCCGGTACGGTCGACGCCGGCTACCGGGGTGAGATCCTGGTGAACCTGATCAACCATGATCGGGCCGCGTCGGTGAAGATCTCCCGGGGCGACCGGATCGCGCAGTTGGTTGTGCAGCGGGTGGAACGGGCGACCTTTCACCCGGTGGTCGAGCTGCCCGCGTCTGGACGCGGCACCGGTGGGCACGGCTCCACCGGCGGCCACGCCGGGCTGGTACCGCCGCCGGCGATGGACGGCGCGAACGGAAAAGATGGCACCGTGAGTGCCAAAAGCGGAGGTTGGACGCAGTGATCTTCTCCCGAAAGCGGGACGCGGGACGGCACGCCCTTGACGAGCGGGCCGCCAACGTGCCCGAGACTAGCCCATCGACCCCGGTGGAGCCGGCGCGCGGGCCGTACGACGTCACCGAGGCGCCGGAGGGGGTGCAGCGGCTCGACCTGGGCAGCCTGCAGATCCCGGCGGTGGCCGGCGTCGAGGTACGGGTGCAGGCCGACCAACAGGGGGTGGTCCAGCAGGTGGTGCTGGTGCACGGCCAGAGCGCCCTGCAACTCGGTGTCTTCGCCGCCCCGCGGTCCGAGGGGATCTGGGACGAGGTGCGCGAGGAGATCCGCCAGTCGCTCATCGCCGACGGGGCCGCGGTGCAGGAGGCCGTCGGTGAGTACGGCACCGAGCTGCACGCCCGGGTACGCAACGAGGACGGCCTGACCGACCTGCGGTTCGTCGGGGTCGACGGTCCGCGCTGGATGGTCCGCGCGGTCTACCAGGGCGCTGCGGCCACCGATCCGGCCGCCGCCGGTGCGCTGGCCCAGTGCTTGGACGGACTGGTCGTCGACCGGGGCGTGGAGGCCAAGCCGGTACGTGAGCCGCTGCCGCTGCGGCTGCCGCGTGAGGCGGGCGAGCAGGCTGCGGCGACTGGACAAACCGATGCCGCGTCGACACCCGGAGGCCGCTGAGCGAGCTTCGGACGTCCGGCGTCTTCAGGGATGCCCGGCACGGCCGGACGGGCGCTTCCGGTGCGACGGGAGCGCCCTTTCCGGCGTACGCTGGCGGGTGCCGTCCCGGCTGTCGTCCGCAGGCGGTGGCTTCCGGTGCCTGCCGGCGGCGAGGAGAGGGTGACGCGGAACTCATGACCACCGACGAGGGTCGGGGTTCGCTGCGGCGGATGTTGCGACGGTTGACCGCGAGCGAGGCCGAGATCGAGGCGCAGCAGTTGCAGCGGGAAAGCGCCCGCTGTGGCGCGGTGCCGGTGCTGCAGTGTGCGCGGGGGCAGGTGGTGTCGGTCAGCGGCCGGCTGCGTACCGTCGTCTACACCCCTCGGACGAACCTGCCGGCGCTGGAGGCGGATCTCTACGACGGCACCGACGTCGTGACCCTGGTCTGGCTCGGGCGGCGGCACATCGTCGGCATCGAGCCGGGGCGGCACCTGACGGCCCAGGGACGGGTCGCGGTGCGTGACGACCGCAAGGTGATCTACAACCCGTACTACGAGCTGGAGCCGCCAAAGTGAACCTGCGGGCGTTGCAGATGGACAGCGGGCGATGACGACCGGACAACATCCGGCGACCCAGCCGGAGGCCGGGCCGGTGGACGAGGAGCGGCTGCCCACGGTCGCCGAACAGATGGCCGACCAGCTCGGTGGCTGGCGGGGGCTGGTCGAGTCCAGCATCCCGGTGGTGGTCTTCGTGGTCGCCAACATCGTCGGCGAGCTGCGGCCCGCCGTGATCGCGTCGGTGGCGGTGGCGCTGCTGATCGGTGGGCTGCGGTTGGCTCAGCGTCGGCCGGTGCGGCACGCGGTCAACGGCCTGTTCGGCATCGGGATCGGTGCCGCCATCGCCTGGCGCACCGGTGACGCGCGCGACTTCTACCTGCCGGGGATCCTCTACGGCATCGGTTACGGCCTGGCCCTGCTGCTCTCGGCGGTGATCCGGCAACCGCTGGTCGGCTGGATCTGGTCGGTGCTGGTGGCCAAGGGCAGCTCGGAGTGGCGCGAGGATGCCCTGCTGGTCCGCACCTTCACCAGGTTGACCGTGCTGTGGGGGGTGGTCTGGCTGGTCAAGGTCGGCGTGCAGGCCGCCATCTACCTGGCGGCCCGCCGGTTCGACCAGCTCGGCGACGAAGCCGCAGCCGCCGACATGGAGACCGCGCTCGGGGTGGCGCGGCTGGCCCTGGGCTACCCACCGTACGTGCTGCTGTTGCTGATCACGGTCTGGACGGTGCGGCGGGTCACCCGCCAGCGCCCGACGGAGCCGCTGACGGGCTGAGCCGCCACCAGCGGCGACCCGCCCGGCCCTGCCGGACCACGTTGGGCCGGGACCGGTGGGCTCAGTGTGACTCGCGGGTACGCTCGACGCTGTCTGGACCGAGGACCACCGCCCGCACGGAATCCTCCACCTCGGCGGTGCAGACGAAGACCAGTTCGTCGCCGGCCTCGACCGGATCGTCCGGGCTGGGCACCAGGACCCGCTTGCCGCGCAGGATCGCCACCAGCGCGGAATCCCGGGGCAGTGGCACCTCGCGGAGCGGACGTCCGACATAGGGCGCGGTCGGCGGCAACGTGATCTCGACCAGGTTCGCCTCGGACTGCCGGAACGTCATCAGGCGGACCAGGTCACCAACGGTCACCGCCTCCTCGACCAGCGCGGCCATCACCCGTGGCTTGCTGACCGCCACGTCCACGCCCCACTGTTCGGTGAACAGCCACTCGTTCTCGGCCCGGTTGACCCGGGCGACCACCCTCGGCACCGCGAACTCGGTCTTGGCCAGCAGCGAGACCACGAGGTTGACCTTGTCGTCGCCGGTCGCCGCGACCACCACGTCGCAGCCGGCCAGCTCGGCCTCCTCCAGGCTGGCCAGCTCACAGGCATCGGCCAACATCCACTGCGCGTCCGGTACCCGGGCGGGCCGGAGCATCCGGGGCTGCCGCTCGATCAGCATCACCTGATGGCCGTTCTCGATCAGCTCCTGGGCGATGGAGCGGCCCACGTTGCCGGCACCGGCGATGGCGATCCGCATGATCACTGACCCCCTTCCGGCGTCGCCGCCACGGATGTGACCGCCGGCACCATGTCATCGGTGACCAGCATGAAGACCTGGTCACCCTCCTGCACCACGCTGGAGGCGGTGGGCAGCGTGCCGATCCCGAAGCGGATCAGGTACGCCACCCGCGCACCGGCCGCCTCCTCCAGGTCTCGTACCGGACGGCCGATCCAGTCCTTGTGCACCGGCACCTCGACGATCGAGACGGTGCTGGTGGGGTCGCGGAAGATCTCCACATTGCCCTCGGGCAGCAGGTGCCGCAGCATCCGGTCGGCCGTCCACCGGACGGTGGCCACGGTGGGAATGCCCAGCCGTTCGTAGACCTGTGCGCGGCGCTGGTCGTAGATGCGGGCCGCGACCCGGACCACGCCGAAGGTCTCGCGGGCCAACCGGGCCGAGATGATGTTGGAGTTGTCGCCGCTGGAGACGGCGGCGAAGGCGTCGGCCCGCTCGATGCCGGCCTGGCGCAGCACGTCGCCGTCGAAGCCGGCCCCGGTGACCGTGACACCTGTGAAGTCGGGTCGCAGCCGGCGGAAGGCGTCCGCGTCCTGGTCGATGACCGCTACCGAGTGCCCCCGGGACTCCAGGTTGTGCGCCAGGGTCGAGCCGACCCGGCCACAACCCATGATCACGATATGCACGCTGCCTCCCACGGTGCGGACCGCCGCGCCTCGTCGCTTGCGAGCCTGCCACGTCGGGGTCGCCGGCGGGGACCGACGGTACTCCCGCGCAGGTTGAGCCCGCAGCCGGCCTCCCCACGTGCTCACCGGTGGTGGTCGTACGCTTTGCCGTTGTGGCCCGATCCACCTCCCTGCTGAAGCGGCTGCTCGTCGGCCGGCCGTTCCGGTCCGACCGACTCAAGCACACGCTGCTGCCGAAGCGCATCGCCCTGCCCGTCTTCGCCTCGGACGCGCTGTCGAGCGTGGCGTACGCGCCGGACGAGATCCTGCTGATGCTCTCCATCGCGGGCGCTTCGGCGTTCGTGTTCTCGCCGTGGGTCGCCCTCGGCGTGGTGGTGGTCATGCTGACCGTGGTGGCCAGCTACCGGCAGAACGTGCGCGCCTACCCCTCGGGCGGTGGCGACTACGAGGTGGCGACGGTGAACCTCGGCCGGCGCGCCGGGGTGGGGGTGGCCAGCGCGCTGCTGGTCGACTACGTGCTGACCGTCGCCGTGTCGGTCTCCTCCGGGGTGGCCAACCTCGGTTCGGTGATTCCCTTCGTGGCGACCCACAAGGTGCTCATCGCGGTCTCCGCCGTGGTGCTGCTGACCGCGGTCAACCTGCGCGGGGTCAGGGAGGCGGGCAGCGCGTTCGCCGTTCCGACGTACGGCTTCATGATCGTGATCATCGGGATGATCCTCACCGGGCTGGTCCGGATCGTCGTGTTCGGTGAGGAGCTGCGCGCCCCCAGCGCCGACCTGGTCATCGCCGCCGAGTGGCACGACACCACCGGCTGGGCGATGGCGTTCCTGCTGCTGCGCAGCTTCTCCTCCGGCTGCGCCGCGCTGACCGGCGTGGAAGCGATCTCCAACGGGGTGCCGGCGTTCAAGGCGCCGAAGAGTCGTAACGCCGCCACCACGCTGCTGATGCTCGGCCTGGTCTCGGTGACCATGCTGCTCGGCATCGTCTGGTTGGCCCGGCTCACCGGGTTGCAGTTCGTCGAGAATCCCGCCGCGCAGATCGTCGCCGGTCCCGAGGGGTACGTGCAGAAGACCGTCACCGCCCAGCTCGGTGAGACCGTCTTCGGGTCGGGCTCGGTGCTGCTGTTCCTGGTCGTCGGGGTGACCGCCACGATCCTGTTCGTGGCCGCCAACACGGCCTTCAGCGGCTTCCCGGTGCTCGGGTCGATCCTCGCCCAGGACCGCTACCTGCCCCGACAACTGCACACCCGGGGCGACCGGCTCGCCTTCTCCAACGGGATTCTCTTCCTGGCCGGTTTCGCGATCCTGCTGATCGTCGGCTTCCAGGCCGAGGTGACCAAGCTCATCCAGCTCTACATCGTCGGCGTCTTCGTCTCGTTCACCCTCTCCCAGGCCGGGATGATCCGGCACTGGAACCGGCTGCTGTGCAACGAGCGGGACCCGCAGGCGCGGCGTCGGATGGTCCGGTCCCGGGCGATCAACACCTTCGGGATGGCGATGACCGCCGCGGTGCTGGTGATCGTGCTGATCACCAAGTTCCTGCTCGGCGCGTGGATCGCCATCGTCGCGATGGGTCTGATCTACGTGCTGATGCTGGCCATCCGGCGGCACTACGACCGGGTGGCGGTCGAGCTCGCCCCGGATGAGGGGCGGCCGGTGCTGCCGGCCCGCAACCATGCCATCGTGCTGGTCAGCAAGCTGCATCAACCCACGTTGCGGGCGGTGGCGTACGCGCAGGCCACCCGCCCCGACACGCTCACCGCGGTGACCGTCAACGTCGACGACCACGACACCCGCCAGTTGCAGGCCGACTGGGAACGGCGGGACGTGCCGATTCCGCTGACCGTGATCGACTCGCCGTACCGGGAGATCACCCGCCCGATCCTGAACTACGTGGCCGGGGTCCGCCGGGACTCGCCGCGCGACGTGGTCACCGTCTTCATCCCCGAGTACGTGGTGGGACGCTGGTGGGAGAACCTGCTGCACAACCAGAGTGCGCTGCGGCTCAAGGGCCGACTGCTGTTCGAACCGGGGGTGATGGTGACCAGCGTGCCGTGGCAGCTCGCGTCGACGGCCGGCAAGGACCTGGACCGGATGGACGCCACGCTCGGTCGTGGACCGGTCCGCGGCCCCCGGGTCGCGCCGCGCAGCACCCTGCCACCTGTCGTTCCGCCGCTGGCCCCGGATCGGGAACCGACGGACGGCGAACCGCGATGAGCGAGCGGATCATGCGGCCAGTGCGGTGTCCTGGACACGTACCAGGTGAGGGGGCGCGATGAGCCTGGAGGAGGCCGAGCGGGTCGAGCTGACCGTGGCGGCGGTCGCCCCCGGAGGGCACTGCGTGGCCCGGGTGGACGGTCAGGTGGTCTTCGTCCGGCACGCGCTGCCGGGTGAGCGGGTGCTGGTCGAGGTGACCGAGGTGCACCGGGGCTTCGTGCGGGCCGACGCGGTCACCGTGCTGGCGGCCGCCCCGGAGCGGGTCACCCCACCCTGCCCGTACGCGCGACCGGGTCGCTGTGGCGGCTGCGACCTGCAACACGTCGCTCCGGACGCCCAACTGCGCTGGAAAGAGGCGGTGGTCCGCGAGCAGCTCATCCGCCTCGGCGGGCTGGACGAAGCCGGCTGTGACGCGTTGGGCCTGCGGGTGAGCGCGCTGCCGGGTGGTCCGCTGGGATGGCGTTCCCGGGTCCGTTACGCGGTCGACGCGGCGGGTCGCGCCGGACTGCTCAAGCACCGCTCCCACGAGGTGGTGCCGGTCGACCGCTGCCTGATCGCCCATCCGGCCATCCAGGAGTTGCCGGTGCTCGCCGCCGCCGGGGTGAGCTGGCCGGAGGCCGAGGCGGTGGAGACCGTCGCCACCACCGGCGGGGACGTGGCGGTGACCGCCGTAGCGGCCGGGTCCAGCCGCCGGGTCAGCGGCCCGGAACGGGTCCGGGAGCGGGCCGCCGGCCGCGAGTGGGTGCTGCCCACCTCGTCCTTCTGGCAGGTGCATCCCGCCGCCGCGGACACCCTGGTCGACGCGGTGCTGGAGTTGACCGACCCCCGGCCGGGGGAGCGGGCCTGGGATCTCTACGGTGGCGCGGGCCTCTTCGCGGCCGCGCTGGCCGATCGGGTCGGCGAGACCGGGCGGATCACCCTGGTCGAGGCGGCCGGTGACGGCGTCACGGCGGCCCGGGAAAACCTCCGCGACCTGCCCGCCGTCGAGGTGGTGGCGGCCCGCGTGGAGACCGCGCTGGCCCGTCGTCGGGTCACCGGCCCGGTCGACGTGGTGGTGCTCGATCCGCCCCGGACCGGAGCGGGGGCGCGGGTGGTCCGTGACGTGGTGGCGGCCGGGCCGCGCGCGGTGGCGTACGTGGCCTGTGACCCGGCCGCGTTCGCCCGGGACGTACGGGTCTTCACCGGCCTGGGTTGGCGGCTGGCGGCGTTGCGTGGGTACGACCTGTTCCCGATGACCCAGCACGTGGAGCTGGTCGGGTTGCTGCTGCCCGGCCGGTGAGTGTGGTGAGTGTTAGGAAGGGACCCTTCCTCTACCGCAGGCGTTAGGAAGGGACCCTTCCTTCGCAGCGGGCGGCACGCCGGCTGCGGGTGCGGGGCTGACCAGGTGCTCAGCGCCGACGGACGCCGCACCCAGGCTGCGAGGTGCGCCAGGGCCGATAGACTCTGCGCTTATGAGTGTTGAAGAGGACACGGCCAACCACGGCCGGCTGCTGGCCACGGTGCACGGTCCCCAGGACGTCAAGCGGATGTCAGCCACCGAGCTGGACATCCTCGCCGCCGAGATCCGCGACTTCCTGATCGCCAAGGTGTCGCGTACCGGCGGGCACATCGGGCCCAACCTGGGCGTGGTGGAACTCACCCTGGCCCTGCACCGGGTCTTCGACTCTCCCCGGGACCGGCTGCTCTTCGACACCGGTCACCAGGCGTACGTGCACAAGATCCTTACCGGCCGGCAGGACGGCTTCGACCAGCTGCGCCAGCGTGGCGGGCTCTCCGGCTACCCGAGCCGGGCCGAGAGCGAACACGACATCATCGAGAACTCGCACGCCTCGACCGCCCTGTCGTACGCCGACGGGCTGGCCAAGGCGTACGCGCTGCGCGGCGAGTCGCGCAGCGTGGTCGCGGTGGTGGGCGACGGGGCGCTGACCGGCGGCATGTGCTGGGAGGCGCTGAACAACATCGCCGCCACCGACAACCCGCTGGTCATCGTGGTCAACGACAACGGCCGCTCGTACGCGCCGACGATCGGCGGCCTCGCGCACCACCTCTCCACGCTGCGGCTCAACCCGGGCTACGAGAAGGTCCTGGACGCCGTCAAGGACGCGCTCGGCTCGACCCCGCTGGTCGGCAAGCCGATGTACGAGGTGCTGCACGCGGTCAAGCGGGGCATCAAGGACGCGGTCGCGCCGCAGGCGATGTTTGAGGACCTCGGCATCAAGTACGTCGGCCCGGTCGACGGGCACGACCTCGCGGCCGTCGAGACGGCGCTGCGGGCGGCGAAGAACTTCGGCGGCCCGGTGATCGTGCACGCGGTCACCCGCAAGGGCTACGGCTACCGCCCCGCCGAGGAGGACGAGGCGGACTGCTTCCACGGTCCCGGTGCTTTCGACATCGCCACCGGCAAGGCCACCGCCGCGCCGGCGGTGAAGTGGACCAACGTCTTCGCCGACGAGCTGGTCGCGATCGCCGACGAGCGGCCCGACGTGGTGGGCATCACCGCGGCGATGGCCGAGCCGACCGGCATCGCGAAGCTGGCCCGCAAGTACCCGGAGCGCACCTACGACGTGGGTATCGCCGAGCAGCACGCCGCCACCTCGGCGGCCGGCCTGGCGCTCGGTGGGCTGCACCCGGTGGTGGCGGTCTACGCGACCTTCCTCAACCGGGCCTTCGACCAGGTCCTGCTGGACGTGGCGATGCACAAGCTGCCGGTCACCTTCGTGCTGGACCGCGCCGGCATCACCGGCCCGGACGGGCCGAGCCACTACGGCATCTGGGACATGTCGGTCTTCGGGGTGGTGCCGGGCCTGCGGATCGCGGCGCCCCGGGACGCCGCCACGCTGCGTGAGGAGCTGCGTGAGGCGGTCGCCGTCGACGACGGTCCGACCGTGCTGCGCTACCCGACCGGCGCGGTCGCCGCCGACCTGCCCGCCGTACGCCGGGTCGGCACGGTCGACGTGCTGGCGGAGTCGGCGCGTACCGACGTGCTGCTGGTCGCCGTGGGCGCCTTCGGCCGGCTCGGCACGGAGGTTGCCGCCCGGGTCGCGGAGCAGGGTTACGGGGTGACCGTGGTCGACCCGCGCTGGGTGCGCCCGATCCCACCCGAACTGGTCGAGCTGGCCACCGGGCACCGCTTGGTGGTCACCGTCGAGGACGGCGTCCGGGTCGGCGGCGTCGGTGACGGCCTCGCCCAGGCCATGCGCGATGCCGGTGTCCGGGTGCCGCTGCGGGACCTGGGTGTGCCGGCCGACTGGTATCCGCACGGCTCCCGCAACCAGATCCTGACCGACCTCGGCCTGACCGCCCAGGACGTGGCCCGTGACGTCACCGGCTGGATCTCCCGCCTCGACACCGAGCCGGTCGACCCCGCGACGTCACCGGCCGGATCCCCCGCCTCGACACCGAGCCAGTCAACCCACCCCGCCTAACCCCCCCACCCCCCACCCCCCACCCCCTCACTGCATCGATCATGCAGTGGTGGTCGTCGCTTCGCGAAGAATGCACCTTTTGGAGGGTGCCACAACTGCATGATCGCGGAGGTGAAGGAGGGAGGGGAGGGGGGAGGGTGGGGTGGGGGGGTTAGCGGTGGGGGGAGCCGGCGGTGCGGTAGTGGGTTTTTTCGTCGGCGGCGAGGCTGAAGGTTTCGCGGCGCTCGGGAAGGGGCGCCACCACCAGCCCGGGGCGGTCGACCAGACGGGTCGTGTTCGGCGGCACCGACAGCGTGGTGTCCTTGGTGGCGCGCCAGCTCAGCACGACCAGCGGCTGCTCCGGCACCGAAAGCTCGTAGACCTGCAACGCGTTCGTCCGGTCAGCGGGGGAGAGCACCACCGGTCCATCGTCGGCCGGCCGGTACACCACCGCGCTCATCGAGCCCTCGGCGCTCTCCCAGGTGAGCTGCTCCAACTCGGCAGGCTCGCCGCCGTCGAGCGTGACCTCGCCGAGCGTACGCACGGCGAGTTTCGCCATCGGCCAGGAGGCCGGCACCGACTGCGGTACGTCCCGGTCGCCGACCCGCCGGAAGATGCTGCCGAACGGGCCGTCCTCGCCGGCCAGCAGGCAGGTGTCGAGGCCGGTCAGGGCGCGCCGGCCGGAGCCGCTCTGGTCGCGTACCAGCGGATAGCGGGGTGCGGCGGTGCCGGTGCCGAGATCGAGGAGCCGATCGGAGGCCCGCCCTCGGGGCAGTGACTCGGTGGAGCGCAGGGTGGCGGTGACGGTGACCGCCCGGCACTGGGGCACCCGCACCGGATCGGTCAGGCCGTCGGTGTTGGACAGGGTCCGGCCGTTCGGCCCGGCCAGCCGCCGGACCCGTTCGGAGGTCAGATAACGCCTCCCGTCAGCGGACTGGACCGGCAACACGTCGGAGTAGATCAGGTAGCCGGGATCGGTGTACTCGGTGGCGTGACTGACCGTGTAGCCGTCGCCGTCGCCGGTGAGCTGGAGCAGCCAGGACGCGGCCTCACCGGGCACCGACGCGGCGACCAGGGCCAGCGGCGCGCCGTCCACCTCACCGGAGTAGAGGATCCCGGACGAGGGTACGTGCACCCGGTCGTCCACAGGTGAACGCCAGCGGCGTACCGCCTCGGTGACGGCGGCGGTCGCCGTGCTGTCCTCGGCCAGCGAGCCACGCGGTGGCCACACCGTCAGCGACCCGTCCATGCTGTCGTAGCCGACCCGCAGGTCCCGTGGCTGACGCTCGGCGACCGGCCCGCAGGCGGTGACGGCGATCAGCAGGGTGGACAGGCCGGTGGCGGTCAAGCCGCGCCAACGGGCTGGAACCACCTGTCACGCCCCCGATCGGATCGCGTTGTCGTGTCGGAGGGCAATAGTACGAGATGTCCTGCCGGCGCTTCGGGTCGCCATACGCTGCGTCGCACCGTAACCACAACGGCCACAGGGGACACCGCGTCGAGTTGGGGCATATTCCCTACTCGGGTAGACTCCGCCGACTGTGACGCCTGCTGAGACCCGCGCCGCCGCGCTGCCGAGATCCGCTGACGTCGCTGACTCTCCGTCCGAAGTCGTCACCATGGGTGATGTCGGGCGCGGCGCTGCCGGAACAAAATCCGCGACCGAGGCTGCCCCCGCGACCGAGGCTGCCCCCGCGACCGACGCCCCGGCGCCCGCGACCGAAGGCCCCGTGCCGACAACCGTAGCTGCGACGTCCGCGACCGAGGCCGGGACGACCCGCCAGCTGGCGGAGACCGGACCAGCGGCATCCGACGGTACGCGGGACGCCGACACCGGCGATGCCGGGTCGGCACGCCGACGCCGGTTCCGTTGGACGCCTCGACGTCTCGACCTCGCGATCTTCGGCGGGTTCCTGCTGACCGCGCTCTGGGTGACCAGCCAGATCTGGATGGACCCGGCCGGCCGGGTGGCCTCGCTCTACAGCAGTGACCCGGCCCAGGTGCAGTTCTTCCTCGCTCACTCGGTGCGGGTGGTGCTGCACGGGGAGTTCCCCTTCTTCACCGAGCAGTTCAACTACCCCGACGGGGTCAACCTGATGGCCAACACGGCCATCCTCGCCCTGGGTATTCCGATGGTGCCGGTGACCCTGCTCTTCGGGCCGGCGGTGACCTTCGTGCTGCTGGTGACGCTCGGTCTCGCCGGGACCGCCTCGGCCTGGTACTTCGTCTTGTCCCGGCACGTGGTGAACAACCGGCTCGCCGCCGTGGTGGGTGGCTGGCTCTGTGGGTTCTCACCGGCGATGCTGTCGCACGCGAGTTGGCACCCGAACATCATCAGCCAGTTCCTGCTGCCGTTCATCGTCTGGCGGGTCATGGTGATCACCCGGTCGACCCGGCCGTACCGGGACGGCGCGCTGCTGGCCCTGCTGGTCACCGCCCAGGCGTTCATCAACGAGGAGATCCTGCTCTTCACCGCGATGGGCTGCGGGATCTTCCTGATCGCGGTGCTGGCCCAGCGGCCGGAGCTCTGGTCGGCGGCCTGGCGGCCGCTGGCCAAGGCGCTGGTCACCTGCACGGTGATCGCCGGATCACTGCTGGCGTACCCGCTGTACATCCAGTTCGCCGGCCCGATGGCGTACCACGGGCTCAGCGACGCGGTCCGCGACTACGGCAACGACATCGCCGCGTACTTCGCCCCCGGCTCGCCCACCCTCGGCGGCAACCAGCGGGCGAACGTCAACCTCGCGCCGAACTACTCCGAGGAGAACGCCTTCTTCGGGTGGAGCCTGGCGCTGATCGCGGTCGGGATCGTGCTCTGGCTCCGGCGGGAGGTGCTGGTCCGCGCGCTCGCCGCCACCGCCGCCTTCTACACCATCCTCTCCCTCGGCGAGCGGATCACCTGGTGGGACCGGGAACTGGTCGTCGGCCCGTGGGAGTGGCTGGTACGGCTGCCGCTGCTCGACGCGGTGGTACCGACCCGGTTCGGCATGATCACCACGGTGGTGGTGGCGATCCTGCTGGCGCTGGCCATCGAGCGGACCAGCACGCTGTCCATGGACCGGCGAACCGTGCGTACGCTGACCGTCGCCGGTCTGGTGCTCGCGTTGCTGCCGATCACCCCGATGCCGTTGCCGATGACCTCGCGCCCCCCGGTGCCCGACTTCATCACCTCAGACCGGTGGCGTGCCTACGTCGGGCCGGACCAGACCCTGGTGCCGATCCCGGTACCGAGCATGGGCAACACCCACGGCATGCGCTGGGCGGCCTCCACCAATCTCGACTTCAAGATCCCCGGCGGCTACTTCCTCGCCCCACGCAACGGCAACACCGGTGACCCGGGCCGCTTCGGGGGCCGGCCGAGCGGTATCGGGAAACTGCTGGAGGAGGTCGCCACCACCGGCCGGACGCCGGAACTGGACGACCGCCAGCGGCGCCGCTCCCTGGACGAACTGCGGCACTGGCGGGCGGCGGTCCTGGTGCTGCCGGTCCGGCAGCCGCACTCCGAGCCGCTGCGGCAGACCGTCGAGCAACTGGTCGGCCCGGGCCGGCTCGAACTGGATGTCTGGGTGTGGGACGTACGGTCACTCACCGACCCCCGGGCCTGATGTCGGTCGGCACAATCGAGCGGGACGTCGAGGTCCGCGCCCCTCGCCGTCGGTGGCTGCGCCCGCGTACGCCTGATGTGGCGGTGGTGGCCGGCTACCTGGCGCTGGCCGCGTGGCTGACCAGCGGGCAGTGGGGCCGGCCGGACCGGCTCTACCACCAGGCCGGGGACCAGATCCTCTTCGAATGGATGCTGGCCCGTGCGGCCCGTGCCGTGGTCGCGTTGGAGAATCCGCTGTGGAGTGACGCGTTGAACGCGCCCGGCGGGGTGAACCTGATGGCCAACACCTCGGTGCTCGGCCTGGGCGTCCCGTTGGCCCCGGTCACGTTGCTGTTCGGCTCGCAGGTGGCGTTCGAGGTGGCGGTGGTCGGGTGCCTCGCCGGCACGGCCACCGCCTGGTACGTGCTGCTGCGTCGCCGCCTGGTGGAGTCCCGACTGGCCGCCGCGGTCGGCGGGCTGGTCTGTGGTTTCGCCCCCGGCATGGTCGCCCAGGCCGGTTCGCACCTGCACATGGCCGCCCAGTTCCTGGTGCCGGTGATCCTGGCGCTGGTGTTTGTGCCCGACCCGTCCGGTCCGGCAGCGGGCGCCTGGTCGCGGGTGTGGCGTCCCGGTGTGCTGCTCGGTCTGGTCGTGTCGTACCAGGTCTTCCTCGGCGAGGAGGTGCTGCTCTTCGTGGCGCTCGCCGCCGGGGTCTTCGTCCTCGGGTACGCGTTGGCCGACCGGGCCGCCGCCCGCCGGCTCGCCCCGGTCACGGCCGGCCGGATCGCGGTCGGTGCGGTGGTGGCGATGACCCTGCTGGCCTATCCACTGTGGTTCCAGTTCTTCGGCCCCGGGCACTACCGGGGGATGCCGTTCCACGCGTACGGCTATCAGCTCGACGCCGCCTCGTTCACCGCCACGGCCCGACAGACCCTTTTCGGCGATCCCCGCCTGCCCGCCCTGCTGGCCCCCAACGCGACCGAGGAGAACTCCTTCTTCGGACCGGGTCTGCTCGTGGTGGCCCTGGTCGTGACGGTGTGGCTGTGGCGTCGCCCGCTGGTCCGGGCACTCGCCGCCTGTGGGGTGGTGTTCGCCCTGCTCTCGCTCGGTGCGCGGGTACGCCTCGACGGCACGGTGACGGACCTGCCCGGCCCGTACCGGTTGATCGCCGAGTTGCCCCTGGTCGACCACGTGGTGCCGGCCCGGTTCTCGTTGGTCTGCGTGCCGGTGCTGGGCATCCTGCTCGCGCTCGCGGTGGACCGGGTACGACGGCAGCCGGCCACCGCCGCCGGGCGTCCGGCAGGCGCGGCCGGGCGGTGGCGGCTGCTCTGGGCCGCAGCGGTTGCCGCCGCGCTGCTGCCGATGACCCCGACACCGATCCGCACGGTGCCGGCCTGGCCGGTTCCGGCGTTCGTCGCGGACGGGACCTGGCGGGCGTACGTGCCGGCGGGGCGGACGCTGGTGCCGGTGCCCCCGGTGACCAACGCCGGCCGCAGTCCGGCGATGCTCTGGTCGGCTCGGACCGGGCTGGCCTTCACCGCCCCGGGTGGCTTCTTCATCGGCCCCCGCTCGGCGGACGACCCGGGGGCGCGCTGGGGTGCGCCGGACCGGCCCACGTCGCTGCTGTTGCGCCGGGTGGCCGACACCGGCGAGGTGCCGCCGATCACCGAGGCCGACCGCCGGCAGGCGGTGGCCGACCTGCGGCACTGGCGGGCCGCCGTGGTGGTCCAGGGCGGGCTGCACCATGGTGACCCGGTACGACGCACCGTCGAGGCGCTGCTCGGTCCGGCCCGCGAGGTCGACGGCGCGCTCATCTGGGACGTCCGCCCCCTGGTCAGCTGAGCCCCGGCCGCGGGCATACCGCTCGGCGTCCGCCGTGATGTTAGGAAGGGACCCTTCCTCTACCGGAGGCGTTAATAAGGTGCCCTTCCTTACACCCGGTCGCGTACGTCCCAGAGCCAGACGTCGTCGACGCGTTGCGGGTCGCCCAACAGCGCGGTCAGCAGGTCCCGCAGCACCGCCTCGCGGGGATGCGCGCCGAGCACCACCACCGAGGCCCGCCAGAAGCGCAGGTCCTCCACCGCCTGCCGACGGTTCTCGTCGCTGAGTTCGGGCAGCTCACCCGCGTCCATGGTGCGGTAGATGAGGGTGCTGGTAGGGCGGTTCGGAGCGCCGAACACGCCTTCGCCGTTCTCGTTGGGGCCGATGAAGTAGCCGGCCGGGATCGGGAACTCGTGCCCGGTCAGCGCGCTCCACCGCAGCGTGGGCAGGCCGTGCACGTTGCTGGGGATGGGCACCGGCACCAGCGTGCGGCCGTCCGGCACGTACGGTCGCCAGGCGCCGGAGGTGATGAAGGTCGGCGGTGGGTCGACCGGCTCGGCCGGTAGCGGGCGGGGCAGCAGCGGCAGCACCGCGAGGATGATCGCGGCGTACCCGACAATGTGCTGCCAGCGAGGTCGCCGCCGAACCGGGGTCGCCCCCTCCGGGGCGCGGGGCGCCGGCACCGGCGACCGGTGGCTGCGGGCCACCGCGTCCCAGGCCAACGCCAGCAGTACGCCGAGCGCGGCGGTGGTCACCAGGGTCAGCCGGGTCGGCATCATCATCTCGACCAGCGGCAGATCCTCCGGAATGTACGACCACGGGCCGGCGATGCCGGTCAGCTCGCCGTTGAACCGGATCTCCGGGCCGAGCGCGGCGACCGAGAAGAGCACCACCAGCACGGCCAGGATCCGAGCCACCAGCGAGCGGCGTACCAGCAGGACCAGGGCCACCACCGACAGCAGCACCAGCGGCCAACCGAACCAGGTGTTCTGCTCGGTCATGCCGATGGTCGCCTCCACCGCCTCGTCACCGGCGATGGTGTCCCGGGGGAAGGTGACGAAGGCGACGATGTCCTCGCCCCAACTGTGGAAGACCCCGCCCTGGAGTCCCCGGTAGGACTGCGGGCCGTTGAACTGGAACCAGATCGGGTACGCGGTCAGCAGCAGCGCCACCCCACCGCCGAGGCCCAGCCCGGCCGCGAAGGTGCCAGCCCGCGCCCGCGCGAGGCGGGGACGCATCGCCGCGTACGCGATCACGACGACCAGGCAGGCCATCGCCGTGAGCAGCAGCATCTCCTCGTTGATGAAGATCTGGTACGCCACCAGCAGCCCCAGCACCAGCCCGTTGCGCCGCCACCGGCCCGGCTCGACCAGCCGGAAAACCCGCACCACGATCAGTGGCAGCAGGAAGTTGGAGACGAAGTTGGGCTGGCCGTTGGCGTGGTGCACGATGCCGGGGGCGAAACCGAGGAACGCGCCGCCGACGAAGGCCGCCGCCCGGGAACGCACCAGGTGCCGCGACAGCATCCAGTAGGAGGTGCCGGCGGTGGCCGCCAACGCACCGCCCAGATAGAGGGCGTAGACCACCTGGGGGCCGAGCAGCAGGGTGAGCGGCGCCAGCGGCAGGGTCACCCCGAGCAGCGACGTGTTGGCCATCATGTTCACCCCGTCCGGGGCGTTCTGCCGGGCGGTGAAGAGCGGATTCTCCAGGTGCTGCACCGAGTACGCGCCGTGCGCGAAAAGCCACTCGAACCAGCTGTGGTCGGTGGGCAGGTGCGACGAGACCCGGTTGTTCACGTCCGCCCAGTAGTTCAGGCAGACGATGACGCCGAGCAGCACGTAGGCTCCGATGGCCAGCGCGTCGGCGCGCGTCGGCCGCCGCCGGGGACGTGTCGTCGTTGATCGCGTCTCGACGGTCTCGGAGACGGAGTTCAGCGAGGGATTCACCACCGGCGCAGCCACGACGGGCCATCGTACAGGCGGAACCTCGCCCGCCCGCCGCGCGTCTGGTGTGTGTCAGGGAGGACCAGCGTGACGTTGATCGACCTCGGTGAGCTGACCGAGCAGACCGATCCGCCACCTTCGCAGCGACGCCCCCGGCCGGGTAACCGTTGGCTGGCGGTCGTGGTGGTGGCGCTGCTCGTGCTGCTCGCGTCGGGGGGTGCCACACCGCCGGCCAGGCGGATCCACGCGATCGTCCCCGCCGCCCTGGGCAGCGACCTGTTCCTGGCCGGGGATCAGATCCTCACCGTCACGCCGCGTCCCGGGGTCACCGACGGCAGCCAGGAACTGCTCGCCTACCCGCGCCCCGATCGGGTTACCGCCGCGCCGCAGCGGCCGGTGCCGCTGTGGCGGAGACCCGTGCCGTCACAGAACCGGGTCTACCGGGTGCAGTCCGTCGCCGACGGCGGGATCCTGGTCGCCACCGCAAATTGGGAGACCGGCACCACCGAGACCGTGCGACTCGACGCGCGTACCGGCCAGGAGAGTTGGCGGGTGCCGGGTATCACGATCATGGAGATGCCCGACCGGGCGCTGCTGCGTACCTTCAGCGACCGCGAGCCGAACGTCCTTCGGATGATCGAGTTGGCGACCGCCCGCGAGCTGTGGTCCATGCCGTTGTCGGCGGCCAGTGTCGACTACCGGCAGCGGGACGGGATGCTCGACTCCATCGTGGTGGCCACGGTCGACGGCGAGGTCCAGGTGATCGACTCGATGACCGGGACGGTACGGCACCGACTTCCCGCTCCGGACGACCATGCCAGCGGCTACCAGCAGGCGTGGGTGGCCGGCGATCTGGTGGCCGTGGTGCGCAACTCCAACACCGTCGTCGCGCTCACCATCGACGGTCTGGTCGAGCGCTGGCAGGTGACCGTGCCGACGGCGACCTACGTCACCGCCTGTGGGCCGCTGCTCTGCGCGGGACTGGCCAGCGGCGGGTTGCAGATCCTCGATCCCGCCACCGGCGCGGTGCGGTGGGGCAGCGAGGAGATTCTCGACATCGTGCTGGTCGACGACCGCAACGCCCTCGCGGTGGCCAGGAACACCAACGAGATGGTCACGATCAGGCTGTCCTCCGGTGCGTTGCTGGCCGAGCACGGATCGTGGAACATGGTCGTCCGCTACGAGTACGAGCCGCAGATGCTCGCCGTGCGTACGGTGCCGGAGGTGGGGCTGGTCCTGGCTCGACTCGACCCGAGCGGCGCACCGGCACGCCGGATCGATGTGCTGTCGGACGCCGGTGGTGACTGCCAGGGCCGGTCCGACCTCATCGCCTGCCGCCTGCTCGACGGCAACTACGGCGTCTGGCAACTGCCCCACTGACCCGTCCCGCCACGGGCCGCTTGGTCGGCGACGTTACGTTGTCGGGGTCGGTGTGCGGAAAAGGGGCGAGCATGCGGGTACTGGTGGTCGAGGACGAGCGCAATCTCGCCGACGCGATAGCGCGGGGCCTACGCAAACGCGGTATGGCGGTGGACGTCGCGTACGACGGCGACAGCGGTCACGAGATGGCCTTCGTGACCCGGTACGACGTGGTGGTGCTCGACCGTGACCTGCCCGGCATGCACGGTGACCAGATCTGCGCGGAACTGGCCACGTCCGGCACGCTGACCCGGGTGCTGATGCTGACCGCCAGCGGCACGGTCGCCGACCGGGTCGAGGGTTTGCAGCTCGGTGCCGACGACTACCTGCCCAAACCGTTCGCCTTCGACGAACTGGTCGCCCGGGTGCAGGCGTTGGGCCGACGGGCCACCCCGGCGGCACCGCCGGTGCTGGAACTCGCTGACCTGGTGGTCGACCCGGCACGCCGCACGGCCACCCGGGGCGGGGCGGCGGTGGAGCTGACCAACAAGGAGTTCGGTGTGCTCTGCGAGCTGCTCAAGGCCCGGGGTGCGGTGGTCTCCAGCGAGGAACTCCTGGAACGCGTCTGGGACGCCAACACCGACCCGTTCACCACCATCGTCCGGGTCACCGTGATGACGCTGCGCCGCAAGCTCGGTGACCCTCCCTTGATCGAGACCGTGGTCGGCGCCGGCTACCGGACGGCCGAGGTGGTGGCGTGAGCCGTCCGTCAAACCGGCGGCTGCCCGCGCTACGGCGGCCCTCCCTGCGGTTGCGTCCCACGCTGCGGCTGCGACTGACCCTGCTCAACGGCGTGCTGCTGGTCGGTGCCGGTGCGATCCTGGTCCTGCTGGCCTGGCTGCTGGTGCGCGACGCGCTGCGCCCCACCGACGAGTTGCTGCCCGGCACCACTGTGGTGCTCGCCGACGGGAGCACCCTGGAGGCCGCCGCGTGGCAGCAGCGGCTCGTCGACTCGGCCTCCGGGGAACTGCTGGCCAAGGGGTTGGCCGCGCTGCTGGCGATCGGCATGGTCGGCGTGGTCGGGGCGTACGCCGTCGCCGGGCGAGCGCTGCGCCCGCTGCACCAGGTCACCGCCACTGCGCGCCGGCTCGGCGAGACCACGCTGGACCAGCGGATCGGCTACTCCGGCGCCGACGACGAGGTGGCCGAGCTGGCCGACACGTTCGACGCCATGCTGGACCGGATCGCCGCCGCGTTCGAGGCACAGAAGCGGTTCGTGGCCAACGCCTCGCACGAGCTGCGTACGCCGCTGGCGGTGATGCGTACCGAGATCGACGTGACGCTCAGCGACGACGAGGCGGACACGGCGGAGTACCGTCGGATGGCGACAGTGGTACGCGACGCCTCCGAGCGGGCCAACGGGCTTGTCGACGCGTTGCTGGTGCTGGCGCGCAGCGAGGCGCAGACCGGCCAACGGCTCGGCCGGCGCAGCGAGTGCGACCTGGCCACCGGCACCGTCAACGCCCTCTCCGCCGTACGCCGGGAGGTGGAGCGGATCAAGCTGGCGGTCCGTACGTCGCTGGAACCGGCACCGGTGGTGGGCGATCCCGGGCTGCTGGACCGGCTGGCCGGCAACCTGATCGAGAACGCGGTCCGCTACAACCACCTGCACGGCCGGCTCTGGGTGCGGACCGGCTCCGACGGGCAGCGATCCTGGTTGGTGGTCGGCAACACCGGCTTCGAGGTGGATCAGGCCGACGTGCCGGGGCTCTTCGAGCCCTTCCGGCGGGGTGGCCGGGAGCGTACCGGTGCGCGGGGCTCGGGTCTCGGCCTCTCCATCGTGCGTGCGGTCTGCGACGCGCACGGCGGCACGGTGACCGCTGTCGCGCAGCCCGGTGGCGGCCTGGAGGTGACCGTCACCCTGCCGGCGGCCGAGGTCGCCCGATGAGGCGTCGCCGTCAGCCGTCGAGCCTTATGCCACCGCCCGTGGCGGTGGTCGTCATCTCCTCGGTGGCTAACTCTCCGTGCTTCTTACGCTGTGTCACTATCTCGCCAGGACCCGCATTACCACCCCGCACACTTTGCTCTGCTTCAATCCACGCACTGGTGCGTGAGCAGCGGGGATGCGGGAGCGAGAATCAGCCATCGGCAAGCCTCGGACACTGAGCGTGATCGTTGCGTCGGTTGAAGCAGAGCAAAGGATGGGAGTACCACATCATGGGGCTGGCCTGGGACCACGGAATGTGATGGCCGGGCTCGCGGCATCCACACAGGGGTGGGTCTGTTGCCGGCGTGGGTTGCTCCGTGAGGCGGGGCGGTGCGAGGATCTTCGGGTCAGCCCGAACGAGGAGGGGGTGCGTCGATGTTCACCATGATGCTGTCCGCGCCCCGCCTTGCCGGCTGACCGCTCATCCTCGCGGGGCACCTGTAGCGGGATCGCTGTCCCGTAACGCAGCAGCGGAGCAGACACGCCAGTTCTGACTGCCCCGACGTCCGTGCCCGCAGGGCCGCCTTCGATCCGCCATGCCGTCTCGCCTCTCGCAGGCTCGCCGGTCCCGGCGGTTCGTCGGCCGGCAGCCGACCGGGCGGCGGAGTCGGTGGCGAACACCACGAGGGACGAGACATGAGCGCACGGATCCACAACATCGGAATCGACTGTCACGACACGTACGCCCTGGCCGGTTTCTGGGCCCAGGTCTTCGAGTGCCCCCGCCAGCCCGACGACTTCCCCGGCGACCCGGAGGCCATGCTGCTGCCGCCGGGTGGTCCGGAGGTGCTCTTCCTGGCGGTGCCGGAGGGCAAGACGGTGAAGAACCGGCTGCACCTCGACCTGGAACCCACCGACCGGACCCGGGACGAGGAGGTCGAGCGGCTGCTCGGCATCGGCGCCCGGCACGTCGCCGACCACATCGGGCCGACAGGCGCGGGTTGGGTGGTGCTCGCCGACCCGGAGGGCAACGAGTTCTGCGTGCTGCGCAGCGCCGCCGAGAAGGCGGCGGCGCGGGCGGCGGAGACGCAGGGACAGCCCGGCTCCTCCCCAGCCGAGTCGGTCGGGGAGGACCAGAAGTAGGCGTCCTCGTCGGCCTTTCCCCCGCACGACGATGGCGGTGGTCACCCTCGTCGGGTGGCCACCGCCATCGGTGTCGCTCGTCGTTGCTCAGCCGGCCAGGCTGGCTGCGCCGCGCGGCAGGAACCGCTGACCGGTGACCCGCTCGCTGGTGCCGGTCCGGTCCAGGTACGGCGTGACGCCGCCCAGGTGGAACGGCCAACCGGCACCGAGGATCATGCACAGGTCGATGTCCTGCGCCTCGGCGACGACGCCCTCGTCCAGCATCAACCGGATCTCCTGCGCCAGCGCATCCAGCGCGTTCTGCCGTACCTGCTCCTCGGTGAGCGGCTGGTCGCCGACCACCAGCAGCTTCGCCACCTCGGCGTTGATCTCGTCATCGACGACGATCGGCTGGCCGGAGTCGGCGATCCGCTTGAGGTTCTCACTGACGCCGAACCGGTCCGGGAACGCGGCGTGCAGGGTCCCGCCCACGTGGTACGCCACGGCCGGCCCGACCAACTGGAGCAGGGCGAGGGGACGCATCGGCAGACCCAACGGATCCAGTGCCCGGTTCGCCACCTCCAGCGGGGTACCGGCGTCGACGGCGGCAAAGACCGCGCCCAGGAAGCGGGTGAGCAGCCGGTTCACCACGAACGCCGGGGCGTCCTTCACCAGCACGCTCGACTTCTTGAGCTGCTTGCCGACTGCGAAGGCGGTGGCCAGGGTGGCGTCGTCGGTCCGCTCGCCCCGGACGATCTCCAGCAGCGGCAGCACCGCGACCGGGTTGAAGAAGTGGAAGCCGACCACCCGCTCCGGGTGCTCCAGCTCCGCCGCCATCGCGGTGATCGACAGCGAGGAGGTGTTCGTGGCGAGCACCGCCTCCGGCTTGACGATCTTCTCCAGTTCGGCCCAGACCTGCTTCTTGACGTTCAGGTCCTCGAAGACGGCCTCGATGACGAAGTCGGCGTCGGCGAAGACGGACTTGTCGACCGAGCCGGACACCAGGCCGTACAGCTTCGCGGCCGTGCCCTTGTCCATCCGGCCCTTGCTGACCGACTTCTCGATCTGGGTGTGCACGTAACCCACGCCCTTGTCGACCCGCGCCTGGTCCAGGTCGGTCAGGACGACCGGCACCTGAAGACGGCGGGCGAACAGCAGCGCCAACTGGCTGGCCATCAGACCGGCACCGACGATGCCGACCTTGGTCACCGGCCGGGCCAGGCCCTTGTCGGGCGCGCCGGCCGGCCGCTTGGCCCGCCGCTGCACCAGGTCGAAGGCGTACAGGCCGCTGCGCAGTTCCTCGGAGAAGACCAGGTCGGCCAGGGCCTCGTCCTCCGCGGCGGTGCCGGTGGCGAAGTCGGCGTCCTTCGCCGTCTCCAGCAGATCCAGCGCCTTGTACGCGGCCGGAACCGCACCGTGCAGCCGCTGGTCCAGCGTCTGCCGGGCGAAGTAGAGCACGCCCGCCCACATGTCCTTGTCGACCTCGGGCCGGGTCACGGTGACCTCGCCCCGGACGACTCCGGCGGCCCACTCCAGGGACCGCTCCAGGAAGTCGGCCGGTTCCAGCAGCACATCCGCGATGCCCAGCTCGGCCGCCTGCTTCGGCTTGAGCATCTTGTTCTGCATCAGCGGGTTCTGGATGATCACCTGGGTGGCCGCCGGGATGCCGATCAGGTTCGGCAGCAACTGGGTGCCGCCCCAGCCCGGGATCAGACCGAGGGAGACCTCCGGCAGTGCCAGGGCCGTCGCGCCGCCGGACAGCGTCCGGTAGTGGCAGTGCAGGGCCAGCTCCAGGCCGCCGCCCATCGCCGCGCCGTTGACGAAGGCGAAGGTCGGGATCTCGCTGTCCTTGAGCCGGGCGAAGACCCGGTGGCCCAACCGGCCGATCTCCAGCGCCTGCTCCCGGTCAGCCAGCATCGGCAGGCCGGTGATGTCCGCGCCGACGCAGAAGATGTACGGCTTTCCGGTGACCGCGATGAACGCCGGCTCGGCCGCGAGCGCCGCGCTGATCGCCTGGTCCAGACTGGTCAGGCCAGCCGGGCCGAAGGTGTTCGGCTTCGTGTGGTCGAAGCCGTTGTCCAGGGTGATCAGGGCGGCGGGGCGGTCCAGCCCCGGCACGTTCACCTGGCGCAGCAGGGCCTTCGTGACCACCTCGTTCGGTGCGGCGAGCGCGCTCACTTGTCTCCCTCCCAGTTCGGGTTCTCCCAGATGACCGTGCCGCCCATGCCGATGCCGATGCACATGGCGGTGATGCCGTAGCGGACCTCCGGGTGCTCGGCGAACTGCCGGGCGAGCTGGGTCATCAGCCGTACGCCGGAGGAGGCGAGCGGGTGACCGATGGCGATCGCGCCGCCCCACGGATTGACCCGCGGGTCGTCGTCGGCGATGCCGAAGTGGTCGAGGAAGGCCAGCACCTGCACGGCGAACGCCTCGTTCAGCTCGAACAGGCCGATGTCGTCGATGGTCAGGCCGGCGATGCGCAGCGCCTTCTCGGTCGACGGGATCGGGCCGATGCCCATCACCTCGGGCTCGACGCCGACGAAGCCGTACGACACCAGCCGCATCGCCACCGGCAGGCCCAGCTCGCGGGCGGTGGCCTCGTCGGCGAGCAGGCTGGCGGTGGCGCCGTCGTTGAGGCCGGCCGCGTTGCCCGCGGTGACCTTGCCGTGCGGGCGGAACGGGGTCTTCAGCGTGGCGAGCTTCTCCATCGAGGTGTCCCGGGGAGCTTCGTCCACCGTGGCCAGGCCCCAGCCGGTCTCCTCGTCGCGGATCGCGACCGGGACCAGATCGTCCTGGAGCTTGCCGTTGGCGTACGCCTTTGCGGTCTTCTGCTGGGAGGCGAGGGCGAACGCGTCGGTGCGCTGCTTGGTGATGTGCGGGACCCGGTCGTGCAGGTTCTCCGCGGTGGCGCCCATCACCAGTGCGGACGGGTCGACCAGTTTCTCGGCGATGATGCGCGGGTTCGGGTCGACGCCCTCGCCCATCGGGTGGCGGCCCATGTGCTCGACGCCACCGGCGATCGCGATGTCGTAGGCACCCATGGCGATGCCGCCGGCCACGGTGGTCACGGCGGTCATGGCCCCGGCGCACATCCGGTCGATGGCGAAACCGGGAACCGTCTTGGGCAGCCCGGCCAGCAGCGCGGCGGTGCGACCGATCGTCAGACCCTGGTCACCGATCTGGGTGGTGGCGGCGATCGCGACCTCCTCGACCCGCTCCGGTGGCAGTTGAGGGTTACGGCGCAGCAGTTCGCGGATGCAGCGGATCACCAGGTCGTCGGCGCGGGTGTTGGCGTACATGCCACCCGCCTTGCCGAAGGGGGTGCGGACGCCGTCGACGAAGACGACATCCCGGACTTCACGGGGCACGATGAGCCTCCTATTCGACCACGATCCGGTCATCGCGCCGCCCGGCGGCACGCGGGACCGGACGAAGGTCGCCAGCACTGGCGTTTACCCGATGCTACTCGCCAGTAATAACCCCCGCCGCACCTCCCCCTGTAACCCATCCCACACCGGGGGGTGTCAGGGGGCGGGTGGGGCCAGGGCGGTGGGTAGGTGGGGGAGGAGGAGGGCGATCTGCCACTCGCGGGCGTGGTGGTCGCGCAGGGCGTCGGCGACGGTGGCTTCGGAGATCTCCTCGGGAGGCTGCCAGGCGATCCGGCGGATGGTGTCGGGGGAGATCAGATTCTCCGCGGGCAGGTTGTGTTCGCCGGCCACCCGCAGCACCACCTCCCGGCAGCGGGCCAGGCGCGCGGCGGCGGCCGGATCGCGCTCCGCCCACCGGTGTGGTGGGGGCGGACCCTCCACCGTCGGTGCCGCCGGCAGGGCCTCGTCGGGCAACTGCCGGGCGTCGTCGAGCGCCGCCAGCCAGGTACGGGCCAACCGTCGCACCGACCGGCCGCCAAAGCCGGGCAGCGTGAGCAGCGCCTTCTCGTCCTTCGGATCCAGTTCGGCCGCGGCGACGATGGCCGAGTCGGGCAGCACCCGCCCCGGTGCGGTGTCCCGTCGGGCGGCGATCTGGTCCCGGGCGTACCACAGGGAACGGACCCGGGCCTGCGCCCGCGCGCCTCGGACCCGGTGGATTCCGGAGGTGCGTCGCCACGGTTCGGCGCGTACCCGGGGCGGTCGGGCCCCGTTCAGCACGAGCGCGGCGAACTCCTGCGCCGCCCACTCGGACTTGCCCTGTCGGGCCAGCTCAGCGTCGAGCGCGTCGCGCAGGTCCGTCAGCAACTCGACGTCCAGGGCGGCGTAGGTCAGCCAGGACTCGGGCAACGGCCGGCTCGACCAGTCCGCCGCGGAGTGGTGCTTCTCCAGGCTGAACCCGAGCAACTGCTCGGTGAGCGCGGCGAGCCCCACCCGCTCGAAACCGGCCAGCCGCGCCGCCAGCTCGGTGTCGAACAACCGGCGCGGACGCAGCCCCAACTCCGCGAGGCAGGGCAGATCCTGGTTCGCCGCGTGCAGCACCCACTCCGCGTCGGCGATCACGGTGTCCAGGGCTGTCAGGTCGGGCAGCGGCAGGGGATCGATCAGCACGGTGCCGGCACCGGCGCGACGCAACTGTACGAGGTAGGCACGCTGGCTGTACCGGTAGCCGGAGGCACGTTCGGCGTCCAGGGCCACCGGTCCGGTCCCGCCGGCGAACCGCGCCACGACCTCGGCGAACTGCTCCGGGGCGGCGACTGGTTCAGGGGTGCCCTCGCGGGGTGCGGTCAGCGGCACGGACTGGCCGTCGGTGGGCTCGGTCCCCGCGTCCGAGGGCTCCGACCGCGCCGATGGCGGGTGCTGCGTGTCGTTTCCCGTACGGCTTGCGGCGGCCCGACGGCGCAGGGGTGGTTCGTCGGTCACCTGACAACCCTAGTGCGCGAGTGGATCGAGTGCCGCGCACCCGCCTCGCCGCGTGTCGGCCGACCGTGTTCGCCGGGAGCGGGTCTGGCTTGTGGCGGCGCCGGGCGGATGCTGCGCCGTGCGGCCCCCGGGTCGGTTGGGCTCAGCCCGTGGTAGCCGGGCGGCGCTCCGGCAGGGCGGTCACGCCCGGGGGCGGCAGGCCGGCGGTGGAGGCGAGCAGGGTGCACCAGGCGTCCAGGTGCGGGACGAGGTCGACGCCGGTCGGTGTCCAGGAGGCACGGATCTCGATGTCGCCGGCCGCGGGCGGGCCGGCCAGCTCACCGAACCGGGTCGACATGGTCTGCGTGATCGTCCCGCCGATCGCCCGGTATCCCGCGTCCTGCGCGTCGAGGGCGTCGACGAGCCAGGTCCAGCCCACTCCGGGCAGCAGCGGATCGGCGGCGAGATCAACCTCCAGCTCGGCGGTCACGTAGGTGACCAGCCGCAGGGTGCCCTGCCACGCCTCGTGCCCGGCCGGGTCGTGCAGCAGGATCAGCCGCCCGGTGGCCACCTCGTCGCCGTCGCGCAACACCGTCGCCGAGAGCGCGAACGAGTAGGGGGCCAGCCGCTGCGGCGCCCCCACCTCCTCCAGGAGGATCTCCGGCCGGCACGTCGCCGACCGGAGCCCCGCGACCGCGCGGGCGAACGTGTCGGGAAGCGCGATCGGGGGGGCCATGACCCGAGCCTATTCCGCCGCCCGGGCCGCCGCCGCGAGGCGCGCCGACGATCGACTCGCCGATGATCGCCCACCGGTTCTCCACCCGACCGCACGGGTTCAACCGGGCTTCGGCGTTATCGGGCCCTGGTGTTAATAAGGGGCCCCTGCTCTACCGGAGGAGTTAACAAGGGGCCCTTCCTTTCCAGAGGTCGGCGGCGTGGCACGATTGCCGCGATGACCACCGACACCACGGGCACCGCCGCCCGAGACGACGACTCCCGCCCCGGCGGGCCCGCCGATTCGCCCTTCGTGCGGGCGTGCCGCCGGCGGCCCGTACCGCACACCCCGGTCTGGTTCATGCGCCAGGCCGGCCGGTCGCTGCCGGAGTACCGCGAGATCCGGGCCAACGTGGCGATGCTGGAGTCGTGCCGCCGCCCCGACCTGGTCACCGAGATCACCCTGCAGCCGGTACGTCGGCACGGGGTGGACGCCGCGATCCTCTTCAGCGACATCGTGGTGCCGGTGGCCGCCGCCGGGATCGACCTGGACATCGTGCCCGGCACCGGGCCGGTGGTGGCCGAGCCGGTGCGTACCGCCGCCGACCTCGAACGGATCCGGCCGATCGGCCGCGACGACGTCGACTATGTCGACGAGGCGGTCCGGATGCTGGTCAAGGAACTGGGCGACACTCCGCTGATCGGTTTCGCCGGGGCCCCGTTCACGCTGGCCAGCTACCTGGTGGAGGGCGGCCCGTCGCGTACCCACGCGAAGACCAAGGCGTTGATGTACGGCGAGCCCGAGTTGTGGCACGCGCTGGCCGGTCGCCTGGCCGAGATGACCCTGGCGTTCCTGCGGGTGCAGATCGAAGCCGGCGTGTCGGCGGTGCAGCTGTTCGACTCGTGGGCCGGCGCGCTCTCCGAGGCCGACTACCGCCGGTTCGTGCTGCCCCACTCGACGGCGGTGCTCACCGAGCTCGCCGACGCCGGCGTGCCCCGCATCCACTTCGGGGTCGGCACCGCCGAGCTGCTCGGCGCGATGGGTGAAGCCGGGGCCGACGTGGTCGGCGTCGACTGGCGTACGCCGCTGGATGTCGCGACCCGGCGGATCGGGCCGGAGCGGGCCGTGCAGGGCAACCTCGACCCGGCCCTGCTGCTGGCCCCGTGGCCGGTGGTGGAGACCGAGGTACGCCGGATCCTGGAGCAGGGCCGGGCCGCGCCGGGGCACGTGTTCAACCTCGGCCACGGTGTGCTGCCGGAAACGGACCCGGAGGTGCTGACCCGGGTCGTCGCCCTGGTGCACGAGCTCTCCACCCGGCCGGCCGGACAGGACTGACCCGATGGCGACGCGGCGGCGGGTGGCGGTGGTCGGCGGCGGCATCGCCGGGCTGGCCGCCGCGGTCCGGCTACGCGACCGCGCCCCCGCCGACCTCGACATCACCGTGTACGAGCAGTCCGGCGTGCTCGGCGGCAAGCTGCGCACCGGCGAGCTGGCCGACGGGCCGGTCGAGTTCGGCGCCGAGTCGTTCCTGATGCGTGACCCGTCCGGCGGGGAGTCCGCCGCGGTGGCCCTGGTCCGCCGGCTCGGGCTGGCGGGACGGATCGTGCACCCGACCGTCGGGCAGGCGGCGCTCGCCATGGCCGGTGGGCTGTGCCCGATTCCCGGCGGGACGCTGGTCGGCGTACCCGGTGATCTGGCGAAGGTGGCGGCGGTGGCCCGGCCCGTCCCGGACGCCGACCGCGACGGTGGTGGGCCGCTGCTCGGTCCCGACCAGGACATCGCGGTGGGCGCACTGGTCCGCGCGCGGTTCGGTGACGAGGTGGTCGACCGGCTGGTCGACCCGATGCTCGGCGGGGTGTACGCGGGCCGTGCCGACGACCTGTCGTTGGCGACCACCATGCCGACGTTGGCCCGGGCCGCCCGGGAGGAGCACACGCTGCTCGCCGCCGTGCGCGCGGCGCAGACCGCCACGCCGCGCGCACCCGGTGAGCCGGTCTTCGGCACCCTCGACGGCGGGCTGAGCCACCTGGTCGCCGCGGCGGTGGCCGCCAGCGGTGCGACGATCCGCAGCAACGCGGCGGTACGCGAACTGACCCCGAGCGGCACCGGCTGGCGGCTGACCGTCGGCCCGACCCGCGCCCCCGAGCACGTCGACGTGGACGCGGTGGTGCTGGCGGTACCGGCCCGACCGGCAGCGCGCCTGCTCGCCGACGTCGCCCCCGAAGCGGCGCAGGAGATCGGCGGGCTGGACTACGCCAGCGTCGCGCTGGTCAGCCTCGCGCTACCCGAACCGGCCCTGCCGGAACTCTCCGGTTTCCTGGTGCCCGCCACCGTAGGGCTGCTGGTCAAGGCGGCCACCTTCTTCACCACCAAGTGGGGGCACCTGCGCCGGTCGGACGGGCTGGCCCTGGTGCGCGCCTCACTGGGCCGGTACGGCGACGAGGAGCAACTTCAGCGCCCCGACGAGGACCTCGCCGCCATCGTGCACCGGGAACTGTCGGCGGTGCTGGGTGCGCCGCTGCCCGCACCGGTGGCCGGACACGTGCAGCGCTGGGGCGGGGCGTTGCCGCAGTACACCCCCGGTCATCTCGACCGGGTCGTCGCTGCCCGGTCGGCGCTACGGGCGGCGCATCCGACGCTGCGGCTGGCCGGCGCCGGTTACGACGGGGTCGGTATCCCGATCTGCGTCCGCTCCGGTGAGACGGCGGCCGAGGAGATCATCACCGCATTGGAAGGATCCGCGACATGACCGACCAGAGCAACGCGGCCCGGCTGCGCGAGCTGAACTCCACCATCCGCTACACCATGTGGTCGGTGTTCCGGGCCAGCGCGCCGCTGCCGTCGCTGCGCGACAACATCACCGCCGAGGTCGAGTCGCTGATCGAGGAGTTGGCCGGCAAGGACGTGGTGGTGCGCGGCACCTACGACGTGTCCGGACTACGGGCCGACGCCGACCTCATGATCTGGTGGCACTCCCCGTCCAGCGACGCCCTGCAGGACGCGTACCTGCGGTTGCGGCGAACCGCCCTGGGCCGGGCGATGACCCCGGTCTGGTCGCAGATGGCGCTGCACCGGCCGGCCGAGTTCAACAAGAGCCACATCCCGGCGTTCCTGGCCGGCGAGGAGGCCCGCGCCTACCTCTGCGTCTACCCGTTCGTCCGCTCCTACGACTGGTACCTGCTGCCCGACGCCGAGCGGCGGGAACTGCTGGCCGAGCATGGCCAGCAGGCGCGCGGCTACCCGGACGTACGGGCCAACACGGTGGCCTCGTTCGCGCTCGGCGACTACGAGTGGATGCTCGCCTTCGAGGCCGACGAACTGCACCGCATCGTCGACCTGATGCGTGACCTGCGCGCCTCCCGCGCCCGGCTGCACGTCCGCGAGGAGGTTCCCTTCTACACCGGCCGTCGCCGCTCGATCGCCGACATCGTCTCCGCCCTGGCCTGAGGTGCAAGGAAGGGCCCCCTGTTAACGCCTGGCGTAGTACAGGGGGCCCCTATTAACACCGGAACACTCCGGGCCGGGCGGGGCCGCGCCTGAGGGAGTGCGGCGCGGCCCCGACCCGGGGTCAGCTGGTCGCGGTGCAGGTCACCGTCGGTGCGTTCGTGCTGCTGCCGGAGGCCAGGAAGCCGAAGGTGGTGCTGGCACCGGCGCCTAGACTGCCGTTGTAGCTGACGTTGGTGGCGGTCACCGTGGAGCCGCTGGAACTCACGGTGGCGTTCCAGGCCTGGCTGACCTGTTGGCCGCTGCCGTACGTCAAGTTCACTCGCCAGCCGCGGATGGCCGCGTTGCCGGCGGTCACCTGGACCTCGCCCTGGAATCCGCCGGACCAGCTGTTGGTGACCCGGTACGTCGCCGAGCAGGCACCCGTCACCGGCGGGTTGGTGGTGGGCGGGGTGGTGGTCGGCGGCGTGGTGGTGGGTGGCGTGGTGGTCGGCGGCGTGGTGGTGGGCGGGGTGGTGGTCGGCGGGGTGGTGCCGCCACCGAACTCCACGTCGCTGCAGTGGTAGTACGACTGGTCGAAGTGGCTGGCCTGCCAGACGGTGAAGATGATGTGTCGGCCGGTGCGACCCGGCGCGTTCACCGGGATCTGGATCGACACCCCGTCGACCTCCCGCTGCCACTGCGACGCCGGCGTGTTGCCGATCTGGCCGACCAGTTCCAGGTCGGACCAGGCCAGTGGCTTGGTGAGCGTGTCCACACCCTGCCTGGTGGCGTACACCCGGAGGTAGTCGGCGCCGTGGCTGGCCTGGTCGAAGAACTTCAACTGGAAGCTGTTGGGGACCGGGGTGGTCCGCCAGGCACCCAAGGTGTCGAGGGCGTTGTAGCGACCGCCCTCGGCACGCCCGCCGGAGCAGAGCTGGCCGTTCGGTACGGCGGCCTGGTGGTTGCCGCCCACGCCCTCGCGGAGCTGGCCGTTCCAGTTCCACATGGCGGCCGGGTTGGCCTGCCACGCCTGCCAACACATCGGGTCCTCGGTGGCCATCCGCGGGTTCAGGTGGTCACCACCCCAGCGCTCCCAGCAGCCGTAGGCGCGGGAACCCGGGTTGACCGTGGCACCGTGTGCGGAGACGGGGGCGGTCAGCGCGGTGCTGAGCAGCAACAGGGCGACGGCTGCGACGGCCAGCAGCCAGGCAGCGCGTGGTGATCTGAGTACGTTCGACATGGAGCTCCCCAAGGGAATTGTCAGTTCGCGAGTGCGCCCGGACGCTCGGGAGTTGCCTCTCCCGTGGCCGATCTGCGTTGCCCCTGTGGTGCTGGCTCCGCAGGAAGCGTGCCATGGATCATCGGCGTACGTCAACGTGAAGCGCTCTCCGGAGCAGGGTTGCGGCGCCGGCTACCGCTCACCGAGCCGGGCGGGGCCGCGCCTGAGGGAGTGCAGCGCGGCCCCGCCCGGGGTCAGGTGGTCGCCGTGCAGGTCAACGTCGGCGTGCTGTTCGTGCCGTTGGTCGAGGCCAGGAACCCGAAGGTGGTGCTGGCTCCGGTGCCGAGGTTGCCGTTGTGCGCGGCGTTCTGGGCGGTCACCGTCGAGCCGCTGGAGGTGACGGTGGCGTTCCAGGACTGGCTGATCTGTTGCCCGTTGGCGTACGTCCACCGCACGGTCCAGCCTCGGATGGCTGCGTTGCCGGCGGTCACCTGGACCTCGCCCTGGAATCCGCCGGACCAGCTGTTGGTGACCCGGTACGTCGCCGAGCAGGCACCCGTCGCTGGCGGGTTGGAGGGCGGTGGCGTGGTGGGCGGTGCCGTGGTGGGCGGGGGAGTGGTCGGCGGCGGCGTGGTGGGCGGCGGCGTGGATCCGCCGCCGAACTGCACGTCGCTGCAGATGTAGTACGACTGGTCGGAGTGACTGGCCTGCCAGATCGTGTAGATGACGTGCCGACCGGTGCGCCCGGGGGCGTTGACCGGGATCTCGACGGAGACCCCGCCGGTCTCGGGCCGCCACTGGGAGGCCGGCGTGTTCCCGATCTGGCCGACCAGTTCCAGGTGTGACCAGGCCAGTGGCGTGGTCAGCGCGTCGTAGCCCTGCCGGGTGGCGTACACCCGGATGTAGTCCGCGCCGTGACTGGCCTGGTCGTAGAACTTGAGCCGGAAGCTGCTGGCGACCGAGGTGGTCCGCCACGCGCCCGGCACGTCCATCGCCCGGTAGCGCCCGTTCTCGGTGCGTCCGCCGGAGCAGAGCTGGCCGTTGGGGATGGCGGCCTGGTGGTTGCCGGCAACCCCCTCGCGGTAGAGGCCGTTCCAGTTCCACATGGCGTTGGTGTCGGTCTGCCACGCCTGCCAACACATCGGGTCCTCGGTGGCCATCCGGGGGTTCTGGAAGTCACCACCCCAGCGCTGCCAGCAGCCGTAGTTGCGGGAGACCGGGTTGGCCACCGAGCCGTGTGCGGAGGCGGGTTTCACCAGTGCCGTGGTGAGTAGCAGGGTGGCGGTGGCCGTGATGGCCAGCAGCCACAGTGCCCGCGATGATCTGGGTGAGTTGGACATGGAGCCCCCAGGGGGAGTCGTCGGTTTTCGACATCGCCCGGACGCTCGGGAGTTGCCCTCTCCCGTGCTGTCAGCGTGCCCACGCGTGCTGACTCGACCGGAAGGATGGCACGTTAGATCGGCATTCGTCAATGAGGAAAGCGATTTCCAGCAATCTGTGCGAGGGGTCGTCGAAGCGCTTCCAGCACTGGTTTCGGGTCGTTCACCGCGTCCGGCGCATCGGTGTGTGCGGGATGCCGTCCTCGACGTACTCCGGCCCGCTGACCGTGAAGCCGTGCCGGGTGTAGAAGTCGACCAGATGCGACTGCGCGTCCAGCACGCACGGCCGGTCGCCGACCTCCGCCAGGGCCGCCGTCATCAGCCGTCCCGCGTGCCCGGCGCCCCGGGCGTCCGACGCCACCACCACCCGCCCGATCCTGACCACCCCGTCGGGGTCGGCCAGGATTCGCAGGTACGCCACCGGAGCGCCGTCGTGGGCCAGCCACAGATGCCGGGTGCCGGGTTCGACGTCGCGCCCGTCGATCTCCGGGTACGCGCACTCCTGCTCGACCACGAAGACGTCCACCCGCAGGCGTACCAGGTCGTGGAAGGTGCGGGCGTCCAACTCGGCGAAGCTGGCGCTGCGTAGCAGGGGTGTGGCCGACATGCCGCCAGGCTAGTGCGGTGGCTCGGGGGCTCTTGCCGGTGCCTACGGTGGCGGTTGCGGTGGCGGTGCGTGCTGGTCGGGCCGTGCGTGCTGGTCGGGCGGTGCGTGATCGTCAGGCGGGGCGTGCGCCGACGGCGTCACGGATCTCGGCACCGCGTTCCGCCTCGACCGCCCGGGCGCAGTGGCCGCAGCAGAAGAACCGCCCGGAGACCTCGACCCCGTGGCCGGAGATCTTGATGCCGCAGTGTTCGCAGATCGGGGCCAGCTTGTGGATCGCACACTCGAAGCTGTCGAAGGTGTGCACGTCGCCGCTGACCGTACGCACCTCGAACGCCAGCCAGTAGTCGTTGCCGCAGACTTCGCAGGTAGCCACGCCCCGTACCCCCATCACTAGACCTTTTGTCCCATCTTGCGCCACGACGCAGAGTGGCTCGTGTTTTATAGACAGTGGTCTTTACTGTTAACAAGGTTTAAATTATGTTGGTGGCACCTCACCAGGCAACACGCCGAACAAGGAGCTGCCACCATGCGTCGAAGAATCACCCTTCCGCTCGTCGCGGCGGGCGCCATGATCTCCACCCTGGCCGTCGCCACCCCCGCGCAGGCCCACGGCTACGTCTCGTCACCACCGAGCCGCCAGGCGCTCTGCGCCCAGAACCGGGTGCCCGACTGCGGGCAGATCAGGTGGGAGCCGCAGAGCGTCGAAGGCCCCAAGGGGCTGCGCAACTGCCACGCCAACATCTCGCACTTCGCCGTCCTCAACGACGACAGCCGTGGCTGGCCGGCCACCTCGGTCGGCACCACCGTGACCTTCACCTGGGTCAACACGGCCATGCACGCCACCCGCGACTGGGAGTACTACATCGGCAACACCCGCGTCGCGCGCTTCGACGGCGGTGGACGCCAGCCCGGCCCGACCGTGACGCACACCGTCAACTTCTCCGGCTACTCCGGCCGGCAGAAGGTGCTGGCGGTCTGGAACATCTCCGACACCGCCAACGCCTTCTACTCCTGCGTCGACCTGCAGATCGGCGGCGGTGGCGGCAACCCGCCGCCCAACCCGAGCCCGAGCCCGAGCCCGACCACCAACCCGCCCGCCCCGCCGCCCAGCCCGACGGTCGCCCCGACCACCAACCCGCCCACCGGCGGCACCTGGACGGCCGGTCGCGCGTACGCGGTCGGGGACCAGGTCACCTACGGCGGTCGCACCTACCGCTGCCGGCAGGCGCACACCGCTATCGCCGGTTGGGAGCCGCCGAACGTACCGGCGCTGTGGAGCCAGGTCTGACCGACGGGAGATGCGACCGGACCCGGCCGCATCTCCCGTTCGCCGTACCGCCCGACCATCCGCGCCACCAGCCCGGGCGTGCCGCGCTGGGCGTGCTGCCGCTGCACCTGCTCGCGGTGCTGCTCGCCGCCGGGTGCGGCGGCGCGCCCGCACCGTCCGGACGGCCCGCGCCCGCCGAGGCGACTCCACCGGCGGCCACGACCCGAACCGGGACGCCGGGCACCACCGGTGAGATGACCGGCATCGACCTGCTGTTCCTGTCGATGATCGCCGGGCACACCGAGCAGACCCTCCAGATCGTCCGGCTCGTCCGGGACCGACTGACCGACAGCGAACTGCGAACCCTGGTCGCCGCCGTCGAGGCGACCGAGTCCGACGAGTTGGCCACCGCGCGCGGCTGGCTGGCCCAGGCCGGGCGCAGCGCCCGCGCCGACGAGCACACCGGTCACGGCACCGGCCCCGAACAGTTGGCGCGGCTGCGCGACGCCCCGCACGGCGAGGTCGACACGGTGCTGATCGAGGTGCTCAGCGCGCACCAGAAGGCCGCGGCCGACCTGGCGCGAGCGCACCTGGCCGCGGGTACCGACGCACGGGTGCTCGACCTGGCTCGGCGGGTGGAGCAGTCGCGTACCGCTCAGGTCGCGTTGATGGCCGACCGACCGGCGGCCGGCTGACCACCCGACGGCGCGGGACGGCCTGCCGCCCCGGCCCGTCGCCGAGGCAGGTCAGGTGGTGCTCGGGTCCAGGCGGATGGAGAGCGAGTTCACGCAGTGCCGGGTGTCCTTCGGGGTGAAGCCCTCACCCCGAAAGACGTGCCCGAGGTGGCTGTCGCAGCGGGCGCAGCGGATCTCGGTGCGGCGCATGCCGAGTGAGTTGTCCTCGATCTCCTTGATCGCGCCCGGGATGGCGTCGTCGAAGCTCGGCCAGCCGCAGTGCGAGTCGAACTTGGTGTCGCTCGGGTACAACTCGACACCGCAGGCCCGACACCGGTACATACCGGCAGTCTTGGTGTCGACGTACTCACCGGTCCACGCAGGTTCGGTGCCGTGCTCGCGCAGCACCCGGAACTCGTCGGGGCTGAGCCGGACCCGCCACTCGTCCTCGGTGCGGGGCAGTTCGCTGTCGGGAAGAGTCACGACGTCAACGGTACGCCGAAGGTCGTACCCGTCGCATATGGTCGCGCAATGGGTGGCACGAAGGCTGCGGCCGAGCAGATCGAGGTGGCCGGGCACACCGTACGGTTGTCGAGCCCCGATCGGGTGATCTTCCCGGAGCGGGGCTTCACCAAGGCCGACGTCTTCCACTACTACCTCAGCGTCGGCGACGGCATCATGCGGGCGCTGGGTCACCGGCCGACGACCCTGCAGCGCTTCCCCGACGGCATTGAGGGGGAGATGTTCTTCCAGAAGCGGGTGCCGGCCCGGGGCGTGCCGCCCTGGGTGCAGACTGCCGAGATCAGTTTTCCCAGCGGTCGCAAGGCGGCGGAGTTGTGCCCGGCGGACCTGGCCCATGTGGCTTGGGCAGCGCAGATGGGCACCGTGGTGTTCCACCCGTGGCCGGTGCGCGCCGCCGACGTCGACCAGCCCGACGAGCTACGGGTCGACCTGGATCCGCAGCCCGGCACCGACTTCGCCCACGCCGCGATGGCCGCCGGCGAGCTGCGCGCGATCCTCGACGAGCTGGGTGTGCCGGGCTGGCCGAAAACCTCCGGCGGTCGAGGGGTGCACGTCTACCTGCGCATCCAGCCGCGCTGGACGTTCGTCGAGGTACGCCGGGCCACCATCGCGCTGGCCCGGGAACTGGCCCGCCGCCGACCCGACCTGGTCACCACCGCCTGGTGGAAGGAGGAGCGCGGCGAGCGGGTCTTCGTCGACTACAACCAGATGGCGCGGGACCGCACCATCGCCTGCGCGTACTCGCTGCGCGCCAACGCGCGGGCGACCGTCTCCACCCCGGTCACCTGGGACGAGCTGCCCGACGTCGACCCGGACGACTTCGACCTGCGTACCGTGCCGGAACGGCTGGCCCAGCGCGGCGATCCGCACGCCGGCATCGACGACGCCGGGTGGGACATCACGCCGCTGCTGGAGTGGGCCGAGCGGGACGCCGCCGCCGGTGAGGGCGATTTGCCCTACCCGCCCGACCACCCGAAAATGCCCGGCGAACCGAAACGCGTGCAGCCGTCCAAGGACCGCGACCGCCCCCGCTGACCGTCACCGGGGCGGGATGCCCGCCTCCACCGCGGTCTTGGCGGTCAGCAGGTCCGCGCCGGTGATCTTCCGGTACTCCGCGATCGCTTTAATCTTGTCACCTCGGGCGAGGTGCTCCCGGACGGCTGGGGGCAGCGGGTCGGTGTCGACCACGCCGAGATGATCCATCACCAGGGTCAGCCGGCGCTCCAGCTCGGCCAGCCGGTACGCGGTGCGGCCGACGTCGCGGCGGCTCGGCGCCTGCGCGAGGAGCAGGCCGAGGGCCAGGGCGAGGAGTGTGGCCAGAACGATGTCCATGCTGATGATCGAACCAGCCCCGCGCTACGGCGGACGATGCGCCTGCGCACATCGAGCGTCAGCTCGGGGTGCCACCCTTCACACCGTCCACGAAGGAGCGCCACTGGCCGGCGTCGAACCGCAGCACCGGCCCGCCGGTGTCCTTGCTGTCCCGCACCCCCACCACCCCGACAAGATTGTCCGCCACCTCGACGCACTCGCCCTCGCCGCTCCGGCTGCTCTTGCGCCACCGGGCGTTGGTCAGGTCACTCATCGAAGGTCTCCTTGATAACCGTCCCGATCAGATCTTCAGACTCGCGCACGCTCAGTGAAAGGTCCAGAAGCGTGGACCAGGCGTCGGCGTACGCCGCCACTTCTGTCGGCTTGTCGAGGTAGAGGCTGCCGGTCAGCGACTCGCTGTAGACAGTCGACGGCTCTGCGGGTCGCGTGCCGACCGCTGGAAAGTCCAGCATGATGAACGACCCGGCAACGGATGCCGCGTGAGGGCCGCTGCCCAGCGGCAGCACCCGGACCGAGACGTTCGGTCGCTGTGCGGCGTTCACCAGGTGTGCGAGTTGGCTGCGCCAGGCGTCCAGGTCGGTGATGGGGCGGCGGATCACGGCCTCGTCGATGATGGCTTCGAAGCTCGGAGCCTTTGGGCTGCGGCGAGCGAGCAGCTTCTGACGCTCCATGCGTAGCGCGACCTTCTGCGCTATCTCGTCCTGGCTCCGGCCAGCCTTGGCGCTGAAGATGACCGCAGCGTATTCGGCGGTCTGGAGCAACCCAGGGATCAGCGTCGGCTCGTACTGACGCACGCGGCGCGCCGCGGCCTCCAGGCCGACGTACAGCTCGAACCAGGCCGGGATGGCCTCACCGTAGGCGTGCCACCAACCCCGACTCTTGCTTTCCCGGGCCAGGCTGACCATGACCTCGGTCAGCTCGGCGGAGGTGCCGTAGTGCTGGCACATCAGCGTCACATCGTGGGTACGCAGAGAGGTCTGTCCGCTCTCCAGGCGGTACATCTTGGCGCGCGACCATTCGAGGGCCTCGGCGGCAGCCTCCAGGTTGATGCCGGCTTCCTCCCTGGCCTGGCGCAGCAACCTACCCAGTTGCCGCCGTGGCACCGAAGACCCAACGTCGCTCATGTCACCCCGTCTCACATCGGTGCAGCCAGTGTCTCGTTTGGAACAGCATCGAGGCCCAGATGACACACCGTAAATTTCTTATCCCGAATCTCCGGATGAGACGTTGCAGATTGGCGAAGCGCGGGCCGATGGTGGCGGGCATCGGCAATGTCGGTGCGTGTTCGGCGGGAGGCTCGTGGTGGCTCGGTGGAAATGGTTTCAGCGGCAGGACGCACCGATCGACGTGGTGCAACGGTCCGCGTACCAAGAGCGGGCCGGTGCGTACCGCGCCCGTCAACCCGAGCGGAACGCGCCGACTGCGGTCCTGCGGCGGCAGCTGCCGTTGCTGCGGCTGGCCCGGCTGTGGCGGTCCCGCCACGCCGTACGGCGATGCCACCGGCGGAGCTACCGGTGAGCGCGGAGCAGGGGATCAGGTCCGTCGAGGTGGCGGACCTGCCCGAGATCGAGGTCGACAGCAAGCCGGAACTGCTGGTGCTCGTGGCGGAGAACGACATCCCGATCGGCTGGGCGGTCGTCCTGCCCGAGGGGGACTTCTGGCTGATCCGCAAGTCCACCCGGTCCTTGACCCACGGGTCGAGTCTGGCGACGCTGACGACCTTCTGGGCCACGATCCTCGGGTGCGACGTGGGGCGACCCAGGCTGGCAGGGCCCCCGTCCGCCGGTGTCAGAGACTGAGCTTCATACCCTCGTGGCTGGCGACGAAGCCGAGACCGAGATAGAAGCGGTGTGCGTCGTGGCGGCTCTTGTCGGTGGTGAGCTGCACCAGGCCACAGCCGCGCTGCCGCGCCTGGTCGATCGCCCACGTCATCATCTGCCGGCCCAGGCCCCGTCCGCGCTGATCCGAGCGGACCCGAACCGATTCGATCAACTGTCGCTCGGTGCCGTGCCGGCCGAGCCCGGGGATGTAGGTGAGCTGCATGCAGCCGAGCAGTTCACCCCCCGCCTCGCCGACCACGAGCTGGTTGCGCGGGTCGGCGGTGATCTCCGCGAACGCCTTCTCGTACGTGGCGTCGACCTCGCCGACGTCACGGGTACGCCCCAGCATGTCGTCGGCGAGCAGGTCGAGTATGGCCGGCAGGTCGGCCCGGACCGCGTCACGGAAGATCACCTCACTCATCCCGCGAGCGTCCCACAACGGCGCGCCCCGATGTGCGGCAGAGCACCGTCAACTGTCGCTGTGCCGGGTGACGCTTCCGATCACCGCTACGGCGGTGCCAGCGGCTCCGCACCCGGCGGGCATGGACGGCAGGTGTCCCGGCGGGTCGTCCTCGGTGAGCGGAGCCTCGAAGAATCCGCCGCTGCCGTCAACCCGATCACCCACGACGATTTCTCCGACGTCAGGCACGCGTACGCCCACCCGGCCGTTCGGAAGCAACGTTGTGCCCGGCGGCCAGGCCACCACCGCTGCGGCCCCTCCTTGGCCCTGCAGGATCAGACAGCCGCCATCGCCGACGGCCACTCGACCGTGCATCGCCGCGAGAAAGTCGTACGTGGCACCGGCGACCAGGGTCCGGTAACCGTCACCGTCCAACACTCGGCCGCTATCGGCCGCCGGGGCAGCCGTCGGTTCCGGCGTTCGTGAAGGCTGGTCCGACGAGGTCCCAGGTGCCTGTTCGGCGCTGGTAGGTATGCGAGGGCTGGCGGTGCAGCCGGTCAATGCCAGCAACAACCCGGTAGCGAGGACGTCGATCCTTAGCACGGATCCATTAGATCCGCTATGTCCACGTTCCTCCTCGGCGACATGCCGGCTGGTGCGGGTATGGGCTGCTCACGTCTCGCCGTGGCGGATTACCGAACTGGTACGAAGAACCAAGCCCGACGCTCGTGAGCAAGCAACTGGAGGCTTGCAGTGGGCCATCCACGCGTCGCTTTCGCTCTGGCGAACCTGATGGATCCTTCTGTATGTTGAGTCCTCGATTTTGATCACGTCTTCACGGGGGTGCGGCTGTGCCGTCGATTCGCCCTGCCTGGCTTTCGTCCGTTGTGGCCGGCACTGTCCTCTCGGTTCTGCTTCAGGTTGGTGGGTCACCCGCACGTGCTGCGACTGACGAACCTGCGCCGGATGACGACCCAGCCGTGACGCTGGCCATGTGGCCCTTGGACGGGCCGGCCAGCGGGTTTGCTACCTATTTGACTGACTGGACGGGCAATGGCCATGACCTGACCATCGCCGGCTCGTACAGCTGGGCGCGGGATCGCGGATACGGGCGGGAAAGCGCATTGCGCCTGGAACTCGCGAACGACTCCTGCGCGGAGACGGCTGGCCCGGTGGTGCGAACCGATGCGTCGTTCACGGTCGCCGCGTGGGTCATGCTTGAGCAGACCACCGCAAATCACACTGTGTTGTCGCAGGCCGCCGCGAAGCGGGCCGGATTCCACCTCAGGTATCACGCCGGAACTGACCGTTGGCAGTTCGGCCTCCCGTCGACGGGGAAGGGTGCTTCACCGACCTGGCACAAGGTCAGGTCGCAGCAGCCGCCGGAGCTCGGACGGTGGACTTTCCTGGCCGGGGTGTACGACGTCCCGGCGGGCAAGGTGCGTCTCTACGTCGATGGCGTGCTGCAGGGTGAGGCTGATGCTCCGCCCTCGCCGTGGATGGCGGGTGGACCCACGTTGATTGGCTGCGCCGGCACCACCAAGGGAAAGCGATGGTCGCCGCTCGGGGGCGTCGTCGACAACGTGCAACTGTGGGCGTCCACCCTCCATCCCGACCGCATCGCCGACTACGCCGCGGCCTAGGGATCATGTCGAAGTCCCTGGGCCGCCTACGGAGCGCCCAGGGACTTCGATCAGGCCCAGGTGGCCTGAGTCAGGTGGCAACGGTACGAGCGGCAGTCAGTGGCAGTGGTGCTGGTCCGACTGGACGGGCGTGACGCCGGGGCGGGTCCACTGGGCTACCGGGCGGCCGTCCTTGCGCCACCAGCTGTACGAAGGGTCGGCCTGCGGCCAGCCGTCTGGGGAGTCCTCCCAGGCTTCCTGTCGTCCGTAGGCCGTCATGTCGAGCAGCTGGAGCGAGCCCATGATCGCCTCGACGCCGCGTCCGGTCGTCTCGTAGGTGAGGAACACCCGGTCACCCTGGCGCAGGTAGCAGGCGATGTTGCCGCCGCCGGCCACCGCGGGCTCGTCGATGCCGTACGTCGAGTACCACGGGTGGAGGTAGCCCATGAACTCGCGGAACGGTGCGATCTCCTCGTACGGTCCCTCGGCGAAGACCGCGAACCTGATGCCCCGTGCCTCCAGGTAG
>NZ_BOPB01000004.1 GCF_016863535.1 Micromonospora lutea
GGGTCGTGACGATCTTGGACGACTGGTCCCGCCTACTGTGCAACGGTTGTTACCGACGCCAGATAGCACCCCAGCACAGCACGATGCCAACCCCACGGCCTGCGGGGCCCTCGGAGCGAGCGCGGTCGGAGGCACACAGCGCGGCCGGTCCGCTGCCGCGGGATATGGTCTGGCTCGCTGCCCTGCACCGCGCTGTCGCCGAAGGACAACAGCTCTCCTCGTCAGAGCAAGAGCTGCACCGCCGACGTGCCGGCGAGCCGTCCTCCATCGCCGCGATCAGATATGCGGAGCTGCTCGTCGACCTCGAGATTCGCATCGCTCGACTGACCGGTAAGGCGGCCGCCGAGGAACAGGCCGCGATCCGCGAGGAGTTGGCGCTCCGCCGAAAAGAAGCGGTCGACACCTTCCGCGCCGCATGCCATGCCCGGACTTCGCCGGCATCGAAGGGGTCGATCGAGGAACCGCTGGAGACGCGCGTCATTCGCGAGGTAGCACCGCATACCTTCGATAAGGCATTCACGAAGGCGCTGCGTCGCCGAGGTATACGCGTTGATCGGCGTGAGCCTCCGACCTCCGATCTCTGGCTGTGGCTCCAGAGGCAGGACAAGCGCCCCGTTGAGCTGCCGGCCGAGGTGACGCGCCTGAGAAAGCTGGACCGGGGCGACTTCACTCGCGAAGCCGTCGCCGATGTCAATCGGTGGGAGTGTGACCAGTCGATGGCACATCCCGCGATGGCCGAGCAGTGGGCGGACTGTACGGAAACGATCGTGGCGGAGCTTGTCCGAACCCGTCAGTCACTGGAAGCCGACCTGCCAGATGTACGCGGTGAGTACGACCTGCGGCGCTTACGTCGTGCTGGCGAAGCGTACGCCCGCGGCAGCGCCCGATGCCTGGAAGCCCAACTCATGGTCGCAGATTTGCATGCTCAAGCCAGCCGCATCTACCGGGCGCTGGGTGTGACGAAGGCGCGTGTGGCCGCTGCAGTGGAAGCCCAGATTGCCGTGAGGGAATATGACCCCACGCTCGCGCGGCAGGTCGATCGGGCGATCGACGAGCATCGGAAGATCTGTTCGAAGGATCTCCCTGGAGAGCGCCACGTCGGCTGCGCGTCGGCGCTCGCGCGCACGGTGCGCTCGCGACTGCAGCCGGTTGATCTGCCCGGCAACGCTCAGCGCGAAGAACGAGAATTCAAGGACCGGAACGACGCTGCCGAGGGGAACCACGAACAGGCCTCTGGCGACTCGAAACCGGCCGCACACCGGGAGGTGAATCAGCTCAACACCTTCACCTGTCCGGAGCTGCGTGAGCAGGTCCCGAAGGACGTAGCACGGGTCGTCGGCGTGGTGGACATCTCGTACAGCGACGTGGGGCGGTTCGGGTTCGCCTGGGTGACCGAGCACGGTGAAGTGGGGACCGGGGTCGACCGAGCTGTCAACATCCATGACGCCTGGCTTCATGCGCTGTGTCGTACCGTGCTCGACCTCGGCGGCGAGCTGTCCAGCGTCCACGTCGTCTGTCGTGACGAGCGAGCCGCATCTGTGCTGAGATTCGTCCTACACAAACGCCTTGTGCCTGCGGAGTTGGGATTCGCTGTCTCGGAGCGTACCCGTGATCTGCTTCGCTCACGGGTACCCCGCATCGGCAGAGTGTTCGTGTCTGTCGACACCTGTCCCCAGCCGCACCGCGGCTCAGCGGCTGCGCGACGCCTTGGAGTCGCGGCTTTGCGGTCGGCGCGGGAATCTCGTGGTGCCCAGATGGTGAAGTTGCTGGCCGACCAGATCTCTGATGAACTTCGCGAACTGGCGGAGTCTGAGTCTGCGCCGTCGCCACCGCTGAGGACCGTAGCCCAGCGGGTCTCCGACACCACTGATGCCGGAGAGATTCGATGGACCACGGCGGTAGGGCGAGCACAGATCGCCGGGAAGTGGTGTCCCCTTCCCGACGGGCTGACGACGCCTCCCGCCGATCGCGAGCGCCTCCGGATGCGAATCGACCACCGCGATCTGGCGGGCCGTGCCGCGACCGAGAGTAACGTCGAGGCCCGGTGCCTCGGCGGCCGGTGGGAGCTGCATGGAGTGGGCTGGCCGAACGACCTCCTACCCGGGACCCTGGTTCTCCTGAGGTGGCGTTCAAGGGAGGAACTGGTCCTAGCCACCACTGATCCGCTGCCCCGGTCGCAGCGGATCGATGACCTCACCTACCGGCATCGTTACGACATCCGCATGGTGGTCCGGGAGAATGCGCCTGGCGCGGATCAGGAAGGTGGAACGCTCGACCTCTCCGACACCGGATGGGTCCTGCGTACGCTCCGGAAGCTAGGCCATCTCAGCTCCGACGGCAGCGTGATCCTGGCCGAGGCGGCTCTGGTCAGCAACTGTCTGGAGCTTGGCCTGCCGTCGCACCGCACCAGCGGGATCCCCCCAGCCGTGCGGGATCTGATCCGGGATCGGCGCATCTCGCGCGTACGAGGAAGCCTGGATAAGAACGGCCTGCCCAGCTACCCGCCGCGGGCCGGCCAGCGACGAGTGGGACTCCTGCGCTTCGCCCCCAAGGTGGTGGATCTCGCTGCGGTCCCCAACCAGAGGCAAGAGGCACCGGTGTCACGCCGCGACCACTGGGTGGACGGATTCGTCCGGCGGCTTCCAGCAGGAGCGAAAGCCTCACCAGAACGGATCGAGGACCACCGTGAGGCGATGCGCGCCGCCAAGGTCGTGGATCATCCGCTTCCCGACGGCTTTACCTACGTGCGGCGGCACCGTCGCCGAACCCGTTGACCAGGCCAGGACAGCCCTCCTTCGAAACGAGTCTGACGAGCCTCTGGGCAAGATCGGATGAGCCGTGAAGCCGGCGGCATCCCAGGATCGGCTCTGCGGATGGGTTCGGTCATCGCTCGTCCACCACGCTTGGCATCGGTAGGCGGAAGGTACCAGGCCGCCGGGCACCAGGTTCGAGCCGACTGCGTTGAGCGGCTGATCAAGTCACCGCGCTGGGCACCTTTGGCGCAGCATTTCGGCTTCCGCGTCGTCTACCAGAATGGGCGTTCGACGTGACGATGCTTCCGGCGGGCTGTCGAGATACGACACAACGCTAGGTTCGGTCACGGTCCGTGGCTATCGTGGCGCGATGGGGGAGCGGCGCTGATGGATGCATCTTTTGACAGGGTGGCGGATTCGGCCGAGGAGTGGACCCGATCGTGGGCGGCGTCCATGTCGGAGCGGGCCGCGCAGGCGCAGGAGATGTCGCAGCGAGTCGCTGGCCTGTCAGTCTCCGCCACCGGCGGTGGTGGGGCGATAGAGGTGACGGTCGCTGGCTCAGGGATCGTCACGGACCTGCGGATCGATGACCGGTTGCCGGACTGGTCCGGGACGAGGATCGCGTCGGAAATCATGGCGACGATGCGTCGGGCCCAGAGTCGTCTCGCAGCGGCGGTGGCCGAGATTGCCGCGCAGACCGTCGGCGCCAACTCCGAGACCGCACGTGCGATCGTGGCGAGCTACGCCGAGCGTTTTCCCGAGGTGGATGACGACCGCGAGCAGGAACGCGACAACTCGCGGCGGGAGCGCGGTGGCTGGTGAGGCGGGCTTCGAGGTCGACAGCCAGGCCCTGCGCCGGCACGCCAGCAGTGTCGACGAGGTCGCCGAGATGGTCGATCAGAGCCGCCGGGCAGCCGGATCGGTGCAACTGGGCCGGCACGCGTACGGTCGGTTGTGCCAGCTCATCCCCAGCCTGCTCGACCCGGTCCAACAGGCCACGATCAGCGCATTGAGCGAAGCCACCGATGCCTTGCAGCGTACGGCTGACGACCTGCGTGCCACCGCGAGCCAGTACGACAGCGGTGATCAGGAGGTCTCCGCTCTCTTCGGCCACGGAGCCGGACGGTGAGCGAGTCGGCGAACCCGCTCATCGCGCTCCGCCAGGACAGCACCACCGCACTCAGCGGTGTGGTCATCGCCGAGGACATCGACGGTCTACTGGCGAGCTACGCCGGGGGCGGATGGATCGACACGGCGATCGGTGGGTTCGCCGTCTCGATGGACGCCCTCGCCTTCGTGACCGACCCGCTGGGTCAACTCGTCGCCTGGGGTGTGGGCTGGCTGATCGAGCACGTCAAACCGCTCTCGGACGCCCTCGACGAACTGGCTGGCGACCCCGACCAGATCGCCGCGTACGCCCAGACGTGGCGCAACGTGACCGGCGCGATCGGGGATTCTCGCGTCACCCTCGGCGACGCCGTCAACCTGCAGGTCGCCGGTTGGAGCGGCGCCGCCTCCGTCGCCTATCGACGGCACAGCCAGGAGCAGCAGGCCGTACTGGACGCACTCGCCCGGGCCAGCAACGCCATGTCCGAGATCACCACCGGTGCCGGGCTGCTCGTCGCGCTGGTCCGCGAACTCATCCGCGACCTCATCGCCGAGTTCGTGTCGGTGCTGGCCGTACGCCTATGGGTGTGGCTTGCCGAGGCCGGTGTCACGCTGGGGTTGGCCACTCCCTGGGTTGTCACCCAGGTCACCACCCTTGCCGCGAAGTGGGTGGCGCGCATCACCCGGTTGCTGCACGGACTGATCAGCAGTCTACGTCGATTGGCGCCGACCCTGCGCCGTCTCAGCGGGCTCATCGGCGAGTTGCAGGCCACTCTCCGTCGTCTCACGGACCGCGGTCCGGCGTCGTCGCCAGCAGCCGCCCGCGATACGCATCTGCTGCACTCCGATGCCGACCCGCTGAGAAAGTGGGGCGCGGCCCGCGAGACCCATCCGGAACAGTGGGATGCCGCAATTCAGGAGGCACGCGAGCTGGGTGTCGAGATCACCTTCCGGGAGGGCGGACTGGCCTACGGCCCCAGCCCGTCACCGGGGCAGCCGGGGCACCTGATCCTCGACCCGGATGCCTCGTACGGTGCGTTGCTGCACGAGATGCAGCACCTCCGCGAGGATCAGTCCGCAGGCTGGGTCGGGATGAGAGGCTGGTTCGAAGACCCGGTGGTGCGCTACGAGAACGAGGTGAGGGCCTACCAACAGGAGATCCGGTACGCGGAGTCCATCGGTGACCGTGACTCCGTCGAGCGACTGAACCAGTTGATCCGCGAAGAGTACGCAAAGATCTTTGGAGAAGAACCATGACCGTCCCCCAGCCGCCGAACATCACGCCACCTCCCGTGCGGCAGATGGGGAACGCGGAGCTGGCGGAGCTGATTAAGAGCGGTGGAGCGTACCGGGGGAAAGCCGTGTTCGAGCTTGTCGACCGCGCCAGCAGGGACGACGACGCGGCGACCAGGCTGGGTGAGTTGAGCAGGGTCCCCGGGTTGCGCGAGGATCGGGTGTTTCATTCGGTGTCGCTCGCGTGGGCGGCCATCATCGGGCTACTGGCCGCGGAGACGCCACATGCGCGAAGGGTCGCCTACGCCGCCTTCGAGGCCCTTCCGGCAACCGACCAAGCCGACCTTCTCGCGTACGTCAAGGCTGAGCGCATCGAGAACGCGCATCCTCGCCTCTGATCGCCTGGCCGGCGGCGGTGATCGGGTGCTCACCGGCTGCCAAGTGTCCACGCCGGGCAGCGGACCGCCGGCCGCAAAGGTCGGGTTCTACTGCGCCGTGCCGATGCGGGCGGCGAAGTCGTGCAGGTCGGGCAGCGTTCGCCGGCGGTCTGCGCTGAGCAAGGCGACGGTGAGGTGCTGCGCCCATGGGCGGTACCGGACTTCCTGCGGCGCGATCCGCTCGGCGGCCAGCAGGGCGCGGAACGACTCCGCGTACGCCCCGCGCCCGTGCAACGCGAGGGCATAGTCCTCCCAGTAGCGGGCACGTCGCTCCACGGTGCCCAACTGCTCGGGTCGCAACTCGCGTGCGTGATGCACCGCTGCCCCGAAGTCGTTGAGCACCCGGGCGACACCGATCCGGTAGAGCATCACGTCGACGTCGGCGAATCCATTGCCGGCCCCACCACGCCGCCCTGCCTCGTCGGCCTCGTGCAGCAATTCCGTCGCGGTGTCCCGTCGATCCGCGAGCGCGGCCGTGTACGCGGCCGTTGCCAACAGCCGTCCGTAGGCAGCGACCTGTTGTGCTGATCGGAGGCGGGTCGACTCGTCGAGGGCCTGCGCCGCGTTGATCAGAGTCTGCTGGGCGCGTTGCCCGTGACGGGTGCGCCGCAGCACAATCGCGGTGATCCGCGCCGTTTCGGCGTACAGCAGCGGATCGTCCGCCTCCCGGGCCGCGTGCCTGGCGCGGTCCATCGCCGACCACGCCATGCCGTTCTCGTGCAACTTGACCAGTACCTGAGTGGTCAGGTGATACGTCCGGGCCAGCGTCGCCGCGGCGGTCGGGCGTTGCCCATCGGTCGCCATCAGGTGGCTGGCAGTTGCCGCCGAAACCAACTGCGGCAGCCGGGCCGACAGCCTGGCGTAGCGACACGCGCGAAAATCGGACCAGGCATGGGCGAGCATGCTCCGCAACCAGCCAGGGTCGATCGAACCGGTCGGTGGCGGACTGTGACCGAGGAGGACGTCCTCGAGGCTGGTGACCACGCGGTCGGGTGGCGACGCCGGTGCGGGTGTGCCCACGGTGAGCGTCGAGCCGACCAGACCGGCCAGTCCGCCGAGCACCTCACGCCGTCGCACCGAATCCTCTCCCACCTCGTGCCGCGTTGCTTTACCGCGCACCTTATCGATCGGCGCAGTGGATTGGTGGATTGCGGGGCCGTTCATGTCCGTGAGCCCGAAGAGTTCGGGTGGGATGTCGAAGATCGCTGCCAGCCTTCGCAGCACTGTGACGTCCGTGAGCCGCTGCCGACCCCGCTCGATCCGGGACAACGTCGCCGCCGAGTAGCCGCATCGCTGGCCGGCCTCGGCCAGGGTCAGCCGTGCGGCGGTACGGGCGATGCGCAGCAGTGTGCCGAAGTCGCCCACGGCAGCAGCCTGTCTGGCCTCCGGAAGCGCAGACCATCGGAGCGCGCCGCCCATGGCAGCCTCCCACCGCCGCATCCTCACCGTCGAATGTCCGCCGTGAATGCCGCCTCACGCAAACCTCTTTCGTTTGGTGCACGAACTGGAGCCGGCGGCGTCCCGGGTTTGTTGTTCTGGTCGCAAGAGCAAGAGGCGGGAGGACTGATGGGCAGGGTGGAGAACGCCGGCAGCAGCCGGCGGGCCGAGTCGGTCGTCAACCGTACGCTCGCAACCGGCGCGATCGCTCTCGTCGCCTTGGTCGTGATCGCGCTAATCGGGGGTGAGGCGGCGGCGACCGCCGCCGTCGCTGCGGTCGGCACGATCGTCGCGGCTCTCGCCAGGCTGGTAAGGAGCTACCTCCGCCAAGCGGACCGGTCCGGTGAGTTGCCCTGACGGCTTTCTGACTCTGCGGTCAGCGTTCACGCTTCCCCGACCGCGATAGGGTCACTCACAGCATTTTCCCGGCTTCGCGCTGTCATTGCGTTGTGGAGAGACCTCGGGGGTTCTGGGCATGGCGACGGCCAAGCGGTGGGCGGTCCTGATCGGTGTCAACGAGGGCAGCCCCAGCATCGGCCTGCCGGCCCTGAGCTACGCGGAGAAGGACGCGACGGCGATGGGTACGGTCCTGCTCGACGAGGAAGTCGGCACCTTCCACGATGGCGAGGTGCACCTCTACACGGGTGCGGCGGCCACTTCGTCGGCGATCAAGAGGACGCTGCGGCAGATCGCCGTCCAGGCCAGCCCGTCCGACGTTCTGCTGGTCTATTTCGCGGGCCACTCGCTCGTACCGGAGTGGAGCATGCCGGACGACGCGTACCTGGTCACTGGGGATCTCGACCCGGAAACGCTGGTCCTTGAACCTGACCAGGGCCTGCGGATGTCGTTTCTCCGGCAGGACGTCTTCGAGGTGTTCGCCGGCACCTCGCTGCTCGTGCTGGACTGCTGCCAGGCCGGCAGTGACCTCGACGCCGGGCAACCGCACACGGAGGCGATGCGGACCTACCACACCCGGGTCGACCGGCACAGCGCGTTGATGGCCTGCCAGCGTGGGGAGGCTGCCCGCGAGAGCGCGCAACACCAGCATGGCGTACTGACCTATCACGTGCTTCGCGCACTCCGCGGTGCAGCCCAGGACGAGCGAGGGCGCGTTTCCTTCGCCGCGATGGCCGAGTTCGTGGCGCAGCAGGACATCGACCCACTTCCCGTGCAGTTCATGCAGACCTGGGGGCCGGCCGGACCACTTACCCAGCCGCCGGTCTCCCGGCATGACAAGGCGCTGATCACGTCGGCTACTCCCGGCACTATCGGGCTCTGCCGTAACCCCCTGGAGGATCAGGTCAACTCGATACTCCAACTGCTGGCCCGGGTGTTCCGCGGCGGGTCCAGACAGCCACGGCAGCAGAGCGGACACGACGGACGCCTGGAGATCATCCGGTATGCCCTCGATGCCGAGTCCGCCGCGATCGTGACGTTCACCGGGAACAGCCACGGCAAGGTCAACTGGACCCAGCACTTCGACAGCGACTTTTTGTCGCCCCTGCTGGAACTGGCGACCAGAGCAGCGGTGCAGTACCGCACGACCATTCCTGGATTCGTGGTCTCGCAGGATGGCCGACGCCAACTGTTCTGCGTGCCCCTGTCGTACGAAGGCGACCGCATCCTTACCCTGACGTTGGTGGACCCAGCGCTGGCCCAGCTCGACATGGGTGAGCCGTTGGCTGTCATGCTGCGCGCCATCTGGGACTCGAACCCGCTCGACGATCCGGTGCAGGCGGAGATGCGCGTGCTAACCGCACTGCGTACCTCCTTCGGTCGGTTGCCGGTCGTCCTCTACGAGCACGCGTTCAGCCTCTATCAGCAGCTGATCGGCAGCATGACCATGGTCTTTCAGCCCGTCGTCGAGTTGGACCAGCGGCCTTCCGGAGTCAGCGTCCAGAGCTACGAGGCACTCGCCCGCAGAGGCGACCAGCACCGCGGAGCACCGCTGCGGCTGCTGAACATGGCCTACGCCTGGGGAGACCGTTTCATCATCGAGCGCGACGCGCTGCTCGCCAGCAAGGCCATCCACTCGTACGCGCAGGCCGACGCGGACTCCGAATGGCAGGGCACCAAGCCGCTGTCCATCAATGTCGCCGTCCGTTCGCTGCTCAGTGATTCGTACCTGAACCAGGTGACGAAGGCGTTGATCGAGGCGAGTCTGAATCCGCGCGTGCTCACTCTGGAGATCTCCGAGCGGGACGCCATCGAGCCCGGCCCGGGTGAGCAGTGGCCGCAGGAACCGCTCGTGTATTTCCACAGCCGGCTGACCAAGCTCACCACCGACCTGAAGATCAATTTCGCAGTGGACGACTTCGGAGTCGGGTACGCGTCCCTGGCCCGCATGGCCGAGCTGCATCTGACCCAGATCAAGGTGGACCGGGCCGTGCTGCACCATCCGATGGCCCTTGAGGAACTCGCGCTCGTCGTCCAGGTGGCGGGATACGCGAGAAGCCTGGGCCAGGCACCCAACCCCCGGGCCGTGATCCTCGAAGGTTTCGACGACGAGTCACCGGTCCGGCTCCGGCACATCTACGAACTCGGGATTCACCACGTGCAGGGCTACTTCTGCGGTCAGGCGGCCGACCCGACCCTGCGCCCACTGCAGCCGGACGTGCAGGCGCGGATCGCTGAGCTGGTCACCGAGGAGTAGGGGTGGACTACTTCCCGTCGGGTACGGGATTTCCGCTGTTGAGCACCTCCAGAATCGCGGCGGCGACCTGCTCGATGTAGTCGATGGTCTGGGTGGTCCCGGCGCCGTCGATCGGGCGTTTCTGAGTGACGTCTTCCGGGTCCTCGTCGTACTCGTGAGCAATCTTGTGCCGGCGTTGCACGATCTGCCGGATCTGCTCCTGTACCTCTCTACCGGTGCAGGAAACGCCGTCCCCGCTCTGCTCGGTGAGTACCCGCGCCACCCGATCCCAGAACCCCTTGACGTCGTGAACGAGTCCGAAGCCGTCGCGGATCTTGTCGGGATTCTGGTAGACCAGGTGGCCCTGCTCGCGGAGTTGCTGGTCCAGGGCCTCCACGAGCGTCCTCGTGCCGGCCTGGACCTGTTCGACCAGGCCCAGCGAGATGCTGAAGGACGTGAACCCCTTCGGCTTCTGCACCCCCGGTTGGGCGACCAGCCGCAGCATCCGGGCGCGGACCTCCTGCCGGACCCAGTGGTCGAGCGCGGCGACGCTCTGCACCCACGCCGCCCGGTAGACGTCCGACACCTCGAACGCACCGACCTTGAGCTGGTCCAGATGCTGCCCGGCGGTGGCGAGGCTGCGCGCGTAGTCGAGGTTCCGCCGCAGGTTCGTGAACGGGATCGAGTCCGCATCCTGGCCCGGCGGGTCGGCCGGCTCGGGCTGCACCGGGCGATCGATCGTCGGCATCCGCTTGGCCTCGATGAGACGTTCGAGACGGGCGACGCTCTCCACCTGGTTAATCCGATAGACCGTGGTCAGTGAGGGCAGCGCGAGCAACTCGCGTTCCACGGATGCCCGTGGAACGTCGGTGCGTGCCCACGCCACGGATCGCGCGTGCCGGATGCCCGAGGGAAGGTCCATCCGATATTCGTAGGGTCCGGTCACCCGGCCGACGGCGACGTCGGGGCTGGTGCGCCGCAGAAACAACACGATGTCGCCCGCGGACATCTTCGACCGGAACGCGACCAACTGCACGGTGTAGCTCTCCACCGCACGCTGCTCGACCTCGGGGTAGGCGGCCCTAACCCGCTTGCGGACCTCGCTGGGCGAGGCTGTGGTGCTGAGGTCTCCCGCAGCGGACCAGCCGACCGCGATCAGGTTCTTGTCGAGGGCGAGTTCGTCGTAGCTGTCGTCACGGCCCGCCCGCACGATCCATGCTGTCGCCACCAGATCTCCTTCCGATCAGTCCGTGCTGGTGACGGGGAACTTCACGGGCTCGCTGTCCCACCGCTTCGACTCGATGCGAGGCAGCGCCGACAGCGGCTGCGACGTGTCCAACTCTCGGTCGAACACCGTCCTCCACTCCTCCGGTGTTCCGGTGACCAGGAACGGGCCGATGGTGATCTGCAGAGAGTCCTCGATCATCTCGACGGGGACGGACTCGCCGGCAATCGTCACGTCGCTGTCGATGCCAGCGATCCGAGCGGACTCGATGGCGCTGTCCAACTCGGCCATGCTTGCCCATCCAGCCCAGGAGATGCCATCGCCGGAGGCGGTGAAGACGATCCGACCGCCGTCCCGGAGGCTGCCATAGAGCGCGAGGTCCAGCGAAAGCCCGGCGCTGGGGTCGGCGTTCTCGACCGGTACCTCGTCCAGGAAGGCGGGACGGAAGCGGTCCAGCAGGGCGTTCATCGCCTCCGCGAGGAGTTGACGTCGAGCCTCCAGGAAGCGGGGGTAACCGTCCGGACCGCGCAGTGCCGCGGCCACGGGTACGAGGTGTTGCCTCAGCTCGTCCTCGTGCAGCGTGGGGAAGTACTCCGCTGGACTTCGGCCGTTGATCTTCTTGCTGGCCTGTGCGGAGATGAAGACCAGGTTCGCCAGGTCGTTGACCATCGCCTTGTCGAAGCGGGGATCGTCGAGCGTAGACGGTGGATGAACGTGGTGGTGCTCCAGTTTGGGAGCGTCCCCGGTGTCCGGAAGGATGTCGGTGCCGTACCACCAGTCGCGGGCATCGCGGGCCTTGGCCACGAGAAGGCTGAGGAAGAAGTAGGGGCTTTCCTTCGTCCGCCCTCGGAGCGCCCGGTCGGTCACCTCGGCGCGGGAGTTCTCCACGCTAAGGCCCTCAAGGAGTGCCCGGACCGGGTTGGGTTGCCGCGCGGACCGGATGTCCTGGCTGAGCCGAGTGTCGGTGGAGCCGCTGTAGCGGGTCCGGATGGTGGCGAGCAGGAGCCAGTAGATGATTCCGTTCGAGGTCTCCTGGTCGACCGCCTCCTCGGTGCGTTCACCGAGTAGCACGACCAGCGGGATCAGGACGATCATCGAGGGCAACGGGTCCGACCGGGTCAGCTTCAGCTCGTGCTCCAACAGCGGGATCAAACGTCGTAGGCCGCGCTTGACCACCTCCCAGCCGCGTTCGAGTTCGGCGTCTCCGGTCTGCCGCAGCTTGCTGTGGGACCACACCGAGAGACCACGTCCCAGCACCACGCCGGCCAGGGCGCGGGACAGGAAGTTGACGTCGATGTGTCCGTAGCCGTGACCCAGCCAATGTTGCGACTCGTCCTGGAGCTTGGTCAGCACACCCTTCCACCGGGTCGACAGGGTCGCCATTGCCAGGTCGAGGGTGCCGAGTCGACGGCCGCCGCTGTTGACCCGGACGAAGATTTCCGCGACCTCCTCGTACGGGAAGCCCTTGAGGACCTCCATGACGAAGTGCCGGTTGCGCAACTGCTTGATCCGGCCGAGCCGATCCTCGATTTCATGGTCTTCGAGAGTGGACCCCGCGTCGAGCAGTCGTTGCGTCAGGCGCAACATGCTGGCTTTCGGATCGAGCACGTCCGCCACCTTGACCCACTTTGGGTCGCGTCGGGTCGCGGCACTCTGGTTCTGGAACTTCTGGTTCTCCACGTGGAAGACGACCTGCGCGTCGGGGTGGTCGGTGAAGACCCGGTGCAGGGACGTCAGCCGCTGTTGGCCGTCGAGGAGGAACAGCGGAGGCTTGGAGGGTATCGGTTCGGGCCCGCTCACGGACATGTCCCGGATCTCTGGCGCGTCGTCGGTCTCCCAGAACAGCAGTGAGCCGAACGGGTAACCCCGATAGATCGAGTCCATCAGCTTGGCGACTTGTGTCGGCTTCCAGACATATTCCCGCTGGATCTCCGGAAGCAGGATCTCGGCGTTCGAGATCTCGTCGATCAGTTTTCCGATGGATCGTTCGATCCTGTCGACGTGCATCAACCAACCCCTTCGTTGCGCCAGCTCTGTGAATGCCGATCCCACCCAGGTAGGGGGCAGGGGCGTTGTCCCGCCCCCGGGCAAGCCGGCAGTTGCAGAAGGCAAGCCCGACTGATGTCCTACCGCGCCGCGTATCGGCCTGTCCACCCCATGATCAGCCGTTCCGTACCCTGCGGAATTCGGCCTGGATAGGATGTCCGGTCCTGCTGCATGGCCCGAGGAGTCGAATCTGCGGTCGGGCCTCGCGTCTATCGGAAACCCGTCCGGCCCCGGTAGGTACGGTGTTCGGCATGTCTTCGCCGCCCTCCGCGCTGTTGCTCCGAGACGTCATCGACATTCCGGAACGGACGAGCACGAGTGATTTCGTGCTCAGGCTCGCAGACAGTGTTGTCGACGCCGAGTCAACACTCCGTGACTATGTGATCACGGATAGATTGCTTGGCAACTTCGACGAGGCGCTCGGGCTGATCCGCTCTGCGGTCGAGGGACAGGCGTCCAAGGCCGCCTATCTGCACGGCTCCTTCGGCTCTGGTAAGTCGCACTTCATGGGGGTGTTGCACGCGCTGCTGCGCGGTGAGCCGGCGGCCCGGGGACGGGACGAGTTGGCCCCGTTGGTTGCCAAGCACAGCGTCTGGCTGGACGGCCGCAAGTTCCTGCTGGTGCCGTACCACCTGCTCGATGCCCGCTCGTTGGAGCAGCGGGTCCTCGGCGGCTACGTCGACTGGGTGCGGTCGCTGCACCCTGACGCGCAGATCCCGGCGGTGCACCGCACCGACGCGCTGCTGGAGCAGGCCGCCTCGCTGCGGGAGAAGATCGGCGACGCCCAGTTCATCGCCGGGCTGCCCGGTGGCGACGTCGAGGACGAGTGGGGCGAGAGCGAAACCTTCTGGACGCCGGATCGGCTCGACGCGGCATTCGGCGGAGCGTACTCCGACGAACTGCGGCGCAAGCTTGTCAACGACCTGCTGACCAGCTGGAACAAGGGCTTCTTCAGCAACGCCCGGGAGGACGCCGAGGCGTTCGTCTCGCTCGACCGGGGCCTCACCGAGATCAGCCGGCACGCCAAGGAACTCGGCTACCACGGCCTGATCCTCTTCCTCGACGAGTTGATCCTCTGGCTGGCCAACTCCATCGGTGACCAGCAGTTCGTCTCCCGGGAGATCCAGAAGATCACAAACTTCGTCGAGGGAGGCGACACCCGCCGGCCCATCCCGATCGTCAGCTTCATCGCCCGACAGCGTGACCTGCGCGAACTCGTCGGCGAAGAGGTGGTGGGCGCGAACGAGCTGAGCTACCAGGACACCCTCAACCTGGCCAGCGGCCGGTTCGACGTAATTAAGCTGGAGGACCGCAACCTGCCGGAGATCGCCCGTCGTCGCCTGCTCAAACCCCGCGACGCCACGGCTGCCGAAGCCATCTCCCGCGCCTTCGACGCGACCACCAAGGTACGCCGGGAGGTCTTCGACACCCTGCTCGGCACCGACTCCGGCAGCGGCGCCGACATCGACGCATTCCGGTCGACGTACCCGTTCAGTCCGGCCTTCATCTCCACCCTGGTACACGTCTCCAGCGCCCTGCAACGCTCCCGTACCGCGCTCAAGCTGATGCGTCAGCTTCTGGTAGACCGGCGCGACGTGCTGCGCCTGGGGCAGCTCGTACCGCTGGGCGACCTCTACGACGTGATCAGCGGCGGTGGTGACCAGCCCTTCACCGAGAAGCTCAAGGTCGAATTCGAGATGGCCCAGAAGCTGTACGACGTGAAGCTGCGACCGTACCTGCTCGGTCAGTACGGCCTCACCGAGGACGACCTCGACGCGGCTCGGCGCGGACACCCGGTCGGCGAGTCCGCCGGGCGGCTGCGGGCCTTCACCGGCGACGACCGCCTGATGAAGACTCTGCTGCTCGGCGCTCTGGCACCCAGCGTGCCGGCGTTGCGCAACCTGACCGCGCGCCGGCTGTCGGCACTGAACCACGGCAGCATCACCAGCCCGATCCCGGGCGGCGAAGTCGCCCAGGTGTCGCGCAAGCTCGCCGACTGGGCCGGCCAGTTCGCCGAGATCCGCATCAGCGAGGGCGACGACCCGGTGGTGTCACTGGAGTTGGTCGGTGTCGATGTCGACAGCGTGCTCGCCACCGCCAAGCACTACGACAATGAGGGTGCCCGTAAGCACATTGTCCACCGCCTGCTCTGGCAGCAGCTCGGCGTGCCATGGAGCGACTCGTTCTTCGCCGAGGTTGGGCTGACCTGGCGGGGCAGCCGGCGAGTGATCGAGATGGTCTACGGCAACGTCCGCGACTCCAACGACATCCGCGACGAAGCCTTCCACCCGAGCGTCCGGGACGGGTGGCGCATGATCATCGACTACCCCTTCGACGACGGCAGCCACGGCCCGGCCGACGACCGGCAGCGGGTGCAGGACCTGACCTCCCGGACCCATGCCCGCACCGTGTGTTGGATTCCCGCAGCCCTCACCGTGGAGCGCCGCAACGAACTGGGCAAGCTAGTCATCATCGACAAGCTGCTTGAGGGACAGCGCTTCGACAGCCACGCCGAACATCTCAACCCGGACGACCGGCGGCGGGCGCACGCCGCCCTGACCAATCAACGCAGCGCATTGCTGGCCAAGCTGCAAGGGGTGCTCCGCCAGGCGTACGGGCTGGCTGCGAAGCAGCCAAATGATGTGCAACTCGGCTTCGACGACCATCTGCAGTCGCTGACCCGGGCGTTGGAACCGAAGCTGCCAATGGGCGCCACCTTCAACGACGCGCTGCGCAGCATCGGCGACCAGATGCTGACCCATCAGTACCCGGCCCACCCCGACTTCGACCCGGACCGTAAGGGCGACCCGGTGCGACCACCGGAGGTCAAGGCCGTGTTCGGGTACGTCCAGCGTGCGGTCGAGTCGCCCGAAGGGCGGGTTGAGGTGGACCGGGCGCACCGGCTGACCATGCGCCGCATCGCCAACCCGCTGCGGCTCGGCACGATGCACGAGGCAGCCTTCGTGATCGAGCAGGAGTGGGTGCAGCACTTTCATCAAAAGGCCGCCAGCGAAGGCGTCACTGGCGAGCTGCGGGTCAGTGACCTGTTCAACTGGATCGACCAGCCGAAACCACGTGGCCTCGACCCGATCGTCGCCCAGTTGGTCGTGGCGACCTTCGCCGAGCAGACTGACCGCGCCTTCTACCTGCACGGCAGTCAGATCACCCCGGCGCCCGAGCCGGGTCGGATCACCACCGAGTACACGCTGCGGGAGGAGAGCCTACCCAGCGAGGATGACTGGAAGTCGGCCCACGCCCGCGCCGTGGCGATCTTCGGACTCCGACCACTTGACCTACGTCGAGGTCGGCTCGTCGCGATCTTCGGCCGGGATCTGGTCACGGAGGCGAACCGGTACCGCGTTGCCGCCCACCAACTCGCCGACCAGCTCGACGTCCACGCCGACCATCTGCGGCTCGACCGGGGGACCGGGCGCCTCGCCACGGCGCGCGCCGCCGCTGTGCTGCTCGACGCGTTGACGTCCGGCCGCTCGGCCAGGGAAACGGTCGAACGGCTGGCGCAGGCTGAACTTGCCGGACCGGCGGACCGTACCGGCAGGAGCATCACCAGTGCCGCTCAGGTGACCACCGCGCTCGCCGCCGCGCCCTGGGACACCTTCGAGATCATCGCTGGCTTGCCCGTGCCCTACGCGGATCGAGGCGCGGCGATTCTGGCCGAACTTCGTCGGGTCGCGCAGGCTGACGAACTGACCGCACCGCTTGCGCCGGCTCTGAGACGAGCGCAGAGCGACGCCACCGCGTTGCTTCGCGAGGCCACCGGTGGTGGCAGGACACAGGCCGGTTCGAGTGGTGGGGCAGGCGCCGGTACGGGCGGCAGCGCGAACACCGCGTCGGGGGGCGAGCCGACGAGGACCGGGGGCAGCCGCCGTACTGGGGTGAACGGTATCGACGAGGTTGTGGCTGACCTGCGCAGGTTCGCAGAGACCCATGGCGAGGCGACGATCGAGGTCAGTTGGAGAGTGGTGTCGTGACGTCGGCACCCGCGCCCACGCAGGCACAGCGGATCAACCCAGTGGCGCTGAGCCAGAAGGTGGCTCAGCAGCTCGATCGGCGCCGTGACGGTGAGGCGTACCCGGTCATGGTGATCGCGGCGGAGCCGACCTGGTCACACGAGCCCGTGCTGGCCCTGCCGGATGGTCGGCCAGTTCGGGTCGTGCCGTGCGTTTCGCCGCTTGCCATCTGGGAGCACCTCGTCGCCGACCGTGACGACGAGGTGCTGGTGTTGCTCACGGACATCCCCGAAACGAGCCTGAAACACGGATTGCTCAGTCGCGTCTTCGGCCAGCGCGTATTCACTGTGGAGCCGTGGGACCTGGTTGTTGACGCCTTCGGCGCGCAGGTACCCGACGCCGCGCTCGAGTCGGAACGGTGGGCCGGTCCGGCGCTGCTGGACGCGATGCCACCGGGTGGCTGGCCGCGATTGGCCACCACGGTGCTCACCCGTGAGGTGGCGCTGCGGCACCTCGCCGCTGCTCGTCTCGGTCTCGAGCGGCGGGGAGGTGGTGGGCCCGACGACCTCGATGTGGCCATGCTGCTGCGCTGGAGTGCCGAGCCGGGTGCGGTCGAGGCGTTCACACTGCTCCGGGCGGAGGAGCGCGTCGGCCTCGCGGGCTGGCTGGTCGAGAGGTTCGGTGGGCCGGCCCGCGCGCTGTTCGCGCTCGTCGACGGCGGTCGCGGCGTCGACACATTGCCCTTGGGTCTGGTCTGTGAAGCGCTGTGGAGCAAGGAGACTCCCGAGGCGGTACGGGCACAAGGGCGCGTCGACCAGTACTTCGGCGGTCTGCAGGATGACGCCGCGATCCGCGGACTCGCCGACGCTGCGGTGCAGATGGTAGGCGCGATGCTGACTGATCGTGACAAGGAAGTCCAGCGGCAGGGTCATGCGCTGCTCGACCGGGCTGAGCAACTGGTTGTCCAGTTCAATGCGGCCGGTAGCGTCGATCAGAGCCCGATTCTGCGGACCGGTTTCACCCGGCGGCTCACCGCGGCGGCACAGGCGTTGGCGGCTGGCATCCCCGGCACCGCCTTGGACGCGGCGCTGGACGCACTGGCTGGACATCACCTGGCGCAGGTGGAGTCGGAGCGGGTACTCCGAGTCAGGATGGCGCAGCGGCTTGTCCGGTGGCTCGGCTCCGACATCGAGAGCCCTGCGAGCGTCGCCGACGGGCTGCGGCGGCAGATCGCCGAATGGGGATGGGTCGACCGGGCCCTGCACCATGTCTGGGCGGGCGAGGAGGCGCACCCGGAGCTTCAGCGAGCGTTCCGGACGGTGTTCGACCGGGCGCAGCAACGACGCCGCGAACTCGACGGTGCCTTCGCCAACCGGCTCGCCGCCTGGGCCGCCGCCGGCCCTGGTAACGACGGCGACCTGCTGACCGTGGAGAACCTGCTCCCGCGGGTGGTCGACCCTCTGATCCGCGCCGAGCGGCCGGTCCTGCTCGTGGTGCTCGACGGGATGAGTGCCGCAGTCGCCGTCGAGTTGGCCGAGGAACTTTGCCAACACTGGGTCGAGTACGACCCCCTCGCTGGTGCGGAGCCCGGACGACGTCGTGCTCTGGTCGCGGCGCTGCCCACCCTGACGGCGGTGTCCCGGACTTCCCTATTCGCCGGAGCTCTGCGCTTCGGTACGCAGTCCACCGAGCGGCAGATGTTCGAGCAGGGGCGTTGGGGCCCCGGAGCGCGAGTTTTCCACAAGGGACCGTCTCGCGGCGTGGCCGGGCAGGTCTTTGCCGGGGAACTCGCTGAGGCGATGGCCGACCCGGGGCATCTGGTCGCTGTGGTGATCAACACGGTGGACGAGTCGTTGGCTACCGGTCGCGAGGGTGACGAGGCCGGGTGGCGGCTCAGCGATCTCGGCTTCCTCCGTAGCCTACTCGATCTCGCCCGGTCATCCGGTCGGGCGGTGCTCATCACCAGCGACCACGGCCATGTGCTCGAACACGGCGGCGAGCACGTCAAGACGGCCGACGCGGCGTCGGCCCGGCACCGCACCTCACCAAGCCCAGCAGGACCCGGCGAGGTGGAGCTGACGGGCCCGCGAGTGGTCGCCGAAGGGCAACGAATCGTCGCTCTCTGGGATTCCTCGCTCCGCTACCGCCCGAGCAGGGCCGGGTACCACGGTGGTGCCTCGCTCGCGGAGGTCACCATCCCGTTGCTGGCGTTTCTGGTGCCCAACGTAACCGACGTGCCGAAGGGCTGGGCGCCGGTGCAGGCACGGCACCCCGAGTGGTGGGAAGCCGCACCGGCGGCTGCCTCTGCCGAGACGGTCGCGCATCCACGGCCGACGCCCCGATCACGCAGGAAAGCCCCGGCCGTCGCCGGTGATGCGTTGTTCGACGTACCGCAACCGATGCCGGCATCAACCGCCGGACCCGTGACCGGAGCGGAACTGGTCGCGGTGTTGCTGGGTACCGAGCTGTTCCAGGCACAGCACGCGTTGACGCCTCGCCGGGTGGACCTCGGTAAAATCGAGGCCGCCCTCCGGGCACTGGTCGAGGCCAAGGGTGTGCTGTCCACGGCAGTACTGGCGCAGCGTGCCGGCGAACTACCGGCCAGAGCGGGTGGCTTCGTCATCACCTTGCAGCGGATCTTCAACGTGGACAACTACCCGGTGCTGTCGCTGATCGACGACGGACGTACGGTCCGGCTGGACATCCCGCTGCTGCGTACCCAGTTCGGGCTCCCGGCAGGTGTCGCGTGAACGACGCCAGTCCGGTACGACGGCGTCAGGTCATCGACGCGCTCCGTCGAGGTGCTGTTCCCGCTGCCGGCTTGGACCTGCTGGCCGTCGGGCTGGACCGATTCGTGACCACGGTCAGCGAAGACTTGGAGGCCGTCGCCACCGGCAACTCGGTGTTCAAGGCGATTCGCGGCGAATACGGCTCCGGCAAGACCTTCTTCACTCGCTGGATCGCGGAGCAGGCAAAACGGGCCAACTTCGCCGTCGCCGAGGTGCAGATATCGGAGAACGAGACGCCGCTGCACAAACTGGAGACGGTCTACCGGCGGTTGACCGAGCGGCTCAGCACCGCGACGTTTCCGCCGAGTGCGTTGCGAGCGGTGGTCGACGGGTGGTTCTACGCTCTGGAAGAGGACGTCCTCGCTGCGGGTGAGGTTGCGGCGGACGACGCTGACGCATTCGACAAGGCCGTGGGCGCTCTACTGGACCAGCGGTTGGCCACGGTCAGCCGTAGCGCCCCCGCCTTCGCCGCCGCGCTGCGCGGCTATCGCGCCGCCGCGCTCGGAGGTGATCCGGCCACCGCTGACGCAGTGCTGGCCTGGCTCGGCGGTCAGCCGCATGTCGCGGCCTCCGCCCGACGGGTGGCCGGTGTCCGTGGCGACCTTGACCACTTCGCGGCGCTCAGCTTCTTGCAGGGCCTGCTCGCGGTGCTGCGGGACAGCGGGCACCCGGGTCTGCTGCTGGTCCTTGATGAGGTGGAGACGCTGCAGCGGGTGCGCTCCGACGCCCGGGACAAGGCGCTCAACGCACTTCGACAGTTGATAGACGAGGTGCACTCCGGCCGGTTCCCGGGGCTGTACCTGGTCATCACCGGTACGCCGGCCTTCTACGACGGGCCGCAGGGGGTGCAACGGCTCGCCCCGCTCGCCCAGCGGCTCGCGGTGGACTTCACCACCGACGCGCGGTTCGACAACCCACGCGCGGTGCAGATCCGGCTGACCGGCTTCACCGTCGACTCCCTCATCGAACTGGGCATCCGGGTACGCGACCTGTACGCCGAGGGGTCGGCGGCACCGCAGCGGGTACGGGCTGTGGTCGATGATGACTATCTTCGGGAGTTGGCGCAGGCCGTTGCGGGTGGGCTCGGCGGCAGGGTGGGGGTCGCACCTCGCCTGTTCGTCAAGAAACTGGTGGGGGAGGTGCTCGACCGGGTCGACCAGTTTATCGACTTCGATCCTCGACAGCATTACGCACTCACGCTGACCGCCGCCGAAATGACCGATGTGGAACGAAACGTGACCAGGGCTGACGACATCGCCTTGGACGTCTGAATGTTCGCCGAACGGTTGCATCCTGTTGTGCTGCACCACGTCGTGAACTCCTTGCAGTGGTCGGCGCTTCGGCCATTGCAGGAGGCTGCCGTGCAGCCGCTGCTCGACGGGTACGACGCGCTGCTGCTCGCGCCGACCGCTGGCGGCAAGACCGAGGCGGCGATGTTTCCCCTGCTGTCCCGGATGGCCCAGGAGAACTGGTCGGGCACCAGCGTGCTCTACGTGTGCCCGCTGAAGGCCCTGCTCAACAATCTGCTGCCCCGAGTCGAGCATTATGCCGGCTGGTTGGGGCGAAGGGCGGCGTTGTGGCACGGCGACGTAACTATGGGGCGACGTCGCACGATCCTGCGGGAGCGGCCGGATGTCCTGCTCACCACGCCTGAGTCGATCGAGTCGATGCTGGTGAGCGGTGCCGTGGACCACGAGGATTTCTTTCGCGGCGTACGGGCGATCGTGATCGACGAGGTGCATGCCTTCGCGGGGGACGACCGTGGCTGGCACCTACTGGCGGTGCTGGAGCGGCTCAGTCGGGTGGCCGGCCGGCCGATCCAGCGGATCGGCCTCTCCGCCACGGTGGGCAACCCGGACGATCTACTGCGTTGGTTGCAAGGCTCAGGCCGGGACAGACGGCCTGCCCGGGTGGTTGCCCCGCACCTGGCCGCCCCGGTTACCACAGCGGCGCCGGATGACGTCGAACTGGACTACGTCGGCTCGGTGCACAACGCGGCCAGGGTCATCGCCGCGCTGCATCGTGGTGAAAAGCGGCTGGTTTTCTGCGACTCTCGGGCACTCGTGGAGGAGCTCGGGCAGCGGCTGCGTGCGCTGGGGGTCAGGACGTTCCTCTCCCACGCCTCACTCGCCCTGGACGAGCGGAGGCGGGCGGAGGAGGCATTCGCCCAGGAACGGGACTGCGTCATCGTCGCGACGAGCACCTTGGAACTGGGCATCGATGTCGGAGACCTCGACCGCGTCATCCAGCTCGACGCGCCGCGCAGCGTCGCCGCCTTCCTGCAGCGGATCGGCCGGACCGGGCGGCGGCCCGGCAGCAGCCGCAATTGCCTCTTCCTGGCCCTGGACAGCACGGGACTCCTGCATGCCTGCGCGCTGGCGCTGCTCTGGCGGCAGGGCTGGGTGGAAGCGGTTGTCCCGCCGGTCGAGCCGCGACACATCATCGCCCAGCAGGTTCTCGCTCTGACGCTGCAACGAAATCGGATTGGTGATCAACTCTGGGCGGGGGAGTGGAACGAACTCGCACCGTTCGACAAGAGCGCCGATGTCGTCGTTCGGCACCTGGTCGAACACGGCTACCTCGACTCGGATGCTGGGATGCTGTTCATCGGACCCGAGGCCGAGTTGCGATTCGGCCGCCGGCATTTCATGGACATGCTCGCGGTCTTCACCGCGCCGCCGCAGTTCACTGTGCTCTCCGGCCGCACCGAGATCGGCCGTACCGATCCGGCGTTGCTGACGGCGCGGGTCGAGGGCCCTCGGCTGCTTCTGCTCGGTGGACGCAGCTGGCGGGTCACGTACGTCGATTGGAAACGACGTCGGTGCTTTGTGGAACCGGCTGAAGGCGGTGGGAGAGCGCTCTGGATGACCGGCGGAACTCCCCAGGGTTTGTCGTACGAGATGGTTCGGGCCATGCGAGACGTGCTGCTCGGGACCGACCCGTCGGTCCGACTCACGCAGCGGGCGAGCAGTCGGCTGGCGCAGGTGCGGGATGAAGCGGCGTACCGGGCGCACCCGGGCAGCACCATGATCGTCCGGGACCGTGAAGGGGAAGTGCGCTGGTGGACCTGGGCCGGTTTCCGGGCCAACGCCACCTTGATCGCAAATCTTGATGGCCTCGCCGACCCGGGCCAGCGTTACGACGATGCGGCCATTCGGCTACGCTCCGACCTGGAACGTGGCATGTGGCGTACCGCGACGGCCGACCTGGTGAACCGGGTCTGTCTGCCGGAGGTGACCGATAAGGCCCTCGCCGGGTTGAAGTTCAGTGCTGCCCTGCCTCCGCGGTTGGCGACCGCCACGCTCGCCGCGCGGCTCGCCGACGTGGATTCCGCCGTGTCCGTCCTCCAGGAACCGGTCCGATTTGCCTATCTGTGACCGTCGCGGGTAAGCGTACGATGTCGTTCCATGTGCGTGGTCACGCCGTCCGGGTCCACTGTGCGCAACTGACCGACCGGGCTGTCGTCGCCGACACAAAGGTCGACTCGTCAGTCGTGCTCGGTAACCGCGTGCCGCCCTCTGTGGCCTGGTCGGAGGTTGCGCGCCCCCTTTGCTCTGTTTCAACCCACGCACCAGTTTCAGGGCGAACCTGCTGCGTCGGTTGAAGCAGAGCAAAGGATGGGAGAGGGTAGGCGGTTCCTCGTCCACATCCCCTCGTGGCCGACGGATTGCCAAGCGGAGCGGGTGCGCACACGCCGCACGCCGCGCGGTCCAGCCCCGACCGGGCGCACTGGTGGGGCCGTCGGTTGTCGGCGGCCCCACCAGGTCGGCGCGAATGTCCCGGGACTTGCCGGGAGGCCTCGTCAGTTGGCGTACGTCTCGAACTCGGCGACCCTCGGGGTGCCGGTCGAGCTGGTGATGTCGAAGGTGACCTTGCGCATCGACGTCCTGGTGAAGCTGATGACGCCCGCGCCGGTGCCGGAGGCCAGGACCGCGCCGGTGTCGTGGTTGAGGACCCGCCAGTTCCGGATGTTGCCGGCGGAGCCGGACGCCTCCCGGATGTTGATCCTGGACACCGCGGTGGCGGAATCCCACTTGATGGAGATCTGGCCGGTCGCGCCGCTCGGCGACCAGGCGGTGTTCATGTTGCCGTCGCGCACGTCACCGTAGCTGGTGCCGCTGGCCTTGCTGGAGCCGTCGGAGCCGGCCCCGATGCTGAGGTTGGTGCCGCTGGGCTGACTCGGCGTCGGCGTCGGGTTGCTGGTCGGGGGCGGGGTGGTGCTGGTCGGCCCGGGCGTCGGGCTGGTCGGCCCGGCGGTCGGGCTCTGCGGCGTGCAGTTGCCGTTCGAGGTACGGATGCCCTTGTTCGCACCGGCGGTCTGGCTGACGATGCTCGGCACGCAACTGGCCGAGTCGAGGCGGTACGAGTACGGAACGCTGACGCTGGTGTTGGACGTCGGGTTGGGGCCGGCCGGGTTGGTGTCGCCGCCCCGGCTCGACCAGGTCACGTTGTCGAAGATGTTGCCGCTGACCTGCCAGTAACCGGCCTGGTCGGTATAGAAGGTGCCCAGCACGTCCTTGGAGTTCTGGAAGTAGTTGTTGTCCACCTTGGCGCGGGCACCGGCCCGGGAGTTGATGCCGGACTCGTTGATCCGGGAGAAGTGGTTGTTGAAGATGTGGGCGATACCGCCGCGCAGCAGCGGCGTACGGGAGTCGATGTTCTCGTACAGGTTGTGGTGGAACGTGACATTGCCGTTGGAGGTGTCGCTCTCGCTGGAGCCGATCAGACCACCCCGGCCGGAGTTGCGCAGGATGCTGTAGGACAGCGTGACGTACTGGGTGTTGTTCTTCATGTCGAACAGCCCGTCGAAGCCCTGCGACTCGCCGCCGGAGGCCTCCAGCGTGACGTGGTCGACCCAGACGTTGCGGACGTTGGCCTCCATACCGATGGCGTCGCCGCCGTTGGAGGTGGGCGAGCCCGACTTCTTGACGTTCCGGACGGTCACGTTCTGGATGATGATGTTGCTGGCCTCGCGGATGTGGATGCCGATCTGGTCGAAGACGGCTCCGTTGCCGACACCGAGGATCGTGATGTTGCTGATCTGCTTGAGTTCGATCACGTCGGCGGCGGTGTTGCAGCTCGAACCGGAGACCTTTGTGGTGTTGCCGTGGTTGATGGTCCCCTCGACCTGGATGATGATCGGGGTGCTGCTGCTGGCCCGGTTGCACAGGGCCGCGTGGATCTGGGTTCCGCTGGTGGCGCGTACGGTCTGCCCGCCCGAGCCGCCGGTGGTGCCACCGTTGCTGCTCGCGAAGCCGGTGGCGCTGCCGACCGCGGCGGACGCCTGTGGCGTCGTCAGGGCCACGCAGATTGCGGCTGTCGTGGCGGTGGCGGCCAGCCCTGCGAGGAGTCGGAGTGTGACTGGTCGTCTCATCCTCGTCTCACCTTCCTGTTAGTGGTGGTGGCGGAAAGGAAGGGGCCCTCTTACGTCTGAGATGGAGCAGGGCCCCTGTTGACACCTGGGTTACAGCGGCAGACGTTCCGCGCCGGCGAGGGGGCCGACGACCAGCGGCACCAGCGGAGCCGGCAGCACCGGTCCGTGCCGTAGCGTCGGCGTCCAGCCGGCGTCGGGGTTCAGGTCGGGTTCGTGTACGGCGTTGTACGCGGCCACCAGGTCCACCGGGCGGGACGGCCCGTCGGCCGGGTCGACCCAGTTGCCCCGCGCGGTGATCGCGGTGCCACCCCAGTCGTAGAGCAGGTCGGCGGCGTCGACGCCGGCACCGAGGGTGAAGTGGTTGTTCTCGGCGTACACCGCGGACTGGACGCCGACGCCGATGGCGTACTCGAAGCCGTCCCCACCGAGCCGGTAGGCGTTGTTGTAGACGTCGACCTGACCGAAGCGGACCCGGGGCAGCCGTTGGAGTCCGCCGTCGAAGAGGTTGTGGTGCAGGGTGACGTTCAGCCGGCCGACGTCCGGGCCGACGGTGTTGGACGAGCCGATCAGCATCAGCTTGTCGCGTCCTACGAACCGGTTCCACGAGGCGGTGACCAGGCTGGCGGTGTGGGTGATGTCCAGGGCCCCGTCGTGCACCTGGTGCGGCCGCCCGAAGTGGAGTGGTTGGGCGCTGTCCGGGTTGTCGCCGTCGGTGAACGTGTTGTGGTCGATCCAGACGTTCTCGCTGCGGCGTACCGAGAGCAGGTCGTACTGCGAGTTCCAGTTGCCGGCCGCGCCGTCGGTGGGGGACCAGGCGGGGAAGCAGTCCCGGGCGTCGTCGAAGGTGACGTTGCGAACGATCACGTTCTGCGCGCGGTCGATCATCAGGGTGAGGCCGGTCAGCCGCGCCCCCCGCAGTCCGATGATGGTGGTGTTCGGGCCGACGTTGATCTGGGTCTGTCGGGTCTGGTTGGTCACCGACCGCACCCGGGCTTCCTCCAGCGGCCCGCTCGGCGTCACCCGACCCCACACCGCCGGGTCGTACGCGGCCAGGTACGCCTCCAGCGAGTACCCGGGGTCAGCCAGGTCGGTGCAGTCGAGCAGCCGACCATCGGTGGCCTCGAAGCCGTCGACGCTGCCTCTGACGTACACGATCTTGGGGGTGGCGTTCGTCGCGTTTGTGGCGTTGTCCCCGCCGAGCGCGGCGACCAGTTCCGCACGGCTGCTCACCACATGGATCTGGTCGGCCGAGGCGGCGGAGCCGCCGGTGGTGCCGGGACCGGCGGCTGCCCAGCCGTCGCGGGCGGGCAGGGTCTGTCGGCCCAACTGGCGGGCCAGCAGTGACAGCGGTGCCGTGGCGTCCCGCGTGAGGTGGCTGCCGGAGGGCACGTCCGGGTGGCTCGACGGTCGTGCCACGGCGGCGGTGGGTACGGCGGTGGAAGCGATAATGATCGATGCCGCGACGGCGGCAAGTCTGCGCATCAGCTCGTTCCGTTTCCTTCGTCGCTGTTTCCTATTAGTGACGAAGGTTACGGTCATATTTTTATTGCGGTCAATATTACCGATGTGCAGATTTGTTGCAGTAAATTCCGTCGGGTGGCATCGTCCCGACGTGTGTTCGTCGGGAAACGGCTGCTCATCGCATTGTCTCCGATCCTGTGTGGACCGGGCAGTTGCAGTTGTTTGCGGCGACGCCTCCTATTCTTGCCCCACCAGATCGGTACGCCAAGGGGCAATCGCCCACGGCACACCGAGTTCCGACGGCAGTCGACCCTCCTCGGCCACGCGATGTAGCACCTCATTGACGCCGCGCACCCGCAACACCCGCTGCGGACCGGCACCGACGGTGTCCACCAGCTCACCGTCGAGCAGCGTCGGCGTGGGTGCCGCCTGCAGGGCGGTCAGCACGGCGGTGAACGGTGCGGTCCGGGCCAGTGGCGCGATCAGGGAAACCCGTGGATCGGCCCGGTGATCCAGCAGGTTCTCCAGCAGGCCACGCCGGCCGGGCACCGCGGCGGCGGTGCCCTCGCCGGGCAGTAGCAGCCGGTCGGTCGGGTATTCCAGCACCGCCCGGCCGGCGTCGCCGGTGACGATCACCTCGCCGGCGATGAAATCCTCGCCGGCCAGGGTCACCGCGGCCACGATAGGCGGGCCGTGACGCGGCCGTACCCGCAGCACGGCGGTGTCGTCCACCTCGATCGGCCGCACCCGGTAGCGCTCCACCTCGATGCTGACCGGCTGCACCGGTCCGCCACCGACCGCCTCGGCAACCGCCAGGCACTGCATCACCGCGTGCGCGAGGGGATTGGCGAGCGCGCCGTCGAGCACCGGCCGTCCGTCGAGCAGCCGGCGTCCGGCCCACGGCGCGCGGGCGTAGTAGGCGTCCGGACGTTGCCAGGCGGCCACCGTGGCGATGCCGCTGACCGTACCCACCCGGCCGGCTGACACGGCCGCCGTCAACGCGGTCAGCGCCGCCGAACCGAGCGCCTGGAACCCGACCTGTACGACCCGTCCGGTGGTGGTCAGCGCCCCGGCCAGCTCCTGGTGCTCGGTGGTGGACAGCACCGGCGGCTTTTCCAGCAGCACGTCAGCGCCGGCGGTCACCGCGTCGCGGGCGATCCGCAGATGGGTGTGCGGTGGGGTGCAGATGACCACCACGTCCGGCGTGACGTCGGCGAGCATCGTCCGGTGATCGGTGAACACCGGCACGCCGGCCGGGACCGGAGCGGCCGGTTCCGGCTCGATCGGCGCGGTGTCGACCAGGGCGACCAGCCGCACCTGGCCGGCGTCATGCAGCGGACCGATCACCCGACGGTGCCAGCGCCCGTGCCCGTTCGCCCCCACCAGCGCTATTCGGGGGCTCGTCACACCGCACCGGCCAGGGTGGTGGGTACGCCGTGGCGGTGCAGGTCGGTGAGCCAGGCGACCACGTCGGCGCGGACCTGCTCGTCGGCGGCCACCTCGGGCGGAACGACCTCGTCGAGGCCGAGGATCGCCTCCACCGCCCCCGCCGGGGTCTGCGGCGCGGCGGCCAGGGCGGTGCGGATCACGGCCGCCAACGGGTCGTCCAGCGGCAGGTCGCGGCCGTCGTCGGCGCTGCCCTGGGCGAACCGGATCCAGGCGGCCACGACGAGCGTCGCCCAGCGGGCCGGCCGCCCGGCCGCGCGCAGGTCCGCGATCGTGTGCAGGATCCGCTGCGGCAGCTTCTGCGAACCGTCCATCGCCACCTGCAAGGTACGGTGCCGGATCGCCGGGTTGCCGAAGCGCTCCAGCACCTGCTCCCCGTAGCCGACCACGTCCACCCCCTCGGGCGGCTCGAAGCTGGCGGCCACGTCCTCGGCGATCAGCCGACGCAGCACGGTGTCCAGATGTGGCAACGCGAGGGTTTCCGCGATCGTCTCGCAGCCGGCCAGCGCGCCCAGGTACGCAATCCCCGAGTGCACGCCGTTGAGGGCGCGCAGCTTCAGCCGCTCCCACGGGCCCGCGTCCGCGCAGAGCACCGCCCCGGCGCGGTCCCACGCGGGGCGACCACCAGGAAAGTCGTCCTCGATGACCCACTGGCTGTAGGGCTCGGCCGCCACCGCCGCGAGATCCTCCACACCGAGTGCCCGGTGAGCCGCCGTGAGCGTCTCCGGGGTGCTGGCCGGGACGATCCGGTCCACCATGGTGCCCGGGAAACCGACCTGCGCCTCGACCCAGTCGACCACCCGCCCCGGGACGCCCGCGTACGCCATGCACTGGGTCACCAGGCCGCGCAGCCGACGGCCGTTGGCGGGCAGGTTGTCGCAGCTGACCAGGGCGATCGGCCCGGCGTCGGCGGCGGCGCGGGCCAGCAGACCACGTATCAGCAGCCCCGGCACGGTGGCCGGCGGCCGGTCGGTGGTCAGGTCGGCGACCAGGTCGGCGTCGGGGCGCAGCGTGCCGGCGGCCGGGTCGAGCTGGTACGCCTTCTCGGTCACGGTCAGGGTGACCACCCGGATCGCCGGGTCGGCCAGCACCGCCACCACCGCCTGCGGGTCGGCGGCGGCCAGTCGGACCCCGGCCAGAGACCCGACCACCCGGGTGCGCCGATCGGTGGCGGACAGCGTGCTGACGCTGAACAGGTTGTCCTGGTCGGACAGCGCCGCCACGAGCGCCGCGTTGCGGGGCGCCACGCCGACGACGCCCCAGTCACCGCCGGCCAGAGCGACCGCCTGTTCGGTGTAGACGGCCTGGTGAGCGCGGTGGAACGCGCCCAGCCCCAGGTGCACCATCCCGGCGGGCACGGTGCCCGGGCGGATCAGTGGGCGAGCCTCGGCGGGCAACCGGCGCACCACGCCCAACCCGAGCCGGGAGGCGCCCACGGTCACCGCCACGCCGGGCCGTCCGGGAAGCGGAAGGTGGCGATCGAGGAGGGGTGCATGGTGGCGCTGTAGCCCGGCGCGGTGGGCAGCAGGTAGCGCCCGTCGCGGGTGCGTACCGGGTCGACGAAGTGTTCGTGCAGATGGTCGACGTACTCGATCATCCGTCCCTCCAGACTCGTGCCCACCCGCAGGTAGTCGAAGATGGCCAGGTGCTGCACGTACTCGCAGAGGCCGACACCGCCGGCGTGCGGGCAGATCGGCACGCCGAACTTCGCCGCCATCAGGATCTCGGCGAGCACCTCGTTGACCCCGCCCACCCGACAGGCGTCGATCTGCATCACGCCGATCGCCTCGGCCTGCAGCAGTTGCTTGAAGATGACCTTGTTGGCGGCCACCTCGCCGGTGGCGACCCGGCACCGCCCGCCGGTCAGCTCGCTCATCGCGCGCGCGATCCGGGCGTGGCCGAGGATGTCGTCGGCGTGTGTCGGCTCCTCGATCCAGTACGGGTCCACCTCGGCGAGGGCCGTCATGTTGGTGATCGCCTCGTCGACGTCCCACACCTGGTTGGCGTCCATCATCAGCAGTGCGTCCGGGCCGATCACCGCCCGGATGATCCGGGCCCGCCGCAGGTCGTCGGCGGGCGGCCCGCCGACCTTCATCTTCATTGCCCGCCACCCCTGGGCGTACGCGGCCCGGGTGAGCGCCAGGACCTTGTCGTCCGGGTAGCCGAGCCAGCCCACCGAGGTGGTGTACGACGGGAAACCGTCGCGTTCCAGCAGACCGAGCCGGTCGGTGAGCCCGTCGCGTCCCTTGTCCAGGATCGCGGCGGCCTCCTCGGTGGTGAGCGCGTCGGTGATGTGCGTGAAGTCGACGTTGGCCACCAACTCGTCGGTGGGCAGTTCGGCCAGGTAACGCCACATGGGCTTGCCGGCGAGCTTGGCCCGCAGGTCCCACACGGCGTTGACCAGCGCGCCGGTGGCCATGTGGATGACCCCCTTCTCCGGCCCCAGCCAGCGCAACTGCACGTCGGCGGCGAGCGAGCGCCAGAACGCCACCGGCTCGGCGGTGATCTCCTCGACCCTGCGGCCCACCACGTGGTGGCGCAGGGCGCGGACCGCCGCGCAGGTGATCTCGTTGCCGCGGCCGTTGGTGAAGGTGAACCCGGCGCCGGTCGGTCCGCCGTCGGTGCTCAACTCCACGTAGGTGGCCGAGTAGTCACCACGGTTGATCGCGTCGGAGCCGTCACCACTGGCGGCGGTGGGGAACCGTACATCGTGCACGGTGACCTCGGTGATGGTGGTCATGATTCCTCCCCGAACTTGAATACCCGCTTCGGTAGCCGGTACGCGAGATCGACCATGGTCTCGGCGGCCTCGTCCAGGGGCAGTCGGTGCTCGGCGACCAGCCGGGCCAGGAAGCCGGCGTCGATGCGACGGGCCACGTCGTGACGGACCGGGATTGAGCAGAAGGCCCGGGTGTCGTCGACGAACCCGGCGGTGTTGTAGAAGCCGGCGGTCTCGGTCACCGACTCGCGGAAGCGGCGCAGCACCTCGGGGGAGTCCAGGAACCACCAGGGGGCGCCGAGCAGCAGGGCGGCGTACCCACCGGCCAGCGGCGCCAGCTCCCGGGTGAAGGTGTCCTCGTCGAGGGTGTACAGCACCACCCGCAGCCGAGGGTCGTTACCGTACGCGTCCAACAGCGGGCCGAGTGCGTGCACATACTCGGTGACCTGCGGAATGTCGCCGCCCACGTCGCGGCCGTGCCGGGCGTGCAACCACCGGTTGTGATTGCGCACCGCTCCCGGGTGCAGCTGCATGACCAGGCCGTCGTCGAGCGACATCCGGGCGAACTCCAGCAGCATGTGCGCCCGGAACGCCTCCGCGTCGCCCGGTTCGGCCGTGCCCCGCCGCGCCCGGTCGAACAGCGTCGCCGCGTCGGCACCGAGGTCGAGGGTCAGGGCGGTGGGGTGGCCGTGGTCGGAGGAGGTGGCACCGGCGGCGATGAAGGCGGCCCGGCGCGCCCGCAGGGCGGCCAGATAGCCGGGATACGTCCCGGTGTCCTCGCCGGTGATCTCACCGAGCCGGTCGACGCTAGTCGACCAGCCCTCGAAGTCCAGGTCGACCACGTTGTCGGGGCGGAAGGTGGTGACCACCCGCCCACCCGGGCCGCCCCAGCCGTCGGCGGCGAGTTTGGCGTGCCGGCCCAGGTCGTCCAGGGGTGACTCGGTGGTGGCGAGCACCTCGATGTTGAACCGCTCGAACAGCGCCCGGGGCCGGAAGCCGGGCTCGGCGAGCCGGGCCGCGAGGGCGTCGTAGACCTCGTCGGCGGTGCCCGGGGTGAGCCGGGTGTGGACGCCGAAGACCTCGGTGAAGGTCTGCTCCAGCCACAGCCGCGACGGGGTGCCCCGGAACAGGTGCCAGTGGTCGGCGAAACGTCGCCAGATTCGCCGCCCGTCGGTCTCCACCGGGCTGCCGTCCCGGCTGGGTACCCCCAGCTCGCCGGGAGGGATGCCCTGGCTGAGCAGCATCCGGGTCACGTAGTGGTCGGGCACGATGAGCAACTGCGACGGGTCGGGGAACGGCTGGTCCTCGGCCAGCAGTGTCGGGTCGACGTGCCCGTGCGGGGAGATGATGGGCAACTGCGCCACCTGCGCGTACAGCTCCCGGGCCAGTGCGCGTTGGCCGGGCTCGGCGGGGAGGAGCAGGTCGGGTCTGGTCGAGGTGGGCACGGGTAGCGGCTCCTGTGGTCGAGTCAGTCGAGGGTGAGCAGGTCGGCGACCCGCACGGGGGCGCCGGTGTCGAAGGACCGGTTGGCGGCCAGGCCGGTGAGCAGGGCCAGGGCTCCGTCGCGGGCGCTGGCCGCGCGGTGCAGCGGATCGGGTACGCCACCGAAGAGCACCTGGGTCATCCGGGCGTCCGCCCCGCCGTGCCCGTGGCGGGTGTACCCGTCGACCTCGATGCGTTGCGGTGGCGACCAGAAGGGGCGCAGGGTCAACGTGGCGGCGCCACCCTCCTCGGCGGCCTGGTCGCCGTGCAGGGCGGCGCCCTTGAGCGCGCCGGCGGCGGCCGGGCTGACGAACTCGCTCTCGGTGACCTCCAGTTCGAGGCGGCCACGGCTGCCGTTGATCATCACCCGGTAGCCTTCCCAGGGCGCGTACGCGGTGAGGTGGTAGGTCATCGTGGCCCCGGTGGAGTAGGTGGCCAGCACCGCCATGTCGTCCTCGATGCTGACCCCGGGGGCGAAGACGTTGCGGTCCCGGTGGTACCCGTCCTCGGTTTCGGCGTCGAGGTACAACTCGCGCAGCCGGGGGTGCTCGGCCAGCCGCAACGCGAACGGGTCGTCCTCGGCGGCCGGCGAGGCGTGGGCGCGGTCGTAGTCACGGGCGTAGCCGTGGCGTCGACCGGCGTCACCGTAGAAGAACAGCCGCCCGGCGGCGTACACCTGCACGGGTGTGGCGTCCAGCCACCAGTTGACCAGGTCGAAGTGGTGGCTGGCCTTGTGCACCATGAGGCCGCCGGAGTTGGCCTTGTCGCGGTGCCAGCGACGGAAGTAGTCGGCCCCGTGGCGTACGTCGAGCAGCCACTCGAAGTGCACCGAACCGATCTCGCCGACCGCGCCGTCGGCCAGGAGCCGACGCAGTTGCTCGTGCAGCGGGTTGTAGCGGTAGTTGAAGGCCACGGTCACCTGCCGCCCGGTACGCCGTACCGCGTCGAGGATGCGCTGACAGCGCGGCGCGTCGGTGGTCATCGGTTTCTCGGTGACCACGTCGCAACCGGCCTCCAGGGCGGCCACCACGTACTCGTCGTGGGTGACGTCCACAGAGGTCACCAGCACCACGTCGACGCGCTCCTTGGCCAGCATCGCGGCGAAGTCGTCCGCGTGGTACGTCGGCACGGGCCGGTGGCCCAGCTCGCCGAGCCACCGGTTGTGGGCGTCCATCCGGGCCTGGTTGACGTCGGCGAAGGCGACCAGCTCGGCGGTGTCGGGGTGGTCGCGCACCAGCGCCCGGACGAACATCTCGGCGCGGGCGCCGGTGCCGACCACGGCATGCCGGGACCGTCTGCCAGGTTGCGATGACACTGACCGATCCTCCTCGATCTATCTGCAAACCTTTGCATTGAAGTAATCACGGTCGATTGGTCCACGTCAACGATGGCCTAGAAATCGGCGGCCTTTGCCCCGTTTAGGTGGCTTAACTGTGCCTGGCAAGTGGACTGTCGAAACACAGCTGTAACCATCCACCGTTGACACTGGAGCAACCGTTTGCATTAATTGGCGGCACCGTGACCGCCGACACATCGACGAAGGGGGCCTGGATGCCAGTCACCATCAGGGATGTCGCACGGGCCTCCGGTGTGCACATCTCCACCGTCTCCCGCACCTTCTCAGCGCCCCACCTGGTGAATCCGGAGACCCGGGTACGAGTGCTCGCGTGCGCCGAGGATCTGGGCTACCGACCCAACCGCGCCGCCCGCGCACTGATCACCGGCCGTACCCACAACATCGGGCTGATCATCGCGGACATCGCCAACCCCTTCTTCCCACCACTGATCAAGGCGGCGGAGAGCCAGGCCCGTCACCGCGACTACCACGTCTTCGTGGCCGACACCAACGAGGACGCCGCCGCCGAGGAGGAGCTGGTCCACGCGTTGGCCAAGCAGGTCGACGGGGTGCTGCTCTGCAGCCCTCGGATGAGCAACAGCCTGATCGAGCAGCTCAGCCGGGAGGTGCCCCTGGTGGTGGTGAACCGGCAACTGGCCGGGCTGCCGTGCGTCCTGATGGACGTCGGGCAGGGCGCCCGCTCGGCCATCGAGCACCTCGCCAGGCTGGGCCACCGGGAGATGGCGCTGCTCGGCGGACCGCGTGGCTCGTGGACCAGCCGAGAGATCCGGCGAGCGGCCAACGCCGCCGCCCGGACCGCCGGCGCGGACCTGACGGTCATCGGCCCCAACCCGCCCACCGAGGCCGGCGGGCTCGCCCAGGCGGAGCAGGTCCGCCGGGCCGGTGTCACCGCCGTGCTCGCCTACAACGACCTGATGGCGATCGGCCTCTTGGAGGGGCTCGACGCACTCGGGGTCGGGGTACCTCAGGAGATCAGTGTCGTCGGTGTCGACGACATCTCCCTGAGCCGACTCACCCGCCCCAAGTTGACGACGGTGGCCACGCCAACCGCGGCTGCCGGCCGGACGGCCGTCGACATGTTGCTGCAACAGGAGACCGATGTCCCGCGTACCGCGCGGGGCGGCGGTGCCACCGTGGCTGTCGGCGTCCGTCGCACCACCGCACAGGTAATGCTCCAGACCGAGTTGGTCATCCGCGACTCCACCGGGCCGGGCCCCTACGCCGGTCGGGAACGTCCCGGAGCCGCTGCCGCTGGCCCGGGCCCGCATCGCCGTGCGGACCCGGGCAACCCGATCGTGGCCGCCGGTGACGTCGTCGCCTCCTAACGCCAAGGAGTTGAGCGCACATGCACCCCGCAACGCACCCCACCGCCAGCGCGCCAGACGGGCGCACCTACCGTACCCCCCTGCTACGCCGCCGGTTGCTGCGCGGCATGCTCGCCGCGGTCCTTACTCTGCCGCTGGTCGGCATGGCGGCGGCCTGCGGCGACGACGCCGGATCCGACGGCAAGACCAAGATCTCCATCTTCTGGTGGGGCGGCGACGCCCGCGCCCAGCTCACCGCGCAGGCCCTCGACCTTTACACGAAGAAGAACCCGGACGTCACGTTCGAGACGGTCTGGCAGGCCAACCAGGGCTACTTCGACAAGCTGGCCACCCTCACCGCCGGTGGTAACCCGCCGGACATCTTCCAGATCGACGACAACTACCTGACCGAGTACGCGGCCCGCAACGCGACCCTGGACCTGAAGAAGTACCAGGACTCCGGTGACCTCGACACCAGCAAGTTCCCGCCCAGCCTGCTCCAGTACGGCGTGGTCGACGGGAAGCTAGCCGGGCTGGCCGCCGGGGAGAACACCCAGGGCCTGGTCTACAACAAGACGCTGCTGACCAAGAACGGCCTGCCCGAGCCAACCACCGGGATGAGCTGGGAGGAGCACATCGCCTGGGCCGAGCAGGTCAGCAAGAAGACCGGGGTGCCCGGCACGATGGACGCGAGCGCCATCGACAAGGCCTTCTGGGTGTGGCTGCGCCAGCAGGGCAAGGATCTGTACTCCGGCAACGACCTCGGCTTCACCGTCGAGGACGTGACCAGGTGGTTCGAGCTGTGGAAGGACGCCCGCGACCGGGGTGCGACCCCGACGCCCGACGTGATCCACGAGGGCAACGCCACCGACATCACCAAGCAACTGGTGGTCACCGGTAAGGCCGGCACCTCCTGGGTGTGGGTGAACCAGATGCCGGAGCTGAAGAAGAACACCGCCGACGAGTTGGGCGTCATCGCCTACCCGGGTGACCCGAGCGCGCAGTGGGCCCGAGCCTCGATGTACTGGTCGATCTTCCGAGGCAGCAAGAACGCCGACCTCGCGGCTGATGTGATCAACTTCCTGGTCAACGACCCGGAGGCGGTCAAGCTGCTCGGCACCGACCGGGGTCTGCCGTCCAACCTGGACCTGCGCCGGGTGGTCAGCGACGACACCACCGACGAGGCGATGAAGCAGTCCATCGCCGTCGAGACCGAGCTGGCCGAGACGTTCGGCGACGCGCCCCAGGTGCCGATCAAGGGTCACAGCAAGGTGCGGGCCGAGCTGATCAAGGCCGCCGAGAATGCCCAGTACGGCCGGGTGACCCCCGCCGAGGCCGCCGCCCAGTTCGTCGAGGCCTGCAAGGCGGCAATCGCCTCCTGACCCGTCGCACCACCCGGAGAGGAGCAGCTCGTGGCCCTGACCACGGCGCCCGACCCGACCCGACGCGGCACCGGATCCGTCCGGCCCGACGCCAACCGGCGCGGGACCGGACGGATCCGGCACGGAGAAGGTCTGGCCGGATACGTGTTTCTGTCGCCCTGGCTCGTCGGCCTGATGGGCATCACGGCGATACCCATGCTGTTGTCGCTGTACCTCAGCTTCACCAACTACGACATCCTCACCCCGTTGTCCGAGGTGGAGTGGATCGGTCTGGCCAACTACGAGCGGATGTTCACCAGCGACCCCTCGTGGTGGCACTCGGTACGGGTGACACTCAGCTTCGCCCTGATCGCCGTACCGCTGAAACTGGCCGCGGCACTCGGGGTCGCCCTGCTGCTCAACCGGGCCTGGCGCGGCGTCGGCCTGTTCCGTGGACTGTTCTACCTGCCGTCGCTGCTCGGCGGCAGCGTCGCCCTGGCCATCGTCTGGGTCAACATGTTCAACCGGGAGGGCGCGTTCAACTCGTTCCTCGCCCTCTTCGGCATCCAGGGCAAGCCCTGGGTCAACGACCCGGACTGGGCGCTGGAGACGCTGATGGTGCTGGCCATCTGGCAGTTCGGCGCACCGATGGTGATCTTCCTGGCCGGGCTCAAGCAGGTGCCGACTGAGCTGTACGAGGCCGCATCGGTCGACGGGGCCGGCAGGTTCCGGCAATTCGTCAACGTGACCCTGCCGATGCTCTCCCCGGTGATCTTCTTCAACCTGGTGCTGGAGACCATCAACGGCTTCCAGGGCTTCACCGCCGCGTTCGTGCTCAGCAACGGCACCGGCGGGCCGGTCGACTCGACCCTGATGTACACACTCAACCTCTACATCACCGGCTTCACCGACCTGGAGATGGGCTACGCCTCGGCGATGGCCTGGGTGTTCCTGATCGCCATCGCGATCATCACCGCGATCTTCTTCAGCACCGGCCGGTTCTGGGTGCACTACTCCGACGGGGAGGACCGCTGATGGTGGCCACCGCTGCCGCCCCGCCCATGGCGACCGGCCCGCAACGCCCCCGCCACCGGTCCTGGATCCGGTTGGTCGTCCTGCTGGCCATCGTCGCGGTCGTGCTCTACCCGTTGTTCTGGATGATCGGCGCCTCCGTCAAGTCGCAGGAGGAGATCGTCAACAACATCGGTCTGCTGCCCCGGAACTTCACCCCGGGCAACTACGCCGACGGGTGGACCAACTTCGACGTCAGTTTCGCCCGCTTCTTCCTCAACAGCGCCATGGTCAGCCTGCTCACCCTGGTCGGTAACGCGGTGAGCTGCCTGCTGGCCGCGTACGCCTTCGCCCGGCTGAAGTTCCGGTTACGCGGACTGTGGTTCGCCGTCATGATCGGCACCCTGCTGCTACCCGGGCACGTGCTGATCGTCCCGCAGTACATCCTCTTCCGCACCCTGGGCCTGGTCGGCGGGGAATGGCCGTACCTGCCGCTGTTGATCCCGCAGTTCCTGGCCACCGAGGCGTTCTTCGTGTTCCTCATGGTGCAGTTCATGCGCGGCATCCCCCGCGAGCTGGACGAGGCGGCCCGGATCGACGGCGCGAACGCCTTCGGCATCTTCCGGCACGTGATCCTGCCGCTGAGCCGGCCCGCCCTGGTCACCACCGCGATCTTCTCGTTCATCTGGACCTGGAACGACTTCTTCCGGCAGCTGGTCTTCCTGTCCAACCTGAGCGACTACACGGTTCCGGTGGCGCTGACCCTGTTCATCGACTCGACCAGCCAGAGCGCGGTCGGGCCGATGTTCGCCATGGCGGTGCTGTCCCTACTGCCGGTCTTCCTGTTCTTCGTCGCCTTCCAGCGGATGCTCGTCGAGGGGATCAACACCAGTGGACTCAAGGGCTGACCGCAGACGTGACTGGCGGGACACCGTCAGCGACGCCGCCGACCTCGCGTTGCTGGGCATCCTGACCGTGCTCGCCGCAGCACCGGTGCTGACCGCCGGTGCGGCCGTCGGCACCGCCAGCGCGGCCGTGCACGACTGGCTCACCACCGGCAGTTGGCCGCCGGCACGACGTACGCTGTCGCGCTTCGGCCGGGCGCTGCTGCCGGGCGTACCGGCGGTCCTGATCGGGTTGGCCGCCGCCGGGTTGCTCGTCGCGGACCTGGCCGCGTTGGCCACCGGCCGGGTCCCGGGGGGCACGGTGGCGCTGGTCCTCACCATCGTCGTCGTGACGGCCCTGCTCGGCTACGCCGCCGCGATCGTGGTCGAGGTGGGGCGCACCGGCGGCACCGGCTGGCGGTCGGCGGTCATCCGGGCCGCCCGCGGTTGCCTCGACCACCCCGCGAACTGCGCCGCGCTGGCCGGCACCAGCACGGTCGCCGTGCTGGTCGGGGCGCTGGTCACCCCGGTCGCGGTGCCGATCCTCGCCGGGTACGCGCTGGCGGCTCTGCACGCCGTCGCCCGCCGCCGGCCGGTCGCTCGGGTGGAGCTGTCGTGACCGCCGAGACCGATCCTGCTGTCCCGGCCGCTGGCGCCGGGCAAATCGCCGACGAGGAACTGCTCGTCGCGGGCACGCCGGTCGCCCGATATGTGCTCGATCCCGACCTGGACGTCCGGCACGGGCCTCGGCCGTACCTGCATCCGGTCCGCACCCTGGCCGGCACCGTGGTCACCGACGCGCTCCCCGCAGACCACGTCTGGCATCTCGGCGCGTCTCTGGCCGTGCAGGACGTCGACGGTACCAACCTGTGGGGCGGGCGGACGTACGTGCGGGACACCGGGTACACCTGGCGCGCCGATCACGGCCGCATCGTGCACACCGGCTGGGAGCACCGGTCGGACGAGCGGCTCGACCACCGGTTGCACTGGTGCGACCCGTCCGGCGAGGTGCTGCTCACCGAGCGGCGCGCGCTGGCCGCCTCGGCGGTACCGGGGCACGGCGGCGCCTGGCGGCTGGAGGTGAGCAGCACGCTCACCGCTCCCGCCGCCCGGGACATCGTGCTCGGCAGCCCGGCCACCAACGGTCGCCCGGGCGGGGCCGGCTACGGCGGGTTCTTCTGGCGGGCGGTGGCCGCCGAGCCACCCGAGGTGTTCACCGCCCGGCTGGTCGGCGAGGAGCAGGTCAACGGGTGCGCGGAACCGTGGGTGGCGATGCGGGCGCGGGCACCGGAGGGCGGGGCGTACACCCTGGTCTTCGGTGGTCTCGGCGACCGTGACCGCTGGTTTGTCCGGACCGCCATGTACCCGGGGATCTGCGTGGCCTTCGCCTTCGAGCAGACCCTGACCATTGCGGCCGGAACGAGCCGGACGGGCCGCTACCGGGTGCTGGTCGCCGACGGCCTGCTCGACCAACGCACCACGGCGGCTCTCGCGACTGCCTGCTGAGGGTCGCTGTCCGTGACACAGCCCGTACGGCTGGCATCTGCTCTGCTTCACTGCAGGTGACGTCGGGTCGGCTCGATGACGCTGGGTGGCTCACCCGGCCGGTGCCGCGGTCAGGCGTCGGTCGAGGCGGCGTCGATTGGCCGGCAGGAGGAGCGGACGACCAGCTCGGTGGGCAGTCGGATGTGGGTGTCCCGCTCCACGCCGGCGATCAGGTCGACGAGCAGGCGCAGCGCCTCGGCACCCATCCGTTGCAACGGTTGCATTATCGTCGTCAACGGCGGGTTGACGAGCGCCGATTCCGGGATGTTGTCGAAGCCGATCACGGACAGGTCGGCGGGGACCGCCAAGCCCATGCTGCGGGCGACATCGATCGTGGAGATGGCGGAGAGGTCGTTTCCCGCGAAGACCGCGGTCGGTCGGTCGGGCAGGGCGAGCAGTTCGGCGGCGGTTTCGGCGGCGCTCTCGACGCGGAATCCGCCGACCCGGACCAGACGCTCGTCCACCGTCACGCCCGCGTCGGCCATGGCCTGCCGGAAGCCCGCCTCGCGCAACCGGGACGATTCGAGGTCGGCGCGTCCACTGATGTGCCCGATGCGGCGGTGGCCGAGCGACAACAGATAATTGGTCGCGAGGACGGCGCCGGCGAAGTTGTCGGAGTCGACGGTCGGCAGACCGGACGGACCGGTGTGCGGGTCGACGGCAACCACGTGGAAGCCCTGCTTGGTCTCCACCACGGTCGGCGTGACGATCACGGCCCCGTCGATGAGCGTTCCCGACAACCGGGCCAGTGACCGGCGTTCCCAGCCGACGGACGTCCCGGCGCCGTCGCCGCCAGAGTACGCCAGCAGTTGGTAGCCGGTGCCGGCGACCTCCACCGAGGCGCCCTTGAGCAACTCGGTCGAGAACGGTTCGAACTCGGCGACCAGGATGCCCAGCACGTTGGTGCGATGACTGCGCAGGCTCTGTGCGCCCAGGCTGGCCTCGTAGCCGAGTTGGCGGATGACCTGCTGGACCCGTTCCACGGTCGCCTGTGCCACTCCGTAACGGCCATTCACAACCTTGGACACGGTCGCCACGGAGACGCCGGCCGTGCGGGCTACGTCCGACATCTTGACACGCTGGGGAAACGCCACGTCGATGATGATAGAGGGCCGTCGGGCCTGGTACGCGGGTGAGTCGAAAACGTTATCGACACCGATTGACACAGGGTTACGTGACTGTAAAACTCGCCGTCAGGCCGAGCACCCGACTGATTGGTCGAGGAGACATCGATGGCTATAAAGCGTCGTGCAAGCACCTTTCTAGCACTGTCCATGACAACCGCACTACTCGTCGCCGGCTGCAGTGGCGGCGGGGAGAGCGAGGAACCTGCCGAGAGCGAGCTGTTCAAGAACCCGGTGACCCTGACCTGGTGGCACAACGCCTCCCAGGACGGAGTGGGCAAGGAGTACTGGGCGAAGGTCGCCAAGGACTTCTCCGACAAGCACCCGACGGTCACGATCGAGATCGAGGGCATCGAGACCAACCAGCTCCAGCGCACCCGGCTCCCTGCCGCGCTGCTCAGCAACGACCCGCCGGACATCTTCCAGGCGTGGGGCGGCGGCGAGATCCGCGAGCAGGTGGAGGCCGACTACCTCAAGGACATCACCGAGCAGGTCAAGGACGAGGTTGCCAACATCGGCAGCGCGGCCGAGATCTGGGCGGTCGACGGCAAGCAGTACGGCCTGCCGTACCGGATGGGTATCGAAGGCATCTGGTACAACAAGGACCTGTTCGAGAAGGCCGGCATCGCCGCTCCGCCGACCACCTTCGACGAGCTGAACGACGCGGTCACCAAGCTCAAGGCGATCGACGTCATCCCGATCGCCGTCGGCGCCGGTGACAAGTGGCCCGCCGCGCACTGGTGGTACAACTTCGCGCTGCGCGCCTGCTCGGTCGACACCCTGCGGAAGGCTTCCCTCGAGAACGTCTTCGACGACCAGTGCTTCGTCAAGGCCGGTCAGGACCTGAAGGCCTTCATCGACACCAAGCCGTTCCAGAACAACTTCATCGCCACGCCGGGTCAGAACGACCCGACCAGCGCCAACGGCCTGCTGGCCAACGGCAAGGCCGCGATGGAGCTGATGGGTGACTGGAACAAGGGCACCCTGGACAACGTCGCCGCCGACAAGGAGGCGATGAACAAGTTCATCGGCTGGTTCCCGGTTCCGGCCATCACCGGTTCCGCCGGTGACCCGAAGGCGGCCCTCGGCGGTGGCGACGGGTTCTCCTGCGCCAAGAACGCCCCGGCCGAGTGCGTCGAGTTCCTCAAGTACATCGTGAGCCCCGAGGTGCAGAAGGGCTACGCCGAGACCGGCACCGGCCTGCCCGTCGCCAAGGGCGCCGAGGACGGCGTCAAGGACCCCGCCCTCAAGTCCATCCTGGAAGCCACCACCAGCGCCACCTACGTGCAGCTCTGGCTGGACACGGCCTTCGGTAGCACCGTCGGTAACGCGATGAACGACGCGATCGTCGCCATCTTCGCTGGCAACGGCACCCCCGAGAAGGTTGTCGAGGCCATGAAGGCGGCCGCGCGCAAGTGACGTCGATCAACCCGACCCTGGACCCCGCCGGCGGCGCATCCGCGCCGCCGGCGGGACCCCGGCCTGCCCGGCGCTCGTCAGCTCGGGCCGCCGAGACCCGACGCAAGTGGTACGAAATCATCGGGCTCACGACACCAGCCGTGATCGTCTACGTGATGTTCGTGCTGGTCCCGATGGGCTTCGCCTTCTACTACAGCCTGTTCCGTTGGCGTGGCGTCGGACCCCCCACCGACTACGTTGGCTTCGACAACTACGTCCTGGCCTTCCAGGATCCGATCTTCCTTGACGCGCTGCGCAACAACGCGATCATCGTTTTCGGGTCGCTGCTGATCCAGGGGCCGATCGCCCTGGGCGTGGCCCTGCTGCTCAACCGCCACTTCCGCGGCCGGACGGTGTTCCGTCTGCTGGCGTTCGTGCCGTACGTGCTCGCCGAAGTCACCGTCGGCATCATGTGGAAGCTGCTGCTCTCCGACGCCGGCACGGTCAACGCGATGCTGGAGTCGCTCGGGCTAGGTAGCGTGGTGCAGGCGTGGCTGGCCGACCTCGACCTCGTCATCTGGACGCTGCTGGCCATCCTCACCTGGAAGTACGTCGGTTTCGCCATCATCCTCCTGCTCGCCGGCCTGTCGAACGTGCCGCAGGAGCTGAACGAGGCTGCCGCCATCGACGGTGCGAGCTGGTGGCAGATCCAGCGTCACGTGACGCTGCCGCTGCTGGGGCCCACGATCCGGATCTGGATGTTCCTGTCCATGATCGGCTCGTTGCAGGTCTTCGACGTGATCTGGGTGACCTCCGTGCCTGCGGTGCGGTCGCTGGGTGCGTCGGCCACCATGGCGACGTACATGGTGGACAACGGGTTCTTCGCTCGCCTGTGGGGCTACGGCAACGCGGTGGCGGTCATCCTGTTCGCCATCTCGTTCGTCGCGGCGGTGCTGTTCCAGCGCTTCCTCCTGCGTCGTGACATCGAGGGCGCCATCACCAGAAAGGCAAACTGATCGTGGCCGCGAACGCCGTCCTTTCTCCAACCGCCAAGCGTCGCCCGGTGTCCTGGGGGAACCCGCTCACCTACGCGCTGGCGCTCGCGGTCGCAGCCGTGTCGATCACTCCGGTGGTCTACGTGATCATCGGCGGTTTCCGCACCACGCCGCAGATCGTCGCGAATCCGGCCGGACTGCCCGACCCGTGGGTGTGGGACAACTACGCCCGGGTGTTGAGCCAGAGCAACTTCTGGCGGCAGGTGTTCAACAGCGCCGTGGTGTCGCTGGGCACCACGATCGGCGTCGTGGTGCTGGGCGTCTGCGCCGCGTTCGTGCTGGCCCGCTACACCTTCCGGGGCCGTGAGGTGCTCTACACCTTCTTCACCCTCGGTCTGCTGTTCCCGGCCGGCGCGGCGATCCTGCCGCTCTACCTGATGCTGCGTGACCTGAACCTGATCAACTCCTACTACGCGGTGATCCTGCCGCAGGTCGCCTTCGCGCTGCCGCTGACGATCGTGATCCTGCGACCGTTCCTCACCGCCATTCCCCGCGAGTTGGAGGACGCGGCCGCCATCGACGGCACCGGCCGGCTCGGCTTCCTCTGGCGCATTCTGCTGCCCCTGTCGCGGCCGGCGCTGGTCACGGTCGGTATTCTCGCCTTCGTCACGAGCTGGAACGCGTTCCTGCTGCCGCTGTTGGTGCTCGGTGACGCGAGCCTGCACACCCTGCCGCTGGGCGTGCAGAACTTCTCCAGCCAGTACACCTCCGACACGGCGGGAATCCTCGCCTTCACCTCGCTGGCGATGCTGCCGGCGCTTATTTTCTTCACGTTCGCCGAGAAGCAGATCGTCGGTGGCCTCCAGGGCGCGGTCAAGGGCTGAGCGGCAGCGGCACGAACACAAAAGGGGTAACACAGCATGACTGAGGTCCGCGAGGTCGTGGGCGGGTCGGCACCGGTGCCGGCCCAGACAGGATCGGGCCCTGGCCGGCCCAACCGGTACGGGTCCGACGGCGAGACGCGCGTCCGTGAACTGCTCGGTCGGATGACGATCGAAGAGAAGGTCGCGCAGCTCGTCGGGTTCTGGGAGAAGGCGGAAGGCGAGGCCGTCGCACCGCTGCAAGGCGAGTTCGGCGACATTGGCCGGCTTGAAGACTTCTCCCGGCACGGGCTCGGCCACCTCACCCGCGCCTACGGCACCCGTCCCGTCGAGGCCGGATCGCGGGCGTCATGGCTGTGGAAGTTCCAGTCCGACCTGGCGACGGGGACCAGGCTCGGCATTCCGGCGATCGTGCACGAGGAGTGCCTGACCGGGCTCTCGGCGTGGAAGGCGGCGACCTTCCCCACCCCGCTGGCATGGGGCGCCGCCTTCGACCCCGACCTGGTCACCGAGATGGCCGCGGCGATCGGGGCGTCGATGCGGGCACTCGGTGTCCATCAGGGACTCTCCCCGGTGCTCGACGTGATCCGTGACCCCCGCTGGGGGCGGGTCGACGAGTGCATCGCCGAGGACCCCTACCTGGTCGGCACCCTCGGCACGTCGTACGTGCGCGGCCTCCAGTCGCAGGGCGTGCACGCCACGCTCAAGCACTTCGTCGGCTACTCCGCCTCACGCGCCGGGCGCAACTTCGCTCCGGTGCACGCCGGGCCGCGCGAACTGGCCGACGTGCTGCTCGTACCCTTCGAGATGGCGCTCCTCGACGGCGACGCGCGCTCCGTGATGCACTCCTACGCCGAGATCGACGGCGTACCCGTGGCCGCCGATCCGACCATGTTGACCGGCTTGCTGCGGGACAAGTGGGGCTTTGACGGCACGGTGGTGGCCGACTACTACGGGGTGGCCTTCCTGAACCTGCTGCACCAGGTCGCCGGTGACCACGCGGACGCGGCCGTGCAGGCGCTGACCGCCGGTGTCGACGTCGAGTTGCCGACCGGCGACGCGTACCTGACCCTGGCGGATTCGGTGCGTGCCGGCCGACTCGACGAGTCGGTGATCGACCAGGCGGTGCTGCGGGTACTGCGACAGAAGCTGGAACTCGGGCTGCTGGACGCCACCTTCACCGACGAGCCGGTCCAGGCGATCGATCTCGACTCGCCGGAGCACCGGGCGATCGCCCGCCGCCTCGCGGAGAAGTCGATCGTCCTGGTCGCCAACCAGGACGCGTTGCCGCTGCCGGCGGGTCGCCGGATCGCGGTCATCGGGCCGAACGCCGACCGGCAGAGTGCGCTCTTCGGGTGCTACTCCTTCCTCAACCACGTGCTCGTGCAGCATCCCGACGTGGAGACCGGCATCGAGGTGGCGACCGTCCTCGGCGCGCTGCGCACCGAGTTCGGCGCTGACCTGGTCACCTCGGCCCAGGGGTGCGAGGTGGACGACGACGACCGGTCCGGCTTCGACGAGGCGGTGGCCGTGGCCGCCGCGGCCGATGTCGCCGTGCTGGTCGTCGGCGACCACGCGGGCCTGTTCGGGCGCGGCACGGTCGGCGAGGGCTGCGACCGGGACGATCTGGAACTGCCAGGTGTGCAGCGGGAGCTGGTCGAGGCGGTGCTGGCGACGGGCAAGCCCGTCGTCCTGGTGCTGCTCACCGGGCGGCCGTACGCGATCGACTGGGCGTTGAGCCGGTGCGCCGCGGTGGTGCAGACGTTCTTCCCCGGAGAGGAGGGCGCCGGTGCGATCGCCGGGGCGCTCTCCGGGCGCGTCAACCCGTCGGGCCGGCTGCCGGTCAGCCTGCCCCGGTCGGCCGGCGCGCAGCCGTACTCGTACCTGCATCCGACGCTCGGCGACGGCAACGAGGTGACCAACCTGCTGGCGACGCCCGCGGCGCCGTTCGGTCATGGTCTGTCCTACACGACGTTCGAGTACGCGGATTTGACGGTGCCGGCCACGGTGCCCACCGACGGGGCGTTGACGGTGAGCGTGCGGGTCACCAACAGCGGCGCGGTGGCCGGCGACGACGTCGTCCAGCTCTACGGTCGGGACCTGGTGGCGTCGGTTACCCGGCCGGTGGCGCAACTGCTCGGCTACCAGCGGGTCCACCTGGCGCCGGGCCAGTCGGTCACGGTCACGCTGACGGTGCCCACCACCCGGCTGGCCTTCTCCGACCGTACGCTCACCCGCGTGGTGGAGCCCGGCGACGTCGACCTCTGGGTCGGCACGAGCGCACGCCGGGACGTCGAGGCGTCGACCACGTTGGTCGGCGACGTCGCACCGGTCACCAACGCCTCCGCCCGCTGGACGACCACAGAGATCAGCTGACCCCGTGCCGGCCGGCCATCGCCGCGATGGTGGCCGGTCGGGCGATCCAGGGCAGTTCCCGGTCACCGGGAACTGCCCTGGTGCACATCGGCAGACGAGCAGCGAGACGGGGACGCCGTGGACCGCCCGGTCAACCGTGCGGGTCCGGTTCGGCGCGTAGGGCGGTGGTGGCCCGCACCGCCTTGACGATCGCCGGCACCGCGCCGATCAGCAGGACCAGCGCCCAGACGAGCGCGACGATCGCGAAGACGAGGGCGCCCACCGAGTCGAGGATGCTCACCAGGATCACCGGCACCAGGTGATGCAGGAACTCCAGCACCACAGTGCAGAGCAGACTGGTCAGGATCAGCAGGACCAGGCCCTTGTGCTGGAGGAACCTCGGTTGGGCCACGATCAGCAGCCCGGCCCAGGCGAGCTTGAGCAGCAGCACCAGACCGAGCAGCACGGCGGCGTCACCAACCGGAAAGAACCCCCACAACGCCAGGTACGCCAGCGTGCCGAACGGCGGTGCCAGGAACAACGACACCATGATCGTCAGCTCGATGAAGGCGAGCACCAACGCCAGGACGGCCACGATGATCAGGATGATGGAGAAGACCAGGGTGCCGACGCCCTGGACCCGGCCGTGCAGCCGTTCCGGTAGCACCAGGCCCAGACAGAACAGCCCGGTCGTCCAGAGCGCCGCCGCGTCGACAAGCGCCAGGTAGCCGGTACCCCGACCGGACGGCTCGCTGACCTGTCCTACCTCGCCGACCTCGACACCGAGGTCGGCGGCACTGCCGACCAGCGCCGCGCCGGCGTCACCGCCACCCAGCAGCAGCCCGGCCCCCACCTCCAGGTCGACCGCCAGCACCAACGCCAGCATCGCCAGCAGCAGGAACGGTTTGCGCAGCGCATCCATCCCGACCTCCCGCCTCAGTCCCGCGCGATCGTGACGAGGCACCCGACCGGGCAACTCACCAGCACCGTGGTGGCCCGGTCGACGGCGACGCGGGCCACGGCACCGCTGCCGTCGACGGCGGGCTGCACCTCGTCGGTGACGGTGACGTCGGCGTCACCCGGTGCCGTGGCGCGCACGCTGAACGCCTGCGGGCTGCGCAGCACCAGGAGGCGCAGCCCACCCGGGTCGGCGATCCGCAGCTCACAGCGGCGGTCGACCACCAGTTGCCCGGTGGCCTCGGCGCAGTCCGCAGCCACACCGGCCGGATCGACGGTGCTTCGCCCGCCGCCGGCCCGGCCCAGCAGGTCGACCAGCGGATGCCGGGCCGCCGGGTCACCCCGGTCGTCGCGACCCGCGCCCACCGCCACCGCGAACAGCACCACCAGCAGTACGCCCAGCGCCGCCAGCAGCGCCTTCTGCTGCCCGCTCATGACGGCACTTCGCTTCGCTGCGTGTCGTCATGAGGCACCACCGCGCTGAGCTGATGATTCGCTCGCTGCCGCTCGCTCATGACGGCACTTCGCTTCGCTGCGTGCCGCCATGAGGCACCACCGCACTGAGCTGATGATTCGCTCGCTGCCGCTCGCTCATGACGGCCTCCGTACGCCTCGCCCGCTGGCCGACCACGAGGCTTGCCGGCCGGATCGTCGACAAGCGTCACGGCCGGTCATCTCTGGTCGTCCGGCGTGACCTCGGTGAACCGGAGCATGTCGATGCCCGCGAAGTAGCGGTTGGTGCTCTGCGTCTTGCCGATCGCGACCAGGGTGATCTCATGCGGCCCGGGACCGAGCCGCACCCGACCCACGTCGACCCAGTCGGTGACCTGCACCTTCGGGGTGAACCCGAGGAACGGGTCGCCCACCTGCCGGCCGTCGATCAGGAAGACCGTGTTGGCGTAGTCGAACGAGGTGGTCAGCACGGCGGAGAACTGCCAGGTCGCCTCGGCGGGCAGCTCCATCGTCACGGTCACCCGGTCGTTGATCGCCTGGCCGAGGAAGAACAGCTGAGCGTCCTGCGACCAGCTCACCTCGCAGCAGTTCGGCTGCACCACCACCGTGGCCCTGGAATTCGACGGCGACTCGACCCGGGCCCCGCTCACCAGCGTCTCCGCCTCGACGGTCACCACCCGGGCCGGCGGTGGCGGCTCGTCGTCCCGGGCCACCAGGAACACCACCACCGCCGAAACCACCAGCACCAACGCCGCCGCCGCGGCGATCCAGGGCCAGGGCGTACGCTTCGGCGCCGCCACCGCGCGTACCTCGTAGGTGACCCGACCACTGGAACGGGAACTCTCCTCCGGCGCGGTGTTCGCCGAGTACGCGAACCCGGTCATGTCGTAGCGCCGGGGTGGCGTGCCCGGCGGCACCGCCAGGCGGACCAGGAACGACACCGAGCCCTGGCCCGGCACCACCCGCTGTGGCTCGGTGACGGTGAACCACGACCGTTGCGTACCCTCGCCGGGTGCCACGTCGAACACCACGGTGTCCGGCGCGACGCCCGGGTTGGAGACGGTGAAGGTCAACTCACCGGCGTTGCGGACGTCCAGGGTGAACTGCTCGGCAGCGGCGACGACGGTCCATTCGGTGGTCATGATGGCTCCTCGACAGTGATCTCGGCGGTGACGGCGGCCGGTTTCTCCGCGGCCACGATGCGGTCGACCAGCGCCACCTGGTCGGCGGCGTCCGCGGGCACCCGGACGACCAGGTGAAAGGGCCGGTCGGCCGGCTCGTCGAGGACGAAACCGGTGACCCCGGTGGCCAGTTCCAGGGCTGTGCGCAGACCGTCCGGCGTGCCCCGCCAGGCGGCCAGTGCGGCACCGTGCGCCACCAGATCGCGCAGCCGGTTCAGCGGCAGCGGCAGGGCAACGTCCCGCCGGGGCGCGGTGACCAGATGGTCCATGGCCACCCACCGGGCCAGGTACGCCACCATCGACGCCGGCGCCCGGTACGGCCCGAAGAGCGCGTCGACCTCGGCCAGGACGGCCTCGTCCGGGGCGTGCAACGCCTCCATCACGTCCAGCAGCGCCCACAACACGCTGCCCGGCACGGCCGCCCGCTGGTAGGCCGCGGGCAGCAGCCGCTCAATGGCCGCTCGTCGCATCCTGCCGCACCACCTCGATGTCGTGCTCGCCGGAGCAGAGCAGCCAGGTGTCCGGGACGGTCACCACGTCGGCCGTGGACTGGTTGGCGCTGGCCGACCACTGGACCGCCTCGTCGCTGCGGTGCACGCCGCGTTCCCCGCCGGCCAGCACCAGGCGTTCCGCCGCGCCGGTGGCGGCGATCGCGTCCACCGGCATGAACCGGGTCCGGTCGCGTAGCGGCAGCCCGCAGTTGACCGACACCGACGTCCACTGCGGCTGCGCGGCGAGGGTGTCCAACCGGAGCACCCCGCCGCTCTGCGTCGCGGCCAGCGCGAGCGAACCGCTGAAGGCGAGATCCCGACAGGTGCCGCCGAGCCAGCCCGCCGACAGCGCCTGCCACTTCACATCGGATTCGAAGAGCCGGGCCCGGAAGCAGCCCTGGCCGGGTTTGTTCGGATCCGGCTCGCCGGCACCGCTCCACAACAGGGTGGCCGGTCCGTCGTACTGCACGGCGAGGACCCGATTGTCGACGTTGGCCAGACCCACGTGGCTGAAACTGCCGGGGCGGCCGGCGTTGGTGGACAGGTACACGCCGAAGCCGGCCTGGGCGGCCACCGCCACCCCGGCCGCGCCGCGCTCGGAGACGAACGCCCGCACCGCGTAGAAACCCCGGTCGGCATCGGCCGGATCGACCAGGATCTGCAACGGCACCGCACCCGGCAGCAGGGACACCTCGTACAGGCCGGTGTCGGTGGCGACCAGCAGCGCTCCCGCGCCGTCCCGGTCGATCCAGGCCAGGTCGCCGATCCGCGAGTCCAGGTCGGTCAGCAACGACCACGTCTCACCCAGGTCGGTGCTCAGGTGTACCCGTGACCCGCCGCCGGCGCGTACGGTCGCCACCGCCACCGAACCCGCCCGGGCTGCGATGCCCGGCCGCACCGGCGCGGGCGCCGGCACCACCCGCTGTACGGTCTCCCCGTCGAAGCGTCCCACCGGCTCCCAACCGGCGCCGGCGTTGGTGGAGCGGAACAGCACCGCACCGCTGCCGGCGTACCAGGTGCGGGGCTGGTACTGGTCGGCCGCGAGGGTTCGCACCTGCGTGTCCGGTGCCTCGTCGACCTCGAACCGCACCGACTCGACGTACCGCACCCCCGGCTCGGCATGCTCCAGCAGGCGGTACACGTTGGACGCCCGAAGTGGCTCGCCGAACGCCCAACCGGTCGGGTTGAGGGGGGTTGGCAGCGGGCTGAGAGTCTGGTGCAGGCGGTCGTGGATACGCCGACGTACCGCGTCGACGTCCTCCTCCCGGCGGACCACCACCCGGGCCCGGATCGACACCGCCTTGTACCGTGCCCAGGTGGCCCGGCAGGTGGTCCCCAGCGAACGGCGATGCTCCAGGTCCGCCTCGACCCGCAGCCGGACCTCCTCCACCTCGTGGTCGCGCAGCGCCGCCACCGGCAGATGACCGCCGGGCCGCGCGCCGTCCGGGACGTGCGGCACCAGCATCACCTCCACCTCGCCGGGGCGGGCGAAGCTGTAGACGGCGGCCCGGGTGAAGGCCCGGGCCCGGCTGACCCCGCCGGAGGCGGTGGCCAGCACCTCGAAGTCCCGGGCGGTCACCGCGCGCTGCTGAGCGAAGAAGGCGTACGGTCCGCGCAGCAGCACCGACTCCATGGCCTCCATCTCCCGCCCACCGGCTGCCGGCAGTGGGTTGACCACCTTCACTCCCGGCAACGGGTCACGCAGGTTGGTGAGGGTGCCGGCGGCCACGTTGCCGGCCGGTCCACCGCCCGCGCGGTACCACAACCGAACCTGCCGCCCGGCCGGTGGCACCGCCGCGACCGCGCCGTCGCCGAAGGTCAGCGCCGCAGCGTCGGTGGCCCGCAGGTCCAGCGCCGGGGCGAAGGTCACCGTGCCTGAGCACCGGTCCACCAGGTACGCCTTGTCCTGCGGGCCGAGGCCGGCGAAGCTGTCCACCACCCGCCAGATCTCGAAGGTGCGTCCGTCGTGTTCCCGAGCCGCGGCGCCCAGTTCCACCGACCCGGTCGGCACCTCGACACCGAGCAGCAGGTCCAGCGGTTCGGCGGTACGCGCCAGCGGCGCACGTGCGGCGCGCAGCACCTGACCCGGCTGCCCGGTACCCACACCCAGCAGTTCCGCCTCCACCGGCTCGCAGTGGTGCATCCGGACCGTCACCTCCCGCTGCCCGGCGGAGAGCAGCGCCGGCTCGCAGGTGACGAAGACCGCTGGCCGTGGATCAGCTCCCCGGGCGGCGGCCACCCGGGTGCCGGCCGGGATCCGCAGCGGGGCCTCGTCCGTGCCGGTGCGGGTGAACCGGACGTCCGCCCAGGCCGCCGCCGGTGGGTGCCGGGTCACCCCGAGCAGGTTGAGGAAGGAGACGTACGCCTTCTCCGGCAACTGGTTCAGCCGGTAGATCATCACCTCGGTGAGATGCGCGAACGCCTCCAGCAACGCGACACCGGGGTCGTGCGCGGACAGGTCGGTCCACCCGGGGCAGGACTGCCGGATCCGGTCCCGGGCCTCGGTGACCAGATCGAGGAAGGTCCGGTCGTCCAGGTGCGGCACGGGCAGGGTCATCGTGCCTCCTCGGTGTCGGCGTCGGGACCGGTCGCCGGCCCGGCGGACGGGTCGTCGTCGGCGGGCAGCAGATCCACCGAGAAGACCAACTGACCGGGGGTGAGGCTGGCCCGGATCCGGTAGTCCAACCGGATCACCAGACGCCACGGGTCGTCCGGATCCGGTCCGGCGTCGACGTCGAGCACGTCGACCCGAGGCTCCCAGCGCGCGATGGCCGCGCGGACATAGTGGATGGCCAACCCGGCGGTGGTGTCGTCGTTCGGCGCGAAGACCAGCCGGTGCAGCCGTGAGCCGTACCCGGGTCGCATCAGGCGCTCGCCCGGCGTGGTGGACAGCAGCAGGAACAACGCCTGGCGTACCGTCTCGTCGCCGTCGGTCATCGCCAGGCCGCCGGCCGCGGTCAGTCCGAGCCCACCGCCCTGACCTGGGTCGAAGCCGGCACCGACGAACCGGAACGCCCTCACCGGTCGGCCCCCACGAAACGCTGCCGGGGATCGCGTACCCCGTAGGTGAACTGGCCCGGCGGGCTGCCGTTGGTGAACCCGGACAGGTGCGACAGCACGATCCGCCGACCGCCGACGCGGACCCAGTCGCTGTAGCCGGCCCGCACCGCCTCGGTGCCGGTGCACGGCTTGACCGTGGCGCCGTAGTTCGGGCAGGCGACGATCTCCCGGCCCTTCGGGTCGTCGGCGACCAGGACCGGTACGCCGGCCACCGCGACCCACGTCTGGGACGCCCGGTTGCGGACCCGGCCGTCGTGGCTGCACCTGATCACCGAGTCACGGTGGATCCAGCGCATCAGCCGCCTCCTTCGTAGTGGGTACGGGCGAGCATGCGGGCCCGCTCGGCGGCGGTCCCCGGGTCCTCGACGGTCTCGGCGTGCAGGAAGTCGACGCTGCGGGCCCGGACGACCATCGCCCGGCCCGGCGCGGAGAGCACCAGATCGGTCGCGGCGTGCAGGGTGGTCAACTCCGGGGTCAGTTCTAGCCAGCTGCCGGCGTCGGTGCTCAGCCGCAGGCTGCGCGTCACGTCGTCGACCACCACCTGCTGGCCGCCGGCGGTCCGCAGCGACCAGCGTCGGGCCCGCCCGTCGTCGATCCCGGTGTCGTACGGCTCGACGGTGCCGAACAGCGAGCCGAGCACCACGCCGGAGGCCGGCTCACCGCCGGGCAGCGCCACCAGCACGTTGTCCTGCGGATCGGGCAACGTGACCAGCCCCTTGCCGCGCCCGGCTCCCGGGCACAGCACCGCCAGCCAGCCGGCGTCCGCGTCCCCGTACGCGGGCAGCTTCACCCGTACCCGGCCCAGACCGTCCGGGTCGGTCACGTCGGTGACGGTGCCGAGGGTGACCACCGCCGGTGCCGGTGACGCGGTGCGCGGCGCGGGTGGCGGCCCGGTGGAGAAGCGGCTCAGGTGACCGTTCGCGTCGACGGTGTGGATCACCTCCGTCAGCACGTACGTCCCGGACACCGGCTCGGCCACCCCGGTCAGCTGGATCCGACGGCCGGGCCGTAGCGCGCACGTGCCCTCGGCCGTTCCGTCGGCGGTGACCAGTGCGGCGGCCCGGACGTCGAGCCGGGCCTGGGCCAGTGCGGCGATCTCGTCGTCGCTGCGTCCCGGCTGGTCCAGGGCGGTGCGGGTGCCGTCCGCGCCGACATCGGCCGGATCGGGATCCGCCGGGGTGCGGCGTCCGCAGCGGGGGGTGCCGACGCTCTGGGCGATCGGCTCGGCCCGTTGCGGATGCCAGCCCAGCGCCGCACTCTCCCCGGCGGCGCTGTCGGCATTGACCGACAACCGCAGGCCGTGCACGTCGCGGCCCAGCTCCAGAACGATCGGCTCGCCGTGCCCATCCAGCGTGATCAGTCGCAGCACGTCACCGTCGACGCTCAGGTGCAACCCGGCTCGTCCGGCCACCTCGACCAGCAGATCCAGATCACTGGGTCGGTGGTGCGGCAGCCGGTCCAGCCGTGGACCGTCGACCTCCGCCTCGACGCGCAGTCCGAGGTCGGCGCAGAGTTGCCTGGCCAGCTCGGCGGCGGTGACCGACTCGAAGACCTGCATCCGCTGCCGCTTGCGCAGCCGGTGCAGCAGGTCGTACCCGCGCACCCGCAGCGTGGCCGTGCCGTCGGCGGCGTACTCGACCTCGACGGCGGTGACCTCCCCAATGAACAGCGCCTCCGGGTGCCCGTCGAAACGGACGTCCAGGCTCGCGCCGACGTGCGTCGACCCGGTCAGCGCGGCGGTGCCGGGGCTGGTGCGCAACGCCACCTCGCACTGGGTGGGCTGGTTCAGGCGGGCGGCCACCCGTACCGAGGTGACCCGGCCGGCCACCGTGTCGGGCAGCGATCTGCCGTCGAGCAGCACGGTCGGCGCCCGGGGCGCGGTGGCGGTCACGACCCGATCCCGGGCGAGCTGGTGGACGCTGCCTCCGCCGGTGCGGTGCCGGACAGCGGCGGGACGGCGAGCGCGGTGCCGGCGGGCACGGCCAGCGGATCGATGATCCGGTTGTGCTCGGCCAACAGCCGCCAACGCAGGGGAGAGCCCAGCGCGTCGTGGGCGAGCAGGTCGAAGCGTACGCCCGTGTTGTCGGCGGCGGCGGTGCCATCGCCGGCGGCCACCACGGCCGTGCCCGGCGCGACGGTGGGGGTTTCTGCGGCGGCCAGTTCCTCGGCGAATCCCTCCTCGGCGCGGCGGGCGTCCTCCGCCACCCGGACCAGCTTGAGCCGCAGCCAGGAGCGGCGCGGCGAGCCGGTGGCGGTGAACGCGTCGAAGCGTTCCGCCACGGCGACGATCACACCGGGCACGTTCCAGGTCTTGCCCCAGACCATCCGCACCAGGGGTGGGCGCAGCCAGCCGTGTTCCACCGCCGAGTTCTCCGCCAGCATCCAGAGCGGTCGGGTGAGCGCCCGAACGTCGGTGGGACGGACCTGCCCCTCGGCGAAGTCGATGTCGAAGAGCAGGTCCAGCACGAGTTCGGTACGTCCACCGCCGGTGAAGAGCAACGGGTCGTCGGCCAACCCGACGCCGGTGAGCGGGCCGTCCGAGCCAGCCCGCTGACGTACCCCGGCGAGACGGGTCACCTGCACGGTCTCCGGGTTGAGCAGGCAGTCGATCCGTTCTCCGGTGTCGATGAGGAAGGCCACCCGTTGCATCAGTCACCTGCCTGTTCACCGTCGAGGCGTCGCAACCGGTGCTCGTCGGCTCCGGACGGCTCGGGGACCGACCACAGTGCCCGATCGTCGGGGAGGGCCGGCCACGGGTCAGGACCGGCCCGTCCGACGGGTGACGGCTGTGGCGACTCCAGTGCCGGCCAGCGGACGTCCGGGCCCACGGGCCAGCGTCCGTCGCCGGTGGGCAGCCCACTGCCTGGCCAGCGTCCGTCGCCGGTCGAATGCCCGTTGGGGAGCCCACGTCCGCCGCTGGGCCGAACCCGACGCACCGCCCCGCCGTCCCCGCCCGGCAGGCGAGTGTCGGATGGCGGGCGGTGTTCGCCCACCAACCGGAGTGTCGCGGGCTGGCCCACTTGGGCGGCGGGTTGGCCCGGCGGGTCGGCGGACGGGCTGGTTGGGCTGCTGTGTGGGCTCCGTGGGCTGATGGGAGCAGGCGACCGGACCGTCCAGCCTCCCCACCGTCGACGGCCCCTGCTCAGCCCGCTTGACCCACCTGGCCCGACCGGTGCGGCCTGCGCGGCTTGCGCGGCTTGCGCGGCTTGCGCGGCCTGCGCGGCCTGCGCGGCTTGCGTGGCCTGCGGGGCCTTTGGGGCCGTCTTCGGAGCGGGCCGGGAGGTTCCCCTGTGCTCCCTTTGCTCTGCTTCAACCGACGCACTGGTCGATGTCCGGATATCGGACGTCCAGGGTTGCGTGGGGTGAAGCAGAGCAAAGGATGTCGGGGAGTGGGTGGCCGGTGCCGGACCGGACGTCGGGGAGCGTTCCGCCAGGCGGGGGTCGACGGCGTCGGGCGGTCCGGCAGCGGTCGGCGTGCCGGGGCGGTGGGCGTACCCGGTGGGAGCACCAACCGGCGTCACGGGCCGGTGTGCCGGGCCGTCCGCACCACCTTCGTCTCCCGGGTCGGCGGGACAGGCGTCCAGCCGGTCGTCGCCGGCCGGATCGCGGGGATCCGGCTCCTGGTGGTACGCCGGGACAGGTGCGGCCACGGCGTCCGCCGACGGGACGAGGGCCAGATCCCGCAGTAGGCCGGGAGCGTGGGCGGCGACGACCCGTAGCCAGTGCTCGGGTGGCTGCCCCGGCCGCCGGGCCGGATCGTCGGGCGAGTCGACGACGGTGACGACCGCACCATCGATCGTGCCCAATTTCCCGTCCGACGTCGCGGGCGAACCGACCGGCGAGCCCGGGGCGGGGGAGTCGAGTGCGCTGGCGAGACGGTCCACGGCAGCCGCCGCGGACCGGAGCCGCTCGGCGAGCCACCTACGCGGGCGTCGGCGCGGCACCACCGGCCTCCAGTTCCAGGCTCTCGTAGCGCAGCGTCAGTGCCGCGATGGCGATCTCCTGACCGAGCGTGTTCAGGTGGGCTCCGCGCCAGTTGGTCGGCCAAGCGTTGATCAGGTTCCAGCGCAGTACCTCCGCCGTGCCGGCGGCGTCGAGCAGCACCACCGAGACGTTGCGGCGGCTGACCGTGCCCCGAGCGACCGCATGCACCCAGTCCCACAGCTCCCGCGACGCGGTGAGACCGAAGTGCAGGATGACCGGCCCGTACTCCACCTGGCCCGGGACCATCCGGATCCGGTCGTTGCCCTGCTCCCGGTAGGGCACCGCCGGGATGTTCACCTCCAGGCCGCTGACCTCGGTGAAGTGGCCGTTGGTCACGCCGTTGATCAGCAGCTTGAAGTTGTACGCCCGATACGGGTCGACCGGGGTGCCCGGCTGCGGAGTGGCCGTGGTGGGCATGTCAGCCTCCAATCGTCTCGGTCTCGGTGCCGCCGGCCCACTGGCTCAGCTTGAACACCACGAACTCGGCGGGCTTGACCACGGCGATGCCGATGTGGGCGACCACCATTCCGGCGTCACGGACATCGGCCGGGTTGGTCTCCTCGTCGCACTTGACGAAGAACGCCTCCTCGGGAGTACGTCCGAGCAGTGCCCCGTCGCGCCACACCCGGGTCAGGAAGGCACCGATGTCCCGACGGATGGAGCGCCACAACGTGTAGTCGTTCGGCTCGAACACCATCCAGCGGGTGCCGTTGGCGATGGCCTGCTCGATGGCGATGGAGAGTCGCCGGACGTTGAGGTAGCGCCACTCGCTGGCCTCGGCGGCGAGGGTACGGGCGCCCCAGACCCGGATGCCCTCGCCGGGGAAGTACCGGATGACGTTGACGCCCCGGGGGTTGAGCACGTCGTGCTCGGCCCGGGTGACCAGGTGGCCCAGGTCGACCGCGCCCCGAACCGGCTCGTTGGCGGGTGCCTTGTGTACTCCGCGCAGGGCGTCGGTGCGCGCCCAGATGCCCGCGACGTGCCCACTCGGCGGGGTGAGCACCAACTCGCCACTGAGTGGATCGCGGACGCGTAACCACGGGTAGTAGAGGGCGGCGAAGTCCGACTGCCGGGGACGGTGCGACACCGGCCCGCCCCCGCCGCCGGTGCCGGATCCGGCGGGGGCCTCCGACCCGGTGTCGCTCGGTTTCGCCGAACGGCCCGAACCGGGCGTGGCGACCCGGGTGAGGGTGGAGATGTCGTCGATGTCGGGTGCCGGGTCGCAGATGGCGACCATGGTGCGGGTGCGCTCGGCCATGGTCAGCAGCGCCTCGTGCGAGACCGGGTCGTGGAAGCCGGGAGCGGCCAGGATGGAGATCTCGTCGACCGCCTCCAGCAGGTCCAGCCCGGCACGCTTGCGGCCGGTGCCGGAGATGGCGCCGCCTTCGCCGACGTTGACCACCCAGCAGCGGGTGCCACCGTTGTCGAGAAAACCGAAGACGGCCCGGGCCAACGGTGTGCTCTCCACCTGGTCACCGTCGGCGTACAGCCGGAGGAAATCGGTCCAGTTGTTCACCGCGAGGGCCTCGCCGACGTGGGCGTTGCGGTCGGGCGCGACGCCGACGAAGGCCGCCGTGCTGGTGCCGACCGGTCCGATCGGCCGGGCACCACTGGGCACCTCCTCGACGTAGATGCCGGGCGAGAAGTAGGTGGGCATCGGTCCTCCCGTGCTGGTCGGATCAGTGGATCGGCGGCGCGCAGACGATGACGATGTCGGGTTCGGTGGGGTCGACCTCGGCGGTGAGCACCTGCCCCCGGCCGGTGAGTCGGAGCCGGACCGGTGCCGGATGGTCCGGGTCGTGGGGCACGCCGACGATCCGGAAGCGGCCCGCCGGGTCGGTCCGCGTCGCGTACGACTGACCGACGACCTCTACCCGCATCGCCGCGAGGGGCTGCTCGGCCGGGCCGACGACGCGTCCGTCGAAGGTCAGCATCTCCAGCTGCCGCAGCCGCAGTGGTCGCAGTACCGGTGCGGCCGGCTGCGTCGGGTGGGTGACCTGAACCGGTACGTCGATGAGCAACGCCGGCCGGGGCGGTGCCCCGAAGGCCGCCCACAGGGCCGCGTCGCCGGCTTCCAGCACCAGGGTTCGCCCGGCCGCGCCGGTGGCCGCGACGAGCACCCGGTCCAGCGCGGTCAGGGCCTCCGGGCCGCCGGCCGCCAGCAGGTAGCGCACCGTGAGCCGGAACGGTTCGGCGCCGCCGCTGCCCCGGGTCTGCCGGGCCGGCCGGATGTCCAGCGGCCACAGGGACAACCGGTTCGGGTCGGCGTCGGGCCGGGGCGGGCCGACCGGGACGGTGTCACCTGTCGCCCCGGCCAGCCACGCCACCAACTCGGCGGTGGCGGTGGAGATTGGACCGTCGTCGGTCATCGCGGCGGCGTCCCCTGGATCCGGTACGCGATGGCTTCGTTCCACACGTGCGGGTAGACGCCGATCTCGAAGTACCGGGTGAAACGGTTGATGGGTGCCCCCGTGTGGTCGTGGTACAGCAGCCAGACCGGCGCGATGGTGAACAGCACGTAGTTGGCCACGACCAGCGGGATGTACAGCGGGCCGAGCAGCCGGGCCTGGAAGATGTGCACGTCCTCGTGTCGCTGGATACCGGGACCGGAGCCGGCGCAGACCGTGCCGAGCGTGGTGGCGTAGCGGACGGAGACCCCCTCGACCACGTTCACCCGGCAGCTGTGCCGGGAGGTGGCCCGGTCCAGCGAGTGGCCGAACACCAGGTGCAGGGCCAGGTAGATCGCGCCGACGACGGTGTTCGGCAGGCTCCAGGTGTGATCGACGACGAAGAGGAACACGCCGCGCGGGTCGACCGCGTAGACCTCGCCCGCGGCGACGGCCCAGCCGAAGACCGCGCCGACGAGCAGGCCGATGCCCGCGCCGATGAGCAGTCCCACGGCACCGCCGACGAGCTGACCGAGTACGGCGCCCGCGCCCACGTGAACGGCGGCGCTGAGGAATCCGAGGACCATGTCCGGCTCCTCTCAGGCCCAGGAACGGATGAATCGGGGCTCGTTGCCCTGTGCCAACTGGATCGGTGTCGCCTGCCGGTTGCCGGGGGGCAGCTGGTTGATGCCCAGCGCGGCGGAGAAGATGACCAGGCCGTTGAAGAACGCGATGATCCATTTTTCGGCGCCCACCTCGGTGGCGAAGGCCGCGGTGAGGTACGACAGCGCGAGCGCGATGCCCAACGCGATCCACTTGCGGGCCTTGTCGGCGCTCGGGCCGATGAGTCCGCCGATGACGTTGGTGGTGAGCAGCGTCGCGGCGCTGGCTCCGGTGAGGCTGCCCAGGGCCGCCCAGGTGAAGAGATCGTTCATCGCCGATCCCCCTTCGGTGTTGCGTACTGCGGGGTGGGGTGGGTGAGATGCCGCCTGCGGAGGGCGGGCGGCATGCCGGCGGTTAGCCGGCGTCCGGCGGACCGGTATTCGTGGCGGCCGGCGTCACCGGTGTGGATCGGCCGGCCGGGGAGGTGGCGCTCCCGGGCGGTGAGCCGCCGGTCCGGGAGCGGCGGAGCAGGAACGTCACCAGCACCGCGACGAGCAGCAGCACCACCACACCGGCGGTGATCAGCAGCCAGGGGAACCCGCCGCCGGAGTCGGCTTTGGCCGCTGTGGAGGGCCGGGGCGGCGCCTCGGCGACGGCGCGCAGTTCGGCGGGCTTCGGTTCGTTGGGGTTGACCCGCCAGGTGACGGACCGGTCGTTGACCTGACCGCCGGTGCTGGCGTCGAGGACTCGACCGGGGAAGGTCACGGCGATCTCGAACGACATCAGCGACATGAATCGTTCTTGATTCTTGGGGTCCTGCTCGGCCACTTTTCCGCCGTACTTCTTCGGGTCCAGCGGAAGGGTGAACACGTACCGATCCCCGGTACGAACGATGCTCAGACTTTCGCTGTCGAATTGTTCCAGCGGCACGTTCCGATAGTTGATCTGGGAACCGAAGTGGGTGGCGTCCTCGTATGGGGTCTCGGGCCCGGCGGGTAGCGCCGGGATGTTCTGTCGGAGCTCGGCGAAGCCCGCCTCGACCGGCCTGTCGTTCAAGGTCAGGAACTTGCGCTCGGCCGTGAGTAGAAGTTGACCGCTGACCGTGTCGTCGGCGTTGACGGTCAGCCCGGCATTGAGTTGCATGCAGCTGGAAAGGGTCGCCGCCAGCGCGAGACACGCCGCACCGCGAAGTGTCCTGATGCGCCAGAGCCCCGAATTCATGCGCTCAGTGTGTGCTCTTGCCGTCCGAGCCATCAGTCAGCGATCGGTCACATGCAAGTCGCCGATCTTACCGGGAAGCCGTCACATTCGGCCGAGGTTCAGAACCGACGAAATCGATATTCTGAAAGGTTGACCGTAATTCGCGGGCGGACGGACGACGCGGGCGTCGTGAGGACTCAGGCGCTCTCGCGCAGCACCAGTGCCGACGGGAAGACCGTCGTCGCCGGTGCCTGGCGTTGTTCCAGCACCATGGTCGCCGCCGCGGTGATGATCTGCCGTACCGGGTGGCTGGCCGTGGTCAGCGCCACCGTGGCGGCCAGCGGAATGTCGTCGAATCCGGTCACCGCGACGTCCTCGGGCACCCGGACACCGTCGGCCCGCAGTCGGCCGATCACCCCCAGCGCGGTCGCGTCGCTGATCCCGACGATCGCGTCGGTGTCCGGCCAGCGCCGAAGCACCTCCCGAGCGGCGGCGTGCCCCCGGGCCGCGCTGAAGTCACCGACCACCTCCCGGGCCGGCAGGCCGGCGTCGTGCAGCAACCTCCGGTACGCCCGCACCGAGCGGTCGGCGCAGGCCAGCCAGCGGGGACCGGTCACCATGGCGATCCGTCGACGTCCGGCGGCGTACAGGTGACGCACGATCGCCGCGGTGCCGCCGCCGTTGTCGATGTCCACCGACGGCACGGTGGCCGAACCGATCCCGATCGACACGGCCCGGCCGCGCAGCCGCCTCGGCACCAGGTCCAGCAGAGCCGTGGTCGTGTTGAGCAGAACCAGCCCGGCCACGCCCTGGTCGTCGGTCAACTGGACCAACCGCTCCGGCGCGTCCAGCGGCACCCACTGCACCGCGACGCCCAGACCGTGCGGTGCACAGGCCCGGGCCACCGCGGCGACCGCCTGGTCGACGTAGGGGTCGTCGAGGACATCCGGGCCGGTGCCGGTCACCGCCACCAGCAGCCGTACGCCCGAACCGTGCACCAGGGCTCGGGCCGCCGGATTCGGCACGTAGCCGAGCAGGTCCACGGCGATGCGTACCCGCTCGCGGGCGGTCGGTGACGCGAAGCCGGTGCCGGCGATGACCCGCGACGCGGTCGAGCGGGACACCCCGGCGGTCCGGGCCACGTCGTCCAGGGTCGCCGGCCGACGCGCTGCCGTCGTCATGATCTTTCTCCCCGTTCCTGTCGCCCGGCTCGGTGCCCGGGCGCCCATCAGCATCATGCCCCGCGCGCCGGCCCGTGGCGCGGACCGGAGCTGGATTGTGGTGGTAACGCTCCCAGGTGTGTGATCGTCGTAGTGCCCGAGGAGAGGACCGGAACGTACGTGGACCCCGCCGTCACCACCCCTGTCACACCGTCGGCCGACGCCGGCCCGTCCCGGGCCGTGCTGGCCGCTCGCAACGGTGTGGCGATCGTGTTCGCGCTCAACGGCCTGGCCGTCGCCACCTGGTTCGCCCGGGTACCGGCGATCCGCGACGGGCTCGGCCTCACCCCGGGGCGTCTCGGTCTGCTCCTGCTCGCCATGTCGATCGGCGCGATCGTGGCCATGCCCACCGCCGGCCTGGTCACCCAACGGCTGGGCGCGGCCCGAGCGGTGGCGCTGGCCACCCTGCTCGTCGCGCTCGGGCTGACCATCGCCGGGATCTCGGCCAGCGTCGCCGCCTGGCTACCCGGTGTGGCGGTGGGTCTGTTCGCGCTCGGCTACGGCTCCGGCAGCTGCGACGTAGCGATGAACATCGAGGGCGCGGTGGTCGAACGGCGGCTCGGGTGGACCGTGATGCCGCGCTTCCACGCCGCCTGGAGCCTCGGCTCGGTGGCCGGCGCCGGACTCGGCGCGGGCGCCGCCCGGCTGGGCGTCCCGGTCGCCGTGCACCTCGCGGTGCTGGCGGCGCTGGTGCTCGGCGGCACCCTGCTCGGGGCACGCGCCTTCCTGCCGGCCGAGCCCGAGGCCGACGGCACTCCGGCCGGTCGTCGCAGCCGGCTGCTGGCCGCCTGGCGGGAGCCGCGCACCCTGCTCATCGGCCTGCTGGTGTTGGCGGCGGCATTCGCCGAGGGCAGCGCCAACGACTGGCTGGCGGTCGCCTTCATCGACGGGTACGGCTTCAGCGAGGCGGCCGGCGCGGCGGTCTTCGGCGTCTTCGTGGTGGGCATGACGCTGGGCCGCACCGCCGGCACAGTGGCGCTGGACCGCTGGGGACGCGGTCCGGTGCTGACCACGACCATCCTGCTCGCCGTCGTCGGCGCCGGCCTGGCGGTGCTCGCCGGCTCCGGTCCGGTCGCGGTGGTGGGCGTCGCGCTGTGGGGGATCGGCGCCTCGCTCGGCTTCCCGGTGGGGATGAGCGCCGCCGCGGACGAGGAGGAGCACGCGCACGTACGGGTCAGCGTGGTCGCGGTGATCGGCTACACGGCGTTTCTCGCCGGACCGCCGCTGCTCGGACTGCTCGGTGACCACGTGGGAACGCTGAAGGCGCTGCTGGTCGTACCGCTGCTCCTGCTGCCGACCCTGCTGCTGGTCCCCGCGGCCCGCCCGCCCGCAGCCGGCGGCACGGGGGCGCCGGCGCGGGCGGGCTCAGCGGAGCCAGACGCGTAGCGGGCCGATGCTCCGGAAGCCGTGACGTCGTGCTGGCGCGAGGTCGGCATCCTGTTCGTAGCCGACGAGGTGCCGGCCCGCGCCGGCCGCGCACACTCCGGCGGCGTCGATCCGTCGCAGCAGGTCCGCACCGAGGCCGGGCCGCAGGGTCACCGCATCCGGGTGGAACGGCGGCGAGCGGCGCGGTACCGACCAGGCATCGGCGTCCCGTACGCCGGGCTGGCCGTGCGTGCCGCAGACCAGGTCACACCAGGCGACGTTTTCCCGTACCGCCGAGTGGATCATCGCGGCAGCATACCGTGCCGGGAGATTCTCACCCGGCTACCAGGGATCTGCCAGGTGACGGTGCTGCACTGGGAGTCACGCCGAGGAGAGGAGCCGGGCATGGGCTGGTTCAGCCGGCGGTCACGAGCCGCGCAGGGCACCCCGACGAAACTCGACCGCGAGGGCACCCCCGAGGACCTCGCCGCGCTGGAGCGCTTCGCCACCAGCCGGCAGGGGGTGGAGTTCTACCTGGAGCCGGAGACGACGGCCACCGACACCACGGTGATGGCCATCGCCCACGACGGCGAGTGGATCCGCCGCCGCACCGGCACGCCGCGCGCCGCCGGCGCCCTGGCCCGCAAACACGCAATCCCGCTGTACGAGGCCACGAAGGTGGGATACCCGGATCGCATGCGGGCCTGGAACCGGGCCCATCCGGAGCGCCGGGCCCGCTGAGCCGACCCGGAGCCCGCTCAGCCGGCGATCGCTCTCCGGGCGTCGTCGAGCGTCATCGGTGCGCTATGGCTGGAGACGTACCAGCCGATCGTGTCGTCCAGCAGTCGGCCGACCAGCGCGAGGTCCGGTTCGTCCGCCGGTGTGCGCAGGTGGGCGGGTGGGGGATACCAGCTGTCGCCGAGCAGCATGACCTCCGAATCGGGTACCACCACCACGGTCGAGTCCGGGGCGTGCCGGCCGCCGACGTGGCGTAGCAGCACGCCGGTGGGCAGCTCCACCTCGTCGGTGAAGACGCGGGTGGGCGGCAGGATCCGCAGTTCCTCCCAGGAGTCGACGGCGAGCGCGCGGGCCCGGAAGCTCGGCCCGAGCCGACGGTTCCGCAGCACCTCCTCGCGAAGGTATCGGACACTCCACGGTCGGTCCGCCTCGGCGCGCAGCAGGTCCGCGCCGCTGGCATGCCCGACGATCTCCACGTCCGGCCAGGCGCAGGCGCCCCAGACGTGGTCCCAGTGATGGTGGGTGTAGACCAGCCAACGAGGTGCTGGTAGACCGGCGGCGAGCAAGGCGGCCTGGATCTCGCGGGCGTGCGACGGGCTCTGCCCCGCGTCCACCAGCACGCTGCCCCGCTCGTCGGCGATCAGCGCGACCCCAGCCCGCACCAGCTCCGGATCAGCCTCCCCCGGACACACCCACACCCGCCCCGCCAGATGCCCAAACCCAACCACCCCCGCACCCTAACCCCGCCCGCCCGCCCCGCTCCCGGCGATCATGCAGTTGTGGCACCGGACAGGCCGGGCGTATCCGGAGGAATCAGGAGCCACAACTGCATGATCGCGAGGGTCTGGGGTCAGGGGAGGGCGGCGATGGCGGCGTCGGTGGCGCCGCGCCAGAGGGTGCCGACCTCGGTGAATCCGGCGGCCCTGAGGGCGGTGAGGTGCCAGGAGACGGGGGGTGTCCACTCCGGGCTGTGTCCCGTCGGGTAGATGGCGTGCCGTTGGCGTACCAGCGGGGCGAGTGTCGGGTCCTGCTCGGCCTGCTGCCACCACTGCGACCAGGACAGGACGGCACCGGCGGCGTGCCGGGCCGCCTGGTGCTCCTCGGCGCGGGCCAGCAACCGCTTGGTCAACTCGGGCAGGGCGTCGTCGGGCATGTGGTCGGCGTTGACGAAGAGTCCGCCGGGCCGGAGCAGGGGGTGGATCTCCGTGTAGAGGGTGGCCAGCCGGTCCGGGGGCAGCCAGTGCAGCGCGGTGGCGGTGAGCACAGCGTCGTAGCGTTGGTGCGGCAGGGCCGTGACCCAGTCCGGCTGATGGAGGTCGGCGGAGACGATGGTGGCCCGGTCGCCGAGGGAGGCGTTGGCGAGGGCGAGCAGCACCGGGTCGAGATCGACCAGGGTGACCTCGGCGTCGGGGAAGCGGTGCAGGGCGCGCAGTGAGATGGTGCCGGTGCCGCCGGCCAGGTCGAGCAGCCGGGGCGGGGTGGCCTCGCGCACGGCGTCGACCGCGTCGAGCATGGTGGCGACCCGGTGCTCCCGGTCCGGCAGGTACGCCTCCTGCTGGCGGTCCCAGCTTTCCTGCCAGGCGGCGGCATTGCTGATGTAAGGACTCATGAGGTACACGCTAGTTACGTAGCGGATCTCCTGTCCAGGCTTGTTGCCACTCCTTTGCAACTACGACAGAATGGCGAAGCGATGATCGGATCGGGTTGGACCGGAGAGCCGGTCCGACCCGATCGCGCCTCCGGACGGGTACGCGCCCGGGGCGGACCTGCGCGACCGCTCGCCGAACGGCGGTGCCATGATGTCCGTGGCGAGGGCGAGGCGCGCCCGGCCGGAACGGAACTGGAAGCAAGGTGGACCCCCAGCGCACCGCCGCGCACGAGATGTTCGACGCCGATGTCGCCTCCAATCACCTCGGCATCGAGTTGGTCAGCGCTGCCGCCGGCAGCGCGGTGGCTCGGATGCGGATCACCGACGGCATGGTCAACGGTCACCGCATCGCGCACGGCGGGTTCGTGTTCCTGCTGGCCGACACCGCGTTCGCGCTGGCCTGCAACAGCCACGGTCCGGCCACCGTCGCCGCCGGAGCCGACATCACCTTCGTCCGCCCGGCCCGGCAGGGGGACATGCTGGTTGCGCGGGCCAGCGAGCGCACCAGGTACGGCCGCAGCGGCATCTACGACGTCACCGTGAGCCGAGCCGACGGGGAGGTGGTCGCGGAGTTCCGAGGACAGAGCCGGATGCTACGCCCGACGCCCGCCCCCGACGGCGGCGAGCCGGAAGCGGGGGAGCGGGACCGGCCAGCAGCCAGCCAGGGACGCTGACCCAGCGGGCCGGCGGTGCACCTGGCCACCACCGGGTCGCCCGCCACGGTGCCGGCGGCCCCTGCCCCCGGCGTCGACGCGCACCGCCGATCCGGTCACCCGGGAAAGACCCCGTGCGCGCCGAACTGTGCTCGGGACGGTGGTCAGGCAGGATGTCCCGATGGGACACGTCGTGCTCTTCCACTCCGTGTACGGGCTCCGGCCGGCGGTGCTGGAAGCCGCCGATCGGCTGCGCGCCGCCGGCCATCAGGTGCACTCGCCCGACCTGTACGGTGTGCCCGCCGTCGACTCGGTGGCCGAGGGTTTCGCCCTGCTGGAGCGGGTCGGCCAGCAGACCGTCCTCGACCGGGCTCGCGCGGCACTCGACGGGCTGCCACCGGACACCGTGCTCGCCGGGTTCTCGATGGGTGCCGGGGTGGCTGGCGCGATGCTGGCCGAACGGCCCGACACCGCCGGTCTGCTGCTGTTGCACGGCACCGGCGGATCTCCGGCGGCCGTCCGTCCCGGCCTGCGGGTCAACCTGCACCTGGCCGACCCGGACGCCTACGACCCGCCCGACGAGGTCGACCAGTGGCAGCGGGAGATGACCGCGGCCGGAGCGGATCTCGTGGTGTACCGCTATCCCTTGGCGGGACACCTCTTCACCGACCCGGCCACCGCCGACCACGACCCGGTCGCCGCCGAGCTGGCCTGGGACCGGGTTCTGGCCTTCCTGGACCACCGTTGACCCGACGCTCGACCGGGACACGCCGGCGCAGCCCCGCCGGGCCGGAACCAGCCGACCCGGGGAGGTCTCCGGCGGCGCGGTGACGCGGTCGACCCGCCGAATGAGGACGGCGCGTACCGCTCGGGGCAGCCGCGCGCAGGCGACCTGCCGCACCACCGGATCGGCGACGTCGTAACCACCCACCGGCAGCGGGACCAGCAGGCCGTTCCCGGTCAGGGCGGCCAGCTCCGCCGCCGCCCGCGACCGCGGCCAGTCAAGGACGTCAGCCAACTCCGCCACGGTACGGCCCGGCGCGAGCGCGGCGGCCATCAGCACCGCACGCGCACCGCCGTCGAGCCGGTCCAGCCGCGCCTCGACGACCCGCCGGACACACTCCGGTACGGGCAACTGCCCGGGGTCGCCCCCGGTGAGCGTGCGTACGTAGGCGACCGCCCGTCCCGGGTTGCCACCGGTCACCGGGATCAGCCGGGCCGCCAACCCGATCGGTTGACCGGCCCGTCGCAGCAGTCGGCGCAGGAGCCGACCGGTGGTGATGGTGTCGAGCGGTGACAGGCGTAGCCGGGCCGCCCGTGGACCGGGAGCATCCAGTTCCTGCGTGCCGGTCGCGACGAGCGCCAGGGGCAGCCCACGCTCCTCGGCCAGTTCGACGAGGGCGGCCAGGTGGCGGCGCAGCGCCGGTGCGGCACGGTCGAGATCGTCGACGGCGACCACCACCGGCTGCCGGCGCGCCAGGTCCAGCAGCACCTCGCGCCAGTAGGTCACGGCACGGGTCGGGGCTTCGGTCGTCGCCTTGCCGCACGGCTGTGGCGCGTCCAGCCGACGACCGGCGGGGCCGGAGACGACACCGGCCTCCGGGCCGGGCTCCGCCTCGCTCACGTCGGGGCGTCCCGGGAGCCGCTGGGCCGGGTCGGCGGCCACCCCGAGCAGGTCGCCCACCGTGTCCAGGGCGGGTGCCAGCAGGTCGGTCTGCACCAGACCCGTCAACGCGGCGGCGAGCCGGCGGCGTACCGTCTCGGGGTCGTCGCTGGCGCGGGCTCGGGCCAGTCCACGGACCAGGTCCCCGACGGGCCCCAGCGGCTCCTCCGGGTAGGGCGGACAGGCCACCGGGCACCAACGCACCGGGGCCCCGTCCACCGTGCGGGTGGTCCGGACCAGTTCCCGCAGCAGACGGCTGCGCCCACTGCCGGACGGACCGAGAAGCAGCACCTGCCGCTCACCGCGCCCCCGTAGCGCGTCGGCGAGATGCTCCCGGGCGACAGCCAGCTCCCGGCGCCGACCGAGCAGCGGGCCGTCGTGTCGCTGCGGTCGGGGCCGCTCGATGCCGGTGGCATGCCACACGTCGACCGGCAGCGCCTTGCCGGCCAAGGCCACCGCCGGGACAGGACGCTGCGCGATCAGCCCGACGACGGCGCGGTGCGTGGCCGGGCAGAGTGCCACCCCGCCCTGCGGGGCGTGCCCCTGGAGACGGGCGGCCAGGGTGATGACCGCACCGCTGGCGACGCCGTGCCCGCCGTCGTGGCTGACCGCGAGGTCGACCACCGCTTCACCGGTGGCGACGCCGACCCGCACCCGCAGTCGCGGTGCTGGCGCCGGCGGACGGCGGTCCAACGCCCGCTGGATCTCCAACCCGGCGCGCACCGCCCGGTACGCGTCCCACCCGTCCGCGCGGCGTGCGCCGAAGAGGGCCATCACGGCGTCGCCGACGTACTTCTCCACCGCGCCGTTCCATCGTCGCAACACCTTGGCGACGGTGCCGAAGTAGGACCGTTGCAGGGCGCGGACGTCCTCCGGGTCGAGTCGGTCGACCAACCGGGTCGACCCGACGATGTCGACGAAGAGAACCGTGACGATCCGCCGCTCCTCCGATACGGGCCAACGTGCCCGCTCGACAGCTATCGGACCAGCGACAACAGAACTGGGCATGGAGATCTGACCTGCCTCTCCCCCCGTGCGTGCCGACGATGTCCGGAGCCTGTCACCGCTGGTCTGACGGCGGATCGGCAGAACGACGTATGTCGGCCGGACGCAACCTTTGGTCGCAATGTCGACGCGATGAGGAGGACAGAGGCGAGGCACCTGTAGAACGGGGACGGACCCTGTGACTAGGCTGCGAGCCATGGCCAGCGACGTGGACACCGCACCGCTCGTGGGTCGGGACGACCTGGTGGCGACGGTACGCTCGGCGCTGCTCGACGACGTGACGCCGGGGCACACGGCGGCGGTGTTCCTGACCGGTGAGAGTGGCGTGGGCAAGACCCGGCTGCTGCGCGAGGTCGGAGACCGGTTGAGCCACGCAGGTGCCCTGGTGCTCACCGGCTCCTGTCTGGACATTGGCGACGCCTCACCGCTGCACCCGCTGCGACAGGCGTTACGCCGCCTCGACGCCGACCTGGCCCCGCCGGCTGCGGCGTCCGTCCGCGCGCTGCTCGGCGTGTTCGCCGAGGACCGGGCCGGCCCGGACGGGGCAGGTGCGTTGCTGGAACGGGTGTCCCGCGGGTTGAACGTGATCGCCGGTGGCCGCCCGCTGGTGCTGGTGCTGGACGACCTGCAGTGGGTCGACCGGACGACCCGCCAACTCCTGCTCTATCTGCTCGCCGGCCTCGGTGACCTGCAACTGTCGGTGTTGGCCGCGGTGCGGTCGGAGTCGTTGCAGGGGGCGCATCCGTTGCGTCGGGTGCTCACCGAGCTGCGCCGGCTGCGGTCGGTGCGGGTGCTCGATCTGGCCCCGCTGGATCGGGCCGGCACCGAGGAACTGGCCGCCGCCGTGATGCGTCGACCGCCGGCACCCGAGGCGGCGGAGCAGTTGTGGCAGCGCAGCGGTGGCAACCCCTTCGTGGTCGAGGAACTCTGCCGCGAACTGCGCGACGGTCGCGACGGGCTTTCCGACACCCTCCGCGAGGTCTTCCTGGCCCGGGTGGACGCGTTGCCCCGACCCGCTCACCGGGCCGTGCACGCGGTCGCCGCCGGCGTCGAACCGGTCGAGCACTGGCTGCTCGCCCAGGTGGTCGGGCTGCCGGAGCACGAGCTGCTCGACGCGGTCCGGGCAGCGGTGTCCCATCGACTGCTGGTCGGCTCCGACGACGGCTACCGGCTGCGTCACCGGCTCGTCGCCGAGGTGTTGGAGGACGAGCTGCTTCCCGCCGAGCGGGCGGTGCTGCACCGCCGCTACGCCGAGGCGTTGACCTCGGCACCGGCCGAGTTGCACCAGGCCCGGTTGGCCCATCACTGGCGGTTGGCCGGTGAGCCGGAGCGGGCGCTGCCGGCGGCGGTGGCCGCCGCCGAGGAGGCGGAGCGGTTGTACGGCTACGCCGAGGCGCATCGGCACTGGTCGGTGGCGGTGCAGTCGGCCGAGGGGCTGCCCGGTGTCGACCGGGCGATGCTGCTCGGACGTGCGGCCGAAGCGGCCCACCACTGTGGTGAGTACGCCCGCGCGTTGGCGCTGCTGGAGGAGCTGGCCGGCGCCGACACCGACCTGCCCGCCTGCGAGCTGCACATCCGGCGGGCCCGCTACCTGGCCGCCGCCGGTCGTTCCGCGCTGGCCGAGGCGGAGTACGAGCAGGCGCTCGCCGTCGCCGACTGCACGCCCGGGCAGCGGGCCACCGCCGCCGCCCGGCTGGCGGAGCTGCTGCTGCAACTCGGCCGGTACGCCGAGGCGGGCGAGCGGGCCCGGGAGGCGCTGGCCCTGGCCGAGCAGGTGGACGGGGCGACGACCGAGGTGGTGCTGGCCAGCGCCGCGCTGGGCTTCTCCGAGGCGTACCGCCAGGATCCGGACGCGGGTCTGGCGGTGCTGCGGCGGGCGCTGGCGACCGCCGAGCGGGCCGGTGGCCCCGAGGACGTCGCGTTGGCCTATCTGCACCTGGCCGAGTTGCTGACCGGGCCGCTGAACATCCTCGAGGAGGGGGTGGTGGTGGCCCGCCGGGGTGCCGAGCGGGTCGCCGAGCTGGGGTTGGGTCGTTCCTACGAGACCCGGTTGCTGGCGATCGCCACCAATGGACTGTTCCGGGTAGGACAGTGGGCCGAGGCGGAGAAGGTGGTCGCCTCGGCGCTGCGGCACCGTCCTTCCGGCGCGGACGCCGTCGAGTTGCTGCTGGCCCGCTGCCGGCTGTCGGTCGGCTACGGCGACGTCGAGGCGGCCGACCGGGACCTGGACGCGGTGGCGACCATCCTGGCCGGTGGTGGCGCGCGGCACGTCATTCCACTGCTCACCCTGCGGGCCGGGCTGGCCATGTGGCAGGGGCGGCACGACGTGGCCCGGCATGCCGTGCAGCGGGGTCTGACCGAGACCCGCTCCGACGACCTGGTCATCCTCGCGGTACTGGTCTGGCACGGACTGCGCGCCGAGGCGGAGGCGCACGCCAGCCGGACCGTCGCCGTCGACGACAACGCCGTGCGTCGGCTGCGCCAGATCGCCGACCGGGTGGCGACGAGAAGCGAGCGGGCGGCCCGGCCGGTGCGCTCCGTGATCGACGGATATCTGGCGTTGTGCGCCGCCGAGGTGAGCCGGCTCGACGGCGGGGATCCGGAGCTGTGGGCCCGGGCGGCGGCGGAGTGGGACCACCGTAATCACCCGTATCCGGCGGCGTACTCGCGACTGCGTCAGGCCGAGACGTTGCTGGCCAGCCGCCGCAAGGTTGCCACCGCCGGTCAGCTGCTGCGCCAGGCGTACCAGACGGCGCAGTCGCTGGGGGCGGTGCCGCTCACCGATGAGATCCGTACGCTCGCCGGGCGGGCCCGGGTCGCGTTGGAGGAACGCGGCGCGATCGGGGCGGCCACGCCGGACGGGTCGGGCGGTGAGGAGCTCGCCACACTGACCGCCCGGGAGCGTGAGGTGCTGGCCGCGGTGGCCGAAGGGCTGACCAACAAGGAGATCGGCCAGCGGCTGTTCATCAGCGAGCGGACCATCGGCGTCCACGTGTCGCACATCTTCGACAAACTCCACGTACGTACGCGGGTCCAGGCGAGCGCCATCTTCCTGCGTAGTCGCGCGTAGGGGTCGGATACGTCGTTCTACTGATGTCCGCTCAGCGGACTCCTGACAGGCTGAGGCCGGCGTCGCAACGGGCACGACGACGCCGGTGAGCAGCTTGGAGGGGACATGGGCGAACGCCGCGAGCGAATCATCAGGTTCAGCGCTGCGACGCGTCATGGCGGCACGCGGCGGAGCGGGGTGTCGGCATGAGCGCGTGTGGTGAGCCGGCCTGGGGGCCGGTGCATCGGGACATCGTGGACCTGCTGGCAGATCACCCTACTGACGTGCCCGCGGTCGTCGACCACCTGACGAAGCTTCAGGACATGCTGGTCCGGCTGCCTCCGCTGCTGGACAGTTGCCCGTTGGCCGACTTCAACAAGCTGTACCTCACGATCACCACCAGCGTGCTGGACGGTCTCTACGCCGACCGGTTCGTGGACCCGGTCTTCCTGTCCCGGCTGGACGTCGAGTTCGCGGCCCGTTACTTCGACGCGTTGCGGATGTGGAGCGACGCCAGCCCGGGTACGCCCCGGGCCTGGGCGTGCCTGTTCGAGCGGATGCGTGGGCCGGACGCCCGACCGCTGCCCTCGGCGGCGGCCGGCGTCAACGCGCACATCAACTTCGACCTTCCGTTCGCGTTGGTCACCACCTTCGACCACCTGGAGTCCGAGCCGGTCAACGGTAGCGACCAGCACCGTGACTACCTGGAGATCAACAAGATCTTCGCCGACAAGATCCCCGGCCTGCGCCGGGGCTACCTGGAGCAGTGGCAGCTGCTCATCGACATGGTCAACGGCGAGATCGACGACTGGTACCAGGGCGAACTGATTCAGTACACGCGCGATGTCGCCTGGCGCAACGCGCAGCGGATCTGGCGATGCCGGCACGACCCGCACCAGCATGAGCGCGAGCGCCGGCGGCTCGATGACACGGCCGCCGCGCTCGGTCGGTTGCTGCTGTCGCCCCTCGGGGCGTTCCTGCAGTAGCCGGGACGGGGGGTCCCCGCGCTCGGCCATGCAGCGGGGCGCGGGGACACCGACCGACCGGGCGGCAGTCCGCAGTGGCCACGGGGGAGCACGGGGGAGCACGGGGGAACAGGGGGACCACGGGGGAACAGGGGGAAACAGGGGCCGGCCGGCCCGGGGGGTGTCGGCCGGCCCCTGCGGGGTACGCCGCGACCATGACCGCTGTGTCCCGGCGCCGTCCTGCCGCCCGGCCGCGACCGCGCCCCGCCACCCCACCCCGCCCCGCGCGCCCGGGAGACCGCGCCGGTCGGGGAGCCCGAAGGTGACCGCCCGGGTCTTCGAGTTCCGCTTCGAGCCGCGGTTCCGCCGGCCACTGACGTTGATCGGCGTCCGGCCCGGCACCGCCTGGGTGCGGGTCGACTCCGAACATCTGCTGGTCCGGTTCGGGCCATGGCGGTTACGTACCGCGCGGGAGAACGTCGCGGGTACCCAGACCGGTGGTCCGTACCGCTGGTGGCGGGTGATCGGCCCACACCTGTCCGGCGCCGACACCGGCGTCACCTTCGGCACCACCACGGCCGCCGGACTCTGCGTCCGATTCGTGCGACCGGTGCCCGCCCTGCTTCCCGGCGGGTGGCCGCGCCATCCCGGGATGACGGTCACCGTGGCCGACCCCGCCGAGCTGGCCCTGGCACTGGCCGCACCGGCCGGCGGCTGACGGGAGCGGACCGTCGGGACGCCGGTGGCCCGACGATCCACCACCTGGGGTCTTCGACAATGATGAGGCGGGGGCATGGGGGACGGGACGAGAGCGCGACGAGGCCGGGACCGCCGCCGCCCGGCGACCGGAGCGCCGGAGCCGGCGCTGCGGGCCGCGCGGGATCCCACCCGCAAGGGCGAACGGGCCGGACGGGCGGTCACCGTGCCGGAGCGGGTGGCCGTCCCGACCGGCCCGGTGGTGCCAGAGAGTCGGCTGCGCCGGTGGTTGCTCGTCCACCGGGTGCAGCCGGTCGGACCGGAGACCGCCGAGGGACAGGCCCGGTCGCACGCCTGGTGGCGGGTGATGTGCCTGACCGGCGTCGACTATTTCTCCACCCTGTCCTACCTGCCCGGTATCGCCGCCCTGGCCGCCGGTGCGCTGTCGCCGGTGGCGACCTTGTTGATCGTGGCGCTGACCCTGTTCGGGATGTTGCCGATGTACCGCCGGGTGGCCCGGGACAGTCCGCACGGCCAGGGCTCGGTGGCGATGCTGGAGCGCCTGCTGCCGTTCTGGCGCGGCAAGTTGTTCGTGCTGGTGCTGCTCGGTTTCGTCGCCACGTCGTGGATCATCACGATCACCCTCTCCTCGGCCGATGCCACCGTGCACGTGCTGCAGAACCCGTATCTGCCGGAGTCGTTCGGCGGCACCGGAGTCGCGGTGGGGGTGACCGTCGTCCTGCTGCTGGTCCTCGGCGCGGTGTTCCTGCTCGGCTTCCGGGAGGCCGTGGCGGTGGCCGTCCCACTGGTGGTCGCCTTCCTCGGACTGAACGCGGTGATCGTCGGGGTGTCGCTCGTCGAACTGGCCGGTGACCCCCAACCGCTGGCGGTCTGGACGACGGCCCTGACCGCCGGCGGTGGTCCGGGCGACATGGCGCTGACCGTGGTGCTGGCGTTTCCGCTGCTGGTGCTGGGTTTGTCCGGATTCGAGACCGGGGTGAGCATGATGCCGCTGGTGGCGGGGGAGGGGCACGACGCGCCGGCCCGACTGGCCGCCCGGATTCGTAACACCCGGCGGCTGCTCACCACCGCTGCGTTGATCATGTCGGTGTACCTGCTCTCGACCACCTTCGTCACCGCGGTGCTGATCCCACCCGAGGCGTTCGCCCCGGGTGGCGCCGCCAACGGGCGAGCATTGGCGTACCTCGCGCACGAGCAGCTGGGCGAGGTGTTCGGCACCGCCTACGACGTGAGCAGCGTGCTGATCCTGTGGTTCGCCGGCGCGTCGGCGATGGCCGGACTGATCAACATCGTGCCGCGCTACCTGCCCTCGTACGGCATGGCGCCGGAGTGGGCGCGTGCGGTGCGCCCGGTGGTGATCGTCTACACGCTGGTCTGCATCGTGCTGACCGTCGTGTTCCGCGCTGACGTCGACGCGCAGGTGGGGGCGTACGCCACCGGGATCCTGGCGATGATGGTCTCGGCGGCGGTCGCGGTGGCCATCGCCGCCGCCGGCCGCCGGCAACGCGGTGTCGCCGTCGGCTTCACGGTGCTCACCCTGGTGCTGTCGTACGCGCTGATCGAGCAGGTGATCGCGAAACCGGACGGGATCGCGATCTCCGGTCTGTTCATTCTCGGCATCATCGCCGTGTCGCTGGTGTCCCGGGTGACCCGGACCACCGAACTGCGGGCGGAGCGGGTCGAGTTCGACCAGACGGCGCGGCGGTTCATCGCCGATTCGGTGGCCCACGATGGCCGACTGCACGTGATCGCCAACAAGCGGCACAGCGGGGCGGTCAAGGAGTACACCATCAAGGAGCGTGCGCAGCGAGGTCTGAATCCGGTCCCCGGGGCGACCGATGTGCTCTTCCTGGAGATCGACGTGCTGGATCCTTCGGGGTTCCGCCACGTGTTGCGGGTGTGCGGTGTCGAGGTGGGCGGCTACCGGGTGCTGCGCGCCAGCAGCCCGGCGGCGCCCAACGCCATCGCGGCGATCCTGCTGGCGCTGCGGGACGCCACCGGCGTACGTCCGCACGCTCACTTCGAGTGGTCGGAGGGGAGCCCCATCGCCCACCTGTTGCGCTATCTCATCCTCGGTCGCGGGGACACCCCGCCGGTGGTGCGGGAGATCCTGCGCAAGTCCGAACCCGACCCGGCCCGGCGTCCCGGCGTCCACGTCGGCGGCTGAGCGACGGCGACCGCGATCCTCCGACGTCACCTCCGGATAGATGTGAAGCCGAATGGCTTACTCGTTCACTTATGCCCTGGTTCGCGCCAACTGTCACCGTACGGTGGCCTCTGGTGGTTGAGGCGAGGTCAGCCACCCCGCGCCCGATTCGGTGCGGCCGTGTACCGCATGCACGAGAGGCAGGAACGCTGATGTCCACGTACGAAGGGGGCCGCGGGTCAGCACGACCCGGTCGGCGGTCCCGGTGGCTGCTGGCCGGTGGCCTGGTGGCGGGCAGCCTGGTGGCCGGGGTGGCGGGCCTGTCCGCCGTCACCGCCTCGGCCGCCGACCGTGACCCGGCGGCACCGAACCCGGGCCGACAAGCCGCGATGTTGCAGCATGATGTGCCCGGTGTCGACGAGACACCGCAGCGCAGGGCGAAGGACCGGCAGCGGCCCGAGTGGCGGCACGACCCGGGCGTGACCCCGAACCGGCCCGGGGAGGCGACCGACCGATCAAGCGGTCACGGGCGCGCGCCGGACGGCACGGTGGTGCCGGTGCCCTGCGACTCAGCCCGGCTGATCGCGGCGTTGGTGCGGGCGAACGCCGAGGGCGGTGCCACGCTGCGACTGGCGGAGAAATGCACCTACACCCTGACCCACGCGTTCCAGCAGGCCGACGAGTACGACGGCGGTATCCGCGACGCGCGGGAGGCGGCCGACACGGCCGAGAACCCCGGCGACGCCGAGGCACCGCCGCGCAACCCCGCCGACGACCAGGCCGGCCTGCCCGTGATCTACCACGGGATCACCATCGAGGGCGCCGGCGCGACCATCGCCCGCGGGGTGAACACGCCTGACTTCCGCTTCTTCACCGTCCGCGACGGCGGTGAGCTGACCCTGCGGGACGTCACCCTGCGCAACGGCCGCTCGGCGGCGGAGGGCGGCAGCATCCACATCGTGCACGGAGCCACGGCGGTCGTCGAGAGGGTGACCGTCGTCGGCGGCACCTCGCTGTCGGCGGAGGGCGGTGGCGGTGGCATCTTCAACGACGGAAATCTCCAGATCAGCGACAGCAAACTGATCGGCAACCGGGCCGCAGGCACCCAGGGCAAGGGCGGGGGCCTGCTCAACGGCGGTGTCATGACCATGCATCGCACCGAGTTCCGACACAACAGCGCGGTCAGCTACGGCGGCGGCCTGGCCAACTTCCGGGCCGCGGGTGACGTCTACTCCTCCACCTTCGTGCAGAACAACGCCGGGCAGGGCGGTGGTCTGGCCAGCTTCTCCGCCCGTACCAAGGTCTTCGACACGCTGGTGGCGCGGAACAGCGCCGAGGTCGGCGGTGGTCTGGCCAACTCCGACGCGGTGCTGGTGCTGCGGCAGTTGACGGTCCGTGACAACATCGCCACCCACAAGGGTGGCGGCATCTCCACGGTCCAGGGCTTGCTGCCGTTGGACGACAGCGTGATCAGCGGGAACACCACCCGTGGCAACGGCGGTGGCATTTACTCCGAGAAGTCGAACCTGCTGGTCCGGAGCAGCGACGTCGAGGGCAACGCGGCGGTCGGCAAGCGGTCGCAGGGAGCGGGGCTGTTCGTGACGGCGGGCTCGACCTCTCTGTACCGCAGCCACGTGATCGGCAACCGATCCACTGTCAAGGCCGGCGGCATCCAGGCCGAGCGGGCTCAGGTCAAGATCGATGACGAGAGTGTCGTCATCGAGAACGATCCGACCAACTGTGCGGGCAGCAAGGTGCCGGTGGCGCACTGCTTCCGCTGAACGGCCACACCGTGCCACAGGGCACGTCCGGCTGCCGTCCACCCCGGTCCGACCGACCGGAGGAGGCGGGCCGGGCGTGCCCCGGGCGCGTACGGGACGCGGATCGGTAACCGTCTCCCAGGGATGACAAGGCCCGTGTCCGTCGTCGGCACGGGCCTTGTTTCGGCGTCACCGGGCTCACTCAGACGGCTGGGGCAGTTCGCAATCGACCTTCGGGTTGGCGCCGACGTAGTTCAACGGCCCGGCGGCGATGGTCACCAGGATCGTGCCGACCTCGGCGCAGTTGGCTTCCTCGTCGCTGTAATAGCCGCGCTGGCCGGCAGCGATGGCACCGATGACGAGCCAGATCACCACGAGGACTCCGAATATCGACGTGCCACGCATGGCTTCCTCCACGATTCGAGGGTGGGTTGCAAGGTGTGGGCCTTGTACCCAGACGCGTCGAACGGCTAACGGAGGACGGCGTCGCCTACGGCGGCGTGGCTACCTCGGGCGGCCGGCCAAGGCTGCGGTGAAGGTCGGCCCGCGCCACACCAGCGAGCACCAGCAGGGCGGCGAGCGACGCATTGCTGCTGCGGCCTGGCACCAGGTGATCTCGTGGGCCGGATGGCATACACCGGGGCCGCCGGCGCGGGGACGCGGAAGGTGGTCCCGTGACCGGCGGCCCGGAGGGTTGTCAGGCCTCGTTGTCGACCTGTGCGGCCAGCACCTTCGCCTGCTGGGGCCAGGTGACCAGGCTGGCGGTGGCGCGCAGCCCGGCGTTCTTGATGGTCGCCCGCAGCGTGGTCTCGTCCAGTTCGGCCAGCTGCCGGTAGGTCCGGATGCCCGCGCCGTGCAGCGCCGCCGCCATCTTCGGCCCGACTCCCTGGATCCGTCGGAAGTCGTCGGCGTCGACGGTGGTGGGCTCGGCCACTGCGCTCGGCTCGGTGGCAACCGGCTCGGCCACCGCAGTCGGCTCGGTGGCAACCGGCTCGGCCACCGCAGTCGGCTCGGTGGCAACCGGCTCGGCCGCCGCGCTCGGCTCCACTGGCGCGCTGGTGGCGGGATCGGTCACGGCGGATTCGGTGGTGGGCGTCGGGCGTACCGGCGGGGTGGCGACCGCCGGGCGCGGTTCCGTGGTCGCGTCCGCCGTCGATCCGTCGAGGACCCTCGCCGGTTCGACATCGGCCGCGGGGGGTTCGGTGGGCCGGGTGGCCTCGACCGGCTCGTTGGCCACCGGGGCCACGGTGGTGGCAGCGGCGGGCTCAGTGGTGGCAACCGGTTCGGTGGTGGCAGCCGGTTCGGTGGCGGCGGAGGCAGGCTCGGTCGTGACTGTTGCCTGCTCGGTCCCGGTGGCGGTCGGGGCCGATCCGCTCGCCTCGGTGGTCGCGTCGCTCGCCGTACCGGCCGTCGGCGCGGGCGGGTCCGTCCGCCGACCGCGGAGCAGTACCCAGCCCACCGCCAGCCCTGCCAGCAGCGCCACGAGCAGTATCAGCCAGTTCCCGAAGGACTCGCCCACGGTAATCCTCCCTGAGGTTCACATCCGGATCGTCGCGAGAAAAACTCGCCGCAGCTTCGCACACGTGCGGCCGGGGCGACAGGCAGGCCAGGTAACAGTCCGTACCGGACGCGCGGAGGCTACGGCAGGTGTCCGGTACGGGACGGACCGTGTGGTCACCCGACGCGGGTGTGGACACGCGGCGGCCCCGGCACCATCTCTGCTGCCGGGGCCGCGGTGAGGATCAGTCCTGCTCACCTCGGTAGGTGTAGAAGTCGTCGACGAACTTGCGCCGCAACCGGGGTACCCGGCTGGTGACCCGGAAGTATCCTCTGGCACCGAGGAGCGCGAGCCGCCCGAACACCGGCCGGTACATGCGGTCGTCACCGTTGGTGCCACTGCGCCCCAACGAGTCGGCGACCCGGGCGAAGCCGTAGGGCACCATCGCCGCCTCGTAGTCGGCCACCGCCTGCACCAGGGTCTTCTCACCCGCGGTGGCGAGGATCAGTTGCCGCCGCAACAGGTTCGCGTCACGCAACGCCGTGTTGGCGCCCACCCCCCGGCCCGGTGTCATGGTGTGGATCGCGTCGCCCAGCAGGGTGACCGTACTGCTCTTCCAGGGCGGCACCGGTTCCGAGGTGGACACCCGGATCGGCAGTGCACTGTCCGGGTCCGCCAGGCTGAGCAGTTCACGGAGGTGAGGATGCCAGTTGGCGGTCAAGTCCAGGGCCACCTGGATCAACTCCGCGCCTCGGCGCCGCATCACGTCCGACGGAAACTGGCGGGCGGTGCTCCACACCACCAGGTTGATGTTGTCCCGGGTCGGGTCGTGGCCCAGGCCCGGCCAGTCGGCGAGCAGTTTCGCGTCCACCGAGCTGATCTCCGGCTTGAGGCGGCCATCGCGGTCCCACTTGAACTCCATCACGTGCAGAACCCCCATCACCCCGCCGGTGCCGAAGATCAGCGAGATGCCCCGCTGCACGCTCTCGGGCAGCAGGGACCGGGTGTGTGCGGTGAGCGGGACCCGGGTGGCGATGTTGATCGTGCCGGCGTCCCGGATGACGGCGTGCGGCAGATACTGGCGACGGACCGCCGAGTGTGTGCCGTCCGCCGCCACGAGCAGGTCACCGGTGGCGGTTGCACCGTCGGCGAAGTGGGCGGTGACGGTGCCGTCGTCGTGCTGCTCGTACCGGGTGAAGGTGCGGTCGAAGTGCACCACGTCCTCCAGGCCGGTCAGCAGCACCTGGCGCAGTGTCATCCGGGCCACGGACCGTTCCGTGTCGACCGGGTGGGTGTCCGGCCGTAGCGGGAAGGACGCCGTGTGGCGCATCTTCTCGCTGAGCACGTTGAAGTAACGGGGCGAGCGGGCGCAGGTGGCCAGGTAGATCTCGAACAGCTCCGGCGGCAGGCAGTCACGCAGGGCTCGACTGCCGGTGGGGCCGATGCCCACCCGGTAGCCGAGCAGTCCCTCGCCCCTGCTCCGGTGTCGCTCGTAGACGTCGACGCTGATGCCGGCCCGGCGTAACCCGTGCGCCAGGCAGAGGCCGCCGGTGCCCGCGCCGATGACCAGGACGTGCGGTGCTCGGGGTGCCACGTGCTCGCCCGGTCAGCCGGCCACACGCGGCGCCGGCACGTCCGCGCCGTCCCAGCGGTAGAAACAGTTGGCGATCGCGTCGCGGGGCGAGCGCCAGGTGGGCAGGTACGGTGACGTGTGTGCCGACAGCCGTTCGTTGACCTGCTGGAACAACGGATGGTTGCGGGCCGCGGCAAGGGCGTCCGCGCCGACGTCGTCGGTCTCCATGAGGTGTACGCACAGGTCGTGCAGGCAGTACAGGGACCGGTGGCGAATCCCGGTCAGGCTGGGCAACTCGGTCTCGTCGGACTCGGCGAAGATCTGCGCCACGCGACCCTCCGCGCCCGGGATGATTCTGCTGACGATCACTAGACGGCTCATCGGACCCCTCTCACCGGTGGGTTCGGCCCGGACGGACACCGGGTCGCGGGCCGCTGTGCCCCCACCCTGTCGCCCGCGCAGTCACCTGTCCGTCAACGTCCGGGATCGGTGCGGTGACGTACCGTCATCGGGCCTGGAGAGGTGGCCCGCGTGACGAGGTGCCGACGGGGTCCGCTGCTCGGGCGGCTGGCGCGACGGATCGGGTCGAGGGTCTCCGCGAGCAGCGCGCTCATCGCCGGCGACGGCTCCAGCCGTAGTTCCCGCAGCAGCAGGTCCCGGTAGACGTAGAAGGCGTGCACCGCCTCGAAGGCGTTGCCTTCGGCGAGGTGGATGCGTACGACCAGCCGGTGCGGTGTCTCGCGCAGCGGCTCTGCGGCCATCGCCTCCAGCGCCGCCTCCAGTGCCTCGCCGTGCCGCCCGGCGGCCAGGTGCTGCCCGGCGACCTGCTCCAACATGTGCAGTCGGAGTTGGCGCAGCCGCTCCCGGTCGGCCAGCACCCAGTCGTCGTACCAGCCGGGCAGCAGGTCGTGTCGACCGGCGGCGAGCGCCTCCGCGGCGTCACCGGGGGAGTGGCCGTCCCGTACCCGGCTGGCCGTGTCGACGAGCAGATCGACATCAACCCGGACCAGCGGGTCGAGGCGGACGGTGTCGGCGGCGGTGGCCAGCGGGCAGTAGGGATCCTGCCGTAGCCGCCACAGTGCGGTCCGCAGTGAGGACAGCGCCCGTTCCTCGGTGGCTTCCGGCCAGAGCAGGCCGGCGAGGTGGGTACGGGTCGCACCCGGACGGAGCCCGATCAGCGCGATGATCCGCTGCAGGCCGCGGGGCACCACCACCGGAGTGTCGCCGTGCGTCAGGCGGAACCCACCGAGCAGATGCAGCCGGATGTTGCTGTCGTGGTGCTGGCCCGTGGTCGGGGTGGGCGGAACAGCGGCCACGGCGGCACCCCCTGCGAAACGCGTCGGTTGCGTGTCTTGGCCGGGTCCCGGTGTGGCCGCCGTGACGCCACTGTCGACTCGCTGGGCCGCCGCACGCGGGGTGCGGTGCCGGGTCTGACCGCCGTGAAGATTATCAATAGCAGTTACTCTGAGTCAACGATGTTGTCGGCAAAGTAACCCGGCTGGCTCTTGTGAGACCACCTCTGAACTGGCCAATCTCGCTGATCATGGTGGCCGGTGCCGCTCAGCTAAATCACAGATTGCGTCAACTCAGCGTCACCAGTGTGGGTTCTTTCCCGGGGTGTCCGTGACGCCCGGGTGACGCGGTGCTCCGCATCGTGGCGGCAGCCGTCCGGGCACATCCGGTGGCCTCGCCACCGACCCAATGGGGGGGGAGGACCAGCATGGACCGAACGCTGATCGTCGCGAAGGTGGTCCCGTCCGCCGAGTCGGCGGTCGCCGAGATCTTCGCCGAGTCCGACACGACGGAACTACCCCGCCTGGTGGGGGTGCGGCATCGCTCGCTGTACCGCCTGCACGACCTGTACGTGCACCTCATCGAGACCGAGTCGGCCGGTGACGGTGCCGTGGAGGCCGTTCGGGAGCACCCCGAGTTCGTCCGGGTCAGCAGCCGACTGAGCCAGCACATCTCGCCGTACCTGCCGGAATGGCGCTCGCCCCGGGACGCCATGGCGCGCTGCTTCTATCGCTTCGACGGGCGTCGGCCGTGACCGCCACCGCGCCGTCGGGTGAGACCCTGTGGTCCCGGTGCGGCGGTTGTGCCGCGCTGCTCTACCGCAAGCGGCTGCGCCGCAACCTCGACGTCTGCCCGGAGTGCGGCCGGCACGCCCGAGTCGCCGCGCCCGAGCGGGTCCGGCAACTGGTCGACCCCGGGTCGTTCCGGCCGTTGCCGGACCGCGCGGTCGAGGTGGACCCGATCGGTTTCGTCGATGTCCTGCCGTACCCGCACCGGCTCACCGCGGCCCGCTCCGACACCGGCCTGCCGGAGGCCGTGCTCTGCGGCACCGCCACGGTGGGTGGGACACGCTGTGCGCTCGCGGTGATGGACTTCCGGTTCCTCGGTGGCAGCCTCGGATGCGCCGTCGGCGAGCTGATCACCCGCACCGCCGAGCAGGCGCTGGAGGCACGCCTCCCGCTGGTCCTGGTCACCGCCTCCGGTGGGGCCCGGATGCAGGAGGGCGCCCTGTCGTTGATGCAGATGGCGACCGTCAGCCAGGCGATGGCCGCGTTGCGCGAGGTCGGGCTGCTCACCGTCAGCGTGCTGACCGATCCCACCTATGGCGGGGTGGCCGCCTCCTTCGCCACCAGCGCCGATCTGGTGCTTGCCGAGAGCGGCGCCCGGATGGGTTTCGCCGGCCCCCGGGTGATCCGCCAGGTGACCGGCCGGAGCCTGCCGGAGGGCTTCCAGACCGCCGAGTTCCTGCTGCGGCACGGCCAGGTCGACCTGGTGGTGCCCCGGCACGCGCTGCGCGCCCGGCTGGCGACGCTGCTCGCCGTGGCGGACGCCGGCCGCCGGGCCGCGAACCGGGCCGGCGCACCCGCCCCACCACCCGAGGCGGCCCATCCGGTCGAGGAGTCCGGGGCACCGGTCCGCGACGCCTGGGAGACGGTACGTCTGGCCCGGCACCCCGGTCGACCCACCACGCTGGACTACCTGGAGACCAGCTTCGACGGCTTCACGGAACTGCACGGCGATCGGCTCGGCGGCGATTGTCCGGCGGTGGTCGGAGGGCTGGCGCGGCTCGACGGCCGGCACCTGATGGTCATCGGCCACCAGAAGGGACACACCACCGCCGAACTTGCGGCCCGCAACTTCGGCATGGCCACCCCGGCGGGACATCGCAAGGCGTTGCGGCTGATGCGACTGGCGGCCCGGCTCGGGCTGCCGGTGGTGACCCTGGTCGACACCCCGGGAGCCGACCCGGGAGTGGACGCGGAGGAGCACGGTCAGGCGGCGGCCATCGCGGAGAACATCCTGACCCTGAGCGTGCTGCCCACGCCGGTGGTGACCGTGGTGACCGGGGAGGGCGGCAGCGGCGGTGCGCTCGCCCTGGCCGTGGCCGACCGGGTCTTGATGCTCCAGCACGCGGTCTACTCGGTGATCAGCCCGGAGGGCTGCGCCGCGATCCTCTGGCCCGGCCGTACCGCCGCCCCGCAGGCGGCCCGGGCCCTGCGGTTGACCGCGCCGGATCTGTGCCGCCTCGGAGTCGTCGACGAGGTCGTTCCCGAGCCGGACGGCTCGGCCGCCGACGACCCCGAGGCGACGGCGCGGGCCGTCCGGCAGGCGTTGCTGGCGAACCTGCTGCCACTGCTGGACGTGCCGGCGGTGACCCTCGTCCAACGACGACGACGGCGTTTCCGCCGCTTCGGCGCCGCCCGCTCCAGTGCCCGGGCGGGTGCCCGGTGAGCGCCGCTCCCACCGTCGCCGGTGAGCCGGCGTCGGAGGTGAACGTCTCCCTGCCGACCGCCGCGCCGCTGGCCGACGCGGACGAGGCACGGACCGGACGGGCCGACGCGCACCTCGCACGCACCGAACCGGCCATCCCGGCCGGTGACCAGATCGGGCACCTCGCCGGTCCGGGGACCGGTCGGCACACCGGAGCCGACGTCGCCCTGACCGAACTGCGCCGACACGCCCGGGAGCTCGTCGCCGACCTTGCCCACCCGGTACGCCGGCTGCGGCTGCGCCTCGGTGACGCCGAACTGGAGGTCGAGTGGGAACGACCGGTCGGTCCGGACCCGGGCGCACCGTCCGGTCCCACGAGTTCCGCCGCCCCCGTCCCGCGGTCGCCAGCCGGTCCGTCCGCCCCGCCGGCGGCGGCTCCCGCGACGCGCACCAACGTCCGCTCGCCGATGGTCGGCACCTTCTACCGGTCGCCGCAGCCCGGCGCCGCGCCGTTCGTGGCCGTCGGCGACCTGGTCCGCCCCGGGCAGGTCATCGGCATCGTCGAGGCGATGAAGCTGATGAACGAGATCGTCGCCGACCGGCCCGGCCGGGTCGTCGAGGTCCTGGTGACCGACGGACAACCGGTGGAGTACGACCAACCACTTGTCGCTCTGGATCCGGTCTGAGGGCGGGGGTGCCGATGTTCTCCAAGGTCCTGATCGCCAACCGGGGCGAGATCGCGCTGCGCATCCTGCGCGCGTGCCGGGAGCTGGGCATCCGTACCGCGGTGGTCTACTCCACCGCGGACGCCGACTCCGCTGCGGTGCGGTTGGCCGATGAGGCCGTCCGGATCGGCCCCTCGGCCAGCCGGCGCAGCTACCTCAACGCCGCGGCGGTGGTGGAGGCCGCCCGCAAGGTCGGTGCCGAGGCGGTGCACCCGGGTTACGGCTTCCTCTCCGAGGACGCCGATTTCGCGGAGATCTGCGCGGACAACGGACTGACCTTCGTCGGCCCGCCGCCGCACGTGATGTCCGTGCTGGCCGACAAGTCCTCCGCCCGTGCGTTGATGAGCCGGGCCGGGCTGCCGTTGGCACCGGGTGCCGTGCAGCCGGTGCCGACCGCCGCCGAGGCCGCGGCCGTCGCCGCCGAGGTGGGCTACCCGGTCATCATCAAGGCCGCCGCCGGGGGAGGGGGCCGGGGGATGGCCGTGGTCCACGCCCCGGCGGACCTGCCCCGGGCGTACGCCCGCACCCGGGCCGCCGCCCAGGCCGCTTTCGGTGACGACCGGGTGTACGTCGAGCGTTACCTGACCGACTCCCGGCATGTCGAGGTCCAACTGCTCTGCGACGCGCACGGCAACGGTGTGCACCTGGGCACCCGGGACTGCTCGGTGCAGCGCCGGCATCAGAAGCTCGTCGAGGAGGCGCCCGCGCCGGCGTTGTCCCCAGCGACGCTGGACGCCATCGCCAGCACCGCCCTGCGCGGCGCACTCGACGTCGGGTTCACCGGTGCCGGGACGGTGGAGTTCCTGGTCGACGTCGAGGAGCGGTTCCACTTTTTGGAGATCAACTGTCGGATCCAGGTGGAACACCCGGTCACCGAGATGATCACCGGTATCGACCTGGTGCACGAGCAGTTCCACATCGCCGCCGGCACCGCGTTGCGCTGGCGTCAGGAGGATGTCCGGTTCACCGGGGTGGCCATCGAGTGCCGGGTCAACGTGGAGGATCCGAATCGGGGCTTCACGCCGACCCCCGGCCGCCTGGACCGGTTCGTGCCGCCTGGCGGCCCGTTCACCAGGGTCGACACCCACGGCCACGCCGGTTACCTGGTGGGGCCGTACTACGACTCGCTACTGGCGAAGGTCGCGGTCTGGGCACCGGACCGCGACCTGGCGGTGAGCCGACTGGACCGCGCCCTCGGTGAGTTCGACATCTCCGGGCCCGGGATGCGGACCACCATCCCGTTCGTCCGCCGGGTGCTCGACGACGCCGAGTTCCGCAAGGGGCGGCACTCCACCGGGCTGGTGGACCGTCTGATCGCCGCACCGAAACCCGCACACCCGAGGAGGAAACGATGACCGTCACCGACGGCCCTTCGCTGACCGCGGAGATAACCGACATCCTGGTCACCAACTGCGGGCTCGACCCGGACGTCGCCGCCCGCGCGCCGGCCGCCTCCCTGGAGGAACTGGGCATGGACTCGCTCGCCCTGCTCGAACTCTCGGCCGTGGTCGCCGACCGGTGGCAGGTGAACATCCCGGAGCAGGCCACCCAGTTGAGCATCCCCGCCGTGGCCGACCTGGTCGCCCGGCGGGCCGATCCGCCCGGCCACACCGAGAACAGCATCGTCATCGCCGCGCCGCTGGAGCTGGTCTGGTCGGTGACGAACGACGTGGCGGGCTGGCCGGACCTGTTCACCGAGTACGCGCGGGCCGAGATCCTCGACCGGGACGGGGACACGATCCGGTTCCGGCTCACCATGCATCCCGACGAGAACGGCGTCGCGTGGAGCTGGGTCAGCGAACGCACCGCCGACCCGGCCAGCCGGCAGGTGCGGGCCCGGCGGGTGGAGACCGGACCGTTCGAGTACATGCGGATCCGTTGGACCTACACCGAGGAACCGGACGGCGTCCGGATGACCTGGGTGCAGGACTTCGCCATGAAGCCGACCGCACCGGTGGACAACGCCGGGATGACCGAACGGATCAACACCAACAGCGCGGTACAGCTTGCCGTGATCAAGGAACGCGTCGAACGGCTCGCCGGGTACCCGGCGAGCACGCCGCTGACGAGCGTGGCGTCGACCGGTACGAGCAGGACAGGAGCAGACGATGAGTGAACTCGCCCTGGTGGCCGCCCGGGACGTGCCCGCCGACCGTCGCCGTGGCGGCGAACTGCGCGTCCTGCTCGGTCCGCGCACCGTCGGCAGCACCTCGGGTTTCATGGGTGTGGCCACCATGGCGCCGGGCGAACGGATCGCCGAGCACTACCACCCGTACAGCGAGGAGTTCCTCTACGTCGCCCGGGGCGCCATCACCGTCGACCTGGACGACGAACCGGTGCCGCTGGCGGCCGGTGAGGCGCTGTTCGTGGCCCGCAACGTCCGGCACCGGCTGCGCAACACCGGCCACCTCCCCGCCGAGGTGGTCTTCCACCTCGGACCGTTGGCCCCGCGCCCGGAACTCGGCCACGTCGACACCGAGCTGGTCGAACAGCGGGACCGGTCATGACCACCCGGCGTACCGTGGTCACCGGCGTCGGGGTGGTCGCCCCCGGCGGGGTGACCCGGGACCGGTTCTGGAAGAGCATCACCGAGGGACGTACGGCGACGCGAAGGATCAGCTTCTTCGACCCGTCGCCGTTCCGGTCGCAGATCGCCGCCGAGTGCGACTTCGATCCGGACGCCGCCGGGCTGACCCCCGCCCAGCGGCAGCGCGCCGACCGGTACGTGCAGTTCGCGCTGGCCTGTGCCGCCGAGGCGGTCGCCGACAGCGGGCTGGAACTCACCGACGCCGAACGTGACCGTACGGGTGTCGTCCTCGGCACCGCCGTCGGCGGCACCATGGCGCTGGAGCAGGAGTACGTGACGGTCAGCGACAGCGGCCGGCACTGGTTGGTCGACGCGGCCCTCGGCGGCCCGTACCTCTATCCGGCGCTGATGCCCAGCAGCCTGGCCGCCGACGTGGCCTGCCGACACGGCCTGCACGGCCCGGCCCAGGTGATTTCCACGGGCTGCACCTCCGGCATCGACGCCATCGGGTACGCCCACCAACTCGTCGTCGACGGTGAGGCGGACATCGTGCTCGCCGGGGCCGCCGACTCACCCATCTCCCCGGTGACCGTGGCGTCCTTCGACGCCATCAAGGCCACCAGCCCGGACAATGACGACCCGGCGCACGCCTCCCGTCCCTTCGACGCCGACCGGCACGGCTTCGTCCTGGCCGAGGGGGCGGCGGTGCTGGTGCTGGAGGAGGCCGGACACGCCGCGCGGCGGGGGGCGCACGTCTACTGCGAGGTGGCCGGTTACGCCAGCCGCAGCAACGGCTACCACATGACCGGGCTGCGACCGGACGGCCTGGAGATGGGGCTGGCCATCACCGACGCGTTGCGGCAGGCCCGGTTGGCCCCCGACGACGTCTCCTACATCAGCGCCCACGGCTCCGGCACCCGGCAGAACGACCGGCACGAGACGGCCGCCTTCAAACGGTCGCTCGGGTCGGCGGCCCACCGGGTGCCGATCAGCTCGATCAAGTCGATGGTCGGGCACTCGCTCGGCGCCATCGGCGCCATCGAGATGGCCGCGTGTGCGCTGGCCATCGAGTTCGGCGTGGTGCCGCCGACCGCCAACTGGACCACCCGGGATCCGGAGTGCGACCTGGACTACGTGCCCAACGAGGCCCGGGAGGTTCCGGTGGACGTGGCGCTCTCGGTGGGCAGCGGATTCGGCGGCTTCCAGTCGGCCATGCTGTTCCGCCGGTTGGCCCGGGACGTGACACGGTGAGCATCCGCCGGGTGCCGGCGGCCGGCGCGGTGACCACATGACGGGCGGGCGGGCCGTGGTCACCGGCATCGGCGTGGTGGCGCCCACCGGCGTCGGCGCGGACGAGCACTGGCGTTCGGTCCTGGCCGGCCGTCGCCGTACCGGGCCGATCACCCTCTTCGACGCCTCCGGTTATCCGACCCGGCTCGGTGGTGAGGTGGCGGACTTCGACCCGGCCCGGTACGCCGACAACCGCGCCCTGGTGCAGACCGACCGGTGGACGCACCTCGGTTTCGCCGCCACCGCGCTGGCGCTGGACGACGCCGGCCTGCCGGACCGGGCCACCGACCCGTACGCCTGGGCGGTGACACTGGCCAGCGCCTCCGGCGGCAACCTGTTCGGCCAGCGGGAGCTGCAACGCCTCTGGTCGTCACCGACGCGTACCGTCGGCGCGTACCAGTCGATCGCCTGGTTCTACGCGGCCAGCGTCGGACAGCTCTCCATCCGACACCAGGCCAAGGGCCCGTGCGGGGTGGTGGTGAGCGAGGCGGCCGGTGGGCTGGACAGCCTCGCGCACGCGGTGCGCACCGTGCGGCGAGGCGTCCCGGTGGTGCTCGCCGGAGCGACCGAGTGCCCGCTGAGTCCCTACGCGTTGGCCTGTCAGCTGCGTTCCGGCCTGCTCAGCGAGGTGGCCGATCCGGAACGGGCCTACCGGCCGTTCGACGCCACCGCCAGCGGTTACCTGCCCGCCGAGGGCGGCGCGGTGTTCGTGGTGGAGGAGCTGGGCCACGCGGTCGCCCGGGGCGCGCGCATCTACGGCGAGGTGTCCGGCTGGGGTGCGACCCACGACGCGGCACACACCACTGCGGACAGCGCGGGCGACCCCCACCAGTACGCCCGCGCGATGCGGCTGGCCCTGGGTCGGGCCGGCGTCGAACCGGACGAGGTGGACGTGGTGGTCCCCGACGCTCTCGGGGTGCCCCGCTACGACCGGGCCGAGGCCAGCGCGTTGCGGGCCGTCTTCGCCGCCCGCACACCGCCGGTCAGTACCCACAAGGAGTTGACCGGGCGGGCGCATCAGGGTGGGTCGGCGCTGGATGTGGCCACCGCCCTGCTCGCCTTCGCACACGACACGCTGCCCGCCTCAGCCGGTCCGGACGTGGTGGCCGAGGGATGTGAACTGGACTTCCTGCGGGCCGAGCGTCGCCCGCGTACCCGGGTCGCCCTGGTCTGCGCCCGGGGCTTCGACGGATTCAACAGTGCGCTGGTGCTGCGCGGTGCGCCGCCGGCCGGAGAGGAATCGTGATGAAGGCACGGGAGCGCGAGGAGCGAGCTGACGAGCACCGCGCACGGGTGGTTTTCCTGGTCCGGGTGCCCGACGAGCGCACCGGCGACTTTCTCCGGGCGTACGAGGCGGTCCGACACCTGGTCGCCGGCGGGGTACCGGGCCACCTGGTCGACCAGGTGTGCCGTTCGTCGACCGATCCGGAGCAGTGGCTCATCACCAGCGAGTGGACCAGCCTGGCTCACTTCGAGGCGTGGGAGCGCAGCCCGGAGCACCGCGAGCTGGTCCGGCCGATGCGGGAGTGTTTCACCGACGCACGGTCGCTGCGATTCCACATCCACGCGCAGACCCCGGTCCCGGCCTGAACACCGCCCGGGAACCCGCACGTTCGGTACCGACGCCTGCACTGTAGGTCGACACACGGAATCGATCATCCTCGCTGGTCGGCCTGGCGACAATCCGGCCAGTCGCCCGTGTCGGGCATCCATTTGCATGAAGCAATGTCCATCGGGCCTGCCGTAGGGTTCCCGGCAAGACTCCGAGGAGGGCGACCTGCGGGCTCGTGCATAGCGCCGCGACGTCCGTGCTGGAGGGTGGGAGTGTCATGACCGGACCGCTGTTCTCGCCGGGCGGGGCCGACCGGCGGTCTCCCGCCGACCTGCCGTCCCGGGTGACCGACCTGGCCGTGGCCGGTGGGCGGTCGCGGCGGGCGCGCCTCTCGGCGCGGCCCGAGGTCGACCTCGGTCGGGACCGCTGCTCACCGGGTCGCCCGGGTGCGTCGCGTGGCGACGTAGCGCCGGGCCTTCTCGACGGTCCCGCAGTCGTCCATGCTGCACCAGCGGCGGCTGCGGTTCTTGCTCTCGTCGTGGAACAGGAAGCGGCAGCCGCCGCATCCCTTGATCCGGTCCAGCGCGCCGGTGGTGAGCAGTTGGACTGCCGCGTGGACCACCGGCCGTAGCGGCCGGGCCGCTGTGTGATCGTCCCGCCAGGTCCAGACGTAGCTGCCGGCCCGGTCGAGTAGTGCGTGGGCGAGTGCGTCCGCTTCCTCGTCGCGTAGGTGGGCCAGATCCGCGCCACTCGGGCTCCGGCCGGTGGCCAGGGCCCGGAACACCTCGTCGAGACGGTCGCGGGTGCGCAGCGCTCGTCCGAAGGCGGCCTGCGCGGCGTCCGGGTCGTCGTGGCTCAGGCGGAGCGACCTGGTCACCTCGGCTTCGGTGAGGGTGCCCGCGTATCCGGCCCAGGCGACCAGCTCGGGGTAGCCGGTGAGCACGTCGCCGTCGGGTGACCCGACCGGTGGTCCGGTGCGGGTGTTCACGAAGTCCAACGCGAGGTTGCCGCCCACCAGGCGCAGCCTCCTGACACCCTCGAATGTTTCCATCAAAACCGACTTTACCAGTTGACCGATGATGCACGGCTCTCTAGTGTTTCCGTCGTAATGCGTTTAGGCGGTAACAGAGGAGAGTGCATGGGACGCGGACGGGCGACAGCGGTGTTGATCGGTCTGTCCGGCGGGACCTTCCTCTACACCACCGCCGAGGCGCTGCCCATCGGGCTGCTGCTGCCGATGGCCACGGACCTGGTCGTCTCACCCGCGGACGTGGGCATGCTGGTCACCGCGTACGGCGCTGTGGTGATGGTCGCCTCCGTCCCGTTGACCGCCCTGGTCCGCCGGGTTCCTCGCCGACGGCTGCTGTCGGCGCTGCTGGCCGGCTTCGTGGTCAGCAACGTGATGGCGGTGTTCGCGAGCACCTTCGCGTTGCTGATGGCGACCCGGATGGTGACCGCGGCGACGCACGCGTTGTTCTGGGCGGTGGTGGTGCCGGCGGCCGCGGAGCTGTTCCGACCGGGTCTACGCGGGCGGGTGGTCGCGATCGTGTTCGCCGGCGGCAACATCGCCCTGGCCCTCGGCGTCCCCGCGGGCATCTGGCTCGGCGAACGCGCCGGCTGGCGGGCCTCGTTCCTGGCGGTGGCCGGGCTCGGCGCGGTCGTGTTCGTCGTGGTCGCCGCACTGCTGCCCGCGACGCGGCCGGAGCAGGGACACGCCGCCCGTGGCGCGGCTCCCGACGCCCGCCGCTTCTGGCTGCTGGTGACCGTGGCCGTGTCGGCGACCGCCGGCGCGATCGCCGCCTACACCTACATCGCCCTCTTCGTGACCGAGGTCAGCGCGATGCCCGCCGCCTCGGTCGGCGCCGTCCTGCTGGTCCGCGGCATCGCCAGCGTGCTCGGCATCCTCGCCATCGGCATGCTGGTGGATCGCAGCCCCTGGCTCGCCCTGGTCACGACGGTCGCGCTGCAGTCGCTGGCCCTGTTCGGGCTGTACACGCTGGGCCACCAACCCGCCGCGGCCGTCGGCCTGATCGCGCTGGCCGGCCTGGCTTTCGCCGCGTTCACCGCGACCCTCGGTGGCCTCGTCCTACAGGTGGCGCCGGGGCGCTCGGACCTCGCCGCCGCCACGGTCTCCGCCGCCGTCAACGTGGGCATCACCGGTGGTGCCTTCGTCGGTGGGATCACCCTGCCCAGCCATGGCGTGCACAGCACGGTGCTGATCGGCGTGCTGCTCAGCGTCGTGGCTCTGGTGCTGGCGCTCGGCGAACGACTCATCCGGCCCACCGCCCGGGCACCGCAGGCAACGCCCGAACCGACCCGCCCCGTGTCGTTCGGCGGCACCCGGTGACCGCTACCGTTGCGCCTCCTCGGCGCGGTACGTCGCGGCGAGACGTTTCGGGGCGCGGGCGTACCAGGCCTCCACGATCAGCTCGGTCAGCTCGGCAACATCGATCCGGTCCAGCCGGACCAGCACCGACGGGTAACCGTCGAAGTGTGGCGTGGTGAAAAAGAGGCCCGGGTCGTCGGCGAGCAACGCTTCCTTGACGCCGAGGTCGGCCACCCGGACCCCGAGGATCGGACCGTCCGGTGCGGCCGATCCGAGGTCGTGGAGCTCGTTGCCGCGTAGCGGGCGTTCCCAGACGAACGCCTTGTCCTTCACCCGCCACGCGGACACCCCGTTGTAGGAGGGCCGCTCGCTGGTCTCCGGCAGGCCCAGCGCGATTCGGCGTACGTCGTCCCAACTCGCCATCTCCCGACGGTACGCCAGGTGACGCGCGCGGTGGGGTCCCGTCCGGTCCGGCTCCTTCCGTCCGGACCTCGCCGCCCGGTGACCGCCCGCGCTGGCGTGACGGCCTCGGGTCGACGATGGTGGACCGCATGGAGATCACGTCCGGTCCACCCCCGGCCTGTCTGGCCGACTTCGCCGGCCTGGCCCGGACGGTGCTGCCGCCGCACGTCTGGGACTACGTGGACGGTGGCAGTGGTGCCGAGGTCACCCTCGGTGGGAACCGCAGCGCCCTGGACCGGGTCGGCGTGCTGCCGAGGGTGCTGACCGGAGTGACCACTCCGACGCTACGGACCCGGTTGCTCGGCCGGGACTACGCGATGCCGGTGGGGGTGGCGCCGATGGCGTACCAACGGCTGGTGCATCCCGACGGCGAGCCGGCGCTGGCCGCCGCGGCCCGCGCCGCCGACGTGCCGTACCTGGCCAGCATCCTCGGCAGCACACCGATCGAGCAGGTCACCGCCACCGGTGCCGAGGTCTGGTTCCAGCTGTACTGGCTGCGCCACCGCTCGCTGGTGGCCGACCTGCTGACGCGGGTCCGGGCGGCCGGGTGCCGGGCACTGGTGGTCACGGTGGACGTGCCGGTGCTCGGTCGCCGGCTCCGGGACCTGCGCAACGCCTTCCGACTGCCACCGGAACTGGTCCCGCCGAACCTGCCAGGCGGTCGCGACGACCTGGCTCACGGCGGTACGCCGGGCGTCACCCCGCTGTCCGCGCCGCACGACGCGCCCTTCGCCCCGGCCCTGGGCTGGGCGGATCTGCGGTGGCTACGGGAGCGGTGTGACCTGCCGCTGGTCGTCAAGGGCATCCTCGACCCGGCCGACGCCGTACGCGCCGTCAACGCGGGTGCGCAGGCGGTGGTCGTGTCCAACCACGGCGGCCGGCAGCTCGACGGTGCCCCGGCCAGCGCCACCATGCTGCCCGAGGTGGTGGCGGCCGTCGGTGAGCGGTGCGAGGTGCTGCTGGACAGCGGGATCCGCAGCGGCGTCGACGTGCTGCGCGCGTTGGCGCTGGGTGCCGACGGTGTCCTGGTCGGTCGGCCGATGCTCTGGGCCCTGGCGGCCGGTGGGCAAGCGGCGGCCAGCACCGCGCTGTCCCTGCTCGCCGACGAACTGCGGGACGCGTTGGCCCTGGCCGGTTGCGCCGATCCGGCGGCGGCCCGCGCCCTGCGCACGGTGCCGGTGGGCTGACCGGCACCGGATGGCGACTCATCGCGTTCATCCGTTTGCAACAGGTGATCGCTGCCCTGCCGTCGTCCTGGATGGACGGTCATAATGGGCGACATGGTTGCCTGGGAATACGCTCTGTTGGTCCGCCGCTACCAGGGGCAGGGCCGCAATTTTCATGTCTCGTTCGTCTGGTACGGCCCCGACGGGTCCCGCAAGGACATCACGGCGTACGGCGACACCGCCATCGCCCATCTCAACCGCGCCGGGCGCGACGGTTGGGAACTCGTCTCCGCCGCCGAGGACGTGAACAACGTGCAGGGCAGCACCGAGGTGCACCGCTACCACCTCAAACGCCCGCTCGCCTGAGCCGGGCCGGATACCACCGAGCGCGCCGGGTCGGGGCATCCCGGCCCGGCGCGCCCGTTGTCAGCCCAGCTCGACGTCGGGGTAGAGCGGGAAGCCGCCGAGCAGGTCACCGGCCTGGCGACTGATCTTGTCCGCGAGGGCCGGGTCGAGGACGTACTTGGCCTTGGAGGCGGTGCCGTCCGGGTTCGCTCCGGCGCTGGTCTGGCTGAGCACGGTGTGGATCAGCTCGGCGGTGGTGTCCATCTCGGCCGTGCCGAGCCCACGGGTGGTCAGTGCCGGCGTGCCCACCCGGATGCCGGAGGTGTACCAGGCGCCGTTGGGGTCCTGCGGCACGGCGTTGCGGTTGGTGACGATGCCCGAGTCCAGCAGCGCCTGCTCGGCCTGCCGACCGGTCAGCCCGTAGCCGGTCACGTCGATCAGCACCAGGTGGTTGTCGGTGCCGCCGGTGACCAGCTTGGCGCCCCGGCGCAGCAGGCCCTCGGCGAGCGCCTGCGCGTTGTCGACGACCTGCCGGGCGTAGTCGGCGAAGTCGGGCCGGCGGGCCTCGGCGAGTGCCACGGCCTTGGCGGCCATCACGTGCGGCAGCGGGCCGCCGAGCACCATCGGGCAGCCCCGGTCGACCTGGTCGGCCAGCTCCGGGCCGCAGAGCACCAGGCCGCCGCGCGGGCCACGCAGCGACTTGTGAGTGGTGGTGGTGACGATGTGCGCGTGCGGCACCGGGTCGAAATCGCCGGTGAAGACCTTGCCGGCGACCAGGCCCGCGAAGTGGGCCATGTCCACCATGAAGGTGGCGCCGACCGAGTCGGCGATCTCCCGCATGATCCGGAAATTGACCTTGCGCGGGTACGCCGAGTAGCCGGCGACCAGCACCAGCGGGCGGAACTCACGCGCGATCTCGGCGACCCTGTCGTAGTCGACCAGGCCGGTGGCCGGGTCGGTGCCGTAGCTGCGCTGGTCGAACATCTTGCCGGAGATGTTCGGCCGGAAACCGTGGGTGAGGTGCCCGCCGGCGTCCAGCGACATGCCGAGCATCCGCTGGTCGCCCAGCTCGCGCCGCAGCGCGAACCAGTCCGCCTCGGTCAGGTCGTTGACGTGGCGCGCCTCGGCTCGCCGCAGCGCCGGTGCCTCGACGCGGTCGGCCAGGATCGCCCAGAACGCCACCAGGTTGGCGTCGATGCCCGAGTGCGGCTGCACGTACGCGTGCGTCGCGCCGAACAGCTCCCGGGCGTGCTCGGCGGCGAGCGCCTCGACGGTGTCCACGTTCTGGCAGCCGGCGTAGAACCGCCGTCCGACGGTGCCCTCGGCGTACTTGTCACTGAACCAGTTGCCCATGGCCAGCAACGTCGCCGGGGAGGCGTAGTTCTCGCTGGCGATCAGCTTGAGCGATTCACGCTGGTCGGCCAGCTCCGCCCCGATCGCGTCGGCGACCCGTGGCTCGACACCACGGATCACCTCAAGAGCGCTGCGGAAGGCGGTGGATTCGGCGTTGCGCGGCATGCGACCTCCAGGTGACGTACGGAAGGCCCAGGCGCTCGGCATGCGTCCTCGTGACGGGACCGCTCCCCGATGGTTCTCCATCTCCAATGCGCCAGTCACGGCCCGAGGGGATCCTACCGGGTACCCCGTCCCGGCGGCCGCAGTGCCGGTCGGGCGCGGTCCGGGCGATCACTACGATCGATCACATGGCGGGAACGGACAGTGCTGGCAGCCTCCTGGCCATCAGCGACCTGCACGTGCGGCATCCGGAGAACCGGACCATCGTCGAGGGGATACGTCCGAGAACGCCGCAGGACTGGCTGCTCGTCGCCGGTGACGTGGGGGACACGGTCGCCGAGGTGGAGTGGGCGCTGCGGCTGCTGGCCGACCGGTTCGCCCGGGTCGTCTGGTCGCCGGGCAACCACGAGCTGTGGACGCCGCCCGGCGATCCGGTGACGTTGCGCGGCGCGGCGCGCTACGCGCACCTGGTCGAGCTCTGCCGTGACCTCGGCGTGGTCACCCCCGAGGACCCGTACCCGGTGTGGCAGGGGCGTGGCGGCCCGGTGACGGTGGCGCCGTTGTTCCTGCTCTACGACCACAGTTGGCGGCCGGACGGTTTCGACACCCCCGAGGCGGCGCTGGCCGAGGCGTACCGCACCGGCATCGTCTGCACCGACGAGTTCCTGCTGCACCCCGACCCGTACCAGAGCCGTTCGGCGTGGTGCGCGGCCCGGGTGGCCGAGACCGCCCGCCGGCTCGCCGAGCGCGATCCGGCGCTGCCGACCGTGTTGATGAACCACTGGCCGCTGGTCCGGGAGGTGACACGCGTCCTGCGGTATCCGATCTTCGCCCAGTGGTGCGGCACCGACGCCACCGCTGACTGGCACGTACGCTTCGACGCCGCCGCGGTGGTCTACGGCCACCTGCACATTCCGCGTACCAGCTGGCACGACGGGGTGCGGTTCGAGGAGGTGTCGGTGGGCTACCCGAGGGAGTGGCAGCCGCGTCGGGTACCCCCGGGTCGGTTGCGGCAGATCCTGCCGGCACCGGAGGGGACACCGTCGACGGCCTGGTGATCGAGCCGGCAAGCCGATGCCTGTCGTCGTACCCTCGCAGATGTGGCGACGGCGGCGGAGGAGATCCAGGTGGGGCGGCGGACGGTCCGCGTCACCAGCCTGGACAAGCCGTACTTCCCCGAGCGGGGGCTGACCAAGCTGGACGTGGTGCGCTACTTCCTCGCCGTCGGCGACGGCATCCTGCGCGCGCTGCGGGACCGACCGACCATGCTGGAACGGTGGCCGCGTGGCGTGTTCGAGGGCGCGACCATCGCCACCCGGCAGGACAACCGGGGTGACGCGTTCTACCAGAAGCGGGTGCCGGCCGGCGCGCCCGACTGGGTGGGCACCGCCCACATCACCTTCCCCAGCGGACGCAGCGCCGACGAGATCGCACCGGGGGAGTTGGCGGTGGTGATCTGGGCGGTCAACCTCGGCACGCTGCGCTTCCATCCGTGGCCGGTGACCAGAGCGGACGTGGAGCGGCCGGATCAGCTGCGAATCGACCTGGACCCGCAGCCGGGGGTCGGGTTCGACCAGGTGGTGCCCGTGGCGCAGCAGGTCCGCGGCTTCCTCGACGAACTCGGTCTGGTCGGTTACCCGAAGACCACCGGCGGGCGGGGCCTGCACGTCTACGTGCCGATCGAGCCCCGGTGGAGCTTCGGTGACTGCCGCCGGGCGGTGCTGGCCCTCGGCCGGGAGATGCAGCGACGCCGCCCGGACCTGGTCACCACCACCTGGTGGCGGGAACAGCGGGACCGGCCGGTCTTCGTCGACTACAACCAGATGGCCCGGGACCACACCATGACCTCGGCGTACTCGATCCGGCCGACGCCGGCCGCGTTGGTCTCCGCGCCGTTGGACTGGGCGGAGCTGGACGACGTCCGGCCGGAGGACTTCGACGTGACCACCATGCCGGGCCGGTTCGCCGAGCGGGGCGACCCGCACGCCGGCCTGGACGAGCACCGCTTCTCCCTGGCTCCGCTGTTGGAACTGGCCGACCGGGAGGGCCTGGACCCGCCGCCCGAGCGCTGAGCGGTCACGCCCACGGGCTGCGCACCCCGTCGTACTCCTCGAAGACCAGCCAGCTGCGGGTGGCGAGCACGCCGGCGATGCGCTGCACCCGGTCCAGCACCACGTCCCGCAGGGTGGCGTTGTCCGGCGCCCGGACCAGCGCGAGCACGTCGTGCTCGCCGCTGAGCAGCGCCACATGCTCGACGTAGCGCACCCGGGCCAGCTCCGCGGACACCTCCCGCCAGGTGTTCTGCCTGATCGTCAGCGCGATGTACGCCGAGGTGCCCAGGCCGGCCGCCTCCGGGGCGACCCGCGCGGCGAAACCGGTGAGCACCCCGTCGCGCAGCAGCCGCTCGACCCGGGCGTAGGCGTTGGTCCGTGAGACGTGCACCCGCTCGGCGAGGGTCCGGATGGAGAGCCGACCATCACGGGTCAGCTCGTCGAGGATCCGCCGATCCACCTCGTCGAGGGTGACGGCCGAACGTCCCGTTCCGCCCCGCCGGTCCGCCTCCTCGGCAGCCTCCTGGCTCATCACGGCCTCCCTGAGTGCCATCTGTCCCGCGTTCACCGGGCATCTTGAGTCAATCATCCGACAGCAGGAGCATAGGGCCACCACACGTCCAGGAGGTTCCGCCGTGACCACCACCCCCCAGGCGGCCCGCAGGGCATCCCCGCGTACGCGGCGGCCGGCCACCCCGGCCGCGCCCGACCCCGCCGCCGGCCTGCTGCCCCAGACCGATCCGGTCCGGCTGCTCAACCCGGACGGCACCCTGCTGCCGGCCCGCGCGGACTACCCCGAACCGCCCGTCGAGACGCTGCGCGAGATGTACCGGCGGATGGTCGTCGGCCGGCGCTTCGACGCGCAGGCGACCGCGCTGACCAAGCAGGGCCGGCTGGCCGTCTACCCGTCCTCCCGGGGCCAGGAGGCCTGTCAGGTCGGCGGCGTCCTGGCGCTGCGCGACGACGACTGGGTCTTCCCGACCTACCGCGAGTCGATGGCGTTGACCGCCCGTGGCATCGACCCGGTCGAGGTGCTGACGCTGCTGCGCGGTGACTGGCACTGTGGCTACGACCCGGCGCAGCGGCGCACCGCGCCGCAGTGCACCCCGCTGGCCACCCAGTGCGTGCACGCCGCGGGCCTGGCCTACGGGGAGTCGTACCAGGGGCGCGACACCGTGGCCCTGGTCTACATCGGCGACGGTGCCACCAGCGAGGGCGACTTCCACGAGGGAGTCAACTTCGCCGCCGTCTTCAAGGCGCCCGTCGTCTACTTCGTGCAGAACAACCGGTACGCCATCAGCGTCCCGCTGTCCCGGCAGACCGCCGCGCCGTCGCTCGCCCACAAGGGCGTCGGCTACGGCGTCCCCAGCGAGCAGGTCGACGGCAACGACCCGATGGCCGTCCTCGCCGTGCTCAACCGCGCGGTCGCCTACGCCCGTGCCGGAAAGGGACCGTTCCTGGTCGAGGCGCACACCTACCGGATGGAGCCGCACACCAACGCCGACGACCAGACCCGCTACCGCGACGCCGAGGAGGTCGAGGCGTGGCGCGACCGCGACCCGCTCGTGCGGCTGGAAACCTACCTGCGTGGCCGCGACGTGCTCGACGACGCGGCCGTCGCCGAGATCGCCGAGCAGGCCGAGACGTACGCCGCCCAGCTCCGGGAAAGGATGAACACCCAACCCACGGTCGACCCGCTCAGCCTCTTCGACCACGTCTACGCCGAACCCACCGCGCAGTTGGTGGAGCAGCGGGAACAGGTGCGCGCCGAACTGGCCGCGGCAGCGGAGGGGGACGCCTGATGGCCACCATGACCATGGCGAAGGCGCTCAACGCCGCGCTCGCCGACGCGATGCTCGACGACGAGCGGGTGCTCGTCTTCGGCGAGGACGTCGGCCAGCTCGGCGGGGTCTTCCGGATCACCGACGGACTGCAGGCCCGCTTCGGCGACAAGCGCTGCTTCGACACACCCCTGGCAGAGGCCGGGATCGTCGGATTCGCCGTCGGACTGGCCATGTCCGGGCTGCGGCCGGTGGTCGAGATGCAGTTCGACGCGTTCGCGTACCCGGCGTTCGAGCAGATCGCCTCCCACGTGGCGAAGCTGCGCAACCGCACCCGGGGCGCGCTGAGCGTGCCGATGGTGATCCGGGTGCCCTATGCCGGCGGCATCGGCGGGGTGGAGCACCACTGCGACTCCTCGGAGGCGTACTACGCGCACACCCCGGGCCTGAAGGTGGTCACCCCGGCGACCGTCGACGACGCGTACTCGCTGCTGCGGGAGGCGATCGACGACCCCGACCCGGTGGTGTTCATGGAGCCGAAGAAGCTCTACTTCGCCGCCGCCGAGACCGCGCTGCCGGCCCGGACCGAGCCGTTCGGCCGGGCGGTCGTACGCCGGTCCGGGCGCGACGCCACCCTGATCGCGTACGGTCCGGCCGTCCCGGTCGCGTTGGAAGCCGCCGAGGCCGCCCGCGAGGAGGGGTGGGACCTGGAGGTGGTCGACGTACGCACCATCGTGCCCTTCGACGACGCCACGATCGCCGCCTCGGTGCGGCGTACCGGGCGGTGCGTGGTGGTGCAGGAGGCACAGGGCTTCGCCGGGGTGGGCGCGGAGATCGCCGCCCGGGTGCAGGAGCGCTGCTTCCACGCGCTGCACGCCCCGGTGCTGCGGGTGGCCGGGCTGGACATCCCGTACCCGGCGCCGATGCTGGAGCACACCCACCTGCCGTCGGTCGACCGGGTGTTGGACGCGGTGGCCCGGTTGCAGTGGGACGACCAGCCCGACCGACGCTGGCTGACCGAGGACAGTGCGGCATGACCGAGAAGGTTTTCCTCCTGCCGGATCTCGGTGAGGGTCTCGCCGAGGCGGAGATCGTGCAGTGGCGGGTCGCGGTCGGCGACACGGTCACCGTGGACCAGACCGTGGTCGAGGTCGAGACGGCCAAGGCGGTCGTGGACGTGCCCTGCCCGTACGCCGGTCGGGTCGTCGCGCTGCACGGCGTCGAGGGCGAGGTACGCCCGGTGGGCCAGCCCCTGATCACCGTCGCCGAGTCGGTCCGCGGGCCGGCCGACGGCGGTGAGCCGGCCGGGCACGCGGTCTACCGGGAGGAGGAGCGGGCCGGCTCCGGCAACGTCCTGATCGGGTACGGCACCGGACACGGCGGCTCCCGGCGGCGGCGCCGTTCCCGACTCGCGGCCGTCGCGTCCGCCAACGGCACGGCGACGATCCCGGCGGGCGCGAGGTCGACGCCGGTCGCCGGCGCCCACCCGTCAGCCACCGCGCCGGTCCCGGCCGGCGGGCCTGCCGCACCGGTGCCGGCACTGGTCATCTCGCCGATCGTGCGGCGGCTGGCCCGCGAGCACGGGGTGGATCTGCACACGGTGCGCGGCAGCGGCCCGGGCGGCGTGATCCGCCGAGCCGACGTGGAGGTGGCCGCCGGCCTCAGCACCGACCCGACCCCTGCGGCCCGGCTCACGGTGCTGCCCGAGCCGCCCGTGACCGACCCGCTCGGGACCGCGTCGGACCTCGTCATCCCGTTGACCGGTATCCGCCGGACCATCGCGGACAAGCTCTCCCGCAGTCGCCGGGAGATCCCCGAGGTGACCATCTGGGTCGACGCCGACGCCACCGCCCTGCTCCAGACCCGGGCCGCGATCAACGCCGCCCGGCCGGACCACCCGGTCAGCATTCTGGCCCTGCTCGCGCGGATCTGTCTGTCCGGGCTGCGCCGGTACCCACAGCTCAACGCGCGGGTCGACACCGAGGGACAGCGGATCATCCAGTCCGCCGGGGTGCACCTGGGCATCGCCGCCCAGACCGACCGCGGCCTGGTGGTGCCGGTGCTGCGGGACGCCGAGCGGCTCACCACCACCGAACTCGCGACCGAACTCGCCACCACCACCGCCGCGGCCCGGGCCGGTGAACTGCCGCCGTCCCGGCTCACCGGGGGAACCTTCACGCTGAACAACTACGGGGTGTTCGGCGTCGACGGCTCGACCCCGATCATCAATCACCCGGAGGCCGCGTTGCTCGGTGTCGGCCGCATCGTGGACAAGCCGTGGGTCGTCGACGGTCAGCTGGCGGTCCGGAAGGTGACGCAGTTGAGCCTCACCTTCGACCACCGGGTCTGTGACGGCGGCGTGGCCGGCGGGTTCCTGCGGCACGTGGCGGACTGTGTCGAGCAGCCCGCGTTGCTGATCGCCACGGTCTGACGGCGGCGTCGATCGGGGGTTCGTCCCGTCCTCCACCGGGATGTGGAGGCGCACCCCGATCGACGCCACGACCGGCGCGGGGCCGGGTGCGGACGCGTGGGCCGCGAAGGTGGTCCGTGGTACGACGCCGGACATAGCCCCACCCCCGGCCGAGATCGCCCGAAACGTCATCGCTGACATTTTCCGTTCGCCCGGGTGCGATTACGGGAAAGGTTTCTCCATGCCATGACCCCGCTCTTGGCCGAAACCGCGAAAACGTCGGTGCCGAGCTAGGGAGAATGTGGCGAGGAAGCGGCGATAAACGGGGGAGACGCATCATGATGTTGAGGCGGCGACTGACGCTGTTGGCGGTGAGCGTCGCAGCGGCACCGCTGGCGCTGGGCGCGTGCACCGGCGACCGCAGGCCCGGGCAGCCCGCCGAGGCGCAGGCCCACCCGGAACTGGCCGTGACGCCGGCCGAGGGCACCCGCGACGTGCCGGTCACCGGGGAGATCGGCACCCAGGTCACGCACGGGCGGGTCACCGCCGTCCGGATCACCGACGACAAGGGCGCGACCGTCCCGGCGGAGCCGCGCGAGGACGGTTCCGGCTGGGTGCCCAGCAAGACTCTGGAGCCGAAGCGGACGTACACCGCGGAGGTCACCGCCACCGGCGACTCCGGAAAGACGGTAACCCGTAGGACGTCCTTCACGACCCAGCCGAAATCATCCAAACCGGCTATCACGAGCACTTTGTATTTCGCCGGTGATCGGACGTACGGCACCGCGATGCCGGTAACCGTCGCCTTCGACCCGCCGATTCCCAAAGAGGCTCGGGCGGATGTGCAGCGCCGTTTGTTCGTGAAAACGGATCCGCCGCAGCCGGGCACCTGGTCCTGGGTGTCCGACGGCAGTCAGGTCTATTACCGGGCACCCGACTTCTGGCGACCAGGTACGACGATCAAGGTTCGCGCCGCGTTGGAGGGCCTGCCGATCGGCAAGGAGAGCGTCGGTGACGCCGACCGGCGGGCCACCTCGAAGATCGGTCGAGACATCCAGTTGGAGATCGACAACGCCAGCAAGCAGATGTCGGTGATCCGGGACGGCAAGCTGTTGCGCAAGCTGCCGGTCAGTCTCGGCAAACCGAGCACGCCGACGTCCAGCGGCAAGATGGTGATCATGGAAAAGCACGACTTCACCACCTTCGACACCCGGGGCTCAGCCGATCCGTACGTGGTCGACGTCGAGGACGCGCAGCGACTCACCTGGGGCGGTGAGTTCATCCACGGCGCACCCTGGTCGGAGGGGGATCAGGGATACACCAACGTGTCGCACGGATGCACCAACCTGTCGGCGGCCAACGCGGACTGGCTGATGGGTATCACCCAGGTCGGGGACCTGGTGACCGTCAAGGGCACCGAGGTCGCCCTGGACGAGGGCAACGGCTGGACGGCGTGGAACGTCAGCTGGGAGCAGTTCGCCAAGGGCAGCGCGCTGCCGGTGCCCGCCAATCTGCGGCCCACCCCGACCCAGGCGCCGGACCCGGGAGCGGTCGCCGGAGGGTCGCCCGAACCGCAGCCATCGGCGAGCGGGGGCTGACCCAGCGTACGCGCCGGGCCACCCCGACGTGGGTCGGCCCGGCTCGGTCCCCGGACGGCCGTCACGCCAGGTGCGGGATGGTCCCTAGGGTGGACACGACCGCCCTGCGGGTCATGCCCTGGGCTTACCCGGAACCACCGTCGAGCAGGGTGGAAGTGTCGGTGGCGGGGGATAGGTTCGCCCTATGCGACAGCACGAGGAGCGGTTCCACGTCGAGACCACCGTGTCCGACGAGGCAGTGTGCGTTCGCGTGGCCGGTGTGATCGACATCGCCACGGTTGCGGCGTTCCGCGCCGCTCTCTGGGCGGCGCCCACCCGCGGTGAGCTGAGGGTGGATCTCTCCGAGGTCCGGCTGCTCTCCGCGGCCGGGGTGCGCACGCTGGTCGCGGCCCGGCTCTGGGTGCGGTCGCAGGGCGGCGCCCTGGTGCTGGTCGACCCGCCACCGGTGGTGGAGCGAGTGCTGCGCACCACCGGCCTGCGGCAGGTCATCCCGGTTGTCGACGTCACGCCGGAGCGGCTGCTCGCCGCGGTGTGACCGGTCGAAAACGCACCGCCGCCGGCGTCATCGGCACGGGGTGCCGATGACGCGTCCGGCGCCGGGCACGGGGGCCGGCGCCGGACGCGCGATCTCAGCGGACGCCGAGCAGGTCGACCACGAAGACCAGGGTCTCGTTGGGTTTGATGACCCCACCCGCGCCCTGGCTGCCGTACCCGAGGTGCGGCGGGATGGTCAGCCGACGCCGGCCGCCCACCCGCATGCCCACCACGCCCTGGTCCCAGCCGGCGATGACCCGTCCGCCGCCGAGCGGGAAGTCGAAGGGCTCGCCCCGGTTCCAGGAGGCGTCGAACTCGGCGCCGGTGGAGTGGGACACGCCGACGTAGTGCACGCGGGCCACCTGCCCGGGCTGCGCTTCCGGGCCGTCGCCCACGGTGATGTCCTCGATCACGAGGTCGGCCGGCGGGGCACCCTCGATCGGACCGATCTCGGGCTTGCTCGCTGCCTGGTTCATCTGGATTCTCCTGGTGCGTCGGTTCCGGTCAGCACAATCCTGCCGGATGCTACGCGGTGCGGCGGGCGTCACCGGTAGGTGACG